>NZ_SJPE01000009.1 GCF_004329815.1 Flavobacterium silvisoli | reverse complement strand
ATCCAAATCTGTTGTGTTCCCGAAGTGTATACATTTGGTAACGGATTGGTCTGGCTCAAGGCATCTGCCTGAGTAAGGTAGTATCCTATGGCAACACCTGATTGACCATTGGCAATCTCTACGTCTTTACTGTTAAGGATAAACTGCTCCACTCCATCTCCAGGGCTGTTGTAATCACACTGTACATAATCCGAAATGTTCGGCTTCGGAACAGGATGAGGATTTACTATCAACTGTAAGGTAGTAGTCGAATAACAACTCGGTGAACTAATATCATATACCCTAACATATAACGTCTGAGTGTTTGGTGATATGTTGCAGTAAGGACTCGCTAAAGGCGTGGCAGTTCCTGACTGAGCATCCGCTAATGTGTTATAGTATTCAACTACAAATGATCCGGTAATAATCTCAGCATCTTTGCTGGTTAAATTGAACGAGCAATAAATTCCGTCTTCATCATCATCACAAACCACATAAGGAGTCGGCGTGTTAACAACAGGAAGTTGATTTACGGTTACTGTTGCGGAACCGGACTGATTTTGAGAACAAGCCGGTGTAGAGGAACTTGACACACTAAGGAGTGTATAAGTATAGGTACCCACTACATTGGTCGGAACACTTATCGTAACGGTATCATTTCCTGCTAATGTAGAAATGGTTTGCGTAACATTATTAGGATCTAAATAAGTGAAAGTAAAAGGCGAAATCCCGTTAATTCCGGTAAATGTAATTTCAGGATCAGGCGTTGAATTCTCACAAACCGAAACGGTTCCGGAAATTGTAGCAGTAGGTAACGGATTAACATTTACAGTAGCTACTCCTGATTGATTTTGTGAACAGGCAGGGGTTGATGAACCTGCAACACTTACTAAAGTGTAAGTAAAAGTTCCTACTGTAGTTGAAGGTACTGTAATAGTGGCTGTATTACCAGTTGCTGAAGAAGCAATGGTTTGTTGAACTCCGTTTGGATCAAGATATGTAAATACATATGGAAGATCTCCGTTGGCACCCGTAAAAGTAATGGTGGCAGAAGGATCTCCTTGACATAAATCAGCACTGCCGCTTATAGTGGCTGTTGGCATTTTATTAACCGTTACCGTAACAGAACCGGATTGACTCTGCGAACATCCTGAGGCACTTGTGACACTAGTAAGAGTATAAGTGTAGCTACCAAAAGTACCTGTAGGTACATTGATTGTAACGCTATCCGAAGTACTAGCAGAAGCTATTGATTGTGGTACTCCGTTAGGATCTGTATAATTAAAGGTATAAGGAGCACTTCCATTAGCACCGGTAAAGGTAACTGTAACTGTATCGCCTTCACATACGCTAGTTGCTGACGTTGTAATAGTAGCAGTTGGCGGAACAGCACTTATTGTTATTGTAAAGTGTTTAATTATTTTACAATTATATGCTGCCAGTTCGATCGCAACATATATAATTCCGGAAGCAACAGGACAATAATTAGTAAGATTAGTAATTGGGTTAACTCCAGCTTCGGCATCTGCTAACGTTGTGTAATAACTAATTTCATAATCATTCGGATCTAAAGAACCTAAAATTTCAGCGTCTTTTGTAGTTAAATCAAAACAATTCGAAAAACAAGTTCCCACCATATCGGTAGGCTCACCTGTGCTGTCCGGATGTACAAATAAATCAAAATCTGTTGTTGCCTTTTGCGGTATCCCACATACGTTATAATTGGCTTCCAAAGTATAGGTGGTATCAGCCGTCGGACACACTGTGACGGTAGGACCATTTCCTATTACTGTTGGTCCGTCATACCATATAATATTAACAGGTACATTAGGACCGTTAGGTGTAAATCGCCATGCTTCCTGGTGAGCGGTCCAGCTACCTACATCTCTGTTTGGTGCAACTTTGAATGGTGGATTTGCACCATTTCCTTTTATACCAATAACACCTCTTCCTGAATTCCACGTGGTACAAGGAGTACGGTTCTCTACATAAATTTCAATAATATTTGATACTTCATATAAAACTATTTGTGATGTTTGTGCTCCCGATCCATAACCACAGCTAAACTGTGCCAAATTATTGAAGTTCACTACTAATTTTCTACAAGGGTAAGTACCTATCATCTGGTAATTTACACTCTTGGTTTGCGGAGCAGGCGGGTTAGTCAGTGTATTTGTATCCTGATAAACTCCACATATTTTATTTCTAAATGGATTATCTGTATAGGAAGCTCCTGGGAAATTTGGATTGCCAAATGAAGTAACTGTCTGTTGCCATGAATTTTGGCTACCACTGTTTGGGGTATAATTGGTACCAAAACTAATTACTCCGTTATCACCTATTTGTACAGTTGTAAAATTAGTTCCATAAAAACAGAAATTAAAAGGTAAAGTGAAGACAGGAGAATATACATCATCCTGACCCACTGGGAATTTGATAAATGAAGGATCATCAAACGCAGCCTGCGGACAATAAGGAATACTGGTTACCGCATAATCAGTTGTTGATGGAATCGGCGATATGTTAGCCTCTAATGTTCTACATTCACCTGTGGTACAAAATGTATTCTCTACCGGTAAATTCCCGGGAGCGGGAAGCACCTGAACCGTTGCACATCCGTTTGGCACTACTGTAATGGTTACAACTTGACCGGTAATAGTACTTTCACAAAACGTAAAGAACCCTCTCACTTTAATCAACTCATACACAACAGTTTCCTGCAAAACAGGTGTTGTAAAAGTAGCGGTACCTGTCGGACCTACATTTATGTTATACGGAACCGGCTGGTTTGATGCTGTAATCGTCACTATTGTATTAGGCGTGGCAGTTATGGTGATATTTGCCGTGTTTCCGGGGCATATCGTTTGGCTGGCAGCCATCGTTGCCGTTGGTACAGAAACCGTCAAATTAACAGTAGCCGAAGCAGTACATCCGGCAGTATTTGTTCCGGTTACCGTATAAGATGTACCGGTAAGCGGAATGTTCGCTGCATAAACTATACCTCTTGAATCACTGGTATAAGGTATGGTAGCCGCTGAATCTGTAAACAAGTTCGTAGTTGGTGACCAAATGAGTGATGATATTGGTGTATAGATATAAGTTGTTCCTGAAGCAGGCACTGTATTATTAATATCATACGGAATAGTTGTACTGGCCGAATTTGCAGCAAAATTAATACTACTGTAATTGGTAGCATTTACGGTATATCCGGCAGAAATACTATTGGAAGTTTGAGCCCCCATGGTTCCGTAATGGTACTCGACCACATTGGTTCCTTCATATAACCACATCTGGAAAGTAGAGTTAGCAGGAGCTGCTGTGTTTTTCGGGATGGTAACATTCCACTCTACAATAAAAATACGGTTAGGGGCAGTACCGGTTACTAATGTTTTTACACTTCCTGTAGTTCCGGTAGCTAAATCATCCCAAAACGGATATAATTTAGGTGTATTTTGTGTACTGGTAGTTGAATTAACAGGTTGACCGTTAGCAGCATTACTTCCTAAAAGCAACCAACCATCCGGAGAAATGGAACATTGTGTATAATCGATTCCTCCAAAATTAAATGTGAATCCAATATTCGTTACCGTTGAAGGCACATTATCGCTTCCATTATTAAGCACGGTAGTTGCAGCCGTCATCGGATTTAACGGAACAGCAGTTGCAGTACTGAACGTATAAGGGATTGCTCTTAACGTACTGATTCCGTTTAAACAAACCGGATTCGGAGTAGCCACCACGGATAATTGAAGTGGATTTTTTCTCACTACGGTTTGTGTTGCGGTTGAAACATTTCCATTTACATCGGTAGCCGTCCAAGTCACCGTAGTGGTGCCCACCGGGAAACATGCCGGGGCATTACTGGTCAGCGAGGCAATTCCGCAATTGTCTGTGGCAGTGGCTCCGAGAGGTATGGCACAACCGAAATTGTTATCTTCAAAACACTTAGTAATATTTGAAACCGTAATCACCGGTGGTTCAACGTCATTAATAGTAATCACAAACTGACACGATGCACTACCATTCACATTGGTTGCAGTAGCAGTTACAGTTGTAGATCCTATAGGGAAGAAACTTCCTGAAGCATGTGAGTAGGTTACTGTTGGAACCGGTACCCCTGAAGCAATAGCAGGAGGATATGTAACATTACCACCACACATTCCGGTTGCTGCATTGATGGTAATATTGGCCGGACACACAATAGTCGGCAACAATACCGATGTCGTCCACTGGAAGGAAAGTATGTTTGAACACACTTGTTGACTGAGGCTATTGGTAAAACAAGCCACTATGGTATCGGTCCCGGCACCACCTGCACCGTTATAGGTAAACGTTACCTCACCGTTTGCATCAGTGGTTGCTGTAAAAGGGGCAACTCCGGCGTTAGGCCCCGAAGTTATAGTAAAGGTAACCGCGGTATTAGGAATTGGCAATCCGTTAGTATCTTTAACAATAGCGGTAACTGTATGATTGGTTCCAACATTTCCTGAAGTTGTGCTCTGTGCCAATAAAATACCCTCTCCGACTATAGCGGAACCTGACAACGAAAAATAAGCTAAGAAAATATTATCATCTCCCGAAGGGTTAACTGTATTGATATTCAAACTGGTAGTGGTACTTGAAATAAACGGCAAAATAGAATACAATTCATCATCGGTATACTGAGTGGTAGGTCCTACATTAGGATCAGACGGATTCGTATTTACATCACCAATTCCTCCTACCGTAATCAAACCACCATTAGTTGATTCACCATCATCTTCTCCTCCAGCCGAACTCGAAAGTCTTATCCCGTTTACAGTTACCTGTGAAGTTTGAGTACCTCCGCCATTCTGATAGCTAAACGCAATTCCCAATCCCATATCCAACAACGCTCCCGGTTGAGACGGATCTATAGGCTGCGCAAGGGTTAAAGAAAAGTTATCCCCTGAAGGCGTTGATGCCCCAAACATGATGATGATAGTTTTTTCAGTAGCTGAAGCATCATTAAATACTACTAACAATGCTTCCCCTTCTATACTGGAAGAGTTACACTCGGTAACTGGCAAAGTTGAAATTCCTGCCGGAAAGGCATTAATCTGAGCCGAAACTATACTGGTCACATCTGCCCAATAGTTATTAAAAACAGTACTGCTGCTATTTGTTGCGACACCATCCCAATTAATTGGTGTACCCGAAAGGGTCACACAACCATTCGCAGTAGTCGAACTTGTCGTACTACACATCAATATGGCTTTTTTAACGGTAGCCGCTGCATTCGGTTTGTTTACTCTTATAGACATTGAAGCTGAGGAAGAGCCCTTACCATCAGCCGAAAGCGTGTAATGACCGGTAACACTGTATATTTCAGACAATGCTCCGGCAAGAGTATTATTTAAACTCGGCCCATTCGAACTGGATAATCTGGACGAATTAACCCCCAGACTCTCAAAAGTACCCGGTTTATAAACCTGAGTTGTCTTTTTGGTTTGAGTCTTATTAGCTGTCTTTTTTTGTTGCTGAGAGATGGCCGTAATCGGCAAAAGAAAAACGGCAAGAAACATCGCCATAGTTGCCAATACACCCAGTCTGTTTTGTGAAAAATATAAAAAATAACTTTTTTTCATAGATTCTTTCCTTTTTTTTGGAGCGAAATTTACAATTTTTTAAGAGATAATTAACGTTAAAATGTAAAAATTTTCAAATATTAACACTTCCGAGTTGAGTTTAAATATTATTATTTATCTTTGCTTTCTTATTCAAAAACCCCAATTAACGCTTTAATTTTAATGACAAATAACGACGAAATTCAAGACGAATTAGGAAATAACCACATAGCCACCAGTGCCCAAAATCCTATACGGGAAGATGCTTTTGCCATCAGCGATGAAGACAAGATCAACGCCATAAAAAAAGACGTTGAAAGTATTCTTAAAACACTAGGCATGGATCTTAACGATGACAGTTTGAAAGGCACCCCAAACAGGGTAGCCAAAATGTTTGTGAAAGAAATTTTCGGCGGGTTGAATCCCAATAAAAAACCCAGCTCTTCCACGTTTCAAAACAACTACAAATACGGAGAAATGTTGGTTGAAAAAAACATTACCCTCTACTCTACTTGCGAACATCATTTACTGCCAATCGTAGGACGTGCTCATGTGGCTTACATTTCTAACGGTACAGTGGTAGGTCTTTCTAAAATGAACCGAATTGTGGATTATTTTGCCAAAAGACCTCAGGTACAAGAGCGTTTGACCATGCAGATTGTACAGGAATTGCAAAAAGTATTAAATACCGAGGATGTAGCCTGTGTGATTGATGCCAAACATTTATGTGTCAACTCAAGAGGTATCCGAGATATCGAGAGCAGCACCGTAACCTCAGAGTTTGGCGGTAAGTTTAAAGACGAACAAACCCGTCGTGAATTTTTAGATTACATTCGATTAGACACTAATTTTTAATAGCCCGGATTGCAGCGGCATCCTTTTTCTTGTCAAAGAAAAAGATAGAGCGGAAAGCCGGAAATAGCTCCTGACAAAATGCAACTTTATAAAAATAATACGCTTAAAATATACAATTCTCTCACTGGAGAAAAAGAACTTTTCAAACCGATACACGAAGGCAACGTAGGAATGTATGTCTGCGGACCTACTGTTTACAGCAATGTCCACTTGGGTAATGTGCGAACGTTTATGTCGTTTGATATGATTTTCAGGTATTTTTTGCATTTGGGTTACAAAGTGCGTTATGTGCGTAACATTACCGATGTTGGTCATATTGTTGATGATGTAGATGACGGAGAAGATAAAATTGCCAAAAAAGCCCGTGTAGAACAAGTGGAACCTATGGAAATTGTACAACGCTACACGGTTGATTTTCACGACGTGTTGAAACAATTTAACTTTCTACCCCCGAGTATAGAACCTACGGCTACCGGTCACATCATTGAACAAATTGAAATCGTAAGACAAATTATTGAAAAAGGATATGCCTACGAAACTAACGGTTCTGTTTATTTTGATGTGGTTAAATTCAACGAAACCAATCACTACGGAAAATTAAGTGGGCGGAACATTGATGAGATGCTAGCCAATACCCGAGACACTGACGGGCAGAGCGATAAAAAAAACCCTCAGGATTTTGCTTTGTGGAAAAAAGCCGAACCGGAACACATCATGCGCTGGCCATCACCGTGGGGAGTAGGATTCCCGGGTTGGCATTTGGAATGTACCGCTATGAGTACCAAATATTTAGGAGAAACTTTTGATATTCACGGAGGTGGAATGGATTTGAAATTCCCGCATCACGAATGTGAAATTGCTCAAAATGAAGCTTGTACCGGACACAGCCCTGTAAACTATTGGATGCATGCCAACATGCTGACTCTGAACGGCAAAAAAATGTCAAAATCAACCGGAAACAATATTCTTCCGGATGAAATATACAACGGCGGAAGTCCGTTTCTAAGCAAAGTTTTTTCGCCTAATGTAGCGCGTTTCTTTATGATGCAGGCACATTACCGCAGCATACTCGATTTTACCAATGACGGGATTATTGCTTCCGAAAAAGGATTCAACCGTTTGATGGAAGGCATCGATATTTTGAAGGATTTACAGCCCGGCAGCACTTCTACACTGGATATTGCCTCTTGGCAACAAGCTTGCTATGACGCCATGAACGATGATTTCAACACGCCTATTCTAATCGCTAATTTATTTGAAGGGATTCGTTTTGTGAATTTGATTAAAGACGGTAAAGAAACCCTGACGGCAGCTGATTTGAAAACTCTTGCCGAAACATTGAACACCTTTACTTTTGATGTCATTGGAATTAAAAATGAAAAAACGGCGGCTAACAATTCAGACAAACTGGAAGGAGTAGTTGATTTGCTGATTCAGATGCGTTTGGAAGCAAGGGCTAATAAAAATTTTGCCTTATCTGACCAAATCAGAGATCAATTGGCGGCATTAGGCATACAGTTAAAAGACGGTAAAGAAGGTACCACTTTCAGTATTCAGTAAGCGGAGATGCATTAGGATTATGTTGAAAAAAATTGTCATTGCTCCTTTCCTTTTCCTAATTCGTTTCTATCAGGTTGCTATTTCTCCCTTTACTCCTGCCACTTGCCGGTTTGAACCCACTTGTTCTTCCTATTTTGCGGAAGCACTCAAAACACATGGACTTTTTTATGGGATGTTTTTGGGCATAAAGCGTATTTTAAGTTGTCACCCTTGGGGAAAAAGTGGCTACGACCCCGTACCCGAAAAGAAGTGCAGTCATAAATAAAACCTAATGCTTTTCTTGTTTTACGTTTTATATTTATAAATTTGAAAATATTAAAACCCCATAATCATGATTTGGAATCCCTCAGAAGGAATAAATATCGGCTTTTTTACCATACGGTATTACAGTTTGATGTTTGTAGTGGCCTTTGCCTTAGGCTGGTACATTATGAAACGCATCTACGACAAGGAAAATGTTCCTATTGAAAAACTAGACACCTTATTCATCTGGACAGTTGTAGCGACATTACTGGGAGCTCGTTTAGGCCATGTCTTTTTTTACGATTGGGAATATTTCCGCAATCATCTTTCCGAAATTTTATTGCCTTTCAAATTTGAAAACGGTTTTGAATTCACCGGATTCAGAGGTCTAGCCAGTCATGGCGCCGCAATTGCCATCATCATTGCGATGTATTTCTATAGCAAAAAAATCGTCAAAAGACCCATGCTTTGGGTACTTGACCGAGTAGTCATTCCTGTTTCATGTGGCGCTATTTTTGTGCGAATAGGGAATTTCTTCAACTCCGAAATTGTGGGGAAAGCAACCGATTCAGCATTTGGAATAAAATTCATCCGCGATTACTATTCTCCCAGCGAGGCCGTAAATCTTACTAAAATTTCAAATGTTAATGAAGCTTACAATGCTATAGCGATTAATCCGCAATTTGCCGCACTTTTACAAAAAGTTCCGGCCAAGCATCCGGCTCAGTTGTATGAAGCCATTTTGTATGTAGTGGTATTTTTAATTTTGTTTTTCTTATACTGGAAAACCGATGCCAAACAAAAACACGGATTACTTTTTGGTTATTTCCTAATCTTGTTATGGTCTGTCCGATTTGTGGTTGAATATGTAAAAGAGAGCCAAGGCGGAATCGAGAATACCTTTGGTTTGTTGTCTACCGGACAATGGTTGAGTATTCCTTTTATACTGGTCGGTGTCTATTATTTATTTATAGCCGAAAAGCCGGTTAAGGATGATATATAAAGATAATGGTATTCTTATAAACAAATAAAAGTCCCGAATAATCGGGACTTTTTTTATTCTTCTTCTGCCACCTCGTGGTGTGATTTGGCATAGTTACGCCATTTTTCAATACAGTCCTGCATGTCTTGTGGGAGTTCAGTATCAAAACGCATATATTCCTTAGTAACCGGATGTTCAAAACCCAAAGTTTTTGCATGAAGTGCCTGCCTTGGTAGGGTTTTAAAACAATTATCAATAAACTGTTTGTATTTGGTAAACGTAGTTCCTTTTAAAATCAAATCGCCACCATAACGGGCATCGTTGAATAAAGTATGTCCTATGTGTTTCATGTGTACACGAATCTGATGAGTTCTTCCCGTTTCTAACTGACAAGATACCAGTGTTACATACCCAAAACGCTCTAATACTTTGTAATGAGTAACAGCGTGTTTGCCATGATCGCCTTCCGGGAAAACAGCCATTTGCATACGGTCTTTCGGATGGCGGGCTATGTTTCCTACTATAGTTCCTTCATCTTCTTTTACGTTACCCCAAACCAACGCAATGTATTCACGTTCGGTAGATTTATCCTCAAACTGTTTGGCCAAATGAGTCATAGCAGCTTCGGTTTTAGCAATTACCAAAAGTCCGGTAGTATTTTTATCGATGCGATGCACTAAACCGGGTCTCTCGCTTGAATTCATCGGTAAATTATCAAAATGATAGGCCAAAGCATTCACTAAGGTACCGGTATAATTTCCATGTCCGGGATGCACCACTAAACCGACTGGTTTATTGATGACCAAAAGAGCGTCATCCTCATAAACAATATCCAACGGAATATTTTCGGGTATAATGTGATTTTCAAACGGAGGATGAGTCAACATTACACGCACCACATCAAAAGGTTTGACGCGGTAATTGGATTTTACCGGAATATCATTTACCCATATATTTCCGTCTTCTGCGGCTTTCTGAATTTTATTTCGGGTGGCATTTTCAATTAATTGCATCAGGAATTTATCTACGCGCAACAACGACTGCCCTTTTGGAGAAACAAAACGGTGGTGTTCAAATAATTCGTCTTCTAAATCGAAGGCTTCGTTAGTGTTATTCATTTCCTAATGGAATTTCTGTAGTGTCTACCGCGGTAGAATCAATAGGTTCAACAAAACCAACTTTTCCGTCACCAAGGACCAAATCAATTTTAGAGGACTTCAATACTTTATCACCGGCTTTCAATTTTTTTCCGTTCATGCGCATTTCTAAAACCATGTCTTTTCCTAGGTAGGGTTTATAAGTAATAGTTCCTTGCTGTAATCCCACAGCTTCGAGAGTTGGAACTGCCTGACGATAGGTTTTTTCCACCAAATCTGGTAATGCAACCATGGTATACTTGGCCGCATTGATTTTGATGTAAATTTTTCTGCCTTCTTTTACTTTAGCCCCGGCTTTAGGCTCTTGCTCTACTATGGTTAATTTAGGAAATTCGGGTCTGAAATCAACCGTGTCCAATATGATGTAATTCAAATCAACCGCATCCAGTTTCTCTTCTGCCTGCTCCACAGAAAGCTTGGCCAAATCGGGCACGGTAATTTCCTGTCCGTGACGGGTGGTATAAGTAATCCAGTGAAAAAACAAATACGAAATAATGGCAACTATAGTCAAGGCGGCCAATATTTGAGCAAAGAAAACGCGGCTGGTAAGATAGTTTCGCAAACTCATAAAGCAATTTAATTTGAGCAAAGATATAAAAAAGATACGCTTCACTCTTAGATTTTTAGAGGTGACTCTAAGACCGCAAAAAACTCCTAAATTTCAGGCATTTAAAAGAAGTCAACAGTGATATCCGTCGAACCAATATTCACAGAAAAACCCAAAAGAGTAAACAAAAAGCCCATCATCTTTAAAGTTAAACTGCACCAGATGACTAAAAATCTAAAGGCATCGTCTTATCTAAATAAAAAAATGATAATTTTGTTACTCATTAATCTTGCACCTAACTCCAACTACCAATGAAAAAAGTGGCCATCATCATGGGCGGATATTCCAGCGAATATCAAATATCTCTTAAAAGCGGAAATGTAGTGTATCAATTTCTGGATGTATCCAAATACACCGGATACCGCATTCATATTTTAAGAGAGAAATGGGTTTATGTTGATGACAACAATCAGGAATTCCCAATTGATAAAAACGATTTTTCGGTAACGGTTAACGGAGAAAAAATCACTTTCGATGTGGTGTTCAATGCCATACACGGCACACCGGGCGAAGACGGTTTGATGCAGGCCTATTTTGAGTTACTCGGAATTCCGCAAAGTTCCTGCGATTATTACCAAGCGGCTCTGACGTTCAACAAACGCGATTTACTGTCGGTACTAAAGCCCTACGGCATCAAAACGGCAACTTCCTATTATTTAAATTTAGGCGATACCATAGACCAAGAGGCAATATTGAACACCGTTGGTTTGCCTTGCTTTGTAAAGCCGAATAAGTCGGGTTCCAGTTTTGGGATTTCCAAAGTAAAAACCAAAGATGAGTTATTGTTTGCCATAGCCAATGCGTACAAGGAAGACAACGAAATCATTATCGAAAGTTTTCTTGACGGAACCGAAGTTTCTGTTGGAGTCATCAATTACAAGGGAACGGTAACGGTTTTGCCTATAACCGAAATCGTTTCTGAAAATGATTTTTTTGATTATGAAGCCAAGTATTTAGGGAAATCACAGGAAATTACACCTGCCCGAATTTCTCCCGAAATGACCGCCAAAGTTTCGGCTGTAGCCAAAAAAGCTTACGAAGTATTGAAAATGAAAGGATTTTCAAGAAGCGAATTCATCATTGTAGACGGCGAACCACACATGTTAGAAATGAACACCATTCCGGGATTGACAACCGAAAGTCTCATTCCGCAACAAGCCAGAGAAGCCGGTATATCGTTAACCGATTTATTTACTAATGCCTTAGAGTTGGCAATGAATAACTAATTTATGTACAGAAAAGCAGTATTTCCCGGTTCGTTTGATCCCATTACTTTGGGACATTATGACATCATTAAAAGAGGGGTTTCACTCTTTGATGAAGTAATTGTTGCTATTGGTATCAATGCCGATAAGAAATATATGTTTACTCTGGAAGACCGAAAAAAATTCATTGAGGATGCCTTTGCTGACGAACCCAAAGTTTCAGTAATTACCTACGAAGGACTCACCATTGATTTGTGCCGAAAACTGGATGCTCAGTTCATACTGCGCGGCTTGCGCAACCCGGCCGACTTTGAGTTTGAAAAAGCCATAGCCCACACCAATCGAAAGCTATCGCAAATAGAAACAGTTTTCTTATTGACGGCTTCCAAAACTTCCTATATTTCCTCGAGTATTGTGCGTGATGTGATTCGCAATGGTGGCGATTATACGGTTTTAGTGCCCGATTCTGTTAAAATAAAAGCCCACAAATAGGAGCCTTTTTTTACTGTCTCAGAATTTTTTCCATCGCTTTTCCTTTAGCCAATTCATCTATCAGTTTATCTAAGTAACGGATTTTTTGTACCAAAGGGTCTTCTATGGTTTCTACCCGATACCCGCAAATGACACCGGTAATTTTAGACGCATTGGGGTGAAGCAACGGAGCTTCGGCAAAAAAGGTTTCAAAATCAGTTTTCCGGTCAATTTGCTCCTGCAAGCTTTTCTCATTGTATCCAGTAAGCCAAAAAATAACAGTATCCACCTCTTCTTTGGTACGACCTTTTTTTACTGCCTTTTGTATGTAGAGTGGATAGATACTCGAAAAAAGCAAACGATAAATGCGATTGTTATTCATGATCAAGCTGCTTTTGAAATTCGTTTAAATAATTGGCCAAATGAAAACCATCTACCAAACCATGATGCGCTTCAACCGAAACCGGGAGGTATTTTTTCCCTTCTTTAATATTAAATTTTCCGAAAGTTATTTTGGGAACCGATTCGGTATTGTCAAAATTTGTAGGATGCAGTAAGCCGGTAAAGGAAGTCCAGGGAATTGTAGAATGCCGAATTAAATCTTTCTTGATGTCGTCATCGTTCAGTCGCAAACCGGTAGAATTGTGTACTGCCTGAATTTCTTTCTGCAAAGACGCATTAAAAACATCGAAATCGGGCGAAAATGGAACAAATATAAACCCAAAAGTTCCGTCTGCCCTACCCACCGTCGCGCCGGCATGAATAACATCGAATAAAACAATCTGGCGATCAACAATTCTCATACGCATCTCTTCAACCGAGTTCACGGCTATCATTGATTTATGCAAATACGAAGCAAAAAAAGAATGCTCATTTTCTTTAGCTGTTGCATAAGCGTTGGTACAGTCCACCTCAGTCGAAATTCCAAAATAAGGGCTGGTCATTTTTGAAAAGAAATCGAAATGTTCTTTGCGGTTCCAGTTTTCAGGGTCGATTATTTTCATTTGCTCGAATTAGGGATGAAAGAACCTTCCGTGGTAACACCAATACAAAAAGGCATGAATAAGCCAAACCTTAGGGAGCTTTCTAGTGCTAATATAGCAAAAATAAAAAAGGAAAGAATTTAAGTTTTGAGTAGTTTTTCTTCTTCAAACAGCAACTTGATATTTTCGTAAGAGTTCTTGAGCGCTTCTTTTACTTGCTCAGGGTTGAGCCATACTGCTTTTTCAATGCCTTCATTGGCCTGAGGTAACGGAGTTCCTTCAAAATCAGATTGCATTTCAAACCAGTGGGTTACTTTTAGTTTGTATTTGCCGTTACGCTTAAAAATGTGATAGGTTTTTTGGAGTTTTTTGGAAATGGTAAGCTGATCAACTCCTGTTTCTTCTTCTACCTCGCGAATTGCGGTTCGTTCAATTTCTTCATTTTTTTCGATTCCGCCTTTAGGCAAATCCCATTTGCCGTTTCTGTAAATAAAAAGCACTTCACCTTTTCGATTGTAGACCAATCCGCCACCGGCTTTACATACCGGAATTTTTTCTTTCATTTTTTTCAGAATGGCCTTTTCATCCGGATAGTACAAATACGCTTTCTGAATCTTATTTTGGAACATTTTGATGATGAGTTGCTCAATATCAATACTTTCCAACAAAAACAACTGAAAATCGGTTTCTTTAGCGATTTCGTTGGTTAAAAAAAGTGGTTTATCGTTGACAAAAACTTTATACATTTGTACTATGATTTTTAATAAAGACACAGCCGAAAAAACAGCCGAATTGCTTTTACAAATAAATGCAATTAAATTGAATCCGAAAAATCCTTTTACGTGGGCCTCGGGCTGGCACTCTCCAATTTATTGTGATAACCGCCTGATACTGTCCTTCCCTCCCATCAGAAACTACATTCGCGAAG
This sequence comes from Flavobacterium silvisoli, assembly GCF_004329815.1. Taxonomy (GTDB): domain Bacteria; phylum Bacteroidota; class Bacteroidia; order Flavobacteriales; family Flavobacteriaceae; genus Flavobacterium; species Flavobacterium silvisoli. The sequence goes on along the minus strand of NZ_SJPE01000009.1, from coordinate 109,135 downwards.
AGTTTTCCAAGTATATTGAAAAACAATTCGGAAAGCCCGATGTCATAGCCGGTGTAGCTACAGGTGCTATCGGCATAGGGATATTGGTAGCAGAATACATGGGTTTACCATTCGTATACGTAAGACCGGAACCTAAAAAACACGGTCGACAAAACCAAGTAGAAGGTTTTTTACAAAAAGGACAAAACGTAGTCGTCGTAGAAGATTTAATCAGTACCGGCAACAGCAGTTTGTTAGCCGTTGAAGCACTAAAAGAAGCCGGCGCTCACGTGAAAGGCATGGTAGCCATTTTTACGTATGGGTTTGACGAAGCAGTGACCAATTTTAAAAATGCCAATGTAGAATTGCACACTTTAGCCGATTATCCGCATTTATTGGATTTGGCTGTAGCCAAAAATTACATCACCGAAAAAGAACTGCAAACCCTGCAAGAATGGTGTAAAAGTCCGTCGACTTGGAATGTTAATTAAAAACAAGAACAAAGAAGCAAGAAGCAAGAAAGTTTTTCTCTTTCTTCTAGGCTCTTTTCTCTAAAATAAAAACTATGAATTTAGAAAGCCCAAAAGTTACCGTAGAAAAATCAGCTGAATATCTTTTCAATGCGCTGTCAGATGTGAAAAACTTTGAAAAACTCATGCCCGAGAACATTGCTAAGTTTGAAGTATTAGGCGATGATATTTTTAATTTCGGACTGAAAGGCATGCCCGAAATTAAATTACGATTAAAAGAAGGTGTACCGCATTCCCGAGTAAACCTTGCCGCCGCCAGTGATAAATTGCCTTTTACTTTAACCGCTAATTTGGAAGCTGTTTCGGATACTGCTACTACTGTTCAATTGGTTTTTGAAGGCGAGTTCAATCCCATGATGGCCATGATGATCAAAGGGCCTATCTCCAAGTTTATTGAAACCCTGGCGCAAAACATGCACAAACTGTAAAATATATTTACATAATAAAAAAGAGAGCCTAAGGCTCTCTTTTTTATTTACTTTTATTTTCTTCCGCTTTTTGCTTTCTGGTTTTATACGCTTTTAGGTATTCCCCTTTAGGCGTCCCATCGTCAAACGAACTGAACTTAACCGGAAAAGCAGCTTTGTTGCGGGCTTCTTCATTGGTCCAGCCTTCAAATTCAATGCGGTAAAGTGCTGCGAACAACTGCGAACGGCCAATACCATGATAACAGTGAATCAATACAGGATAATTATCTTTGTTGTCCATTATTTTTAAAAACGAATCCACCGCGGCTTGATCAGGTACCTGGTCACAACCATTGTTGAAATAGTTCACCCCCGGAATTTTAGCCACCGCTTCTTTTTCTGCAGTCAATTCAGCGGGTATCTCCGGGTTGTTAACCGTGTCACCGGTTCCAGGGAAACGCAAATCCACTATCGACTTGATGTGGTACTTTTTAACATAATCGGCAATTTCATCAGGTGGAATTACTCCAGACTTATAGACTTTACCTTCAGTAATAGTCATAAAATTATGGTTGATATGACGGTCGTACACGTACTTTCCTGTGCCAATCAAAACCAATACTAAAACAATAATTCCAATTTTCTTTTTCATTTCTTTTCTATATTTATTTTACGGTTGTCAAGCGCTTATCAATTATTCGCTCCATATAATCCTGAACAAACGCCTTGCATCGTTTTGCAATGACCTCCATTTCAGGTGTTACATTTTTAATCAGGTTATGTTCCATCCCTTTATCTTCTTTGGCATAAAACCCAACTACTTTTTTGCCGTCAAAACAACAAATGTAATTGCCTTCCATAAACTGATATACATTCTGTGAATACTTCACCACAAAAGGCGGCACTTGTTTATCACTAATCAAACTTCTGCCCCAACTTCTGAACGGTTTCGGATAACCAATCATGTCGAGTAAGGTGGGATAAATATCAATCTGTTGCGCCCAATCGTCATTGACACCTTTGTATTTTTCATCGGGTGAAAAGAACAAAATCGGCACCGTATTGCGATTGAATTCCTTCAAATATTCATCATAAGCCACCGTATTGCCGTGATCGGCTACCAGCACAAAAATAGTGTTTTTATACCAAGGTTGCTTTTTAGCCTCGTTAAAAAAACGTTTTAAAGCATAATCCGTATATCCTATGCATTGGTTGATGTTTACTTTTCCTTTCGGGAATTTACCTTCATACTTAGCCGGAACTTTATAGGGCTCATGAGAAGAAACTGAAAATAAAGTTGCCATGAACGGTTGTTTCTTTTCGGTCAGCGTTTTACTGAAATACTGGAAAAAAGGCTCATCCCAAATCCCCCAAACCCCGTCAAAATCAGCATCGTTATTATATTCGGTCTTGCCATAATAATGATCATAACCCAAAATATTGCCAAAGCCCAAGAAGCCCATAGAGCCATTCGGTGCTCCGTGAAAGAACGAAGTGTCATAACCTTCACTTTTGAGGGTAGATACCAACGATTCTATTTTTTGTTTAGGGTAAGGCGACGAAGTAAAAGCATCCTTAAACGACGGAATTCCGGCAATAATAGAAGATACTCCGTGTATCGACTTCCATCCGTTAGCATACCCATTGGTAAAAATCAAACTGTGTTGAGCCAAAGAATCTACAAAGGGGGTATAGCCTTCATAATCGGGGATTTTGGTTTCTTTATTGAAAACACCGCAGTACTCTCGACCAAAACTTTCGAGTATGAAAATAACCACATTGGGTTTGGTTTGCGGATTATTGTGGTATTGCTTTATAGGTATAAGCAATTTATCAACTTCTGCTTTGGGCATGTAGTTTTCCTTTTTGAAGGAATTGGTATTCCAGGTACGGATGATGGCAAAAGGCGTATTCAAGACTACATCTGCCTGAGAAGAATTGGTGATATAGCGGCTCGCATCCAAGATATTAATCGGACGGGTACTTTTCTTAAAGTCGCCTCGAATTCCGCCAATACAAAGGGCAACTATGACCAGGAAATTTGCTGTCGAAAAAGCGAAGTACTTAAAATTAGGGTGCTCCTTCACCGGGTGAATTTTAGTCCTTTTATACAGCAATATCCAAATGTAACTCAAGACAAAAAAAAGCAGGAATACATGCCAGTAATTTTGAAGGAAATTCAGAAACAACAGCGACTTATTGCTTTCATTTTGCAGGGTATCTAATGAGGCCCGAGTACTTCTGTTGAAGGAATATCGGTAGTAAATAAAATCGATAAAATTCGTCGAATAGGCCAAAAGATTGGTGGCAAAATACAGCCAGAACAAAAACTTTTGAAACTTCTTTTTAGTGTTAGAAACCAAGGGCAGCACCGAGAACAGGATGAACAACCCGTTAACATAAAGTATAGTCGTGGTATCAAACACCAATCCGTGGTAACACAATCTTAAAAAGTCGTAAAGACCCTCTACTTTGATTAAATTTTGATTGTAAACAAAAAATAAAACTCGGGCAATAAAATAAAAAACATAGACTAATAAAATCCTGATGGCCAAAATTTTATACTCGGTAAACCTAGGGAATTTTTTCATGAAAGCGTTTCAAATTATCGATGCAAAACTACATATTTCGGGCATATGTTTTTGATATTTTAAAGTAATAATTGTGAATGCAACGAATATTAGTTAATTTGCGATAAAATTATAGCAATGGCTCCTATTACCCGTCTTTTTGACTTTCCATACCACCAACTTTCCAAAAACAACCTCAAAGCCTGTTTAGTTACAAAATATGATGGGGTTTGGGTTAAAACCTCCACTCAGGAATATATTAATAAAGCCAACACTATTTCGAGAGCTTTATTGCGACTGGGGGTTCAAAAAAATGATAAGATTGCCATCATTTCATCCAACAACCGAACAGAATGGCACATCATGGATATCGGTATATTGCAGGTAGGTGCACAAAACGTTCCTATTTACCCAACGATTTCAGAAGACGATTACGAGTACATTCTCAACCACAGCGAAGCCAAATATTGCTTTGTATCGGATGAAGAAGTATTCCGTAAAGTAAATAATATCAAAGGAAAAGTACCCTACTTAATCGATATCTATTCGTTCAACACCTTGAACCACTGCACCAATTGGAATACACTACTCGAATTAGGAAAAGACGAAAGCAATCAAGATGAAGTTGAAGCCCTCAAAAACAGTGTCAAAGGATCTGATTTAGCCACTATCATTTACACTTCGGGAACCACCGGAAGACCTAAGGGTGTAATGCTTTCCCACAATAATATCGTTTCAAATGTGTTAGACAGCGCCAGCCGTATTCCGTTTGAAGAAGGCAAAAGTATCGCCTTGAGCTTCTTACCTATTTGTCACATTTACGAACGCATGGTGACCTACATTTACCAATTTTACAGTTGTTCGATTTATTTTGGTGAATCCATCGAAAAAATTGGTGATAACGTTAAAGAAGTAAGACCGACAGTCATGACAGGGGTGCCGCGACTTACCGAAAAAGTATATGAAAAAATCATAGCCAAAGGCTCAGAACTCACTGGAATAAAAAAGAAATTATTTTTCTGGGCTGTTCAGGTTGGAGAACGTTACGAACCTTACGGAGCCAATGGCTGGTGGTACGAATTGCAGTTAAAAATAGCCCGTAAACTCATTTTCAGTAAATGGAAAGAAGGTTTAGGCGGAAGACTCGATTTAATTGTCAACGGCAGTGCAGCCATGCAACACCGATTACTCCGCATTTTTGCGGCGGCCGAAATTTACATCATGGAAGGCTACGGTCTATCTGAAACTTCACCGGTAATAGCAGTAAATGATATGCGCAATCACGGTTTCAAAATAGGAACCGTTGGCCGTATTATTGATAATGTTGAAGTCAAAATTGCTCCTGATGGTGAGATTCTCTGCAAAGGTCCCAATGTAATGATGGGATACTATAAAGACGAAAAACTCACCCAAGAAGCTATAGTTGACGGTTATTTCCATACCGGAGATATTGGTGAAATTGACAGCGAAGGATTCCTCAAAATTACCGACCGCAAGAAGGAAATGTTCAAAACCTCGGGCGGAAAATACATCGCTCCGCAATTGCTCGAAAATGCCATGAAACAATCCCGCTTTATTGAACAAATCATGGTCATTGGCGATGGCGAAAAAATGCCGGCTGCTTTCATTCAGCCCAATTTTGCTTTCGTTAAAGAATGGGCTGCCCTGCACAAAATACCGGTGGGTCAAACCAATGCCGAAACCAGTGCCAATCCGAAAGTGAAAGAACGAATAGAGCAGGAAGTAAACGAAATCAATAAAAAATTCGGGCATTGGGAACAAATCAAACGTATTGAACTCACCCCTGATGTTTGGTCGGTTGACGGTGGCCAGCTAACCCCTACCCTGAAACTGAAACGCAAAGCAGTAATGGAACTCTATAAAGAGTTGTATCAAAAAATATACGGCTAATTATTAACAATTCTGCCTTTTAAAAAGTTAACAATTAAAACGTTAACTCTTTATTGTATTTTCATTATTTTAATACTTTTATTGCACTAACCAATAAAAATATTACTTATGAATATGAAAAAATTTATCGTTGGCGGAATTGTCGGCGGAGTTGTCAATTACCTTTTAGGTTGGCTTATTTACGGCATACTTCTGAATGACCCCACAGCTCCTAATGCCGGAAAAGAAAATTTGATGTTAATTTTTGCCGGTTGCATGATTTTCGGCTTTTTAATTTCTTATATCTTTTCTCAAGGCGAAGGCATCACAAAATGTGTTCCCGGAATTAAAGTCGCAGCCGGTGTAGGTTTGCTGACCAGCCTATGGTTTGATTGTTTCTACCACATGTATGACAACCTTGATTACAAAATGACCATTATGGGAGCCGCTATCAGTTTGGTTATGGCTGCCTTTGTAGGAGCCACTGTAGCAGTAGTCAATGGAAAAATAAAGTAAGCAGTACAATTTTCATAGTGAAAAGCGCTCGGGATTTGGTTCTCGGGCGTTTTTTTTATGCATAACATCAAAACAGTTGTGTCAATGTGTGAATTATGCAATTTTAAAAAAATATTGTGTAATGATAAAATCAACAGAATTGACAAACTTTGACTAACATTTAAAAGCAAACAGTTATGAAAACAATTTCTAAACTCAGAATGGCAGTAGTATTAGCATCGTTAGCTTGTACTACTCCAACATTTGCCAGCACAGTTGTACCGGTAAACTCCGAAATCAGCCATACCCCTTCAGAAGAAGCCAAAACCGAAGTGTTGCTCAATAGGTTAAACGAGATTAAAGCCATGGACAAATCAAACCTGACCCGGGAAGAAAAAAAAGCACTCCGCAAAGAAGTAAAAGAAATCAAAGCTACGATGAAAGCTACCGGTGGCGGAGTTTACCTTTCGGTGGGTGCCATTATCATAATTATATTATTACTGATTCTCATTTTATAGATGAAAATTGTGAAACGAAAATCCAATATTATATAACACCTCATCAGTAATCATTTTTGAACTTTGTAAAGCAACCTAATTACTAATTTAAATGCTAAAAAAATGAAAAAGATAGTCATAATGCTCGCGGCCGTTTCGGCTATTATTCTCTACTCTTGCAGTAGTGACAGTTCTTCATCCGGAAGCTACTCCTATAAAGTACGTATGACCGATGCTCCCGGACCATTCAGCGAAGTTAATGTTGACATTCAAAGTGTTCAGGTAATCGGAGCCAATGGCGAGGCCGTTACGCTAAATACCAATGCCGGAATATACAACCTGCTCGATTTTACCAACGGTGCCGATACTTTGATAGCCTCAAGCTCCCTCAACAGTGCTACCGTAAGCCAAATCAGATTGATACTCGGACCAAACAACAGCGTTGTTCTTGACGGAGTAACCTACCCTTTAAGCACGCCCAGTGCCGAACAATCGGGTTTAAAACTTTTGGTAAATCAGACATTACAAGCTGATATTGACAACAATATTCTAATCGACTTTGACGCCAATACCTCAGTGATACAAACCGGTAACGGAACCTTTAAATTAAAACCGGTCTTGAGAACAGTAGTTAGTGCTATTACCGGCAACATCGAAGGAAATATAACACCGGTTGGCTCATTGGCCATGGTTAGTGCCGTATCAACATCAAACATCGAATTTACCAGTAATGTAGATGCTAACGGAGATTTTAAAATCACCGGATTACCTCCTGGAACTTACACCGTAACCATAACACCCTTATTGCCTCTGTTGCCAGTAGTACAGACAAATGTAGTAGTACAAGCCGGAGCAAGTACTGAATTAGGCCTCATCGCTCTGCAAAGCTAAATGCTGTAACAATAATAATTTTTGTTCTTGAATGTTGAAAAGAGATTGTCAGATATAATAGATACTAAACAACGACAATCAAAAACCGATAACATGGTCCTCAAAACGTTAACGGTTAAAATTGCAGTAAGAATTAGCTATCTGCTATTACTGATTAATCTCTTTTCTTTTTAAACACACTATTCATGAGTAAAAATAATGCTGTTTGCCTCAAAAGACAATAGGCAATAAAAAGCGTCGGGATTCCGGCGCTTTTTTTATAATTGACACACTCTGAAAACCAATTGTTTTTTTTCAAAAAAAATTACATTTTATTATGCGTGCATAATATTTTTTTTTATCTTTGGTACTCTTATGATTTAGGTATGAAAGATAAAACAATAGATTATATACTCCGAGCAACCTGGCAAGCAGTAGCCAGAATGTACAATGAGGAAGCTTCAAAATTCGAAGGCTCTATGGCAATCGGTTTTGCTTTGCTCAGTATTGATAAAGAAGAGGGAACTCCCTCTACAGCTATAAGCAACCGCATGGGCATGGAACCCACCAGCTTAACCAGAACCCTGAAAACACTCGAAGAAAAAGGGCTAATCATCCGAAAAAAAAATCCGGAAGACGGCCGAGGGGTTTTGATATACTTGACCGAATTGGGAAAAGAAAAAAGAGAACTCTCTAAAACAACCGTCATCAAATTCAACGAAATCGTCAAACAAAATGTACCCGATGAAAAACTGCAACATTTTATTGAAGTGGCAGAAATCATCAATGATTTGATAGCAGAGAAAAAGATATTTTAAAAGAAGCAAGAGAAAAGAAACAAGAAGCAAGATTTATGAAACATAACTTTAAAAGCATTGAAAATAAGGTTGATTTCAATAGAAATAGCAGCTCACATATACAGAATTAGGATTAGAGTTCCAAATTGGACACCTCTTCTGAATTACAAACACAATTATTAATAGCAAATCAAAATAGTTATATAACCGAAGAAAAAGCAAGTGAAATAGAAAATAAGATTATTGAATTTTAAAAAAACAATTACTGGTTTCATCAGTAAATTAGACAATTAGTCTTTTTTCTTGCTTCTTGCTTCTTTCCTCTAAAAAACACAAAATGAAACGAATTATCAAAAAAGTGGCTGTAGTAGGTTCGGGCATCATGGGCTCCGGCATCGCCTGTCATTTTGCCAACATTGGTGTAGAAGTTTTGTTGTTGGATATTATTCCCAATACACTGACCGAAGCAGAAGAAAAAAAAGGATTGACCCTCGAGAGTAAAGAGGTGCGCAATCGGGTGGTAAATGACCATCTTGCCAATGCTTTAAAATCAAACCCTTCTCCTATTTACAGTCAGAAATTTGCCTCCCGTATCACTACCGGAAACACGACTGACGACATGGCCAAAATTGCAGATTACGATTGGATTATTGAAGTGGTTGTAGAGCGTTTAGACATCAAGAAATTAGTATTTGAACAAATCGACAAATACCGTAAACCCGGAACTTTGGTTACTTCAAACACCTCCGGTATCCCCATTAAGTTTATGAACGAAGGCAGAAGCGAAGATTTTCAAAAGCATTTTTGCGGAACGCATTTCTTCAATCCGGCCCGTTATCTTAAATTATTTGAAATCATCCCGGGACCTCAAACTACTGCCGAAGTATTGGATTTCTTAACCAATTACGGCTCACAGTATCTGGGAAAAACTTCGGTTGTAGCCAAAGACACCCCGGCATTCATAGGAAACCGCATCGGAATTTTCGGCATCCAGAGCTTATTTCATTTGGTCAAAGAAATGGGACTGACCATTGAAGAAGTCGACAAACTAACAGGAGCTGTCATCGGTCGACCAAAATCGGCCACATTCAGAACCGTAGATGTTGTTGGTTTGGACACTTTGGTTCATGTAGCCAATGGTTTATATGAAGGCTGTCCCAATGATGAAGCACACAATTTATTCAAACTTCCCGACTTCATTACCAAAATGATGGAAAACAAATGGCTGGGCAGCAAAACCGGTCAGGGTTTTTATAAAAAAGTAGGCAAAGACATATTGTCATTGGATTTAGAGACTATGGAATACCGCGCAGCCAAAAAAGCCTCTTTTGCTACCTTAGAATTGACCAAAACCATTGATAAACCAATAGACCGATTCAAAATTTTAGTAAAAGGCAAAGATAAAGCGGGTGATTTCTACAGAAAAAATTTCGCTGCCATGTTTGCCTACTGTTCCAACCGCGTTCCTGAAATAACCGATGATTTCTATAAAATTGACGATGCCATGAAAGCCGGATTTGGCTGGGAAAACGGTCCGTTTGAAATATGGGACGCTATAGGTGTTGCCAAAGGAATAGAACTCATGCAGGCCGAAGGCTATCAACCGGCTGCCTGGGTCAACGAAATGTTTGCCACCGGAAGCAACAGTTTTTACACCGTAAAAGAAGGTGCTACCTATTATTACAACATCCAAACCAAATCGCAAACCAAAGTTCCCGGACAGGATAGTTTCATTATTCTGAATAACATTCGCGAAAGCAAAAAGGTTTGGAGCAACAGCGGAACAGTGATACACGATTTGGGTGACGGCATTCTAAACCTTGAATTCCAGTCAAAAATGAACACCATTGGCGGAGATGTCCTAGCCGGCATCAACAAAGCTATTGATTTAGCCGAAAAAGAATACAACGGATTGGTCATCGGGAATCAGGCAGCTAACTTCTCCGTCGGTGCCAATATTGGAATGATTTTCATGATGGCTGTCGAACAGGAATACGACGAATTGAACATGGCCATCAAAATGTTCCAGGATACCATGATGCGTGTTAGGTATTCGGCTATACCTGTAGTCGTAGCTCCTCACGGGATGACCTTGGGTGGTGGCTGCGAAATGACTCTTCATGCCGATCGCGTAGTAGCAGCTGCTGAAAGTTATATCGGTTTAGTCGAATTCGGTGTAGGGGTTATTCCGGGTGGCGGAGGGTCTAAGGAAATGGCCTTACGCGCTTCCGATTTGTTTCATAAGAACGACGTCGAACTGAATGTGCTTCAGGAATATTTCCTCGCTGTTGCCATGGCCAAAGTATCCACTTCGGCATACGAAGCTTTTGATACCGGAATTTTACAAAAAGGAAAAGATATTGTTGTGGTAAATAAAGACCGTCAAATTGCTGTGGCCAAACAAGTAGCCCTGCAAATGGCCGAACAAGGATATACCCAACCCATCCGCAGAAAGGATGTGAAAGTTTTAGGGAAACAAGCCCTGGGTATGTTCTTGGTAGGAACAGACCAAATGGTAGCCGGTCAATACATATCAGAGCACGACCAGAAAATTGCTAACAAACTGGCCTATGTAATGGCCGGTGGTGATTTGTCCGAACCATCAATGGTATCAGAACAATACTTACTCGATATAGAACGCGAGGCATTCCTGTCGCTCTGTACCGAAAGAAAAACGTTGGAGAGAATACAATATATGTTGACCAAAGGAAAACCATTGAGAAATTAGATAATAGATAATAGACAAAGAGAGAAGAGACAATAAGTCTATCAATCTATTATCTCTCAGTCTATCATCTCAAAATAAAAATTATGAAAACAGCATACATAGTAAAAGCATACAGAACCGCGGTGGGAAAAGCTCCTAAAGGCGTGTTCCGTTTTAAACGTCCCGATGAGTTAGCAGCAGAAACCATACAGTTCATGATGAATGAACTGCCTGATTTTGACAAAACCCGCATAGATGATGTCATAGTAGGCAACGCCATGCCCGAAGCCGAGCAAGGATTAAACGTAGCTCGATTAATTTCATTAATGGGATTAAAAGTTACCGATGTTCCCGGAGTAACCGTAAACCGGTATTGTGCCTCCGGATTAGAAACCATCGCCATGGCCACAGCTAAAATTCAAAACGGCATGGCCGATTGTATTATTGCCGGTGGCGCCGAGAGTATGAGTTTTATCCCTATGGGCGGCTACAAACCTACTCCCGATTACAGAGTGGCTGCCGAAGGACACGAAGATTATTACTGGGGAATGGGATTGACTGCAGAAGCAGTGGCAAAACAATTCAACGTATCGCGTGAAGATCAGGATATCTTCGCCTTCAATTCCCACAAAAAAGCCCTTCAGGCACAAGCCGATGGTAAGTTTGACCGACAAATTGTCCCAATCACTGTTGAGCAAACTTTCATCAATGAAAAGGGTAAAAAAGAAACTAAATCCTATACCGTAACCAAAGACGAAGGCCCCAGAGCAGGCACATCAACAGAAGCATTAGCCGGTTTAAAACCTGTATTTGCAGCCGGTGGAAGTGTCACAGCCGGTAACTCATCACAAACAAGTGACGGGGCTGCCTTTGTGCTAATCATGAGCGAGGAACTGGTAAAAGAACTGAATCTCACTCCTATTGCCCGAATGGTAAGCTATGCCGCAGCTGGCGTAGAACCGAGAATCATGGGAATTGGGCCGGTAAAAGCCATCCCGAAAGCATTACAACAAGCCGGATTAAAATTAAATGACATCAATCTGATCGAATTGAACGAAGCCTTTGCCTCACAATCTCTGGCCGTAATACGCGAATTGGGTCTGAATCCTGATATCATAAATGTAAATGGAGGTGCTATTGCCTTGGGTCATCCTCTGGGATGCACCGGAGCCAAACTTTCGGTTCAGCTGTTTGACGAAATGAAAAGACGGGGTGACAAATACGGCATCGTATCCATGTGTGTAGGAACCGGACAGGGAGCGGCAGGAATTTACGAACTATTGTAGAAAAAAGAGAAAAGAAGCAAGAAGCAAGACATGAAACATAACTTTAAAAATCTTAAAATCTGGATTATATCGATGGAAATCGCATCAGATATTCATAAAACATGTCTTGATTTCCCAAAGAATGAAGTTTATGGTTTGGCTAGTCAAATGAATAGAGCAGCTGTTTCCATGCCTTCAAATATTGCAGAAGGGTCAAATAGAGAAAACAATCATTTTAAACACTTTTTGAATATCAGTTTGGGATCTTCATTCGAACTACAAACCCAATTATTAATAGCAAATCAAAATAAATATATAACCGATGAAAAAATGTTAGAAATTGAGAACAAGATTATCGAATTTCAAAAAATGATTGCTGGTTTCATCAGTAAATTGAATGACTAATCTTTTTTCTTGCTTCTTGCTTCTTTTCTCAAAAAAACATAAAACTATGAGCGATATCACCCGCGGAGGACAATTCCTCGTAAAAGAAACAAAATGTGAAGACATTTTCACTCCGGAAGATTTTTCGGAAGAACAAATCATGATGCGCGATTCGGTTAAAGAATTCGTAGACAAAGAAATATGGCCCAACAAAAACCGCTTTGAAAATAAAGACTATGCCTTTACGGAAGAATGCATGAAAAAAGCGGGAGAAATGGGCTTCCTCAGTGTGGCCGTTCCCGAGGCTTACGGTGGTATGGGTATGGGATTCGTTGACACTTGCTTGGTATGCGATTACATCTCAGGAGCTACAGGTTCGTTCTCTACAGCTTTCGGAGCTCATACCGGTATAGGTACCATGCCTATTACTTTATACGGAACCGAAGCTCAAAAACAAAAATACGTACCGAAATTGGCTTCCGGAGAATGGTTCGGAGCCTACTGTCTGACTGAGCCCGGAGCCGGCTCTGATGCTAACTCGGGTAAAACCAAAGCGGTACTGTCTGAAGACGGAACGCATTACAAAATCACAGGAGGTAAAATGTGGATTTCCAACGCCGGATTCTGCTCTCTGTTTATTGTTTTTGCCCGCATTGAAGACGACAAAAACATCACCGGATTTATTGTCGAAAATGATCCGAACAATGGTATAACGATGAATGAAGAAGAACACAAACTCGGAATTCGTGCTTCTTCAACCCGACAGGTCTTTTTCAACGAAACTAAAGTTCCGGTAGAAAACATGCTGGCCGGTCGCGGCGAAGGATTCAAAATTGCCATGAATGCTCTTAATGTGGGTCGAATCAAATTGGCTGCGGCTTGTCTGGATGCGCAAAGAAGAGTAACCACCAATGCTGTTCATTATGCCAACGAACGTATACAGTTTAATGTACCCATCTCTAATTTTGGAGCCATTCGTTATAAATTGGCCGAAATGGCTACCTCAGCCTATGCCGGTGAAAGTGCTACATACCGCGCTGCCAAAGACATAGAAACCCGAATCAAATTACGCGAAGCCGAAGGAGCTACCCATCAGGAAGCTGAGTTAAAAGGAGTTGAGGAATTTGCCATCGAATGTTCTATACTGAAAGTAGCCGTTTCTGAAGATGTTCAAAATTGTGCCGATGAAGGAATTCAAATATTGGGCGGTATGGGATTCTCAGAAGACACACCGATGGAAAGTGCCTGGCGTGATGCCCGCATCTCGAGAATTTATGAAGGTACGAATGAAATCAACCGTATGCTCTCTGTAGGAATGCTGATTAAAAAAGCCATGAAAGGTCATGTCGATTTGTTGGGCCCGGCCATGAAAGTACAGGAAGAACTCATGGGAATTCCGTCATTTGAAACTCCCGATTACTCTGAATTGTTTTCGGAAGAAAAAGAAATGATAGCCAAACTGAAAAAAGCCTTTTTAATGGTAGCCGGAGCCGCTGTTCAAAAATTCGGAATGGATTTAGACGCTCATCAGCAACTCCTAATGGCAGCAGCAGATATGCTGATTGAAATTTACATGGCTGAAAGTACCATATTAAGAACCGAAAAATTGGCAAAAAAACAAGGCGAAGAAAACGCAAAAGAGCAAATTGCAATGGCTAAATTGTACCTGTACAAAGCCGTTGACATCATCACCCTAAAAGGAAAAGAAAGCATCATTTCATTTTCGGAAGGCGATGAACAGCGCATGATGCTGATGGGATTACGCCGTTTCACCAAATATACCAACATGCCTAACATTGTAGGCTTAAGAGAAACCATCACCGCCCGATTAGTAGCGGAAAATGGATATTGTTTCTAAATTTTAGTTAAGTTAATTGTTGGAAAGACCATCTGATAGTATCAGGTGGTTTTTTTTATGTGAAATGCTTATTTACATGTAAGATAATACACTTTTAATTGCGTTTCCATTTGTTTTAAAAAGATATTTTTTACAAAAAAAGGTACTTTATTAACATTTTTTTAAATTTTGTTAATAAAATATACTAGTTTAGTAATCGCTTAATTACTAATATCCTACTATATGAAAAAATTAGCTCTGTTCTTTTTTTTGCTGCTCTCTGCTTTGATGATTGGCAAAAACAGGTATACGGTTTCAACCGACACCATCTGGTATGATTGTGATTACAAAGTAACCACTAAAGAAAACGCAGCGATTTACAAGATTCGTCCCTATATTATAAAAGACCGTTATATCCATGTCTATTATAATAAATTCACCCACAAAAACAGTTTGATTTCTTATAGTTTAGATTTATACGATTCAAAATTGGAAGGTAAAAGAACGTATTACTACGACAATGGAAATGTAAATTATGTAGTTCACTACAAAAACAATGTAAAAGAAGGACCTTATATAGAGTATTATGATGATGCCAAAATATACCAGCAGGGCGAATTCCGTCAGGATAAGAAAGAAGGTGCTTTCATTTTCAAAAAGAAAGACGGTTCTGTTTTTGGTAAAGAATATTGGACCAATGGTGTAAAAACCAGTAAACCAACTAAAGTTAAACCTCTAACTAACAAGTCAATTGCTAATAGATAATTGCGGAAGTATTATAGTTTAAAAGTTAGTTCGTGAGTAAGACCATTCATCACTTTTGGATACTTTTTTTATACCTTAACCAGTTGGGGCTAATTAAGTGATTTGATTTTTAAAAAATATAAGTTTACGATCTATAATCTTTTTGATTTACTCTTTTAGGCTATTCTAATTTAACATAAACAGTTTGAACTAAACCTAATTGAATTGATTCTGACATTTTTATCTTCTTCCAATCGCCGTACTTATTTTCCAATCTGCAACTCAAAGAACTTATAACTTCTAAAGCTCTAATTTTTTTACTCCATTTGACATAGATATTGGTTATTTCATTACTCCAAAACACTGAATTTCAAAATATTTACCAATATCTAATCCATTTATTTTACTTCAAATAATTACACCTAACGGTTATTAATAACTTGTAAGTAACTATTTTAAATACTTTAAAACAAACTATTAAAATTAGTAAATTTACTTTAATTAATTTTTCCGATCCAAAAACTCATCCATAACAGCACATTAATTATAAGCCAAGAACTAAAGTATTAATCTCTAAATCCAAAAAAAACAATTTATGAAAAAAATTACCTTACTAATTACGTTTTTGTTTTTTTCTGCCACACTTTTGGCACAGGAAAATTTTTTGAACTGTATACAAAACAGTCCTGACAAGTCAAAAGCTACCGCTTTATTTTTTTATCGACCTGATTGTCCATATTGTGAGGGAATGAAAACAAGTATCGAAAAAGATGTTGCTTTTCAAACTTTGATAAAACAAAATTATAATGTGAACTTGGTTAATATCCAAAGTATTCAGGGCAAAGAAATAGCGGCATTGTACAAAATAAGTACAGTACCAGCCATATTGATCTGCGCTTCTAACAGTTATGACATCAAACAACTCAAAGGATTTGGTTCTATCAACAGACTAAGTACTTTTTTAAATTTAAATTATAAATCAGCGGGGCAAAATCATGTCACTCAGGGAATGTCAGTCTGTGGTGATGGTATAGTACAGAATCCTGAACAATGTGATGATGGGAATATGAATAATGGTGACGGTTGTAGTAACACTTGTCAAACTGAATCCGGTTATACATGCACAGGCCAAAGCAATTGCATTCCTATCGTGGTTTGTGGCAATGGTATTATCAATGCCGGAGAACAATGTGATGATGGAAATCAAGTCAATGGCGACGGTTGTTCTGCTACTTGTACTATCGAAGCTCCAACAAGCATTTGTGGTGACGGTGTTGTAAATGCCGGAGAACAATGCGATGATGGAAATCAAGTCAATGGCGACGGTTGTTCCGCTACTTGTACTGTCGAAGCTCCAATAAGTATTTGTGGTGACGGTGTTGTAAATGCCGGAGAACAATGCGATGATGGAAATCAAGTCAATGGCGACGGTTGTTCCGCTACTTGTACTATCGAAGCTCCAACAAGCATTTGTGGTGACGGTGTTGTAAATGCCGGAGAACAATGCGATGATGGAAATCAAGTCAATGGCGACGGTTGTTCCGCTACTTGTACTGTCGAAGCTCCAATAAGTATTTGTGGTGACGGTGTTGTAAATGCCGGAGAACAATGCGATGATGGAAATCAAGTCAATGGCGACGGTTGTTCCGCTACTTGTATTATCGAAGCTCCAACAAGTATTTGTGGTGACGGTGTTGTAAATGCCGGAGAACAATGCGATGATGGAAATCAAGTCAATGGCGACGGTTGTTCTGCTACTTGTATTATAGAAGTTTTAAGAGCAACAGCTTGTGGAAACGGAGATGTGACAGCTCCTGAACAGTGTGATGATGGCAATTTGGTAAATGGAGACGGATGCGATGATACTTGTACTATTGAAAACAATTGGGTATGTACAATCGGACCAAGTGTTTGCAATCCCGATTTAGGCACTGCAAATCCAAGCAGTCAATTTACAAATCTGACCGTCTTCCCTAATCCATTTTCAAAAAACATTACCACATCATTCTATTTACTACACAATTCAATTGTAACTTTTTCAATAATAGATATTACAGGTAAAATAGTTTACCAGACTCAAAAACAAGAGGTAAACTTTGGTCAAAATGAAATCAATTTAAATATTGATACCACTATTGCTGCCGGCAGTTATATTTTACAAATCAAAGTCAGCAATCAGGAAGGTAATTCCGTACAGTATAAAAAACTGTTAAAACAGTAAAAGCTAAATTAAAAATTGGGCATTTTGTAATCAATAATATATTTTATAACTTTAACGTATTAACTTATAATTTATACCGTCATGAAAAAAATAGTCTTATTGATGGTTCTGGTTTTAATAGCAGTATCCTGTAAAGATGTAGCCGCCGAAAAGGCTGCTCAGGAAAAAGCCAAACAGGCTACTGTTGATTCTATGAAACTGGTAATGGAAAAACAAAGAGCTATTGATTCCATGAAAACCGTGATGGCTCAAGAAGAAGCGAAACAACGTCAGGCAGCACAAAGCAGTACTGCTGAAACTCCTAAGAAAAAAGGCATGAGCAATACTGCCAAAGGAGCACTCATCGGTGCCGGAGTAGGTGCTGTTACAGGAGCTGTGGTTTCAAAAAAGAAAGGTGAAGGTGCGGTTATTGGAGGCTTGGCAGGTGCTGCCGTTGGTGCCGGAACCGGTGCAGTCATCGATTCTAAAAAGAAAAAGTAAAACAAATGAAAAAGGCGCTTCAATCAGCGCCTTTTTTTATAAAAATCTAGTAAGCCATTAACTCCAACAAAGTGCTTTCAAAGCGTTGTTTTGGCAGATATTGATCTTCTAATGTTTTCACAAAAGGAATAGCCGTTTCCAAACTACCCACCCGGCGTACCGGCGCATCCAAATGCTCAAAACAATGTTCTGTAATCAAAGCTGAAATATCGCTACTGATACCTCCAAACAAAGTATCTTCCTGTAAAATAATCACTTTATTGGTTTTCTTAACCGAAGCAAAAATTGTTTCTGTATCCAGCGGCTGTAAACTGCGCAAATCAATCAAATCAGCATCGATGTCAGAATGTTTAGCCAAAGTCTCTAAAGCCCAGTGAACTCCTGCGCCGAAGGAAATAATAGTCACCTGATTTCCTTCTTTCAAAAGAGCAGCTTTACCAAACGGAATCGTGTAATAATCAGTCGGTACATCTTGGTAAACGCTACGGTACAGTTGTTTGTGCTCAAAATACATTACCGGATTCGGATCGTTAATCGCCGTATTGAGCAATCCTTTGGCATCATACGGAAAAGCCGGATAAACAACTTTCAATCCCGGTGTTTTGGTAAACCAAGCTTCGTTGGTTTGCGAATGGAATGGTCCTGCCTGAGTTCCTCCACCACAAGGCATACGCACCACTACATCGGATTTTTCATTCCAACGATAGTGTTGTTTAGCCAATAAGTTAACTATCGGATTAAAGCCGGTCGACACGAAATCAGCAAACTGCATTTCAACAACCGCTTTGTGTCCGTTAATAGATAACCCGTTTGCAGCAGATACTACGGCACTCTCACAAATAGGCGTATTGCGTACTCTGTCTTTACCAAATTGAGCTACAAAGCCATCCGTTATTTTAAAAGCTCCGCCATACTCGGCTATATCCTGTCCCATAATGACCAGGTTTTCGTGGCGTTCCATAGATTGGCGCAATGCCGAAGAAATGGCATCAATTACTCTTATGTTTTGCACATCAGCTGAAGGATTAAATACTTCAAAATCATAAGGAGCATACATATCATCGAGCTCTTCGGCTAAATTGGCTTCACACTCGGGTTCGGCCTGAGTAATTGCCCAATGTTCATCGATTTCCGCTTTGATGGCTGCTTTCATTTTTTCGTCCTCCTCCTCAGACAGCACACTTATTTGCAACAAGTAGTTTCTGTAATTTGAAATCGGATCTTTAATGGCCCACATATCCATCAATTCCTGTGGCACGTATTTGGTTCC
The DNA here is from genome assembly GCF_004329815.1 of Flavobacterium silvisoli. Classification (GTDB taxonomy): domain Bacteria; phylum Bacteroidota; class Bacteroidia; order Flavobacteriales; family Flavobacteriaceae; genus Flavobacterium; species Flavobacterium silvisoli. The sequence goes on along the minus strand of NZ_SJPE01000009.1, from coordinate 90,192 downwards.
GCTCGCCTCTTCATGTCCACGCATACGGAACGTTTTAAATTCCAGCAAAACCGGACGCGGATTCTCAATCATTGAAGCTTTCAATTCCGCTATTTTAGTAAAAACTTCCAAAATATTGTTACCATCAATAATGTGACTTTCCATGCCATACCCTTTCCCTTTGTCGGCCAGGTTTTCGCATCGGTATTGCTCATTGGTAGGCGTTGACAAACCATAACCGTTATTTTCGATGACAAACAAAACCGGCAAATCCCATACCGAAGCAATATTCAAAGCTTCGTGAAAATCGCCTTCGGAAGTTGCCCCTTCTCCGGTAAATACCGCCGTAACTTTGCCGTTCTTTTTTAATTTATTGGCCAATGCAATACCATCGGCAACCCCCATTTGAGGTCCCAAATGCGATATCATCCCAATGATTTTAAACTCCTGTGTACCAAAATGAAACGAACGGTCGCGCCCTTTAGTAAATCCTGATTTCTTTCCCTGCCATTGTGAAAACAAGCGGTGCAACGGAATGTCCCTGCTTGTAAACACACCCAAGTTGCGGTGCATCGGCAAAATGTATTCGTCTTTATCCAAGGCAGCGGTAATCCCTACGGATATAGCTTCCTGTCCAATTCCGGAAAACCATTTAGATACTTTTCCCTGACGCAGCAAAATCAACATTTTTTCTTCTATTAATCTGGGCTTAAGCAGCCTCCGATACAGATCTAACAACTGGCTATTGGATAATTCTTTTCTGTCAAAATTCATCTGATGTATTCTTTTTAAAAGTCGCCCAAAAGTAAACAATTTAGTCCAAACCAGACTAGTTAAAATTCAATATTAAGAGGCTTTTATTGTTGATAACTTTGGTTTTTTATATTTAAATATTCGTTACATTTGTAGTTATGGTTGGCGATTTCCAATCGGAGTTATTAACAAAAAAGTTTTAGTATGCAACAAATTCCAAGTGTTGACTTACGTGATTTCCTGTCGGATGATCCGGCACGTAAACAAAAATTTGTAAATGAAATCGGAAGAGCTTATGAAGATATCGGCTTCGTAGCGTTAAAAGGTCATTTTTTAGATGACAAATTGGTAGAGGACTTGTATGCAGAAGTGCGCAACTTCTTTTCACTACCCCTTGAAACCAAAGCAAAATATGAAATTCCGGGCATTGGCGGACAGCGTGGTTATGTTTCTTTTGGTAAAGAACATGCCAAAGGACGTTCAGCCGGTGACTTGAAAGAATTTTGGCATTTTGGCCAGTACGTTAGCGAAGGATCAAAGTATGCTCATGAGTATCCTGACAATGTAGAAGTTGCAGAGTTACCACGCTTTAACGAAGTGGGTAAAGAAGCCTACAGAATGCTTGAAAAAACAGGTGTTTATGTCTTAAGAGCTTTAGCATTGTACATTGGTTTGGATGAATTTTATTTTGATAACTACATCAAAGACGGTAACAGTATCCTAAGACCTATTCACTATCCGCCCATCACTGATGAACCTAAAGACGGAGCCGTTCGTGCTGCCGCCCACGGCGATATCAACCTGATTACTCTTTTAATGGGAGCACAAGGGAAAGGATTACAAGTGCAAAATCACGACGGCGAATGGATTGATGCCATGGCACAACCTGACGAGTTGATGATTAATGTGGGCGATATGCTTTCGCGTCACACCAATAACAAACTGAAGTCCACTATTCATCAGGTAGTCAATCCGCCGAGAGAATTGTGGGGTACTTCTCGTTACTCCATTCCGTTCTTCATGCACCCGGTGAGCGACATGCCTTTGAACTGTTTGGAAAAGTGCATTGACGCCGACCATCCGAAAGGATTTGAAGACATTACTGCCGGAGAATACCTTGACGAACGATTGGTAGAATTAGGACTTAAAAAGTAAACAAGGAAAGTCAAATACTTAAATTCCAAATTCCAATGTAATTGTTGGGATTTGGAATTTGTTTTTTGGAATTTCAAAGACACTATATGGATTTACAGGAACAACTAAAGAAACTCTTCCCCGATCATGAGCCCGCAAACGAGCCGGAAGAAACTGCTGTTGAGAATCACGAACTCTTCATTCAAAAAGAACCTGTGATTTGCAAGTACGAAAAACGAAAAGGCAAGCCCATTACCATTATTGAAGGTTATGAAGGCAGCGATGAAGATTTTAAAGTTTTGGCCAAAGAAATAAAAACCAAACTCAGTGTTGGCGGTACTTTTAAAGACGGAGCCATCATCATACAAGGAGATTACCGCGATAAAATAATGAACATCCTGACCACCAAAGGGTTTAAAACCAAACGCGTTGGCGGCTAATCATAAAACAATATACTCAAAACGAATAAACACATTACAATCATGATACAATCATCTGAATTAATTTTAAACCCTGACGGAAGCGTCTATCACTTAAACCTAAAACCCGAACATATTGCTCACGACATCATCTTTGTCGGCGATCAAAACAGAGTAGAAAAAATTACGCAATTCTTTGACAGCATCGAATTCTCTACCCAAAAACGCGAATTCAAAACGCAAACCGGATATTTCAAAGGCAAAAGAATGACGGTAATGTCAACCGGAATTGGACCCGACAATATTGATATCGTTATGAACGAATTGGACGCCTTAGTCAACATCGACCTGGCTACCCGTAAACCAAAAGAGAAACTGACCTCATTAAACATTGTCCGCATCGGAACTTCAGGCTCCTTACAAGCAGACATCCCGTGTGACAGCATGGTAATGAGTAAATACGGATTGGGATTAGACAACATGCTTCGCTCCTATTTGATTGATGACATTTCTGAAAAAGACATGGAAGATGCCTTCATCACACAAACCAATTGGGATATGAGAAAAGGACGTCCTTACGTAATCAAGTGTTCGGAAGCTCTAGAAAAAAGAATCGAAAGCGACCAAATTTTTAAAGGATTTACCGGTACAGCCGGCGGATTTTACGGACCACAAGGTCGCGTATTGCGCTTGGAAATTCAGGACCCTGAACTGAACGCTAAGATGGACAGTTTCGAATACCAAGGCATCAAAATGACCAACCTGGAAATGGAAACGGGAGCTATTTACGGCTTGGGCAAATTATTAGGACACGAGTGTCTGTCGCTCAACGCCATTATTGCCAACAGAGCCACCGGAACTTTCAGCGAAGACCCATACAAAGCCGTAGATGCTTTGATTGCTTATGCATTAGATAAATTAGCAGAATAAATATTTAGGAGCTGTTACCCGCTATACGTTGCAATCTTTGTTCTGAAACAAGTTCAGAACAAAGGATTTCCACTGCTATCGGGGCTAAAAAAAAGATGAACTTACAATTAGAAACACCGCGATTACTCTTAAGGCCGTTTGAATTTTCAGATGCCCAAGCCATGTTTGCCTTAGACAGCAACCCCAACGTACATTTATACTTGGGTAATAAACCTGTGACTGCTATCGAACAGTGCTTGGCCTATATCGAGAGCATTCGAAATCAATACCTCCAAAATGGCATCGGTCGTTTTGTTGTTGAACTGAAAAACAGCCAAGAAGTAATCGGCTGGGCCGGACTAAAATTCATCACCGAAGAAGAAAACAACCATGTCAACTTTTATGACATTGGCTATCGTCTTCAGGAAAAGCACTGGGGAAATGGCTATGCTTTTGAAGCGGCACAAGCTTGGGTTACTTATGCGCTTCAGGAAATGAAAATCCCCACTTTGTATGCTATGGTACACGTTGACAACACCGGTTCCAACCGCATTTTACAAAAACTGGGCATGCAGCAAAAAAATCAATATACCGATGACGGCATAACCTATTATTGGTACGAATTGCCAAACAACACTATATAGCTACTATAAATTCAGTATAAAATGAAAACAGTACGAATAGCTGGCGTTCCCGAACATTTCAATTTACCGTGGCACCTCAGTATCGAAGGAGGCGAATTTGAAAAAGCCGGCATCAACTTGCAATGGACCGATGTACCCGAAGGTACCGGAAAAATGTGCCAAATGTTACGAGACAATCAAACAGATATAGCAGTCATTCTGACCGAAGGCATCGTAAAAGACATCATTGGAGGCAATCCCAGCACTATCGTTCAGGTATATGTAGAAAGCCCCCTGATATGGGGAATTCACGTGGGAGCTGGTTCAGATTACGAAACATTAGCCGATTTGGAAAACACCAAAGTGGCAATTTCACGTTACGGTTCGGGCTCGCATCTGATGACCTATGTCAATGCCCAAAATCAAAAATGGGATACCCAAAAACTGCAATTTGAAATTGTAAATACCATAGACGGAGCGGTTGAAGCCCTCACAAAAGGCACAGCCGATTACTTTATGTGGGAGCGTTTTATGACTAAGCCTCTCGTAGACAAAGGTGTTTTCCGTCGCATAGCCGATTGCCCTACACCGTGGCCTTGTTTTGTAATAGCCGTTCGAAACGAATTCCTGAAAGAGCATTTTCAAACCGTTGCATTACTACTTGAGATTATCAATACCACTACAGCCGATTTTAAAAACATCCCGAGCATTGATAAGACTTTAGCCTCTAAATACCATCAAAAAACCGAAGACATTCAGGAATGGTTATCCGTAACACAATGGTCGCAAAAACCACTGCAGGAAAATGTGTTAAACAAAATTCAAAATCAGTTGTTTGACCTGAAAATTATCGATAAAAAAGGTACTTTTGCTGAAATAGTAAAGGCCGTTTAGCTTTTATTATCAGTACTATGATAACATTAGGAAAGCTTACTTATCAGCAACTGAAAGAAAAATTCAGGATAAAAAGTCCGTGGGATTTGATTATCATTTTTGTACTGAATATCCTGATTACCATACCGGTTTTCATCATAGCCCACCAAAACCTGATTACCCTCGATTGGGCACACCACATCGACAGGATTCTCCTCTTCATTCTCATCCTCATAGTATTTCAATTGATTTTGAGAGCCATGAGAAGAATTACCTTAATATCGGTCATTCTCTACTTCATTTTTCTAATCAAGGGGACTTTATTTGGCGATTATGGTTTTCAAACGGTATTTGAAGACTATCGCTCTATGATTTACACCATGAACGATGACCCCTATCCGCAAGACATCATCATTTCCAAATTATTGCCTTTTCCGAATAAATCAAAAATTCTGAGTGCAGTAGAATACCAAAACCCTAGAGTACGCGACTTTGCCATCATGGCCATCAACAAGCATTTCAAACACATCAAGGGCTATAATGACGATTGGACTCTTATACAATCCTTTGCCATTTTTAAAGAAATCAACAGCCGCTGGAATTACGTCAGCGACCCTAAAGGACACGATTACATCGCCAAAGCCACCGAATCGCTAAAATACCTCTCAGGCGATTGTGATGACCATTCCGTTTTGATGGCTGCCTGCATCAAATCAATTGGCGGTACAACCAGACTGATTCACACCAAAGGACACATCTATCCGGAATTGTATATCGGTACTAAAAAAGACTTGGAGCGTATCAACTATGCCATTAAAAAAATATTGTTTCCGGTGGAAAGTAAAGGAAAAAAAATCCACTACCACATTGATGAGCGGGGAAAAATTTGGTTAAATCTTGACTATACCGCCAAATATCCGGGAGGGCCATTCATGCACGAAGAAATACTGGGAGCCCTTACCCTAGATTAAATTCTTCAACGGAATTAATAACCGGCAATAGTTTTATTTCTTATATTCGTTTAAAATAAACCAGATTTTAATGAAAAAACTATTCAGCCTTGTACTGTTGTTTTCACTGTTGTCGCAGGCACAACAAAATTCAGTCATAGCCGGTAAAAAGAATGAGTTTCGCGCAGACGTACTTTCGGCTGTTGTTTACTCTAAAGCCAGCCTGAGTTATGAGCGCTTTTTTGACGGAGATTTTTCAACCGGATTCAACATCAACTTTTCCAACAGTTCCAAGCTCAACGATGATTTTGACAACGGTTACCGTAACAACCTTCCCAAATTCGAATTCAATCCTTACGTTCGGTACGCTCTTTCCAAAAGTAAATCAAGATATTATTTTGCCGAACTATTCGGTTCCTATAACGGAGGCGATTACAAAGAAATCATCCGACTTGAAGACGAAAACGGCATCGGTTATTATACCACTCAAAAAACAAAATATACCGATTTTGCTTTGGGAGGCAGTTTAGGTTACAAAATGTATTTCAAAGACAGTATTGCCCTGGAATTCTTAGTAGGATTTGGTTCCAACCTCACCAACAAAGCCAAAAGTCCCGACGTAATTTCAAGAGTAGGTCTTAATTTAGGTTATCGCTTTTAATAATACAACGCATGAAAAAAATAAAATACATATTGCTGGTCGCTGTGGCGTTACTATTGTCTAACTGTGACACCAATGATGACGGATTTTACAGCACCGTTTATGTTAATGTGCCACACCTGGTAAGCATAGCACCCCACACTTCAAACTACACGGTAGGTGAAAAATTATATGTAACGGCTGATTTTTCGCGATATCAGGATGAAAACGGTAAGCTACTCGACTTATATAAAACGACCGGTGCTACTGCCTTTACTTTTTCGTATGTCATCGAAAAACAAGTTGCTGCTGCTACTTGGGAAACGGTTTTTGTAAATAATAATTTGTTGGATGTTGTAAAAGGACAGGCAGAAAACGGTTCATTCGTCAACGGAATTTGCGTTTATAACAGCACCGATGAAACTTACGAATACAATGTTGGTTTTCCGTTACTGAGCGCGGGAACGTACCGCCTGAGCTATGGGTACAATAGCGATTCAACTACCGAAGTTGAAATTCGCTCTTTAAGTCCGGCCAAACGTTTGACTATAAAAATCAATTCATTATTGGCAGGAATAGACAGTGAAGGATATTACAATTTTACGGTGAATTAAACCTTCGAAGTAATTTCAGAAAAATCCATAGTCCGCAGCTATGGATTTTTTTTTACCAGTCAATTCCGGTCTTTCCTAAACTTTCTAGATAAACGTTAGTTTTGCTGAAATGTTTGTTTCCAAACCACAATCCGCGATTGGCACTCAACGGAGACGGATGCCCTGTTTCGAGTACATGATGCTTATGACGATCTATTTTTGCTCCTTTCTTTTTGGCGAAACCGCCCCACAACAGGAATACAACATGCTCTTTTTCATCTGAGATTTTCTGAATAACCGCATCCGTAAAAGTTTCCCATCCTTTGTTTTGGTGGCTCCCGGCTTCTCCCTGCCTTACCGTTAAGGTGGCATTGAGCAATAAAACACCCTGATCGGCCCATCGCTCTAAATTACCGCTCAGCGGAAAATCCTTTTGCAAATCGGCTTGAATTTCTTTGAAAATATTAATCAACGAAGGCGGAAAAGCCACCCCGTCATTCACCGAAAAGCATAACCCGTTAGCCTGCCCCAAACCGTGATACGGATCCTGTCCTATAATCACCACTTTGACTTCATCAAAACTACAATGATCGAAAGCCGAAAAAATTTGGCTGTCTTTCGGGAAACAAGTCTTCGTAGCATATTCATTTTTCACAAAAGCGGTGAGCGCTTCAAAATAGGGCTTTTCAAACTCTGCCGAAAGCACTTGGCGCCAAGAAGAATCAATTTTGACGAACATAACTGAAATTTTATCAAAAATAACATTTTCTCTTGCAATATGGATTTTATCCTTTGTAACTTTGAACCAAAGACAGCGATTTAATGATTTCGATTACAGATAAAACACTACAGGATTTAGAGTTCAATACCGTTTTGCAAACCATTTCAGACCGATGCAATACTGAAATAGGCAAACAAAAAGCGTTGGAAATAACGCCTTTTAAGAACAAAGAACAGTTGATGGAAGTGCTGTTGCAAACTTCTGAATACCTTTCATCCTTTACCAACAACAATGCTATTCCTAACCACGGTTTCGATTCCATTACCAACGACATCAAATTTCTGGCAATTGAAGACAGCTTTTTAGAAGTAGGCAGTTTCAGAAAAATAGCCACTCTTTCGGAGACGGTAAATGTATTGCTGTTGTTCCTGAAAAAATTTGCGGATTATTATCCCAAATTGAACGCCAGGGCGAACCAAGTGGAATACACCAAATTCCTCATCCAAAAAATTGACGAGGTAATCGATAAATACGGCGAAATAAAAGACAATGCCTCTCCTGATTTGATTAACATCCGTCGCGACATGAATTTGGTGCGAGGTAAAGTCAACCAAAGTTTCGGGCAGGCTTTGAGTCAGTACAACGGGCTGGGATATTTGGATGAAATAAAAGAAAGCATCGTTGAAAACCGAAGGGTGTTAGCGGTTTTGGCTATGTATCGAAGAAAAGTAAAAGGGAGTATTCTGGGCAGTTCCAAAACCGGAAGCATTGCCTATATAGAACCCGAGGCAACATTGCGCTATTCGCGTGAATTAAATAATCTGGAATACGAAGAACGCGAGGAGATAACCCGAATCCTAAAGAAACTCTCCAACGAAATAAGACCGTACACCGACTTGCTCAAACAGTATCAGGATTTTCTAAGTGATGTGGATGTAGTGGCGGCAAAAGCCAAATATGCACATAAAATAAACGCCATTTTACCCAATATCATCGAAGAAAAACGGTTATATTTCAGAGATGCCTTTCATCCTATCCTGTTTTTAAACAATAGCGAAAAGAAAGAAAAAACATTTCCGCAAACCATAGAGCTCAGCAATCAAAACCGGATTATAGTCATTTCGGGACCCAATGCCGGCGGAAAAACAATTTCGTTAAAAACCGTAGGCTTGTTACAACTCATGCTGCAATCAGGTATCCTGATACCGGTACACGAGCGCAGTGAGACATTTCTGTTCGATAGGATACTGACCGATATTGGCGATAATCAATCGATAGAAAATCACCTGAGCACCTATAGTTATCGATTGAAAAACATGAATTATTTTTTAAAGAAATGCAATGCCAAAACCTTATTCCTGATTGATGAATTCGGTACCGGTTCAGATCCCGAGTTGGGCGGAGCCCTGGCAGAAACATTTCTGGAAGAGTTTTACCATCGCGAAGCTTTTGGCATCATCACGACCCATTATTCTAACTTGAAAATTTTGGCCAATGAACTCCCATGTGCCAGCAATGCCAACATGCTTTTTGACGAAAAGTCACTCGAACCGATGTACAAACTAATTCTAGGTCAGGCCGGTAGTTCTTTCACCTTTGAGGTGGCACAAAAAAACGGAATCCCTTACGGATTAATCAACAGAGCCAAGAAGAAAATTGAAGGTGGTAAAGTGCGTTTTGACAAAACAATTGCTACCCTGCAAAAAGAGCGCTCCAAATTGGAAAAAACCTCTCAAATTCTGAAAGAAGAAGAAAGCAAAGCCCGAGAGGAAAGCAAAAGAATGGAAACCATCAACGAAAAAATACAGGAAAAACTGGAACGCTATCAGGAACTGTACGATGCCAATCAACGCCTGATTTATATGGGACAAAAATTAGATGATATTTCGGAGAAGTATTTCAACAACAAAGACAAAAAAGCATTAATCGGCGAATTCTTAAAAATGGTGGAAATCGAAAATTCTAAGCGTAAAAAAGCCACTGTCAAAGAGAAAAAAGAGAAAGAGATCATTCAGAAAAAAGTCATTGAAGAAGTCAAAATAAAAGTAGAAGAAATCCGAAAGGTCAAAAAAGAAAAGAAAGCCAAAGCCCAAAAACAGGAGGCCGAAAAACCAAAAGTAGTTTTAAAAGTTGGCGATCGGGTTCGCATGACAGATGGAAAATCAGTAGGGACTATTGATAAAATTGAAAAAAACAAGGCAGTGGTCAACTATGGAATTTTTACTTCTACGGTAAGTTTGGACACTTTAGAATTTGTACAGGCAAAGTAATCCCTCATGACAATGGAAGAACTACCAAAAGATAAAAAAATAATTCTCTTTGATGGAGTTTGTCTACTTTGCGATAAAGCCGTTCAGTCTATCATTAAGCGCGACAAAAAAGATGTATTCCGCTTTGTTTCTTTACAATCCGATTTAGGAAAAAAAATCACGACACACATTGGGGTCGACACCACAAAGACTGACAGCCTTGTTCTGTACGAGCCCGGAAAAGCCTATTACCTGAAGTCGCAGGCGGTTTTAAGAATAGCGCAAGAACTGGGAGGGATTTATATTTTATTCGGAGTATTTTCAATTTTGCCCAAAGGGCTCCTCAATACCCTTTACGATTACGTGGCCAAAAACAGATACAAATGGTATGGTCAAAAGACCTCTTGTATCTTACCCGACACTGAAAACAAAACTAAATTTTTAACATAAAAAAACGACTAAGTTTCCTTAGTCGTTTTTCTATATCTAAAAAGGGATAAATTATTGTCTTACCACTTTTTTAACTGCAGAACCTTGGTCTGTTTTGATTCTCATCATGTAAACACCTGTTGCTAAGTCAGCAATTGAAACCTGACCGTTAGTAGCGTTGATGTTTTGAGTTTTAACAACTCTACCATTCAAATCTGTCATTTCAATAGTGCTGATGATTGCATTTACATCGTTAGAAACATTAACAATGTTGCTTGATGGATTTGGATATACATTCAATTTAGAAGCTAAGAAGCTTTTTGTTGACAATACAGAAGAAATATCCAAAGTATCGAAGAACATAAATGTTTGTGCACCGGCTGGTGAATTATTGTTAAATCCAATGTAGTAGATACCGTCAGCAGGAGCTGTCCAAGTAGCTGTTTGATCTTCATAAGCAGCGGCAGAAGAAGCTGTGATATTTGCAATTACAGTAGTCTGAGCAGAAGCGATTTGATCTGCACCTACAGTTACATTCATAGTCATGTTAGCAGGTGTAGCCGTAGCATACAAACGGGTTTTGAAGTTTACTGTAACTTCCTCTCCTGCAGACAATGCTAATGCTCTTGAATAGGCCCATCTGTTAGAAACAGCGGTAGTACTGTTAGCTGTATACATTGATGTACCTGCTCCACCGTCAGCATAATTAGCCGGGGTTGAAGTAGCTGATGTATAAATTGGTGTGAATCCAATAAATCCGTCAGTATAATTTTTAGTATCATCTTCAAAATCATTGAAGTAAGGAAGTGGCACTGCTAAATATCCGTAGTAAGGACCTTGCCAAGCACTTTGAGTAGCTCCACAGTTGGATCTTACAAAATATCTGAAGTTCAATGAATCCGGCAAACCTGATAAATCTGCTTGCGTGTAAGTTGTAGTACCGGCTGGAACGTTAACTATAGTACCTGTACCGGCAGCATCAGTATTATTGATACTCCAGTCTACGTCGTACGATGACGGAGCTCCGATGGCATTGTTCCAATATAAACTGGCAGAGTTTGTTGTGTAACTATCCGGTAAGTAGAAATCAGCTGCACCCGGACGGATACAAGAAGCTGCTGTAAAGTTAAATGAGAATTGGAAACCGGCTGTTGACCATCTGCTGTCCCACTGAATGTAGTAAGTAGTACCTGCAGCTACCGGAACAGTAATAGAAGATCTGTAATCCTGAGTAGCTTCATTAACGTCATCATTTGAATCTACACAAGTCAAAGCAGCACAAGTTCCTTTCATAACTGAAATTCTGGTATCAGTAGTAGCAACTGGGTTGGCAGCTAAATTAGATGAAATTGTCATCTCTCCATTAGAAGCAGGGGTATATTTCCACCACATCGCTTTGATACCTGTTGTACTTGCCAAACAAGATGCAACATAAGTACCCGTAAGTGTAGGACAAGTGAAAGTCCCGTTTGCTGTAATGTTAACCGCAGTGGCACAAGTTGCCTGAGAATACGCGCTAACACCTACAACAAACATAAAACATGAAAGTAATAGTTTTTTCATAAAATTATATTTTTTTTGATTTAAAGGTCAAATTTAATAAACTTCTTTAAATATAAAAGAAATTTAGATAACTTTTTACCAATTAACCTTGTTATAAACTACTAAAAGGTAAAATGATTTATCTTTTAAAAAAAATGACTTGAGTTAATACGAATAACCTTAAAATAATCTAAAAATTGGCTACTCCTTCTTACAGTCTTTCAGCTAATCTTTAACCATTTTACATGTAGTCTTCCCTTCTCTACTGCTTATTTTCAAAATATAGATTCCTTTAGCCAAATCAGATGCTGAAAACTGTTGTTGTTGCTCTGAAGGGGTAAATACTTTAACAATTCTTCCGTTTAAATCAATTATTTCAATGTTTTCAATTGCTACACTGCTTTGCGACAAGACCGTAAATACCTCATGAGTCGGATTAGGATAAACCACCGCATTGGTCAAAGCATGACCATTAGTGGCAAGCATAGTAGAAGAAAAATTAACAGTATCCAAACGAAGAGTGGCAGTGGCCGCCGCCGCTGTTTTATCATTAAAAGCAAAATAATAAACTCCGCTTTGAGGCGCTGTCCAAACCGGAGCCGAAACTTGGGTGTAGGTGTTATTTATTAAATTAGAATTTGACCAAACTACTGTGTTCTGTGCTGCTGCCGTATTATCAGAGCCAACGGTTAGCCTCAAATTTCTGGAAGTCAGACAACGGGTCCAAAAGGATACTGTAACGGCTTCACCCGCTTGTAAAAACAAAGGCGGGGTAAACAGCCAATTGTCCATATCACCGGTAGTTCCGGTATTAAAAATCCAGAATTTAGTAGGCGACTGTGATTGAGAGGATAAGGTACCTAAACCGTATGCTCCGTTTCCGTTGCCACTCGAAGTCCAGCCCGCAAACTGCTCATCGGTGTCAAAACCACTGTAATACGGACATCCTTTTGCCATGATTAATTTGTTTACCGGTGTCCAAGCACTGAAATTAGTATCATCACACCCACTTCTGATGTAATAATCGTAAATGGTTCCGGCTTCTAAACCTGCTAAAATAACCGAATTCGTACCCGAAGACACTACCGTTCCGGTACCGGGTGTAAATCCGGCTACTCCGTATTCAATTTCATATTGTGAAGGATTACTCAACGAAGCTTCCCAATGCAAGGTAGCGGTGGTGTCCGTCAAATTTGTCGGGGCATTCACCGTATAAACTTTTAAACAACTTACAGGGGTGTAAGTAAAATTGAAATCAAAGCCCGAATTATCAAAATAACTGTCCCATTGAATGAAATAAGTTACCCCCGACAACACCGGAAAAGTAAGCGTTGATAAATAGACCGTGTTCGAGGTATCGTCATTGCTTTTATAACAAATCAGATTGGAACAGCTACCGGTAAAAACACTAAGCCGGGTATCGGTACTGTTCGGAATTACGTTCTGTGGTAAATTAGAGGTGATGGTCACCTCTCCGTTGGCATTGGGAGTAAAGGTATACCATATTCCATACAAGGGATCCCCGTTGCTGTCAACTGTATCGCTGAAACAACCTGCGGCGTAAATCCCATCTATGGTATTGGGGGTAGATACGAGTCCGTTCTCGATAATTGGGACAGCATCAGTAGCACAATCAAACTGTGCGTTGGCAGTAAAACATCCCAAAAATAGAACTAAGTACAGTAGTGTTTTTTTCATAAAAATACCGATTAAATAAATGGCTCTTCAAAGCAAATTTAAAGCAGTATTTCAAATATCAAAATTTTTAACTGTCTTTTTCCCAGTTGCCTACCACCGATGTAGCCAAAGCATTTCCTAAAACATTGGTCGCACTTCTGAACATATCGCAAAAATGGTCTATCGGCAAAATCAGCGCTATCCCTTCAACCGGAATTTTAAACATCCCGCAAGTGGCCGCCACTACTACCAAACTGGCTCTCGGTACTCCGGCTATTCCCTTGCTGGTTAACATCAAAACCAACAGCATCGTCATCTGGGTTCCGGTGTCTAAATGTACCCCATAGACCTGTGCAATAAAAATACTGGCAAAAGTCATATACATCATACTTCCGTCTAAATTGAAAGAATATCCTAACGGCAACATAAACGATACTATTTTGTCTTTGATTCCAAAACGTTCCAATTCTTCTGTCAATTTAGGAAATACAGCCTCACTACTAGTCGTTCCGAAAGCAATCACCAGCGGACCCACAATTCGTTTCAGCAAAGCAGTCATGTGATTTTTCAGAAAAATATATCCTATTACCAATAAGAATAACCACAACGAACCGATTCCGACCAAAAAAGAACTGAAAAACTTGGCATAAGTTACCAGCAATTCATTCACGTCTTTGATGGCAAATACACCCGCTATCGCACCAAAAACGCCTACAGGGGCAAACTTCATTACATAGTTTACCATTTTCAAAACAATGTGCGAGGTTTTATCCAGGGCATTCACCACCGGTTTGGCATGAGCTCCTATCGATGCTGCTGCCAAACCAAAGAAAATAGAAAAAATGACAATCTGTAAAATTTCATTAGTCGCCATAGCCTCTACTATACTTTTCGGAATGATGTGCTCCACAAAGTTCTGGGCTGAAAAACCTTCAGTCTTTTGAGTAACCTCGGTTGCGGTTGTTAAATCGACATTGCCCAGTTTCAAACCCACTCCAGGCTGCAGCGTATTTACCCAAAACATTCCAATCAAAAGGGAAACCAGGGAAGCCGAAAAAAACCAAATCAGTGCCTTCCCTCCTATTCTTCCCACGGCTTTGATATCTCCCAATTTGGCAATTCCCACCACCAAAGTGGTAAATACCAAAGGCGAAATAATCATTTGCACCAATCGGATGAAGATGGTTGCCAGCATTTTTATTTTATCGCTGAAGCTTTTGGCATCTTCCACTGCATAATTATTATGGATGTATATACCGAGTAGAGCCCCGCACAGCATGGCAATTACAATTTGAACGGTAAGATTGGAAAAGAAGGATTTCTTGGAAACTGCTGTTGTAGTCATATGGTTTTAGTTACTGTATCGTATTTTAAATTATCGTAGCTGCGTAATGCAAACGGAAATCATCCTAATGATTTTGATAGATTTTGTTGATTAAATAAAAATCGGCCAATACTAAGGCGGCCATAGCTTCAACTATAGGAACCGCTCTGGGCACTACACAGGGATCGTGTCGGCCTTTGCCCTGTTGCTCTATAAGAGTATTTTGGTTGGTCAGTACCTCTTGCTTTTGCAACAAGGTAGCCACGGGTTTAAAAGCAACCCGAAAATAAATATCCATACCGTTTGAAATACCGCCCTGAATACCGCCGGAAAGATTGGTTTTGGTTGTCCCGTCTTCGTTAAACGAATCGTTATGCTCACTGCCTTTCATACGGGCTCCGCAAAAGCCACTGCCAAATTCAAAGCCTTTTACTGCATTGATAGACAACATAGCCTTGCCCAATTCGGCATGAAGTTTATCAAATACCGGTTCTCCCAGCCCTATAGGTACATTTTGTATCACGCAGGTTACGGTCCCTCCCACAGTATCTCCCTGTTTGCGTATCTCTTTGATATAATCTTCCATTTTTTGGGCAGTTGCCGCGTCAGGACAACGCACAGCATTGCTTTCGGTCAACGAAAAATCCAAAGCCTGATAGGGTTTATCTATAAAAATTTCTCCTACCGAAGAAACAAAAGCATTGATTTTTATATCGGGCAGTATTTGCCTGGCTACAGCCCCTGCTACTACTCTGCATGCCGTTTCACGGGCTGAACTCCTCCCGCCTCCGCGATAATCGCGCAGACCGTATTTTTTTTCATATACATAATCGGCATGACTCGGACGGTAGGTATCTTTAATATGAGAGTAATCGTCTGACTTTTGATTGGTATTGGGAATGAGGAAACCTATGGGAGTTCCGGTGGTTCTGCCTTCAAAAATTCCGGAGAGGAACTGCACTTCATCGTCTTCTTTGCGTTGGCTTACGATGCTCGACTGTCCGGGTTTTCTACGTTGCATTTCCTTTCGGATAGCTTCAAAATCGAGCGATATTCCGGCTGGGCAACCATCTATGATTCCGCCTAAAGCGTCTCCGTGTGATTCACCAAAAGTGGTCAGTCTGAAAAGGGTTCCGTAACTATTTCCGGCCATGGTAAATTATTTTTATCCTTTGTTACAGGGCCAGTAAGGCCTAGGGTTAACAAATATAGTTTATTGAAATTAGTTGGCGAAATTTGTTTGAATTTTATTTAATCCCTCAAAATAGAAATTCTGTAACTTTTACTAAAGATTATGTAAAAACCTATTACCTTTATGTCCTATCTTTGTTTTAGTAGAATTGCTACTACAAATTCAATTTTACAACATTCATTTAAAAACAAAAATTAATTCAGTAATTATGAAAAAATTATTTCTAAGTGCCTTTATGCTAGTAGGATTAGCAACGGCGCAAGCTCAGGACATTTCGAAGAATGCTTTAGGTTTACGTTTAGGAGACAATGATGGCTTTGGAGGTGAGATCTCATACCAAAGAGGATTGTCAAAAAACAACCGTTTAGAATTTGATTTAGGTTGGCGCAACAGCAAACATGTAGATGCTATGAAATTAGTTGGATTGTACCAATGGGTGTGGGATATTGACAAAGGCTTCAACTGGTATGCCGGTGTAGGTGCCGGTTTGGGTAGCTGGAGATATGATTATGCCGGTGTAAGCGAAAGCGGTTCCATCATCCTGGCTGCCGGTGATATCGGTATCGAGTACAACTTTGCCGAAGTACCGTTACAGTTGTCATTGGATTTCCGACCTGAGTTTTACTTAAACAACAGTGGCGATAACAAATTCCGTGAAGATAACTTCGGGCCGGATATTGCTTTGGGCATCCGTTACCGATTCTAATCTGAAAACCATAACATCAAAAATCCCGTCAGAGTTTTATTCCTGACGGGATTTTTTTATTTGATGACAATCGTTTTCTTTGAGTTCACTTTGAGAATGGTATACGGATAGGCTGTATTCTCATCGGTCTGTGTCGGATCAAGATTCTTCTGGGTATCTTTAATCTGTATTTCTATTTGAGTGGGCGTTTCCACAACCTTTTCTATCTTGATGCGGTTGTAGGGCTCCTTGGTAGGCCCTGCGTTCAGAATCACAAAACTACTGTTAGTCGTATCGCCTTTGTGAATCAGCTTCCGCAGCGTTTCATCACCCAACAGCATCATGATCTCTTTGGGTTCGGTCAGGATTTCGTAAAATTTGATATTGGCTCCTCCGTCATTATTCACGACCAATACCTCATACAAGGGCTTCTTTACCGGCGCTTTGGTTGAAGAACAGGAATACAAAAAAATCAGGGTCAGGAACAGCAGTACTTTTTTCATTTACTTACTTTTAGCGTTGATGGCTTCTTCATATAATGATTCATAGAGTGGCAATATGTTTTTGATATCAAATCGCTCCGCTACTTTCAGGGCGTTAGCTTTAAATTTATTCAATTCAGTCTCATCGGTCAAAATCTTAAGAGCATTCTGAGCCATGCCATCTACATCGCCTACATTACTCAGGTAGCCCGAAACCCCGTCAAAATTCACCTCCGGTAAACCACCCGAGTTACTCGAAATTACAGGCACACTCCAGGCCATGGCTTCCAAGGCTGCCAAACCAAAACTCTCCGTTTCTGAAGGCAGTAAAAACAAATCGGAGTACGACAAGATTTGATCTATTTCGTGGCTGTTGCCAAAAAAGATAACCTTATCCTGAATCCCAAGTTCTTCACACAACTGCTCTGCTTTTTCTTTTTCAGGTCCGTCGCCCACCATCATCAGCTTAGCCGGAAGCTGTTGCTGAATTTTATCAAAAATCCGAATGATGTCCGGTATGCGTTTTACTTTTCTGAAGTTACTGATGTGAGTGATGATGCGCTCCTCTCGTTTGGCCATCACTGAGCGCTGACACGAAATGAGCTTCTCATTCCTGTTCTTATCCAATTCAATAAAGTTCGGAATCACATGAATATCCTTTTTGATGTTGAAATGGCGATAGGTATCGTCTTTTAAACTTTGGGAAACCGATGTAACTACATCCGATTCGTTGATGCTGAAGGTTACCGCAGTTTTATACACCGGATGGTTGCCCACCAAAGTGATATCGGTTCCGTGAAGCGTTGTAACCATAGGAATGTTGATACCCTCGCTTTTCAACATCTGCTTGGCCATATAACCGGCATACGCGTGGGGTATAGCATAATGCACGTGTAGTAATTCAATTTTATGCAGTTTCACCATATCCACCAATTTGCTCGATAGTGCCAACTCATAGGGCTGATAATGAAACAACGGATATTCGGGAACAATTACCTCGTGGTAATGCACATTCGGATTCAACAAAGCCAACCGCACGGGCTGACGATAAGTGATGAAATGTATTTCATGACCGCGATGGGCTAACTCAAGTCCTAACTCCGTGGCTACAACTCCACTTCCTCCGAAGGTGGGATAGCATACAATAGCTATTTTCATAATAGAATTTTAGTGCCACGAAATTAAGAAAAATAGCAACGGAAATTGGCAAAAAAAGAGTTAAAGATTATGGGGCGATAATAGCCTCCTGAATCACACGCTGAATGTCTTCACGTATGTTTTCCTTAGAAAAGGTATTGGCCGCATTCGAATCGGGATACGTTCGGTTGGACAACAAAACGTAAACAATTTCGGTTTGCGGGTCGGCCCAGGCTATCGTTCCGGTAAAACCGGTATGCCCAAAACTCGACATCGACACACAGCCACAGGTAGGGCCACCGCCACTGAGTTGCGGTTTATCAAATCCCAATCCCCGGCGATTGCCCTCGGCACAGTACCAACATTTATTGAAATCATCAAAGGTAGACTCCGAAAAAAAGCATTGCCCTCCGTAAGTTCCCTTTTGTAAATACAGCTGCATCATCTTGGCCACATCCATGGCATTAGAGAAGATTCCGGCATGACCGCCTACCCCCCCTTCCATAGCAGCCTCCATATCGTGTACATATCCTTGCACGGTAGTGTGTCGGAAATAAGTATCGATTTCGGTCGGCACCACCACGCTTTTATCAAATTTTTGCAACGGATTGTACAGTGTATTACTCATCCCCAACAATTTGAAAAATTGGGTATCGGCCAGTTCGTCTAACTTTCTACCGGTTATTTTCTCCAGATACTGCTTCAGTATAATGAACGTAAAATCGCTGTAACGGTATTCTTTTTTGTCAATCAACGGACTGTTGATGATTTTTTTCATGATGGTATCGTGGTAATCGTCGCGCAGGAATAAACTATCCGATACTCTTTTGGTAAAGCCTTCGGTGTATACTTTGCGGTAGTACTTTTGCATCGGCATTTTAGCCGAATCCAAAGTGGCTTTGTAAAACGGAATCCACGCCTGCATTCTTCCATAGTGCGACAACAACTCCTTAAAGGTAATCTGCTGTTTGTTTGAACCTTTAAACTGTGGCAACATTTCCCCCAAAGTGGTTTCTAAAGTCACCTCTTTCTGATCGTAAACCTGCATCACATTGGGCAAGGTGGCTATGATTTTGGTCAGAGAAGCCACATCGTACAAATCAGTATTTTTTACTTTTATATTGTCCTCATACGTTTTGGTGCCAAAGGATTTTTGGTAAATGACTTTTCCCTTTCGGGCCACCAAAACCTGCATGCCCGGAGCCATCTTGCGGTCGATTGCCTTTT
Organism: Flavobacterium silvisoli; assembly: GCF_004329815.1. Classification (GTDB taxonomy): domain Bacteria; phylum Bacteroidota; class Bacteroidia; order Flavobacteriales; family Flavobacteriaceae; genus Flavobacterium; species Flavobacterium silvisoli. The sequence continues at coordinate 70,654 of NZ_SJPE01000009.1, read as the reverse complement.
GCGCATAGGTTTCTATTTGCTTCAGTTTTTCCGAACTCATCCCAACGTTCTCTGGTTTGGCAAAGCCCAGTCGGTCAATTTTTTCTATAGACAACCCATCGCCTGCTTTGTATTTGCTGTTGATGGAAACCGGTAGTTTCCCTTTTGAGGTAATGGCTCCAAACAACAATTCGGCCGAAACTTCCTGAGCAATATCGCCGTTTTGATACGAAACCACCACGCCTTCTATCTCGTCGAAGTTCAGAATTCGGGAAAGCGAATACGGTTTGGCAAAACAATCTAAAATCACTTTCTTTTTGGCCGCCAAGGAGTCAATCAACTGCAATTCGGGTACCATCAGCTCGGGTGATTTCCACCAGCTTTTATCCGATTTGTGGTAACCGATGATTACGGTCTCATAATCGGCCAGTTTCACCAACAACGAATCAATGTTGGCATCGGCGACTTCGGTAACATCGGCATACTTTTTCAGGGTTGTTACAAAAGCACTGTTGGTATCATCACCCATTTTAACATAAGCAATTTTCTGATTCAGGTTTCTGATGGGTAACACATTGTCATTTTTAACCACCGTAACCGCATTTTCGTACAGTTCGTATTGCAACGCTTCGTTGGTAACCGGATTCAGATCATTAAATAAATTGGCGCTTTCCACGGGGCGGTATTTGTTCAACCCGGCTTTAAACTTGTAACGCAATATTTTTTTAACCGACTCCGCCAAACGTGCTTCCGAAATCAGGCTGTCCTGATAAGCCATACAAATTTTTTCTACGGCCAACGGTACATTTTCGGCAAAAAGCAAGATGTCATTTCCTGCCCTAAAGGCTTCTAAATCGATATCGCCCGGCTTCTTGAAATTACTGGCTCCTTTCATGTTGAGTGCATCGGTAAATATCAAACCGTCGAAGCCCAACTCGTTCTTAAGGACATCGGTAACCACATGATACGAAATCGACGTAGGGTATCCCTCACGCGGCTCCAGACTCGGCACGCTCAAATGCGCCACCATAACCGAAACCAAACCTTCATCAAACATACGTTTATAGGGGTAAAGCTCTACCTTTTCCAAATGCTCCAAAGAAGCGCTTACCAAAGGCAACGTGCTGTGGGAATCCGTCGAAGTATCGCCGTGACCAGGGAAGTGCTTACCGGTTGAAAAAATTCCCTGACTCTGAACCCCGTTCATCAGGGCTATGGCATGCTCGGTCACATTCACTTTGTTTTCTCCAAAAGAACGGTAGCCGATGATAGGGTTTTTCGGATTGGTATTAATGTCTAAAACAGGAGCAAAATTAAAGTGTACCCCCATTCGTTTGGTTTCTTTAGCCATACTGTTACCAACTTTTTCTATCAATTTTAAATCCCGGATAGCCCCCAACGTCATGTTGAACGGATAACGGAAGGTAGAGTCCAAACGCATGCTCATCCCCCATTCGGCATCAATACCGATGAACAAAGGCACTTTGGCTTTAGATTGATATAAATTGGTCAGACGGACCTGACGCATCGGACCGCCCTGAAAGAAAATCAGCCCGCCTATTTTGTAATCGCGAACCAATTTCTGAATGGCATTGGTATGTACCGTATCTTTATTGGAATAAGCGGCCACCATAAACAACTGCCCCACCTTTTCTTCAAAAGTCATCTGTTGGTAAATGCTGTCTACCCAACGGGTTTCGGCATCGGTAACCGGAAAAAAGTTCTTTCTTTCAGATTTGAGATGCGGCACATAATCTTCTTCCTCACCGGCAAAATCGGCCTTGGGCAACACTACCGGATACGAAGTATTTTTGACCGATGCACAATTCGTAACCAATACCGCCAATGCGGTCCACACCCCTATTCTGAATAAAAACTTTTTCATGTATACGCTATTAAAAAAAACGACTGTGCCAACTGTCAGCGGCAGGAACTTCCCAACTTTCGTTAAACTCCTCTATGGTATTCACCAAATTGTTAAAAACAATCGTATTGGCCGTAACGGCTTTTTCTTTGGCCATGCGCTTAAAATCAATCAGCGGTTTGTGAGCAATGTGCTCCCCGTTTTTAAAGGTAACATTCATTTTATCCAACAAATCCACCTGATACTTCTGCTCCAACTTCTGAATGAAAGATACCGAGGCATCAATAGAACAGCCGGTAGCCTGCTGCACATCCTGGTTGACGGCCAAAATAATAAATCGGTTGTATTTCAACAAATAGGATGCCTCCAGTCCGGTACCGTGGGCCGACCAGTTTTCGACAAACGTTTGCAAATCGCTTTCAATCTCGGCCATTTCTGCATCCGAAAACTTGCGATTCGATTGGTAAATCCAAATTCTGGATTCTCCGGGTAAACTGTCAAAAGGAACAAACATATTAGTATTTTTTTTAGTTAGTATTTTACTTTTTCAATAATTGCCCGTCCGTAATATAGCGGTGGAGCACTTTAGCTACCAGTCCCGTTGCATTTGAATTCCAGTGGGTATCATCCAAATGGTACAAATAGCGCGACTGGGTTTGGCGGTACTCATTGTACAGTTGTATGGTATTCAGAGCCGCCACATTTCGGGCTTTCAAAACCGAGTCTAATGTAAGCAAATATTCGGGTTGTTTTACAAAAGGGACCTTCTCAAAATAAACCGTTTCTTTGTTGGGCATGGGCAAAAACATAAATCGGATTCCGCGCTGCTCACAATACTTTTTATACGACAAAAGCACGTCTGCCTCTTGCATCAAATCGCCCGGTCGATGTCCGTCTTTAATTCCGTTCAGGAAAAACATATTGGACCCGTCTGCCGCAGGTATGCCCTGTCCCTTGACATGATTGATTCTCGATTGTAACCACTTGATAGAATACTGTTTAAAAGCCTTATCCAAATACACATTCAGGTTGCCGAAACCAAGCATCGTCTTAATCGCATTTTTAAGCGTTGAGTGCTGTTCGGGTCTGAAAAGAACAATCGGTTCGGGAACGTTGCGCTCCACCATCGAAAAAATCAACAGCTTTGGTTTTTGAAGAATCCCCATAGTAAGGTAACGGTCAAATTCCGACATCGAACTGGGCGACATGTTGTAAATTGTCACTTTACCGTCAAACACCGCTCCCAATTTAGCCGCCAGCGTTTGATCCTGACTCAAACTGGTACCCTGCATAAACGAATCGCCCACGATAACGATATCCGGGTCGAAAGCAAAGTGTTCGTTGCGGAACCCCCATTCGTCGGTTTTCCAAACTTCTTCTTTATACACCTGATAAGGGGTGTGATGACACAAGTCGCCAACGGCCTGCATCTTCGAATCGATATGCGGGTAATAACTGGCCGCATGCGGAATTTTGGTCACAAAACAAATAGCCTCACTGTTCCGGTGCGTAAAAGCGGTAACCGGTAAAAGAGCTTCGGCTATGCCCCATAGAAGTATGGGTAACACCAGAAATAACGCTATTTTATGTAAAAACCGCTTCATGCTTAAAATTGAAAATAAATAAACTGCTGACTGTTGCCGTTAAACACTACAATCATCAAAATCAGCATATAGTAAAATGCATAGCGGACAGCTTTGGGTTTTTGAAGTCCCAGAGTAGCTATGGCGTATTGCTGTTGCCGTCCCATCCATTCAATAGCAAGGAAAAACAGCACCAGTAAAATCTGCAATTTCGGAAATACTTCCGGCAGGGTAAACAGTGAACCCGAAAACATAGTGCCTACAAAATGAAAAGCGCCGCTAACCGTTTCCGAACGGAAAAATACCCAGGCCAAAACTGTCAGTGTAAAAGTAACCAACATCGACAGCAATTCTTTAACCGTTGGAAACACACGACCGGTGGCTACTATATCCAGATTGTTCCGGTGTGTATTGAACAATATAGACGGCATGATGTAAAGCGCATTCAGCAACCCCCAAATGATAAAGGTCCAGTTCGCGCCGTGCCAAAATCCGCTCACCAAAAAGATGATAAAAGTATTCCTCACTTTGGTAGTCGTATCACCTCTGCTTCCTCCCAGCGGTATATACAAATAATCCCGAAACCAGGTAGAGAGCGAGATGTGCCAACGACGCCAAAATTCGGCTATATCTCTCGAAAAATACGGAAAGGCAAAATTGCGCAGCAGGTCAATTCCAAAAAGTCGGGCCGTACCCAAAGCAATATCGGAATAACCCGAAAAATCGCCGTAAATCTGAAAGGCAAACAATACCGCCCCTACCCAAAGGGTACTGCCGGAATACTCACCCGAATGATTAAAAATCAGGTTCACATATTTGGCACACTGATCGGCTATGACTATTTTTTTGAACAATCCCCACAAAATCTGTTTCAATCCATCCACCGCTTGGGCGTAATCAAAGATTCTTGGTTTCTGAATTTGCGGCAACAAATGGGTCGCTCTCTCAATAGGGCCCGCTACGAGCAAAGGGAAAAAGCTAACAAAAACCGAATAGTCAATAAAACTCTTTTCCGCCTTTATCTTGTTGTTGTAAATGTCAATCACATACGACAATCCGTGGAAAGTATAAAACGAAATCCCCACCGGTAGTATTATTTTCAGAGTCCAGGTATCAACGTGAAACCCTAAATTCGCTACCGCTTCGGCAAACGATTCCGCAAAAAAGTTGTAGTATTTAAAAAAGCCTAAAAAGCCCAAATTGATGGACACACTCAACCACAGCCAAAACTTCTTAGCTCCGCGGCTTTGGGCTTCAGACATCTTCAATCCGGTATAATAGTCGAGTACGGTAGAAAAAATCAACAAAAACAAAAAACGCCAATCCCAACAAGCGTAGAAAAAATAACTCGAAACGAGCAGTAAAAGGTTTTGATTTCTGAGGTTTTTTTGGGTTACAAACCAATACAGAAAGAATACTATCGGTAAAAACAGGGCAAAACTAATCGAGTTAAAAAGCATTCTTATGGTATTTTTTTAGCATTTCAAAAACTGCTTCACTAAAAACAGCTTTCAAACCCACTCCTATTTTTTACTATTCTTATACTAATTCTTTTCGTGTCAATCCCCTCAGGATTAAAAGGTTTTCACAAAACCAAAGCCCGTATTCCGTCCGTCGTGAAACGGCAGGACAACAGCACCGGTTTTTTTGGAATCCTTTTTGGTAAACCATTTACTGGTTATGGGATAGAGCCAGTATCCGGCTTTGGCACTCAATATTCCTATACCCGCTCCGGCTACCACATCAGTGAGCCAGTGTCGGTTGTTGTACATTCTGAATATCCCGGTTCCGGTGGCAACCACATAGCCCGAAATACCGTACCAAACGGACTCGTGTTTGTATTCCTGCATCATCAATTCCGCTCCCATAAACGCGGTGGCCGTGTGCCCCGAAGGAAACGAGTTGTAACTGCTGCCGTCCGGTCTTTGCACTGAGGCCGTTTGTTTGAACGTATTGACCGTAAGTCCCATCAAAATATATGACGTAGCCAATATGATGGTTTTATCTTTAGTGCTGTTTTTACTCGGCACCCCCAAAGCGGATAAACCGTAAATGGAAGCCATCGGAAGGTATTGTGAAAAATCGTCTACGGTAATCTTCTTATCGATATGCTCCGTTACCTCCTCGTTGATCCCCAAATTGAACGACTTGATTTGTTCACTTTCAAGACCTATAATTCCGTAACCTATTAAAACACTCGGAATGATAAACTGCTTGAATTTTAGGGGCAACTGCACCTCTTTTTGGGGTGGCAAAGTATCCTGAGTCACCTCACTGTGCTGCTGAGCCGTCAGTTGAAAAGCTAAAAACAAAAACCAAACAACAAAACGATTCATGGTACACTTTTTTATAAATCCTGGGCGTTGGCAATCAACTCAGCCACATCCATCACTTTTACATCTCCCTCTCTTTCTTTGGCTTTTACGCCATCCGTCATCATGGTATTGCAAAACGGGCATCCGGCGGCAATAATGTGGGCTTGGGTTTCCAAAGCATCTTCGGTGCGTTCTACGTTGATGTCTTTGTTCCCGTTTTCGGGTTCTTTAAACATCTGCGCTCCACCTGCCCCACAACACAAACCGTTGGCACGCGAACGTTTCATTTCTACTAATTCGGCATCCAGTTTCTGTATCAGGTCCCGTGGGGCTTCGTATACGTTATTGGCGCGTCCTAAATAACAAGGGTCGTGAAACGTAATGCGTTTTCCTTTAAACTGTCCGCCTTCTATGGTCAGCCTTCCGGCATCCAACATCGATTTCAGGAATTCCGTATGGTGCACTACTTCATAAGTACCGCCCAATTCGGGGTATTCATTTTTTAAAGTATTAAAACAATGCGGACAGGCTGTTACAATCTTTTTAGCCTCATACGCATTCAATACCTCGATATTCATCATGGCCTGCATCTGAAACAAAAATTCATTACCCGCTCTTTTAGCTGGGTCACCGGTACAGCTTTCTTCGGTTCCTAAAACCGCAAACTCCACATTGGCGCGATTCAAAATACGCACAAAGGCTTTGGTGATTTTTTTAGCTCTGTCGTCAAAGCTGCCGGCACAACCTACCCAAAATAATACTTCGGGTTGCTTGCCTTGAGCCATCATTTCGGCCATTGTTGGCACATGTAATACTTCTGACATCTTTTTTAGATTTTTGGATTTTTGGATTCTCGGATTATCAGAGTTTTTTTTTGTCTGACAATCTAAAAATCTAACTATCTATTCTTACTCGTGGTGTTCGTCATCAAACACCTGTATCGTAACTTCTTTTTCTACCAAATCGGTAAATTTTCCACGGTAACGGGTGGCTTTCACCAAGTGGTTGTCAATCCAGTGGTAATTCCCGCCTCGGGGTTTCCCGAATAGTATGCCGTGGTATTTAAACCCGTGCTTTTTCAACCATATTTCGGTGTACTCCCTGTGAGCTTCCGTTCTCGAAGTGAAGAAAAAAATGATATGCCCTTCGTCGTACCATTTGTTCAGAGTGGCCAGTGCATCGGGGTACACCTCTGCGGTCAACATACGCTCCGGTTCTTCATTCGGAATGTCGTCACAAACCGTTCCGTCAATATCGATTAAATAATTCTTGATGCCCTCGGGTAAAACCGGACTCAAATGCTGTCCGTTTTGCGTGATGCTTTGCAGTTTTTTGTCAATGTCTTCCGCTTTCATTTCAGTACTTTTTAGAGTTTTCCAATGCATTTGACAAATTCTCAAGCCTCACATAAAGAGAATTCATCTGTATATTCAATTTTATCTTTATCAGGTATCGTTCAACTAACGGGGTTGAATCCTTATTCGTTTTTCCAGTTCAATCGGTCCTGTTGGTTGTACTGCCAAGGAGCCCCATTGTTTTCAATATTGGTCATCATGGCGTTCAGCGATTGAGGGGCGGCACTCTGTTCCATCACCAGGTAACGTCTCATATCCATAATGATAGACAACGGGCTGATGTTTACCGGACACTCCTCTACACAGGCATTACAAGACGTACAGGCCCATAACTCCTCCGGAGTAATGTAATCGTTCAACAACGACTTGTTATCCGGTACAAAAACGCCTTTATTGGCATCTATATTGCGGCCCACTTCTTCCAAACGGTCACGGGTATCCATCATAATCTTGCGCGGCGACAGTTTTTTACCGGTTTGATTGGCCGGGCACGACGAGGTACAACGACCGCACTCGGTACAGGTGTAAGCGTTGAGCAACTGCACCCAATTCAAATCCTGTACATCCGAAGCTCCAAACTTAACCGGAGCCGCATCAGCCGGTGGTGCCGCAAACGGATCCGCATTAGGGTCCATCATCAGTTTCACCTCTTTGGTTACACTTTCCAAATTATCAAACTTGCCTTTGGCATTCAAATCGGCAAAATAGGTATTGGGGAACGCCAATAAAATATGCAGGTGTTTTGAATAGTACAAATAGTTTAGGAAAATCAATATCCCAACAATGTGCAGCCACCAGGCGGTACGCTCAATGGCTTCCACCATGGCAATATCGGCATTGTGAAATAACGGCGTCAGGTATTGCGAAATTACATTACCCGAATTCAGCATCTGAAAATGCAAATCAGTAGCATTCATAATCAGGAACAACGACATCAACACCATTTCAAAATACAAAATCGTATCGGCATCGCGCTTAGGAGCTCCGGTCAAATCGGGATTGGCAAATCGCTTCAGGCGAATCACATTTCTTCGCATCCAGAAAATGATAACCGCTACCAGCACCAGCACCGCCAATACTTCAAACGAACCTATCAGAAACCCGTAAAATCCGCCCAAAAAGGAAAAGATACGGTGCGTTCCGAAAAGCCCGTCGATGATGATTTCCAACACCTCCAGGTTGATGATGATGAATCCGGCATACACTATGATGTGCAGCAAACCGGCCACCGGGCGTTTTACCATTTTTGACTGCCCCAAAGCAATCATCGCCATATTTTTCCAACGGGCCGAAGGATTATCCGAACGGTTTACATCGTGACCCAATTGAATGTTACGGGTAAGCCTTTTCACGTTTCGGGCAAAAAAACCAATTCCGGCAGTAAGAAGAATGGCAAATAGTATGTTGTCAATATACATCATGGCTAGTTGTTTATTTTTTAAGAGTATCGTTTACCGGTGCTTTGTAGGGTTTGTTTTTCTTTCCGAAGAGCGAAACATTGATGTAACGCGTAGGGTTCAAACGCAAATCCTGCAGCAACAGTTCTAATTCTTTTGAAGTTTTGGTAAAGTTGGTATACAGGGCCTCATCTTTAGCCAGTTTACCCAAAGTACCTTTACCGGCTTGTACATCTGCCATGATTTTATCTACACTGGCCAATGTTTTTTCCAATTTCTTAACGGTACTTCCCAGATTGATCTTGGCAATCGAATCCGAAATTTTAGCAAAATTACCCGTCGCTTTGTCAAAATTGGTCATGGTATTGTTAATCTTACCTTTATTCTCCGCCAACATACCGTTTACGTTTTGGGAGGCCGCCTTAAACTCAATCAGAGTAGCATCCAAACTGGCAATGCTGTTTTTCAGGTGCTCGCTTGTTTTGGCGTCTAATATCGAATTCACATTTTTCAGCAGCTCATCAGCCGATACAACCATTTTCTCTACTTTTTCCTGTAGCGGTGTCAAACGCTCAGCTACCAAAGCCGTAAGTCCCGGTTTATTTTCACCCTTAAGCGTCATCCCCGATTCGGCCACAGACGGATCTTCAAAATTAGGAACAATCATGATTTGTTTCCCGCCAATCAGTCCCGGTTCATAGATAGAAGCCACACTCGATTTCGAAAACGGAAAATCAGATTTAATCTGCAGCTCTACTCTTATCTTTCCGGTACGATCCAGAAAATCTATTTTGGTCACTTTCCCTACTACCAGTCCGTTTATGGTAATAGGTGCCGAACTCTGAAGCCCTTCTACATTGTCGTACTGCACATAGAACGTTTTGTAGTTCGCAAACAAATCTCTTCCTTTTAAGAAACTGTACCCCCAAATAAATAATAAAATAGAAGCAATAACCAGTATCGCCGTCTTAATCTCTCTAGTGATTTTCAATGTCAATTGTTTTTTGGGCAAAGTTAAAATAAAATCCTAAACTCTTTGTCATTATTGCTTTAATGCTTCCTGTACCGAAACTTTTTTGCCGTTTTTGAAGGCAATGATAAAAGCCGAAGTAAACCCTTTGCCCTTGGCTTCCGCCAACAACTTCTTAGCTTCTTCATAGCTGCCGGTATCGCCGTACATGTATTTGAACAAGGCTCCTTCCGAAGTTACCGATATAGCATTCAGCCCTTTAAAGTTGCTGGCTACCGGCTCAATTTTTTTACCGCTGGCCGACAACTGCACTTTAAACGTCGCCACTCCGGTAGCGGCTTCGGTCTTAGGTTCTTCTTTAGGTTCGGGCTTTTTCACTTCCGGTTTTTTTACTTCCGGTTGCTTGGCTGTTGCTTTAGGTGCCGTGGTGGTATCCACCGTTTTACCGCCTTTTTCTTTCTCCAATCGCTGAGAAGGCTTGATGATTTCGTCAGCCGCTCCGGTACCGAAATATTCTTTTTTATAGTTGATGATGGCATTGGCAATGGCCTCGGCAATTTCCTGCTGCCCTTCCTCGGAGTCTAACTTAGCCCCTTCGGCCGGATTGGAAATAAACCCCATTTCAATCAGTACTCTGGGCATATAGGCTTTGTGCAACACCATGTACGGAGCCTGTTTTACCCCGCGGCTTTTCTTGCCCAAATCGTCTATAAAGTGATTCTGAATTTTACCCGCCAAAGCAATACTCTGGTCCAGGTACAACTCCTGCGACAACACCATGGCACCAAAAGATTCCGGCGATTTCGGGTCAAAGCCCTCGTATTTTTGTTTGTAGTCTTTCTCTAACGTAATAACGGAGTTCTCGCGCTTCGCCGCTTCGAGGTTAGACGCGTTTTTGGACATCCCCATCACATAAGTCTCCGAACCCGAAGCCGCCGTATTCACATTGGCATTACAGTGAATCGAGACAAAAATATCCGCATTGGCGCGGTTGGCAATGTTGGCGCGTTCCACCAAATCAATAAACTGATCCGTCTTGCGGGTGTAGATAACATCAATACCCGGATTTTTCTCTAAGAGCCTGCCCACTTTCAGCACCACGGCCAGCGTGATGTTTTTTTCTATGTAAGGCATACGGATGGCCCCGTAATCGTGATCTCCGTGACCTGCATCCAAAGCCACTTTGAATTTTGATTGCCCAAACGCATTCAGGCTGAGCCCGAACAATGCCATACCCAAAAGAACTTTGCTGTACTTTGTAATTTCCATAGAATCTAAAAGTTAATTATAATTAAAACCGAAAGGTTATAAATCTAATATTTCGTTATTTTTGACCGAAAATATTGTTTAAGTTTGCCGCGTCAAAAACCAAGCCATATTTCTACAAAAATAGTATTAAACCTTTGCAAAGAAACTTATTTTATATCGTTTTTTTAACAATCTTCCTAACATTGGGAGGCGCAAAAACATACGCACAGGAAGGCAGGCCTAAAGAAAAATCGTTTCCGGCTAAAAATCAAACCACTAGCCCAGAAACCCAGCCCGAGCTGACCGAAAAGCCGGTAAAAGTCATCAGCGGCGATTCGCTCAAAAAGAAAAAAGCACTGCTCGACGGCAAAGTAAAATACAAAGCCGATAAATACGCCAAAATCGACCAGAAAAAGAAACTGGTCACCCTATACGACAAAGCAGAACTGTACTATCAGGACATCGAACTCAAGTCGGGCATCATCGTTTTTGACTACCAGAAAAACGAAGTGTATGCCGGGCGCATCAAAGATTCTACCGGAGCTTACACCCAAGCCCCTATCTTCAAACAGGGCGACAATCAGGTAGAGCCCGATTCTATTCGTTTCAACTACAAAACCAAAAAAGCATTGGTGTGGAATTCCCGAACCAAGCAAGGCGAAATGAACGTAAAATCGGAAATTTCCAAAAAAGAAAACGACTCGGTCTACTTCCTCAAAAAAGCGCGTTTTACCACCGCTAAAGATATAGACAACCCCGAATATTACTTTCAGGCCAGCCGCGTAAAACTGGTACCCGGTAAAAAAGTAGTCGTAGGACTCACCAACATGGTCATTGCCGACGTGCCCACGCCTTTGGCCCTGCCCTTTGCCTTTTTTCCCATGACCGAAAAAAGCCGCTCGGGTCTGATTATTCCTTCTTACAACGACAGCAACGTACGCGGATTTTCCCTGCAAAACGGCGGGTATTATTTTGCCCTGAGCGACCATTACGATTTGGCCATACTGGGGGATTACTACACCAACGGGAGTTACGCCATGCGCTTCGAATCTTCCTACGCCAAGAAATACAAGTTCAACGGAAACGTCAACATCCGTTTTGAGAACCTCATCACCAGCGAGCGCGGCTACCCCGACTATGCCCGAACCAACATTTACAACATCCAGTGGTCGCACGCCAAAGATGCCAAATCAAACCCCAACTCGCGGTTCTCGGCTTCGGTAAACCTCGGAAGCAGCAAGTACTACATCAACTCCATCAACCAGGTCAATGTAGGGTCGCGCTTAAACAACACCTTGAGCTCTTCCATTTCCTATTCCAAGACGTTCAACTCGGTGCCCCAGGTCAACATGTCACTCACGGCCACCCACTCGCAAAACACCAATACCGAAGACATCAACATGACCCTGCCTACCCTGCAGGTCAGCGTTGACAGGCTCTATCCTTTTGCCCCCAAAGACGGCGTGAAAAAAGGCTTTTTCAAAAACATCAACCTCCAATATACCGTGCGCGGAGAAAACCGCATAGCCACCAAAGATTCGCTCTTCTTCAAAAAAGAGATGTTCCGCGATGCCAAAATCGGTTTCCAGCACAGCATTCCGCTGAGTACCAACTTCAAACTGTTCAAGTACTTCAGTGCCACCAGCTCCGTAAACTACAACGAAGTGTGGTATTTTAAAACCATCACCAAACAATTTGTAGCCGCCCAAAACAAAGTAGTCGATACCGAAGTACCCGGCTTTGATGCCTTCCGCACCTACTCGTTCAACACCAGCTTGGGAACCACCATCTACGGTACGTTCAATTTTGGCGACAAAAAGAAAATACAGGCCATCCGCCACCTGGTGCGCCCCTCCGTTTCCTACAGCTACACTCCTAGTTTTTCGCAGTATTACGACACCTATGACCCCGACGGCAGCGGCACTATGCGCAAAGAATACACCCGTTTTGACAACGGTATTTTCGGAGCACCCGGAAAAAGCATGTCTAATGTCTTGGGCTTCAACCTCAGCAACTCCTTCGAGGCCAAAGTAACCGATAAAGACCCCACCAAAACCGAACCGAAAAAGGTCATGCTGCTCAACAACCTGAACTTTTCCACCAGCTACGATATTACAGCAGACTCTCTGCGATGGGCTCCGATGCGTGTGAGCGGCGGAACGGCATTTTTTAACCAAAAAATGAACGTCAACTTTGCCACCACCCTCGACCCGTACGCCATCAACAATGCGGGGAAACGCATCAATACCTGGAACATCGACAACGGCGGCAGCCTGTTCCGCATGACCAGCGCCAACATGACGGTAAACTATTCGTTCTCGAGCCGGGGCGAAAGCAAAGAAAAAACCAACACCCAAGGTAAACGAAACGGAGGGCGTGAAGACGACTTATTCGGGACCAATACCGACCTGAGCGACCGCCGCCAAAGCCAGTTTACCGATGAGGGTGAAGAAAAAGAAACCGCCTCGGAATTCTTCAACTACAAGCTGCCGTTCGACATGACCATGGCCTACTCCCTAACCTATTCGAACAACAACCGCGAAAAGAAAATCTCCGGAAACTCCCTGATGGTCTCCATGAATACCGATTTGGCACCCAAGTGGAAAGCCGGGGTCTCTACCGGGTATGACTTTGTGCAAAAAGGAGTCACTTTCACCCAATTCCGCTTTGAACGCGACCTCGACAGCTGGCGCATGGATTTCAGCTGGGTACCCTTCGGACAGTCGTACTGGAGTTTCTTCATCGGTATCAAGTCGGGCGTACTGAGCGACATCAAGTGGGACAAACGCAGCCAGGCGGATAGGAGTTTAAGATAGCGGAAGGTGGAAGGCAGATTTCAGATAACAGACTTTCAGATAATAGACGAACAACCATCAACCATCAACCAACAACTCATGAAAAAAATAATCTACACTGAAAAAGCACCGGCACCAATCGGGCCTTATAACCAAGCGGTTTTGACAGGGAATACCCTTTATACTTCGGGACAGATTGCTCTGGATCCGGTTACTATGGAACTGGTTTTAGACGATATTGAAACCGAAACCCGTCAGGTTATGGAAAACATGAAAGCCGTATTGGCAGCGGCCGATATGACCTTTGAGCATGTGGTTAAAACCACCATCTTCATCATGGATATGGGCAATTTTGCCCGCATCAACAGTGTGTATGGCGCTTACTTTGACGAGGCTACTGCCCCGGCCCGCGAAACTGTTCAGGTTGCCGGACTGCCCAAAGGCGTTAACGTTGAAATCTCCATGATAGCGGTTAAAGCATAAGCTATCCCCCCTTTATAAACCCTGACAGGGTTTGGAACCCTGTCAGGGTTGAATTACAAAGGTTTGGAACCCTGTCAGGGTTAAATTACAAGGGTTTGGAACCCTGTCAGGGTTGAATTACAACAACAAAGCGAAAGACTCCTCTTTCGCTTACCTTTTTTCTACGCCTGCAATAATTTAATGATTGCATCCCTGAGCAACCCTAACCTAAAAAATCAAAAAACACAACTGAAACCACAACTGTCACCCTGAGCCTGTCGAAGGGCATCATTCACAATTCCCCTGCCTCTCTTAGCCTGCCTATCCTGAGCTCAGTTTACACTGAGCCTGCCTGTCCTGAGCCTGCCGAAGGATTGAAGGGAAGGATCAAAGGTAAAGATGCAAGCCCCCAAATCCCCTCCTAAATTCCCGAATCCAACACCAAACCATTTGATTCCGCAATCCCAATCCTATAGCTTTGTTCCCTTCAGTACTACTCGTAATGCAGGAACAACCCTTCCATATCCATATTAAAAACATCTACCAAATGCTGTTTGAACTGGCAACGGGGAATCTTTCGTTCCGGTTAGTGCCTCAAGTAGAAAATAAAGAAGTCGAAACCTTAATCAACAAACTAAACGCCTTCGCCACCAGCCTGCAAAACACCATCGACATGTTAGGGCACGTAAACCCGGTATACAACTATCAAAACCTTGTACAGTTCACCCTCGAACTCGATGAACAGCACAACATCAAAAGCTTCAGCAGTGCCGTTCCCAAACTCTTAGAATACCCACCGGCTCAACTCATCACCACCAATATCACCACTCTGTTACAGCAAACCACTCTGGCACTCTGGAGCCAATTAGAAACCGAGCTCAAAGCCAACAGTGTTTACGAATCCACTGCCCTGCTGTTATTTCACACTGCGCAGCACAAAGTTCTCCCCTGTCATTGCACCATCGCCAAACACCACTACAGCAGCAAAATAATAGTCTCCTCGGTAACTACAATTCTTGAGGACTTGATGGCAGACGGCAACAACATACAATCCATAAAACCCCGCAAGTCCGATGCAGCCATCATGCAAAGCATCTACGAATACATCAAAGAACACCTCGAAGAGCCCATGCCGTCAGCCAAACAATTGGCACTCCTGTTCGGGACCAACGAATTGAAAATCAAAAGAGGCTTCCGCCACTACTACAACACCAGCATCTACCAATGCTATACCAACGAACGCCTGAAAAAAGGCCACTACCTCATCCAAAAAACTGACTTCCCACTAAAAGAAATCGCTTTCATGAGCGGTTTCAACGACTATCCTACGTTTTCCAAAGCATTCAAGAAAAAATACAACTACTCCCCAAGCGATGTCAAAAGAGAAAACAACTAACACACTCATTTACAACATCTAATCCTCCGATTTCAACATCAACCAACAGTTTCTGATTCAGAATTTTACAATACAAAAACCAACTGTAATGAAACCACATCCGGCACTCAAAAACAATTTTGTCTATACTGTTGCAATGCTATACATACTGTTGTTCTCATACGCAGCTATGAGTAAGCTGTTAGACTTTCAAAACTTCCAAATCCAACTCGGGCAGTCTCCTTTGTTGAGTGCATTTGCAGCTCCCGTATCCGTAGCAGTCCCTGTGGCAGAATTCATCTTGGTACTACTCCTGATGTTCAAAAAATCAAGACTGATAGGATTGTACGGAAGTTTTGTCCTCATGACCATGTTTTCAGCTTACATCGTCATAATCCTGAATTTCAGTTCGTTTACACCCTGTTCATGTGGCGGCATCTTAGAAAAAATGAGCTGGACACAACATCTGATTTTTAATATTGTTTTTGTGGTAATCGCGGCAATCGCTATAATAGTTCAATCAGCAACAAGAGGCACCTATGGGTTCCTGACAATGCTTTTCACATCTGGGATAGTGGTAATCACAGTACTGTTTCTGATGTCAGAGGATATCATACAGCATCGCAATAATTTTGTACGAAGGCTCCCGGAACAGTTCCCTCAGGAACACGACATTGACCTTGGGTTCAACTCCTATTATTTTGCAGGAACTGCTAATGGAAAAATATATTTAGGAAATGTCACTGCACCATTATTACTTACCGAAATTGATGCGGCACTACAGCACAAAAAGGAAATTGTAATTAAACTAAACAACCTGAATTTTCCGTTCCGCGCTTTGCATCTTAACGTCTATCCAAAATACTTTTTTGCATCTGATGGTACGGTGCCGGTGATATTTAGAGGGAAAACAGGGCAATGGAGTGCACAACAGCAACACGGAATCACTCCTCGCTTTACAAATCCTGTCTTTACTGATTCAGTTGCTACGGCATTCAGAACCGACAAACAGAATGGAGAAAACATACTTGGTGCCTATTCTCAAAGTGCCAACAATCTAATCCTAAACCCCTCTTTACTGCAGAAGCAAATAGATGGAGTTTTTGATACTGATGGAATGTTGAATTACGACCCTTTTACAAATCAGTTGGTCTATACATACTATTACCGCAATCAATATATAGTTACCGATACTAATCTCAAATTAAAATACCGGGGAAACACTATTGACACCATAAGTAAAGCACAAATAAAGTTGGCATACAATGCAGCAAGAAACGAAACAAAGATGGCAGCGCCTCCGGTATACGTCAACAGGCAAGCCTTTGCTTACAAAGGGCTTTTATTCGTCAACGCTGCTTCAATGGGCAAATTCGAGGATGCAAAAATGTGGAAACAGGCAAGCCTTGTTGATGTCTATGACCTTAAAAACCGTAGCTATATAGTGAGTTTCTATGTGTACAACGTCGATGGCGAAAGATTAAGTCACTTCACATTGCAGGGCAACCATTTTTATGGATTAATAGGAACGCACCTGGTTAGTTACCGAATGAGTCCCTTGGTACTACAACGGTATTCGGAAAATACCATTAAAGCCAAACCTACTATGGTTCAAAGAACGAAAGCTGCAACACCAGATAAATAAAAATATAACCGGCCGGTTGTCAGGAGAACGATCGAAAACCTGTGAACAGAGTAGATCAATAACATTAAATTTAATAATCATGAAAAGATTCAGTAAATTCATTCCAATGGCAGTACTTGCCTTGGGATTGGTTGGAGCACTCAGCTCATTCACAACGAGCAAGAACTCAAAGTTGACCATCAACATTCCGGGATTTGTACAATTAAATCCACAGGGAACACAGTGTTCAACATCCATTATGTGTTCTGATGATGTAGGACCACTTTGTACCTTCGGAGGAAATAACCTTTGGGGTAAGGATGCCAGTGGAAACTGTGTGGTAAAACTATACCGCAACCACCAGTAGCAAAAAGCAATGCAGTTCCCGTGGGAACTGCATTGTTGTTTTATAACCTATCGGGCATAAGCCAATCCGGCTTTACTCCCCCTTTTAAATAGTAATCAAACCATTCCTGGGTTCGATGCGTCAAATCGACCTGATGCTCCCTTTTCATTAGTACGTGGTCCTCTCCTTCATACAACAGCAAAACATTGGGTTTCTGCAATCGCCGCAATGCCAAGTGAAACTCTATACTTTGATAATAATCTACCTGTCCGTCAGCATCTCCCGACCATAGTAAAACAGGTGTCTGTATCTGCTTTGCAAAGGTAATCGGAGAATTATCCAGATACTTTTGAAATCCATCAAACAATGATACACCCATCCTTGACTGATTAAATTCATAACGCCAGCCATTGGGTCTCTTATTGCCTACGGCTAAGTAACTGCTTATGAAATCAGCCATACCCGAACCTGATATTGCGGTGACAAACTTATTAGTTTGTGTTATAATAAAATTAGTTTCATAACCTCCAAACGAATGACCAAAAAGCCCCAGACGTTTTGGGTCAACGGATTCGTTAGCCAATACTTCATCAACCGCAGCAGTTACACAATCTAAGGCAGACTGGCCGGTTTTACCTTCTTCATAGGCAATATCAGGTAACAGCACAAAGTAACCCTGTGCGGTTAGGTTACTGATATTGAATCCCTCACCATTTAGCAAGCTTGGATTCACATACTGGTTATAGAAATCAGACAACCGCTCATAAATATACACCACCATAGGATAGCTTTTATCCGCATCAAAACCGGCAGGATAAAAAAGAGCTCCGTGCAATACCTTCCCTTTCGAATTTTCATACGTTATCAACTTTGAAAAACCCCATTGGTAGTTTTTCTGCTGTGGATTGCTTTGATAAAGTACTTTCTTTTTATTTATGTTATATTGAACTACCAATTGAGGTGACAAATGATAATGTTCTTTTGTATATACAATCACACCATTTAAAGAACGTTTGATGCCTCCTATCCTATTGCTTTCGTACACCAGCTTTTGCAGCCCTTTCCCGGCAGTCCATGTAAAATAACCACTTTTTGTATCACTTACAGCCTCAAGCAGCAATCCGTCATTCAAATGTAAAACCCCGCTATCTGACGAACGGAGAGAAGTATAAGCATTTCGGGGCACCAGCCTGTATACTGTTTTTTCCTCGCGACCTCTTGTCAAACGCACAGCAGGGCTGCCATCTGTTCTCAAAAGCCAGATGTCATACGTATCATAAACCAGTACTTCTTTATCATCCTGAGTCCAGCCCGCAATACCCGACACCTTTTCTTCTCCTGAGCGATCATACTTTTCCTCTGTAAAGGATTGCCCCGTATGCGAAGTAAGGTTGCGACGCGTGTCCGATTTTACATCATAGAGCCACCACTGCTTATCCTTGAAGTAGGCAATAAACCTACCCGCACCCGAAATACCAATCTTATTTTGGTCGTCACTAAATTTTTGTAGAATGAGTTTGCTTTGCCCCGTTGTACTATTTTGCAGGTAATAATCAATGGAAGCATCACGGTTGAATTGCGGCTCATTGAAAATCGGATTGCAAAGCAATGCCCATTCCTGACCGGGCAGTAATTGCTGATACGGAAATTGTGCGTCCGTCACCATCCTAAACTGTTGCAACTCCGGAAACCATACGCCCAATTTGGGACGAACGGTCCAATCCTTAAGCGCGGCTCTGGCAGGATACAATATTTTGTCTGCCGTATTCCAAACCTGCACACCGGTCGGTTCCACTGTCGGTTCCTTTTCCTTAATTCCAAAGAATATACGTTTGCCATCATCAGAAACGGCTAATTCCGCAACAGATGCACCACATACTAAAGCTTCTTTTGGAAAATTAGGGAATCGGTTTCGGTCAAACTTGTACTCCTTCTTTTCGCTTAGGCTAAAATACCCAACTGTACCATCAGTAAGATAGGCAAAAGAAGACCCATTGCTTTGCCAGGCTATTTGACGGTAGTCACGCGCCACCTCATCAACAAGTACAACTGTCTTTAAAACCTTTAGGTCAATAACCCGAAGTTTCCCGTCACTGTCACAGGCCAGTGCATTAGAATCAGGACTAAGCGAAAACAAGGTAACCTTTGGTATTGTAAGCACCACTTTACCATCCGCTCCAATACCTAGTAAATCACCTCCACCACCGTTTCCATTTTTCAGCAGGAGCAACATACTCCCTTCTAAAGCTATAGTGTAGTTACTAATCTCTGTATATGTTTGCTGCCTGCCGCTTTTAAGGTTCTGCCAACTTATTCCACCATCAGTTCCCCGGCACACAAAAAAATCCTCCTTGGCAAAGCGCCCATCCGCACCTCCCGCAAAAGCATAGGATTTTAGGCTCTTAGTATGCCTTACAAACAAGGTATCCTTACCGCTTTCATAACGCACCGAATAGCTCATCCAGTTGCCATAATCCGACAACTGATTACTGTCCATTGTGCCCCACAGTTTGTATTCCGCTTCAGTAACAGGTCCTTTTATAACCTGCCCAAACAAAGGGCAGGCCATTAATAGTATAATAATAAAACTTTTCATCAATACCCGGGGTTTTGAGGGAGTAAATTAGGGTTTAGTAACAATTCCGATTCGGGCAGCGGCAGTAAGGCATCCGTACTACTCCATCCCGGTTTTATCGGGCTTAATACAGCATCCAATTGCTGCGCACGCTTCAAATCAAAAAAACGGTGCCCACCTTCCGTAAAAAACTCCACCCGACGTTCCTGTACGATGGCAGAAAGAATTTCCTGTTGAGTCACAGCAGTGGTATTGAGCAATCCGGCAAGGTTGCGAATAACATCAAGGTCTTCTTTCGCACCCGTTAAAAATCCCTGTTTTGCCCTTGCCTCTGCCCGAATCAGGTATTGCTCAGACAAGCGGAGTACTATTGAATATTCCATCGAAGTGCCGGTAGCAGTAGGTTCCTTGTATTTATAGGCATGATACCAGGTGCTGCTCCCATCCGTAACCGCTTTTACCCAATGGGTTTTGCGTAAATCCCCGGTTTCAAAGGCATTTATCAGTTCATTTCGCAATGCTGCAAAAGGGGGCGGTCCTGCCACGAAAATATAGGTACTCCCCTCTTCCGTGTTGCGCCCCTCTGCAGGCGGACTAAATTGCCACAGGGTACCCGGACTGTCCTTTAAAAAAGCAGTATCCAAATCCGAATCCAAAGTATAAGTTCCTGCTTCATTCAGTACTGCAGATGCAGCATTTGATGCCGCGGCATAATCTCCATGGTACAGATATACTCTTGCCAATAAGGCGGTCGCCACAAACCGATTAGGGCGCACCCTGTTTCCGCCAACGTAGCTGGTTGGCAATAATGTCTGTGCCATTTCAAGATCGGCTATGATTCTTGTATACACTTCAGCAACAGACATCCTATGTACCTTTTGATTCTGCCCATAATCAGTAGTAGTTATGTAGGGCACATCACCATAGAGGTTCACCAGATAAAAATGCAGCATCCCCCTAACAAATAAGGCCTCTCCCATCAATTGGTCTTTTATAGGTTGCGACAGTTTTGCTGAGGCACTAACGCCTTCATAAACAGCATTAGCGGCATAAATCTGATTGTAGCTGCTGCTCCACCACAGACTTACATCACCATTATTGGGTAACAAAGTGTTGGTATAAAAAAATGCAGTGCCTCCACCATAGTAATCCAGTTCGTCAGCATACAGTCCCAGCGCAGCATGCATGCCATACCCATAGCCGGTCAGCAAACCGTTGTCACGCATTTTGGCATAGATATCCGTCATAGCCGCATTGGCGGTTGCAGGCTCTTCAAACACAGTTGCCAAACTCAATTGCGATGAGGGCAAATCTACCGCAACAAACGATTCGCAACCAACAGTCAGCATAAGCAGTACAACAGCCATCAGCCTGCGGAGGCCGATAAAAAGGGTTTTATTTTTCATTTTAAATAGTGTTTAAGTTAAAAAGTAAATTGCAGTCCTGCTGTTAGTACCCGCAAAGGCGGTAAATAACCACTAAGGGTAAATTCAGGGTCGCGACCTTTATAGGAAGTAAATGTCAATAGGTTTTGTGCTTCCAGCGTGGCACGGCAGCTGGCGCCAAACAGCCATTTCTCAGGTACCTTATACGTCAGGGAAACATTTTTTAAGCGTACATAAGAGGCATCGCTTATCACTGCATCACTCTCAAGATAATTGTAAAAGGCATCCACAGCATCATAGTTGTACCCTGCGGTATATTGCTGAAAACCGGTCGAATCACCCGCTGACTGCCAATGAGTAAGTACCTCTACCGGCTGATTGCCTCTGCTTCCCGGCAATCCGGCCATTGCCGCCGAAGTATAGTTTCGCTGCTTCACAAACTGCAGCAAAAAATCGAGCTGCCAGCGTTTGTAGGTAAACTGGTTGCTTAGACCACCAAAAAAAGCAGGATTAAAATCGGCAACCGTTTGTTTGTCTTGAGCATTGGTAATACCGTCACCATTGACATCCTCAAAAGTAAAGACTCCCTTTGCAGGATTGAGTCCGGTATAATGGTACACCTTTTGGATATTCAATGCCTGTCCTATTACAAACTGATTGCGATAAGTCGAACCTTCTAACGCGGGAAACGACAACAATTTATTTTTAGCTACCGAGATATTGAAATGGGTAGTCCAATTAAAATTCCCTTTCTGAAAGTTCACAGTCCTCAAAGTTACCTCAACCCCACGGTTCTGTACCGTGGCATCAAGATTCCCCTGTATTGAGGAAAATCCCGTAGTAGCAGGCATCGGAATACCCACCAGCTGGCTCGAAGAACGATTGTTATACCAACCCAAGGTTAAAAAGATACGGTCCTTAAAAAACCCGGTTTCAAGCGCTACCTCAAGCTTTTTATTGGTCTCCCATCCAAAATTAGGATTGTAGAGTCTGGTCGGCTGCAAACCTATTACACCGGCATAGCTTACCCCCGAGGACAGATAGGTATCCAAAAACTGGTAATCCCCTATTTGGTCATTCCCGGTGATACCATAGCTGCCACGAAGCTTTCCAAAACTCAGGATACCATTATCTTTCAAAAGCTTCTCCGCGCCAAACAGCCACGCTGCCCCCACAGCCCCAAAAGTAGCAAACTGCCTCCCGGGGCCAAACCGGCTCGACCCGTCACGCCGGCCCGTTAAGTTCACAATGTACCTTTCTTTATAGGAATAATTCAACCGCCCAAAAAAGGCCTGATACTTGTAATCGGTCTGCTGATCCTTTAAGGTAAAAACATGAAAAGCAGCACCGAGGTTATAAATCAAACTATTACTGGCAAAGCCATCCGCTTCAAACAACTGGTTACTGCTTTTCTGTTGCTGAAAAGTGCCTCCCGCCAGTACTTCGGTTGTACCAAACTTCCATTGATGCGCCCAACTCACTTGCGGTTCCACTATCCACGACCGGCGTTTACTATTAGTAACATACAGGGAGGAATACTCAGGTCCTACCTCATAAACAGGGTCGTATAGCGTTGAGGGCTGGGTGCGGGTTTCCTCGTGCTGCGTGTCAGTTATGCCAAAACTCGTTTTCAAATCCAGTCCCGGCAGTAGCGTGTAGCTTAGTAATGAATTAACAATAAAATCATGCGTTTTGGTGCGGTACTTCCCTTCCAGCAAAGCTATCGGATTCGCCCAAGTACTGCCTTCCCAGTTCAGGCTGCCATCGGCAGTGTACAACGCCGGTGCATTAGGCGCTAAGCTAAGCGCAACACTACTGAGGTCGGTGGATGTTTGGTTGTTTTCTTGGGCGGTATATCCGGTCGAAAAGTTCATCTTAAACCGCCCGTTTTCTGATTGGTGGTTCAGGTTACTGCGCAGCACACCGCGTTTATACCCAAAATCACCCGGAAAAACGGTGGTCTCGTCATGGTAAGTGCCGCTCACTAAAAACTGAATAGTGGCACTTCCGCCACTCACGCTGGCATTGGCATCGGTGTAAGTTGCCGTACCTCCTGTCAGCTCTTTTTGCCAGTCAGTATAGCGGTTCGGGTCCCACGTGCCGTTTACATCATAGGCAAATGGCTCGGGGGCTACACCATCATTGGCATAGGCTTCATGGCGCATAGCCAGGTACTGCTGTGTGTTTAGCAATTTCATAAACTTGGTAACACTACCCGCTCCTTTACTAACATTGGCGGCAAACCGCGTCTTACCCTGCTTTCCGGTTTTAGTAGTAATCAGAACCACACCATTAGCCCCACGCGAACCATAGATAGCCGTAGCATCGGCATCCTTCAGCACTTCTATACTCGCTATATCATCAGGGTTAATGCTGTTCAGTGGGTTTGCCACACCCGGAAGCACATAAGTACTTCGGGTATTACCCAAAGCTTCACTCGAATAAGGAACGCCGTCTATCAGGTACAAAGGGCTGTTCCCCTCCGCCCTAAGGCTGTTCTGCCCGCGGATTTTGATGTCAAAACCACCTCCCGGCACCCCACTCGTTTGGGTAATGCTCACTCCCGCCATCCGTCCCTGCATAGTAGCAAGTACATTCGTCACGGGTTGTTTCTCTATGTCCTTAGCAGTAATCTTAGCAATACTACCGGTACGTTCCTTGTCTTTCACGGTATAATACCCGGCATTAACCGTTACTTCTTTAAGCGTGGTAGCATCCTCCTGCATAATCACATCATATACACGGCGACTGTCCACAGTAACAGTCACAGCCGCATAACCTATGTAACTAAAGACAAGCACATCTCCCACTTCAGCAGCTATACTAAACTGCCCTTTTTCATCGGTTATAACACTTTTGCCACTACTAAAAGAATTGTCACCCTGAGCTTGTCGAAGGGCAACCGTCACCCCCGGAAGCACCCCATGAGCATCACTAACGGTTCCGGTAATAATATTTTGTTTTATTGTCATTCCGACAAAGGAGGAATCTCCTCCATTTACAGCAAAAAGTCTCTTGCTTCTTGTCTCTTGCTTCTTGTCTCCAAAAGCAAACGTAACCTGAAAACAAAGGCACAAAAGGAATAGATATATTCCCATATTGCCAATAGGCTTTTTATTCATATTTTTGGTTTAGTTAAATGAAACATTAGTTTTGTTTGTCTACCGGTCCTCTGTTCAACCGCCAAGAAGATGCAGAGGGCCTTTTTTTTTGTGTTTTAAGTTCGTTGTGTTTGTTATACCATAGGCTGTAGCGTTAAAGGATTAATAATTGTTTTCTTGTCGTTCAAACTTTGTCATCCTGAGCTTGTCGAAGGACGTAATTCATAATTCGTAATTCATAATTCGTAATTCGTAATTCGTAATTCATAATTCATAATTAAATAAACCCGCCCCAACAATTTTTAATTTCATAATCCAACTCGCCCGAGGCGCAGCCGAATTGTTTGGAGCGCCGCGGAATAAAATAAATTAAACAACTTAACCACTTGTAATTCATAATTCATAATTCGTAATTCGTAATTCGTAATTCATAATTCGTAATTCCAATGGCGTTGAGGCAGGGTCTATTATTTATGATTCCGTCAGTTCGAGTGTCCGCCTTGGCGGATATATCGAGAACCTCATGTATGGAAATTCCACACACAACTGTTTCATAACAATCAGTAAAAATAAAAGTGAATCGTGTAGCAGAGTGTAACGCATAAAAAAAGGCGCGGAACTCAGCTTACTGCATCGTAGGCACTGGTATACCTTGCAACAATAAGTGAGCCCACGCCCTAGGAGCGTGAGCATTTACACTTATCATCTCGTTGCTAAAATTACCAGTTTTACGATGCGAGATTCAAAGCGAATGCTTCAATATTGTATTTGAAGAATCGCAAATTTATATATTCTGATACAAATATAATAAATAATTCCTACAATCGGACAGCTGTCCGATTAATTTTAATCTATAACATCTTAATTTGTCTATATGGCAGATTTGAACAGAAAAATATGTGATTACATAGCTAAAGAATGGATTGGCAATGAACAAGCAAAAACTCAGTTTGCTTTAAATCATAATATTGAAGAAAAGACAGCCAGAAGAATATTTAACGATAAAAAATACACCATAACTTTATACACTTTGAATAAAATCTGTGAAGCAAGAAATATCAAACTCTCCGATTTTTTTAAACTAATAGAAATGTAAAAAACAAATACAGACCAAAGAGTTTGTTATATTTTAATTAATGTCAAAAGAAAAGATGCCTCTCAGCATCTTTTTTTAATAACTTTATTCTTAGTAATCAACATCTTTTAACTCAATTCAAATAACAATGGATGAAACTTTAAGAATGTATTGGGAATTATACAATGAATTATGTCCTAATGAATTAATGATTCACAAAAATCACAATCTCTTGAGGAATTTCGAAGATGAATTCATTGAGGGTCCAATACTTGAATTAGGATGTGGTCAAAGCAGTTTTCTTGTCGAATATTCAAAAAAGGGAAAAGAAATTTTTGCAATTGACAATGAAGACTTTCAGTTAAACCTTCTGAAAAAAAGAATCGAGTTATATGCTGGAAAAGAGGCTGGAAAATTACATCTATTAAATATAACGATTCCTAAAAAAGAAATTCCTAAAGAAATATTCTCTTTAGTGATCATGTTTGATTTTTTACATTTTTTCACCTTGGAAGACTGTAGCAAAATAATTGATCAAATAGCTTCAAGAACGCAAAAAGGTTCATTAATTTATATTAAAGCCCACTCAAAATCTCATTCTTACTTCAAGTCGCCAAATCCTGGAATGCATCAATATTATAAACATTTTTTTTCAGAGACGGACCTATCTAGACTCTTTGATAACAAAAACTTTGAAAGAATCATGATTTCCGATACGGTTCAAAGTGTTAGATCAAAATTTTCAAGAGAATTGGAGATTAAATGGCATGAAAGTGTGTTAGATGAACATCAGGTATTTGATTCCCAAGATAGAGAGGAAGAACTTAAGTCCACTAAAGAAGAATCAAATATCGGTTATTTAGAGTGCATTTACAGAAGAAAGTAAAAACTACACATAACTTTTCGAGTTTTATCCCTAGTCTAGAATTAAACACTATAATATTTGTTTTTCAAACTGTTAATTTACCGTTCGCAAACTATCTGGAATGGTTGGAACACCCACACGACCAATATATGAAAGATATCTTTGACGTAATTGCTGTATATAAGGAGTATTAATCTTAACTGAACGATTTTGCCTCCGAGTCTCCAAGTACTTACCTTTCACGAGGGTTAGTGAAAATCTAAAATCAATAAGTGCTGTCTCTTCTGAACCTGCAAAAGGAAAAATTGGCAAAAGATGTATTGCCGCAATTTCTTGATTATATGCTCTCTTAATTTCATCCTGAGACTTGCAAAATGAATTGATATTATTTTTAAAATCGTCTTTACAGAAACATATCATCTCAACTAGTTCATTTTTTTTAATCAGTTTCATCATGTCACATTCTGGTGAAATTATAATTCCATAGCAGTCCTCCTTTAAAAGATATACATCACCGGTCATTACAGTATCGGTAACTAGCGTCTTTGTGTAATATAGTTTTGAATAAAGATTTATTATGGCGCTGGCACCAGGTATCTCAGTAAAATTTTTAATTGAATAATCTGTAATTGCATCCTTCAATTCCACGTTCTGGATTAATCTTTCTGACAATATATTTTGAAACAAATTTATTACTTCAATTGTTGGCTCAACTTCAACAGCTTTTGGTATGCCTGCTTTATCAATTCCTCTTGCCGAACTATAATATAATTCTTTAATCCAAAATTTATCGGCAGATTCTAGTTCAGAAAATATTTTTTGCGATGCTTCATTTATGGCTTTTCCCCAAACAAATGGTACTACTAGGTGGCCATTTTTATCTTCAAAGTCTCTAATACCTTTTGTTATTTTTTCAAATTCATTATCTAAATCATTCGTAATATCTTTTTTGTCAAAAAATATCTTATTTGGATATAGTGCTTGAAGCTCTGCTATAATATCTTCAGGTAAATCCTCTTGCGAATAAATATAGATTAATGAATAAACTGTTTTTTGTCTTAAAAAACTTAAGGGGTTTTCATCTGTGGCTTTAACTCCTAATTCTTTATCTTCTTCGCTTAATTCTCTTTTAAAATTCCAATCCAGTATTATTGCTTTAAAAGTTGAAATTGATGAAACAGCTTTTTCTAGAACATTTAAATTGTTAATTGGTAAAATAGAGTAGTTACCATCTGAATTAAATTTATTAAAAAGTTTATTGACAAACTCGTTATTATCAAAAACGTGATCATCAGCATATAAAATAACTCCTTCCATTCAATACTAATTAAAGTTTACTACGAAATTTGCTCCAGGCAAGATTTTCGCATCTTCCCTGTTATTTAAGTAAATTTCACCATTTATTCTAAAGAGGATTTCTTTCACAATGTATAAACCCAGCCCACGACCATCTGTTTTAAGTGAAAAAAATTCTGAAAAGATAGCTTCTGTAACATCTTCCCTAACACCTGGACCATTATCCGCAATAGTTAATGATTTTTCCACAGCGTTTATAGAAATCATTATTTTCTTGTCATACGATTCATTTTTGTTTACCCAATAAATTGCATTGTCAATCAAATTTATAAGTATCTGCAAAATCAGTCCTTTATTAGTATGAATGACTAAATCTTTCGACTTGACAATTTCAACTTCAATTTTCCCATGCAAGTCTCGCCTAAAATATTGAACAACTTTTTCGACACACTCAATAATACTTATATCTTGAGCAGCTTTACGTTGAGCTTTAAATAGCGGCTGAATTATCTGCATTTCTTCAAACACAAAACTTAAGTTTTCGTCCAATTCTGTCAATAATGAAACTAAATTTTCATTCTTATAATCTCCATGTAGCGCTTTTTTCCTAAAATCAAGAACATTAGCCCGCATAGTAGATAACAAAGTCAGTGAATCGTGAGAAGCTTTTTCGACAGCCATTCCAAGTCCAGCTAAGTCTTCAACAGTTTCCATTCTATCGCGCATTAATTTATTATGTTTCTGCACGGTATCAAGGAAACTATTGGCTTTCTCTAATACATCTCTATTTTCAGTTTTCTCTAAAACTGCTTTAAACGAATTGAATGATTTTGTAAGTATATCCGAAGAATCTTTTATAGCAACTTTTTTGTTGAGTTCAATTTTATTCTTATCAATCTTAATCTCTGTATTGAAGATTTCTGTAACTGCAGTAACCATGCTTTTAAAATCCTCCAATGCACCATCAATATCCATTATTCCTTGTCTATTGGAAGAATCTTTTAGTCGCTGGTTATGATCGTCGCTGATATATACAAATCCTGTTAAATCATTGTAACTAATAAACCATCCCGCACGCACAGTAGATCTTAGTTTGTCGAGGTTAAGCCAGTCAATTCCTTTCTCACCGTATGGATAAACTCGCACTCCATCTCGTAAAACAAATACAAAATTATCTTTGATAAAATTTTCAATATCTTTATTCAATATAGTTCTATCCGGTTTGGCAAGGTCAAAAGCATAGAATGTGAATTTGAAAGGACCTGATAAAGGTTTGCGAACCAATGTTTTCTTTGCTTTATCGTAAAACCGCTTTTCAATAGAATATGAAACATAATTTTCCTTAGATAATGCTTCACGGCTCATTAAATTAACTTCCTTTGAAAAACTGCGAACTGGCGACTGAGATTTATAATTAAATTCTAAATATCCGTCATTATCCACTTCGCCAATCATAGTATATTGGGCGCGCTCAATTACATCTTTAAAGGTGGTAATATTTTCGGCAACAAATAATTCTCCGTCATTATACAAATCAATTCCAAAATCTTGATGAAAATCGATGCCTAATCGTTTGGCATTTTCATCTGTCGGAGGTATTAATCGTTGGATAGATTTATATAAATCTTCTAAATCCTCAATTTTCCATCGCTCCCTTAAGTTGAATATCCTGATTACTGTACCTTTTTGTTTAGTAATAACTTCAGCCGGCTTATTAACGTACCAATTATTAAAAACTTTATTCAAAAGCTTGTAGTCATCCATCGGTGTGAACAAGTCCGCCTTTTCAGGGTCAAAATCAGTAAAATCCATTTCCAATTTTACTTCATCATTTCCAAGGGCCTTTGTAAATAGCTCTATTTTTTCTCCAAGTTTATGAATGGCAAATCGACCGATACCTTTTTCTCCTTGAATTATCCGCCCCTTAGTTGTTAGGTTTTCTTTTAATTTTTTCTTGGTAATTTTATTTGGTGTAGCCGGTCTCAGCCAGACTTTTTTAATTATTTCCAGACTCATGCCGTCACCATCATCTTCTATTTCAATATAGGGTTGCTCATTTACAGGAAGATAATTTTTTCCATAGTTATCAAGATTAAAGAATTTTACTTTAACACTTTCTGCATCGGCATCATAAGAATTTTTGACAATCTCAACTACGGCAATTTTTCTATCGGTAATCAATTGATCACCTAAAATATTCATAAGCCTAGCATAAGGCTCAAAAGGTTGACTATCTTTATGTATTACTCCCATTATTATCTATTTTATATTGAGAATCACGATTAATCATTTAAACCAAAAGCATCGATATATATATCCCTAAATTCGTAAGGGATGTCGGAATCGTTTGAAGTTTGATTTAGGGCATTCAAAATTATTTCAGGAGTACTTTGCAAACTAACCAAATCATTTTCATAAGAAATATAACTAGGCACTAACGTTTTTAAGCTTTGAACAATTTGTACTATTGTAGGTGATGATATATCTGGAAGCCCAAAATTATATTTTAATTCCGATCTGATAGCTGTTATATTCGGTCTTTCAGTATCATCTTTTGTTAACTTGTATGCAGCCTGCAGAACTTCCTTAATAGGTCCGCGATCGATAACTTTGGCTTTCAAGTCATTTATCCATTTCGAGGTATCAATAACAGAATGGCAATTTTCAAATAACGGTCTTAGTTCTGTCAAACCTAATTGTTTAGGACCAGCGAGTAAAATTAGACTCATTAAATCTTTAGCTCTAATGAGATTAACTTTTAGATTCCGTGCTTCCTTATTGACCGCAGAATTTTCATCAGTTGCACCTTGAAAATCAATTGCAACAATTACTGCATAATTTGCATTGTGATCTCTACGATGCCTATCAACCCCAGAAATATGGGCTGTACCGGCCATAATCTTATCTTTGTTGGTACTTTTGGCATCAAATGTAATTTTATAATTTTCAGTAGAGTGTTTATGTCCCAAATAAGCAGTGGCAATTCCATCGGGATTACCGCTCTTTCCAATTGGATTTGTTTCAAATCCAAGAGAAGTAAACGCTTTCACTAAAGCATCTTCTAATCCATCAGGATTATTTAAGGTTGCTTTAATGAGGCTTGCCACAGCTGGTGCATTTTGCTTATCACTAAACGTTAACTCTCTAAGTATACTGTCACGCCGATACATAATCTCTTTAATCTGCTCTTCATCAACACCTTGTTCAATTAAGGATACTTCCGTTAAGATTTCAGTTAATGCAAACAACTGGAAAGGCAGTGGGTTTTTCAAATCTTCAATAAAGTTTGCAAAAAAAGGATGCATTAAATTAATGTTTGCAACACCATCTACTAAATTAAATTTAGCAACAGGGTCTTCCGGCAATAAAGCAACCCATTTAACGTCCTTTATTATTCCTGATTCGCTGGTAAGGTCAAATTCTAACCGCTCAATAATCTCATTTTTTTGTTCAAAAGACAAATCAGAAGGAATCTCAGTCAACAGCAGATTGGAAATTTCTCCAGCGAAGAACTTTTTGGCCGCCACAAGAAGAGGTCTTCTCGACATACTACCAGCAGCATTCGATATTTTGTATGAGGCTCTGCTTTTCTTTTCCTCTTCTTCAATTTTAGAAAAGTAGAACTCTCTGGCTTCGGTAAACTTTCTTTGAATATATTTCTTTAAGTCTTCAAACGCCGAACTATCTTTTATTGACTCTCGGGTAGAAGTAATGTAATCGTTTAGGCCATCTGCCTCAACCATTATTCGTATTCTATTAAAAACCCCGTGGGTCATTGCTGGCATACCTAACAAAGGATCATCAAGATTAATCAAGCGCTTTCTAATCGTTAGGAATATCCCGTGGCTTCGCCCCCAATCCTGTGATTTACCTTTTACAAGAGAATCAGCATAGAGTTCCACCTGGCCCCTTACTTTTTTAACGTTCGGCATATCTATGTAAGGACCATTCTCATCATCTCCTATTTCATAATCGACAAACTTTTTGGCAACTGCATCTTCGTCATCGCCAAATTTCCAAATCTTTATAGGCTTTTGTTTTTCCTTGCTTGATTTTAATAAATCTCCGTTATAATATAATTCAAAGTTAGGGTTCAGTGGCAAAGCTGTTGACAAAATCCACTTTAATCGGCCTTCACTGATTTCTGATACCTTTGGTTTCAGATTGCTCATTATCGTAAAGGTCCACGTTGGCTCTGAATTTTCACCCCAAAGCGTAAAAGGGAGAAATTTTTGACCTCCAGGATTGATGTATGGCGAAAGAAGTTCTTTTACATTATCTTCAGAAAGTTGTATCTCATCTAACTTAATTTGTTCTGTGGTTTTTGTGATATTTCGATAATCCATTTTAACCGCGAAATAACCGTCAGCTGTTTTACAGATATAGGTCAGTTCATAAGTTAGGATGTATGTCGCTAATTTACCAATACCAAATTTACCAATCAATGGTCTGGATTCCTGTTCTGCTCCATTTTTAACAGATTCACCAATCATCCAAAGATTTTTAAGCCCTTCTTTATTCATTGAGCTTCCGTTGTCACATACCCAAATTACCGAGTCTTCCTTCAACTTGTCAAGAGGTAGAAATACAGCAACCTTATTAGCTAGTGCGTCATATGAATTACTCACTAATTCCTCGAAAGCTTTATTCGGGCTTGAATACAATCCAGCAGAAAATAGTTCAATAATTCTAAAGCTTATATGAACAGGTATATCGTCGACCTTTGTACCGTATTTCTTAAAATCCATTTACTTTTTGGCTATGATGATATATTCTTCAGGGTACACTTCTTTACTGTTTTCATTTGCCAAAGTCGTGAACTTACCTGTATTTTCATCTCTGATGGTTGGTATTAATTTAAAAGGAATTGATCTTTTAATAACTTCTTCGATAGTGAACCCGCTTAACTCTAGAAGTTCGCCGAAAATCTCAGCCGATTCTATTTTTATATTCTTATATGTTGTATTTCCGATTACAATGAATGCCCTACCACCATCTCTTAATATGCGATGCATTTCGACAGCGACTTTTTGCATGTCATTGAAATAGTTAGTCATTTCCTTGGCTGTCCGAAGGTGTTTAGCTTTAAGCTGTTCAATAGTATTTTGCGCAATTGGTGATTCACATTCTAGGGTCTCACCATAAGAGTAAAATGTACCAATAAAATTCTTTCTGTAATTCTTCAAATCAGATATATAATCAAACCAATATGCCGTCAATTGATGCAAATCTGCGTATTCATAGGAAGTCACATACGGCGGCGAAGTTATAACGGCGCTTACAGAACCTTCTGCTATACTAGTCTTCCTTGCATCTTCAAGGTGGATAGTACATTCCGTAGTTAAAAAGTTTAATTTATTTAATTCTTTAAAAAATAAATCATTCTTTTTCACCATCGAATTTACCTGCTTTGTAAAAGCTGAAAAAGGTTCTGAGATAATCTTTTTAGGGTCTCTTTGAGGTTTAGTACTAGACTGCAACCATCTGGAACAATTTTTTAAAATGTTCGAGAGTGCAACCAAAAAGAAATCTTTAACTTGTTGTGGCTGTTCACTCGCCAAGATAGCTTCATATAGGTATGCAATTTTATTTCTATTGTCAGGAAAAAACCAATAGTCTATTCTATCGTGTTTAGCCTCAGTTGTGAAAATCTCTGCATCGTAGTCTGCTATCACTGTTTTAATCGCAGAATAGGCATTCACTAACGTTTCTGGATTAATTGGATTGGTCTTTACACTAGTAATTAATTGAGCTACAGGATTGATATCTACTCCTATTGAAACCCTACCATGTACTTTAGCCTCAACCAAAGTCGTTCCGCACCCGGCAAAGAGATCCGCAACAGTATCGCCTACATTTGTATGGGTTTCGATGATTTTTTGAACAATATTGGGCAGGAATTTGGCAGGATATCGGTGATAACCATGAGTCCATTTTTCTGATGAACGGACACCGTTAAATGTCCATTCATCATTTGTTATTAAGTCATTAAATGGTAAATAGTTAACTAACAAATTTATAATTTTTAAATTAATTATTCAAATATATTTACTTAAATGACAATATGCAAGGAATTATCAAAATACTTAGAGCTTCACATGAATGAAAATATTTACTTTTAGAATTAAAATAAAGAAACTCATTTTTATAAAAAGACAATTTGCAATTAATATTTCCCTATAAACTTAAAAAAATTAAAAAATGTTAGAAATGAACGGTAGATATCTAAATAAAATCCTTGAAACAAACGCTAAACATGCTCTATACCGCGAAGATGGAAAGTGGTATCACAATTTAAAAAAGTTTCCCGGTGTATTGTTTGATAAGAATGGTTATGTAATATTCAATTCTATTGAAGAATACAATAATGAAGACGCGCTCCAAATCAAAAAAGATTTGCATATTATTGATGGCATCCAGAATCTAAAACAATACCACAAATTTACTGCATTAGAATTACAACTTATTGAGGGTATTGAAGTAAATGAATCAAACAATGATTCTAGCAACAGTGAAGATACTGTCAGGGTCTTACGAACAATCGATACAATTCTACGAAACAAGGCTCTGGTACAAAGAGTAAAGAAGCTCTACAACAACACTTGTCAACTTTGCGGAACACAATTACGTATCAGAAAAAATAATTACTACTCCGAAGTACATCATATTGTTCCGTTAGGAAAACCACATAATGGAAAAGATAGTTTAGATAATATGATTTGCGTTTGTCCTAACTGCCATGTGCAATTAGATTTGAAAAGCATTTCAATAAACAAAAATAGTTTATTACTTAACAACCATGAAATCAACATTGGCTATATTGACAAACACAATTCCTTTCTTAAATCTTAACATCCTATACAAGTTTTTATAAGAATAGATTATAAAATTCGGCATCAGTATTATAGGACTTAACCTGAGAAATGTTCTCAATCCATTTTTTCAAGTTAGGCTCTGTCTTACCACTATCTCGTAAATTGATTTCCCTACAAATTAGATTTGAATTACTTTGAAAATCATCAATGTGCCTCAAGTTTTCAAAAAGTGTAAAATATTTGATGTTCTTTTCCCAATCCCTAACTGAGCGTATTCCAGTAGCAAAACCGCTCGTTGCCAATTCGAAAGTGCAATTGGTATTTTTACAAAAGTTCAAAATATCAGGATAAGACTCCACTATATGTTTTCCGCCGATTATATAATTCGGAATGCCGCAAAATTCAAAATCTTCTTTCTCCTTCCATGCGTTAAACAAAAACTCCTTTAAATGAGGCATCTCATCAATGGGATGAGTTTCAGCATAGAAACAATTGCTGTAATGGTCCCTGATCAAGAAGTTAACCAAATGCCGTTTGCCGGTTCGGCTATAATTTCCCCAATTAACATCGAATTTCTTTTGTTGGTAGTGGATTTCTCCGTTTTTCAAAAGATAATAATTTTGAGAAATAGACAGGTTTAACTGATGTACTTGGTTAGGACAGTCGCTTTTATAAGATAATTGCATATCCAAATCTACAAATATTTAAACAATTCTTGCCAATAAGATTCTACATAAAGAAATATTGCTGTAGGTAAATCTTTAACTATATTTGAAATAATAATCTCAAAATTTTAGATTGTAACTCCAATAACCACCCTAATAAAAAATGAATTAAAAATGGCGAAGCAGCGAATAAGTACTTTTTTCAACAATGAAATTGAAGCTATTTTAAACAAATACAAACAGATTGAAGCATTAATTCCAAAGCAGCAGATAAAAAAGGATGGCGAACTTGCTGCCGGTTCAGACCATACTGCCGAAGAAGGACGTTTTATTGAAAGTATCCTCCGTAGCACTTTAAACAAATACTTGCCAAAAAACCTCAAAGCACTTTCTGGATTTATACTGCGCCCTGAAGCAATGGTAGGCGAAAACGACAATAGTCGTATAATCGAAAATGAGGGAGACCAACACTCAAGGCAATTAGACATTATAATTTTTGATGTGGGTAATTATCCTGTTTACGAACAATTTGAGGAATTTGCTATAGTACCTCCTGAAGGTATTATAGCAGTCATATCGGTTAAAAAAACATTAAGGAAAGCTGACATTAACCACGAATTAGATTGCCTTGCGGATGCGGCCTCATTATCTCGTCACTATATAAGGAAACAGAATACGGAACTTGCTACAAAAAGTGCTTTTGAAAAAATCAATGTGGTTGCCCCTGCTACTATTTTAGTAGGATTCACATCAGATTTTGGTGCTGCAGATTCACTGACGATTGCAAATGATGTGTTTAATTCTTGCATTGAGCCTTTAAAAAAATATCCTTATGATGCCATTGTCAAGCTGATAACAGTTTTAGACAAGCTTAGCATACTAAAAACTGAGGAACAATCATCAAACATTAAATCCGATGGTATTGAAACCACTTTTGTCTGGTACAAACACACGCACGAGGATGAAAAATATTATGACGTAGGCATTCAATTGATACTTCAAAGCATCCTGAAAGTTTATTATCAGCGAACTAGGTCACCGTTTATAGTAAAACCCGGTTTTGAAAAGATAGAAGATGTTTTTAAAGTAAAAGACCGATTAGGTTTTTTAAAATCTTCAGGCTATCGAATAGAAAATACGATTAACACAGGTATTAATGCCAAAAGAAAATTGATAAGACAACAATTATTATCCGGAAAAAAAGATGAATAAACACCTCTCAATAAGAATTGCCTGGCACGACAATAAATGGAATGGAAGTATCTGTAAACATCCTGCACAAAATACTTACTGCAAACATTTGCCTCGTATCCTGGCTGAAAAAAATGATGTTCTAGAAGAACAAAATGCGGGTAAAGCCTGGAATGAAATTCAAGGTACTTTTCTGCCTCCTTGCAAGGCAGAAGGTGGTGCTTTCATGAATACATCAGGTTATAAACGTCTTTTCATTCATCCGTATAGTCATAATTCAGGAAAGGATATCCCACATGCTGCATTAAAGCCTACCACTATTGATGTACCACCGTTCAGTAGTTTTGCTGTACCGTTTAAATGGATGTTGAAAAATAATCAAAAGGAATTACGCAACTTGTACCCGGATATTCCTTTTGATGAAAACTCTCCATTTCCATCATCCTGGCTTTATACGTCCAAGGCTCAAAATGCGGTTTTGCATACGTTTTTTGATCCCATAAAGGAAAATCAATCCCTTGCAGTCTATTATGTTAAAGGAGCCAATCCTGTTGATGAAGATTTACGTAGGCTAATCGCAGGCATAGGGATTATTAAAAAAAAATCGCCTGTAATAGAATATGATAGTAAGGAAAACTATACCTATCCTCTTTGGGATAGGCTGATTACTCACGGTATTAATCCAAGTGAACCACACAGTGAAGGGGTACTCATTCCCTATCAGGAATACTTAGACCTGCCTGATGATTATGTTTATAGGAACGGAGATATACATAAAACAAAATATGAACTGCTTGATGAAATCAAGTTAACACTTCAGGACACAGGAAGTCGTCAGGAAATAATAGAAGAATTTGCATATGGAAGTGCTTGGGTAAATGACAGCACTATGCTTATAGTTTTAGCTAAACTAAAGGCAGTCGTCGAACGCATTAGAGAACACGGAATCGTTCGAGGGCATTGGACTGAAAATTTAATTTGGATTGACAGGCAAATAGGAAAGGTTAAAGAAAGCATGGGGCCGTTTCCTTCATTTGCCAATGCCCTGCTTGCATTTGGTTTTCAATATGGCAACTTACTCGAGCAAGATCTAAGAAGAGAACATAATCTTGGCAGTAAAGATAATCCATGGGAAATGTGGGAAGATTTAGTTTATGGAACTACCACCATTTATGGCAAACCCTACAGCAAAGAATTTGCTCATTTTAAAGACATCTGGTTAAATGAAACACAAGATAGATTAAACCTATTACAGTTACTATCCCGTTTTGAGCTTTCATCCGACCAAATTAAAAATTGGTTTGACAGTAACTTAAGAAATAAGTTGGATGCCAAAGTCTCTGACAAAGAATTACTTGAAAACCCATATCTGATAGCGGAATTAGATCCCGGAGACCAAGAACACTATCCAATTGCTGTAGAGACTATAGACAATGGTCTTTTTGAAGATGCTGCAATACAGGGAGACAACATTCCCGAGAAACCGCAACTGGTCGAATCACCCTTAGACAAAAGAAGAATACGAGCATTGATTATAAGTATTTTAAAAGCTGCTACGTTAGATGGTGACACTTTATTGTCGGTGAGTGAAATTACGGAAAGCTTAAACCTGCTTAACCTCCAGCGCTCTACTGTAGTACCTACAAACTACATTACCAGCAACCTCAATTTTATGAAAAGTAGACTTGCATACTTCAACACCAGTGATAGCGACGCCTTGCAGTTATTGGTATATGAACAAATTGAAACCTATTTAAGAAAGGTATTAATAGCGAGGGGCACAAAACAATTAGAAACTGAAAACGAAGAATGGAATGAACTTGTAAAAAAAGTAATTGAGAAGAACGGCATCATCTTTAATCCTGACAACAATAAGCATGTGGCTGCGTTAGAGGATCAGGTGACAGCTCTGCAGCAATTAACCAGCAGAAAATTGTCTGTCCTTCATGGTCCGGCAGGAACAGGAAAAACAACCGTATTGGGTGCGCTATTTGGTAGTAAGGAGTTAAAGAAAGAAGGGATTTTACTGCTTGCTCCTACCGGCAAAGCAAGGGTAAAATTAGAAAAGATGGCCAATGCATCAGCCTTTACAATAGCACAATTCCTTGCAAAGCAAAAAAGATTTGATTTTGATAGAATGAAGCCTAAGTTTAATGGGCCTGAAAAATATAAAGGCGAACAAAATCTAATAATTGATGAGTGTTCTATGTTGACAGAAGATGACCTGTATGCACTTTTTCAGGCTTTAGACATGTCACACATAAAACGAATCATTTTAGTAGGTGACCCTTACCAATTACCTCCTATTGGTGCAGGAAGACCATTTGCTGATTTATGTAACTATATTGAATCACTAACACCTGAAGACGAAGATGGTGCCGTAATTCATGCACTGGCAAGATTAAAAGAAGTGGTAAGAACAGTGGAAGGTGAGAATTCAGACTGTTTAACATTAGCATCCTGGTATTCGGGATTAAAACCCGGTAAAAATGCCGACCTCATATTTTCAAAATTAGGCGACAATAAAAGTATGAATGACTTAATGGTCGAAAACTGGCAGGATGAAAAAGAACTTTACCAGAAAATAAATCAAACTTTGGTAAAAGTACTTAACCTTGATGATGAGTATGATGAAATCAATTTAAATAAATCTATAGGGGTAAGTGATAAGGGGATAGATACATCAAAGATTGAATTATTTCAAATCCTTACTCCCGTAAAGGCTCCTTTTTGGGGCACTTTCAACCTTAATCAAATTATTCAGAACCAGTTTAGAAAAGATCTTAACGGTGCGGCTAAAATTGGTGATTATAAAATTGGGCAGTTCGACAAAGTTATCCAGACAAAAAATGAGTGGAAAGAAGGCTATCCGGGTAATCAACAACACCAGCTTTCCAACGGACTATTAGGTGTTGTAACCAATACATACAAAGGCCATGCAAACGTTGCCTTTGCAGGAATGGAAGAAAACGTAACTTTTGGATACAAATCACAAGGACAGACAGAAACTGATGAGGCCAACATTGAACTGGCATACACCATAACAGTGCACAAGAGCCAGGGAAGTGATTTTGAATATGTATTCCTTATCATTCCTAAAACAGGAAGGGTAATTTCACGAGAACTGATTTATACCGCATTAACTCGTGCCAAACGAAAACTAGTTTTATTGGTAGAGGGCGATAATCCGCATTGGATAATTAATCTGTCAAAACCACAACACTCTGAGACTTCTAAAAGGAATACACATTTATTCAAGCCTTCCATTAGAGAAGCAAAATCACACATCCCTTTTGTGGAAGGGCTAATTCACAAAACAAAAAAAGAAGGGCTTTTGGTAAGAAGCAAATCAGAAGTAATTATTTCAAATGAATTGGAATACCGTGAAGTCCCTTTTGAGTATGAAAAGGAATTTATTGGTAAAAATGGGCAAAAACGAATTCCCGATTTTACGTTTGTTGACCCGGCGGGAGATATTATAATTTTAGAACATTTGGGCATGTTGTCTGTGCCAAGCTACAAAGCCGATTGGGAAAAGAAAAAACAGTTCTATTTGGATAGTGGTTTCAAAATGAATGAAAATCTGTTCATTACAACAGAAAGTGAAAAGGGTGGTATCGATTCAAAAGAAATTGAACGGGTTATTGATGAAATACAAAAACTACTATAAGTTTTTCTTATGAAAATAAAGAATATCCAACAGTATCGTACCTTCTATAAAAATGAAATTCGTGACCTTCCAACAAGAGACGAAAATTTTATAGGTAATTTTTTAATTGACAAAAACACCAAAAAAAAGAAATTTGGATGGTTTGAAATTTATCATGGAGATAAGGAAGGCTATGGAAAAGCCGAAACTGGAATTGAAAACTTTTTGCAAAGTTTTCTCGATATGGCAAAAGATGGTCAGGCTGTTTATGAATTTTTACAGAATGCTGTAGATGCCGGTAGTACTCACTATACAATGGTATGGGGTCAAGATCCTATTGATGATAATTTTTACCTTCTTGTGGCCAACAATGGAAAAATGTTTGATTTGAATAGTATCCGCTCTATTCTGAATGTGGGTTCTTCAACTAAAACAGCAGACAGTCAGACTATAGGAAAATTTGGTATCGGTTTTAAATTAGCTCATCGATTAGTAGGTAAAGACAATGGTTTACAAGAATTAATTAACGAAAATTCTGGCCCTGTATTATTCAGTTGGAAAAATTATGAAATTGAAAAGTTAGCTGCTGGTTCAATTCCTGTTCCTTCAGATATGCATATATCAAATGAAAGTGATGAATCAGTTGTTTTAGATGAAAATCCTTGGCTATTCAAAATCCTAATTACTTGTTTTCCTTGCCTTCCTGAAAACGACTTGGCAACAGAGTTGCCTATTATGGTAGACGGCATAATGGCAGATAAAAATCCTTTTGATAAAAATGAACTTGAAGTGTTGTCACGTTGGACAAAAAGCAACCAACATATTTTAAATAAAGAAACTTACAAGGAAGGCTCTCTTTTTTTTATAAAATTAGGTTCTGGCAAAGAGTCAGAATTAGCAGAGGTTAACTTAAAGCATGGGGTAAAATTTTCTTTAGCTATATTAAAGGAAACCGCAGAAAACGAATCTAAAAAAAATAAAGTTCTACAAACAGTCCAATTAAATAATGAGGAACCAATAACGTATCCAAATTTAGAATATCTAAAAATCTCAATTGACAAAGAGGAAGAGAAAGACACATATGCTTATGTCCGGTTTGGCGTCGAGCAATATGAAGAACTAACTACAGAACAAAAAAAGAAAATAGAGCACGAAGCTAATATTGAAGCTTTATTTGGATTTAGAAAACACAACAAAATAGGAGAATATTTTAAAGGAGCACCAAATTTGTATTTGTACTTCCCGCTATCCGAAGAAGTACATAATTTTAATTACATATTACACTCAAATGCTTTCTATAAAGGGAGCTCCAGAACATTTTTACATACTGGTAGTAGTAAAGAAGATGGAATCAATGAACGTCTTTTAAAAACTATTGTTAGCAAAATCGACGAGCGCTTATCGATCTTATCGACTTCTGCTGACGAAGAGGACAAATCACTTTTCTTGCATTTTTATGCAGCTTTATTGACTTCTGGTAAAAGCACCAATCAAAGCAGGGCGTGGATTGACGAACCTTACATTAACAGAATTAATGAATTATTAAGAAAATATATTCCTGTAAGGATTTCCGAAAACAGTAACGAATTTACAGTCACAGATAATCCTGAAAGTGTATTTATCAAGAAAACAAAAATTAACATAAATAGTCGGGACTGGAATTTAGAAAATGTAAATTGGTTTTATTGGGGTGATGATTCTGATTTGAACATAGTATTGAATGCCGGTAATAAATTAAGCATAAAAGAATTCAGTATATTTGACTTGCTCGCATTTGAAAAAATTGATGAATCCGTAAATGAATGGCTCAATAATGAAGATGAAAAGAGAAAGATAGTACTTTCAGAATTAAAATATTTTGATAGAGAAATAACCAACATTGAGAAAATAAAAAGCCAGTTGGTAAATCTTAATTTATTTGAATTTTCTAACAGAGCAACACTTTCATTAAATTCATTTGTGGAAAAAGAAAGAGAAGGATATTTTCTGATTCATAACAAACTTAGTGATATTAGAGATATACTTTTAAAATTAGGAGTAACAATCACAACATTAGACTTGGATGAATATAGTTTTGTGGATATCTATAGATCCTATTTATTACAAAGCACAAAACACAAAGGATATACCGAGCTAACTCAACTTTTTAGTAACAATGTTACTGATGCAACTCTTTCAAGATTATCTAAAGTAGAAAAACT
This sequence comes from Flavobacterium silvisoli, assembly GCF_004329815.1. GTDB lineage: Bacteria > Bacteroidota > Bacteroidia > Flavobacteriales > Flavobacteriaceae > Flavobacterium > Flavobacterium silvisoli. Next base: position 28,523 of record NZ_SJPE01000009.1, on the reverse strand, counting down.
TGCAGTATTCAAAGCTTTTAGAACACTAAACGCTGAAAATGTAACAGAAAGAATTAAGGAATTAAAACTATTTTCAAACAATAGCGGCGCACATGTTTGTTTCAAAAATCTTTTTTTTCAGGCGGAATCAGACAATTGGTTAAATAATTTCAATATCAATTCATTAGAATTTGATTCTCAATTTAAGCAATTCCTATTAGCTGATCAAAGCGAGTTATATGAAGGCATCATCTATCCCTTTTGGGAGCAAATAGCTGGCTACATTGCAGAAACTCCACTCAAATCTGATGAAATACTGTCAGATTGCATAGCAGCTTATGAAAACAGCACATGGGTTGAAAAATCAAATTATTTAGTAAGTACTTTAAAAAAGATAATATTCTTATCCGAAGTAGTTCAAGTAAATAGTATATTCTTTGATGAAAACATTCTATCTCTACCTGATGAAATCTTTAAAAGAATACAGACTACCGTACTTAAATTTTATAATATTCACATACCCGATAAATGTCTTATTCCATATCTATCTTTAAAACCTTTTGGTTATGTAGTTTCAATTTTCGATCCAAAAATAGAAAACACTGAATGTTCCTTGGAAGAATTAGAAGATTTGTTAATGCTGTCAAAAACGTGTAATATTGATTTTTTTGAATCAAACTGCATAATAAGTAGTAATGGGCTTTACGCAATTGATTCGAGTGGAAACAAAAAACAAATAGCTAGTTCCAAAGCGGAAATTAAAGAGTATGTAAAAAAATATTATCCTGAAGAATATGTTTTAATTCCAGATACTCTAAACGATAGCAAAGTAAAAATTGAGTTATCAGACAGCAAATTAATTGAGCATCTGATTGAACGGTTTGAAGAAGACGAAATTCAACAGCAGGAACTTGATTTTCTTCAAGTTTTATTACCGGAAAGATTTAATGATAAAAAAGCTTTTCTTGAAAAAATATCATCAGTTTCTTTAGATGCTAATTGGACAGAAGGAAATAGAAATGAATTATACTTGCAACTGCTGAAAGATATTGTGGAAGGGAATATTTCAGATGATGAACTATCACATCTGCATCAAAAAATAATAATAAAAAAAGAAGACAGGGTTATTATTGTTGGAGATATAGATAGTGCTGAAGATTCTATAAAAGTGCTGAGAGGAGACAAAGAAATCATCTTATCACAATCCCAAATTTTGAATTTGGATAACGCAGACAATATTAAACTCATTCAGGAATTTCATGACGAAGCAAAAAGAAGGGAGTTAATTAAGCAATCAACATCTGATAAAATCTTTAAAATTTCAAATATTGGCATTACTGAAGATCTTGTTACAAAATTCAAAAATAATTTGGACAAAAATCGGTTGGTAAACTCACACCAACTTATCTTCATTTGGCTTTCCGGCAAATTTAAAAAAGATGAATATTCAAAATTCAGTTTGCTATCCCATGATGACCAGTGGTATACAGTAGCAAAGCAACTTTTTATTAATTGCTCTGAAAACAATAAGCACATTAACAATGCTTACGTCCTAAACGAATGTTACGGAGATCTTCAGACCCTTTTACAATTAAATAAAAACGAAATATATAATTATGGAATAGATGAAGAAGATATAATTACTACTAATTTTTTGTTTACCAGAGGATTTAAGACTGATATCCTTGAGAGTACCGAATCGGTAGGTGAAAAGTTGAATTATTTATTTAGTGCATGGCAAAGTACTCCTAATGTAATGAAGGAAGAAAAACGAAATCAGGACTGGCAACCTCATTTAGGTATTATTCCCAATCAATTTGTCCTTAATGCTATAAAAACTGAAGACGAGACTTTACCCGTTGAATTTATCGATTGGTACCAAAATGAAAGAAAACGTGAGGAATTCTTGAAAGCAATTGGTGTTTACATTACCGATAGTCCCATTGAAAAAATAAGAAAATATCTGACTTTAAAGAATAATGATCATCCTGCTGATATAGATATAGAAAAGTTTAACGATGTGCTGCTTTTAAATACGTTAAAGGGATTAGCAGGTGATTTCACTGAATTGAATAATATACCCGTTGTTTATGAAGAAGAAAAACATAAATTACATTTATTGTTATTAGAAAAAATCATAAATCACTTGTATGGTAAATCAATTAATATTCCAACATTGACCTACTGTACTTTTAATACTTTCAAAATTGTAAAATCAGAGGAGGCAGAAATTCTTAAAATAGATGAAGTAATTCATCAAAAGTTGAGAATTAGTAATGCACCTGACCTTAACCTCCTATATAAATTTAACAATGTTATCAGAATAACAGAAACACTGCATTCTGAAATGATTGATTCTTGTGAGGAAGTAAAATTTATAAAAACATTTATTCCTGGTAATACGCAACAGGAGCACGACGAACCTTTTTATCACAATTGGAAAAGCGAAAACAATATAATATTATTTAAAGAAAATGAATTGCAATTCGATATTTTGATTGAAGTTGACGACAAAACTATTTGTGTAGGAAGAATAACTGATGGTCTTTTTCATCTTCAGAACAGTTTGAATAATTCAATTGAGATTTTTTACAATAAGAGTGTTTCTTTAGAAGAATTAAGTCATTCCTTAAGTAACGATTATGAATCGGTTTCAAATGCCTTGTCTAATTTAATTTATAAAAGAAATGCAATGCTTACTAGTTTTTATAATACTCTTAATGCCGCAGCGAAAGGGGAGGTAAATGATGCCCACTTACAAGCTCTAAAGATGGCATTTAAAGAGGAAGATCTAAAACTGGAAAGAAAGGAACTTATCGAGAGCATAAAAAACAATACAAATTACTCATACAACTGGTTTGAATCTTACCTCAAATTTCTTCTGACATTTGAAAGCAAACAGGATACAACATCACAACAGAGCATTTCATTTCAGGAAATTAAAAGATATTCCATCAACGACAAATTATCAAATAAATATTTCATGTTATGCGGCGCTAGTTCACTGATTCCTTTAAACATTGAAGATTTTGATGATTTTAAAGTTACTCTAAACATTAAAAACCGGCAAAACGAAAATATAAAAGTTGAAGGAGTTTCAAAAAGAGGTCAGGACATCCTAATTTATTGTAGGGAGACAATACCTGAATCAGTCATTAAATTATTCAACGAGGTAATTCAAATTCGGATAAGTTTCTCTCCTACAATGAATTTATTACAATTATTGAAAAATGCTTTTGTTAATAGAAATAATATTGATGAATGGGAAGATATAAACGAAATACTCCCTAAACTAAATTTTATTTATGGCCCTCCCGGAACTGGAAAGACAACAACAATTTGCAATAAAATTATAGATGGGGTAAAAGAAAACTATAATTCAAAATATCTTCTGCTTACACCAACAAATAAAGCAGCAGATGTACTATGTAAAAAAATATTGGATACTCCTTTTGAAGTAGAAGGAGCCTCTGAAGAAAAGGAGTTGGAAATAGAAAATCATGGTAGATCAATAACATTGACAAGAATTGGTAAACCTACAGACCCTGAATTGGAAGACATAGAGGAAGGTATTTATCAAAACTCCTTAACAACAGCCCAACTAGACTATACTAACCTTGTAGCATCTACGATTCATCGGATACCATATTTTGAGGTAGTAGACGAGGTAGAAAAAGAAAATATAAAATTATTTAAGTTAGCAGATCATTGGGATTATGTAATATTTGATGAAGCATCAATGATAAACCTGCCTTATCTTGTTTTCGCAATTTTAGCCATACATAAATTCAGCCCAAATGCGACATTCGTTATAGCGGGTGATCCTAAGCAGATACCTCCCGTTGTAGATGTAACTGACAAAGACCTTGAGGAATTGGACATTCAGGATGAGAATGTATACACGATGATGAATATAAGTTCGTTCAAAAAAGATGAACAAAAACTCAGAATTGGAGATACAATAAATAATCTTGATCGCCAATACAGAAGTATTAAGGAAATAGGTCAGCTATTCAGTGAACTTTCTTATGATCATTTATTAAAACATGATCGGGAAATTAATAACAAAAATACCAAAAAACTGCCGGTGGCATTTTCAGAATTAATTCAGAATAATGTAACTTTTATTGATGTTCCTTTAGATGCCGAAAATGCAATTTACAGGGTGAATAAATTACTTTATAGTCCATATCACACTTACAGTGCTATTTTTGTTGTAGAGTTGATTAAATATTTCGATGCACTAATAAGCAAAGACGAGACTTGGACGATTGGCTTGATTGCACCCTATAAGGCTCAATCTGTACTATTAAATAAATTAATTACTTCATACGGCATCTCTGAAAAATTAAAAATTTATTCCGATACCGTCCATGGATTTCAAGGAGATGAATGTGATATTATATTTTTTATCTGCAATCCTAACAGTACTACTTATACTGGAAATAAAAGAGCCTTATTGTCAAAAGAATATATTTACAACGTAGCCATCAGTAGAGCAAAGGATTATTTGATAATACTACATCCGTTTTCTGTTATACCGGATAATCCATTTATTAATAAAATAAGAAATTCATATCAAAGTAATTTTGGGAATCCAGTAATCCGAAAATCCGAAGAATTCGAAAAAGTAATTTTTAAACAGAAAGATTTCATTGAAAAAAACAGTTATATAAGTGGTCATGACAATATAAATATATTTGGTCAAATGGAAATGAAATACTTTATAAAAACCAATGAAAGCGCAATTGATATACAACTTAGAAAAATTGATACCAAATAAATCATCTGAATGTAAAATTGCACACCTAACCCCATAGAGCGGATTTCTAATCCGTGCTTAATTACAATAGATACCCAAACCCATTATTATGCGCAATCGTAACCAGCGGTTGTATCCCTTCCTTAAACCTAACATAATCAAATTGGTCTGCACTGGTCAGTTCCGGAAACAAAGTCAAATACTCTTCCAGTAATTTATTTTTGGGGCTATGATGGTGTATAATTTCAAAGGCAGTCTTCTGCAAGGTAAAAAAACCATCAAAATGGCTTTCCATAATAGGCAACTTATCGCTCTTAATAGAGTTATAACTTTTGTCAATCGGTACCAAATTCCAAATCAAATTATGCGACACAAAAGCATGGGGCACAAAATGGTCTAAAGCATAGGCGTCTTGTCTCAAAGTGGTATTGGTAAAAATACAATCTATAGTGCCCAGTTCCTGAAAAACAATATCCCAGTAGTTCTTCCTTTGGTTAGTCAACGTTCCCCTAAATGGCGGGCGTATTAGTTTATTGGCAATATCCGGTACATTAGGGTTACGCACCTGCAAAAACAAAGTCAGGTTCCAATAAATAAAATCCTTTAGCACTTTTGCATTGGTTTTTAAATAACCAACCCAGCTGGGGTTAATAACAATATGGTCGTCATACAAAGCATACAAACAATCATTTGCAAATACCTGCGAAGAAGCATAAATCCGTTTGCGGTAAGCCACATCATTTTCACTGGCAAGCTTACCAAACCAAGGCGACAAAAACCAATGGGGCACATTTTTATTAAAATGGAATAACATCTGTTGGGTGCTCTTCAAAGGAGAGTTTTCCAATACGGCCAATAGAGTTGCTTTCTTGGTATCTATAGTGAGTTTTTCCTGCTCTAGAATAATCTGCACCGCCTGCTGTATCAAATCCTGCTTCCCAAACGACACATGAAAATAGTGTACCGTATACCAGGCATTACCAATCATTCGGGCAAATAACTTGCGTTTAGCAATACTGGTCTCCCCTTCCTCCACCAACTCAACAATCCCCAACAACCAATAAAACTTATAAGTCGCCGAAGTGTTACCAAACGATGCCGCTAATTTCGATACAGGAAGTTGTTCAGAAAAAGGTAAATTCATAAAACAAACATAAGAATGACAGAAAGTAGTAAATATAAAACATTAGTGTTAATAATAAACGTTAGGGGTTGAGTTGGTTGAAAAAACAAAAACCCTCTACATCTAGAGGGTTTTAAAAAGCGATGAACAAATAAAATAAATTACGGCATATTCTCAACAATCCCAACAACAGCCGCCCGCATAACGGCCTCATCAATACCCACTGCCGCACCGTCAATCGCGGCCGTGATATTGCCGATAAGCAGCGTCCAGTCAGGATCGGTATTCTTTTTAGGCTTCTTCTTTTTAGCATAAACAGTATACCGGGCTATCGAAGTAGCAGTAAGTATAACGTTCTGTTCATACCCACTCAGTTGTCCGTCAGCCAATACAGCATCCTCATAGGTCGCGATAAACTCATATAACCCGGAGTACTCTTCCTCAGTAGAACTGAGATCCATCAGAGTGGTAACAAATTGCTTTAGGCTGCTTCGGGCATCTGCACTGCTAAGCGAAGTCGCAATCACTTCATCCAAACAGTTCCCCGATTGGGATACTAAATAAGCCGACCGCTCTTCCGCAGCGAATACATACGGTTTCTGAGTCGTCAGAGCCAAAAATGAAGGCTGGGCATTGGCTAAAGTTGTAAGTGTACCTATAATCCCGCTATAACTCAAAGGCTGATAGCTTTCGGAATAATAAGAACGGATGAGCTCATAATAAACGCGTCCTGCCTCATCATAAGGATTGGCGGAGTTAGCGGGCAATGCATCCCCTTGCCGTTGTAATGCTGATAGGGTCTCGCTACTGTCCGTTGGTCGGCTGCAGGAAATAACTAAGGGTAGAAATAAAAAATAAAATCGTAAAAATTTCATGTGAATGGCGTGTTTTAAAATGAATACTGATTGTGTTACATCAGTTCATTTCACCCGGGCTAATCTGAACAGTTTTTTGAGAATCGCTTCTCGTTGAATTCAGAGCAAAACTAAGAGCGGCCACCCGCCGCCACAACCCAACCACTAATCCATTCCCGAATACATAATACCCAATTCACGAATCCGGCACTTACGATTCCAAGTAACAGCTAATAAATCAATGAGTTGAAACAAAACAAATCATTCAAGTGTTAATATCCGTTTTTGACATCGTCGTAATCAAGTTTTTTAATATTTTAGCTACAATAATTACTCATCAATCACATCCCAACCAATGTGTGCTAAGCAACACCCAACCAACACTAAAACAATACTGTTCCTGCTTTATATAGCCTTCCACTTCAATTTGGGAGCACAATCCAAACAGCAACTGCAAAACCAACTTCAAAAAGCCAAAACAAAAAAAGACTACCGTCAAATGGCGGTAACCTACAAAGCGCTGCTCTACCGGACTGATACCGCTGCCCGTTTTGCCTACGCCGACAGCATGCTTTCCTGTGCCGAAAAAACAAAAGACCCCGCTGCAATCGGAGCGGCCTTCCTCACCAAAGGAACGCTCTACTACAACCGCAAAGACCACCTCAAGGCCTTAGACAACTTCATTTGGGCCGACAACTACATTGCAAAAACAAATGACGAATACCTCAAATACAAAACCAAATACACCATTGCCCAAATCAAGTCTTATCTCGGGTTCTATGACGAGGCCATAGCCCTGTTCAAAGAATGCCTCACCTACTTCGAAGAAGAAAACGACCTCGCCTACCTCAACACATTGCACTCCATAGGACTTGCCTACAACCACATTGGCAAATACGACCTTTGCTCCTACTACAACCAATTAGGGATAAAGACAGGAACCGAATTGGACAATAAGGAACTCCAACCCTATTTCATCCATTCGGAAGGCATCAACCAATACAGCAAAAAGAAATACAAAGAAGTCGTCAGCAAACTGACAGAAGTTATTCCGACCCTGACAAAAAAGAAAGATTTTGCGGCCCTGTCCGTGGCCAATGCTTACTTAGGACAAGCCTACTGGGCATTAAATCAAAAGGAAAAAGCAATGCCCTGCCTGCTCAAAGTAGACCAAACCTTCAACCGACACCACTACATCAAACCCGAGTTAAGAAAAAACTACGAGCTGTTAATCGATTATTATAAAGAAAAAAATAACCCCCAGGCGCAACTGTCCTACATCAACAAGCTGCTCAAAATAGACCGCATATTGGAGCACGACTACAAATACCTGTCACAAAAAATCTTCAAAGAGTACGATACCAAAAAACTACTGCTCGAAAAAGAAGCCGTTCAAAAGTCCTTAGCAACCAACAAACGTTGGTATTATGCGGTCATCATTTTGTTATTGGGAACCCTTATAGGGTTGAGCATCCGCTACCGCATAAAACAAAAGCAACTCAAACTGAAGTTTGACGAACTTATGTCCCAAAAACCTGAAACGGCAAGCAAAACCAATAACAACATTGAGCTCGACCTGAACCCCGAACTCGTACAAAACATTCTGAAAAATCTGGAGAAATTCGAGGCCGGTAAAAAATACCTCGAAAAAGACATGGGACTCAACAAATTGGCATTGTACCTCAAAACCAATCCTAAATATGCCTCAAAAATAATCCTCAAATACCGCAACAAAAAATCCATCGAATACATCACCAAACTCAAAATCGAGCACACCATCGAACTGCTCAAAACCCAAAACAAATACCGCAACTACACCTATAAAGCACTGGCCGAAGAAGTAGGCTTCGGCTCTACCCAAAACTTCACCAAAGCCTTCAAAACCATAACAGGAATGCCTCCCGCATATTTCATCCAAAACCTAAAGAAAAACCACCCGCTCTAAAAACACAACCCTTCCCGTTTAAACAACAAAAAATCCCGTTTTAAACATCCAAAGTCAAAACAAACAAGTACCTATGTAAAAAAAAATTATAATCAAAAAACACAACTGTCACCCAGAGCCCACCTGTCCTGAGCTCAGTTTACCCTGAGCCCGCCGAAGGGAAGGATAGAAAAGCATCATTCAACATTCATAATTCATAATTCATAATTCATAATTCATAATTCATAATTCTCTTGTCACCCTGAGCCCGCCTGTCCTGAGCTCAGTTTACCCTGAGCCTGCCGAAGGGAAGGATCGAAGAGCATCATTCAACATTCAAAATTTAGCATTCAACATTCATAATTATACTGTCACCCTGAGCCTGTCGAAGGGCATCATTCAACATTCAACATTTATCATTCAACATTTATCATTCAACATTCACAATTCCCATGTCTCCCCTCTCCCACTTCTACGCCAAAGCCGCCACCGACGACCTCAACCCAAGCCACATGAGCCTCTACCTCGCCCTGTTCCAAACTTGGAGCATAAACCGCTGCCAAAATCCAATCAGCATCTACCGCGACGACATCATGCAATTAAGCAAAATAGCCTCTCCCGCCACCTACCACAAATGCATAAAGGAGCTCCATAACAAAGGATACATAAAGTACCAACCCTCTTTCAATCCCTTCAAAAGCAGTCAGGTAGATATTTTAATTCGTAAAACCAAATAATAAAATCACTTTAGAGAGAACCAAAAAATAATAACAATAGCCAAAAAAAGTTGACAAGCAGTCTGTAAAAATACATTCATCCTTATTTCGTGAGTAGTGTAAATACTTATCGTTGATTAGAAAAGAAAGATGCATAGAAGAATCTATGAGAAACAAAAATAATCACCTTAATTATATCTTCCTTTCAATTACCTACCGTATTGATAATATAAAAAAATCAATGATGGCTGATAGTATTAACCAAATTTATCGCAACAAAGAAAAATGCCCTTTGAGTAAAATACCACTTTGTCGTTTTACAACAAACCAATAATCATCAGCCGGAAGTTGCCTTCCATTTAAGGTACCATCCCAGCCAATGCTTTTTCCTTTAAAGCCGGTAATTATTTTACCATAGCGGTCAAAAATCAGCAGCTCCATGTTTGGCTCCATTTCGGATAATTTAACGCGCCATTCATCATGAACACCGTCTCCGTTAGGCGTAAAAAACTTAGGATACATAAGTAAATAAACAGCTTTCGTAGTATAACCACATCCTTTCTTGTCGTTAACATAAACCGTATACTCTCCGGATGACAATCCGCTAAAGACCGAGCTGTCCTGGTAATGAATTCCGTCTATCGAAAACTCATAATCTCCATCACCGGTATACCCTACAGTAATTATATTCTCATTATCGGTCCAGTCCTTAACATCAATATTGGTAATAGTGGCAGGATTTGAATTATTTACCACAAAATGGGTAGTGGTACTGCAAATTATCGTTCCGTAATCTTTGGTAACAGTTAAATAATAATTTCCTGCTGCAGTTATTACTGTAGATGAACTTGAGTCGCCATTAGACCAAGTATAACTTGAAAAACCAGCTGGAGCGCTTATGGTTTTTGAAGAACCATCACAAATTGTATAAGAATCATTCAAATTTAAAATAGGCTCAGCTTTAACTTGCAACTGAAAAGAGGTTGTTGCAAAACAAGTTGCGTTTAGCTTATTCTCTACCCGAACAACTATTGTTTGCGGATTTACGGTATTACTAAAAGAAGTATTCAAAGGATTAATTCCTGAATTGGCATCTGCTGCTGTAGCATGATAGCTTACCGAGAAATCACTTAACGTTTGTAACCCTAAAATCGTGGCAGTTTGCAATGATAAATCAAACGGTTCCTTCCCATCATTTCCGATATCGCAGGCATACAAATTATTGGGTTGGTATGCTACAGCCATTTTATACAAACCTATTTGAAATGAAGTTGTACTAAAACAGGTGTGGCTTTGATTATTTTCAACTCTTACGTAGATGGTTTGCGGGTTGCTGCTATTTTGATAATTTAAAGACAGCGCATTACTATTGGTATCAGCGTCATTTTGATTCAAATGATAACTTACCGTAAACTGATTACTATTTTGGGAGCCCAAAACTGTCGGGGTAAAAGCACCCAAATTAAAGATACCCAAACCATCATTTGAACTGTCATCACATACAAAACTAGAGGCTGGAGTAGTTGCGGTTGGTTTTTGAAAAAGTGTTACTGTAAAACTGGTTATTGCATAACATTTGGTATTGTTTAAATTATAAACTTTAGCATAAAACGTTGTTATACCAGCGGGCAAACTATAGTTTAGTGGCAATACATTAAAATGATTTGACGCATTAACAAGTGAACTAAAATAAGCTACCCCAAAAAGAGCCGTAGATTGACTTCCTAACAGGGTTCCGTTATGTTGTGATAAATCATAAGCTGCATTCAATGATGCACAGACAGACTGATTTGTGACAATGTTTGCCACGGTAGGAATGACAGAAATAGTAATTGTTTTTGATTTTGTTACAGCTCCATTTGGGCCCAAAGCTATTAACGTTACTGTATAATCTCCCGGATTGGCATACTGATGTGTTGGATTTAGAGTGTTGGATAAAGGACTGCCATCACCAAAATCCCAACTAACATTGTTTACATTTTGCGAAGTACTTATAGTAAATTGTGTTGAAGAGCCAAAACAAAGGTTTTCTGTTAAAAAAGAAGCATTAAAGTAAGACGTGATAAACGGCGGTAATCCTAATCTCGTCAATTTACCGGATGCCAGCGTTTGTCCTGCATGCACATAATTGCAGGCCAAACCGGCTGCATCCGGACTATTAATAACGCCTAAAGAAGCCACATAGGAAGTGGCACAGTAGATTTTATTATTCGGGGCCAATTGAAGAGCATACAGATAGTAGTCCTGATTAAAAAGTACAACTCTTGAATTTGGGATGTCCGGACTGGTCAGATCCAATTGGGCTAACTCCATTTTTAGAGTGGTACCAACTCTGTAGGTAGCGTAGAGTTTTTCGGAGTTAGGCGAAAATTCAACGCCATACCCTTGTACATTTGGAATTACTGTAAGTCCATTGGAGACAATCCCTGTAGTACCATCAAAGTCAAACAGTTCAACACCTCCTGTACCATAACTTAATTCTCCAACTACTGTACCATTTTGCTTATGAGAAATGGCCAGTTTGGTACCGTCAGGCGATGCCTTTAAATACCCAATAGCATTTCTACGGTACCCTAAGAGAGTTTGATTAGAACCCAAAGTAGAAATCACAGGAGTTGAGCTAACGCCCGAAGCTGTGACCTTAAAAGCATAAAAACGATTAATAAAATGGGTAATTACCCAATAACTACCATCTGCTTCATTTTTTATGGCAGTAATTTTTTCCGAACATTTATATTTTATTTCTTCTCCAGCTGGATTTGGATCATAGGTTACCAAATGATTATTTCGTGACGTTATATTTCCTATACTGCCATTACTTCCCATTACTGACAAATCTACTATAGAATAATTAAGACCGTTATTGCGACCGTCGTCATCTGTAGGGGTAACTCCACTATCGGTTTCTACATAATTTCCTGAAAAAGCATTTGGATATACAGCCGCATTTTCATGATGAGGCTCATCTACCGTAAAGATATAATATAAGTCAGAGCTCCCAGGTTGTGGCACTATAATACCTGATTGTGTGCTTGATGCGTCTCCATATAATTCTGTTCCTAAGCTAAAACTGCCATTAGGCATTTGAACATGATTTCTATCCCACACAGTGCGCCCATCAGTATAAAACAGTAAGTTTCCATTAACATCAGCAATAGAGCTGCAACCCTCGTCTGTATTAAGCTGCCCGTCTGATAATGGTGTAACACTACCATTCGTTTCAAATTTCAACCCGGCATTTTTACCAAAATACCAAACACTCGCTTCCTGCTGAGCAGAAGCGAGTGTTGTTAGCAGCATAAGTATAAATAGTTTTTTTTTCAAAATTTTAAACGCTCTGTAGTCCTTATATTTTACTGTTTCAAAAGTTTTATACTACTTTAGTCAGGTTACAAAGGTACTTTATAGCTTCTCAAAAACTAAAGCTTTGGCATCATAAACACCTTCAGCCATAAAATTTAAAGATTTCGGCGGGTCAAATTCTAAAGTAAAACCAGAGGAGGTAAGATTGGTAATTTTAGCCTCATCAAAAAGTTCACTGCTGACATGAATAACGTTATTGGAATTAAATGAATAATCAGAACCTCCAAAATTACTTATGCCGTTACAGTCCATATAATAATTATAGGTAACAATCTTTCGGTAATTAAATATCTCTGCATAATCTGTTTTGGTCGCACACATCCCAACATAAGGAATGACGGTTCCATCGGCCTTGATAATTGATTTATATTTCCATTTACCCACCATATTTTGAAAGGTAACCGGCAAAGAGGAATCATCACTTTTACTACAGGATAATAGTAGGGAAACTGCTAATAAGGTTATTATTTTTTTCATTTCATTTTATTTTAGTTTATATTATTTTAATTATCAATGCTGATTATATACTGTACAAATTATATTTATCAATGAATCTGCTTTCTAACATCTCTTGGTACTACATTTTGTTTTGCTATTGCAAAACCACAACCAGTATGCTCAAAAACTAAAGACTCTACGGAGCGGGTGTCATTTTACAAATACAATTGGAACTTCATTAGAAACAACTACACCACTGAATATTTCTACATTGTTTTCTCTTAATTCATCTATTTTAAATTTTGGCAATCGTGCTTTAAGTGTTTTTGAAACTGTAAGATATTGCAATTTAAAATTATACTTCTTTTGGGACTTAAATTTAAAATAAGATAGAAAGCTAGCATTTTCTACTTGATCATTATAGATTGGTAAAGATAAAATTGTTTTAAAGTATCTTGTCTCGTTTGGATGAAGTACAAAGGAATTTTTTCGGATAGCATTTGCAAATTCAAAATCAGCAATATCAGGATAACCCAGATCTTTTAATTTTGATTTTAGTTCTACAATTCTGTTAATTTCCGAATCAATACATTCGTTGTTCTTATTACTAAAATGATCACCAATAACGGTATAAGATTCAATTTTAGAATGATCATCAGACTCAATCACAAAGCAAATCCTGGCTTTTTTGAGGAAATCAGCAGAATTAAGTGTTTGAACTGAAAAAGTCTCCAACCCATCTTCATTTAAAACTAAAAAAAAGTTTTTCTTAGAATTATTGGTTATCTTAAACGTAATGATGTTTTTACCTTTTTCTTTTTTGTTATTTGTATTTGGTATTACTTCTTCATTTGCCTTATCTAAGGCACAAAGAATCTTTTCATTTACTATTTCTAACTTTAAATCCTCTGTTTTTTTTATCTTCTTGGCATGAAAATAAAAAAAATAAGATAAAAATAAAAATTGGTCTCTTCATATTATAAATTCATAATATCATGTTTAACTGGATTTACAAAAATTAATTAACGCTTTATTTAATTCTTCCTTAAATATTCCTATCATTTTCTTATCTTCATCAAAATCTTCAATTATAAAACTTCTGATAACTTTAGTATCAATTAAAATATAAAACTCTAATTGATCATAATGAATGTAAAATTCAAAATTCAAAGATTTATATTTAAAATAAAATACTATCATTAAATTTAAATTATCTTCATATTTCCCTCGAACCCCTTTATTCTTATGTTCCTCCATTCTAAAATTTGAAATCTCTTTGTTAGAAAAGATAATTTCAATTTCTCTTAAAACTTCTTTTTGGAACTGAATTACATTCTTGTTATTTAACTTGCTTGTTAACTCTAATTTCATAACTATTTAATTTTCGGTATTTTCCCTAAATCAATGTCAAAAATATGCTTCCATTTATTTCCAAATGTAAGTCTGAAAACTTGATTACCTCTTGTATGTGAAATGCCCAGTCTAAAATACCTCCCTCTGTTTAACCAAGGAGCAAATTCTTTAATATATGCACCCGCATATCTTGCCATCGGAGCTTTTAAAGCATTAAATCCTTCGCCCAAATAACTCAAGCCATTTTTAACGACTTTTCCTCCAGCAAAAAGTTCAAAAATTGTATTGTCTTGATTAGCAGCGCCAGTTGCCATAGCGTCACCCCTGAAGCCATATCCTCTAAGCCCCCCAAGTTCTCTATATTCTCCTTGAGAAATTGAGCCTATATATTCGACACTTGTTGAACTAATTATTTTTCCGTTACTATCATATAAATAATCAGTTGTATTGCCTCCATTATTATTTATTTGTTTTCCATTTTTATCATACCCATTATCATCATGCATCAAATCATTAAACCCTGCTACAATAAGACCTGTTGTAGCTCCTTGCCAAAAGTTCCCTCCTGCTAAAGCACTACCGGCACCACCCATTACGGCACTAAAAGCTAATGTCCCAATTGCGCCTGTTCCAGCGCCAAGACCTTCATGTACAATTGTTTTTGGTCCCCAAGCCCAATTATTCTCTGCAGAAAAACCTTCAGTTTCTGTAGTACCTCCTCCCCAAACACTGGCAGCTATACTACTCAAAGCCCCGGAAGCAAAACCAGCCCAAAACTTGCCTCCGGTTGCCGCTGCCAATCCGCCCTGGAATGCACCATGAGCTAATGCCGAGACCGCTGCTTTTGTCGAGAACCGTGCTATATTTTCACAGGCACTACCTATACCATAGGATACGGCAATACTAATACCTGTAACTATGGCATCTACAGCTACACGGCCCCAATTAATTGATTGGTGCATCAATAAGCTAGCAAATACAGATCCAAGAACCGGTATGCAGCTTACAAAGCTTGCAATATTTTCAAACATATTACCCGTAACATCAGTGTACTTCAATGGGTTGTTTACACAGTATCCATAACGGTTATAGTTTTGGGTGTTGTAAGGATCTTGAATATAGTTGTCCGCTTCTAAAAAACGATGCAGTTTGGGGTCATACAACCGGGCATTCATATTGATTAGCCCAACACTTTGCAAGTGTTCGTGCCCTGTATAACCTCTATCAAAGAACGTAAGTTGTGGCAGTGCATTACCGGCACCATCCTGAACTTTTACAATCCCCCCCCATGGGTCAAACAAGCGTTTTTCAACTACAGCAGCGGCAGCATTTGTAATGGCTAATATACTGCCTTGGTAATCCCTGTGCAAATAAAAATAATTTTGGGTAGTCCCATCGCTTTTTAAAACTACAGCAGCAGTATAGGCATCACCTCCTAAGTAAGTCATAAACTCTACTGCAACCGGTGTGGTAGTATCACTAGCGGCAAACGTGGCTTTAATTTCCATACTGCCATCAGCACTGTAATATTTGCGATAAGGTTTACTTAACTTGTCTGCACTGGTATTTCCATAATACATTACAGAACGTTCCTGAAAAGCATTGTACCCAAAATTAATCAGGTCTATTCCCTGCTCTTCAATTTTAACAGGGGCTTTAAATGCGTTATACGCTATGTCCTGCAAAGGCCTGTCGGCATAATAAGTCTTAGCCTCAGGGGTCATGACAATACTGTTGTTTTGATAAGGATGGGTTGAGTCATAGCCATACTGACCAACATTATTATTCACAATCCTGCCTCTTTCGTCATAATCTTGTCTGTTAATCGCAATGCTATCAATTTTTAAATTATCTAAATAAAAAGTAGCATTGGTATAAGAAGGTACTGTTGTTATGGTACCATCCGGGTTTTCTTCAATTATATATTCCGGGTCACTTCCGCCATTGTCCTGACCTTCAGCAACAAATTTCAAACTCAACTTTACATTTAAAAAATTATCGCTAACGGTATACTCAAAGTCAAAAGCACCATTATCTGACAATTCCATTATTGTAAATTCATTATAAGATATACCGTCATCAAGATCTGTTTCTACCATTACCAACCTTGTTACAGTTCCGTTTAATAATGTTAAACCGGAAATATCTCCTCTGATCCTAAACTTATCACCGGCAGCGGCATTAATATTGAGCGCTCTGTTTGCAGAAGCTACAGAGTGTTTTAACACTACTTTTAGTTTACTTGTTACATTTGAAACAGACCCCTGAGAGCTGGTACCACTAAAAGTAAACCCATCAGTTGTAGTATTAAAGGGTAGTGTCATTAAATTTGAAGAAGTGCCTTCCCAAGTTACTAAGTGGTCAAGTGCATCGTAAGTAAATTTCTCTTTGACATCAAATTGACTGTTAAAACGACTTTTAAGATTCCCCAAGATAGGATCAAATTCGTTATTCAATGTCAATATGATTGAAGTGGAGTTTAAGAGATATTTATTGGAAAAACTATAACCATAAGCGTCATAGGTATTAATTACTGAAATTCCATTGCCCATTACAGCGTTGGTCAACTGGTTGCGGGCATTTATTGAATTGGTTTTCCACAATACGTTTTGGGTTACATTATCCTTAAAGCCGGTAAAATAGCCATTATTACCTGAATAAGTATGTTTTATTACTTTACTGCTGGTTTTTCCAAATGCAGTAGCAGTATTAGTTTCGGTATCTATTCGGCTAAAATTATCAAACGTCAATTGCTTAGCGAATACCGCCGTGCCTGAGGGTAATAGGTTTTGCGTTTCTTCGGTTTTATATAAACGTCGTTGAGAGTCATAAGTATAAGCAAAAGCACTATCTCCGTCGTTTGGATTACTAACCGTCATCGAATCCAACAACTTAGTGGTAGTATTGTAATTATAGGTACTCACAATGTTGGTAGCATCCGCTGTTGTCAAACCTTGTATAGATTTTGTAAGCACCCTGCCACTCAAACCGTCATAAGTATATGTAGTTACGCCTTTTGGGGCTCCTTCAGTCTTAATTTCTCCATAAGCATTGTAACTGTAGGTATAGGTTCCTGACGAACTGTCTACTAAAGTTAATTTTCTGCCCCAATTATCATAAGTCATGGTAGTCTTAATCCCTCCATAATTAGATTCTAACAAATTACCATCGGCATCATAGGTATAGTTTATGGTTCCACCCGGTGTATCGGTGGTGGTGGTGGTTTGCCCATTAGCATCAAAAGTTTTAGACTTACTCATTACAGAATCCGCCACAACTACTGTTAATCCGTTATAGGTAGTATTTACTATTTTTCCGGTAAATGAGGTCGTTCGTATGGGTCTGCTGTAATCGTCATAAGCATAAACTGTCCATTGTGATGGTGACGAAGAGTCAAAATAGGGTTCACTGGTGCGTAATTTTCGACCATAATTATCATACTCGGTTTTAACAAAAGTCCAGGTGCCATTTAGGTTCTTGCTTCCTTTGCGAACTTCTCTGGCCAAAACATCCTGATCTACAACAGAACTACTGCCATCCGAAAGACCTCCTGAGGTGGTCTTGGTTACTGTGGTAGTATAAATGTTATTTGCTCTGGTATAGGTGTAATTTGTCTTAAGACTCAACGAATTATCGGTAGTATTAATTAGTTTTCCCCAGTTATCATAAACATTGGTAATCGTTTGGTTAAAAGGGTCTTTTGTGACTAATGCAGTTCCGTAAAGCGGATGAAAACTCATGTTGGTACTTACCAATAACTCGGCATCAGTGGTTGTGCTTATAAACCTATTAGTTGGATCGTAAGTATAAGAAACTTTCCTTGGGGTCACATCATTAATTCCCACAGTAGTTCCTGTAGCACTAATCTCTTTATCTTTTAATAACCCATTAGGGTAATAGGTCATTTTTTCAACCATAGTTACAGGATCTACTGTCCCATCAGACTGATAAACATTTTTGTCTGTTTCAGAAATATTTCCGTTAAGATATGTATAGGTCTCACTCGTTTTTTTTGTATCCTGATAAGCAGTAGTTGTAGTGGTGGTTTTATGAGGTCTTCCTATATAATAATCACTGCCACTTCCAAAACTAGACGGGTCATATTCTGTTACTGTTGTTGTGGTTCCTTGTAATGTAGTACCCACATAATTATTATTGGTAACACTTATTGGCAGATTTTCTGAATTATAACTGTTATATACTGTTTCTTTAACAATTCCCGTTATATAATCTGTGCTTTTTTGATTTTGTAACAGTATTGCGTAAGGGAAAACATTTGGCGCAGGGCTGTTAAAAACATTCTCGGTTTTACTCATTAACCCGGTTGATAAATTTGTCGGAAAGGAGAAATCAGTGGCATTTGGCAGTAATGTATAAGCAACTTTAGTAGCCCCTCTGAGCAGTGGATCTAATTCAGTTACCGACCAGGTTTTTTTATCAGATGGATTGTTATACCATGCACATCGCGCCACTTTCTTAAATCCAATCGCTCCTACACCATCCAGCTGAACTATGTATCCATTGTACTTAAACTCCTGAGTTCTTGTAATACCTAAAGAAATATTTTTAAGTTTAGAAACTAATTTATTACCAAATGCCTGCTTTATTTCTATGGCAGGATAATTAACTGAATTATTAGAAGAATAAAAATCAGAAGCAACACCCAAACCTCCGTTAACACCACTGCTCTCCATTGGTGCATACGAAATTTCGTCTACTATGCCACCGTTGGATTGGGTAACCTTTTTAAGTGAATTTTCATAGGTTACATTCTTAACAAAATCTATATAGGTAATTCTTTTAGCAAAACTATTTCCTCTATGGAAGCGAATGACCAACATATCACTTGATAATCCTTTATACTTTAGGTCAGCCACTAAAACTATTGGAACACTATTGTCATCGTTATTATGGCCATCCGTTTGGCTGTAGGCATTGATAAAATCTTGACTGCCGTTAGCATTATTGCCTAAATTATTAACATAAGTATAGATTTTCCACCGCGAATCTATATCAGTAGAATCCCAAAAAGAGCCCGTAAAGTAAAGTCCCACAGCTGCTTTTACTACATCTGATTTACCATCTTTATTAATATCAAGAACATAATAGGAAAAGTAATCATCACCAGTCTGCTTAAAATAATCCGACATTGTATGCGTTTCTTTTGTAAAGAATTGCCCCCCTGACGGATTAGGGTTGCTATAGTACACATCCCACTTATTAAGGTTAGGGCACTCTATAGCGGGACTTATGATAACAACTTGCCCACTTGAATTTATGGTTGTAATTGCAGGTCTTGGATGGCAATCGCCATCAGCTTGGGGTATCATGATGTCTGGTTTTCCGTCACCATTATAATCTCCAAGTAAAAAAGGTTTGCCTGCTTTATAACTATCTAAGACACCCTGTCCCAGAACTTCAACTTCTACCCATGGTGAAACAGTAAGCTGATTAAAAGAGTATACTTTATAGGACTTATCAGCTTTAACAAATAAAATATCTGATTTACCATCACTATTATAATCCCCTACCATCACTTTGTCATCAGTATTTCGTGAAAGCCCCAAACCATTTAATATAGCAACCCCCGGGCTTCCAACTGTTGTAGAAGCATTATTATCAAGATTAACCATTAGTAATTGAGTTGGGACAGTACTTATAGTTTCGTGCTTTAAAGAGCATTGACATGTTTCCTCTGAATTATTTTCCGAGGTTCTGAGACTAACACATTTGGTAGGATCAATTCCATAATCATATGATTCATAATATGTAGCAACGATTACTTCGGTAATTCCGTCACCATTAAAATCACCTTCATAATAATTTACGTATTTTTTTTTGCTATTGTCACAAAAATTGGCATTAGCATCGGAATATCCCTCACATTCATTTGAACAAGACGCTGAATTGTCCATTGGTATAGTTTTCGTATATTCTTGTACAACGGTATTAGTATCTTGATGATAATCATAATATTTAAACACCACCGAATTTATGTTCAGCTTAGCACCAATTATGGTTTGTGACTGGTTTAATTTATTATTTTTTAATGTCGTTGCAATTATTTTTTTACCTTGTATTAAAGGTAAAATAACTGGAGGAATTGCAGCATTCAAAAATGTTTTAAGATACATTTTGTCACTCGTTACAATATCTAACTTACCATCGCCATCAAAATCGCCTGTAAGTTCTGGTGTATCAACAACTGCATAATTGTCTGCGTATATTTTTGTAGTTTCGTTTACTACATCCTCAGTACTGTTGTATTCAAAGGCTATAGGATTTGCTCCTTCTCCGGCACTATTAAACTCCTGAATTTTGGCTACTCTTTGATATCCTAATTGTGAATCCGTAGAATGAGTTAATCTGTATTCCTTAAACAAATTACCATTCGTATAGACTTTTATCTTTTTTAACAGTTCTGATTTTTCAACTAATACTCCCTTAAAATAAGCTTTTTCTGTCTTTGCAGCTGCAGTATAATTAAATTTAATATAATTCAAAGGTGTTGAATTACCATTAATGTTGGCACTGAATTGTATGGTATCAATACAAAGTCCTTTATTCAATGGTTTACTGTAATTATATAAAATAAAATTCCCTTCAACATCTTCAAATCTGACGATATAGTAAGCAGATAAATCTGTGGCATTCATACCGCCATAATTACCATACCAAGAACGGGATCCATCCGGTGATGTTACAATAAAATACATGTTTGTCCCTGACCCTATCAATTGTATTTTATTATTACTTTGCACTTCGGTTTCATATAATGATCCATCTGCCCAATAATTCGAGCTTGATTTAACTAATAATCGCTGTCCATCGAGAACTAATTTATCGTTGGTATCAAAATCAACCCCGTCTTTAAAACCATCAATATCAAATCGTGAGGCTACCCTTTTGATGCAGGAAATACTGTTAATGTCCCAACCTTGCCCGGCTATCCCATCATTTTGCCCGCTGGAATAAACTAAATTTATGGTTGGACCAACACTTGAAATACTTGGCGGCAAGGCTATTGGTAAAGTATAAACAGCCTGACCGGAATTAGAAACTTCCAATTTCCCTTGTGTATCATGATAAGAGGGCGTAGAAGAAATTCCGGTGCTATTGGGATCTCCTGCTGTATTATTTGGATCTCCACCTGAATTATCAGGTTCAGTAATAATTATTGTCAGTTGATAAATACTTGCACATGGGGCTGACGGTGTAAATGTATAGGTTGTCGTTGCCAAATTATTCAGCGCTGGTGACCATGTTCCGGTTATTCCTTCTAAAGAAGTTGTAGGCAACGGATTTAGAATCGTTCCTCGTTCCGTCGGAGGTACATTATTAAATGTGACAACTGTAGAATTTACAAGTATTGTTAAGGTTGTACTAACAGCACCTTGTGACGAGTCAGGTGTAAATGTATAGGTAGTGGTAACGGTATTATTTAAAGCTGGGGTCCATGTCCCTGTGATTCCATTTGTAGATGTCGTTGGCAAAGGAGCCAAAGCGCCTCCACTGCAAATTGGTGCTATTGGATTAAATGTTGGTGTGATATTCCCTGGATAAACAGTAATCGTTAATGACGCTGTTGTCGCACAAATGCCTGCATAAGGTGTAAATGTGTATGTTGTTGTTACAGTATTATTTAAAGAAGGTAACCATGTTCCGCTTATACCATTATTAGAAGTTGTTGGTAACGGCAGTAAAGTCCCTCCTGAAAAAATTGGGGAAATTGGAGTAAATGAAGGTGTTACTTGAGGATTAACAGTAATGGTAAGTGTCGTAGTTGTTGCATTTTGACTTGAATTCGGAGTAAAAGTGTAGGTGGTAGTTGCTAAGTTGTTAAGAGCTGGTGACCAACTTCCGGTAATCCCATTGTTTGATTGAATTGGCAAAGGACTTAATACACCACCTGCACAAATAGGATCAACCTGAGTAAAGGTTGGAATGAGTAAACTATTTACAGCGAACGAATTTGAAATGGCACTTATCAATCCCTGATAAATTGCCGTTAAGAAAAACCCTGTTCCTCCACTGATAGGTGTAATAGAGTTAAATGTATAAACCCCATTACTAAATGAACTAGGTACTATAGGAGTAGTACTTAAAGGTCCTGAACTGGTTAATGAAACGGTATTCATTTGATCTAAATCAATACTGCCAAAACTATCCTTTGCAATAACAGTAGGTGAAGGACTGATAACAGTTCCTTCAAATAGTCCGGAAGTAGGCTGTTGTTCAAAAACCAATCGGTCAGCGATGACGGTTACTTTATTAATATCACCTGTAATTTTTGAAGCAGCTCCACCCCCATTTACAGCGGCGAATCTTGACCCTGTCGCTTTAGCCGTAACGGAAGCTATTGTAAATTGCATTTGTTGGTTATCAATAACATTTGGCTTAAACGTAACTCTAAGATTGATAGCTATCTTATCATTATCCGGAGCAACAATCTCATTAGAAAGCCCAGTAAAGGTTATAGTTGAAGAACCATTAACCAAAACAGCTTGTCCCAAGGGAGTGTTTGAACTAAATAACCTTGCGGAAAGAATGTTATCCGGATTGGCTACATTGAATGTAATAGCTGTTAATTCTGTCGGCAAAGTATCCGCGTCAGAAAGTGAAGCTCCTCCATCCCGCACATAAAATCCCATAACACCGGTACATCCATTAATTCCGGAGGTAGAATTAGACAATACGGTGCCTTGAAATAACTGATAGTTTATAGTATCATTATTACTGGTTGCTGAGGAACTGTTGAGTACAACATCACTCGACATATTAGCAGTAATATCGGCTGTTAAACCAGTCGGCTGTTCCAAACTATAATTGGCAGAACTAGCGCCATTTAGGGAATATCCAACTATAGTAATCGTTTTTCCGGCACCAACTAAAGCATCAGCAAAAGTAGCTGTTGCTCCACTGGTTACCAATGTTACCGTTGCACTATCACTCGCAAGTAATCCATTCAAAATACCGCTTCCGCTTAATTGAGCGTTGGTAGTACCATCACACACTTTATTCAAAACTGTTATACCACTGATGGTAAGCCCCAATTTAGTCACAGAACTAGCTATTGTAGGCACATTAACCATAAGTCCATCATTACTACTTGTCACGGTAACATTTCCTGAATAAATTCCATATGCGTTTCCACTAAGTCGAACATAAATTGTAGTTGTATTTATGGTGCCTGAACTTGGATTAAGCGTTTGAGAAAAGGCGTAGCCTGTAGCTCCTCCCACAGTTTTTGAAATTTCAAAACCGGTTGGAGCTGTAATAATAAGGTTATCTGTAAGGTTTGATGCTCCAACAGTAAAACTGGTATAGGAACTTACAGTTCCATAAACTGTGGTCAAAGCCGAAAGCGTTCCGGATGTGGTAATGGTTGGTACTACTAAAGTAGTCCCATTAGCTGATGGACTGGCAGCTGTTACATATCCATCACCATTTTTAGCAAATGTCTTAAACGTATAAGTTGTTGTTGGTACTAATCCAGTTACTGTCTTTGTTCCCCAAGCTGTGGCTGATTGATAAACAGCTGTAGCGCCAAGAGTTCCATTAGTCTGAACATATGTTCCGGTAGAAGTTTCATAAATAGCATAAGTAGTTATTACCGAATTAGTATCATTTCCGATAGCAACATGCAAAGAAGTTCCTGAAGGACTATTAACAGTGGGAACAGTAGGTGTAGCGGCTAAAGTATAAAAGGTATAGACCGATCCATAGCCTGTTAAACCAGTGCTTTTTGTAGCATAAGCTGCGTAAGAATACTGAATGTTAGGTAACAATACCGTTCCCGAAGAATTTGTGAAACTACCTGTATTGGCATTAGGGCTTGACGATGATATAGTAACAACTCCTGAACCTCCAAAAGTAGGATTTGGATTACCGGAAGTCGCCGAGTAAACTGTTCCCGTTGCAATAATTTCAGAACCTCCTGTAGCAGTTACATTTCCTGCAAAAAAAGCTGAAGTACTGGTAACATTATCCACAGTAGTAGTCTTTAATGTTGGCGCTGTTTCGGTTCCAATTAGTTTAACATCGTCAATTCGTATTGAAGTTGTTCCGGTTTTAACAAATCGAATTTTCAATCCATTAATCTGAGCATCCGATGAGAGTGATAATGATTTAGCTTGATACCATCCGGTTCCTGCAGTGGCTGCTTCATTAAATAAAGCACTTGATGTATTAGCCAAGGTAACCCATGTATTGCCATTCCAATAATCAACCGAAAAGGTAGCATGAACCGAAGCGGCTTCTTTTCTATAACCATATTGAATAACTATTGAAGTATAATTTGAAGCATTAATCCCTTCTATAGAGAAACCATAAGCTCCCGCACTTGAAGAAAAAAACACATTACCACCTCCTGAAGCAGTTGCATAGGAACTCGACGGGTTAGTAACTCTTACATCGGCAGAATTAACTTGTCCCCCATTAGAATAGGATAATGTTGTGCTATTTTGAAAAGTATTGGAGGTTATTGCAGTATTTGCAGTAGGAGTCCCCATATTTTCCAATAAAATATTTTGTGCCCATAAACTTGAAAAAGAAATTATTAATAATAGGGTTGTAAATTTTGCTCTCATGTTTTTCTTTTAATTTTTCACTTTTAAATTGAATAATCCTAAGCATCACAGTTACAAAGAAGCAATCAAATCTTTAGTAATGCACATGCTCAATTACTTTAACCAATTTTGGTTTAATGCTTTATAATTTTCAATGATTTTTGTTCACCATTACTGTAATTCAAAACCAAACTGTAGATGGCTTGTGGCAAATCTCGAAACGAAATGGCATAGGTGTTAGTACTCTCAAGTTTATCGAACTTTTGAATAAATTGTCCGTTTAGTGTATATAACTGCATGGATAAGACTTTGGTGTCATTAACTAGTTGCCAACTTAAATAAAGTTCTTCTTTAACAGGATTAGGGTAATATTTAATATCATCATAGATATCTGCTTTAATAAAATCAGACTCTACAATATCGTTAGCATCTTTAACAGGTTTTGAACTTTGTCTATCACCATTCGTATCAATTAGATAACGCTTTATCTGATTACCCGCAGCATCATAATCAAACACAATATTATCCATAGTTTGACCAATAGAACTGAAAACAGTTAGCAAAAAAAGAAGTGAAAAATAATTTTTCATAAAATAGTTTTTAAAAAATTTAAATCATTTGTAAAATAAGTACTGCTTCATTATTTGATATAATAAACCACAGCATTAAAATTCACATAGTGAACTTCAGATGTATTATTATAGAAATTAAAAAATGGTAATTTTCGCGAACTAAATATTTTGAATCAAACATTACATCCAAAACATTTTAACCTCGGGTTCAGGTTAGTTTTGAAAGTCTGCACGAAAATTTATAAAACTACAGAGGTGGTATTTTTAGTTTTAATTAACACGAAAATAGACAATTAATTTTAATAAAAAAATGTTTTGAACAATTTTACATACAAATAATAAAAAATTACAATGGATATAAAAACAAGTATATGTCGCAGTCAACAGCAATAACCTAACTATTTAACAAACGAGAAAAGTTTCATTATCGTCACAACTTGTGATTACCGGTCGAATTAAACCATTTTTTTAACTAATAAAAAAGTTCAGTACAGAAATACAATCTGACACAGAGAATTCTAACAATTTCAATCCACCTCATCAAAGTCTGTAAGCATCCTTTAAATGAAAAAGCCCAACCGTTTACAGTTGGGCCTTAACAAAAACTACTTCCTGAACTTCCTGATAAGCAACTTTAACAGTAAAGTCAGAAAGAAACTGACCAGAGCGCCTACGGCAGCTAAAAGTACAGTTCGCACTAAATCAGCCGAGTTGATATTGGGCAGCATGCTCAATAAAGTACCCCCGGCTGTTCCCGCCAGAGTCTGACTATTGAAGGTCATCCTCTTCCTCAGCTATGGTCAGCTGACTCACGGCCGTCATAACACCACCGGCCACGGTCAAATAACCGCCTGCCGTCAGTACCGCAACCGGTAAAGCCACTGGAGCAGCCAGCAAACTGCCGCCAACAGCCGTGAGAACCAAACCGATAGTGCGCAGCACTCTGAAAAATTTAGGGGTGGGTGCGTTAACCCGTTTAATTACATTCATGATAGTACATTTAATAATGAATAAATCTGTTTTCAGATCAAAATCGTTTCCCTCAGTCCCGGAGAACTGCCTCTTTACACTCATGATATTGGCTAAGTTCGCAACTGAAACTTGACACCCTTTAAATACAGGACACCTCCAAAACATCGGGAAACAATTCTGGGCAACTAAAGACTACACCCCTCCGTCAACCTTTACAATCGATAACGGATTGTAAGCACCGTTTTTCAACGGATACAGCTCCCCGTTAACCTCTTGATAAAACTCTATGCCCAAAACAAGGAACAATGGTTTAGTCGAATTGGCGCTAACGGTATTGGTCTGACTGATAGCTGCAGTAATCACTGCATCCCAAGGTAAAGCAGCAGTTTCCGAAGTAGCCACCACAAAGGCACCTGCTTCAAAATCAACTTCAGCTCCACCCGAAATCACTTTGAAATGCGTAGTGCCCTCAGGTGCTGCCACCATGTTTTGAGGTACAAAAGCATCCAAATCAACAGTGATGCTGCCGGTCGCACGGTCAATGGTACCCGTGACAGGCACATACAAACTGTTGCTCAGCTTCCCGCGAATGTTAAACTCAAAACCGGTCAGCAACTCCGACTCTCCGTCAATAACGTTGCGCAACCCCCTTGGGCTGACAACATCAGTCTGTATGACCTTCATCATCGATTGCGTCAAACGACTCACCATTCGGCTGTCGGCAGAGTTGATGAGCAACGGCCGCAAAGCCATGCGCAAAAGTTTACCGGCCTTACCGGCTCTTCCAAATTCCGACCCGTTCTCTCGGGTACGTTGAAAAGCAGGATCATTCGCAATTCGATTGCCATCAACCCCTCCTTTCTCTTTAATCAGGAATCCATCCTGAGTTTTATAAAAAGTAACATCTCCAATGGTACCTTTCACTTTAAATATGCCCTTTTGTTTGGCCATGATTTCTAAGTATTAAAAAATTGGTGTATCGGAATGTTAAGGTACACTCCCTCAAACCTCATAATTCAAATCGCGATGCATCTGTAACCGAATTACACCACAAAGCTTTGAAATAAAAGGCATTAGAAAAAATAAGCCTGACCAAAAAGGACCAATTAGGAATAATAGATACACTTTTATCCCATGACAAAAACAAAATTTGTAATAATTATTCTATAAATTTGTTTACCCTCTTACAAAGGGTACAGGAGTAAAAACGCAAACAAACCACTATGAAACAAGAATGGAAAAGAATTTGCATTTACCCGAAAGACGTTCAGCGCATTACAGGTAGAAGTTACCGGTACTCCCGGTTACTGCTTATCGAAATCCGGAAACACTGCAACAAAGAGCCCCACCACTTGGTGGCAATCGAAGAGTTCTGCGAATACACCGGACTAAAGCTACACCACGTATATCCGCTGATCCAAGGGTAATAATCTTTCTCCGCCATCAGAGAATAAAACCCCTGCACAAAGTCAACACCTGTTCACTAACCTCTACAATACTTGAACAAGATCCATCAAAAAACCAATCAACCATCACTCTTTCCATCTATCATCTATCCATCTATCATCTATCCATCTATCATCTATTATCTGTCTTGTCCTTGTCTTGTCCTAAAATAGCTATACACTAAAAAAGTGTATATGGAAAACCCTGCACAAGAGATTTATGCTTCACGGGAGCACAAACAGAGCCGTTATGACAAACGCTTGATTTTAAAAATTGTCAAAGAAGTTGAACAAGGATTGCCTAGAAAAGAAGCTACCCGGATTTATGGATTAGGAAAAGCATCGTTAGATGGTTGGATGAGGGATTATGGTTCACCCGAATATCAAGAAAAAATCAAACGCAGGAGTTATACAAACCTTCAAAAACGTACTATTGTTACAGCTATAGAACAAG
>NZ_SJPE01000008.1 GCF_004329815.1 Flavobacterium silvisoli | reverse complement strand
ATTGCGTCGGGGCTCACCTCTTCCCATCTCGAACAGAGAAGTTAAGTCCGACTGCGCAGATGGTACTGCAGTAATGTGGGAGAGTATGTCGCCGCCTTTTTTTGGAAACCCTTACTAGAAATAGTAAGGGTTTTTTGTTTTATGTCCTTCGACAAGCTCAGGATGACAAATTTATAAAAGAAATGCTTGACACAAGAGATATTCCCGCTGTAGCACATATTGCGTGAGGGATGGGAGAGGTTACCGTGTAACCCGGACAGCCCGGTTCCTGGCTTTAGACAGGAACACGCCCAATTAAAGAGTCTTTAAGGGATATTGACAATGAGTCTGCACCGGGCATGCTGCGCATTTTGGATTGGTAGGTCTGCAGGTTTCTCTTCCGAGGAAGGAGATTGCCATGCCTATTTCGCCCCAAATTTCTTTGGGTAAGGTTTCCATCAGTTGCTTTTCGACTTTGTTGCCGTCCTTGGTTTCTTTGATAATGCCTATTCTGGGAGCCACACGGATGACGTGCAGATCGGCTATGATGCCTTCGGCGGGCTGGTTGGTTTCGCGCAGGATGACATTGGCTGATTTTCGACCGATACCTTTTAGTGCGGTCAATGAATCCAGATTGGTGGGTATGTTTTTATTTTCTTTTAGTTCTTGCGCTATTTGGAGAATCCAATTGGCTTTGGTTCCAAAGTTCCTGACTTTACTGATGTAGGGAATGATACTTTCAAGGTTTGAAACGGCTATGCTTTCCAGATTAGGATAGGCGTCAAACAATGCCGGAGCAATTTTGTTGATGTTGGCATCAGAGTCTTGAGCAGACAGGATGACCATTATCATGAGTTGATACGGATTTTTATATGCTAACGGATGGGGTCTGCCTTTGTATAGGGTTATGAGAGGTTCGAGTTTCTCGGCCCAGTTTGTATTGTCATCAAATAAATTCATCATTGTTTGTGTAAAAAGTTGTTTATCGCATGGAGTACTTTATCATTT
This sequence comes from Flavobacterium silvisoli, assembly GCF_004329815.1. GTDB lineage: Bacteria > Bacteroidota > Bacteroidia > Flavobacteriales > Flavobacteriaceae > Flavobacterium > Flavobacterium silvisoli. Next base: position 137,283 of record NZ_SJPE01000008.1, on the reverse strand, counting down.
CCTAGAATTTTGCGATGTCCCAGGCCTTCGGTTACCATCAGTTCGCTGTTTTTGATATGGGCTTGGATGTTATGGGCTGCTTTTACCGGAACATCTTCATCGTTTTTGTCGTGTATAATTAATACCGGAATAGTAACGGATTTTGCGGCGTGGTGGCTGGCGTAATCCTCCATGTCTTCTTGAGTTTTTGCTTCAAAATGGCTTTTGAGTAATTGCCCTATTTGGGGTTTGAGCCGTAGTTTTTTGATGAAATCGTCTATGATGTCCTGAATGATATCACCACTGCCAATAATTACGGCTTTTTTTATTTTTAATCCTTGTTTTACGGCGTTTAGTACTGACATGCCTCCGAGGGAATGTCCTATGGCAAACTCGAACGGGCCGAATTGTTTTTCGAGTGCTAAAATGGAGGCAATGAACTCGGGCATTAATGTGGTTTTTCCGCTTGATTTTCCGTGTGCCGGGGCATCAAAGCTTATGGTGGTATACCCCAAGGCTACCAGTTCATCGGCTATTTTTACTAATTGTGTGCCTCTTCCGGACCAGCCGTGTACTAAAAGAATTTTTTTGATACCAGTGCCGTATTGATAAACTACTATTTCTTTTTTGATACTTGGAATGTAGAGTTTGCTTTGTTGACTTTCCTTATCAATGTGTATTTCCCTTTTTGGGATTTTGTGTTTTAATGGAGTAGTGAATAGTTTGGCGGCAAACAACGCGGCTAACTTAGGCGAAATGGCTTGTAAAAACCGGGCAGCAGCGATTATGGTTTTGGGGATTGGTAATGATTGGTTTTTTATTTGGGACTTCGCTGCCATTGTGATGGGTTTGATTCAGTTCTAGAAAAGAATTTACACTATAAATATAATCTAAAACCCGAAATGAAACTCAAATAATTCAGAAAACATCAGGTTTCTGCGATATGAATGTAATTTGTAAATGAAATTATATAATTAATTTTGAAATTAGATTGTGTAAATTTGTCATTCAAATTCAATACTATGAAAAAAGGAATCTTGTTATTTGCATCAGTGGCATTACTTTTAGTTGTATCGTGTGCTAAGAATCCGTTTACCGGAAAGAGTACTATGGCTTTGGTAGACAACAGTCAAATATTTCCAACGGCTTTTCAGCAATACGGAACTTTTTTGAAGGAAAACAAAGTAGTTTCGGGTACTGCAGATGCCAAAAGAGTGGAAACTGTTGGAATGAAGATAAAAGCCGCCGCCGAAAAATGGTTGAATGCCAATGGTTATACTGAGTATTTGAAAGATTATAAATGGGAATACCATTTGGTAGAAAATAAAGAAGTAAACGCATGGTGTATGCCCGGAGGAAAAATTGTCGTATATTCGGGGATTTTACCCATTACTCAGGATGAAGCCGGTTTGGCTACTGTTATGGGACATGAAGTTTCGCATGCATTGGCCAATCATGGGCAACAGCGGATGAGTGCCGGAATGTTGCAACAAGCCGGAGCTGCCGGAGTAGCTTTGGCTACAGGAAATAAAAGTTCAGAAACACAACAAATGGCTATGTTGGCCTACTCGGGAGTTTCGCAATACGGCGGCATGCTGCCTTTTAGTAGAAGTCATGAAAGTGAGGCGGATATGATTGGATTAAAGTTAATGGCAATTGCAGGTTATAATCCTGAAACGGCGGTTATCTTTTGGGAGCGGATGTCAAAGGCGTCAGGAGGTAATAAACCGGCAGAGTTTATGAGCACACACCCTTCTGATGAAACCAGAATAGCCAATATCAGAAGACTGATTCCTGAGGCTAAAGCCGAAGCCGCTAAGTTTGGAGTGAAGTTTTAATCCTAAATAAACTATATTTGAATCCCGTTTATTCGGGATTTTTTATTTTAAAAACTATTTTATGCCATTACTTCCAAAAGGTCACCCGAAATTACTCAATGCCTGGGCGTTTTACGATTGGGCAAATTCTGTTTACAGTTTAGTGATTGCTTCGGCAGTTTTTCCTATTTTTTACAATGCGTTGTTTGATAAAAGCAACCCTTATATTGTTGTTTTTGGACATAATTTTAAAAACTCGGCACTCATAAGTTTTGTTACTGCAGCGGCATTTTTGTGTGTGGCACTTTTTTCACCGTTGTTATCCGGAATTGCCGATTACATGGGGAATAAAAAGATTTTCATGCGTGTGTTCAATTATATAGGGGCTTTGTCTTGCATTGGTTTGTACTTTTTTGATTTGGAAAATATACTGTTGGGATTAACTTTTTATTTTTTTGGGTTAATAGGTTTTTGGGGGAGCTTGGTTTTTTATAATTCCTATCTGCCCGATATTGCTTATCCGGAACAGCAGGATAAAGTGAGTGCCAAAGGATATTCACTAGGGTATGTAGGAAGCGTCCTGTTGTTGATTATTAATTTGGCTATGATTATGAAACCCGAGTTGTTTCACATAACGGGAACACCCGGAGAAGCTTCGATGAAAGCCATGCGCTACTCGTTTGCTACTGTTGGTATTTGGTGGATTGTTTTCAGTAAGTATACTTATTTTTATTTGCCCAAAGGAAATTCTAATCAGCAAAAAGTAACGACAGCTGTGATTTTTAACGGTTTCAGAGAGTTGAAGAAAGTGTGGAAAATGTTACAATCTGAAGTGCCTCTGAAAAGATATTTACTGAGTTTTTTTGTTTTCAGTATGGCTGTACAAACAGTAATGTTGGTGGCTACTTATTTTGGCTCACAGGAAATTGAGTGGAGTAGTCCCGAAGAAAGTCAAATTGGATTAATTACCTGTATACTTTTAATTCAGTTGATAGCGATAGCCGGAGCTGTTTTGACATCCAGAGCTTCAGCTAAATATGGGAATGTCAAAGTTCTGATTGTATTAAATGCTTTTTGGGTTTTGTTGTGCGGTTTCGCTTATTTTATCACGACACCAACTCATTTTTATATCATGGCTGCTTTGGTTGGATTAGTAATGGGAGGGATTCAGGCTCTGGGTCGTTCTACCTATTCAAAATTTTTACCGGAAACAGAGGATACCGCTTCCTTCTTCAGTTTTTATGATGTATCCGAAAAAATAGGGATTGTGATAGGTATGCTGGTTTATGGTTTGATTGATCAGATTACCGGAAGTCCTAGATTTGCGATTGTGTTTCTCGGAGTCTTTTTTATGGCGGGATTATTATTGTTATTGAGAATTCCGAGAAAATCATTGGCGTAACTTCAAAAAAAAATTATATTTGGACTTTCTTTAAAAATTGATTATGAAAAACATAAAACTTTTAGCTGGATTATTTTTGATTTTTACAGCATTGACTTTCAGTTCTTGTGAAACGGAGCCTATAGACAGTGCTATAGTTTTGGATGATTTTAATCCACCTGTTTGTAATGTGCCTACTGCCTTTCAGGCTAGTAATTTTATAAATAATAATTCAGTTAGTTTGAGTTGGGTTGCAGGAGGCAGTGAAACTTCTTGGACCATTGAATACGGTATTCAGGGGTTTGCACTAGGGACAGGAACTACTGTTAGTTCAACTTCAACAACATATTTAGTTACTGGATTGAATTCAACAAATAGCTATAGTTTTTATGTAAAGTCCAACTGTAGTGCTACTTCGAGTAGTCAATGGGTTGGACCGGTTAATGTTCAGGGAATTGTTTTAAATCCAAACTGTCCTAATCCGTCTAATTTGATGGCAGTAAGAAACGCTGCTACCAATACTAATGTTGACGTAACTTGGACAGCCGGTGCTACTGAAACCTCTTGGGAAATTCAGTACGGCATGACAGGATTTATAATAGGAACCGGGAATACGGTAACCTCTGCAACAACTACAAAACAGGTTACCGGAATATCTGCAACAGTATCTTATGATTTTTATGTTAGAGCTACTTGTTCAGCTACCCAAAACAGCGGTTGGATTGGACCAGTAGTTGTAAATGCAGCTACACAGACTAATACCGTTGTTGGAACATATATGATGACAGCCTTCAATACTGTGCCTTCTACCGATTTGAATGGTGATGGAACCAGTTCTGTAAATCAAATGAATGAGATAACATGTTTTAATAATATGCTTTTGACTTTAAATGCTAACGGGACTTATGTAGCAAATGAAAAAGGTGTTGATTTAAATCTTTCAGGAGGTTATGAGTGTTTTACAGATCCGGATGATGTTGGAACTTGGGTATTAGTCGGAAATCTGCTTACATTGAATAGTTCGGATTCTACAATAGATCCCTACACATTCACCGTTTCAGGAAATACACTCAGTTCTACAGTGCCAAATGGTACAGTTTTGACCAATCAAAGTGGGATTGTTGTCGAAACAGCAGCCGATATTACGGTTATTTACACTAAACAATAATTCTTCTATTTGTCTTAAATACATAAAATCCGCCATTTCGGCGGATTTTTTTTTGGCACAGTCCTTGACTTATTAAGTCCCGAATCGATTTGACTTGTTTAAATGATTATCATACAAAGTTCTGACAATCACTTATCGATTTTAACGTATTAGTTAGTAAAGTTGTCCTACATTTGTATAGCGTCAACCAGTTTATAATGTCATTTTGACCTAAAAAAATACTATGCCAAATCACAACATTTTTTCGTTTGACAATCTGTCACTACAAGAATTTGATACCGAAACCGATTTAATTCCTCTCTTGACCCCCGAAGACGAGGAAGAAATGAATAAGGAAGTGCTTCCTGATTCACTGCCCATCTTGCCATTGCGCAATACAGTTCTTTTTCCCGGAGTGGTGATTCCCATCTCTGCCGGAAGAGACAAATCTATAAAATTGATTAATGATGCCAATGCCGGAAATAAGATTATTGGGGTTGTGGCTCAAAAGAATGAAGCGGATGAAGATCCGACTAAAAACGATATATATAACGTTGGTACTGTAGCCCAAATTTTACGTGTTTTGAAAATGCCTGACGGTAATGTTACCGTAATTCTACAAGGTAAAAAACGATTTGCTATTGATACAGTAACTACTGAGAGTCCTTATCTCAGAGCCACTATAAAAGAGGTTGACGAACAACGTCCGGGTAAAAACGATACCGAATTTCAGGCCATCATCGATTCGATGCGGGAATTGGCAATCCAGATTATAAAGGAAAGCCCAAATATTCCAACCGAAGCTACTTTTGCCATCAAAAATATTGAAAGTCAGTCTTTCTTAATCAATTTTGTTTCTTCTAACATGAACCTTTCGGTAAAAGAGAAACAAGATTTATTGATGATTAATGTTCTTAAAGACAGAGCTCTGGAAACGTTGCGCTACATGAACGTAGAGTTACAAAAACTGGAATTGAAAAATGATATTCAGTCCAAAGTGCGTTTCGACTTAGATCAACAACAGCGCGAGTATTTCCTTCATCAGCAGATGAAAACCATACAGGAGGAGTTGGGAGGAGTTTCTTATGAAGAAGAAATCGAAGAAATGCGTCAAAAAGCCAAGACTAAAAACTGGAATGAAAAAACGAAAAAACATTTTGAAAAAGAGATTTCAAAGTTGCAACGCATGAACCCACAGGCACCAGATTTTGGTATCCAGAGAAACTATCTGGAACTGTTTTTAGAGTTGCCGTGGAATCATTTCACAACCGATAATTTCGATTTAAAAAGAGCGCAAAAAATATTAGACCGTGACCATTTTGGTTTAGAAGATGTAAAGAAAAGAATCATCGAACATTTGGCCGTATTGAAATTACGAAACGATATGAAATCGCCTATCATTTGTTTGACAGGACCTCCGGGAGTAGGGAAAACTTCTATAGGAAAATCGATAGCCGAGGCTTTAGGAAGAGAGTACGTTCGCATTTCTTTGGGCGGTTTACGTGACGAAGCTGAAATACGCGGACACCGCAAAACATACATTGGTGCCATGCCGGGTAGAATTATCCAAAGCTTGAAAAAAGCCGGAACTTCTAATCCTGTTTTTGTTTTAGATGAAATTGATAAGCTATCTAACAGCCACCACGGAGATCCTTCATCTGCTTTGCTTGAAGTTTTAGACCCGGAACAAAACAGCGATTTTTATGATAATTTCCTGGAGATGGGCTATGACCTGTCAAAAGTAATGTTTATTGCTACTTCTAATAATATGGCTGCTATTCAGCCCGCGTTGAAGGACCGTATGGAAGTCATCAAAATGACGGGTTACACCATAGAAGAAAAGGTAGAAATTGCCCGCCAGCATTTGTTGCCTAAACAATTGAAAGAGCATGGGTTGACAACTAAGGATTTAACTATTGGCAAAAGACAATTAGAAAAAATAGTGGAAGGATATACCCGTGAATCGGGTGTTCGAAGCCTAGAAACAAAGATTGCACAAGTAGTCAGAAATGCTGCCAAATCGGTAGCCATGGAAGAAGAGTACAACAAGAAACTTACCGATGAAGATATTGTTAAGATTTTGGGTGCGCCAAAATTAGAACGCGACAAATCAGAAAACAATGATGTGGCCGGTGTAGTAACCGGTTTGGCCTGGACTTCTGTAGGAGGAGATATATTATTCATTGAATCGTTGATTTCACCCGGAAAAGGAGTTTTAACCCTGACGGGGAATTTAGGAACAGTAATGAAAGAATCGGCTACAATTGCTTTAGAGTACATTAAAGCCAATGCCGAAATTTTCGGATTAGACCCGGAGATGATCGCCAAATACAACATTCACCTGCATGTGCCGGAAGGAGCGACCCCTAAAGACGGACCAAGTGCCGGTATAGCCATGTTAACGTCTTTAGTCTCATTGCTGACGCAAAGAAAAGTGAAGAAAAATTTAGCCATGACCGGAGAAATTACCCTTCGCGGAAAAGTATTGCCGGTTGGCGGAATTAAAGAAAAAATCTTAGCAGCCAAAAGAGCCAATATCAAAGAAATTATCCTGTGTCACGAAAATAAAAGTGATATTGACGAAATCAAACCGGATTACATCGAAGGATTGACGTTTCATTATGTAAAAGAAATGAGTGAAGTTATTGATATTGCTGTCACCAGTCAAAAAGTGAAAAACGCCAAGAAATTATAACTTCAGTTCAAAACATTACCCAAAGGCATAAGTCAATATCGCTTATGCCTTTTTCTTTTAACTTTTTTTCATACCATATAAAATAATATCTTCGCATTTCCGTTATAGTATGTAGCATAAGCCATTTTTGATGTTTAGAAAAACAATTTGTATTGGATTTTACCTCACCGCTTTGACCGCTTTTGGGCAAATTGGCGGGAAGTCGGTATACCAGTTTCTAAACTTAGTCACTTCACCTCGACAAGCCGCTCTGGGCGGAAAAGTACTGACGTTTTATGACCAAGATGTCAATCAGGCGCATTTTAACCCGGCAACAATTAATCCGGAAATGGACAATAAACTGGCGTTGAATTACGGGAGTTATTTTGGAGAAGTTACTTATGGAACAGCAGCTTACGCCTACACATACGATCGTCATGTACAAACTTTTTTTGGAGGAGTTAATTACGTAAATTACGGGAAGTTTGACGGCTATGACGAAAATGGTCTGCAAACCTCAGGGTTTACCGGGAGCGAGATTGCTTTGACCTTTGGTTATGCTTACAATATTCCTTTTTCTGATTTTTACATAGGAGCCAATGCCAAACTGATTTCTTCGACTTTAGAAAGTTATAATTCTTTTGGAGCTGCGGTTGATTTAGGTGCTTTGTTTATAGATACCCGCAATGATGTCAACTGGGCCTTGGTAATACGAAATATCGGAACCCAAATAACTCCCTATTATGAAACCCGCGAGAAATTGCCTTTAGAAGTGATGATTGGTGTTTCTCAGTTGATGGAAAATGTTCCTATTCGTTGGCACTTGACTTTAGAAAACATGCAACAGTGGCAGTTGGCATTTTCTAATCCGAACAGAGCACAAGGTAATTTAGATGGCGGTTCGACTCCTGAGAAAGTTTCGATTTTTAATAATGCTTTACGACATGTAGTGGTTGGGGCAGAGCTGTTTCCGGATAAGGGCTTTAATGTTCGATTAGGATATAATTTCAGAAGAGCCGAAGAATTACGTATTTTAGAAAAACGAAATTTTTCCGGACTTTCCGTAGGTTTCGGATTGAGAGTCAATAATTTAAAATTTAATTATTCGTATTCACGCTATACATTAGCGGCCAACACCAGTTTATTCGGATTAACCATAGATTTTTCGGGAAACCGATACTAATACATAAAATAACTTTGAAACCGAGGGTTCACGAACACCAAAAAATAATTAAAAAATTGTGAGTAAAAAAATTACCATTGCCATCGACGGATTTTCCTCAACCGGAAAAAGTACTTTAGCCAAACAATTAGCCAAACATTTAGGATATGTTTATGTTGATACCGGTGCTATGTACCGTGCCATAACTTTGTTTGCCATGCAAAATGGATATATCACAGCAGATTACTTTGATAAAGAAACACTGATAAATAGCCTACCATCCATTCGTTTGCATTTTGAATTCAATCCGGAATTGGGTTTTGCCGAAATGTTTTTGAATGGCGTTAATGTGGAGACTGAAATCAGAACGATTGAAGTTTCCAATTTTGTGAGTAAAGTGGCCGAGGTTTCTGAAGTACGTGCCAAATTAGTAGAGCAACAACAAAGCATGGGGAAAGATAAAGGCGTTGTAATGGATGGTCGCGATATTGGTACGGTTGTTTTTCCAAAAGCAGAACTCAAAGTTTTCATGACGGCAAGCCCACAAACCCGTGCTCAAAGACGATTTGATGAGCTACAGGCCAAAGGGCAAAAAGTTTCTTTTGAAGAAGTGTTGAAAAATGTAGAAGAACGCGATTATATTGATACCCACCGTGATGATTCTCCGTTGCGAAAAGCGGAAGATGCTCTTGAACTGGACAACTCCCATCTTACCCGGGAGGAGCAGTTTGCTGCTGTTTTGGAAATGGTAGAAAAGGTAACGAAATCCATTTAACTATTTTTGTTTATCTCAATTTAAATAGTAGATTTACGGGCTATTTTTACTAAAAACCAAAAACTATTTATTTTATGAATATTAAAATCAGATTAACACTGATGAGCTTTCTTCAGTTCTTTGTGTGGGGAGCGTGGTTGATTACCGTTGGCAATTACTGGTTTGCCACCAAACAGTGGAGCGGGGAACAATTTGGAGCCATCTTTTCTACCTTAGGTCTGTCCTCTATTGTGATGCCGGCTATTACCGGAATCATTGCCGATAAATGGATAAACGCCGAAAAGCTATACGGAATTTTACACATACTGGGCGGAATGGCTTTGTTTTACATACCGCAAGTAGATAATCCTACTACTTTTTATTGGGTGATTTTTGCCGCTATGTTGTGTTACATGCCCACCATTTCGTTGTCTAACTCGGTGGCGTATAATATTTTAAAAAATAATCAGTTTGATGTGGTGAAAGTATTTCCTCCGATTCGCGTTTGGGGAACTATTGGGTTTATTGCAGCTATGTGGTTAACCAATTTATCCGGGAATAAAGCTTCAGCAAATATGTTTTACATATCGGCTGTTTCAGCAGTAATTCTGGGAGTTTATTCGTTTACTTTGCCAAAATGTCCGCCGCAGAAGTTGATTGCGGAGAATGCTTCTTTGGCTCAAAAACTGGGTTTGGATGCTTTTAAATTATTTGGAACCTATAAAATGGCGTTGTTCTTTTTGTTCTCAATGTTCTTGGGTGGCGCTTTACAATTGACCAATATGTACGGAGATGTATTTTTATCCGAATTTGGGAAAGTGCCGGAATATGCTAATAGTATCATTGTGACTAAGTCTACCTTAATCATGTCGATTTCGCAGATATCAGAAACCTTGTTTATTTTGGCGATTCCGTTCTTTTTGAAACGATTCGGAATCAAGCAGGTAATGTTGATTTCGATGTTGGCTTGGGTTTTGCGTTTTGGTTTGTTTGCTTACGGAAATCCGGCTGACGGACTTTGGATGATAATTTTGTCGTGTATTGTATACGGGATGGCGTTTGACTTTTTCAATATTTCCGGTTCACTTTTTGTTGAAACGACCACCGATTCTAAAATTCGTTCTTCGGCTCAGGGCTTGTTTATGATGATGTCTAACGGTTTTGGTGCTTTCTTTGGCGGATTGGTAAGCGGTTATATTATAGACGAATTCTTTACGCATGAGGGTGCCCGTGACTGGCACAGCATCTGGCTTTCGTTTGCGGGTTATGCATTGGTAATTGCCATTGCATTTGCGGTTTTGTTTAAGCACAAGCACAATCCTAAAGACGTGGCAAATGTGAGTCATTAATAAAAAAAATGAGAACCCGATAATGTATCGGGTTTTTTTATGCCATACCATTACTGTCTAGCCCTGATGGGAGAGGCTACCGCGTAGCCCGGACAGCGGGAACATGGATTGCTTTTTATCCCAAGCCATTCGCTTCTAAAATCATAATGTCTTTTTTCTTGCTTCTGTCCTCTATTTTCTTTTTCTAAATGTTTTGTAATTAAGAAATTATGCTTAATTTTGCACACCTTTTGGCGAAGAAGAGTTTCCTTTAGGTATCAACTATTTAAAAGATAACACTGTTGTGTTTTTAATCGCATTAAGAAACTCGAAGAATACAACATACAAATTTTTTTATCAGCATGGCTGTATTAAACAAAGAACAAGAAGCGTTTTTAAATGAATTCAACTGGCATAATTATGCAGAAGGAATTGACGCAGTAGATCAAAAAAACTTGGAAGAGTTTGAAAACTTAGTAGCTAAAACTTTTATTTCAACAGACCAAGAAGAGGTTGTAGAAGGTGTAGTAGTAAGAATTACTGACAGAGACGCTATTGTTGACATTAACGCGAAATCAGAAGGAGTTATTTCTTTGAATGAGTTCCGTTACAACCCGAACTTAAAAGTTGGGGACAAAGTAGAAGTATTGATTGACGTTCGTGAGGACAAAACAGGTCAGTTAGTATTATCTCACAGAAAAGCAAGAACTATCAAATCATGGGACAGAGTTATTGCTGCTAACGAAACAGGAGAAATTGTTACCGGTTTTGTTAAATGTAGAACTAAAGGTGGTATGATTGTAGATGTTTTCGGAATTGAAGCATTCTTACCGGGATCACAAATTGATGTGAAACCAATCCGTGATTACGATGTATACGTAAACAAAAACATGGAGTTCAAAGTGGTAAAAATCAACCACGAATTCAAAAACGTTGTTGTTTCGCACAAAGCGCTTATTGAAGCAGACATTGAAGTTCAGAAAAAAGAAATCATTGGTCAATTAGAAAAAGGACAAGTATTAGAAGGAGTTGTGAAAAACATCACTTCTTATGGTGTGTTCATTGACTTAGGTGGTGTTGACGGTTTAATCCACATTACTGACCTTTCTTGGTCAAGAATCAACCACCCAAGTGAAGTTTTGGAATTAGACCAAAAATTAAACGTGGTTATCCTTGATTTCGATGATGAGAAAACAAGAATCCAATTAGGTTTAAAACAATTAAACGCTCACCCATGGGATGCTCTTGGAGCTGACTTGAAAGTAGGTGACAAAGTGAAAGGTAAAGTAGTAGTTATTGCTGACTATGGTGCTTTCATCGAAGTTGCTGAAGGAGTTGAAGGTTTAATTCACGTTTCTGAAATGTCATGGTCTACTCACTTGAGAAGTGCTCAGGACTTCGTTAAAGTTGGGGACACTGTTGAAGCTGTTGTATTGACTTTAGACAGAGACGAAAGAAAAATGTCTTTGGGTATCAAACAATTGACTCAAGATCCTTGGACAGACATCACGGCTAAATACCCTGTAGGTTCTAGACACACAGGAATTGTTAGAAACTTTACTAACTTCGGAATTTTCGTTGAGTTAGAAGAAGGAATCGACGGTTTAGTATACATTTCTGATTTGTCTTGGACTAAGAAAATCAAACACCCATCAGAATTTGTTAACGTAGGTGATAAATTAGATGTAGTAGTATTAGAGTTGGATGTTGACGGACGTAAATTATCGTTAGGTCACAAACAAACTACTGAAAACCCTTGGGATAAACACGAAGATGCTTTCGCTGTGGGAACTATCCACACCGGAACTATCGCTGAGATTGTTGACAAAGGAGCTACTGTAGATTTCGGAGATGATGTGGTGGCATTTATCCCAACTCGTCACTTAGAAAAAGAAGACGGTAAAAAGTTGAAAAAAGGTGAAGAAGCACAATTCAAAGTAATTGAGTTCAACAAAGAATTCAAAAGAGTAGTAGCCTCTCACACCGCTATCTTCAGAGAAGAAGAAGAGAAACAAGCGAAAGCTGCAGTTGAAACTGTTTCAACAAGCAATGCTCCTGCTAACGCTCTTGGAGATAACAACGATATCCTTGCCGGATTGAAAGCTGAAATGGAAAAGAAAGAGAAAAAATAATCTTCTTTCTTTCATAAATAAAAGCCCCGAGTAATCGGGGCTTTTTTTATACCGTACAAAATAATTTCTGATGAGTGAACTTCCTGAAATTATTATTTATGTTTTTACCAATTGATTTTCCTGAACGATTTTATGGCAGAAGGTTTTAGGTTTAACAGTAATAAAGTTTATTGAAGTAATTTTTAACACGGTCAGTTTATTTGTTTATGGTGCCGGAACATTTTCTCTCTAAGGTTGCGAATTTTGGTTTGAAACAGTTATCATTTATTTCTTCTATTATCGTTTTAAGCTAAAATGCCCTTTTACATTGCGTCCGTCAACAAAATGAATGTCGAACCAATAGTCATCAGAAGGCAATTCTTGACCGTTGTAAGTACCATCCCATCCGCTGCTCATTGGTGACAGTTGTTTTATCAACTTTCCAAAGCGATCAAAAATGTAAACGTTCGAATGGATATTCACCGAATTTGGAGCGATACCTTGTACATTCCAGTAATCGTGATACCCGTCGCCATTCGGAGTAAAATAATGCGGAATTCCTAAAACGGGAATAGCTATCGGGCCTAAAATACCACAACCATTTTTGTCACGAACATACAATTCGTGCAATCCCATAGGAACATTGCTGAAAAAGCCGGTATCGCGGTATGGTCCGTTACTGTCATCCAAAGAATATTCGTAAATACCGGAACCTGTTACGCTGACCGAAACAGCATTGATTTCGGTTAAATCACTTATTGATATATTTTGAATACTGGCAATTTGTGAACTTATCACATTGATAATTCTGGTTGCCTGACAGCCATAAATATTGGTTACCGTAACGCTGTAAATACCGGGACTGTTAACTATCAGGGTTGGGTTGATTTTTCCCGGCAGTATATCATTGTTCAGATACCATTGAAACGTGTAGTTGGAAGCAGGAGAGCCATCCTGTATACCGGCATCCAATATGGCTTGTGTGTTAGGTAAACAAACCAAGACTGTTTCTTCCTGATCAATTTTAGGCAATGGATGTACCACGAAAGGAATAGTCAACTGAGCCTTACATGAGTTATTAATTGAGTTTTCGACAATAACTTTTACGTTTTGAGTACCACTTGTAAAAGGGTTCGGCAACGGACTTCCCAATGGATTGTTATTTCCGTCAAGATAATATACGTTCATTCCGGATTGTGTTCCAAGTATAGTAGCTTGGAAATTAGTGGTGTCAAAATCATGCAGCCCATCTTGGTCGATGACAATACTTTCATCATCACAGGCTGTTGTCAAAGATGAGGAAATGGGAAAAGCTTGAGGCAAATCATCTACAATAAACTGTAGCGTTTCTTCGTCATAACAAGGACCATCTGAGGATTGTGTATTGTTATTCACCACTCTGATGGTAATGGTTTCGGTCGTGTTTACAATAAAAGGATTGGGTAAAGGAGATGAAAGCGGAGTACCATTAGCCGTGAAATATTTAACTGTTACATTGGCTTGCCCGTTTACCACTGCGGTTTGAATTCCTGATGTGTCAAAACCATATATGCCATCCTGATTGTCGTCGCAATGACGAATGATGTTATTGGCATTTACAGGATTGGCAAAAGGCAATGCTTCCACTACAATGTCGAACTTACGGAAACCAAAACAAGAGTTGTCAACCGTGCTGTCCACACGTATCCAAATGGATTGAGTGCCGGGAGAACCAAAATTTCGGTAATTAGATGGGTCGGGAATAGCCAATGAATTACCGGCAGTATCTGTTTCAGCTAAGAAATCCGCTTCCGTTTTATAATATTTAATCGAAACGTTACTCGGTAAAAAAGTCAAGAGGCTATTTGTAATAGGAGTAAAGTCAAATTTTGAAATCCCATCGCGGTCATCATTTACAGGATCAAGATAGTCATCGCATTTGAATCGGTACTGGTTCGGAACCTGAAAACTTGACGGAATTTGAGTTACCGAAACCATTAAATCTATGCGGGCTACACGGAAACAACCATTATTGTTTTCAACTCGTACAAATATACTGGTATTACCACTTGTGAAGGCAATAGGATTGGCTATCAAAAAAGCAGGATTTTGAGTGTTAGCTGCCGCAAGATTGGTATAGTAAGTGAAAGTTTCGTTTAAATAATTAGCCGAAATTACGTTATTTTTTTGGGTCAAGTTGAATACGGTAATTCCGTCACTGTCCTCATCACATTGCTTTAATGAAATAGGAGTTGTTATTACCGGTAACGGATAAGTTGTCAGGATTGCTCCTGATGAATACAAGCCACAACTGTTTCCGTTTTTGTTTAAAAACACTCGATATTGGTATCCAACCATTGCTGGGGTTACATTGGAAATAGTCAATGAGGCGGAGGTTACACCTGAATAAATCGCATTGTTTGTAAGGTTTGACCAAGTAACACCATTATTAGTGGATAGTTGCCATTGATAATTGTTAACAGCATTAGAGGTTACTGTAAAAGTTGCTGATTGGGATTCGCAGGCTATGACATTTTGCGGTTGTGTAGTAATAATAATGGGAGCCGGAATGGTGTAATTAACGGTTCCTTCTGCAGTATCACTGCAACCATCATCATCACTATCTAATTCGATATAGTTGAGTATGCCATCTCCATCAGTATCCGCTATTGTGTAATTCAGTATTCCGCTGTCCGGTGAAGTTTCTAAACTGTTGTGTAAACCGTTTGTTCCAAAATTCCCACCACTCATAACACCACTGGTATTGTTAGAATTTCCGGGACTTCCTGATTCGATGATGTCTACTATACCGTCATTATCCGAATCCAAATCCAAATAATTAGGAATGCCGTCATTATCGGAGTCAGCCGGAATTATTCCGTTTCCAAAAATATCATCTATTCCGTCTCCGTTTGTGTCAACATGAGATAGTGCCACTATATTTTGTCCTTGTGATTCAACAAAATCGGGTATACTGTCGTTATCACTGTCGTAATCATCTTGATCGGGAATGCCATCGTTATCAGAGTCTTTCGGTACACAGGTGGCGTATATTTTGAGTGTGGCTCTGTCACTAACAGTGTCAGACAAGTTTCGGTGTTTAAAACTAATAGTGCCGGAGAGTTTAGTCAGGAATTTAAAAGTACCGGTTCCTGCGGCTAAAGGAGTAGTATTGTTTAAACGGAAACGAATTTCAAATGATGAATACTCAGTAACGCCGCTTTCGAAAAAACCATCGTAGTTGGTGTCAATCAATAATTGATTATCGGGATTTAGTACCGTAATGGTTCGGTTAATAGGTGAATTGATAGTGTATTCCCCGTTAGAATCCAGTAAATCAGTGCTGTTGGCAGTGGTCACGTATTCTAAACCAATTGAAACCGGTTGAGCAAACGTCATTTCGTATTTCACCCAATTTGTTTTTCCGGCAGGGATATTGGTTACAAAACTACCATCTGCATTTCCGGTAAAAGGAGTTGCAGATGCCGCCGCTGAAGTGGTTACGATTCCGGTGAAAGAGTTAGTGTAAGGGCCAATATTGATATTTCCTGAAGCCGAATTGGCTAATGAAATAGTCTGATTACCGTAGGATTCATTGCAGTTGGTAATGCCGTCGTTGTCGTTGTCTAAATCGATGTTGTCATTGGTGCCGTCATTATCACTATCATCAGGACAAGCACTAACGGGAATTTCAACTGAAGAAAAATCTGTGCCGCAAGAACTTAAAGTAGCAATAACTTTATAAAATCCGGGTTGTGTAGGAGTGTAAGTATTGGCAGTGGCTCCGACTATAGCGGCTCCATTAAGGTACCATTGAAAAAAATCAAAGCCGCTGATGGCATTTACTTGTAAGTCAACATTCGGAATACAGCCCGATGTAGCTGCTGACTGAGGTTGGAGAATAATTTCAGGGTCGAATGTGAATCCTGAATAATATCCTCCGTAAGTAGCAGCATTACTCGAACCGTAATAAGAAAGGTATACCTGTTCCGAAGAAAAAACAGAAATATTACCGGTTAGGTTTTCAAAAGTATACGTAACATAATTGGCATTCCCCGTTATCGTTAAAGGACCGTTTACGTTGATACCCGCTGGTAGAGTAGCCAAACTGTAGTTGGTTCCGTCTATAATGAAATCTAACGAAGCACCGGCTTTAGTTACGATGCAAACCGTTCCGAAGAAATCAGTCAATCCGCTTACCTCATTGATGAACGGAATGTTGTTTATGGTTTTAGGGGTTTGGCAACTCAACG
This sequence comes from Flavobacterium silvisoli, assembly GCF_004329815.1. GTDB lineage: Bacteria > Bacteroidota > Bacteroidia > Flavobacteriales > Flavobacteriaceae > Flavobacterium > Flavobacterium silvisoli. Next base: position 120,698 of record NZ_SJPE01000008.1, on the reverse strand, counting down.
GAGGCAAAAAGTGCATGTTTTGGTTGGCTTGGCTGGATGTTCCACCTATTCCCTGATAAGCAAAAATATTTTTGGAAGTTCTGACATATAAATTACCATTGGCTGAAAAAGCACTTCCGTCTAAAGCTAAATATTCGCCTGCATTCAAGGTAGTTATGGGGCTTGAGTTACCATCCAAATAAACTTCAGTGTTATTTTCGTTAGCAACTAAAAGCGGTCTCTCCGTTACATCCACTCCGGAACCTTTTATAAAAATATATTCTTGTCCTGTTCTCTCAGCCGAAACAATCTGGTCAAAACCCAAGTCAATGTTTGAATCATTATTTCCGTTAGTTCCGGCAAAGGAACCACAGTTTACAGCTATGGGCTTATTGGATGTGATGGCAGCTCCTATTAATCCGTCTCTATTGGCATTTCTGGGACCTTCTACCGCTATTACGTAACTTTCACCCGCATTGAGAATAACATCGCTCGGTGTATTTCCGGAAGCGGCATCATTAATCAAACCCACTCCTGATTTGATATCGTGAAAGGAAACAACAGTATTATTTTCCGTAGCCAATATGGCGGCAAAAGTATAATGTGTATCGTTGATAGCACTGATCCCGGTGTTGATAAAAGCACCAATTCGGAATTGGGTTCCCAAAGCAGCACTTCCTTTTGAAACAAGGCCACCAGCTTGAAAATTTTGATTTGAAGCCGTTAAACGAACCGTTACATAAATCAAATCGTCAGCCTGTACTATGAATCCTTTGTTATTTTTAACTGTGTTGACATCACTTTTTGAAACCAATAATTGAGTGTCATATCCCGTACCTATAAAATGTACGTACGGATTATCACGACTTACAACACCCGTGATTGTGTTTCCGCCAATTTCTTGAATCTGAAAGTTTACCGGTGTAATACTCGGACACGAGATATACATAGATTGCCCTTGCGGGGTGGCAGACATCGAATCGGTATTGGATAGTGGCGGAATATAGTGGGTCTTACTGAATTGAGCCGTTGTTGATAAGGATAGGAAAAAAACGAATAGGGTAATAATCTTCTTCATTGGATAAAATTAGTGAAAAAAGCAGTTACCGTTTGAGCGCAAAATGGCCTTTAATTATTCGGCCATTGTTTAAAGTGATGACAAACCAATAATCATCGGCAAACAACTCCTGTTGATTTAATTTCCCATTCCAACCGGGGTGATTGGCGTCAAAGCTGTAAATGAATTTTCCGTAACGATCAAAAATAGTGACAACGGCCTGTGGGTAATAAAATAAGTTTTTTATCTGCCACGTATCGTTGATGCCATCTCCGTTAGGCGTGAAATATTTGGGATAATCGAGTACGTAAATGTGTTTTGTAGCATTTGGATTGCAGCCGTTTTTATCGCGAACAATTATCGTATATTCTTTAGGAGTGACATCAGTAAAAAGAGAGCTGCTTTGAAAATGGATTCCGTTTAATGAGTACTCATAATCACCACTGCCGCTCACATTAACTTGAACAGTATTGCTGTTTCCTGAAAAATCTCCAATATCTACTGAAGTTATAATAGGTGCACTGGACGACAATACAATGAATTTTTTTGTCACACTGCAACCATACGAATTGGTAACAGTAACCGTATAAGTTCCGCTGGTAGTTATAGAAATAGATGAGGTGGTAGCTCCCGTGTTCCAAGTGTAGCTGCTGAACCCTAATGGCACAGACAGTGATTCGGTTTCTCCATTACATAAAAACAAGCTTTCATCATTAAAATTAGCAGGATTGAATGTAATCAGTTGCAGAGAAATCGGGATGATACCATAACAATCAGGGCCATTTACGATACGAGCAAAAATGGTTTGGTTGGGAGAGAGAGTATTGGTGAAACTATTTGGTAATACATTGGTTTGATTAGTGGCATCAGCAGCAGTCAAATAGTATTCAGCAATTAATCCAGCCGGTAATCCATTAAGAACCGTTGGTGTTACCTGCTGATTTAAATCAATGGAAGTAAAGCCATCAAGCGTACCATCTTCATCACAAATCGGAATCGGACTAACCGCAGGCAAAGAGTTGTTGGCAATTTGAAGTGTTATGGTCACATAGCTGTTACATCCATAAGCATTACTCACAGCAGCCACAACCTGATTGGTTGAAGTATTTTGAAACGATGAGGTATTCGAAATTGGGTTAAGTTGGTGCTGAGCATTGTACAAACTGGTATAATACGTAACAGTATTCGCTGCTGTACTTCCTTGTAATACCGGAGTTAGTTTAGTTAAGTTGAATGTGGCAATGCCATCATTATTGTCGTCGCATTGTTCCAACGCTAAAGGAGCAATGACAGGAGAGCCAGCATATTCAATTGTAACTTCTCCTTTAGCTATACATGTTGTGCTGTTGAGTGTGATTTCTACACTATAAGTGCCGGCAGAAGTAACAGTGTAAGTTGGGTTTGTTTCTCCCAAAAGTTCCACATTGTCTTTGAACCATTTATAGGTGTTGGTTCCGGGTTCGGTAGCGTCAAGCAGATAAGTGTCGCTATTGCAAAGAGGGTTGTTGGTAGCTATCAGTCTGTCGGGCCCTAGATCGGTCCCAACATTAAAACTGCCACCACCCAAAAAAATGGCCGAGTCGTATTTGGGATTGGTCTCATCGGCTATGACTAATTTGATATGGTATGTAGTTCCCGGAATTACAGTGGCTTTAGCAGTCATTATCGTTGTTTGTCCGTTGAAGTTGATAGGAGCTGCATTGTCGTTATAACTTCCGAAGTAAGTTTCATTTTGCGCCGGACAACCACTACCGCCTGATATATTAGGATGTACAGTTGTCACTTTTACAGGGATAGCTGTGTTAGGGATTAAGGCAAGGTTTTGATAATTATCAGGGCTGCCGGCTACTTTTAACAAAAAAGCAAATCCATCCGAATAATGACATGGTGCAGTATCGTGGTATTCTTCGGAAGCAAATATATAATCAAAACTGATTTGACTGGTCAAAGGAGTAAAATCAAACTCAAGAACAGTGGCATTGGATGTGTTAGAAATGGATAAAGCCTGCTCTAAATCAGGGTCACCTATCCAACCCGGAGCATCATCGCTTAGAAGTGATGTGTTGGGACCTTGTGTATTATTTGCAGTACTGGTACTCAGTACTACTCCGTTCGAAAAAGGAAAGCTGCTTGTTCCTGCTGAAAAATAACCATAGCTCTTTTCCCCCGAAGCAAAGTTTCCGCCACTGACACTAAAATTAGATACATTGGCACAAGGACTGTTGATTAAAACATTTTCTACTAATTGTTGCGCAGTATAGGTATCGTTAACAATAATATTTTGCGCCCAAAGGTTGTTTTGAGAAAAGCAACAAAAAAAAATAAAAAATAATATTCGCAGTAGTTTCATAGCATCTGCAAAGATACTATAAATCTCTTTTTTTGATGATTTTATAGGACAAGAAAATGAAGATGGCTGTCCAAATCAAGACAATTAAAATTGAACTGAAATGAACACTGTAATCTTTTATGTTATTATCGCCTACAGCAGTTTGAATACTTTTGATTACACTAAAACGGGTAAAAGGTTCTACAATCAGATTGCTCATAGATTCCAATGGCATGTACGAATAAAACGAATCTACCAATGGATTTCTGTTGAAAACCTCAAATTTCAGGAAGGCATGCGATATATTTTCGAATAAAAACCAAATGAATAAAAAACCGATAGCGAAGGCAGAACGTTTAATCAAAACTCCTAAGAATAAACAGAAAGAGAAGAAACCAAGCAATTTTACAAAATAGGCCAACAAGTATTCCAAATCCGAAAAAACGATTCCTAATTCGGTGTAGGAGGAGAAACTATAGCCCAAAATTAATGACATTACAAAGACAAAAACGGTTGAAGTCAGCGCAAAAAAGAGTATTGCCAAGAATTTGGAAAGTACAAATTCCTGCTTGCTCATACCATCAATAAGGTTTTGTTTTAAAGTACCGTAACTGTATTCATTGGCCATCATTGAAACGATGATAACCGCCAAAAAGAACTTTAATAAGGATGCAATCCAAGTATTGAAATGCCAAATAAAAGGAAAGTTGAAAATTCCCATTTCGGCAAAATGAATCTTGAAATTCCCGATTTCAAATTTGACCGAAGCTATTAAAGCTATAAAAGACAGTATAACAAAGTAACCAATCGTTAATATTTTACTGGCTCTGTTTTTCCATATTTTTTGTAATTCAATGGCTAATAAACGTTTCATCTCAGGCTCTATTTATTGGTTAATGCTAAAAATTGTTCTTCTAAACTGGTTCTTTTCTGAACTAAATGGTTCAGGCAAATCCCTTTGTCAAAGAAATATTGATTCAATTGAGCCGCATCAACCTTATTTTTGAAATGAACAATTATTTTTCCCTCAATTTCCGAAACGGTATCAGTCTCCGGATGTTGTTTTAATACATCTGTCAAAGATTTATTATCGTTGGCCTGTAATTCAAAAAACACACTGTGATTGGTCATGCTGTCTACTGTACCTGAATACAGTACTTTGCCATAGCGGAGTACGAGAACATGGCTGCAAACTTTTTCTACTTCATCAAGTAAATGGGAAGCTAGTAAAATGGTAGTACCTTGTGAAGCAATCAATCGGATGATGTCTCTAATTTGATGAATCCCCTGCGGATCCAAACCGTTAGTGGGTTCATCTAAAATCAAAATTTCAGGATCATTCAACAAAGCAGATGCAATAGCTAAACGTTGTTTCATTCCCAATGAAAAAGTTTTGAATTTGCTGTCTTTTCTGTCGAGTAACCCAACAATTTCTAGCTTTTCATTTATTTTGTTATAATTAATTCCTTTGATTTTGCAAACCAATTCCAGGTTTTCTTTGGCCGACATATAAGGATAAAAATTAGGCCGCTCAATAATGGCTCCAACTTTTTTAAGGGCTTCATGCGTTTGCATGGTTCCGTCAAACCAACTGTATTCTCCTGAAGTTTTGTTAACTACATTCAATACAATACCGAGAGTAGTCGATTTTCCACTGCCGTTTGGCCCCAGAATTCCGTAAACATTGCCTTTGTGTATTTCGAGAGAAACGTCGTTAACAGCGTGGATTTTACCGTAACGTTTATTCAGGTTTTTGATGGAAAGAATAGTTGACTCCAAGGGTTAGGTTTTAAGGTTTAGCTGGTATGACGATTGAAACCTTAGTTTGTTACTATTCTTTTTTGGTAAAATAAAAACGAGCGATGAATTCTTTTTTAAGTTGCAGATAAAACAGCGTTTCATTGATATCTTTCAGTTTAGAAGTCAGTTTGATTTTATGCCCCCGACTATCATTGGTAGCTTGCATTTTGCATACTTCACATTCAAATTCACTGAAATGAGTGTTGACTTTTTTAGTCTCAATAAAGCGATGTCCAAACAAGGAACAGAGATAGTTTTTTTTCACCTTGCCTTCGGGTAAGTAATTTGTTTTCATACAAATAAGGTGTTGGTTATGGTTGGATAAACATAAAAATAAATCGATTAAAAGCAAAAAATAATCGTCAAAATACGTATTTTTAACACTTAACAACTAATAAAACTTACAAAAAAATAAATTTATCTATAAGGAACAATAATCGGTTGTCCAATCTGAAAATCCGGTAAGGTTAAATCGTCATTTTTAAACGAATTGGTTTTGAATACATTAGTGCCTTCATACGGAATCGAAGGGTAGAATGAAAAAGAAATCTGAAACCGATTGAAAACCAAATAATCGTTGTTAATCAAAACGCCTAAACTGAATTTGGAATACAATCGGTCATTGAAAACTTTATCTTTTTCTGAACCCAATAGACCAAAAGTCATATTATAAAACGGACTGAAGTGAAACCCGTGCCAATTACCCGGTGCATAAGTTTGGGTTTGGAATGCAAGGGTAAGTTTTCGGTTTCCGTTGATCAGCGGATTGTTGAATCCGGTAATAATATTCTGATCCGATAAGGTAACGCGGTCTTTAATTATAGGAGCTCTGTGATTCCCAAAAACGATTGTCGGTTTTACAAATTGTCTTATTTTCCAATCGCCGACGCTGAGCAGGTTAGTGAAGTAATTGGCTTCTACTCTGAAAGTAGTCTCCTCTGTACAGCCATGATTGTAAAAACTTCCCCATTCAATATTGGTGCCCAAATAACCAAAGTTGAAATAATTTCCATAGGCAAATCGACCGCCAAAATAGCTCCGATTCAGGTTGTTCTTATTTTGCACACCACCGGTCAGCGCATATACCTGTCCGTAAGGAACGTCTTCAATAATCCCGAAATTGAACAAATATTTGTCTTCTGCAAATTTTCGGGTGTTTAAACCAATGGTAGCCAAATATAATTTTTCTGCGGAAAAAAACTTTTCAGGATCATAGGTTAAAGTAGGTTGTTCCAAATAAGTGATATTTTTGTACCCTATGGTAGTTACCAAAGTTGTGGTTCGATAGTCTTCATTTTTACCTCCGAAAATTTTAAATGAATGTCCGGCCCAATATTCCTGAGTTTCTAATTTGAAACGTTGCTTGGCAAACGCACCGGTATTATCGGGTAACGAATCAATATAAAACCGATTTTCTAAAAACACACCCCCTGCCAATCGGGTGAAGGGAGAGAAAAATTGTCGCTCCACCCGTGCACTTTTCGTAGTATAATTATCAATTGAATTTTCATAGGCAAAAGTTGAATTGATAAACGTGTTCTTTATATTGCTGATGGTATACTTGGCTTTGTATGCATTTTGTCCGGTTTCAAAGCGCCTGTTGATGTCGTTTTCAAATTCGTGACCCAATCCAAAAAAATTGCGTTCCGTAAGTTCAAAACTCCCTTGCGAGTTTGAGATAGCTCCGGTTGGAATAAGGCTCCAAGAGTCTAATACGCGTATCGAAATATCCACAGAATCCTTACATTTGGGAATCTCTACCGGTTTGATGATGACACTTCTCACATAACGTTGTTTACGAATCAAACGCTCGGATTCTTTAGCCAGTAATGAATCTAAAGGTTCATTTTTCTTAAATAAGAGCAGGTTGCGAATGGTCCAGTTTTTTGTTTTTATGTGAAGGTCATTACCAAATTTTTCAAAGCCTTTTTCGGGAGTGTCTTTGTAATTGTCTACTGAATACCCAAACGGGTCTAGAGTTTCTATATTGATGTTTCGAATGATTTTGCCTTCGTTTCGATCAAATGATTTTTTAATAAAATAGCGTTTTCTGGTCGTGTTGGCCGATGGGGTTGTCTTGCGTTGCGAACGGAACAATAATCGGTAAATAAAGCCGTTCACTTTATTTTTTTGTGAATAGTTTTCGATTTTTTTATACACTTTGACCGAATCATTCCCGCTGTTTTTTACCTGTGCCTGCATGGGCTGCGAAGCAAGGAATAAGAGCATTACGCCAAAAAGTGTTTTGTTGATCATGCAGGTCAAGCGATTTGAACAAATATATAGAAATTTAAAAGTCGGTTTGATGATTTTAACACATCCGATTTTCTTTAAAACGAAAAAAATCCCCAATTATTTTACAATTGAGGATTTTATTTTTCAGTACATCAACTAGCTTTTTTGTTCTTTGTTGAAGTATACGAGATAGTAATACATTTGTTTTTCTTCATCCCAACCTTTTTCCACAAATTTTTCGGCACTTTCCGGATTGATAAAATCCAGTTTGATTTGAATATTGGTATCTAAGTTAATGACGTTTTTAATCGATTTTCGAACGTCGGTTACCGCTGCGTTGGCAATCGGGAAATTGGTGATATCCTCTATGCTGTATTTTTCGCCTTTGTCAACTTTGTAGTTTTTAAACTCCGGAATCAAATCGGGATTATCCAATACTTCGTTCAGGAATTTACTTTCTTCAAACTCATCATTTTTGGCAAAAAAGTTTACCGAACGGTTCATGAACATTACTTCTTCTTTCTTGTCTTCGGCAGGTAAAACAACATCTTTGGCAAAGCCTTGACAGAATTTCAAATATTTTTTAGTATAAAAATTCTCATCCTGAAAAGCATCTACCGAAAGGAAATGCTCTAACCAGTATCGTGCATCATAACGGTTGCTGTCAACGGTTAAGATTTTATATCCTTCTTCTTTTTTATGATTAAAAATCAAACAACCTTTATCCAATTTGTTGAGGTTAATTCCTTGTTGCAAAATCATCTCAAGAGTGGAACCTTTTTCTTCAAATTGCATAAAATCTGATTTGATTTCACTTTTGAAAACACCAATGGCATCCACCACATTGTTGTCAATGGTTAAGTTCGTAATATACGCTACATATACTTCACCGTTTTTAATATGCGGATGATTGGATTGTTCAAATAGGTGTTTGGTTATTTTTTTAGAAACTTCATGCACATCGCCGGGATTGGTGAAAATTTCTGATGCCAGGTTGTACATGTCATTGTATTCCAAGTCGACATCGTGAGCAAACTGGAAATAATTTTCTTCTTTTTCACGAAATGGTTTAAAGAAATATTCCTTTAGTAACGGAACAATTTCGTCGTTCAAATTATAAGGCTGCTCCGAAAGAAATATAGCTTCATTGCGGCTTTTGTTGCCAACACGATGGATGGACAAGTTTTCGATATGGGCGTTAAATAGGTTTATCATTTGTTTGTTTTTAAGAGTATAGACAAAGAGATAAAAGATGATAGACTTGTCTGTTTTCTGTTAACTATTATCTATTTCTGATTTTTAATTCCAATTCTCCTCAAATCCGTAATCTTCGAAACTGTCATCACCACCAAACATATCCAGGTCATCTTCATCTAAATCGTCTTCAAACTCAGAGTAAAAATCTTCATTTTCAGCTTCAAATTCCTTTTCAGGGGCGGCTGCCGGTAATTCGCCGTGCGAGAATAACAAACTAGGGTAAGTAACACCGGTTTCAGCTTCTTCAATAGCCGCTAACTCAACTAAGAAAGTCCACATATTGATAAAATCATACACATAAATGATTTTGGTTTGATCTTCACTCAGGAGTTGGTTTAATGTATAATCACTCATGATTTTTTGTTCACCTGCCACATCACCGGTATCAAACATCGGAATTTCCTCTTCCTGGTTCCATTGGTCGTCGCAGGTATAAAACGAAGCTACTTCCATGCCGTCAAATCCAAAGGCATTAACAATGGCATTGTGTAAATCTTCTAAAGTGTCATCTTCCTGTATGGCAATATCTCTGAAAACATCGTCCTCGGCATCGAGAATTGCCCTGAATTTGTAAATCATAATCTCTGTTTTAGTAAGCGTGCAAAGGTAAAATTTAATTTCACAATTTGAAGTTGGATTTGTGATTTGTTGATAAGAATTTGAATTAAAAAACCCAATCTCAGATTGGGTTTAAGGGTTATTTTTTTTCCGGTTGACACATGCCTACAATTTTGTGAAAAGTGTCATGCAGCAGAGCTAATGCTTTGGTAATTTCGTCATCAGCGGCTTTTTTTCGAACTAAATCGTTTACAACTTGTGTTTGTTTTTTCAGAGTAAGTAAGGTTTCTATTGTTTTTGGATTTCTGAATTCTTTAGGCATGGTTTCTACAGATAAAGCTTCGGCTCTTTTCAGCAGTAATTCTGAGTTATTCCTTATAGGTTCTAAGTTGCCTTCTTCGGCCGGATGGTAAGTTTTTGACATCAACTCGTGGTATGCTTTAATCTGAGGCCACCGATCAATAATGGTTTGCGCAGATACTGAATTCAGTGCAAAAAAAGCAGCAAAAGCAAAGAGAGACTTAATGATTTTCATTGTTTTTATTTTTATGGTTTTGTTGTTTGTAATGCAAGTCTACTAATTTTTGGCGTGCAATACTGTTAATGAAAATAATTATTTTAACAACTGTTTAATCTTTTTTTTGGTGTTGTTTTTGACCTTGCTTTTGAATTTTGTAAATTTTCGATTGGTAGGATATTGCCTGTTGTGGGTTATATTGTTGAATATCAAAGCTACTAAAAACAGGATGAGAGCCCCCGTAAGTACCGGTGAAATGACATAACAGTAACCCAATTTGATAATGGCAGGAGATCCCGTCACAGCAATTAATGCTGTAGCGCCACCCGGAGGATGTAAGGTTTTGGTGATTTGCATTAAAACGATAGACAATGAAACAGCCAATGGAGCCGATAACCATAAGATATCCGGAATCAGTTTTTGGGCAGTTACGCCGACTAGAGCTGAAATCAGATGCCCGCCAATTAAATTTCGGGGTTGTGCCAGCGGACTTTGGATAACGCCATAAACCAGTACCGATGAAGCACCAAACGAACCGATAAGAAATACATATTCGGGTTGTGCAAATTTACCATATTGCAGATAAGCAATGATGCCCATGCCAATAAACGAACCCAGAAAGGCCCAAAAGTGCTCCTTAAAATCAACCAGTGTTTCTTTGTAAAGTACGTATTTGGCTTTGCGATAATTGCGTTTTATTTTCGGTGTCGGCATTATAATTTTGCGTTTGGACTATAAGTATATACCGTGTATGGATAGAGTTGTTGTGCTGTATATTTGGCTACCAAGCAGGTTAACAATATCGGGATAAACAAAGAATAATTGTTGATGATGCCGCAGGTTAAAAAGAGTGCCGTAAACGGCGCATTAATGCTGGCACTGAGCATAGCTCCCATTCCCAAAATCATAAAGTTTAGCGGAATCACGCCGGCATTAAAAAAAGTATTCAAAAAAACGGCTAATAATAAGCCAATAAAAGCTCCTATAAAAATACTTGGGGCAAAGACGCCACCGTCTCCCCCTGAGGCTAATGTTACCGAGGTTACTATGGGTTTCAGCAGGATGATACCCAGAAAAGTTACTGCTACAGATGCCGTTAAAAGTGTATGATTGGCCATCAAAATGTTTTCCTTAATAGCATGATATCCTTCTCCGTAAAGTTGCGGAAGCAGCAGCATCGAAATCCCCAAGATTGCTGTTCCTATCAGGATTCGGTTGCTGTGTTTTTTAATTTTGGCAAAGCGTTTTTTAAAGAAAAGCACACATTTTGTCAAATACACCGAGTGCATTCCGACAAGCATACCCAAAAGGATGAAATAAGGCAATGCATACCCATTCCAACCGTGAAGGGGCACAACAAATAGTGGTTTTTCATCCAAAAGATGCAACATCAAAACGGCTACTGATGAGGCTATACCGCAAACTAACAAAAAAACGGTGTTCACGCGTTTGGAAATGACTTCCCAAGCAAATAAAATTCCGGCAAACGGACTGAAAAATAATGCGGTTATACCGGCGGCTACCCCGGCACAGATGAGTTCGGTTTTGTGACGGTTGAACAGGTTTTCTTTTTCCTGTGCTATCGAACCTATCGTAGCGGTTGCCACTACCGTTGACACCTCTATTCCGGTGGAACCACCAAAAATGACGGTAATAAAACCATTGATAAAATGAGACGGAATTTTGTAAACGGGCAGACTGTTGCGCCGTTGTGTTGTGGTTTCAAAAATTTCCCGTATGCCTTTGTTTTCTTTTTTTTGAAATAAATAACGACGTAAAAAGTAAATGATGCTCAAACCCAAAAGAGGAAAGAGGAAAAATAAAAACCAGTAGTTATCGGCTTTTGTTAAAAGTATGGTTTCGTAGTGTTCGGTCATTCGTTTTAAAATGATGGCCAGTAAAGCACTGAGAAATCCTATGAGTATTGAAACAATAATCAGTTTTTGGTATTTTATGAAATGGTATTTTTTCTTGAGTTTTGCCGTTGAATTCATCAATGATAACTAAGTTTTTACAAAGTTACTCTTTGAAAAAGGAAAATCAGCCTTTTAAAAAGTTAAAGTTGATGACTGAATTCTTTTAGAGAAACTTATTGATTTTGTTTGAAGGGTTAGACTTTTTCCATACATACTTTGTGATATTGTGTACCAATACCTGATTCTTCAAAGTCTTGGTAGATCAATCACAAATTGCACCATACTCTACACTTCATCCTGAAAAAATAACAATTCGGTATTTTAAAATTGTATAGTTTTAACGTTTGGGGAATCTTTGCGCCATCAAAAATCACAATACATGAAAACGTTTTACGCTTTAGTTTTTTTATTTTCTGTTTATCTGAGTACTGCTCAAAATACCGTTAGCGGAATCGTGGTAGACGAAAAAAACAAGCCGGTTGCAGGTGCCAATGTTTTTATTGACGGAACGTACGATGGTTCAACTTCGGATGAAAAAGGGAATTTCAGTTTTACGACTGAGGCCAAGGGAAACCAAATTTTAGTGATTAGTTATTTGGCTTTTGAAACATTAAAAATTGCTGTTGATGTGGCCAATTGCAAAGGCAAGACTTTTAAATTAAAGGAAAGTGTCAATACCCTGGATGCCGTGGTTGTAACTGCCGGCACGTTTAGTGCCGGAGAAAAAAGCAGGGTTTCGGTACTGAAACCTTTGGACATTGTGACTACAGCCGGTTCGGCCGGAAATATCATTGCGGCTTTGCAAACTTTGCCCGGAACCCAAACGGTGGGTGAAGACGGCCGTTTGTTTGTACGTGGTGGTGAGGCCGATGAAACTCAGACGTTTGTTGATGGCATCCGGGTCGCGCAACCGTATGGAGCCAGCACCAATAACGTACCCACCCGGGGTCGATTTTCGCCGTTTTTGTTTAGCGGGATTGCGTTTTCTACGGGAGGATATTCTGCGGAATATGGCGAGGCGCTGTCAAGTGTGTTATTGCTTAACACTCAGGATGAAGCCGATCAGAACAAAACTGATATTTCCCTGATGACCGTCGGACTCGGATTGAGCAATACTCAAAAATGGCAAAAAAGCTCCTTGAGTGTGAACACGGCTTACATTGATTTGGCCGCCTATCAGAAAGCTATTCCTCAGAATGTTGATTGGAATCGTCCTTACCAGTCGCTTTCCGGGGAAACGGTATACCGCTATTCGTTGAACAATGGCATCTTTAAATTTTATGCGGCTTTTGACGCTGCCCGCTTTGATTTAAATCAGGAAGATATCAACCAGCCTGAGAAGGTTAGGGTGAATTTGAACAACAATAATTTTTATCTGAATACTTCTTATAAAGGCAATTTTAGCGGAGGATGGCAGTTGTTTACCGGCTTAAGTTACGGATACGGGCAGAACAAAGTGGATTTAAATACTAACCGATTGAATAATGCCGAACAGGCTTCACACATGAAGTTGAAGCTGACCAAAAAGCTGTCTGAAAGAGTGAAGCTTAACTTTGGTTCGGATTATTTTATTACCCGATTTGATGAGGATTACAACACCGCATTTAACAGCGGATATGATGCGGTTATTGCTGCGGTTTATGCTGAAGCGGATATTTTCTTTTCGAAAAACTTTGCAGCTAAAGTGGGAGTCAGAGCTTCAAACAACAATTATATTGACCAAAACAGTTTTTCGCCAAGAGCTTCTGTTGCCTACAAAGTGTCAAAAAACAGCCAGTTTTCTTTTGCTTACGGAAATTTTGAACAGGCACCCAAACAGGAATATTTAAAATATTCAAACGATTTTAAAACTGAGAAAGCGTCTCATTACATTTTGAATTACCAATATGTAAAGAAAAACAGAACGTTACGCACCGAGTTGTATCTTAAGAAATACAGCGACTTGGTGAAATACGATACCGATGGTGCACAATACAATTCGCAGTTCAACAACAACGGAACTGGTTTTGCCAAAGGACTGGATGTGTTTTGGAGAGACGGAAATTCAATCAAAAACTTAGAATACTGGATTTCGTATTCCTATATTGATTCCAAAAGAAATTATAAAAACTATGTTGCTGAGGTGACACCAGGTTTTGTATCGACCCACAGTTTGTCGTTAGTAACCAAATACTGGATTTCGGATTGGAAATCACAGATTGGATTCACGCATCAGTTCAACAGCGGGAGACCTTATAACAACCCGAATGAAACGGCTTTTATGAACGGCAAAACCAAATTGTATAACAGCTTGAGCTTCAATTGGGCCTATTTATTGTCACAGCAAAAGATATTGTATTTTTCGGTGTCGAATATTTTGGGAACGCAGAATGTCTTTGGCTATGAATATGCAAAAACTCCGAATTCTAATGGGGTGTACGACCGAAGAGAAATTGCTCCGACTGCTGACCGATTCTTTTTTGTAGGCTTCTTTTGGACGATTAGCGACAACAAAAAAGACAATCAATTGAAAAATTTGTAATTTGTACGGGAGTGCGTTAACAATTCATCCGCCAAAATCAACAATTCGGTCAGTATTAATTTTTAAGGAGTAAAAATCGAAATACTTTTGAAGCATCAATTAGAGTTTCAATCAATAGTAAATCAATCTAAATTTAAAATCATGAAAACAATCATTACCGCCTTTACCCTGTTTATTTGTTCTTTAGTAACAGCACAAGGTCAATACGAACAAGGAATGGGCAAAGCCATGTTACTATGGAAAGAAGGCAAAACAGAAGATGCTACAGCCATGTTTGAAAGAATAGCTTCTGCTGAAAAGTCAAATTGGTTACCCAATTATTATGTTGGTATGGTCAATGTAACGGCTTCTTTTAATCCGGTTAATAAAGAAAAGGTTCCGGCCATGTTAGATAAAGCACAAAGTGCTATTGATAATGCCGGTTTGCTGAGCCCGAATAACCCTGAAATCATGGTTTTGCAGGCGATGTTATATACCGCACTGATTGTTCAGGATCCGATGACTAACGGTATGAAATACTCCGGTAAAACCATGGAACAGTATTACAAAGCACTGGCAATTGCACCCGAAAATCCAAGAGTGGTATTTTGTAAAGCGGATTTTGAAATTAACAGTGCCCGATGGACCGGTGCCGATACCAAACCATTGTGTGAGCAGGTGGCCAAATCGATAGATTTATTTGCTAAATTTAAACCCGAGTCAGCTTTTCACCCGAACTGGGGCTTGGAAAGAGCGGAACAAACCCTTAAAAACTGCAAATAAAACAGATGCAACGATTCTTCAGGATATTGGTAAAAACGATAGTACTGACCATCATTATTTTTGTAGTGATACAAGTTCTGAATGTTATTTTTGGAAGCGAATTTCATTTTAACAGCAAGTTGTGGATCCATTTTGGTTATACGGCCTTGTATACGTTTTCTCTTTCTTTCAGCAACTGGGCCTTGTTTCATTATCTTGATCGGGTTTTTCAAAACAGTCGTTTTTCATTAAAAAGAATAATTATTGGAGTCCTGAGTTCGTTTGTACTGACATTGGTTGTAATTTTTCTGTTACGTGCTTTTCAGGAAATCATAGTTAATCAACATACGTTTCAGACATTCATTGCTCATGAAAAGCCGGGTAATTACGTTTTTTCATTGGTCATTACAGTTATTGTTTCTCTTTCTTTTTATGCTTTTTATTTTTACAAAGCGTATAGTGACAGCAAGATAAAGGAACAAAAAATCATTGCGGGTACGGCTTCGGCTCAGTTTGAGAGTTTGAAAAATCAAATCGATCCCCATTTTTTGTTTAACAGTCTGAATGTATTGAGTTCGCTGATAGAGGAAAATCCGGATAACGCGCAAAAATTTACTACTTCACTGTCTAAAATCTACCGTTATGTGTTGGAACAAAAAGACAAAGAACTGGTTTCGGTTCCAGAAGAATTGGCTTTCGCCAAAACCTATATGAACCTGCTCAAAATGCGTTTTGAAAACAGCATTACGTATGAAGTGCCCATTGATTATGATAATCCTGAAGCCAAAGTAGTACCGCTTTCGCTGCAGCTGTTGCTCGAAAACACCATCAAGCACAACATTGTCAGTGAAAAGAAACCTTTGCATATTAAAATTTATATTGAAAACAATTACCTGATTGTTGAGAATAATTTGCAAAAGAAAGAAGTGTTGCAGGATAGGCGTGGGGTTGGCCTGCAAAATATAGTCAATCGCTACGGTTTAATCTCGGAACGCAAAGTTTTGATAGAAGAAACCGCCGATTGCTTTAAAGTAAAAATTCCCATTTTAACCAAACAAATCGCTTATATGGAAACTCAAAATATTTATAACGAAAACATGGCTTTTATTCGGGCCAAAGAACGGGTAGAAAAACTCAAAGGCTTCTATGGCAATTTGATTTCCTACTGTTGTGTCATTCCGTTTCTGATTTTCATCAACCTCAGAAGCGGCGGTTTTCAGTGGTTTTGGTTCCCTATGTGCGGATGGGGAATGGGATTGTTATTCCACGCCTTAGAAACGTTTGGCTACGGAAAATCATGGGAAGAAAAAAAGATACAAGAAATCATGAACAAAGACAAACAACACAAATGGAAGTAATCATGGATACGAATCAACAAGAATACGAGCGCTACCAGCAAGCCAAAAAGAAGGTCGAAAAGATAAAAGGATTTTACGGCAATTTGATTTCTTATATCGTTGTCAATTTGTTTCTGCTGTTCATCAACCTCAAATATACACCGGAAGAATTGTGGTTCTTTTGGCCCATGTTGGGTTGGGGCATCGGATTGGCATTTCACGGCATGAAAGCCTTTGACTATACGCCGTTCTTGGGCAAAGATTGGGAAGAGCGCAAACTTAAAGAATTTATGGATCAGGAAAAACGAGGAAATCATGGAAAATAACCCCTACAACAGCGAAGAACTACGCTACCAACAAGCGGCAAAACGAGTGAAAAAAATCAAAGGGTTTTACATGCACTTGCTGGTGTTTGTCTTTGTAAATGTCTTTATTTATGTTGCCAATGTGCGCGCATCTCACGGCGATTATTTGGCATGGCGCAATTTTTCGACGGCTTTCTTTTGGGGCATCGGATTGGTGGCGCACGGCTTTTCGGTTTTCATGCCGGCCTTTATTTTGAGCAAGGAATGGGAGGCGCGAAAAATCAACGAACTGATGGAAAAAGAAAAAAATAATAAATGGGAATAAATTTCGCATAACTAATGAACATCATCATCATCGAAGACGAAAAACCGGCTGCCCGACTGTTGCAGCGCAAGGTTGAAAAATTGGGACTACAGGTCAGTACGTTGCTTCATTCTGTAGAAGAAGCCATCCATTGGTTTTCCCAGCATGATCACCCCGATTTGATTTTTCTCGACATCCAACTCTCGGATGGTTTATCGTTTGAAATTTTTGAAACCATTGACATCAAAAGTGCTGTGATTTTCACTACAGCCTATGACGAATATGCCTTGCGCGCGTTCAAACTCAACAGTATTGATTATTTGCTGAAACCCATAGACAAAGACGATTTGGAAACGGCGGTCAATAAATTCAAGGCCAGAAACATCGGGGCACCCAACTTATCGCTCGATTTTGAAATGATCAAGAAAATGCTGGTAAACCCTGTAGAGAGAAGCTACAAAAAACGCTTTACCATCAAAATGGGACAACAACTCAAGATGGTCAACATAGAAGAGGTAGAATGTTTTTTCAGTGAAAACAAAGGCACGTACCTGCATACGTTTGAGAACCGGGATTATCTTTTGGACACTACTCTGGAACAACTCGAAACCGAATTGGACCCGACAGCTTTTTATCGCGTAAGCCGCAAATTCATTGTGCCGTTGGCAGCCATTAAAGAAATTCAGCTTTACAGCAATTCACGCCTGAAAGTGATATTGCCCACCTACAAAGACGATGAGGTCATAGTGGCGCGGGAACGGGTGAATGATTTTAAGGAATGGCTGGGTTAGCTATTTACTCAATCGGTGTAAGGTATAGGTCATGGCCGTCAACAAAAAGAAGGCGACTACCTGATGGGTTAATCCCAACCAAAGCGGCACGCTGTATAACAGTGTCAAAACGCCTAGGGTAAACTGCAGAAACACGATAAAGACCAATGCGTTTAATCCTTTTTGTTGTGGTGCTGATAAATTGTATTGTTTGCTTTTGAAGTATAAAAACAAGATCAAACCCACCACCACATAAGCCATGATTCGGTGCACAAACTGTACGCCGCTTTTACCTTCGGTAAGGCGAAGCAACCAGTTGTTTTGTTCCAAAGTAATGCTGTCGTGAAAGAACTGTCCGTCACTCATCAATGGCCAATGGTTGTGAATTAATCCGGCATTGAGTCCGGCTACGAAACCGCCGTAAATGATTTGGAGCAAAAGAAAAACTAAGGTAATGCGCGCCAGTTTTTTCAGAGGGATAATGACTTGATTTCTTTCGGGATAAATCAAATCCAACGCCACCCAAAGGGTATAAGCAAATGTGATAAAGGCAAAAGTCAAGTGCAATGACAATCTGAAATGGCTCACATCCGGGTTGTCTACCAAACCGCTTTTCACCATGAACCAACCGAAAAATCCCTGTAAAGCACCCATTCCCAGAAGGATGTAGCATTTTTGTAAAGTAGCTTTGTCGATTCTTTTTTGGATTAAAAAGTATATAAAAGGCACAATGAAAACCAAGCCTATGATTCTGCCGATAAACCGGTGGAACCACTCCCAGAAATAAATGAACTTGTAATCGTCCAGTTGAAAATCATTGTGGATGTTGATTTTTTGATACTCCGGAAATTTCTTGTATTCGTCAAAAGCATGTTGCCAGGCCGTTTCACTCATTGGTGGAAAAGTATCGGTAACCAAATGCCAATCGGTCATAGATAAACCTGAATTCGTCAAGCGGGTGATACCGCCTACCACCACCATTATAAATACTAAAACGCATCCTGAAAGTAGCCAAATAATGACTGATGTATCTTTTTTCATTTTTGAGTCGCTGAGTTGCAAATTTACTGTGCTTTATTTTTTTTAGCCTTAAACAAATTATAAAAATCTATTAATGCCTTTTTAAGTTAAATCGTTTTAGATCAGTCGACTTTCTTCAATCCCATTTTTTGGGCTTTCGCCAAAACAAAATCATAAGCCGCCCGATAGTCATTCGGAATTTCACCTTCCAAAATCGCTTCCTTCACCGCTTCTTTCAAAACTCCGATTTCACGGGAAGGTTGCAGGTTGAACAAAGTCATAATTTCTTCACCGGAAATAGGCGGTTGAAAATTACGCACATGGTCGCGTTCTTCTACTTCAATAATTTTGCGTCGGACAATGTCAAAATTGTTGTGATATTTTTTGAATTTAGCCGGATTTTTGGTTGTGATGTCCGCCTCACATAAGGTCATCAGGTTATCGACATCTTCGCCGGCATCAAATACCAAACGACGCACGGCCGAATCGGTAACAATATCTTCTGACAGCACAATTGGTCTGGAGCTGAGCATGACCATTTTGGACACAAATTTCATTTTGTGATTCAGAGGCATGTGCAGGCGTTCAAAGATTTTCTTGACCATTTTACTGCCCAAAAATTCATGTCCGTGAAACGTCCAGCCTTGCTTTTTGTTGAAACGCTTGGTGGGTGCTTTGCCAATATCGTGCAACAAAGCCGCCCATCGCAACCAAACATCATCGGTATTCGGACAAATATTGTCAACCACCTCCAAGGTGTGGTAAAAGTTATTTTTATGTGTGTGTCCCTCAATTTCTTCTACGTTGTTGAGGGCTGTCAATTCGGGTAAAATAATGTCTAATAATCCGGTTTTATACAAATGCAAAAATCCGATAGAGGGTTTGTTGGTCGACAAAATTTTATTCAACTCGTCTACAATTCGCTCGCCTGAGATGATTTTGATGCGGTCCTTATTTCTTGAAATGGCTTCGAGCGATTCTGCTTCAATGGTGAAATGCAATTGGGTCGCAAACCGAATGGCGCGCATCATTCGCAACGGGTCATCGGAATATGTGATATCGGGGTCCAGTGGAGTCTTGATGATTTTGTTTTCCAAATCGGCCAAGCCGTTGAACGGATCCACCAATGCGCCATAATTGTGTTGATTTAGTGAAAACGCTAAGGCATTGATGGTAAAATCGCGTCGGTTTTGATCGTCTTCCAAAGTGCCGTTTTCTACCAACGGATTCCGGCTGTGTTCGGCATAACTTTCTTTTCGGGCGCCCACAAATTCAACATCTATTTCCTTATAGCGCAACATAGCAGTGCCGTAGTTTTTGAACACCTGCACTTTAGGTTTGTGCGGCAGGAGTTCGGAAACTTTCAGGGCAAGGTCAATTCCGGAGCCGACAGCCACGATATCAATGTCTTTTTTAAAATCGCGTTGCAACAGATAATCGCGAACAAAGCCCCCAATGACATAGCTTTCAATATTGAGTTCTTGACTTGCTTTGGCAATGACGTCGAATATCTTATTGTTTAAGGCTTTGGTGTACTTCATTTTTTGATTGTTGATTGTTGATTAACGATTGTCGATTTTTGATGTAATTGATAATGCTGTAATCTAAATTCGCTAATCTTCATTCTTAAATCACATTCACTTGCGAATAATTTTCACTTGATTATCCAACGAAAGTTTGATAATCGTGGAGGGTTTGTCACAAATTTTGTCGTGTTGCAAATCTACTACATAGTCTACACCTTTTATAATTTCGGGTGAAATTTCTTTGAAAGATTTTGGTGTGGGTTGCCCCGAAATATTGGCTGAGGTAGAAACTAAGGGTTTTTTCATACGCTCCATTAATTTAAAGCAAAAAGGTTCTTTTACGATTCGTACACCTAGGGTTTGGTCTTCGGCTATGATGTTAGAGGCTACATTTCTCGGATTATCAAGGATTAGGGTCGTTGGTTTTTCAGATAAATCCAAAATTTGCCAGGCTGTTTCCGGGATATCTTTGAAAACGTTGTACATCATTTTATCGCCATTCATCAGGACAATCATGCTCTTAGTTTCTTCGCGTTGCTTGAGCGCGTAGATTTTTTTTACGGCTTCCGCATTGGTAGCATCACACCCAATGCCCCACACGGTATCGGTAGGATAGAGGATGATGCCTCCCTTTTGGATGACTTCAAAAGCGTGGTGTACTTCAGTATTGATATCGTTCATGGTTTTTGTTTTTTAATAAAATGCAT
This sequence comes from Flavobacterium silvisoli, assembly GCF_004329815.1. Classification (GTDB taxonomy): domain Bacteria; phylum Bacteroidota; class Bacteroidia; order Flavobacteriales; family Flavobacteriaceae; genus Flavobacterium; species Flavobacterium silvisoli. The sequence goes on along the minus strand of NZ_SJPE01000008.1, from coordinate 99,819 downwards.
CATCGGCAATTCGATGTATTTAAATGTAAGTTGACTGATGAAAAGCAAAGGTATCACAGTTAACGCAATTATTCCCCAATATTCGTACTGGTTCAGTTTGGCTGCTTTTTCGATTCCGATGATTCCGAAGAATAGGATAAATAACAATGTTCCGTGGACTAAGTATAAGCTGTACGTTATTTGCCCCAATTTCCGTGAAAGTGTATTCGTCAGTAAGCCAAAAAGCGAATTGCCCGAAGCGATGATAATAAAGAACAGTGAAGCGCTAATCAACGGAACGGGCTTTCGGCCACTTTCAAAAAAGACCACAGAAAATGCCAGTAGTGCTATGGCGATGAACGAAAAAACAACTTTTTCAGTTATGGGTTTCAGGTCAAATTTATACAGTAAAACTGCGGCCGCGATACCACCGATAAACGGCATAAAATGTCTGGCCGAACCTTGATTAATATACAGAATTAACAGAAAAGTAAAAGTAAATAGTAGGATGATTTTACGCGGGACTTTTTTTCGGAACAACAAAGCCAAAACCGGCAACAGGAAATAGAACATCCATTCGTAGGGCAGGGTCCAACTCACCCCCGAATTCATCAGGAATGTATCTTTAAAACCGTTGACATCAGAGGCGCCGGCTACGGTAAAAAACAACCAGGAACTGATGCTTTTTAGTAGATTTAAAAAGGAGTCATGTTGTTGCCAATAGGTATAATAACCCACCATGATTAGGATTACGATAACAATAAAGAAATACATGGGAAACAAACGAAAGAAACGTGATTTCAGGTAGTGGTTCCAATCAAAATCAGTTTTACTTTCGAGTAATTTAGTTATAAAAAGGAAAGCTGTAATGATAAAAAACAATACCACGCTGGTTTGTCCAAAGTGTGTAAATAAATTGGAGTTTGGATCACTCCAAGTTTTGGTTTGCAGGTACTGGTACCAAATGTAACTGTGGTGCAAAAAAACGAAAAAAGCCAAATAACCTCTCAAACCATCAATCTCGGGATACTTTACCGGGGTCAGTTCCAGTTTAATTAGTTTGTTGACAGCAATTACCGTAATCCATAAAATGATGAAGACCGGAATCAGGTAAACATAAACAGAATCACTCATACTCATAATGTTTTACCAAAAACTACTTGGTCAACCCAACCCTCTAACGTGTATTTATAATAGAGCGCTTCGGGCAGTTTTTCGTATTCGTTTGAAAAGAATTCGACCGGAACATTAGGGTTTTCTTCATCAATTACCAAAATATTATTCGGATTGTAAAAATCGTAAGACGTGATTTCAGGATTGGTAGTAATCAGTTTTTTTTCTAATCCCAAACTTTCAAATACTCTGAATGTGAGGCCTTTTTGGCCGTGACGGTTGATGTCTAACAACGTTTTAGAAGCAGCAATGAGTTGGGTCATTTCTTCCAGCGGTATTTTGGTGTGAAAGTATTCAATATCTTCTGATTGTGCCGAAGTATCTTTGTCCAAAACCATGAATTTGTACCGGATGTTCTTTGATTTCAAATCCTTAGCAATTTTCAGCAAAGTAGTCAGACGCTTGTCTTTAGAACTGATGTTAAAAATATCGTATTTAAATTCGGGTTTGGTTTCCGGTTTTTGACTGTAAATCCAATTCGGAGCAAAATGCAACCCGTAAGTTTTACAATCTTCTTTTTCAAACGAATAGACTTCGTCAAAACAAGGAATCGCTCGTTTTATTTTGGGACAGCGGTACGTGTTGTCGTTAAAATATCCGATTGATTTAGAAGTAAATTGTTTGAGTTCGCGTAGGTATTTAGGGTCGATAAAATCCCCTTTTATGGTTAGGATAATGTCTTGTTTTTGATCAAAACTGTTCAGTTTTTTAATGATTTCCTGACCGTAATAAATGTTTTTAATATTCTTTTTAAAAAACGTTTTAAGGAAAAAATTGTACACCTTATGCAACACATTGGGGTATTGATAACTGAAACTGTGAAAATCAATGTGATGCACTTCATGGCCTCTTTGTTCTAAAGTAGTGGCAATGTGTTTGTTCAATCCCCAATTGTCAAAGCTGATCAGTGTAATTTTCATATGCCCGGAATAATTTGTGCACAAATATAGGTATATCCACCAAGTAATTGTTCTCATTGAAAATACCCTTGGCGGTTTATTTAAAAAAAATCTATCTTTGAAAAAAAATTAAAACAATTATGGATTACAACAACAAACCCAGTCATTATTACAGTAAAGTGCGTTATGAAATGCTAAAGTATCTGCCAAAAGATGCTAAAAAAATACTGGAAGTAGGTTGTGGTAACGGTTGTTTTATAGAAGAAATCAAGAAAACACACCAAGGTGAATTTTGGGGAATTGAAATGATGCCCGATGAAGCGGAAGCTGCCAAAAGCATTTTAGACAAAGTGTTTACCGGTATGTGCGAAGATTTTATTGATGATTTACCCGATAATTATTTCGATGCCATTTATTTTAACGATGTGTTGGAACATATGTTTGATCCGGGGAGTTTTTTGGCTAAATTGAAAAACAAACTTACCGATAAAGGCGTTGTAATCAGCTCTATTCCGAATATGCGTTACCACAATGAGTTGTTTAAATTACTAATCGGGAAAGATTGGAAATATTGTGATCACGGAATCATGGATTTTACTCACTTGAAATTTTATACCCAAAAAAGCATCCGTCGTATGTATGAAGAGGCGGGTTACCATGTTCAGGTAAATGAAGGAATCAACCGAACCAAATCAATTAAGCCATACTTATACAACATCCCTTTTTTCTTTACCCAAATGGATATTTTCTACCTGCAGTATGCCACGGTAGCTTCTAAGAAATAAGTTTATTTTTTAACGAAAAAACGATTCATTTCGCTTAAACCTTCGGTAACCAAATCGTAATTGATGTTCTCGTCGTTGAGCGGATTGAGCATCCCGTCGGTCACATCAAAGAGTCCCGAAGGATAAATATTGGTGATTTTATTTTTTTCGATGATGGCAAACTTTTGATTGTAACCGCAAATGAAGTAATCCCTTTTGTTAGGAACGAACAGATTTTTCCCGAAACTGAAATCGTTCAAATCATTTTTCACGCCCAAATAATCTTTCATGATTGTGGCGGTAATATCGTAGTGTATGGTTTGATGGTTATAAACTTTGGCTGCTTTTGAGGCATCAAAAACCATCATCGGTGTTCTGATTTGGTATTTGGAGAAATTGCCGCCGTGTTGCCAATAGCCTTTTTTACAATCGTTAAATTCCTGACCGTGGTCTCCGGTAATCACAATTAAAGTGTTTTCCAATAAGCCTTTTTGTTCCAGTTGTTGGAGTACTTTGCCTACTAATTCATCAATATAATGCAGCGAGTTTAAGTAGCGGTTATATAGCAATGTTGGGTCATAATCATCATCCATTTCCAGGTAATTGACTTCTGCCAAGGACGGTTTGAATTTCAGTTTGTAATTTTTCGGAATATCAAATCCGTGAGCCGAATCATAAAACAAATACCCAAAGAACGGTTGCTTGGTATTGCGTTTTTCAATAGCTGCCATCCATTCGTTGTTGATGGTCAAATCTCGTTCAGACGGTGTTTCTCCTTTTGAAAAAACTCTCAGATTCGGTACTTTGGCAAAAACATTTCTGTTAAATGGCGGATTCTCTAATCCGGAACTGCCGTAAATCAATAAATCGTATTGTTGTTTCTGTAGTTCATTCATAAAAACCGGTGCAATTTCCTGACCGGTAAACGTGTCAAAATAGGTGGCCGGAATACCGTAAAATAAAGAAAAAACACCTCCGGTAGTCATGTTAGAACCGCTGATGTGATTGTCAAATACCTGACATTTTTTCGAAAAATTATAAATATTAGGCGTAATCGCTTCCGTCATGCAATTGTAACGCCATGTATCTATGATTAAATACAAGATGTTTTTTGGGGTTGGTGAAGTTTCGGAAACAATCGGATGCAAAGGATAATTCACCGTTTTGTTGCTGAAATCAGTACTGGCTATTTCTTTATTGCGTTTGGCTTTGGCTTGGTCAACCAGTCCCATCGAGTCCAACAAATCGTCAGCCGTCAGCGGATAAAAAACCGGAAACACATTTTTAACCTGAGTTACCGGACGGTAATAATTGGCATCCGACCAGGCATATACAAAATGACTGAAAAGTGTAGCGAAAACAAAGAAGGCCATGGTGGCTTTGATACGCAGTTTGACGTCTTTGGCTATGATTTTTTTCGATAAAAAGAAAAAGAAAAACTGCAAAGCAACCAATCCGATTACAAAAAGAACCGCAATGATAATGTTGATAGCCGAAAACTGAAAGATATCTCCCGAACGTTTTCCGAAAACTAGTTTCAACACTATGGGTGAAATATGGTAGCGAAATTGCCCGAAAATAGTAGAATCAATCTGTATAATTAAAATCACCAAAACCGAAAACAAAATGTGAATGCCCTTGGTTAATCGCTTGGATTTTGTGAGCAATAAAGTCATCAGGCTCAGTAAAATGGGCAAAGTACCCAACAGAAAAAAGTGACTGAAGGTGGTGATGGTTAAGTAAAATTTGGTGAATAAAGTATCGGCATTTTCAAAAAAAGCACTGTACTTTTTAGAGATAATCAGCAGGACAATAACGTTAAAAATAAAAACAATATAGAGTTGTTTTTTCAGGTTGTTTTTGGTAATGTCCATGTAACTTGTATGTAATGAAAACTTTAAACTTAATTTGCAAATCTAATTAGTTATTTTGAAAATTATCTAATTAAATTTGTAAAAAAATAGTTGATGGAATTCCGCCTAAATCCGAACAGTAATTTATCACAATCCGATGTTATTTCAATGCTTGAGCAGTTTTCCGCAACCGGTAAAATGTTCATCGACGGTAAAAGAAACAAGATAAAACTCTTCGAATTAAACGGCAGAACACTAAATGTAAAATCCTTCAAAGTTCCGCATTTGGTCAACCGAATCATTTACCGGTATTTCCGAAAATCTAAAGCAAGACGCTCTTTTGAATTTGCCAACAAGTTACTTGAAAACGGTATCGGAACCCCCGAACCGATTGCTTATTTAGAACATACGGATTGGATTGGATTGAAAGACAGTTATTATGTCAGCGAACATTTGGCAGCCGATTTGACCTATCGAGAATTGGTTGAAATTCCGAATTACCCGGATGGTGATAACATTTTGCGTCAGTTTACCCGATTTTCTTATTTATTACATCAAAAAGGAATCGAGTTCAAAGACCATTCACCAGGAAATACACTGATTAAAAAGAACGGACAAGGGACTTATGATTTCTTTTTAGTCGATTTAAACCGCATGGAGTTCCACCGTGAAATGCCGTTTGAACTGCGCATGAAAAACCTTTGCCGCCTGACACCCCACAAAGAAATGGTAGCTGTGATGAGCAATGAATATGCTAAAGTTTCGGGCGAATCGGAAGAAAAAATATTTACCACACTTTGGAAAATGACTGCCGATTTTCAATATCGTTACTACCGCAAGAAAAGAATCAAAAAGAAATTGAAGTTTTGGAAGTAAAATTTCTGAAAAAATAGTATTTTTCACTTCTTAAACCATTGGATGAAAGTTTCCGTTATCATTACCACTTACAATGCCGAAGATTGGTTGCGAAAAGTTCTTGTAGGCTTTAGCGTTCAAACTGAAACCGACTTTGAATTGGTTATTGCCGACGACGGTTCAACACCCAAAACCAAAGAAGTTCTGGATGCTTTCTCCTCAAAATTTAAACATCCTATTGTACATGTTTGGCAGGAAGATGACGGGTTTCAAAAATCCAAAATTCTCAATAAGGCCATTTTAAGAGCCAATTCTGATTATTTACTGTTTACCGATGGCGATTGCGTGCCCAGAAAAGATTTTGTGGCGGTGCATTTGAAATATAAAGAAGAAGGTTATTTTCTCTCGGGCGGTTACTTTAAATTGCCGATGAGTATTTCACAGGCTATTGCTGATGAGGATATAATTTCTCAAAACTGTTTCCGCATTTCATGGTTGAGAAGGCAGGGATTGAATATGAATTTTAAAATCACCAAACTCACGCATACTAAGCTATTTGCTGATTTTATGAACTGGATTACGCCCACCAAACGTTCCTGGAACGGACACAATTCCTCCGGATTCAAAAGCGATATTTTGGCTGTAAACGGATTCAACCACGATATGAAATACGGTGGCCTCGACAGGGAATTAGGCGAACGGTTATTCAACTTGGGATTGCTCTCCAAGCAAATTCGCTACAGTGCTATTTGTCTGCATTTAGATCACGCCCGTGGGTATTCGAGTCCTGAAATTTGGGAGAAAAACAATGCCATCCGAAGTTACAACCGCAGGCACAAAGTTATTCAGATTGAAAACGGAATTTCCTCTCTTTAGTTTTTGGGAAATCCGAGGTCTTTAAAATAGGATTCCAATTTTTCCAAAATCAGTTCCAACGGATATTCGTCAAAATATTTAAAGGTATGTTCCTTGATGTACTTTTCATCGTGTTGTTTGTAAATTTCGGGTTTCAAATCTTTTAAATGAATAGAAACATTCTCTTTTTCATTCTCAAAAATCTGCCAGGTTTCTTTATCAACTGACGGAGAGAATAACGAGAATGTGGGCACATTTAAAGCTTTAGCCATATTCACCGAACCGCCTTCATTGCCAATCAGTATGTCGCATTGCGAAAGTAATCCTAAGAACGGACGTAATCCTTTGGCATATAGGTTAAAATGAATATGTTTTTTGGTCTTTTCAGTACAGTAGTTATAGACCTTTTGAGCTTCTTCGGTTTGTGTCGGAATGTAGTTGAATAAAATATCGGCATCCAGTTTTTCGACAGCAAAATCAATAATCTTCGCCATTTTTTCCAACGGGTAGGTTTTGTACCATTCGCTGCCAAGAATTCCAAACATGAGCAAAGGTCTTTTGCCCACAGTAATTCCGAATTTACCCAGTAAATCTCTCGCTTCCTGAATTTCAGTTGGGGTTAAAAAAATCTTGGGTTTATAGTCGGTGATGGGTTCTTTTATCAATGGTTTCAGCAACAATAAGCGGTTGTCAATGGCCAATCCCAGCTCCGATTTGGTACCATTCGGAATGCGCTTCATGTTGTAATTGTAGAATATTTTCGAATAGCCTTTATCGTATGAAATTTTATACTTGGCTCCCGAAAATAAAGTGATTAAATTGGTTTCCAACTTGCTGTAGGCATCTACCACCACATCGTATTTCTGTCTTCTGATTTGGAGAATGAATTTCAATAATTTGGGATACGACTTCCGTACTTCATTAGTCAAAACAATAATATTGTCAATATTAGGATTTTCTTTCAAAACATCCACACAATTAGGGTAACACATGTAGTCAACCACTGCATCAGGGTAAAATTTTTTCAGATTGTTGGATAAAATGGTGCTGGTGAGCACGTCTCCTATTCTTTTTTGCTGAATGACAAGTATTTTCATAAACGATGACCAGATTGATTGGGCTAAAATACAAAGTATTTGAAGAAGCCCTAAGCCTTGTGCGGAAATTAGTTCCAAAAGTTATATTTTTGCTCCCAACAAAATGCAACGTACTATGGCAATCAGCGGTTTGGTTATCACGTTTAATGAAGAAAAAAATATCGGCAAATGCATCGATGCACTTTTCAGAGTGTGTGACGAAGTAATTGTAGTAGATTCTTTAAGCAAAGATAAAACGGTTGAAATTGCAGCCTCAAAAGGAGCTACGGTTATTTCTCAGGCATTTTTAGGTGATGGTCCGCAACGCACACATGGCTTGCCATTTTGTAAAAACGATTGGATTTTGAATTTGGATGCCGATGAATTTCTGGACGAAGATGCAGAAGAATTTATCTTAAAAGAAAAATACCTGATTGGCAATTACGATGCCTTCAGTTTTCGGGTAAAAAATTATTTAGCGGATAAACTTATTGACTTTGCCGGTTGGTACCCCGATCACAAAGTGCGTTTTTTCAACAAGAAAACTGCCGGGCCATCAGATTCAAAAGTGCACCAAAAAATAATCGCGCAACGCGAAACCAGAGTTCCGGTACATATCCTTCATTATGGATGGGATTCGTTAGAACAGATTATTACCAAGAAAAATCAATATTCAGGCTGGCATGCCCAGCAACTTTACAATCAGGGCAAACGAGTTAATGTATTCAAACCGGTACTCAACGGAACGGTAGCTTTTGTTCGTTGCTATTTCTTCAAAAAAGGATTTTTGAACGGTATTGACGGCTTAAGCATTTCGATGATACAGGCTTTCTTTTCGTACATGAAATACGCCAAGTTGATTAAAATTCAGAAGACAAATAAGTAATTATTGGGTCGTTAATTTATCCGAAATCATTCGCTCATTAAACGACTGCATGTAGGCTTTGATGAATTTTGTCATATCGGCAGCACGATTTTTATCTTTGTCTAACAGATTGTTTTTGAGCAATTCATCGGTTTTGAAATTGTACAAACCAATAGCCTTCTGACCGTCAAATGCCAAATAATAATCATCCTGAATCAGGTGGAAAATGTTGTCTAAATAATAAACTATATAATTCTTATCAGACGTAAACGGCTTGCCGTAACTCACTACTTTATCCCTGATGTGGAGGTACTCTAAGATACTCGGCAACACATCAATTTGCTGGAAATTTTTCTCCTGTACTCCTTTGAAATTTGGATTGGAAGGATCAAAAAACAAAATCGGAATTCTGAATTTCCCCACATTGGTACTGTATTTTTTTTCGGTTGGTTCCGAAGAGGTGTGGTCGGCCACGATAATAAATAAAGTATTGTTGTACCAGGGTTCTTTCTTAGCAGCCTTGAAAAATTGTTGCAACGAATAATCGGTATAGCCGATGCTTTCCTGAATTTTTCGATTGCCTTTGATAAATTTGTTTTTGTATTTATCGGGGACTTTATAAGGGTTATGCGAGGAAATAGTGAAAAGCGTACTGAAAAAAGGCTGCTTAAAACTGGTTAATTTTTTATTGAAAAACTGCATGAATTCCTCATCAAAAATACCCCAACTGCCGTCAAAAGCTTCGGGACCTGTGTATTCATTTTTGCCAAAATAATGATCAAATCCCGCCACTTTACAGTATTGGTCAAAGTTCTGACTGCCATTAAAAGCCCCGTGGAAAAACGAAGTATTGTAACCTTGTTTTTTCATAATTTTTGGCAATCCGTATACTTTATTCAATGAATAGCCTGAAGAAATTACCGGAGTATTCATCAGACTCGGGATGCTTGAAAGGGTAGATGGCACCGCATCAATTGATACTTTGCCGTTAGCAAAACCATTTTTGAAATAGTAGGATTGTGTCGCTAACGAATCAATAAAGGGTGTAAAACCTCTGCGTAAATTTTCATCACCGAAACTTTCCAGAATAAAAATCACAACATTTTTCTTAATCGGATTTTCAGATGGGTTGGAAATAAAAACCGGATTGAAAATTTGGTTCAGTTCGGTTTCCGAGTAAAATTTTGGGTCTACTAAGGTTTCTTTTTTACCGGCCGTTTTCATGATGCTGAAAGGCGTATTCAATACCAAAGCCGAATTCCCCAGCGATGAGTAATTAATGGCATCAACTATGCGCAAAGGTTTTTCTCCCAAACCACCGCGCGCCATCAACAACCCGACACCAAGCGAAAGAATCAGTATCCCGATTTGTTTAAAAATAACCTTAACCGTTAGTTTTTCTACAGGCAAGATGAATTTGGCTTGGCCTAAAGCTTTCCAAAGTAAAATAGCTAATAAAATGAATCCCAATAGGATATACCAAAATTCCTGAAGAAAGGAAATAATCAGACCGCCGATTTCATGTTCCATTCCTTTGGCAGTAATTAAACCGAATGAACTTCGCCTTCCGGTGAATTTGTAGTATTCCAAATCAACAAAATTGGTAGCTATAAAAACCAGATTGACCGCAAAAAATGCAATTTTTAAGCTTTTTTGATAACCAATTCGGTATTTAAAATTTCCCGGAAATAAGTGTAAAAGAATAAATAGTAAATTGATAAAACCTATCGCTGACAAATCAAACAAAGCACCGCCAAGAAACGTTTTGACATCTAAATTGCTAAAGTTTGCACGGTTGAAAAGCAGAAATAAGACCCTGCTGATTTGGTAAACGACAAACAAAATAAGGATTCGGCGAACCAGTAATTTCAGCAGTTGGCGATGATTGTGCATAGAAAGATTTTACAATTAAAATTAAACCGCTACATCATATTCTCTCAATGCATTATTGAGCGATGTTTTTAAATCGGTGGACGGTTTACGGGTTCCGATGATTAAAGCACAAGGAACCTGATAGTCACCGGCAGCAAATGATTTAGTATAACTTCCAGGAATCACAACCGAACGAGCAGGTACATATCCTTTGTATTCAATAGGTTCACCTCCGGTTACGTCTATGATTTTGGTGGAAGCAGTCAAACAGACATTGGCTCCCAAAACCGCTTCTTTTTCCACCCGAACGCCTTCTACTACGATACAGCGCGAACCAATGAAAGCCCCGTCTTCAATGATAACCGGAGCGGCTTGTAAAGGTTCTAAAACGCCTCCAATACCTACACCACCCGAAAGGTGAACGTCTTTCCCGATTTGGGCACAACTTCCAACGGTTGCCCAGGTATCCACCATGGTGCCTTCATCTACATAAGCACCTATATTGACGTAACTAGGCATCAAGATTACTCCTTTAGAAATGTAAGCACCATAACGGGCTGTTGCCGGTGGTACTACGCGTATTCCTTTGTCGGCATAACCGTTTTTCAACAACATTTTGTCGTGGTATTCAAAAATTCCGGCTTCCCAGGTTTCCATTTTCTGGATGGGAAAATACATGACCACCGCTTTTTTAACCCATTCGTTTACCTGCCAACCCTTGGCTGTTGGTTCGGCCACGCGTAAGGTTCCCGCATCCAATAGTGCAATTACTTCTTTGATGGCATTGATGGTGATTTCTTCCTGTAATAAGGCCCGGTTATCCCAAGCTGTTTCTATGATGTTTTGTAACGTTACCATGCTTTTCAAATTTTTAGTCTCATACATTTCTCCTTCGGGAGATGAGTGAACAAATATAGTGGCATTTTTAGAAAGTAACAAAGCATTTATTTAGGGGTGTAGTTTCAGAAAAAATTGTTAAAACCTTTCATTTACTCTGCGGATTAAGTAAGTTTGTCTGCCTCCAAATGCTATGTTAAACCAAATAGTTTATGAAAAAACTCATCTTATTTGTTATCATCAGTGCGGGCATACTATCGGCTTGCCAAAAACAGTCGGCTGGCGAAGTTAAAAATCAGCAAGCAGCTATTGTCACTGTACTTGATGCCAAAAATAAACTCGATTATCAGGGAGTTTACAAAGGTATCTTGCCTTGTGCTGATTGTGAGGGCATAGAAACCACCATTTCTTTAAACGAAAATTCAACCTATACTATTCGTACCACTTATTTAGGCAAAGGCAATAAAATCTTTGAACAAAAAGGAACCTATTCCTGGAACAAATCGGGGAATATAATCAAGTTTGATAATGCCGAAGACGGACCCAATCGGTATGAAGTAGGTAAAAATATCCTGTTACAATTGGATATGTCAGGAAAACGAATCACGGGTAATCACGCTGCTGAGTATATTTTGGCCAAACAAAAGCACGTACTGAATAATGAGATGACCGCAGAAGAAAACCAAACCACTGTCAATTTAAATAATAAAATGGAAGCCAAGACGGTAATCAAAACCGTGAACCCGGCAGTGGGCAAAGTCACTTTGGCAGAAACTAAATGGAAACTGGTGCAAATCAACGGAAAACGAGTGCTGCAAAAGGGCAAAAAAACATACTTTCTCAAACTGAATTCCAAAGACGGAAAATTTACTGCCTATGCCGGTTGCAACCACATATCCGGAAATTATGTGATGCCTACAGCTTTCGGAATTGCTTTTAAAAATGTCATTTCAACCGAAATGGCTTGTACAGATATGGATCTCGAATCCCGTTTTACTCAAGTGTTGCAAAATGCGGATCGTTACACACTAACCGATAACATTCTTCACCTTAAAAAAGACAAGAGAGAAGTTTTGGCTACATTTGAACCGATAAAGTAAAAACCAATGCCAAGAATACTCGCCATAGACTACGGAATAAAAAGAACCGGACTTGCCGTTACCGACGAGTTGCAGATTATTGCTTCGGGCCTGACTACCATTCCGTCTGAAACGGCGATTGCCTTTTTAAAAGATTATTTTTCAAAAGAAAACGTATCCAAAGTATTGATTGGCGAACCCAAGCAAATGAACGGAGAGCCTTCAGAAAGTACAGCCGTAATAGAAAAATTTGTGACCCAATTCAAAGAGGTTTTTCCCGATATGACGGTTATTAGAGTGGATGAGCGTTTTACGTCAAAAATAGCTTTTCAAACCATGATTGACAGCGGACTCAAAAAGAAACAACGTCAGAACAAAGGATTAGTAGATGAAATTGCCGCTACCATTTTACTGCAAGATTATCTGACGCGAAAAATGATTTAATTTACTTATTTTTGCCAAAAAAAAATAGCAAGATGATTATTCCAATTTATGGATACGGTGAACCTGTTTTAAGAAAAGTCGGAGAAGAAATTTCACCCGATTATCCTAATTTAAAAGAGGTAATTGCCAACATGTATGACACTATGTATAATGCATACGGAGTAGGTTTGGCCGCACCTCAGGTGGGTTTGCCTATCCGGTTGTTTGTGATTGACACCGAACCGTTCAGCGAAAGCGATGACTTGAGTAAAGAAGAACAAGAACAGTTGAAAGGATTCAAAAAAACTTTCATCAATGCCAAAATGCTAAAAGAAGAAGGCGAGGAATGGGGTTTCAACGAAGGCTGTTTGAGTATTCCTGATGTTCGCGAAGATGTTTACCGACATGAGCGAATCACTATCGAGTACTATGATGAAGATTTTAACAAAAAGACCGATGTGTTTGACGGTTTGATTGCCCGAGTGATTCAGCATGAATACGACCATATCGAAGGAATATTGTTTACCGATAAAATCTCGATGTTGAAAAAGACATTGATTAAGAAGAAATTGCAAAATATCATGGATGGTAAAGCCCGACCGGATTACAAAATGAAATTTGCCAATAAAAAAGGAAGATAGGCCTGAGGATAAAAAAAGTGAAAAATTGAAAAACGAAACATATTTTTTACTTTAATTTGCCTCCGGAAATTGAAAAATAATAACTAGTATTGCCCTAAACGAATTTAAAAAATGAACGTAGAAAAAATTTTAGCCATTGCCGGTAAACCGGGTTTATTCGAATTGAAATTGCAAACCCGTTCCGGGTTTTTAGCCGAGTCATTGCTTGACGGAAAGAAAATAACCGTAGGAATGAGAAGCAATGTGAGTCTGCTTTCTGAAATTTCAATGTATACCTACAGCGAAGAAAAACCATTGGTTGAAATTATGCGCGCTATTGCTGTAAAAGAAAACGAAGGCCCTACTATTTCCAGCAAAGAAGACAATGCCAAGCTTACCGCTTACTTCAAAGAAATTTTACCCGATTACGACGAAGACAGAGTGTATGTTTCCGATATTAAAAAAGTACTGAATTGGTACAATATTCTTCAGGCAAAAGGATTGGTGTCTAAAGAAGAACCTAAAGTGGCAAATGCAGAAGCCGTAAAAGAAGAAGTGGTTGAAAAAGTAAAAAAAGAAGCCAAAGCGGATAAAGCAGAAAAAGCAGAGAAAGCAGAGAAAGCTCCGGCTAAAACTAAGACTAAAAAATAGTTAATTACTTTCTGATAAAAATCAATCCTATTGCTGAATTTCGGTAATAGGATTTTTTATTTTTGATAGTAAGAGGAGCAAGCCCAATGGACTTAAGGGATACAAGCTTTAGCTTGTTTTATGTCAGCGATGGTAAGATATAAGATGTAATCAGTCATTCCAAATTCAAAACAAACTATGAACACACGTCAACAACAACTCGAAGCCTTCAGTCGCTTACTGGATATCATGGATGATTTGCGAGAGAAATGTCCGTGGGACAAAAAGCAAACCCTCCTAAGTCTACGTCATCTAACCATAGAAGAGACCTATGAATTGGGAGATGCTATTTTGGATAATGATTTGCAGGAAATCAAAAAAGAACTGGGCGATTTGTTGTTGCACATTGTTTTTTATGCCAAAATAGGAAGCGAAACCAATGCCTTTGATATAGCCGATGTAGCCAACAGTATTTGTGATAAATTAATCGACCGTCATCCGCATATTTACGGCGATGTAGTGGTGGCCGATGAAGAAGAGGTCAAGCAAAATTGGGAAAAATTAAAACTCAAAGAAGGTAAAAAATCAGTACTGGAAGGCGTTCCCAAAAGTCTGCCGGCTCTTGTAAAAGCAAGCCGCATTCAGGACAAAGTAAAAGGCGTAGGGTTTGATTGGGAAGAACCGCACCAAGTGTGGGACAAAGTACAGGAAGAATTACAGGAATTGCAGGATGAAGTTAAAGCCGATCATCAGGATAAAATAGAAGCAGAGTTTGGCGATGTATTGTTTTCGATGATTAACTATGCCCGTTTTCTCAAGGTAAATCCCGAAGATGCATTGGAACGTACCAATAAAAAATTCATCAAACGCTTCATGTACCTCGAAAGCAAAGCCGCTGAAACTGGAAAGCCTCTAAAAGACATGTCTTTAGCTGAGATGGATATATTCTGGGAGGAGGCAAAACGTCTTCCCTAAAAAAAAACTAAGAAATTATAAAAAAAAGCGACTTGAACATATTCAGGTCGCTTTTTCATTTAAGCCATTTCCGGCTGAGGTATTGCAATAGTCAGAACATTTTGCAGTTGTTTCTCTAATTGATGTTGGATAGTATCAATATCAGTTTTAAAGAAAAGAATTTGTGCAAAAAGGTGTTGGTAGTAGCCAATTCCTTCGAGCAGGTTGCTCTTGAATGACTGTAGTTTTTTGAGCTGAGCCGAACTGCTTTCATTTGTAATTTCAGAGATTTCTTTTTTCAAATAATCCACATACATCTTCAGTTCATTCAAAAATAAATTAGGACGGTTGTTTTGACTCAGTACCGATTTATTGCCGTAAATGTGTTGCACCATATCCGACAAAGAAACCACCCTGTCAAAATAGGCCAAATTGGGTCCGGGACAAATCACTACTCCTTGTTCTTCGCCTTTAATTTTGATGCCGTTTTCCAGATAAGCCGAATTGACTAAACCTACGCAAAGGCAAGCTTTTTCGGTTATTTTTGTTTTTCGTTTGTCAAATTCAGCTTCGGATAACTCTCTTTTTTGTGTCTCCAATTCCCCCAGTTTTATCTCTTGGTATTTTTTAGAAGCTGTGCAGGTTCCTTGTTCGGAAAACTCTTTGCTCAAGGCTAATAATTTCTTCGGGCACGAACTGCCGAATTTGTGGTTGGCTATCCGTGCTGTTTTTAAAACTTCGTTTGTGGTGCCTCTTACGGTATTAAACGGAACCCCCAAAGGCGATATCTGACTGGTGTAAAAATCATTTTCTTTTGCGTTGGCCAATAAAGCTCTGGTCTCATCATCAACAGAAGTAGCCTCGGGAACCAATAAAAACGGAGAGCCCCAACCTACAGCATCTATTTGGTAATGCTCCATCAAAAATGAATGCTCTTCCGCGGTGCCCACTCCTCCTTGTACGGTTATTTTCAGATCATAAGGTTTGTCCGGTGCTTGAATCCCTTTTTGAATCAAAGTTTTTACCATTAAATCATGAGCAGTGTGCACCAATTGTTCCTTTTTTTGTTTGAATTCTTCTAAAATGGGACCTAAAAGAAAACCTTCGGTAGCAAAGGCATGTCCGCCGCAGTTTAAACCCGATTCGATACGGTATTCCGAAACCCAAAGTCCTTTTTTGGCTAAAAAATTTCCCTGTATCATGGCCGAACGGAAATCACTTACTTTGAGGATAATTTTCTTTTTCAGAATTCCGTTTGCATCGGGAAAGAAATCCTCAAAACTCTCAAAATAGCTGTACAATCTCGGATTCATACCTGCCGAAAGAACTACGGATGATGTGAGTTTGCTGTTGGCAAATCCTCTCAAAGATGCATGAGCGTCGTTAAAAATAGTCGGTAATTGCTCATTTTTTATAAAATTGTCTTTGTCCACTTTGGTCATGATGTTCACATCAATGCTGCCCGGACTGAGATGAGTTTCAAGATAATTTTTCAGAGTTTCTTTAGCGGTTTTTCCTTCAGCCAGCAAGTTTTGTAAACTCTGTTTGATTTCCGATTTGTTCGGAAGTATGGTCAGGTAATGTTCTAGAGCTTCTTTGCTTTCGGCTAATTCCGATTTGAAAGCGTCAAACTTTTGCTTCACCACATCATCTACCATGTTCAGATAAGCCGTTATTCTTTTGGCGCGATAGTCGTGAATTTTATTTGAAATTCCCTCGTAATTAAAATGAAATTTTTTGCTGTAAAATTGATGCATCTTTTCAATTATTTCATCATCAATGATAGAGATGACAGATGAAATTCCGTATTGAGCTACTCTGATTGGGCTGTCAATGGTATAGGCCAATCCCATTACGGGTATGTGAAAAGTATGAATAGGTTTTGTAGAATTCATATATTCTTAGTAAAGTTTATTAATTGACAAAGATTGAAAACCTCAGGGGTTTAAAAACTGATAAATATCATGCGGATCAATGCATTCTGTTAAAAAAATGTATATTTGAGATAATAGAAATACATATATGTCAGAAGTAAAACACGAATTAAAACGTTCTTTGGGGCTTATTGATGCCACTAGTTTGGTTGCCGGATCTATGATAGGTTCCGGTATTTTTTTGGTAACTGCAGCCATGGCCAGAGATGTAGGTTCGGCCGCTTGGATATTGTTGATTTGGCTTGTAACCGGTTTACTCACCATGTCGGCAGCTTTGAGTTACGGCGAGTTGGCGGGTATGATGCCCAATGCCGGCGGACAATACGTTTACATTCAAAGAGCCTACGGAAAGTTGATTTCTTTTTTATATGGCTGGACTGTTTTTACGGTTATTCAAACGGGAACCATAGCCGCCGTTGCCGTTGCTTTTTCAAATTATACGGCTGTTTTTTTCCCGGTTTTAGAGCATAAGATTCTGACTTTGGGAGCCAATTTTGCCATTACAAACAAGCAGATTTTAGCCATGTTCGTAATTGCTTTACTTACGTTTATCAATACCAAAGGAATCAAAAGCGGAAAGATTATACAGTTGGTTTTTACTTCGGCCAAATTAATTGCCTTGTTTTCATTAATAGCTCTTGGGATTTATATAGGGTTTCATACCGATACATTTGCTCAGAACTTTACCAACATGTGGGATGCTAGCAAAACCGTTTTAGCTGAAGACGGCACACTGACCATAACCAAGTTATCGGGTGTAGCTTTGTTGGGAGCTATGGGGGCAACCATTATCAATTCGTTGTTTTCGAGTGATGCTTGGAACAATGTGACGTTCATTGCCGGAGAAATTAAAGATCCTAAAAAAAATATCCCGAGGAGTTTATTTTTGGGAACTTTAATTGTAACCATCATATACATTTTGGCCAATATAGCTTATTTAGCAGTATTGCCGCTACACGGAATTCCGGGCGAAACGGCATCGGTAACCCAACACGGAATCATGTTTGCCAGTCAGGATAGAGTAGGAGCTGCTGCTGCCAGCGCCATAATGGGGAATGTTGGCGTTTTCATGATGGCCGGTCTGATTATGGTTTCTACTTTTGGTTGTAACAGCGGGTTGATTTTATCAGGGGGAAGATTGTTTTACGCCATGGCCAAAGACGGTTTGTTTTTCAAAAAGGCAGCTGATTTGAATGATTATGATGTGCCGTCGAGAGCCTTGTGGTTGCAATGTGTTTGGGCCTGCTTCCTGTGCTTAACCGGTCGGTATGGCGACTTGCTGACTTATGCCACCTTTGCCTCGTTGTTGTTTTACATTTTAACGATAGGAGGCTTGTTTATTTTGAGAAAAAAAGAGCCCGATGCTGAGCGTCCTTACAGGGCATTCGGTTATCCTTTAGTCCCTGTTTTATATATTATTACGACGAGTTTGATTTGTTTTACACTATTGGTGTACGATACAAGAAATACCGGTCTGGGGTTGGCAATTGTAGCACTGGGAATACCGGTCTATTATTTGTTTATGCATAAAAAAGAATAAAAAAAAGCCCCGAGTAATCGGGGCTTTTTTAACTATGTTATTTTGATTATTTTGCCGTTGGAGGTGTTTCCAACAATTCGATTTCAAAAACAATATTTGAGTTGGGCGGAATTACATTTCCTGCTCCTCTTTCTCCATACCCTAATTTTGACGGAATGTAGATGATGGCTTTGTCACCAAAATTCAACAAACTCATACCTTCAAGAAATCCCGGAATCAAGCCTTCTTTTTTACCGTACTGAAAAGGAAAAGGTTGGTATCCGTTTTGTTTGGCTCTGTTTTCATCAAACTTACCAAATTCTTTGTTTACGCTTTCATAGCTGCTGTCAAATAAAGATCCGTCCTCTAAATAACCGGCATAATGAATGTAAACGGTAGCACCGTCAGCCGGTTTTTTGCCTGCTCCTTTTTGAAGGATTTTATATTTCAAACCGGATAGAGTTTCGGTTGTTGTAGCTCGGGTTTCAGTCAAATATTTTGCTTTGGCTGAGATTACCGGTCCGTATTTTTCTTTGTACTCAGCTTGTTTCGCAGCAATTATTTCGGCTTCTTTTTTTCTTTTCTCTGCTTCTAAAGCTGCTTCTTTTTGGTCCTCAGCTGCTTTTCCGGCCATGTAATCGGCGAAAACTTTGGCAGCGTCAAATTTGTTAGCTTCTGCTCCTTTTTTGGAAATGATAATTTTTTTAATCACATCATCTTGTTTGATGGCATTTACCACATCCTGTCCTTTAACGACATAACCGAAAATAGTATGCTTCCCATTTAACCATGGCGTATCTTTGTGGGTAATGAAAAATTGTGATCCGTTGGTTTTCGGGCCTGAATTGGCCATAGCTAAAATACCTGCTTTATCAAAAACAGCATCAGTAATCTCATCTTTAAAGGCATAACCCGGACCACCGGTACCGTTTCCTTGTGGGTCACCTCCCTGAATCATGAAGTCAGCAATTACTCGGTGAAATTTCAACCCGTCGTAAAACGGTTTTCCTTTTAATTTAGCATCGTTAACAAAAGTATTGGTTCCCTGTGCCAGCGACACGAAGTTGGCTACCGTAACGGGTGTTTTTTTGTATTCTAACTGAATCAGAATCTTTCCTTTATCAGTTTCAATTTCGGCAAAAACGCCTTGTTCAGCCGGTGTAGCTACTACTTTTTTAGCGGGGATAGTTTTGGTTGATTTTGCCGCAGGTTTTTTTGTGGTTTGAGCGGTAGCGCTCAACATGCCCAGGCAAACCAAAAGCAGGATGTTGCATTTTATTTTCATGGTGTATTTAATTTTATTTCAATTAATTATTATTTTTCAAAGTTACTTCAATTTCAAAAATCAAATTGGCGTTGGGCGGAATTACGTTTCCGGCTCCTTGTTCACCGTATCCCAGATTAGCAGGGATAAAAAGTACTGCTTTGTCCCCAATTTTCATTTTTCCCATAGCTTCCACAAATCCGGGTATAAGCTGATTGCGTCGTCCAATCTGATACGGCAGTTCAGAATATCCGTTCTGTAAGGCTCTTTGCTGATCAAACTTACCAAATTCTTTGGCTACTTCGGGGTTGCTGGTGTCAAAAAGTGTTCCGTCTTCTAAAAATCCTGAATATTTAATAAAAAGAGTGGTTCCGTCTTTGGGTTTTTCTCCAATCGATTTTTGAGTTAAGGCATAACTCAGACCGGTAGATGATTTGATGGCTGATTTTTTTAAAGTTTCAAAATACGCTGCTTTTTTCGCTTTTACTCCTTTGTATTTTTCATCGTAAAGTCTTTTGGCTTCGGCATCGATAGCGGCTTGCTTCTTCTGGCTTTCTGTTTCGGATTTGAAATAGTCATTAAAAATTTTTACAGCATCAAACTTTTTAGCATCTTCACCTTTTCGAATGATGATTACCTTGTTCATTACATCTCCTTGTGCTATAGCATTAACTACATCCATACCTTGAGTAACATGTCCGAAAACTGCATGTCTGCCATCGAGCCATGGTGTTTCTGTGTGAGTGATAAAGAATTGGCTGCTGTTGGAGTTAGGACCTGAATTGGCCATAGACAGGATTCCGGGCTTGTTGTGTTTCAAATCGGTAATTTCGTCTCTGAATTTATAACCCGCATCTCCCGAACCATTGCCCAACGGATCTCCGGTTTGAATCATGAAATCGGGAATCACACGGTGAAATTGCAAACCGTCATAAAATGGTTTTCCTTTCATTTCTTCTGAAACAAATGGGTTTTTGCCTTCAGCCAACGTCACAAAATTGGCTACTGTAATCGGGGCTTTTTTGTACTCCAGTTCTAAGAGAATAGTCCCTTTAGTGGTTTCAATTTCGGCATATAAACCATCTTTTAAATTTTTGTATTCGTCTTTGCAGGAGCTAAGCGTCAGTGCTATAACGGCTATAATAAGTCCTATTTTCTTTGTCATAGTCAATTATTGATTCTCAGTTTTTACTTTTTCTTCGGGTTTAAAATCGTTCAGGGTAACAGTGCAAATCAGCGGTTGATTCGAACCGATGCGTTTGTTGTCGCCATGATACCCATAAGCCATGTGTGAGGGGAAAAGGAAGGTAACCGTTTCTTTTTTACGCATCAGTTTGATGCCGTCGCGCAGACCCTTAATGATATTTTGCTTGTCAACTTTATAGGTTTGCGGTCTTAATTCAACTTCTGAGTACACCACATTTCCTTTTAAGTCTTTGATTTCATAATCAAATTGGGCAACATCGCCTTTCTTCGGGCGTAGCGTATCTTTGTCGTTTCTCACTTCATAATGATACCAATAGCCTTTTTTAGATGCGATGTATTGTATTTGAGGATTGCTTTTGATGATTGAATCGATTTTTCCTTCTTCTCCGGCAACCAGCTTTTTGTTTCGGATAATGGATTCTTTCATGAAAGTTCCGGAAGAACGCGAAATAGGCATTCGCGCCTGTTGTTGTTTGCAACTGATTAACGTTGCTAAAACGACTGACAACACTATAATTTTGGAACAATTTTTCATCTCCTAAATGGTTATTTGTGATAGTAAAGTTTCGAATTTTTTGACGGTTTCCTTCATGTTTTCATATGATTTTCCACCGGCTGCATTGATGTGTCCGCCACCGTTAAAGTGGTCGCGGGCAAATTGATTAACATCAAAATTCCCCTGTGATCGGAAGGATATTTTGATGATGTTTTCGTCTTTGTGTTCAATGAAAATAGCAGCAAAATGAATACCTTTTATGGTCAGACCATAGTTTACTATGCCTTCGGTATCGCCTTTTTCATAATGAAATTCATCCAGTTCCTTTTGTGTAAGGGTGATGTATGACGTTTTGTATTCGGGGAAAACTTTCATGTTCTGCAAAGCTCTTCCCATCAATAGCAAACGGTTGTATGAGTTGTTGTCAAAAAGCAGATTGTGAATTTCACTGTTGTTGATGCCTTTGTCAATCAGTTCAGCTACGATTCGGTGGGTGGTTCCCGTAGTCGAAGGAAATCGGAAGGAACCTGAGTCGGTAACAATACCGGTGTAAATGCAAGTGGCAATAGTTTGGTCAATCAGGTCTTTTTGGCCCAAATAACCAATGAAATTGTAAATCATTTCACAAGTTGAGCCAAATGAAGTGTCTGAGTACGTATAAGTAGCAAATCCATCCGGTTTTTGGTGATGATCAATCATTACCATCGGAGCGGTGAGTTTACTTAGTACATGTTCCATTTCTCCGGTTCGGTGCAATGCATTGAAATCTAATAAAAAAATCATTTCCGATTCTTGTAAGACAGCAGTGCATTTCTCTTTTTCATTTTCATAAATCAAAACGCTTTCCGAACCCGGCAACCAAGCCAAAAAGTTAGGAAAATCATTGGGGGCTATAACCACCGGTTGCTGATTCAGTTTTAAAAGGAAATGATACAGCGCCAAAGTGGAACCCATAGCATCACCATCGGGGCTTCGGTGTGGAATTACTGCAATTTTTTTGGGTGTTGCCAATAATTGTTGAATGGCAATAATATCTTCTTTTTTCATTGGTTGCGAAGTTACATTTTTTTCAGATACAGAAGATTATTTGGCTGTAAAAAGTCCGAGTAATAATGAGCCTCCTCACACAGTTGTATGGACAGGCTTAGAGACCAACTCGAAAATCAAAGCCAAAGGCAAAAGAAGAGCATAACCGATAATAAACAAAACTATTTAAGAGATTTGACTGTGTTGAATACCACTTCAGGATTTAGTATTTCTGCGGCTTTGATTCACCGTTTTTGGTAAACTGGCTTCTTCGGTTTTGCTTGACGGTTCGATGAGTTTGTTGAGTTGTTTGATTTCGTCATCGGTTAATTCCCTGTAACGACCCACATGAACATCCAAAGAAATATTGATGATTCGGATTCTTTTTAAGGCTGTTACTTCATACCTCAGGTACTCACACATTCTGCGGATCTGACGGTTTAATCCCTGAGTTAATATGATTCGGAAAACATATTTGCTGATTTGCTCTACTTTACATTTTCGGGTGACGGTATCCAAAATCGGAACTCCGTTGCTCATGCGTTCGATAAAACGATCGGTAATCGGTCGGTTCACCGTTACGATGTATTCTTTTTCGTGGTTGTTTCGGGCTCTTAGAATTTTGTTGACAATGTCGCCGTCATTGGTCATAAAAATCAATCCCTCGCTGGCTTTATCTAAACGGCCAATAGGGAAAATTCGCTTGGGATAATTAATGTAATCCACAATGTTATCGCGCACATTTTGATTGGTGGTACACTCAATGCCAACCGGTTTGTTGAATGCCAGATAAACCGGCTTTTCAATTTTTTCACGAATCAGTTTTCCGTCAACGCGTATCTCGTCTTCAGGAGAAACTTTTGTTCCCATTTCGGGCACTTTTCCGTTAATGGTGATTCGACCTTGTTCCAAGAGTTTGTCAGCTTCACGTCGGGAGCAATAGCCGCTTTCGGACAAGAATTTATTGATACGGGTTTGATTGGTTTCCATTTTACAGCATGCGTTTAACCTGATGGTTTCGTGCCGCAAATATAGGATAATTTGAGCACACTGCCTCTTGATAAGTTCGTTGATAAATCGGATTCAAAAAGAGTTAAAAAAGATTTGCAGCTAGTAAGATTTTGCTATTTTTACCCACATGAATATACGTGGAAAATTAATAATAATAGGTGGCGCTGTTGATAAAGGTAGTTTCACTGAAACCGATTTGGATAAAAATGCGGCTAAAAATTTAAACTTTTTTGAAGCCGGAATTTTAAAAAGAATCATAGAAGAATCAAAACACAAGACAGAATCCCGAATAGAAGTTATTACAACGGCTTCCAAAATTCCGAGAGAGATTGGTCCCGAATATGTAAAAGCATTGCATTACTTGGGAGCTGATAATGTTGATGTGTTAAATATAGAAACCCGGGAGCAAGCTTCTAATCCCGAAATATTAGGTCGTTTGCGGGCTGCCGATGTGGTGATGTTTACCGGTGGCGATCAGTTGCGGTTGACGTCTATACTTGGCGGAACACCTTTCCATGATATTTTATTGGACAAATACCATAATGAAGAATTCATCTATGCCGGAACTTCTGCCGGTGCTGCTGCGGCTTCCAATAACATGATATACCAGGGGAGCAGTAGTGAGGCTTTGTTGAAAGGAGAAGTGAAAATCACCTCCGGACTCGGTTTAATTGACGGGGTGATTATTGATACCCATTTTGTACAACGCGGACGAATAGGACGTTTGTTTCAATCGGTAGTAGGAAATCCTAAAGTGTTAGGAGTTGGACTGGGAGAAGATACCGGTTTGTTAATCACGCACAATTCCAAAATGGAAGCCATCGGTTCCGGATTGGTCATTCTTGTAGATGGTAGAGAAATCAAGGATACTAATTTAACTCAGGTTGAATTGGGCCAACCGATTTCAATTAATCACTTAGTCACTCATGTCATGAGCATGTACGATACGTTTGATTTGGCCACATATAAAATGACTATAAAGTCATCGCAATACGTTTAAAAAGAGGGTTAGATTTTCGGATTTTCAGATCATCAGATGTATTTAATTTCCAACAATCTAATAATCCAATAATCTAAAAATGAAAATAATCATACACGGCGGATTCTTTTCTGAATCGTCAACGAATCACGAGACTAAGGTAGCCAAGCAACAGGCTTTGTTGCGAATTGCCAAAGTGTCCTACCAATATTTGCAATCGCATTCTGCTTTAGAAACGGTGGTCTATGCGGTTTCCTTGTTGGAAGATGATGCGTTGTTCAATGCCGGTATTGGTTCCCAGATTCAAAGCGACGGCAAAATCAGAATGAGCGCCTCGTTGATGGATGGTTCCACCATGAAAATGAGTGGAGTAATCAATATAGAGGATGTGAAAAATCCGGTGCAGGTTGCTCAGGTGTTGATGAATTATGACGATAGAATTTTGGGCGGAAGCGGTGCCACTAACTTTGCCCGTCAACACGGCTTTGAACAATTTTCTACTGAAATTCCACAACGTAGGGCAGAATACGAAGCCAAACTCGAAGCCACCGGAACCGGAACTGTAGGCTGTGTGGCTTTGGATGCCGATGGTAAAATAGCTGTAGCCACTTCAACAGGAGGGAAAGGCTTTGAAATTCCGGGCAGGATTTCAGATTCGGCTACAGTAGCGGGGAATTATGCCAATGCGATTTGTGGTGTTAGCTTAACCGGAGTGGGAGAGGATATCGTCAGTGGAGCAGTAGCGGCCAAAATCGTAACTCGTGTGACCGATGGATTTACATTGGCACAAGCCTTTGAAAAAACGTTCGAGGAACTGAAACCCTTTGACGGTTTTGCGGGAGCGATAGCCATTGATGCATCCGGGAATATGTTTCATCAGGATTCGCATCCGAGCATGGTGTTTGCCAGTTATGATGGCATAAAAGAAGAAGTTTTTGACTAATCACAGCATAAAAAAAATCCCAACCAAACGGGTTGGGATTTTTAGTTAAGAATTAATCAAGCACCATTTCCGTAGCTATGGCAATTCGGTTCCAGGCATTGATGGTCGTAATCATCATGATAATCTCGGCGATATATCGTTCGTCAAATAATTTACAGGCTTGGTCATACGTTACTTCTGATAAATGGTTTTGAATTAAGGTGACTTCTTCGGTCATGGCAAGTATTGCTCTTTCTTCCGGGCTGTATAGGGTGGTCTCGCGCCAAGCATTTAACAGATATATGCGCTGTTCGGTTTCACCCATTTTTCGGGCATCTCGGGTGTGCATGTTGAGACAAAAAGCACAGCCGTTAATTTGAGAAGCTCTGATTTTGATGAGCTCCTTATGAGTGGAGGTTAACGATGAGGAAGCCATGTATTTTTCCAATCCCATCATGGCTTTGTAGGCTTCCGGTTGTGTTTGTAAAATGTTTACTCTGGTTTTCATTTAAAGTGTGTTTTAAAGTTCACTACAAAGTTCCGTAGCCACTTCTTAAAAAAACTTGAACTACTTCAAGAAATCACGTTATACTTTACCGGCTCTGATTTTACTCAGAAATTCGGCAGAAAAGTCGAGATAGGAAGCCAACATGTACTGTGGGACGCGTCGAACAAAATCGGGTTGTGCGTTTTTAAAATGGTGGTAACGCTCTTCGGCCGACATGGTAAAAAGAAACATGATGCGCATTTGGGAAGCGGCAAATGATTTTTGCAGTACGATGCGAAAATAGCGTTCCAACGGCGGTATGGCGATATTCAGTTGGTCGAGGTCGCTTTTGGATATGGAAATGACTTCCGAATTTTCAATTGCCTGAATGTAAAAATGAGAAGCTTTTTGCGTAGAAAAACTCATGTAGTCCGTAATCCACCAATCTTCGATACTAAACTGTAGTGTTTGTTCCGCCCCTTTTTCGTTGATGATGAACAGTCTAAAGCAGCCCTTTGCAATGAAGTTTTGCATGAGGCAAACATCTCCGGCTCGCAGTAACAGTTCTTTTTTCTTTACGGTTTTCAAAACCACTTTAGACCGAATCAATTCTTTCTCTTCTTCGGTCAATTGTATGTGCTTGTTCAGGTGCTGAATCAGATGCTCCGGCATGGTTATGCTTTTAGTAAAGGTACTTTTTAAATGCAAAAAACCCAATCTTGCGACTGGGTTTTTCTATTGTAAGTAAGTTAAATCGAGGTTGTACAAACGTTTATTTTACTTTATTCACGATAGCTTTAAAAGCTTCCGGGTGGTTCATAGCTAAATCAGCTAATACTTTACGGTTCAATTCGATACCGTTTTTCTTAACTAATCCCATGAATTGTGAATAAGACATTCCTTCCAAACGGGCTCCGGCGTTGATACGCTGAATCCATAACGAACGGAAATTTCTTTTGTTTTGCTTTCTGTCGCGGTAAGCATAAAGCATTGCTTTTTCTACTGCGTTTTTAGCAACTGTCCAAACGTTTTTACGACGACCAAAGAAACCTTTGGCTTGCTTCATTATCTTTTTTCTTCTTGCTCTTTTAGCAACTGAATTTACTGATCTTGGCATAATTTTTCTGTGTTTTTGTAGCAGGCGTCCCGAATTGAATCAAGGGAACTTAAAAAGCCATACTCCAAGGTTATTAAATAATTGTTTAACCTAAAGAATTCTTTTAATTATCAATTGTTAATTATCAATTGTCAATTAATTAGATGATTCTTAATTGTTCTTTCACGCTCTTCATGTCTGTTGGGTGAACCAAAGCAGCATGCGTCAACGCTAATTTACGCTTCTTAGACTTTTTAGTCAAGATGTGGCTTTTGAAAGCGTGTTTTCTTTTGATTTTACCAGAGCCAGTCACTTTAAAGCGTTTCTTAGCACTGGATTTTGTTTTCATTTTAGGCATAATTTCCCAAATTTATTTGTGATTCAACTTACTTACTTTCTTTTGAAGCTTTTTCCCGCTGTCCGCGCTACACGGTAGCTTGCTTCCATCGGGGCTAGGCTTACTTCTTTTTCTTGGGCGCTATGAACATGATCATACGCTTTCCTTCTAATACCGGTAAGGCTTCTACTTTACCGTATTCTTCCAAATCCTGTGCTAAACGCAACAATAAGATTTGACCTTGTTCTTTATAAATGATTGAACGTCCTTTAAAGAATACGAAAGCTTTTAGTTTCGAACCTTCTTTTAAGAATTTCTCAGCATTCTTTCTTTTAAATTCATAATCATGCTCATCAGTCTGAGGTCCGAAACGAATCTCCTTTACCGTGATTTGAGTCGATTTGGCTTTTAACTCTTTCTCACGCTTTTTTTGCTGATAAATGAATTTTCCATAATCCATTAATTTACAAACCGGTGGGTCAGCATTTGGCGAAATCTCTACCAAGTCTACTTCCAGTTCGTTGGCTAATCTGAGAGCGTCGGCAAATTTAAATACGCCCGGCTCTATGTTTTCTCCAACTAAACGAACCTCAGAAACACCACGAATTAACTCATTAATTCTGTGAGCTGCTGTTTTTTCCACGCGAGGCTGATGTCCTCTGTTATTTCTTATTGCTATGGCTTTATAATTTTAGTTAAACTTCAAATGTTTTTAATGTTTTGGCAACTTCTTCGTTTACAATGTTGACAAATTCTTCAATGCTCACCGTTATGTTACCCTTGCCTTCCTGCCCGTGACGACGTACAGAAATGGTTCCGTTTTTCTCTTCTTCCTCTCCCACAATCAGCATGAACGGCATTTTTTGTACTTCCGCATCCCTGATTTTTTTACCAATCGTCTCGTTACGGTTGTCAATTAGGGCGCGAATTTCGTGATTTTCCAGCAATTCTAAAACTTTTTTCGCATAATTTTCATATTTCTCGCTCAAAGACAAGATTATAGCTTGCTCAGGCATCAACCATAACGGGAAATTTCCGGCTGTGTGCTCCAGTAAAATAGCGATAAATCGTTCCATCGAACCAAATGGTGCACGGTGAATCATTACCGGTCTATGTAATTCGTTATCAGAACCTTTGTAAGTTAATTCGAAGCGTTCCGGTAAGTTGTAATCTACCTGAATGGTTCCTAATTGCCATTGTCTGCCCAAAGCATCCTTAACCATGAAATCCAGTTTCGGTCCATAAAAGGCGGCTTCACCACTTTCAATGATATAATTCAGTCCTTTGTCTCTTGCCGCATTAATGATGGCTTGCTCAGCTTTTTCCCAGTTTTCCAAACTTCCGATGTATTTATCCGGATTATCTAAGTCACGAACTGAAACTTGCGCCGTAAAGTTTTCAAATCCTAAGGAACCGAAAACATATAACACCAAATCAATTACTTTTTTGAATTCCGAATCCAACTGGTCTGGTGTACAGAAAATGTGAGCGTCATCCTGAGTAAATCCTCGAACACGAGTCAAACCGTGTAATTCTCCTGATTGCTCGTAACGATAAACAGTTCCGAATTCAGCATAGCGCTTTGGCAAATCTTTGTATGACCAAGGCTTGTTGTTGTATATTTCACAGTGGTGCGGACAGTTCATGGGTTTCAATAAAAACTCTTCGCCTTCAGCCGGAGTGTGAATCGGTTGGAAACTGTCTGCTCCGTACTTGGCGTAGTGCCCCGAAGTCACATATAGTTCTTTTTGGCCGATGTGCGGGGTAACCACTTGTTCGTACCCTGCTTTCTTCTGAGCTCTTTTCAAAAATTGCTCTAAACGATCGCGTAAAGCAGCCCCTTTGGGTAACCACAACGGCAAACCTTGACCAACTTTTTGTGAAAAGGTAAACAATTCTAATTCTTTTCCGAGCTTTCTGTGGTCACGTCTTTTGGCTTCTTCCAGCAATTCCAGATAGTCGGTCAAATCTTTTTGTTTCGGGAACGAAACGCCGTATACACGGGTTAACTGTTTGTTTTTTTCATCCCCGCGCCAGTAGGCACCGGCTACACTCATGATTTTCATGGCTTTGATGATTCCTGTATTCGGAATATGACCTCCGCGGCATAAATCGAAAAAGTTCGAGTGGTCGCAGAACGTAATGGTTCCGTCTTCTAAATTCGAAATCAATTCGGTTTTATACTCGTTGTCTTTATAAATTTCCAAGGCTTCAGCTTTAGAAACTGAGCGCATTTTAAATTCGTGTTTTTCTCTGGCAATTTCCAGCACGCGGTCTTCCACTTTTTTGAAATCGGCATCGGTGATTTTTTGGTCGCCGAAATCAACATCGTAGTAAAAACCGTTTTCAATGGCCGGTCCTAACGTTAATTTGATTCCCGGGAATAACTCTTCCAGAGCTTGCGCCATTACGTGCGAAGTAGAGTGCCAGAATGCTTTTTTGCCTTCTTTGTCATTCCAGGTATATAAAACCAGTGAACCGTCAGTTGTCAGTTGGGTTTCGGTTTCAACGGTGGTACCATTGAAAGCAGCCGAAATTACATTTCGGGCTAATCCTTCACTAATGCTTTTGGCAACATCCATCGGAGTGGAACCGCTTACAAACTCTTTAACAGAACCATCTGGTAACGTAATCTTTATCATTCCTAAATAAATTTGTGGATTGCAAATATAGGGGATTACCCGTTGCTATACAACACCTCACAAAGAGATTGGTAAAATTGTTTTTGATACAAAAAAGCATCCTGCAGAGGATGCTTTGGTGATAAGGTCAATTTATGATTCTTTATTGTTTTTTAGTTTCTTTTTCTTCTTCTTTGGGCATGTCAGAAGCGCCCATATCCCGAATACAGAGGTACTTGCCGTCTTTTTTTACAAACAGACTAATATAGTTCCCGCTACGAACAACGGCAACCGTGCTATCAACAACTTTATAACTGCCGATTTCTACTACTTGTTCTCCGTCGTTGGATGGAAAAACTTCCTTAACCGTAAAGGAAACTTTGTGACCTTTGGTAAACCCTGAAATGTCATTTTTAATAGAGGTGTAAATAGCTTCTTTTCCCATTAAAGGGGGCATGTTTTGAGAAAAGCTGGTGGCGTCATCAGCATAGTATACAATGTCATCGGGTTTTCCGGCATTGAAAGCATCAGCGTATGCAGTTTCCATGGCTTGGAGCTCAGCTTTGATTTGGTCTTTGTCTACGGTTACTTTTTCTTCTTTTTTGGCATTACAGGCAATTAAAATTACCATAATAGAGGTAAGGATAATTCCTTTTAAAATTTTTGTTTTCATAAATCTGTTGGTTTAAAATTACTTTTTTAGGTTAAACCTCAGAGACTAGGGAGGTTAAAGATAGGTATATTTTATTGAAAATCAGAAGATTTTTTGTTTAGATGTGTCTTTGAAGTTTATTCTGTTTATTCTTCAGTTTTAAGTGAAGCACTTGTTAATAAAATCATTCCAACGCCATGAAAAGGAAATCATAAACTACGCTGTACCTAGGTGAGAAAGCTCAAAAAAAGGAAACCCTCTCATAGCTGAAAGGGTTTCTTGTTTTATTTCATTATTGTTTGTTTTCTGTCGGGACCTACTGAAACGATTTTAATAGGTACTCCAACCGCTCGTTCTATGAATTCAATATAGTCCTTTAGGGCCAACGGCAAACTGTCGTATGAAGTCATGCCGGTTAAGTCGGCTTGCCATCCTCTCAATTCGGTGTAGATTGGTGTTACATTTTCTTCTTCAATGTTGTAGGGTAAATGGTGGATGACTTCGCCTTTATAATTGTACGCGGTACACACTTTTAAGGTGTCAAAGCCCGAAAGCACGTCGGCTTTCATCATCATCAATTGGGTTACCCCGTTGATCTGGATGGCGTATTTCAAAGCTACTAAATCCAACCAACCGCAACGGCGTTTTCTTCCGGTTACTGAGCCAAACTCGTTCCCTGTTTTTGCCATCATGTCACCCGCTGCACCAAAATCTTCCGTAGGGAAGGGGCCGCTTCCCACACGGGTGGTGTAAGCTTTGAAAATTCCGTATACTTCTTTTATTTTGTTGGGCGCAATGCCCAATCCGGTGCAGGCTCCGGCAGCTGTAGTGTTAGAAGAGGTTACAAACGGATAAGTTCCGAAGTCTACATCGAGTAATGAACCTTGTGCTCCTTCACACAAAATAGATTTTCCTTTTTTTTGTGCCTGCGCCAAATATTCTTCACTGTCTATAAAACTAAGTTTCTTTAAATCTTCAATGGCTTCA
The DNA here is from genome assembly GCF_004329815.1 of Flavobacterium silvisoli. Classification (GTDB taxonomy): domain Bacteria; phylum Bacteroidota; class Bacteroidia; order Flavobacteriales; family Flavobacteriaceae; genus Flavobacterium; species Flavobacterium silvisoli. The sequence continues at coordinate 68,548 of NZ_SJPE01000008.1, read as the reverse complement.
AAGAATTCTTTCTCCAGTTCCGGCAAATTGTACTGAATGTTAACATCATAAAAAGCTATCATGGCTTCGTGTTTATCGGCCAAAGCACGGTATCGTTCTTTAAAATCAGCCAATTCAATATCGCCTACACGCAAGCCGTTTCGCCCCGTTTTATCCATGTAGGTTGGGCCTATACCTTTCAATGTTGAGCCAATTTTGGCTTTTCCCTTAGCGGTTTCTGAAGCCGCATCGAGCAGACGGTGGGTCGGTAAAATTAAATGGGCTTTGCGCGAAATAATGAGCTTCGATTGTAAATCGAGGTTGAATTTAGCCAGACCGTCAATTTCGCTTTTAAAAACCACCGGATCAATCACCACTCCATTCCCGATGATATTGATGTTGTTTTGGTGAAAAATACCCGACGGGATGGTACGCAGTACATGCTTTATGCCGTCAAATTCGAGGGTGTGACCGGCGTTAGGTCCGCCTTGAAATCGTGCGATGATGTCGTATTGTGACGTGAGTACGTCCACAATTTTTCCTTTACCTTCATCGCCCCATTGTAATCCGAGTAGTAAGTCTACAGTCATTGTTGTTGTGTTGTTGTGTGTAGTTGTTGTTAGTTTAGTTGTATTTTAATTTTGTTGTTGATATCTTGAATAATCAATTCTCTGGCAATTGAATTACTCTTTTTTAGTAGCATAAAAATACAACGAGTGGTTGTGAATTTCTATGCCAAAAATCTCCTCTATGGTCTGCTTAATGGTTTGAATGCGCGGGTCACAAAATTCAATCACTTCACCGGTATCGGTCATGATGATGTGGTCGTGTTGCTTGTCGAAGTATGATTTTTCATAATGCGCCTGGTTTTGCCCAAATTGGTGTTTGCGAACCAAACCGCAATCTAACAGTAATTCAATAGTGTTGTACAAGGTTGCGCGCGACACACGGTAGTTTTTATTCTTCATTTTGAGGTATAAATTCTCAATGTCAAAATGTTCTTCGCTGTCGTAAATTTCCTGAAGAATGGCATACCGTTCCGGTGTTTTGCGGTGTCCTTTGTTTTCAAGATAATGCGTAAAAACGTTTTTTACGGTTTCCTGATTTTTGATGTTATCGGATGCAATTTGTGTCATGCGACAAAGGTAATTTTTTTAGCTAAGGTTTCAAAGTTTCCTGAGTTTAATATGTTGAACCAATGAAGCTTTTTCAGGTCTTTGCAAAATTCACACTATCAATTGGTGTATACCCGGGTAACTTTATCAATCCCGTCTATTTTTTTTATGTTTTCTATTAGTTTTCTCAAAATATTGTTATTCTGTACAATGACTGCTACTTGCCCGTTAAAAATTCCGGCTTCTCCGCTGAGGGAAATACTCTGAATATTTACATGCATGTTGTTTGAAATAACTTTGGTCAACTCGTTGGTCAACCCCAGACTGTCCATACCGGTAATTTTCAAAACGGCTTTGAATTCTTGTTGTGATGAATCAATCCATTTGGCCTGCATGATGCGGTAAGCGTAATTAGACTGTAGTGTTATGGCGTTAGGACAGTCTTTTTTATGTACTTTGATACCTTCATTTATGGTAATAAAACCAAATACATCATCGCCCGGAATAGGGTTACAACAGGAAGAAAGTTTATAATCCAGTTTATCCTGTTCGGAACCAAATACCAATAAATCATAATTGTTGCTTAATTCGGGCTTGTTAATCTCCTCCGGATTGCTGCTGGGCGAACGTTTGATTTTGTTTTTGAAGAAATTCATCAGCGTATTGCTTTTCTGTGCAGCAAAATCTTTGAGTTGTTGGTTTTCAATAGAACCAATTCCCACGCGGTAAAACAAATCCAGACTGGTTTTGAGTTTGAAGAAATTAACCAACTCGTTTACCACGTTTTCATTTAAAGTAATCTTCAAATGTTTCAGTTTTCGGGTCAGTAATTCTTTACCGTCTTCGGCAATTTTCTTGGTATTTTCGTTGAGTACGTTTCTGATTTTATTTTTAGCCCTTGAAGTGGTTACATAGTCGAGCCAGTTAATCGTAGGTTTTTGATGTACCGAGGTGATGACTTCAATTTGATCCCCACTTTTTAATTCGTGATTCAGCGGAACTAGTTTTCCATTCACACGTGTGCCGCGGGTTTTGATCCCTATTTCAGAGTGTATGCTGAACGCAAAGTCGAGTGAAGTGGCTCCTTTGGGCAATGATTTGATTTCTCCTTTGGGCGTAAAGACAAAGATTTCTTTGGCATACAAGTTCATTTTGAAATCCTCCACAAAATCTACTGCATTGGTTTCAGAACTTTCCAGAGCTTCTTTCAATAAGTTGAGCCACGTGTCTAATCCGCTTTCTTCGGTTGCACCTTGTTTGTATTTGTAATGCGCAGCATAGCCTTTTTCGGCAATTTCATCCATGCGTTCACTACGCACCTGAATCTCTACCCAACGACCTTTAGGTCCCATAACGGTGATGTGCAATGCTTCATATCCGGTTGACTTTGGTGAGGAAATCCAATCGCGCAAACGACTCGGACTCGGACGGTAATGATCGGTCACAATGGAATAAATTTTCCAAGCCAGGAACTTTTCGTCATGCAGGTTGGATTTGTATATAATGCGGAGGGCAAATTTGTCGTATACTTCATCAAACGTAACGTTCTGAGCGGCCATTTTTCGGCGGATGGAGTAAATGGATTTCGGCCGGCCTTTCATTACATATTCCACTCCCTCCTCATCAAGCGATTTTTTCAATACATCCGATATGGTTTTGATGTAAGCATCCTGCTCTTCTTTGGTTTCTTTGATTTTGCTGACAATGTCCTGATAGACGTCCGGTTCGGTGTATTTAAGGCCTAAGTCTTCTAATTTGGTTTTGATGTTGTATAATCCCAAACGATGCGCCAGTGGGGCATAAATGTATAGGGTTTCGGAGGCGATTTTTACCTGCTTGTAATCCGGCATCGATTCCATGGTCTGCATGTTGTGCAAACGATCGGCAATCTTGATGAGGATTACGCGAACATCATCGTTTAAAGTCAGCAGCATTTTGCGGAAATTCTCCGCCTGCATCGAGATGTTCATATCTTTTTTAACCTGAGCAATTTTGGTCAGTCCTTCAACCAAATGCGCTATCTTCGGGTTAAACATGCGTTCAATGTCTTCTACCGTGATATCGGTATCTTCTACCACATCATGCATTAGTGCAGCCGCTATACTGGTAGCTCCAAGACCAATTTCGGAGGCTACTATTTTGGCCACACCTATAGGATGAAAAATATAAGCTTCTCCCGATTTGCGGCGTTGGTCCTTGTGTGCATCAACAGCTACATCAAACGCTTTTCGGATTAATTTTTTATCATCATCCGTAAGGGTTTGGTAACTTATGCGAAGTAATTCTTTGTATTCTCGGGCAATCGCTTTTTTTTCTTCTTCTAAATCAATTTCAGTCATAGCCTATTCAATCAATTCCTAAAAATAAACATTACAAATGAAATGTGCAAGCGATAACCAAGCGATTTATGGATTTTAGCGGATGAGGTATTGCTTGTCTTTGGTAAAATCTAAATCGTGAAAATCATAACTGAAATCGGTCAGCGGCGAGATGGCTTTCATTTTGAAATGAGTAGCATTTCCGTTGGCATCCAAATCGAAGAAAATATGGGCATCGGCATGGAAACTTCGGACATCCCATTTTACCACAAAATTTTGGTCTTTGTAAAAGAAAATCTCACCGGTCAGTCGTTTTGAACGGTTGGAGGCAAAGTATAATTTACCTTTTTTTTCCGAAATGGTTACCAAACCAAACCAGGGATCTTTGTAATTTCCGACGTATTTGGAATAATTGATTTTAATTTTGTCTTTACTGTTTTTAGCTACCGTGGCCCAAACTTCATCCGTGATTTTATCGGCATCTTCTTCTTTTTGATTGAGTTCACTGCTCAGCCGCTGCACGTGATCGGCATTGGTAAAACCGAGATAACGGTCTTTTATAGTGTTGGAAATAGCCATAAAGGCCGAACCCATTTGCTGGTTGGTGAGCACAATTATACCCAACTGAATTTCAGGAATCATAAGGGTTTGTGTCACTATACCGTCTAAACCACCCGTGTGCGAAACTTGCAGATAACCGTTAATGTCTTCAACTCTCCATCCTAAACCATAATTTCGAAAGAGGGTTTTATAGGGTTTGTAATTGGTTACCGGCATGATGGTTTGCGGCTTCCACATTTCATCGTGCTGTTTTTGACTGAATAATTGCTGATTTCCGTCGTATTTTCCGTTATTCATTTGAAGAATCAGCCATTTACTCAAATCGTTTACCGAAGAATAAATTCCGGCGGCAGCATCAAAAATACTATTGGTGTATCTCGGAATAACTTCCAGTTTTCCATTGGTTTCTACATGCGGTACGATGGTATTGGTAGTATCTTTCAGGCGCGACCAGGAAGCGGCACTGTTGTCCATGTGCAAAGGTTTCATCATGCGTTCTTCCACAAATGCACACCAGGATTTGCCCGAAACTTGTTCAATCAGTTCTCCGGCAATTACATACAGCAGATTGTCATAGTCGTATTTTGCCCGAAAATCGGAAACCGGTTTCAGGTATTGGATGTTTTTTATAATGTCTTTCGGTGTAAAATCATGACCATCAGGCCAAATCATCAAATCTCCGGCACCCAGTCCCAAACCGCTTCGGTGTGTTAATAAATCACGAATGGTGAATTCACGGGTCACATATTCATTGTACATCTTGAATTCAGGTAAGTACTGAATGACTTTATCATCCCATTTTATTTTTCCTTCATCTACCAACATAGCCAAGGCCGCAGCGGTAAACGATTTGCTGTTGGAAGCAATGCCAAATAAGGTATTGGCATCCACTTTTTTTCCGGTTTTGATGTTGGCAACGCCATACCCTTTGGCCAAAACCAATTTCCCGTCCTTAACGATACCAACAGCTATCCCCGGAACATTGAAGGTTTTTAGGGTTCTTTCTACTAAAACATCTACTTCGGCTTCTGTGATTTGAGCCGATAAGTTCCCAAAAGTGAAAACAGAAACGGCAATAAAAAGTAATTTTTTCATATCAATTTAGTTAATCATTAAGGCAATTGCTCCCTGTGTAATTCCGGATCGAATTTGCTTATTCCTTTCTGAAATTAAAATCCTCTTTGGCGTTTAGCTTCAAAAATCAAAACAGCAGCAGCTACAGATACGTTCATGCTGTCAATGGCTCCCTGCATCGGGATAATGATGTTTTGAGTGGCTTTGTCGCGCCAAAGCTGGGATAATCCGGTGGCTTCTGTGCCAACGACCAAGGCAGTAGGTTGGGTGTAGTCCTGGGTATGGTATGCAGTCGAATTTTGCAGTGTGGCACTGTAAAAATGAATGTTGTTTTTTTGTAAAAATGCAATCGTTTCTTCGGTAGAAGCAGTAGCAATCTGATTGGTGAACAAGCAGCCCACGCTCGAGCGAACAATATTTGGGTTGTATAAATCGGTTTTGGGATTGGCAATGATTACGGCATCCACCTTGGCTGCGTCACAGGTTCGGAGCATGGCGCCTATGTTTCCGGGTTTTTCGATGGCTTCCATCACAACAATCAAAGGATTTTCCGGAAGTTGCAGTTCGGATAATGACAACGGTTTGGTTTTGGCAACCGCCAAAATGCCTTCGGTAGTATCGCGGTAGGCCAGTTTTTGATATACTTCTTTAGAAATTTCAATCCATTCGATGTCAGCATCGGCAAAGTGCGAAACAGCCTGATTGCCGGTAATTTCGGGAACATACAGTATGGTTTCAATTGAATAGCCTCCTTTGAGTGCCAGTTCAATTTCACGCTGGCCTTCAATCAAAAATGTCCCGGATTGTTTTCGGGCTTTTGATTTTTCCTGCAGTAAAACCAATGATTTAATAAATGGATTTTGAGCGCTGGTTATTTGTTTCATCTTAGGTTCAGCAACGGTACTAAGTGCCAAAGGTACAGTATTTTTTGATTTTTGCCATCAATGATTCAAATACAGAAAACCTTTTAAGGGTTCGGGATAGTCTTTGTCGTTGAGGTAAATGACGTAAAAATAGGTGCCGTCAGGAGCTTTGGAAATCTCAAAACCATCTTTTACACGACCGTCCCAATCTTCACTGTCCTTATTTCCCGTCCAAACTAATCTTCCCCAGCGGTTGTAGATTTCTATGCGAAAATTGGTGAAAATAGTTTTGAGACCGTCAACTACAAAACGGTCGTTAACCGAGTCATTATTGGCAGAAATGTAGTTGTAAACCGTTGGCGGACAGTTTCGGGTGGTGAGTGAAAATGACGTAATGCTGTAGCAGTTTTCATTGTCTATTCTGACGAAAATAGTTTTTGGGGTGGTATAGGCAACATAATGGTCAGGGTCGGATATTGGGTTAATTCCGGTAGCGGCATTATCCAGGCTTTCATAAAAATGAACAGTATCATTCTGATTTTGTTTTACCGTTGTTTCATAGCCCGAAAAATCGAAAGTTCCCTGCGTATATCCCTCGTTGCAGGAACGCAAATCGGGTAAAGGATTGTATTTCGGCACATCATAAAAAGTTAAAGTAAACGAGGTTGTGCTGAAACAATAACCGTTGTCAATGCGCACAAAAACAATTTTCGGAGATTGATTCGGCAGGTAATGATCGCTGTTTTGAATGGGGTTGGTATTGTTTTCAGCATCTTGCTGCGTTTCAAAAAAAGTAACCGAATCAGTCGCAACAGCAGGAATACTGTTTTGGTATTCGGTTAAATCAAAAGCACTTTCTTCGGTTTCCCGACAAATGGTTACACCATCAGGGGTTGAGAAGGCCGGATAGGGTTTCAGGTTTATCTGCAAAGGAGTAATGCTGAAGCAATGGGCATTATCCAACCGAATGTAAAGGGTAGTGACAGGCTGTGTTAACACATAACTACTGCTGTTGATTATCGCATTCACGTCAGCATTAGCATCGGCTGAAGTGCTGAAAAAAGTCACAGTATCCGATGGATTCACCAAAACAAGCGGAAGATAAGCCGATAAATCAATTACATAATTGCTGGTGTCAGAAGTACATAAATATTGTGGCGGAAGAGCATTGAACTGCGGTGATGTCCACAACGAAACCAATTGTGAAAACGTATTGTTGTTTTCTAATAATTCGATAACAATCCCTGTTCCGTTGCCGCTATCATCTACTACAAATTTCAGGGTGAAATTATCAGGCACTGTATTGGGCAGGTTCAGCGTTATTTGAGAAGTCCAGCTTCCGTCTATAGGGATTATAGCGGTGGTGGCGGTAGTTTGAATCAATTGTCCGTTGGCATAAATAGCAATAGGCGTGTAGGCGGGAAGCGCGTTGGTAGAATTTGGATTAGCAACTGTGTAATGGGCCACTATGGTCCTTGAATCACAGGTTTTATCTACTGAGTCAACCGTAATTGTCGCATCGGGCAACTGGTTGTTGAGTTTGGTGACCACAGTATTGATCATGATAAAATCACCCGTAGAAGACAATTTGATGGTAGCAGTGGCATCGCCGATATTTATGAAATTCTGGATGTCGTATATGTCCAAATCCATGTTGTACAACTGGTTACTTCCGGTAACAGTATTGGTTCCGTTGAAAACGTTGTTTACCGGATTCAAAGCATTGCTTAGCGGATGATTGTTGAAGTAAAAAGTTTCGGTGGCCAAATTGACATCGCCCTCCCAGGCAATGAAACCTATTTTTGAGTTGTTGTTGTCCAATACATTCAGACTGCTGAGATTGATGACCAAATCGTCGGGTACCCGCTGCAAACCGTCGTAAATGTTGATTTGATTTATGGGCAGAGCAGCATCGCTGTAAACCACAACAATAGCCCAGCCGGCAAAGTTGGTTCGGTTCTGACAATAGCCGCCTACGGTGAGTAGTGTTTGCGAAATATCCAAATCCGAAAGCGTGTAGGTGCCGTTTCCGGTACTTAGAATTTGATTGGTAACATCTGCGAAAGCACTGAAATAGGGAAGTTGCATGTTAGAAGTTACCGAAAAATTTCTTTCAGCTGTGATGTCAACACCGTTTAATTTGACATTGAAATCCCCTAATCCCGAACCGGCCCAATACAAGTAAGCTCTTTCAACCAACTGATCGGGATTCAAAGTTAAATCGGCTGACGAGCTTGATGCAACCAAATCAGCACAACCCGGAGTGATGTTATTTTCGCCCAAATTCATCGTATTCCCCACAAAGGTAAAATCATACCGTCCGTTGAATTGTTGATACAAGCTTACATTTTGTCCGTAAGCCGATAAAAAACCGCTTACAATCACAATAAATGCTATACAATAACTTTTTACCTTCACCTTGGTTATGGATTAAGAAGCCTAAAATTAGTCAATTAATCCTGAAAATCTAATTTTTAACAATACCAAAGGTTTTTAAAAATAAATGTTTAATTTTCCGATGTCTAAACAAACTCCGTGAAAAACTATACTGTCAGACGTTATGAGGCCAATGATTATGCACTTTGGAATGCTTTTGTAAGTAGTGCCAAAAATGCGACTTTTTTGTTTCATCGCGATTTTATGGAATACCATTCCGATAGGTTTTCAGATTATTCATTATTGGTTTTTGAACAGGATAAACTGATCAGTATCCTCCCGGCCAATGTTGTCGGTACTACAATTTTTTCCCATCAGGGACTCACGTATGGCGGTTTTGTTTTTGATGCCAAAATCAAATTAGGCAAAGCCATAACCATAATAAAAACAGTTTTGCAGTTTCTGCACGAAAATCAAATAACAACGGTTCAGTTAAAATTGCTTCCGGCCATTTATCAAACGGCTTTTTCGGAAGAAGTTGAATATGCTTTATTTTTGACGAAAGCCCAATTGATCAGAAGAGATTGCCTCTCGGTGATGGACATGAAACAGCCATTTTCTTTTACCAAAGGACGAAAGCATGCCTTGCAAAGAAGTGCCAAAAAAAATCTGACCGTAAAGGAAGAGACAGATTTCGACTTGTTTTGGAATACGGTATTAATTCCCAATTTAGACAAAAAACACAAAGCCAAACCGGTTCATACGGCTCAGGAAATGGCGAAATTGCAACAATACTTCCCTCAAAACATCCGTCAATTCAATGTGTATTACGAAGGCAATATAGTAGCCGGAACCACCGTTTTTGTTACCGATAGAGTAGCGCATTCGCAATATATTTCGGGCAATGATCAAAAAAGTGAATTGGGAAGTTTAGATTTTTTACATTATTATTTATTGACCGAAGTATTTGCAGATAAAGCCTATTTCGATTTTGGAACATCTCACGAAGATAATGGCCAAAAAATAAATGAAGGCTTGTTGTATTGGAAGGAAAGTTTTGGTGCCAAAACCACGGTTCAGGATTTTTATGAAGTGCCAACCGCCAATTTTTCTAGACTCGAAAACGTACTGATATGATTAAATTCCTCGATTTACATAAAATCAATTTGCCTTACCAAGAAGCCTTTCACCAAAAAACACAACAATTTCTGGATAAAGGCTGGTTTATTTTGGGCGATGAGGTCAAGGCATTTGAAAACGATTTTGCCGCTTACTGCGGAACAAAATTTTGCATCGGAGTAGGGAATGGTCTTGATGCTTTGGTGCTTATTTTTAAAGGCTATATTCAATTGGGCCGATTGCAAAAGGGCGATGAGGTCCTGGTTCCGGCCAATACTTATATTGCGAGTATTCTGGCTGTACTTGAAGCCGATTTGGTTCCTGTTTTGGTAGAACCCAAACCGGAAACCTACAACATCAACTCCGATTTGATTACGGCCAAAATAACCTCAAAAACCAAAGCTGTTTTGCCGGTTCATCTGTACGGACAAATAGCTGATATGAATCATATTAATGTTATTGCCAAACAATATAATTTATTGGTTATAGAAGATGCTGCTCAGGCACACGGAGCTCAAACGGGAGACCGAAGAGCCGGAAATTTGTCTGATGCTGCCGGGTTTAGTTTTTACCCTTCAAAAAACTTAGGAGCTTTGGGCGACGCCGGTGCCATTACAACCAATGATGCCGCATTAGCCAAGGTGCTTTTCGCTTTACGAAATTATGGTTCCGAAAAAAAATACCATAACGACTTCATCGGCGTGAATTCCCGATTAGACGAATTGCAGGCCGCTTTCTTGAATGTGAAACTGCCTCATTTGGACAAAGAAAATGAATGCCGAAGAGAAATAGCCCAACGCTATTTAGCCGAAATTAAAAACGATAAGATTGTATTACCGCATTGGGATTTTTCTGCCAATCATGTTTTTCATTTGTTTGTCGTCCGTACGGCAAACAGAGGAGAATTGCAGGAATACCTCAAAGCAAACGACATCGAGACAATGGTTCATTACCCCATTCCTCCCCATCGTCAGCAGGCTTTGAACCATTGGCAGGACAGTTCTTTTCCTGTTACCGAAAAAATCCATCAGGAGGTATTGAGCCTTCCGATGAGTCCGGTCATGACCGAGGCAGAGGTTGATACCTTGATTCAAATTTTAAATCAATATTAATTGAAAGTATTGGGCAAAATACGGGATAAGGAATTATTCAAAGTAAGTTCGTTAAACAGTATCAGCGTGCTGATAAAAATTGCTGTTGGTTTTATTACTTCAAAATTTTTAGCTGTTTTTGTGGGGCCGTCAGGTATGGCCTTGGTGGGGAATTTAAGGAATTTTATTAGTTCAGTTGAAAGTATTGGTCTGCTCGGATTTCAAAACGGAATTATCAAGTATGTTGCCGAATATGAACATAAAGAACAGCAGCTGAAAGAATTGCTCTCTACGGTAGTCATGGCCATTTTTTTAGTTACCGTTGCGCTCAGCGGATTTTTATATTTTTTTTCCGGATATTTAAACGAAGCGATTTTTGGTGATGAATTTCAGTATCAGTCTGTTTTTAAAGCTTTTTCTCTAAGTCTGCCGTGGTATATGGCTTCCTTGTTTTTGACTTCGGTACTGAATGGTTTCGGAGCCTTTAAAAAAGTTATTAAAATCAATATTTACGGCAATCTTCTGGGCTTGGTCTTATCGGTAGTATTGTTGTACAATTACCATACTTTTGGAGCATTATTGGCGGTTATTTTGGCTCCTTCGTTACTTTTTTTTATAGTTGTTTTTCAACTCAATACAACGGTTCCGCTCAGAACACTTCTTACTAAAAAATCCTTCAATCTCACGATACTGAAACAGTTGTCGCAGTATTCTTTAATGGCATTGGTTTCCTCTGTAGTAGGACCATTGGTGTATTTATCGATACGTACTAATGTGATTCACAATTTAGGTTACGAAAAAGCCGGATATTGGGAAGCTATGTCACGAATATCATCGTATTATATGCTTTTTTTGTCTACAATTTTAGTGGTTTACTTCTTGCCTAAATTGTCTAAAGCTTCAAATACTGAAGAAACAAAAGCAATTTTCTGGACTTATTTTAAAGGGATATTTCCCGTTTTTGCAATCGGTTTAGCTGTCTTGTTTGGTTTAAAAGATCTTTTAATTCCGGTGATTTTAACCAAAACTTTTTTACCGGTGTCCGACTTGTTTTTGGGCCAAATAATCGGTGATTTACTCAAAGCACTGTCCATGATTTTAGGCTATCAGTTTTTTGCCAAAAAAATGACAAAGGCCTTCATCGTCTCCGAACTTTTCTCACTGCTGATCCTATGGGGAACAAGTAATTATTTTATTGCGGTTTATGGCATTCAGGGAGTAGTTATTGCACACGCGCTTACGTATTTTATCTACCTGTTGGTTTTGCTGATTTATTTCAGAAAAAGTGTTTTCTAATTGTTTTTCCAAATAGCCAGATACTTTTCGGCTACTTTAATATAATTGTGTTCTTTTTCAATAAAAGCGCGGGCACGTTTACTCATGGCCTTTATTTCCTCTGGGTTTTCAATTAAGAAAGATAATTTTTCAACCAGATACGCCACATCGGGCTTTGCATTGATGGCTACGGGTTCCTTTATGTTGTAGTACCCGACGAATTCCTGCTCCGCTCCGGTAAACACTACTTTTCCTTTGGCCATGGCCTCCAGAGCATTATACCCTTGGTCTTTTGCATAACACTGGTCTAATAAAATATGAGCCTTAGTGTAGCAATGAATGTATTCATTATAGGGAACGTTTTCGGTTATAATGACTTCTGTCTTTTCCGGATATTTTTTTTGAATCTCTTGTAAAGCCTTTTCAAAAAAATCAACCCCTTTTTTAAGGCAGTTTTCACGATTGACTCCCAAGAAGATGATTATTTTATCTTTGATTTCAAGTTTTTCCTCTTTTAACAAATCAGTATTTATAGGGTTTGGGACTACGCCCAGGTATTTCGGATTTCCTTTCAAAGGAGCATCATAGTCAAAATCTGAGGCAATGATACCGCTGCAATTTGAATAAATATACTGGTGTAACTTACGGAAAGAATCGGTTCTGAATTTCAATACACTCAAATTGTCTTTGTCTTTTATCTTGCCTTCCAAATAGGGTTGTATGCCCGATTTTGACTGAGGATTTTCAAAATTGTATTGCACATTCAGATAATCGTCACTGCACGACAACAGAAATACTTTCTTGTTGTTTTTAAAAATATGGTTTACTATTTTTTTCTCAAAATAGTAATTGCAGAAAAATGAATTCTCATTAATTAGCTGAACAGCATCAAACTGTTCAAATTGAGATTTGTTTTTAAGAAACTGGCGATAAGTCAGATATGAGGAGATATCGAAACCGGTGAGACGAAGAACAGCCAGACGTATTTTTTTTAATATTCCCGAATTCCATTTTCGAACCAGAGGGAAATCCACCGGAAAATTTTTGAAGCCGTCTTTAAAACCCAGTATAATTACTTCGTGTCCCAGTTTTTCTAGACCTTCTTTCAAAGAGTTGTGTAACCTGCTGTATTCACCAACCAATAGAAACCTCATAAATTATGTATATATTTGACAAATATATTTACTAATTGGTAATGATGATAAAAGCCGGTCGCAAAATCGCAATTATCTCTATTTCGCTGAGCTCCGGGGGAGCGGAAAGGTGTTCAGGATTATTGGGTTTAATGCTTGAAAAGGAACATTTTGAAATACACCACATCATCATTAATGACGGAACCGATTTTCATTTTAATGGTGCGTTGCTCAACTTGGGTAAACAGACTACTGCAAAAAATCCGTTAATCCGAAAAATAATGAAAGGGTATTTACTTCACAAATACCTCAAAGACAATCAAATTGACATTATAATTGACAACAGAACCCGCACCAATAGCGTTAGAGAATTTTTGGCTCAACTGATGTATGGTAAAAGAAGAAAGTTTGCTATGGTTCAAAATTTTAAACTGTACAAATACCTTCCCAAATCTGTTTTTTTAGCCCGGATGTTGTATCGGAACACCGAAAAAATAGTTTGTGTTTCCAAAGCCATTGAACAGGAAGTAATCAGAAAATATGGTTTGACCAACACGTGTTCGATTTACAATCCGGTTCAACTTTCGGATAGCGAACCTGAAAAAATCAGTAATCTTCCGGAGAAATTCATTTTGTTTTTCGGACGATTGGAGGAAAAGCATAAAAATATCAGTTTGCTCTTGGAAGGCTTTAAATTGTCAGGAATTGCATCATCCGGTTATCAGTTAATTCTTTTGGGAGATGGTCCTGATTATTTGTTTGTAAAAAATAAAATAGCGGCATTAGATTTAACCGAAAGTGTACGGATGCTTCCCTACACAAACAATCCGTTCGGATATGTCAAACAGGCAAGGTTTACCGTGTTAACCAGTCATTACGAAGGATTTCCGTTAAGCATTATTGAATCGCTGTCCTTGGGTACTCCGGTAATTGCCGTTGATTGTAATTCGGGACCAAGAGAGATCATTCAGCACGAAATTAACGGATTGCTCATCGAAAATCACAATTCAAAGATTTTGTCAAGAGCCATAATGACATTAGTGGATGACGAAGTATTGTATCAAAAATGTAAAAATAATGCCAAAAAAAGTGTAGAACATTTATCTTTGAAAAACATTGTTCATCAGTGGAAAGAATTATTAGAAAAAAATGACAACAATTAAGGACGTTCAACTTATAGAAATACCAAAAATTCAGGATACCCGTGGAAACCTCTCCGTGATTGAAGGCGATGTGATTCCGTATGATATAAAACGTGTTTATTATTTATACGATGTGCCTAGTGGCGCGGAACGCGGAGGACATGCTCATAAAAAACTGCAACAGTTTTTAGTGGCACTCAGCGGGAGTTTCGATGTGGTTTTACACGATGGTCAGGAACAAAAAGTAGTTACGCTCAACAAGCCTAATTTCGGATTGCTTATAGTAAATGGCATTTGGCGCGAATTGCAAAATTTTTCATCCGGGTCTGTGTGTTTGGTCTTGGCCTCTGAGGTTTTTGACGAAGAAGATTATATCCGTGATTTTGAAGAATTTCAGTTATCTAAAAACTGATTTTCCCCATCCGATGTTGACTAAAAGTGTTTGCCATTTTATCAGCACTTTTAATATAAAAGCAGGTAAAAGCAAAATAATACGTTTTTTAAAGGATAACTTTTCTAAGCAAATGTTGCCATAGTAATAGTTAAAACTCTTTTTATCGCCTACGAGTTTTGATTTAATAGCTAACGCAAAACGATTCAAATCCAGAAAAATCTTCAAATCTTCATTTGTTTGCTCTTCAACCGCAAATTTTGAAAAGTTGATTTTAACATTCAAAAACTGTTTGTTTCTGGAGAGGCTTTGGGGGTCAAAAATATAACGCGCTTGTATTTTCCACACGAATAAAACAGGATACAACAATCCAATACGTATCCATAAATCGGTATCTTGACCACTTTTGATAGAAATATCAAAATTACCGATTGCTTCAAAAACGTCTTTATGTATGGCAACACTGGAAGTACACAAAACTGATTCGCCAACACTGGCTTTGAAAAAATTCACCAATTCAAAATCACCTGTTCTTTGGATAGCGTATTGGGCTGGAATTGTTTTTTTGGAGGTTTCAATTTCAATGGCGGCTCCAAACACTTTTTGTTCCGGGAACAGCTCGGAATAGTGATACATGGTCGCTAAAAAATCAGGATACCAATAATCATCCGCATCCAGGAAACAAATATAATCCCCGCCGGCTTTTTCAATTCCTGTATTTCGTGCTGCTGAAGCACCATGGTTGTGAGTAGCAAAATAGTGTATTCTTGAATCGGTAAAGCTCAGGATAACCCGCTCGCTGTTATCGGTAGAACCATCATTGATAACAATGATTTCATAGTCAGTAAACGTCTGGTCCAAAACACTGTTAATTGTTTTGGCAACAAACTTTTCTTTGTTGTATAATGGGATGATTACTGAAAATTTAGGCATTTCCGGAATTTGTCTCCAAATATAAATAAAACTATCATTTTACTTCTTTTAAAATACTATTTTTGTCGAAAGCTATGACTAATCAACCCCTGCATATCATCAGTTTTGACAATCCCTATCCGCCCAATTACGGGGGTGTTATAGATGTGTTTTACAAGCTTAAAAGTTTGCATGAATTGGGATTTGACATTCATCTGCATTGCTTTTATCAGGATCGCAATACTGTTTCCGATGAGCTGAAAACCATCACCAAATCGGTTCATTTGTATAAAAAAAACAGAAACCCGTTATTCTTTTTTTCTTCAATTCCGTTTGGCGTTAAATCCCGGTTTTGCCAGAGTTTGGTGCAGAATATCAAGGCCGTTGAGGCGCCTGTATTGTTCGAAGGTTTGCAGTCAACCATGCTGTTGCATCAAACAGAACTTACCGGTAAAAAATACCTTCGAATGCACAATCTGGAATCTAATTTTTACGCCGGTATGTCGCGCAGTGAAACCAATGGGCTGAAGAAAATCTTGTATTATTTTGAATCGCGGAAATACAGAAAGTACGAACGGCAATTGAATCAGTTTGAGCAAGTTTTTACGCTGTCGGTTTATGAAAATGAACAGGTAAAAACATGGGTCGATAACGCGGTATACCTTCCCGTTTTTCATGGCAATACCAAAATAAAAATGCTTTCGGAAAAAGGTGATTATGCCTTGTATCACGGCGATTTACGGTTGCCCGACAATAAAAAAACCGTGCAGTTTCTGATTCGGCTTTTTCACAAAATTCCCGATTATCAGTTGGTTATTGCTTCTTCAAATGGAAAAGATTTTGTAGAACAGCAGTTAAAAAACGCCGGAAACATAACATTTGTAACTATCGAGAGTGAAGCGCATCTCGAATCGTTGTTGGCTAATGCACACATCAATGTGCTGCTGTCTTTCCAGCAATCGGGAACCAAGCTGAAATTAGTCAACTCGCTTTTCAAAAGCCGTTTTTGTCTTATAAACGAAAATATGGTAGACGACAAAGACATTCTTACTCTTTGCGAACTGGCAACAACTGAAACCGATTTCATCGCCAAAATAAACGAACTCAAAAATCGCCCGTATCTTGATAACGACAAAAGAAATGCGGTTTTGGCAAGAGTTTTAAATGACGCAAAAAATGCCGAAACCCTCAGCAGATTTATAACAAACCAAAAGGCTTAAACGGTTTTCTGCACCACTTCAAAAATGGTGTTGTCTTCGCATTTCAGTGTTTTGGCTGGGAATTTCATAATCACAGCATAATCATGCGTAGCCATAATTACGGTTTTTCCGTTTTCATTGATATTTTTCAAAACGGCTAAAACTTCGGCACTGGTTTGAGGATCAAGGTTTCCGGTAGGTTCATCGGCCAAAATTAATTCGGGGTCATTCAGTAAAGCTCTGGCAATGGCCACACGTTGTTGTTCACCGCCCGAGAGTTGGTGCGGCATTTTATTGGCAATGCCTTTCAAACCTACTTTATCCAATACCTCCATGATTTTACTCTGCATTGAAGCTACGTCAGTCCAGCCGGTTGCTTTCAGTACAAACAACATGTTTTCGTTCACGCTGCGGTCCGGCAACAAAAGAAAATCCTGAAAAACGATGCCCAGTTTTCTTCTCAAAAACGGAATGTCATTTTCTTTCAAATGCGCCAAATCATATCCCACTATGGTTCCTTCTCCAACGGTCAGCGGTAAATCGGCATAAAGAGTCTTCATAAAACTACTCTTTCCCGTACCGGTTTTACCAATGATATAAAGGAATTCTCCTTGCTTAACATCAAGATTCACTTGTGATAAAATCACTTTGTTTTCCTGATAAATCGTTACATTTTTTAAAGATAAAACGGTTTCTGACATGAGTAATGGGTTTATTGGGTAAAAGTAATAAGATAAGGTTTGGATTCAAAATATATTTTTAAAATTCAGTTCCGGTAAAATAGAGTAGAAGACGAATAGATAATAGACAGATAGATGATAGAACGTTTTGCGGTAAACAACATTCTAGTTCGGTTCTAGTAATCTGTAATCTGATATCTGCCATCTATTGTCTATCATCTATCATCTCTCCGTCTCTCATCTCAAAAAAGAGAATAGATAATAGACAGATAGATGATAGACCATTTTGCGGTAAACAACATTCCAGTCCGGTTCTCGTAATCTGTAATCTGATATCTGCCATCTGCCATCTATTGTCTATCATCTATCATCTCTCCGTCTCTCATCTCAAAAAAATGTTTACAACAATGTTTATAATAAATACAATAGTTTTCCCGTTATAGGGTATAGAATAATATTTTTGGATAAGTAAAAAATAAAAACCATGCGTAAAGTTTCAATGTTATTTTTTCTGTTGTGTATCGCAGGAATATCTAAGGTTTCCGGGCAGCAATCGGCTATCTATACCCATAGTTTATCCGATTATGACAAGGCGGTTTCTCTCTACAAAGACAAACAATACCAATCCGCTCAAATCCTTTTTGAAAAAGCCAAACAAAACCATACCAATCAGGATGTTCAGGCCGATTGCGCCTACTATATTGCTAACTGTGCGATTCACTTAAATCAGAACAATGCCGATGAACTGATGGAGAAATTCGTCGCCGATTACCCTACGAGTTCCAAGCAAAATCAGGCTTATATCGAGGTGGCGCAATACTATTTTGAACAAGGTAAATTTCCGCAGGCTTTGCAGTATTTTGACAAAGTTGACGAAAATGCCCTGACGGCTGAAGATACTGAGAAATTTGCGTTTCAAAAAGGCTATGCTTATTTCACAGCGGGCAATAAAAAAGAAGCCACCGCATATTTTAACAAGGTGGTCAACTCCAAAGATTACGGTTCTCAGGCTAAGTATTATTTGGGTTTTATGGCTTATGAGGGCGATAATTATCAGGAAGCCAACAAGTACTTTCAACAGGTGGAAGGCGAAGAAAAATACCAGGAAAAATTGTCTTACTTCAAAGCTGACATGCATTTCAAATCGGGCGAATTTCAAAAAGCCATTGATGCCGGTCTGACCGCTATGCCCAATTCTAATGCTTCCGAGAAATCAGAACTCAACAAAATCATTGGTGAGAGCTATTTCAATTTAAAACAATACGACAAAGCCTTGCCTTATTTAAAAGAATACAAGGGCAAAAAAGGAAAGTGGAACAACACCGATTTTTACCAGTTGGGGTATGCCTACTACATGCAGAAAGACTACGAAAATGCAATTACCCAATTCAATAAAATCATTGACGGTAAAGATTTCGTGGCCCAAAACGGCTATTACCATTTAGGGGAATGTTATTTCAAAACCGATAAAAAACAACAGGCTTTAAACGCATTTAAAAGCGCTTCCGAAATGGATTTTGATAAAAAGATTCAGGAAGATGCTAATCTGAATTACGCTAAATTGAGTTATGAAATCGGAAACTCTTACCAAAGTGTACCCGATGTATTGTCTTCGTTTTTGGCCAAATACCCGAATTCGCCGAGTAAGAATGAAATCGAAACCCTGTTGATTAACTCCTACATCACTTCGAAAAACTACAAGGATGCGTTGGCGTTGTTAGAAAAAAACAAATCGGCCGAAAACAGATCGGCTTATCAAAAAGTTACTTTCTATCGCGGAATCGAATTGTACACCGATGGCAATTATCAGGAAGCCTTGAGCATGTTTAAAAAATCGATTGCCACACCGGTGAACGAAAAGTTTACCGCCCGCGCTGTGTTTTGGAAAGGAGAGACCGAATACGGTTTGGATAATTTCAACGACGCTTTGTTGAGCTTCAAACAGTTTGCAGGCTATGCTTCGGCCAAAGAGACTCCCGAGTATAAAAACATCAATTACAACATTGCTTATGCTTATTTCAAACAAAAGGAATACGAGCAGGCCGGTAATTATTTCCAGAGTTTTATTGATGCCAACAAAGAAGACCGTATCCGTTTAAATGACGCTTACCTGCGTTTGGGCGACTCCCGTTTTGTTACCGCCAAGTATTGGCCGGCTATGGATGCGTATAACAAAGCCATTGAAATGAAAGGCATTGATGCTGATTATGCCGCTTTCCAAAAAGCGTTGAGCTATGGTTTTGTGGGCAGAAACGAAAAGAAAATAGAGGATTTCAATAAGTTTTTACAAAACTTCAAAACGTCAAAATACCGCGATGATGCTTTGTTTGAACTGGCAAATACCTATGTGGCCGACAATAAAGCCGATATGGCGGTCAAAACCTACGATCAGTTGTTGAGCGAATTCAAAGACGGCTCGTTTGCTTCCAAAGCTATTTTGCGTCAGGGATTGGTGTATTACAACGCTCAGAAAGACGAGCAGGCTATTGCCAAGTTTAAAAAAGTGGCAGCCGAATATCCTAAAACTCCCGAAGCACTGGAGGCTGTTTCAACCGCGCGTTTGATTTATATGGATAACGGCAAAGTTGACGAGTATGCTTCATGGGTGAAAACCTTGGACTTTGTTGAAGTGTCTGATGCTGATTTGGACAACGATACATACGAAGCTGCAGAAAAGCAATATTTGCAAAACAATACCAAGCAGGCTATTTCCAGTTTGAGCGGTTATGTTTCTAAATTCCCTAACGGAATTCATGCTCTGAAAGCTAATTTCTATCTGGCACAATCGTATTATTCGGATGGCTTGGAGAACAATGCCGTTCCTAATTATGAGTATGTCATCAGCAAACCGAGAAACGAGTTTACTGAACAATCCTTGGCGCGTTTGTGTGAAATTCACCTGAAAAAAGACAATTATACCAAAGCGGTTCCGGTGTTGAAACGTTTGGAAGCGGAGGCTGATTTTCCGCAGAATGTAACTTTTGCACAAGCCAATTTGATGCGTGCTTACTACGACCAAAAAGATTATCCTAATGCAGTGGTCTATGCTGATAAAGTATTGGCCAATCCGAAAACGGATAACAAAATCAAAAGTGATGCACAAATCATTGTAGCCCGTTCGGCCATCAAAGCAAATGATGAAGGTAAAGCCCGTGCTGCTTATGCTAAGTTGCTGACTATAGCCAAAGGAGAACTGGCAGCCGAAGCCTTGTACTACGATGCTTATTTCAAAAACAAAGACGGTAAATACGAAGACTCCAACAAGACTGTTCAGAAATTGGCCAAAGATTATTCGGGGTACAAATATTTCGGAGCCAAAGGATTGATAGTAATGGCTAAAAATTACTTTCAGTTGAAGGATAATTTCAGTGCTACTTCCATATTGGACAGTGTGATTAAAAATTTTGCCTCCTACACCGATGTAGTAGAAGAAGCCCAAACCGAACTTAATTTTATTAAAGGCGAAGCAGCCAAAACGAATTCGTCAATAGAGAAATAGATGATAGACGGATAGATAATAGACAGATAGACAAGCGATTTTATGACTGATTTTAAGAGACATAATTTTAAAAAGTTAAAAATTTGGCAGATGGCTATGGAACTTGCGAAAAATATTTTTGAAGTGACTAAAATGTTTCCTGGTTCAGAGCAATTTGGTTTGACAACTCAAATGAACAGATGCGCAGTCTCTTTACCATCTAATATCGCAGAAGGTTCTAGCAGAACCAATAAGTCATTCAGTCATTTTCTGGATATCGCTCTCGGATCTTCATTTGAAGTTCAAACACAGGTTCTTTTAGCAAATGCAAAAGGATACATATCAGAAGAGTTAGCAAATGAATTAGAAGAGAAATTAGAAGAATTTCAAAAGGCGACCATGTCTTTTCAAAATACATTAAATTAATAATTATGAGTATTAAAAAAAATATAACTGTAGTTGGCCAATCATCCATCCCTCTTTTATTTAAGACAATAGACAAAGAGATAATAGATAATAGACTAATTAAATGTCTATCATCTATCCGTCTATTATCTATCTGTCTTTTATTTAAGACAATAGACAAAGAGATAACAGATAATAGACTAAATAAATGTCTATCATCTATCCGTCTATCATCTATTTGTCTCTTATTAATAAGTACTTTCACTTTTGCACAAAAAAAAGACGACAACATCGGAACCGAAGTCGTAAACGTGGTCAAGCCTTATACACCAACTATTTCGGATGCCTTTAAAGTAAAAGAAACGCCGACCTTAGAAGACGAAGAAACCTCGAAAAAAGAGAACATCCAATACAATATTTTTTCTTTTCCGGTAGCTTCTACTTTTGCTCCTGCCAAAGGAAAAGCTGCCAATGTGGATAAATCTCCGCAGGAAAAAATCTTCAGCAATTACCTTACTTTGGCGGCCGGTAATTACGGAACCGTAGGGGCAGAGCTTTTTGTAACTCAAAACGTGAGCAATACCGATTATTTCGGGGGGATGCTGCGTCACAATTCCTCTCAGGGTGGTATTAAAGATGTGGTGTTAGACGATAAGTTTTCGACTACGGCCCTTGATTTGACTTACGGCAGTCGCACCAAAACCATGACCTGGAATGCCGATATAGGCTACAAAAATCAGATATACAACTGGTACGGACTTCACCCGGACATACTTGATGATGCCACGGTGGAGAGTATTAATGAAAAGCAAACGTACAACACCTTATACGTTGGAGGAAGGTTAGGATTAAACAGTATTTTAAAAGAAAGTTCCGTTAAATTCACCCGTTTTTGGGATGCGTACGGCTCGGCTGAAAACCGTTTTGTAGGCAAACCTTCTTTAGAGTTTGACATCGTTGAACAAAAAATCAAAGCCGATTTTGTGATTGATTACCTCAACGGTTCTTTTGACCAAACGTATTTTGGCGGTGCCTCGTATAAATATGGGTTTACCAATTTAGGCTTTCAACCCAGCATAAAAATCCGCAAAGACGATTTGACCGTTAATGCCGGAGTAGGATTCTTTTACAGTGCGGCTCAGGAAGCCGGCGACAGTAAGTTTTTCATCTATCCGCAGGTTACGGGTTCTTACCGCGTAGTGGGTGATTTGATGGTGTTTTATGCCGGTTTGGAGGGTACCTTACAGCAGAATTCATACAACGATTTTGTACAGGAAAACTTTTTTGTTTCGCCCACATTGGGCGTGGCGCCAACCGATCAGAAATACGATGTTTATGCCGGTTTAAAAGGTAAATTGGCCAGCAGTGTGAGTTATAACATTCGCGGGTCGTACAAAAATGAGGAAAACAAGCCTTTGTTTAAAAGCAACGGATACGATCATTTTAACAGCAATACAGAAGGATATGCCTATACCAATTCTTTCGGGGTGGTGTATGACAACATCAAAACCGTTAGTTTCTTTGGTGAGTTGAAAGCCGATTTTTCTAAAAACGTATCATTTGGTATCAACGGAACTTTCAGCAGCTTCACTACCGATGTAGAGGAGGAAGCCTGGAATCTGCCAGCCATCAAGATTGCTTCTAATCTGGATGTGGCTTTTACACCCAAATGGTCAGCCGGTGTGAATGTGTTTTTCGTAGGCGAAAGAAAAGATTTTTTCCGACAGTATTCGGTAATCACTCCTATACCCGATGAACCAATTACACTCAAAAGCTATTTTGACTTAAACGCCAACATCAGTTACAAACACAGCGAGCGTTTGACCTTTTTCTTAAAAGGCAACAATCTGGCCAATCAGGATTACCAACGCTGGTTAAACTATCCGGTTCAGGGATTACAGATACTGGGTGGAGCCAGTTTTAAATTTGATTTTTAATTTAGATAATAGACAAAGAGATAATAGATGATAGACAAAAGTTGTTTTTTCTACATTTCCGTCTATCATCTATCCGTCTTTTTTTTAAAGATAATAGACAAAGAGATAATAGATAATAGACAAAAGTTGTCTTTTCTACATTTCCGTCTATCATCTATCCGTCTTTTTTTTAAAGATAATAGACAAAGAGATAATAGATAATAGACTAATTTAGTTTTTTTATACATTTCAGTCTATCATCTATCCGTCTTTTTTAAGATAATAGACAAAGAGATAATAGATAATAGACTAATTTAGTTTTTTTATACATTTCAGTCTATCATCTATCCGTCTATCATCTATCCGTCTTTTTTATGAAACACCTCATTCTTCTCCGCTACAAACAACTGCTGCAGGACCGCATTGATGTCTTTCAGGACATGATTTCGGGCTTGACGGTTGATGCTCAAAACGATGCTAAAGGTTCGGCGGGCGATAAGCATGAAACGGCACTTTCGATGATGCATCTCGAGCAGGAAAAGCTCAACCACAAGCTCAGGGAAATTTTGGAGCAAAAAAGTATTTTAGATAAGATTGATGCCTCGGCTGAGCACCGTTTGGTGGCTTTGGGGAGTTTGGTACAGGCTAACGGGCTGCTGCTTTTCATCAGTACGGCTTTGCCAAAGCTGACGGTAGAGGATAAGACTGTTTTTGCACTTTCGCCTCAGTCGCCTTTAGGGAGCTTGCTGATGGGCAATGGTGTGGGGCATACGTTTGAACTGAATGGCAAAACGTATGTGATTGAATCGGTTTTATAGAGCCCTTCCGTCTGATTTCAGGAATAGGGTGGTCAGGGTTCTTGCCCAATAGCGCGGCACTTGGTGCTCGTTTTGCAAATGCGCCACCACTTCGTTTGATTTTTTGTTTTGCGCCTCAAAGTCGGTCAGTACTTTGATCCAATGGTTGATGTCCTTTCCGGTTTTTTCGATGACCTGTTCGTTTGATACGTCCCAGTATTCTTTTTTCATGGTTGGTTTCTTTTGTATAAAGATAAGCAAAACAACTCGTTTTTAACAGCGTTATCAGCTGTCACTTCGAGTATCCGCCAGAGGCGGATGTGTCGAGAAGCCTTCCTGTCACTTCGGGTATCCGCTTCAGGCAGATGCATCGAAAAACTTACTCGTCACTTCGAGTATTCGCCTCTGGCGAATGTATCGAGAAGCTCATCCCCATACTTCCAATCTTCTGTCTGTTTTGACCTTCCGTGCCTAAATGTTCTAATCGTACCATCCCTGAGTTAAGTTTACCCTGAGCTAAGTTTACCCTGAGCTTGTCGAAGGGTCGAAGGGTCGAAGGGAAGGGTCAAAGGTTCCAAAAACCGAAGGATTGAAAGGACATACATCATTGTTCATAAATTATGCAAACATTAATAGGTTTTGCATACAATTGTAGGCGGGTCAATTGCAAAAACGAATCTAGTTTTACCATAAAACAGCACCTATGAAAAATAACTCAGAACTTGAATATTGGAATTTCATCGAGAAATATTATCCCCTCTATTACAGTTGTGATGAGGTGCTACTTAGTGATATCTTGAGTCGAAAACTTAACGGCGAAGAAATCAGCGAAGAAGATGAAAGATATATTGAAGGATGGAATATAAAAGAAGAACTGCTAAAGATAGATATGGAATTATTTGAAAAAGCTTCTAAAAATTATTTTAATCAAACTTATCCTGAGTAAAGTTACCCTTAACTATTTATCCAACCGACATCTTAGCTGAAGCTTTCCATAAGTATTCCGGCATAGGTTCTTTTAATTCCCATTTCACATTCATAGGTTTTGAGCCTTCGGCTTCTTGAAAAATTCCTTCACCAATAAAGACATAACCGAGTGTATTTCCTTTTTCGTCATTAGCTTTTTCTCTGACAAAGAGCAAAATCTTTTTATTTTTTTCCAAATGCTTAATGTATGATTTGCCTTTTTCCGTATCTGGACCATAAGCATTATGAGATTGCCAATGAAATAATGTTTCACTGATAGCATAATCGTCATACATGGTCGTAGGCGAAAAGTTCTCTTCTGATTTTACAAGATTTATGAAAAGTATTTCGGTGTTCAACAATTTGTTTTCGGCCGCTCCCTCTCTGTTTGATGATTTTTTTTCAAAAGTACTTAAACCAAAAGCAACAAGAATTTGATCTCTTGTATATCGAGCATGTAACTTTAATGGTTGATTGTACGGTAATTGAATGTCAATTTCTTTAAAATCAACTCTATCAATTAATAGTTCCAAAACCTCTATAATCTCGTTCACAAGAACTTTGTTTTTACCAATCTCATTTATGCTTTTCTCTAAGGATTCAAATCCTCCTGCATTTTGCCAAACATCATAGTGAAGCATTAACAACATCAATTTTTGGTTTTCATCAAAATCACTTATTCTAATTTTGAAATCTTGCTTAGCAATCTTTAGAATAAAATTAAAATAGCTCGTTGAATTGGTTGAAAGCCATTTATTACTGATAGCGGAATATATTTGTTTTTCATTCGTTGTTTCAAAATCATCAAGTACTCCTGCTTTTTGACATAATCTTGACCAAGATTCTTTTTTGGAATAAATTGTTTCTATCGAAATGTGATTTAATTCCATAAAATTCATCAAAGTCAGCGGCAATGTGGTTTGATACTGAAAATTTCTAATTTTTGTAATTAATTGATTAACATTTAATGATGTTGCCTTTTTGATATTATTAAGAATAGTTTCTTTTGTTTTCTTTTCCAATACAATTGAACAGCCTAATGGTAAATGTGGAAAATCATCCTCAATCTCTTTTTGAACTGAAGTCGTAGTTTTCCCAATCAATGCTCTAAACTTACTTTCAAAATCATATTCGGGTCTTGAATTACCAACAAAATCTAACACAGTTAAACAATCTTTCCCTTCTGCTAAACGCAAGCCTCTACCTAATTGCTGGAGAAAAACAGTTAAGCTTTCTGTTGGTCTTAAAAACAAAACCGTATCAATTTCTGGTATATCCACACCTTCGTTGAAGATGTCAACTACAAACAAATAATTAAATTCTTTTTTCTTGAATTGTTCTCTTATTTTATCCCTCTCATTAGCGTTTTTACTTGTCAAGCATTCAGCTCTCAAACCCGCTAAATTGAACTTCTCAGTCATGAAAATAGCATGTTCAACAGTTGCACAAAATCCAATTGCTCGAACATCATTAATATCGTTTGTATATTTTTCGAGATTACCTATTATTTCACCAACTCTAACATTGTTTTTAGTATACAAACTAGACAGTTCACTCACAACATACTTGCCTTTTTCCCATTTTACATTTGTTAGATCAATACTATCTGTGATGCCAAAATATTGGAAAGGACAAAGTAGTTTTTGATTTAAAGCTTCTGGCAGTCTAATTTCAGCAGCAATTCTGTTGCAAAAATCTTCTAAAATATCTGCATTATCCATTCTCTCAGGTGTTGCGGTCAGCCCTAAAAGAACTTTTGGTTTGAAATAATTTAATATAGGTCTATAACTATTTGCTGCGATGTGATGTACTTCATCTACAATTATAAAATCATAATATTCGGCAGACAACTTTAAATCCCTTAACCTATTGTTTAGTGTATAAACAGATGCAAAAACATATTCATTATTGGCAGGCTCAAGACCATCAACCCATAAATCTCCAAAATTGTTATCTCTTAAAACACCCTGAAAAGTTGCTCTGGCTTGTTGCAATATCTCTTTCCTATGAGCTACAAAAAGTAATTTTGATGAGCTACTTTTATTTTTGAAGTTTTTGTAATCAAAAGCTGAAATTACTGTTTTACCAGTTCCTGTGGCTGCAACCAAAAGATTTTTATTCCTATCATGAACAGTTCTTTCAACTTCAAGTTTTTCTAGTATTTCTTTTTGATAATGAAAGGGTTTAATGTCAAAGTTTGCAGTTGTAAATGTGTATTCCTTCGATAACTTTCCTTGCTTCAAAGCCGCAATTAATTTTTCAGAATGAAAATTTTTATCATATGATTCAAATTCCTGATTTTGCCAATAGGCTTCAAAAGTTTTTTTGAACTTGTCAATAATATGTCCAACTTCTTTTGTTGTTATTTTCAAATTCCATTCTAAACCATCTGTCAGGGCTGAACGAGAAAAATTTGAAGAACCTATGTAAGCAGTATGAAAACCAGTATTTCTTTGAAATAAATATGCTTTTGCATGTAGTCTTTCATTTCCAGTATTATAAGACACTTTCACTTCGGTGTTTTGCAAAGAGGATAAAAACTCAATTGCCTTTGCATCTGTAGCACCAATGTAAGTAGTTGTTATAACTCGTAATTTTCCACCCCTACTTGTGAATTCTTGGAGTTCTTTTTCAAGAATTCTAATCCCTTTCCATTTAATGAAAGAAACTAACAAATCAATCCTATCTGAGGATAAAATCTCTTTTCTCAATTCGCTTTCAAGTGTAGTCCCTGAATTTCCACCGGTAAAAAGTTCACTATGAATTAATCTAGTGTAAGGTGTAATTTCTTTGAGATGTATGTCCAAATTAGTAAAATGACTATCTACTTTACTGAAGACAGCTTTTAAAATCTTTCCTTCGGTCTCTATTAAATCATCTTCAAACTCTTCATTATTCAATTCTTCTTTTAGAAATAAAATAATCTTGTTTGCGATATCTATTTGTTTTTCTAAAAGATCTTCACCTTTAATCAAAGTCAAAGCATATTTAATCGTTTTTCCAATATGTTGAGATAGGAGATGTGCTGCTTCAGATTTATCTATTGAGGATTTCTTTACTTGAAAATTTTCTTTTTCAAGCTCGTTTATTTTTAAATTGATTAGTTTAGTTACTAATTCTTCATAGATTCCTTGATTCATAATTCAAGTTTTAAAAATTCCTCAACAATTGGGATATCAGCTTCTGCCCAATCTAACGTCATCAATTCTGATTTGTAGAGTAGTCTATAGTCTTTATGCTCGGATAATTTTATCTCTCCAGAAATATAATTTGCGACAAATGGAATCAAATTAATCTCAAACGAACCATAATTATAGATACTATTTGAAATCCTTTTCAAAACATCTATTTCAATGTTTAACTCTTCTTTTATTTCTCTTTTAATGCAATCAGTTTCACTCTCATTTCGCTCTAATTTTCCTCCTGGAAATTCCCATTTTAAAGGTAATTTCATTTGCTCACTTCTTTGAGCAACCAACACTTTATCATCAAATAGAACTATTGCACAAGCAACATTTATCATTAGCTTGATTTTTTTTATAAACATAACAATAATAACTCTGATTAACAATTAAACAAAAAATCTAAATGAATAGAAAAGTTACCGTTTCCTAAAACAGTCAGGTTGGATGATATTGAATTCTGAGATACTATAGTAAAACAAGATTTGAACAGTTGAATCATGTAAATTATTCAGCTATTAACAACACTAATGATATTTCTCCTTTGTCAAAATGAAAATTCATTAATAAAGTACCTCTTCAAAAGTAATTAGATCATTTAAATAACAATCAAAGTGCACAATACCAAGCTACTAATCGCTTCTCAGATGACTCCTTTCTACAAACTACCCTTAACGATGATAATGGAAAGCCAGTATCAGTAGTGAAGGTTGTATTCTCCATGAACACTCCGGTTGAGGATAATATTTATGATTACATAACTGAGAGTTAATAGAGTCGAACCTTCTAAAATTTCAAAAAACATTTGCCGTTCCCTGGTGTTTAGAATAATCTATTTTTTGATTAATTCACTAGTTTCAAGTTTCTTATTTTTAGAAGGGATTAAATGTTAAAATTTTCTATTAAGTAAATTCTTAACTTCCTTTGTTTTAGCGTGGTTCAAAAAAATAAGTTCACATACATCGCTGTTAATGAGGTGTTTATGAAATATTTAAAATTACTGCAAAATCACATGATTTGTTAAAAACTAGTGCTGTTTGTGAACAAGTTTGACTTTTATTTTCCGTTTAGAATGATAAACTTTGTAAAGTAAAAGTATGACAAATATTTGGATGTCAGTTAAATCGTGAATCTAATTGAATATTCTGTCTTAAAAAAAACTGACAATATGACGGTTTTTTTAAGATTTGTTTAACAAGTATTTCTGGCATAATTTTTACTAAATAAAAAAAGAGTCCACCAAACGCCAATCCGGAGACTCTTTTATTGAATTCCTAAAAACAACTCCAATAGTAAGAATGGAGGGGTTTTTATTTGGAGCCTCAAAAATATTCTATTTTTTTAGTCTTCCAAATTTTTTATCGACTTTTCTTCTCGGTCTTGTAGCTCAATACCGGTATAAACTTGAGCGCAAATCCCAAAATCAAAAAATAATGGGAAAGAATCAATTTGTAGTAAAGCATCCTAATGGATGGGCTGTCAAAGGTGCAGGCAATGAAAAAGCAACTAGAGTAACTTCAACTCAAAAGGAAGCTATTAATGTTGGAAAGACCATTGCAAAAAATCAAGGTACTGAATTAACTATCCAAGGAATGGATGGTAAATTCAGACAAAAGGATAGCTACGGTAAAGACAATTATCCACCAAAAGGATAGTGAGAATAAAACTGCCCTATTTTTTGGGCAGTTTTATTTAAATTTTAAAAATAGTTTACATGCAAAAAAAGAAATCAGAAGAAAAAAAGAGACCTCCAATAAATCAAAAGACAAAAAATATTCTTTGGAGTAAAGCCGCAGGAATGTGTCAATTTCAAAATTGTAATAAGGTTTTAAATGTTGATAAAATCACGAAGACAGATAGTAATTCTGCTTACATAGCGCATATTTATGGTTATGCGAAAGGTAGTGAGAGATACGATGCCGTATTATCTCCAAGATTGGAAACAGATATTAACAATTTAATGTTGTTATGTGACGAGTGTCACCGTAGAGTTGATGAAAGAAATCTTGGAGAAGTTAATTATCCAGCATCTATGCTAATTGAAATGAAGAAGAAACATGAGAACAGAATTAATACTGTTATTTGTATTGCTCCAAATATGGATAGTCACATTGTTATCTATAAAGCAAATATCGGAGAACATTCTCCTGTTATTACATATGAATCAGTTAGAGAATATCTATTACCGGATAATTATCCAGCGCTAAATCGTTCAATTAATTTGGGCTTAGAGAATAGCCCACAAAGGGATAAAGACAGTAAATTTTGGGAAACAGAAACAGATGTACTTGTAGAGAACTTCAATCAAAACATAAGACCACTAATTCAAAATTCAACAATCAACCATATTTCATTATTTGCGCTTGCACCAATGCCCTTACTAATAAAATTAGGAACTCTGTTAAATGATATTAGAAATTTGGAAGTTCATCAACCAATTAGGAACCCAAAGACATGGAATTTAAATGATGAAGATCTATCAACGGATTATAAAATATTAATACTAGACAAAAAGCAATCTAAAGTAGCCTTAAATATTTCGATAAGTGGTACTATAAATAATGAGAGAATTACTGATGTTTTGGGGGAAGATGTTTCTATTTATACTTTGACAATTCAAAATCCATTTAATGATTTTCTTAAATCTAAAAAGCAGTTGGTTGATTTTACAATTGTTATTAGAAAGTTGTTTGATCAGATTAAGTTAAAATATGGTTCAAATACACAATTACATGTTTTTCCAGCTATACCGGTTGCAATTGCAGTAGAGCTAGGAAGATATTGGATGCCAAAGGCAGATATGCCGTTAATAATATATGATGAAAATAAACTTAATGATGGCTTTAAAAAGGCTATTGAAATTAACTAAAAAACCAAAAAGATGAATACAGAAGAAAAAAAACAATTTGATGAGATTTTAGAAACATTAGGTGAAAATCTTGATATATCACAAACACAATTTGATGCCGCTGTAAAAAGCTATCAAACAGTAGGGCAATATTTGTGCAATGATGATTCAGAGCTTGCTTCTTACCAACCTGAAATTAGACCTCAAGGCTCTTTTATTTTAGGAACAATGATTAAACCAATATGTGAAGAAGATGATTTGGATATTGATTTGGTTTGCCAATTAACAAAGAAAAAAGAAAGTTGGACCCAGAAGGATCTAAAAGATATTGTGGGCAATGAACTCAGAAAACATAAATTATATAGTGATATGTTAGATAAAGAAGGGAGAAGATGTTGGACATTACTTTACAGAAGAGAATCCGAACAAGCAAAAGAAAAGTATCATATGGATATTTTACCTTCAATTATTAATGAGGGCTATGGTATTGTTTTAGAAAAGCTATTTTCTCATATTGGTGATGACACAAATTTTGATGTATCAGCCATTAGAATAACAGACAAAGAAGAAAGAAATTATGAGATTGAAACCGACCTTGATAAATGGTTAAAAAGCAATCCATTCGGATATGCTAAATGGTTTTTTAACAGAGCATTTTTAGCCAGTACAGCTAGAACCAAATTGTTTTCTTTAAGTGAATCTGTAAAACCGGTGCCAACATTCCAGAAAAATAAATTGCCATTACAGAGAGTTGTTCAGATTCTTAAAAGACATAGAGATATTATGTATGCTGACAGAGATGACAAAATTGATAAACCAATTTCAATAATAATAACAACATTGGCTGCTAGAGCATATAATGGAGAGGATAATATAATAGAGGCATTATTGAATGTTGTTGAAAAGATGCATGTAATGATAGGCGAAGAAAATCCATATACTGGCGAGAGAATGAAATGGATTAGTAATCCAGCAAATAATGAAGAAAATTTTGCAGATAAATGGGTTGCTTATCCAGAAAGACAGAAAAATTTCTATGAATGGTTAGAAAATTTGCGACAAGATTTAGAAGATATTTTAAATCAAAGAGGCAAAGGTTTACAGTTTATTAATGAGTCAATGAAAAAGAGATTTGGGAATGATTTGACAAATAAGACCTTTAGAGATTATGCATTAAAAACAAGAGATTTAACTGAAACTAATCAAATAAAAGTAGATAAATCAACAATGACTATGGGAACAGTTGGTATGCCAATTAAAAAGAATAATTTTGAAGGAGAAAATGGGAAGTAGTTTTATTAAGGGAAAAAGAAGCATAACACGAAAAGGGTTTTCGGCTAAAACACAGTTGGAAAAAATTTTAGAATTTTTTCCAACTGTGAATATATTAAGGAGCGGTGGAAATTTTTTTGAAATTGAAATGAAAGTGAAACCGTCATTTCTCGGGAAGGATTATGACATCAAATTAACATTCGACCGACAAAAGGGCGTTCAGGTATATGTAATAAATGAAGTTTTAAGAGTTGCACGTAATCGTTCTAAACTGCCACATGTCTATTCTCATAATGAACAACGGTTATGCTTGTATTCTCCCAGTAAAGGAGAATGGACAAAAGAGAAGCTGATAGCTTCAACTATAATACCATGGATAAGTAAATGGTTATTTTTCTATGAAATTTGGTTGATTGATGGTGAATGGTTAGGTGGTGGGCATGATGAATATAGTTTAAAATAAATATTTTTTATTTTATCATAAACTATTTCTTCAACTGCTCTAACAGAGCATTTTTCTCTTTCTCCGCTTCTAACAGTCTTTCATATAATTCAATCACTTTATCAAGCGGATTGAAAGTACAATTATTATATGGTCCATGATTTACACTACTATCATGAAAACTATTAAAATAATTAAAAATGGCATCTTCTGAGAAATTCTTTAACGTCTCTGCACTAACTCCAAGAGCAGTAGCAATCTGCTGCAATTTATCTTCATCTACACTCTCACTATTCTCAATAGTAGAAATAGTCTGTTGGCTCACACCTATGGCTTGGGCTAAGGCTTCTTGCTTCATTTGGCGAAGCTCTCGGATACGGCTGATGTTACGGCCGATATGTTTGGGTTTTGTAGTAGTTTCCATATTCCAAATATAAAGTTTTTTTACCATTCCCACTAGGCAAATCGGGAAATTTTGTTGTCAAAAGAGTAGGGTAAAGTACGGGTAAAACTAGTGCAATACAAGCAGTCCTGGTTCGCTACGGGTTTGATAGGGAGTAACTTGCGTCAAAATTCCAACGATATGAAAGAGCTAAACCTTCCTCAGCAACCGGTGTTAGAAATATTGGAAAATGCTTGTAGCCGCTACGAGCAATGCACGGTGTATATCTTGGGGCACCACAACAGTAATATAATAATCGAACAAATTTCAAAAACAGCCAATTGGGCTGTTCATCATTTTTACCTTTTGGTCATTACAGCCAAGCAAATCCCGGCTACGGGTACTGTCATGGCCAACAGCATCCATGAACTGTCCGGCAAAACCATAACCGCCACGGTCATGCTCCATAAACCTACAGACCTCGCTACCCAACAACCCCACCAAATCCGGTTCTTCAACCAAGCCTTGCGCTTTGGCTACCGCCTTTGTTTAGATAAAGAGAATCCGCCTTACCTCGTCGCCAATACAGTACCACCGTTAAATAGGGAAGAGGACACGGCCTTCTGGCTCAAATGTGAGGCCGTGGCACTCTTCAACATCCAGGCTGCCAAAGAAAACCCTCAACAAGGGGTAGAACTTTGTAAAATAGCCCTGCTCAACACCGCCTGCACCCAAATCGCCCTGGGCCTCATAAGAGTCCTAATGCATTACACCCCAAACGAATTCGGACTCAAATACCTCCTCCAACTCTGCCAATACACGTATCACAACAACGAAAGACAGAACGAGAACCCGCTGCCGTCAGCGTTCAACCCCAAAACAATGACAGACAAATACCGTCTCAACAGCCTCTGTGCCCCGCCATCCATGCTAAACCATAAGCTACACCTAAACGCCCCCGAAGAAGACTTCATGTACCTCCTAACCGCCACCCAAGATTTCCTGAACCAAGCCACCAACAGAATAAATAGCTTCTCAGAGAAAGCAATAACATAATAATTCGTAATTCGTAATTTCTAATTCGTAATTCTCATGAAAACCATCACCCACCTCCCACAGCCCCTGCGCGAACTCGCCGCAAAGCACTTCGTGCTCCTCCAGTCACAAAACCCTAAAAATAAACGGGACACCATCGAACTCAACCTCTCAGGCTATGCCGATGTCATGTACCTTATGGCCGATATTGTCAAAGTCTGCATGCTCGCTCTCGAGGGTGAAACCAGCTTCTCCCGCATCCCTGAGCCAGCCACCAACATCAGCGGTGTCCTTGGCATCGTCCTCGACCTGATTCCCTACGAAGAAGCCGATTTGTTAGATAAAATCAGAGAAGCAACACTAAACCCCACTCAGGAAGCCCCGCAGGAGCATGATTACATATTAGAAAGCGTCTATCTAAGCCTCCCCACCGAACTGAAACCAACAACCTAAACCATATACAATAGATAAAACGCCATCACCCTAATTCTGCCTGCTCTGAGCTGAGTTTACCCTGAGCTGAGTTTACCCTGAGCTGAGTTTACCCTGAGCCTGCCGAAGGGTCGAAGGGCATAATTCGTAATTCATAATTCATAATCCTTTCTCCATGAACACAAAACTCGAACAACTCACCAAAAAAGCCAATTGGCTGTTAACCGGTCTGAAAGACCACCCCAAAAAGGAAGACTGGTATACCGTTACCCTCAACTTCAGCTGTTACAGCTCCCTTTACGGAACAGTCAACGATTTAATGAAACTTTGTACGGTAGCATTACTCACAGAGCCGCCCTACATTTCCCCCATGGTAGGCAACCCAAATATAGATTTAGCCAATATCCTCGAACTGGCCATCCAACTCATGCCAAAATCAGAACCCGAATTCCTCGACGGGGTAAAAGAACTCCTCAGGGAAACAACAGAAGAAACTGAAGAACAGTTACCGCAGTTCAATTTCAGCACAATCAGAGTTCTCGAAGAACCCACTGTAAAAACCCTGTAAAACAGTAAGGCTAAAAGCAAGTAAAAAGATAAAGCATCCAACAAATAAGCCAAACTCTAGTCTATCATCTCTTCGTCTATTATCTATCCGTCTATCATCCATCATCTCTTTGTCTTGTACTAAAATAGCTATATATTAAAAAATATATTTGTATAGCCATAATAGGATTTATTTAATAACCTGTATAGTTATTTTAGGACGGGTCAAGGACGGGTATCTATCCGTCTATTCAATAGCTACTGTATAGCTAAAGCATAGGAAAGGCATAGATAGTGTATAAGGAGTGTATGAAAACACACATTATGTCAAATAGCAAAGTCATATCTATCATCTATTATCTATCCGTCTATCATCTATTTTAAAAAAAACACCCACTTTTTACAGTGAGTGCTTTTTTGGTGTAGCAGTAGTGTTACTTGGTAAACGGACTTTCGTAGTTGAGCAGTGTTTTGAAATAATGTACTACAAAATCATGCTGTTCTTCATAACTCATTTTATCGGCGGGCAGGGTTGCTATTTTGAGGTGGTCGTATTTGTGCTCCTCCCGGATGAGGTTGTAGAGTTCGTTTTTGGCTTCGGTAGGCCCAAAGAGGACAATTTCGTCGTAGTCCTTTAGGATGTTGAGAATGTCTTTGTAAAAGGCTTTTATGCTTTGGTTTTCTTTGTGGTGTAAGAGGCTTTCGCTGTGTTGCAATCCTTCCTGATTGTCGAGCCCTTTGTGGTCAGCGGTTACCAATTTTATTCTTTGTTCCTCGGTATGGTATTCCATCACACGGGCTGTTGCGTGATCCATCCAAACGCCTACTCTTTTTGTTGCTTTCATTTTGTTCTCTTTTTTAAGTATTAAATCAGTTATTTGGAGCCAACAATTAGTTAATTTTCTATAATAAAGTTACGACAATTAATGCGTATTTGTTCCTTTTTTTAGGGTTATTTTGAAGGCCTGTGCAAAAAAAAACACCCGCTGAAAACGGGTGCTTGTATTGTGTATTTTAACTGTAATTGATTACTTAATCCTGCAGCAATACTTCTAATATACTGATGGCGGCATCGCTAATCTTGGTTCCGGGACCAAAGACGGCTACAGCGCCGGCATCGAACAGGAACTGGTAATCCTGCGCGGGGATAACACCGCCTACGATTACCATGATGTCTTCGCGGCCGTATTTCTTAAGTTCTTCAATTACCTGCGGAACGAGTGTTTTGTGTCCGGCGGCCAATGAAGAAACGCCCAGTATGTGCACGTCGTTTTCTACGGCTTGCTTGGCTGCTTCCTGAGGGGTTTGGAACAGCGGACCGATATCGACATCAAACCCTACATCGGCATAACCGGTGGCTACTACTTTGGCCCCGCGGTCGTGACCGTCCTGTCCCATTTTGGCAATCATAATACGAGGGCGACGGCCTTCTTTTTTGGCGAAAGCGTCGGCTAATTGTTTGGCTTTTTCAAAGCTTTGGTCGCTCTTGATTTCTTTACTGTACACGCCGCTGAAACTTCTGATTTGTGCTTTATATCTTCCGAAAACCGCTTCGAGAGCGTCACTGATTTCTCCCAGTGTGGCTCGGTTTCGGGCGGCTTCTACGGCTAAAGATAGTAAATTTCCGGTTCCGTTTTGAGCACAATCAGTTAATTGGGCTAAACAGGCTTTTACTTTATCATTGTCGCGGGTGGCTTTGATTTGGTTTAAGCGTTCAATTTGCTGTTTGCGCACCATCTGATTATCTACATCAAGGATGTGTAGCGGGTCTTCTTTCTCTAAGCGGTATTTGTTGACTCCCACAATGATGTCCTGTGAGCTGTCTATACGCGCTTGTTTACGGGCTGCGGCCTCTTCTATGCGGAGTTTCGGAATACCGGCTTCAATGGCTTTGGTCATACCGCCTAAGGTTTCCACTTCTTCAATCAGGGCCCAGGCTTTGTCGGCTATTTCTTTGGTCAGGCTTTCTACATAATAACTGCCGGCCCATGGGTCGACGGTTTTACAAATCTTGGTTTCTTCCTGAAGAAATATCTGGGTGTTACGCGCAATACGTGCCGAGAAATCGGTTGGTAAGGCAATGGCTTCATCCAGGGCGTTGGTGTGCAACGACTGGGTTCCGCCAAAGGCAGCGGCAGCGGCTTCGATAGCGGTACGCGCTACGTTGTTGAAAGGGTCCTGCTCGGTTAAACTCCACCCCGAGGTTTGACAGTGGGTTCTTAGGGCTAATGATTTTTCATCTTTGGGGTTAAACTGTTTCAGCAATTTGGCCCATAGCATTCTGCCCGCGCGCATTTTAGCGATTTCCATAAAATGGTTCATCCCAATTGCCCAAAAGAAGGACAAACGGGGGGCGAACTCATCTATTTTCATGCCGGCGGCCAAACCGGTACGGATGTATTCCAGTCCATCTGCCAGGGTGTAAGCCAATTCAATATCTGCCGTGGCTCCGGCTTCCTGCATGTGGTAGCCCGAGATGGAAATGGAATTGAATTTCGGCATCTTTTTACTGGTGTATTCAAAAATATCCGCGATGATTTTCATCGAAGGGGTAGGCGGGTAGATGTAGGTGTTGCGCACCATGAACTCTTTCAGGATATCATTTTGTATGGTCCCCGAAAGCAATTCGGGAGCAACTCCTTGTTCTTCAGCGGCTACGATGTAAAAAGCCATGATGGGCAGTACAGCCCCGTTCATGGTCATGGAGACTGACATTTCGTTTAACGGAATCTGGTCAAACAAAATCTTCATGTCTTCTACCGAGTCGATTGCCACTCCGGCTTTACCCACATCGCCCACTACACGGTCGTGATCAGAGTCATAGCCACGGTGAGTAGCGAGATCAAAAGCTACGGAGAGTCCTTTTTGTCCGGCAGCCAAATTTCTTCTGTAAAAAGCATTACTCTCTTCAGCAGTTGAGAAACCGGCGTACTGGCGAATCGTCCACGGACGGCGAACGTACATGGTGGCGTAAGGGCCGCGCAGGTTAGGGGCAAAGCCCGCACCAAAACCAATATGCTCCAGGTTTTCGGTATCGGCTTCGGTATAGGTTGGTTTTACTGCTATACCTTCGGCAGTCATAAAGTTGTCGGTACCTGTACTTTCGACTGGCAGTTGTTGACTTTCGACTAATTGTATATGTTGAATATTTTTTCTCATGATTATTCTTCCTGTGCTAATCGTTCCTGTTCTGTTTTTTCAGCCAATCGTTTTTCAATTATCGGAATGATTAATGTTTTGCGCGGGTTTTGTTTGACAAAAGGATACAACTCTAAATCGTGTTTCATTTTGTCGTTTTTGTTAGGGTATTTGTTGGTGCCTAATAAAATTTCTTTTCCGCTGTCAAACAACTCTTGTTCTTTGGCTGCACTTTCATTGATTTTCTTTTGAATGCTGCCTTCAATCAATTGGGTGATGAAACCGCCGTGAGCTTCTATATCTTTAAACAACGCCAGGGCTTTTTCTGCCAATTGCAGGGTCAGGGTTTCAATATAATAAGCACCGTCAGCCGGATTGTTTACTTTATCAAAATAACTTTCGTGTTTTAAAACCAAGAGTTGGTTGCGGGCAATTCGATCGCCAAATTCATTGTCTTTGTGATACAGACTGTCGTAGGGCAGATTGGCTACAGCATCGGCACCGCCTAAAATAGCACTCATGCATTCGGTGGTGGTGCGCAGCATATTCACATTGTAATCGTACAAGGTTTTGTTTCGCTTGGTAGGAGTAGCTATGATGTGACAATCAAAAGTATGGTCGTATTCTTGGGCTAAAGTAGCAAACAACAGGCGCAGGGCTCTCAGCTTGGCTATCTCAAAAAAGTAATTCGTGCCTACTGCAACTTCAATAGTGATGGGTTGACGGAGGGTTGGAATACGGTTGAAATATTCATTAACATGAGCCAGGGTATACCCCAATTGTTGTACCATATTGGCTCCCGCGTTTTGATAAATCCCCGAGGAGATACTGAGAAACGGGGCTTGAGATGCCGTGTTGCTCGCCAAATGATTCAACTTTTCGAAGTCTTTGTCTAAGTTTTCAAACCAGTTTCCGTCATGGGCCAACTGGCCTATCGGGTCAATCTGAATGATAATCTTGGCATGGCTTTGGGCTTGATAGGCATTTATTTTAGATACAAAATCAACCGAAAGGAACGGCAGGTTAAAGTAGTAAACAGTATTGCCCAAAGGAAGGTTTTGCATCAGTTCGGCCAAATCAACTGTTTCGTTTTCGATGGTAAAGCGGATGCTTTCGGCTCCTCGGTTTAAGGAGTCTAAGGCTCTTTGATTCGATTTTTTTACGTCGTGCACAAAGATGTTTTGCAGTATGCTGAACGAATGGTTTGGTGTTTGAATGTGCCCTTTTTTGGTATCTTCATCATTGTGATAAAAGGGTTTTACTTTGATGCCTTCGGGGGACTCCCACACTAAAGTATCGTTATAATCAGCGCCTTTGAGTTCGTACTGAATTTGTTGTTTCCATTGTTTGGAAGTAACCGTTTCGAACTCATCAAATAAATGTTCAGCCATGATAGGTAGTTTATAAAGATTTTGAATTGGATTGCTCTTCTTTAATCGAATCGCCTTCAAATTCAATGATATAAATGTCTTCGCTGTCGCGTTTCATATAGTATTTTTCGCGTGCGTATTTTTCGATTTGATCAGGATTTTTGAGGAGTTTGATGTTCTCTTCATCTTTTCTGATTTCTTCCTGATAGTATTTTTTATTGTCTTCCAATTCTTCGAGTTGTTTGTTCAGAATGCGGTGTTCTAAATAGGAGGTATTATCCAGAAACAGCATCCAAACAGCAAAAAAAACCAAAACGATAACATAGCGGTTCCCCAAAATTTTGAGGATAGGGTAGGCATCGGTCAGTTTTTTAAAGTAACTCATAAATTAGGTAATTCTTTGGTTGATTACGGCTCTGACCACGTCAATGGCTACCGTATTGTATTTGTCATTCGGGATGATGATATCAGCAAAAGCTTTGGTAGGTTCTATGAATTGCTGGTGCATAGGTTTCAAAGTCGTTTGGTAACGGTTCAAAACTTCTTCCATGTCACGACCGCGTTCGGCTATGTCTCTTTTCAGTCGTCGGATTAAACGCTCGTCTGAATCGGCATGCACAAATATTTTAACATCAAACAATTCGCGCAACTCGGGGTTGGTTAGAATCAGAATCCCTTCCACAATCATTACTTTTCGCGGATGGGTGATGATGGTGTCATCGGTTCTGTTGTGTGTAATGAAGGAGTATACAGGTTGTTCAATGGTTTTGCCGTCTTTTAAATCTTTAAGATGTTGTACCAAAAGATCAAAATCGATGGCTCGTGGGTGATCAAAATTCACCAGCGCTCTTTCTTCGAAGCTTAAGTTGTTGTTTTCTTTGTAATAGGAATCCTGAGATAGTACGCCCACTTCTGTACGTGGTAATTCGTTCATAATTTGGTGAACAACAGTTGTTTTTCCGCTTCCTGTTCCCCCCGCAATTCCAATAATCAGCATATAGTAGTTGTGTTAATTTTATTCCCAACAAAAATAGAAATTATATCGAAAGTGTATTTTATTTTTTTCAGAAAAGAGTTAACAGCTAAAACGGGCAGCCAATTACGGAAAACCCTTTGAATATTAGATTCAAATTAGTTTCTTTTCGAAAAGACTTCAAAATGAAAA
The DNA here is from genome assembly GCF_004329815.1 of Flavobacterium silvisoli. Classification (GTDB taxonomy): domain Bacteria; phylum Bacteroidota; class Bacteroidia; order Flavobacteriales; family Flavobacteriaceae; genus Flavobacterium; species Flavobacterium silvisoli. The sequence goes on along the minus strand of NZ_SJPE01000008.1, from coordinate 27,946 downwards.
TGTAGTCTGGCAGGATTAAATATCCTGAATTTGGGCTTTTTTTCAAATAAATCCTTTTTGAATGTTCCATTCAAAATAATTTTTCATTTTCACAATAACTGCAACAAGTTGAGTTATTGTGAAAATAAAAAATCCTTTCTGTTGGTTAACAGAAAGGATTTATTCGTCGGGGTGGCAGGATTCGAACCTGCGACCTCCTGGTCCCAAACCAGGCGCGATAACCGGGCTACGCTACACCCCGTGTTCCTTAAAATAGGAGTGCAAATATAAAGTTATTATTTATTATTCAAAGCATAATATAAAATTATTTTTTCATAGCTTTTTATGATTTGGAGCGGTTTAATTTTCCGATTGAAAAGTTTACCTTTGCGACCAAATTAAACTTCACATCATGTCAGATACAATTGAAAAAATTAAATGCCTTATAATAGGTTCGGGACCTGCGGGTTACACGGCAGCTATTTATGCAGCCAGAGCCAATATGAATCCGGTGTTATACCAAGGAACACAACCCGGTGGACAACTTACCACCACAAATGAAGTAGAAAATTTTCCGGGGTACCCTGACGGCGTTACCGGTCCGGAAATGATGATACAATTAGAAGCGCAAGCCAAACGTTTCGGTACAGATATCCGCGATGGTTGGGCAACTAAAGTTGATTTTTCGGGACCCATACACAAAGTTTGGATCAATGATACTCTTGAATTGCACGCGCAAACGGTAATTATATCAACCGGTGCTTCGGCTAAATATTTAGGATTGCCTTCAGAACAACATTATTTACAAACAGGAGGTGGTGTTTCTGCCTGTGCGATTTGTGACGGATTCTTTTACAGAAACCAAGAGGTAGTGATTGTAGGAGCCGGAGATTCGGCTTGTGAAGAGGCTCACTATTTATCAAAAATGTGTAAAAAAGTAACCATGTTGGTAAGAAGTGAGAAATTCAGAGCTTCTAAAATAATGGAAGAACGTGTACGCAAAACCGAGAACATTACCATTTTGATGAACCATGACACAGTTGAAGTTGTGGGTGACGGACAGGTTGTAAGTGAAATAAAAGCCTTGAACAAAACAACAGGTGAAACCATAACGATACCGGCTACCGGATTCTTCGTGGCTATCGGTCACAAACCAAACACCGATATTTTTGCCGATTACATTACTCTAGATGAAACCGGTTATATTGTTAATGTTCCGGGTAGTTCAAAAACCAATGTTCCGGGAGTTTTTGTTGCCGGAGATGCTGCCGATCATGTATACCGCCAGGCGATTACTGCTGCAGGTACGGGTTGTATGGCGGCTTTAGATGCTGAGCGTTATTTGGCGGCTTTGTCATAAAAACGGATAAGAAGTCGCAATTATGTTGTGTCTTTGTTACTAAATAAAAAATCCCGAAGCACTTCGGGATTTTTTATTTTTATTTGGTTGTTGGCTTTTTGCGGAGCAGGGCACTGTCGGCAAAGCGTTTAACTTCAATTTTAACCGGCTCGCCATAGAGCTCTAATTCACTGTTGCCCGAAGCATCCAGCGTGGCAATGTTGCTTACCATGATGCTGCCTTTAGCATAACCGGCGGTCTCCAGTAAACCGTTTTTGGCGGTAAGTTTTTTTCCGGTGAAGTCGGTATTGTTGTCTAAGCGCAGTTTTAGGTCGATAACGTCTCCTTCTACTTCTGCGGATGATTTTTGGTACATATCAAAACGCATTTCACCCGAAGAAATCAGTGCTTTTACCGTGGCACTTTTACTAATATCTATTGCTGTTTTTTCTGATTTCAGGTTCAGTTCAATTCTTGACTTGTCATTAGCCATCAGGGTAAAATTCTTGGTTTTGGCATTCAGAAATAATTTGGCATAATCATAACTTTTGAATGTAATGTTGTCAAGAACGACATCGGAAAGCGCTGTTACATTGGTTTCATCTTTGGCAATAACCATGTTGAAATTACTGTTGTAAGTTACGCGCACACTCAATTTTTTGTAGCTCGATAAATCTTTGGAGGTTGATATTCTGAGGTTGCTGCCCGCTAATTTATAGTCTACAAACGGAATTAAATTATCATCGGCTTCAATTTCAAGCGCACATTGATTTCCTTTTACCAAAAATACTTCCAGGTTATCTTCTACTTCCAGACTTTGGAATTCTCCCACCTCTTTTTGTTCCAGTTTTACAATTTTGGAGCCTTTGACCTTTTCTTTTTTCTGGCCAAAAGAAACTGCAGTAAGCAACATAAAACTCAGAAAGATAATTTTTTTCATAGGCGTCAACATCGTTAGTTTTGCCAAAAATAGAAAAAAAAACATCCCAATTTTCATTGAGATGTTTTATTAACTTATTCTTTGGATATGCTTCCGCCTGAATTTTCTTCCTTCGAAACCGATTTGGGAGAACCGCTGTAATCAATGGAGCTTCCGCTTGATGCTTTGGCATTCAGACTCAATATCGGGCGAACATTAATGTCGCTTCCGCTGGTGGCTTCGGCTGTGACATCATTGACCATTAAATCTCGGGCATCAATCGTACTTTCGCTCGAAGAAACGGCTTTGAAGGTCAGTGCTTTTCCTTTGAATTCTAATGAGCTTCCGCTGGTAGATTCGCATCTGATGTTGTCAATTTCAAAGTTCACATCAACTTCACTGCCACTGCTCGATTTAACAAAAATGTTGGTTCCGGTAAACACATTGCGGGTTGAAACAGAAGAACCGCTGGTAGCTTCAATTCCGGTCAATTCGGGCATTTTTACGTGTATGGTTTTGGCGGTGGCTTCATCAATTCCCTTATCTGAGGTGATGATTAATGTTTCGTTTTCCACACTCACAGTAATGTGCTCCTGCAAATTTTCATCGGCTTCTACTTCAACCGAGTGTGAATCGGATTGTTCGAGAGTTACAGTTAGTCCGCGGCTTACTTCAATTTTTGAAAAGTTGTTGCCTACGTTACGGGTTTGTGTGACTACATTGCCGTTGCCGTCTATGCCGTTAGAAAAATCTATTTTGGTATGGCATGAAACAAAAAGTAGAGCAACAGAAGCGGCTGCTATCAGCCTGATACCGGGTGTGATGGTTTTTATCATAATTAATTGGTTTTGATGATTACTCCGTTTTGGTCTACCACTAATTTGGAAGTTCGTTTACCTGACATTTTTGAGGTAGGCGGTACCGGTGGCGTAGGCGGAGTTGGGATATTGATGTCAGCGTTGTTTATTTCCACATCTTGATATTCGTTTTCATCCGGCGGACAGTTCAGACATTTCACCTGATTGTCGTCAACTCTGTAAACATAGTCTTCTGAACTTTCGTGTAAATTGAAGAATTCATCATCGCTGCTGTCGTATCGTTCCATGCTCTTATCCATTTTGAATAAGGTGCCTTTCGGCAAGTACAAGAACAATTCTACGTGTTGATTTCGGTATTTGCTGGCCATTTCGGTCAATAAATAATTGTCCAGTACCAATTCGTTGCCTACCATTTTGAATCCGTATTTTATTTTTTCGGCTCTGTTGTTGGCTTCGTTGAACGATTTGCCTTCGGCTAGTTTTTCGATTTGCAGGTAAGGCAATTGTTTGTCGGTAGCTTTCAATTCGAAACGGATATTGTTGGAATAGATGACTTCGCGTTTTGTTGAATCTTGCGTAAAGAGGAAGTCTTCATTGTCATAAATGCTTTTAGAAAAGAAATCATTGTTTACAAACTTGATGCGTAACGTATCATTTGGTTTCAGTTGCAGGGTTTCTTTCACCACTATTTTACCGTCATAGGCTCTTTCGGTTGATTGTTTGATTCCGATGAAAACTAAGGCTCCCACAGCAAAAATCCAGATGGCTAATAAAGAGTATTTGGCAATGTTTCCTATCGATTTTAAATTGGTTACCAATAATTTCAACCCTAATAAAAGGAAGAAGAAAAACGGAATTCCTACGGCTAAAAAGGTAAGGATGCCAAACAACCACAACGGAATGTCAGTATAATTTACAGCATCAATGTAACGTTGCCAAGGAGCATCAATAAAGGAGGTAGTTCCAAAAGTAAACAACCCTATGAACAATCCCGCTAAGGTTATTGAAGAAAACACCAGGATGATGGCTCCTAAAACTTTAGCAAACACTCCGAATACCTTGGTAATGGCTTCACCAATTCCGCCGGCTACTCTTTCAGCACTGCTTTTTACCTGACTGTAATCGGCGTTTTTAAATTTGTTTGACACACTGTCAAATTCTTCTCTGACTTTCTTTTCGATGTTGGATATGGTTACCGGTTCTCCGGTCATTTCCAGTTTTTCAGAAGTAGTTACCGCTTTTGGAGTGGCAATCCAGAAAATCAGATACGCAATCAAACCTGAACCTCCCACAAAAGTGAAAAATAAGAAGATGATTTTAATCCATACGGCATCGATACCTAAATAATGGCTTAAACCGGTGGCAACCCCCCCAATTAAACCACGGTCTTTATCGCGGTATAATTTTCTGCGTTTCGGATAGTAAGTCTCGGCAGGAGCTTCTGTAGAATCGTCGTCAATGCGGTAATCTTCCGGTTGTCCCATGATAACGATTACCTCGTCTACATCTTTGTTATTGATGACATGTTTGTCGCTTTTTTGTTTTTCGGTCAACAATTCTGCCACACGCATTTCAATATCTTTCATGATTTCGTCTTTCCCTGATGAGTTGGAAAGCGAGCGTTTTATAGCTTCAAAATAGCGGGATAATTTTTGGTATGCATCTTCATCTATGTGAAAGAATAAACCGCCTATATTAATATTTACTGTTTTGTTCATGATTCTTATTTTTGATTGGTTATGATGTTTACAGCGTCTGACAATTCGGTCCAGGTGCCGTTCAATTCTGTTAAAAATGTTTTTCCTAATTCGGTTAAACCATAGTATTTTCGCGGCGGCCCCGAGGTAGATTCTTCCCAACGATAATTGAGCAATCCGTCGTTTTTAAGTCTTGTAAGCAAGGGGTAAACCGTACCCTCAACCACAAGTAATTTAGCGTTTTTTAAAGTGTCTAATATTTCAGAGGTGTAGGCATCTTTTTCTTTTAGGACAGACAAGATACAAAATTCTAAAACACCTTTACGCATCTGGGCTTTTGTGTTTTCAATATTCATAATGCATGATTTAATTTTTTTTGATTACTGCTTCGTTTTTTGATTGATGATTAAGGTGTTTACCGGAAAACGGAATTGTGAATTTGATGGTTCACTTTTGCTTTCAAATAGCATTTTGTATGGATATTTGATTCTTTGTGCGTCACAGTGCCGAATTGATGAGGTTCGTTTTGTGCTGCCGATTTTCTGCTGTCAAAAGCATTTTGGTCTTGTGCCAAAAGTTTTGCTGTCATAGCCAGTATCATAGCTGCTATCAGGATTAATTGTTTCATATTGATTTGATTTTAATGATTGATGATGTTTTTGATTATTTGAAAAATGGAATGCTTAAAGGGTATTTGTACTTTTCACCGTTTGATGATTTTACCGCCGCATAAATGATTAAGATGAACTCGATTACTTTGAGGAATAAGAACAGCATCACGGCCAGTAAGCCTAATATGGATAAGCCTGTAATGTTTCCGGCAGTCAGATTGTCGATTAAAAAATCATCATGATCAATGATTTTTTCAAACGGAATGTGTTTGAAAATAGTGTATATAAAAATCGGAATGGCAATCAGGCACAATAGCATTGAGTACAAAAAGATGCTCAGCTGAAAATTAAGGACTTGTTTGCCGTTGTAGTCAACAAATTCAGATTCGTTTTTCTTAGAACTCCAAATGACAATCGGAAATATATAATTTCCGAAGGGAAATATGTATTGTGTCAATGCGCTCAGGTGGAGGAAGGTAGCGGTGTTTTTTTCGTTTGTGGGTGTCATGATTTTTTCGATTTGATTTGATTGATGATTGAAACTTTTTTACTAATACTATTGATAGGCTATTAATTTCTTATACAAAGATAAGGCTAAAAAAAGGTATTATGCAATGCAAAGTACTTAAATTTAACAAAATATTAACAAATATAAAACTCCCTCAAACCATTTGTTTTTTATTATATTTATAGCGAAATCAAGGCCTTATGAAACTTTCTCCGTCAAGAATGAATGCGTTTTTATTTTACAAATTACCTTCTGCATTTTGGTGTGGTGTCCGGGTTAAATCGGTTTCCGAACAAAAATGTGTGGCTACTGTAAAGCATCGTTGGTTCAATCAAAATCCGTTTAACTCAATGTATTTTGCTGTTCAGACAATGGCGGCCGAATTGACAACCGGTGCTTTAGTGATGTTGCAGATACAAAAATCGGGACAGAGAATTTCAATGTTGGTAGCTCACAACAGTGGGAACTTTACCAAGAAGGCCACCGGAAGGATAACATTTAGCTGCGATGAAGGTGATTTGGTAAGAGAAGCGGTTCAAAAGGCCATTGCTACCGGAGAAGGACAAATCATCCGAATGAAATCGTTTGGAACCAATGAAAAAGGAGAACAGGTTTCCGAACTGAACTTTGAATGGAGTATCAAAGTAAAGCCGTAGACAAAAGTTAAACCCTTTATAATTGTGATTGTTTTAATACAATTTGATGGTAACTTTGGGTAAATTTTTTTGAGATGACCATACTAATTACAGGAGCTACAGGTTTAATAGGGAAGGAATTAACACAACTGTTGTTAGCAAAAAAACACACGGTTCATTATCTGACTACTTCAAAATCCAAGATTGGAGAGCAATTCGGTTGCATTGGATTCTATTGGAATCCGCAAGAAGGAAAAATTGATGAAAATTGCCTTTACGGAGTGGATGTAATTGTTCATTTGGCCGGAGCTAATATTGCCCATCGTTGGACTAATACCTATAAACAGGAAATTATAGAAAGCAGGATACTCTCCGGAGAGTTGTTATTCAACTTGGTTAAAAAACATCCCAATCAGGTAAAACAAATTATTTCAGCTTCAGGTATATCTATTTATCCTGAAAGTTTTTCAACTGTTTATGATGAAACAACGCTCGATTCAGAAGACAGTTTTCTTTCAAATGTGGTAAAAAAATGGGAAGAAGCAGCTGATAGGTTTCAGGTATTAGGATTAAAAGTATGCAAGTTGCGAACCGGAATTGTACTCTCAAACAAAGGAGGAGCCTTGCCGGAAATGGTTAAACCTATTAAGCTCGGATTTGGTGCTGCTATGGGCTCAGGAAAACAAATCCAGTCGTGGATTCATATTGCCGATTTGGTTGCCATTTATTCTTTTGTTATTGAAAATCAGTTGGAAGGTGTTTTTAATGCGGTTGCTCCTAATACAGTCAGCAATCAACAGCTCACCAAAGTCATTGCCCAAAGACTCCAAAAACCTCTGCTATTGCCCCGTATTCCTAAATTTGTAATGCAATTGGTCTTAGGTGAAATGAGTTACCTTCTTTTTTCCAGTAAAAATCTCAGTGCACAAAAAATTATTCAGGCCGGTTACCGGTTTCAATTCCCCGAGATAGATAAGGCGATAGCTAATTTATACCCATAAAAAAAGGTGCTGTTATAATGACAGCACCTTTTTTTTACTATAAAGATTGTTGAATTAATAATTATTACAGCTTAAGCTAACCTTGACGTTTTCATTTATTCAGTAACAAATCTAACCAAAATGAAAACGTGATAGTCTTAAAATTTTATTAAATTTTAGTTAATCAGTCAGTTTAGTTTAAAACCTTCAGTCAGTTTTTGCAGAACAATTACTGTGACAATTTGACATTTTTGAAGAATTGGCAGTACTTTTGCTGTTCAAACGGAAAAAATGAAAATCAAAAATATATTTAAAAATAAAACCGAAATGAATACCGAAAACACGGACAAAAACCCGATTGAGGGCGAAGCAGAAAACATAATCAATGAAGTCGAAGCTGCCGAAGAACTGAGTGTTGAAGCTCAATTACAGGAAGAATTGGCTAAAGAAAAAGATAAATTTCTGCGTCTTTTTGCTGAATTTGAAAACTTCAAAAAAAGAACGACGAAAGAGCGTATTGATTTATTCAGAACTGCCAATCAGGAAGTTTTGCAGGCATTATTACCGGTTTTAGATGATTTTGACAGAGCCTTGGCACAGATCGCAAAGTCGGAAGATGATGTCATGTTAAAAGGCGTGGAGTTAATTCATGAAAAACTAAAAAGTACACTGGTTTCTAAAGGTTTGGAACAAGTTGAGGTTAAAACAGGTGATGATTTCAATCCGGATTTTGCAGAAGCCATCACCCAAATTCCTGCACCGAGCGACGAACTGAAAGGTAAAGTGGTGGATGTGGTAGAGAAAGGATATAAACTGGGAGATAAAATTATTCGTTTCCCAAAAGTGGTAATAGGACAATAACAGACTATGAGCAAAAAAGATTTTTACGAAATACTGGGTGTATCCAAAAATGCTTCGGCTGAAGAAATCAAAAAGGCTTACCGAAAAAAAGCCATAGAATTTCATCCCGATAAGAACCCTGGTAATAAGGAAGCAGAAGAAAATTTTAAAACTGCTGCTGAGGCTTATGAAGTGTTAAGCGATCCGGACAAAAAAGCCAAATACGATCAATATGGTCATGCTGCCTTTGATGGAGCAGGCGGTTTCGGAGGCGGTCACCACATGAATATGGATGACATTTTCAGTCAATTCGGAGACATTTTCGGCGGGGCTTTCGGCGGAGGCAGTTTCGGCGGATTTGGCGGTAGTTCTGGTGGACAGCGCAGGGTGAAAGGAAGCAATCTTCGTATCAAAGTAAAAATGACTTTAGATGAAATTGCCAACGGAGTTGAAAAGAAAGTAAAAGTAAAACGCAAAGTACAAGCACCGGGCGTTAAGTATAAAACATGTGCTACTTGTAACGGTCAAGGTCAGGTATTGCGTGTGACCAATACTATTTTGGGCAGAATGCAGTCGGCTACAACGTGTCACGTTTGCGGCGGTACCGGACAAACTATTGAGAGCAAGCCTAATAACGCTGATGCGCACGGAATGATTTTGGAGGATGAAACCGTTTCTATCAAAATTCCGGCCGGTGTGGTTGACGGAATGCAATTGAAAGTTTCCGGAAAAGGAAATGAGGCTCCGGGTAACGGAATTTCCGGTGATTTGATTGTAGTCATCGAAGAGTTAGAACATGAGTTTTTAAAACGTGAAGGAGAAAACCTCCACTACGATTTGTACATCAGTTTTGCTGAGGCGGCCTTAGGAGCTTCCAAAGAAATTGAAGCCGTGAACGGAAAAGTACGAATCAAACTCGAAGAAGGTATACAATCGGGTAAAATATTAAGATTGAAAGGCAAGGGAATTCCAAGTCTAAACAGTTACGGAAACGGAGATTTATTAGTACATGTAAACGTATGGACACCAAAGAACTTGAACAAAGAACAACGTCAGTTTTTTGAGAAAGCTTTGACCGACGAAAACTTCATTCCGAAACCTGAAAAAAGCGACAAATCTTTTTTTGAAAAAGTAAAAGATATGTTTTCATAATTTAAAAAATAGTTTTATATTTGGGTATTACTTGGAAACAGGTAATTTCTTTTTCATAGCAATTTTTCCCATCCTTGTGTTACAATAAGGGTGGGTTTTTTTGTTTTCTTTAACATTATTTTTAGGGCAAATAGCTACTTTTACAACTTCGTGACAAATAGTCTGACAGTTGAAATAAATTAAATGGTATGAGCAACATCCTTGAAGTAAACCAAGTCGTGAAGCAATATGGTGATTACACCGCGCTCAACGCAGTTTCTTTAACCGTTCCCAAAGGCAGTATTTACGGACTGCTTGGCCCCAATGGAGCCGGAAAAACTTCTTTAATCCGAATCATTAATCAAATCACCATGCCCGACAGTGGCGAAATCATTCTGGATGGCGAAAAGCTAAAGCCCGAGGATGTGAGTGTCATTGGCTACATGCCCGAAGAACGCGGTTTGTACAAAACCATGAGAGTAGGAGAACAGTGCCTGTATTTGGCGCAGCTGAAAGGATTGTCAAAAGCTGAAGCGAAAAAGGAATTGGAATATTGGTTTGACAGGCTTGAAATTAAAGGCTGGTGGAATAAAAAGATTCAGGAACTATCAAAGGGAATGGCTCAAAAAATTCAGTTTGTGGTAACTGTGCTGCACAAACCTAAATTGTTGATTCTTGACGAACCTTTTTCAGGTTTTGATCCGGTGAATGCCAATTTGATTAAAGATGAAATCATCGAACTGAACCGGCAAGGGACTTCGGTAATTTTTTCTACTCATCGTATGGAAAGTGTTGAAGAGATGTGCGACCACATCGCATTAATTCATAAATCCAATAAACTCATCGAAGGTAAATTGACCGACGTTAAAAAACAATACCGTACCAATGAGTACGAAGTAGGAATACTGACCGACAATGTGGAAGGACTAATGTATGACTTAACACAGAAGTTTACTCTTTCACAAACCGATTTTAAATCGTTAAACGATGAGTTAAAACTGCAAATTAACCTTGGTACGGTGCCGCCTAACGAATTATTGAACACTCTGATTCAACGTGGACAGGTAACCCATTTTGTAGAAAAAATTCCGAGTGTGAACGATATTTTTATCCAAACTGTAAGCGAAAAATAATGAGCAAACTTATACTTATCATCAAAAGAGAATTCATTGCCAAAGTGCGCAACAAATCCTTCATTGTAATGACTTTTCTGAGTCCGTTATTGTTTGTAGGGATCGGTGTTTTTGTGGGTTATTTGAGTTCGATGAAAGCTGATTTGAAAACTATAGCTATTCATGACGAAACAGGGCGGTTTGTCAAAGAATTTAAAACCGATGACGAATACAAGTATGTTGACCTTTCCTTGGTTGATACCAAAACACTCAAAGACAGCATCGTTTCTGAAAGTTATGAAGGACTATTGCTGATTCCGAAATCACCCGATAATGCAACCCTCCAAAAAAGCATTCAGTACATTTCTAATGACAGTCCGAGTGTTAGTTTTATTGAAGATGTTGAAGATATCATTGCCAAAAAAATGACGGCAGAGAATTTCCAAAATGCCGGACTGGATACCTTAAAAATCAATCAGGCCAAAGCCGATGTTTCCATTAATTTGGCTAAGGCCACCGGAGAGGAAGCACTGAAGGGGCTGAACGAAATTAAAATCATCATCGGAGGAGCTTTTGGTTACCTCATTATGATGTTTATTGTACTCTACGGGAATATGGTAATGCGCAGCGTTATCGAAGAAAAAACATCCCGCATCATTGAAGTAATTATTTCCTCGGTAAAACCGTTTCAACTGATGATGGGCAAAATCATAGGAACATCACTGGCGGGAATTTTACAGTTCCTGATTTGGGCATTACTGGGTTTGACGGCTATGTTTGTAGTGTCGAGTATGCTGGGTGTTCACATGGGCGCTACTCCGGGAATGCAAGCACAAGCCATCCATACGGCTCAACATGCGGCGGGTAGTAATATTTCAATGTACATCAAAGAACTTTGGAACTTACCCATTGCAACTATTTTGATATCGTTTATCATTTACTTCATCGGAGGCTATTTCCTTTACAGTTCATTCTACGCTTCGATTGGTGCCGCTGTTGATAATGAAACCGATTCACAGCAATTCCTCTTGCCAATCATTATGCCTTTGATTCTTGGGGTTTACATAGGTTTCTTTACCGTAATCAATGATCCGCACGGAACAATTGCTACCGTGTTTTCCATGATTCCGCTGACATCACCTATTGTCATGATGATGCGGATACCATTCGGCGTACCGGTTTGGCAAATCATCGTTTCCATGGTATTGCTTTTCGGAACGTTCCTTGGCGTGGTATGGTTTGCTGCCAAAATTTACCGCGTCGGAATTCTAATGTATGGTAAAAAACCGTCCTGGAAAGAACTTATCAAGTGGCTTAAATACTAGCCAGTATAGTGTAAAGATTTTGTGAAGAGAAATCTTTATAAAATCTTTATACTTTCTGCCGCTTCCCTTATATTCTACTTATAACGAATGCCGTAACTTTGTCCCATTATAAGAAGCAAAGAAAATGGTACCGCTAAAAAACCAATCCCATCAATACCTAATCAGCATACTTTCGGTAGCTGTGGTTTCCTTGTTAGGATTAGCGGTTAGAGATATAATCGATTACAAAATCATTGGGTATTTACTCTTGTTTTTGGTTTCTATCCTGGCCATATTTTTAGAAATAAGACAAGTACTGCTCGCCGCAATCCTGAGTGCAGTCGCTTTAGATTTTCTGTTCATAAAACCTTATTATACCTTACACATTGACAATGCGCAAGACGCTTTGTTGCTCTTATTGTTCTTTATCATTGCTTTGATTAATGCGGTACTGACCTATAAAATCAAACGCATGCAAAAGGCCATTCACATGAAAGAAGCCCGGGTAAATACAATGAAACTCTACAATACTTTGTTAGATTCGTTGTCACATGAATTAAGAACGCCCATCGCCACCATTATTGGCTCTATCGATACACTCCAACAAAAGAATGTGAATTTAACGGCTGATAGCAAAGACAATTTATTCAACGAAATTGAAAAAGCTTCGATGAAATTGAATTATCAAGTCGAAAATTTACTCAACATGTCGCGGTTAGAGTCAGGTTATATTTTGCCTAAATCAGATTGGTGCGATGTAAAAGAATTAGCCTATAATGCCTGCAATCGTTTGTCCGAAGAATTGAAAGGTCATAAATGGACAATACTTGCTGATGACAATTTGCCTCTATTCAAACTCGATTATGGTTTGATGGAACAAATTCTGTACAACCTGATTTACAATGCTTCGCAATACACTCCCAAAGGAGCCAAAATTCAAATCGAAATTAAATATGATGTAGATGCCGATTATGAAGCCCATATGAATGTAATCAAAAAATGCATCATCACCATTGCCGATGACGGTTATGGTTTTCCGGAAGCGGAAATTGACAGGGCTTTTGATAAATTTTATCGCCTTCAAAACTCAAAAACTGGCGGAACCGGACTTGGTCTTTCCATTGTAAAAGGTTTCGTAGAAGCGCAAAACGGAACCATTAAATTAAGTAATGCCGAAGAAGGAGGAGCCGTGTTCGAAATGACTTTCGCGGTTGATTGTTTAGCCACTAATACGGTCGTAAATGAGTAACGGTTTTTCCATATTAGTCATTGATGATGAAATCCAAATCAGGAAGCTTTTAGAAATTACACTTGAAGCTAACGGATACAAACTGCTGTTTGCGATCAATGCCAAAGAAGGCATTACTATGGCTGCCAGCCACCAACCCGATTTGATTTTACTCGATTTAGGCTTACCCGATCAAGACGGACAAGTAGTGCTAAAACAACTGCGCGACTGGTACCAAAATCCCATCATTATTCTATCGGTAAAAAGTACCGAAGAAGAAATCGTCAAAGCGCTAGACAGCGGAGCCAATGATTATCTGACCAAACCGTTCAGAACGCAGGAACTTTTAGCCCGAATCAGAACGGCTTTGCGTGGCAGTTTTAATCAAAGTCAGGAACCAATAATTGCGTTTGGTGCTATTACGGTCGATTTCGTTTCACGTATCATCAAAGTCAAAGACGAAGTGCTGAAACTCACCGCCACCGAATACAACTTGTTCACTTTACTGTTGAAAAATGATGGTCGGGTGCTGACGCATCAATATATTTTAAAAGAAATCTGGGGCAATGCTTATGCCGAGCAAACACAATATTTACGCGTTTTTGTGGCTCAGCTTCGCAAAAAAATCGAAGAAGATCCCAACCGTCCAAAATACATCCTCACCGAATCGGGTGTAGGCTATCGCTTTAACTCCGGCTAAAACCCAACATCTTTTCGTTTAAACCCCTTTGTGGATTCTCCTGCAGAACCCCGCACAGGACAACTCATGTCTAATTTTTTTTAACAATCTAAGAAGTAAAACAATCTAATAATCTCAAAATGAATCTTTCTACCCCTCAAAAAGTCACCGCAGTTACATTGCTTGTCGCACTCGGCATCATTTATGGCGATATCGGTACCAGTCCGTTGTATGTAATGAAAGCTATTATCGGAACCCGAGAAATTTCCGAATTACTGGTCTATGGCGGCATTTCCTGTGTCTTTTGGACGCTGACATTTCAAACGACTTTCAAATACATTTTCCTGACACTTTCTGCTGACAATCATGGCGAAGGTGGTGTTTTTTCTTTGTATGCTTTGGTCAAACGTTTTGGTAAAGGTAAACTGGTTATTCCCACAATTTTAGGAGCTACTACGCTCTTGGCTGATGGAATTATAACACCACCAATATCGGTAGCCTCTGCTGTCGAAGGTCTCGAAGTCATCATTCCCAACATTCCGACCATTCCTATTGTAATTGCTATACTCTCAGGATTATTTGTTTTTCAGCGTTTCGGAACCCAAAAAGTTGGTTTCATTTTCGGACCGGCCATGGTCATTTGGTTTACTATGTTGTTTGTTTTAGGATTCGCTCAAATTTTACATCATCCCAACATCATAAAAGCCCTGAATCCTGTTTATGCTTATGAATTATTGGTTACTTATCCAAAAGGTTTCTGGTTACTCGGTGCTGTATTTCTCTGTACTACAGGTGCAGAAGCGTTATATTCCGATTTAGGACATTGTGGAAAAATGAACATTAGAATCACATGGATGTTTGTTAAAATTTGCCTCATAACAAATTATTTAGGACAAGCAGCCTGGCTGATGAATCAGGGACAATCCCTGTTGGGCGACAGAAATCCGTTTTACTGCATCATGCCACAATGGTTTTTATTGCTTGGAATCATCATTGCCACTTTGGCAGCCATCATCGCTTCTCAAGCATTGATTAGCGGTTCTTTTACCTTAATCAATGAAGCTATATCACTCAACTTTTGGCCTAGAGTTACACTAAAAAATCCGACAAATTTAAAGGGACAAATCTATATTCCTTCTGTAAACACTATACTTTGGGTGGGTTGTATCCTGATGATTTTATATTTTAAAAACTCTACCCATATGGAGGCTGCCTACGGTTTTTCCATCACGATTGCCATGATGATGACCACCTTGTTGCTGATGTATTATCTGGTTTTTATCAAAAAGATAAACAAAGGTTGGGTAACTTTAATCCTGATTATTTTTTCAGTAATTGAAGTGTCTTTCTTTATTGCCAATGTTTCTAAAATTAAGGAACGATGGATGTTCCTCTTTTTCGAATTGTTCATCTTCATGGTCATGTACGTTTGGTACTATTCCCGAAAAATCAACAACCGCTTCCTGAAATTCACCAACCTGATGGAACAAACCCAAAGTTTAGCCATGTTGAGCGAAGATGATGCCATCCCCAAATACGCGACGCATTTAATCTATTTATCCAAAGCGGATAAAACATACGAAATCGAAGAAAAAATCATCAAATCCATCTTCGCAAAGCAACCCAAAAGAGCAGATGTTTACTGGTTCTTCCACATTAACAGAACCAACGAACCGTTTACACTCAATTATGAAGTAGTGGAATTGTTGGATGATAAAGTTATCAAGATTATCCTCAATATCGGTTTTCGTGTGCAGCCGAAAGTCGAGTTGTATTTCAAAAAAATAGTGCAGGATTTGGTGGCCAAAAAAGAACTCAATCTCCACATTCGTCCCGACGGATCTACTAAATACAACGCAGAACCTGATTATAAATTTGTCATTATCGAGAAATACATTTCGGTAGAAAATCAATTTGCTTTTAAAGAAGGCTGGATGCTGACCACGTATTTCTGGCTCAAAAAATTATCCCTCTCCGATGAAAAAGCCTTTGGCTTAGACAAAAGCGATGTGCAAATAGAAGAATATCCAATGGTGTATTCACCAGTAACCAATTTAGAATTAAATCGAAAATAACATGAAACAGTTACTCATTGCGATTACTATTTTATCAGCTGTAAATTGCTTCGCGCAAAATGATACACTTATTACAAAAATTCCATTTGAAGGCATGGACATGACTTGGCAAAATGGCTCCGACCGAAGAACAACACCGTCGGTTTTGACTTCAAAATATTTCGTTGGCAGTATTATGATTGATGCCAATTATACGCATTCGTTTAACAACCCCATTGACAATACAGTTGTGGGTTCTACCGCTTTGGCGCGCAATAACGAAATGCAATTGTCGAGTGCTAATATCGGTGGCGAGTTCAATTATGAAGGTGCCCGTGGTAAAATCATGTTGCAGTTTGGTACGCGTTCAACGGTGGTGCCGAGGAATGATTACAGTGTCTATCGAGGACAATATCAGTTAGATAATGTCTACCGCTACTTATCCGAAGCTTATGCCGGGTATCATTTTGATAAATGGTATGGAATTAATGTTGATGCCGGAATGTTCATGTCTTACATCGGGTTGAATTCGTATTATCAAGTGGAAAATTGGGAATATCAGGCCTCTTTTACCTCGGATAATACACCTTGGTTTTTCAATGGTGTCCGGGTACAAATTTTTCCGACCAAGCATTTAAAAATCGAAGGTTGGCTCATCAACGGTTGGCAAAGTTATGCCAAGTTCAACAGCATGCCGGGCATAGGAGGAAACGTAACTTGGTGCCCTAATGAAGCGGTAAAATTGCTAACCAACGACTATTACGGAACCGATGCGGCCGGACTGAAAAACCGAATACGTTTTCACTCTGATAACAGTTTGCTTGTTCGGTATTACAATCAACCCAAAGCTACAGGCATCAGCAGAGCCGCTTTTTCATCAACTTTTGATATCGGATTTGAAAGCGGTGATGGAGTAGGAGGTTTTAATGGTAATTCACAAACGCCATCTCAATATTTCCTCAGCGGAATGGTATACAACCGCGTTTGGTTCAATAAAAACAAAATGGCATGGACCATAGGAGGAGGCTATATGACCAATCCGGGAAGGTATTTGGTTTTGTATCCAACAGGAGATGCGAGTCCGTTACCAAATCCCAATAACCCGACTCAAACTGCCGGAACGCATCCTTTCAGTGCTAATCCTGGTGATGAGTTTAAGGGATGGGATTGTTCCACTAATTTCGATTTTATGCCCAATCAAAGCATTACATTCCGAGTGGAATTTGTTCACCGCAAAGCCAGCGTTCCTTATTTCGCAGGAAGTGGCGGCGTGACTTCACCAACAGGCTACACCACAACACCATTACCCGATGATTGGCAACCTGATTTGGTAAAGATGGAAAACCGATTGATTTTTGCAGTCTTATTCAGAATTTAAAAAGTCTAACAATCCGCCATATTTACAGCCACAGCGAGACCTCCTTCGGAGGTTTCCTTATATTTAGAGTTCATGTCTTTAGCAGTTTGCCACATCGTATCGATTACTTTATCCAGTGGTACTTTTGCATTCTTAGCATCGGTTTCCATAGCAAGTTCGGCTGCGTTGATGGCTTTAATCGCTCCCATAGTGTTACGCTCTATACACGGAATTTGCACCAATCCGCCAATAGGATCACAGGTCAGACCCAGGTGATGTTCCATGGCAATTTCGGCAGCCATCAGAACTTGTTCAGGAGTTCCGCCCATTACTTCACACAAAGCTCCGGCAGCCATGGCTGAGGAAACGCCAATTTCGGCCTGACAACCGCCCATAGCGGCAGATATAGTCGAACCTTTTTTGAAGATACTGCCAATTTCTCCGGCCACCATCAGGAATTGTTTGATATGTTTTTCGTCGGCCTGATGGTTTTCAATAACCATATAGTACATTAACACAGCCGGAATTACTCCGGCACTTCCATTAGTGGGTGCAGTTACCACTCTGCCCAAAGCGGCATTCACTTCATTCACAGCAAGAGCAAAACAGCTCACCCATTTCAATATCTGACGAAACTTTACTTCGGTTTTTCTAATGCACTCCAACCATTCCTGCGGTGAATTATAGTTTGATAATCCAATCAGATTTTGATGCATGTCAAAGGCTCTACGGCGCACGTTCAACCCTCCGGGTAATATGCCTTCGGAGTGACAGCCAATGTACATACATTCGAGCATGGTAGTCCAAATACGCATCAGTTCGCGGTGTACCTCGGCTTCCGGGCGCATCGATATTTCATTGGCATAAACAATCTCCGAAATGGATTTTTTTTCTGTAATAGTGTATTCTAAAAGTTCTGCAGCATTCTGAATCGGAAACGGAAAAGCGCATTTAATCTCCTGTTTCTTTTTGGCATTGGCACGTTCTTCTTTTACTACAAAACCACCACCGATAGAGTAGAAGGTAGAGGAATAAGTACTGCCATCAACTAATGAGGCTGTAAAGGTTAATCCGTTAGCATGAAATGGCAGGAAGTTTTTATTGAAAATAATAGCCTCATCGATAGGGAAAGGGATGTACATTTCGTTGCCTAAAAAAAGCACGTTTTTTTGTTTGATTTCGGTAATGATTTGATCAATATTTTCAACCGGAATATATTCGGGGTCTTGACCTGATAATCCCAGCATAACAGCCAAATCAGTAGCATGACCTTTACCGGTTAAGGAAAGCGAACCATATAAATCGACTTTGACTGCTGTGGTTTTGCTTAACTTATTTGCGGTTCTTAATTCATTCAAAAAACGCTCTGCAGCACGCCAAGGTCCCAAAGTGTGTGAACTCGAAGGTCCGACACCAATTTTAAGCATATCAAAAACGGAAATGCATTCTTCCATAGGTACAATATCGATTTAGTTACAACAAAGATAGAGAAGAATTGTGAATTCTGACGGTTTAAATGTGTGTTAAACCAATCATCCTAATTTGTAATACTTATTCTTCTTTTGTTCAAAAATACTATTCCACAAAAGTTAATTTTTACACAGGGCAACAAAAAATAGCTGTACCTTTATAAGACACATTCTGCAATTAGAATACAGTACAAGAGTATAAAACCAAATTCATAATTCGTAATTCAAATAACATGTCAACAACAAATGTAAAAGCTTTCGGAACCGGTGCTCCTGATGCACCCTTGGCCCCTATAAACATTGAACGCAGAGATGTTCTGCCCAACGATATCGAAATCGAAATCCTCTACTGTGGTGTTTGCCACTCTGACCTGCATACGGCACGAAACGACTGGGGATTTACAACTTATCCGACCGTTCCCGGACACGAAATTGTGGGTAAAGTTACTCGCGTAGGTAGTGCCGTAACCAAGCTAAAAGTAGGCGATGTTGCAGCAGTTGGTTGTCTTGTAGATTCCTGTCGTACATGTTCCAGTTGTAAACAAGATTTAGAACAGTATTGCTTAAACGGTTGGGTAGGGACATACAATAGTGAAGACAAACATTTGGGAGGAATGACTTATGGGGGATATTCCGAAAAGATTGTAGTCGATGAAAATTATGTGCTTACTGTACCGCCTAATCTTGACTTAGCCGCGGTAGCTCCTTTACTTTGCGCCGGCATTACCACTTGGTCACCTTTACGCCACTGGAAAGTAACCAAGGGAAGTAAAGTTGCGGTAGTAGGTTTGGGCGGATTAGGGCACATGGCCATCAAACTAGCCAAAGGATTAGGGGCGGAAGTAACCCTCTTTTCAAGAACGCCCGGCAAAGAAAAAGACGCCAAACAACTGGGAGCCGATGCCGTAATCATCTCTACAGATGAAGCCCAAATGGCCACAGTAGCCGGTAAATTTGATGTCATCATAGATACGGTTCCCTACGTACACGACGTCAATCCTTATATTACCACCTTGTGCATCAGTGGTACGTTGGTACTGGTGGGGTATTTAGGAGGTTTAGACCCTATATTGAATACCGTTCCAATGATTATGGGGAGAAAGTCGGTAGCAGCTTCTTTAATAGGCGGTATAGCCGAAACTCAGGAAATGCTCAATTTTTGTGGCGAACACAACATAGTATCTGAGATAGAAATCATCAAAATGCAGGACATCAACCAGGCCTATGAAAGAATGCTTAAAAGCGATGTGCGTTACCGCTTTGTAATTGATATGGCTTCCTTAAAAGGATGATAAACAAACAGATAATAGATGATAGACGGATAGATAATAGATGTATTTAGCTATTAATTTCTGTCTATCGTCTCTTTTTTTGTTATCCATCAGTCTTTTCTAAACTCGTAATACTCCACGAAATCCTCTGACGGCATAATAAGATTCAGCGCCATTGTGGTAAACGAAAACGGTGTCGTAGCGATAGTCACCAAACAAAGCACCACCCAGTTCACGTATTCTGTCGGGAGTTTTTATCCAACTCGAACTTTTGCTGTCAAATGTTCCTAGTTGTTGCAATTGCCGGTATTGTTCTTCGTCTAAAAGTTCAATACCCATTTCTGCAGCCAGATCAATAGCATTATTTTGGGGTTTGTGCTCTTTTCTCGATTCTAATGCTTGTCGGTCATAGCAAAGACTTCTCCTTCCTTTTGGGCTTTCGGCCGAACAGTCACAAAAAAGATAAGTATCCGTTGCTGAGTCATAACCGATAACGTCCGGCTCGCCTCCGGTCAATTCCATTGCATTCAGCGACCATAATTTATTACTGATTTCCAGTTTTGCCTGTACTTTGTCCCAATCAATATTTTTGTGGCGGGTACTGTTTTTTTCAAAACGGTCTTTCATTGTTTTGAATAGTGTTTCACGTTCTTGGGCTGACAATTCTTTAGCTTTTTTCATTGCCGAGTATATCTGAAGTGTTAGGAATTCGAATATAAGTTTTATTCGTTTGGCTCTACGTGAATTAATACGTGTCCCAATTCAATTATTTCCACTCTTAGAGTATCTTTTAATTTGTGTGCCAAATCATGGCCTTCTTTTACAGTAATTTTGGCGTCAACGATGGCATGTAAATCTACATGGTATTTCATTCCGGCTTTTCGGATAAAGCACTTTTCGGTACCAATAATGCCATCAACTTTTACCGAAACGGCCCTTATTTGGTCTACCAAATCTTCATAACGATGCTCATCCATAATTTCGCCAAGAGCCGGTCTGAAGATTAGATAACTATTGTATAAAATAAAGAATGAGGCCAAGAGAGCTGCCCAGTCATCAGCTGATTCATATCCTTTTCCCAATACAAGTGCTATAGATATCCCAATGAAAGCTGCCACCGAAGTAATGGCATCGCTCCGATGGTGCCATGCATCAGCTTTTAATGAAGAACTGTTGATTTGTTTGGCCCGTTTGATCACTTTTTGAAATGAATATTCTTTCCAAACGATAATCAGTCCTAAAATAATCAAGGTCCATCCTTTAGGCAAGTTATGAGGAGTTCCTATATTTTGTATACTTTCATAAGCAATGACGGTGGCTGAAGTAATTAAAAACCCCACCACGATAAACGTAATCAGGGGTTCTGCTCTTCCGTGACCGTAAGGATGATTTTCATCAGCCGGTTTGTTGGCATATTTTATTCCGAATAAGACCAAAAATGATGAAAAAATATCAGCTGTCGATTCGATGGCATCGGCAATCAGGGCATACGAGTTCCCGAAAAAACCGGCCAGCCCCTTGATGATGGCTAAACCGGTGTTTCCCAGTATGCTGAAATAAGTTGCTTTAACAGCTGTTTGCTCGTTGGTCATCTTACTTTTTTCTGAATGCTAACTTGCCATGGCAAAGCTACGTCAAATTATGGTATTGAGGTTTAAACCTAATAAAATAAGTTTGTTAGGCGTTGCCAAACATCAATTGATAATCGGCTATGGCTTTATTGACAATTTCTTCGGCTACTTCTTTATTTTGAAATTCTTCAACAATTACGGTCTTTTTTTCCAGTTTTTTGTAATCTTCAAAAAAATTACGCATTTCAGAGATGAAGTGTTGCGGAAGTTCAGAGATGTCATTGATGTGGTTCACACTTGGGTCGCCTTCGGCCACGGCGATAATTTTGTCGTCCGCTTCTCCGCCATCAATCATGCGCATTACTCCGATAACTTTGGCCGAAACCAAACAAAGCGGTACAATATCAATTTGCGAAATGATTAAAATATCCAAAGGATCTTTGTCGTCACAGTAAGTCTTAGGGATGAAACCGTAATTTGCAGGATAGTATACTGAAGAAAACAAAACACGATCTAATTTTAGCATGCCGCTTTCCTTGTCTAATTCATATTTAGCTCTGGAACCTTTCGGAATTTCAATGATTCCGTTTACGATGCTCGGTGCATTCTCTCCAAACTCTACTTCGTGCCATGGATTTTTGTTCATTTTGTTTTTATTTAAATATTATTAACTGTATGTTTTACTAATTTTTAGAGTGCTGTTTGTGAAGTATTTGTCTTTTTATTTTGTTTCTGAAAGAGTTGTTCGGAATCCTGTTGAGGTATCTTCTGAAACGGGCGGCAATATAGCACCTCTTTTGTTAAGATTTGCATAATATTTTGGATTATTAACGACTAATTTCAGCCTTCTTTTTCGTGTATTGTTTTTCCGGTTTGATGGCTGAATTGGTTGTGTTTTGCTTCGCCAATCACTTGCTTCGTGTAAATGCTGTTATGCCCCGAAAATAGGTAGGAAACCACACAGGCAATGGCTGCATAAATACCACATTCGGCTCCAAAGAGTTCTATAGCCATCAGCAGGCAAGCCAAAGGTGTATTGGTAGCGCCGGCAAATACCGCTACAAATCCCATTCCTGCCAAAAGTGCCGTAGGCAACGGAATGAATAAAGAAAGTCCGCTTCCTAAAGTCGCCCCGATAAAAAATAAGGGGGTTACTTCGCCACCTTTAAATCCGGCCGACAACGTCAGTATGGTAAAAGCCATTTTGATGGCAAAATCATATACCGGCAACTGATGACCGAAGGACTCTAATATGGTTGGAATTCCTAATCCGATGTATTTCGTGGTACCTATAGCCCATACTGCCCCAGCCACAATAATTCCGCCTATGAGAGGGCGGAGTGGAGGAAAAGCTATGTTACTTTTGAATTGGGCTGTCACGAAATGAATGATTTTGCTGAACGCGGCAGCACACAAACCAAAGGCAATACCCGCTATTATACTGTATATAATGGGTAGTGCTTGTAATTTTGGAATGGAGTCGATATGATAATGGGTGTGATTGACCTGCCAAAGATTAGTCACTAAATCGGCGAGTATAGCCGAGGCAAAAGCCGGAAAAATGGCATCGTATTTTATCCTGCCGATTAAAAAAACCTCCAAGCCAAACAGAGCACCTGCTAATGGGGTTCCGAAGACAGAACCAAAACCGGCCGCTATGGCAGCTATTAAAAGAATTTTGCGTTCGCCGGGGTTTAATTTAAAAGGTTTTGTGAACTGATCGGCTATGGCTCCGGCCATTTGCAGTGCAGTTCCTTCGCGACCGGCTGAACCCCCGAAAAAATGAGTGACTATGGTTCCTGTGTACACGAAAGGAGCCATTTTAAAAGGGATGATTTGTTTCGGATTGTGAATGGTATCAATCAAAAGATTGTTGCCTGTCTCTATGTCTTTCCCTGAATAATAATACAATAAACCAATCAGTAGTCCGCCGATGGGTAAAAAAGCAATCAACCACAAGTGCGTTTCTCTGAAATTGGTTGCCCAATCCAGCGAGAGCAAAAAGAGGGCAGAAGCACTACCAACGCATACTCCTATAATTGAACTGATTAAAAGCCATTTGATGATGTAGGGAACAGCCGGGTATTTTTTGAATAAAAACTTGATATTGATTTGGCGGTTGTCGGTGACTGATTTCTTTTGATTTCGTTGGGACATAGTAATCCTGATTAAATGTTTTTGTACATCGGTTTAATCAGGCGTCATCAGCTTTTTAGGGCGGTTGGGTTAGGAAGAACACCATTTCCTATTGTGGTGTAAAAGTAAGCTTTATTTTTTTTCAATCAAATTTTAGTGCTTTTTTCTTGATATGTTTATTATTTCAAATCGCATTAATATATGAGATTTTATATTTCAACTATTTCTATGGGCAAATTGTCAGGATCTCTGAAGAATGTGAATCGTTTTTGAGTGTATTCATCAATTCTTATGGGTTCGATAGTGATGTTATGGCTCATCAGATAAGCTATGGTATTCTCAAGGTTCGAAACTTCAAAAGCCAAGTGTCTCAATCCGCAGGCTTCGGGTCCGGAGACTCTTTGCGGTGGATTTGGAAACGAAAATAATTCAATAATATAGTTGCCGTTTAGAGCTAAATCTAATTTATACGACTGTCGGTCTTCTCGATATACCTCCCGGATAATTTCCAATCCTAAAATTTTGGTGTAAAAATGTTTGGATTCCTGATAATCTGAACTAATAATGGCAAGATGATGAATTTTATTGAACATAATTTTATAAAAAGATGAGGCAACATTATAGTTGCCTCAAATGAAATGTGTTTGATTATAGTTTTTTAAGTTCTTGCAACACAGCCTCGCCAACACCATGTGCCGATTGAGGATTTTGACCTGTAACCACTCTTTGATCTACGGTAACGTGGGGTTGCCATAATCCGGATTTTTCAAAAATGGCACCGCGTTCAATTAATTTGGTTTCTAAACTAAACGGAACAACATGTTCTAATTTGACAGCAATTTCTTCTTCGTTGGTAAAAGCATTAATTTTTTTGCCGTCAATCAAATATTTGCCATCACTCAGTTTGATGTTTACCAAACCGGCAGGCCCGTGACAAACGGCACTTACTATACCATTGTTTTCATAAATTTTCTGAGCAATCAAAGCCAATTCAGCATTATCTGCAAAATCCCACATGGTACCGTGACCTCCTGCATAAAGGATGGCAACATAATCTGATGGATTAACTTCAGAAGGAGTCATGGTGTTTTGAATTTTAGCCTGGTATTTTTTGTCGGCCAAAAACTTTTGATTGATAAGGTCCTCGGTATTGTCTCCGTAATAAGGAGGATTACCGCCTTTGGGACTTACAAAATCAATTTCATAACCAGCTTGGGTCAATACCGCCCAAGGATGTGTTACTTCACCTAAATAATAACCGGTTGACTCACCGGTTTCGCCTAATTTGTCGTGGCTTGTAACCACAAATAAAACTTTCTGACTCATTTTTTTTGATTTTATTTTTTGTGCAGTTGCTTGATTCAAACCCGGGAAAATGGTGCAAGCTGCCATAACCATAATTCCTGACAAGATATTTTTAAACTTAGTAACCATTAGTACTGTTGATTAAATTTATTAGTACAAATTTCGGCATAAGGTTCATCTGGTAACAGGAGGTAGGTCACAAGTTTGGTGTGATATAAATCACATTAAGAAGAAAGACGGCTTAGAGTTTCTCTCGAAACTCCCAAATAGGAAGCTATTAAAGTTTTGGGGACTCTTTGAAATAGTAGAGGATATTGCTGTAATAGTTGTTCGTAACGCTCTTTGGCATTGCTGTTCAACAGTGATAATATTCTTCGTTGTAAGGCCACATAACCTGCATTAGATTTCTTTCTGAAAAAATGCTCTATTTTGTGCATATCGGCGCATAGTTTTTCACGGTTGCGAAGGGATAAACAAAGTACTTCTGAAGCTTCAATGCAGTCAATATTTAATGTTGCGTTGGTTTCGTTAAAATAAGCTTGATAGTCAGTAATCCACCAATCTTCCATGGCGAATTGCATGATATGTTCTTTACCGTCTTGGTTTACATAATAGGCTTTTAAAAGACCTTTTGTAACAAAATAATCATTCTGAACCGCTTCGCCTTCTTGCAGGAGATACTGGTGCTTTTTTATTTTTTTACGGGTAAAGTGAGACAAGATATATTCAAATTCTTTGTCTGTAAGCGGCGTTATTTTTTCTATTTGTTGCCTTAATATTTCACTCATTTTTTTGTCAAAGCTACGGATGCTATGTTTTTTTATAGTCTAATAACAATTTACGGATATTATCTGAAGTTTATGTATTCGGGTTTGATACCATTCGAAATTAAGTGGCATTTGTCTTTCTGTTCAATATCCTGCCCAGATAAACACCCCCAACAGCTGGCAAAGACATAAAAAAATGCATCGCAAATTCAAAAGGAATCAGATTATGACTGCCACGATATACAGTTCCTTCAAATAAACTGACTAATGGGAAAATCAGAATCAGGGAGAATCCGGCATACCAGGGATTTAGTTTGTAAAAAAAACCGGCACCTAACCCAATTACCATGAAAATAAAGGCTGACAGTAAAGTGTAATTGTTTTTGAGAAGACTGGAATATCGATACTCAACTCCTTCTGAAGGTGGTAAATGTTGGAGGCTCTTACAAACATACATCACTAAAAAGCCCAAAATCATTAAAATTAAATATTTAAATGTTGATTTCATTATTTTATCCTTTCCAGTTTACCTTTTTTCTTTACAATATTCTTATAGTCCCATTGGATTTCTCTGGATTTTTTGAGCCAACGGTTTATATCTTTTGAATTGATATCAATACAATTATTGTAAAAAACAGAAGCGTCTTTAAATTTTTTCCCTTTTACGTTTAGTCCATCTTCTTCAAAATCAGCTCCGCTCCAAAACATTAACCTTATGCCGGCTTTTTGTTTACTGTAACCCACTATGGGGTTTTCATCTAAAAACCATACGGGATGCGCATGCCAAATTTTGCTGTGAGCTTCTGTTAACTCAGAATCAATAAGTAAAGCAAGTTCATCACATATTTTCTTTTCTTCTGTAGTTAAATTGGCGTTGTATTCTTTGATTGCTTCTTTCATTGTCAGGGTTAATTTATGATTACAGCTACATTGATTTTCACGTTCCGAGTTTTTAAGAGTAATGTATTGCGAATACATTTTCTGAAGTTAAAGATACTGTTTTTTCGTAAAGGAAAAGTCAAGTTATAGAGTAAACCAGCTATTGTGTAAAACGGTTGTTATATGTGTGCAGTTTTTAATAAACGCCTCCAATTACTAACGGGTCTTCACCGCTAGCTTGTGTCAAAATTTCCGTTAAATTATTTCCTGACAAATCACAAGTGTAGATAGAGAAATATTGACTGCCTGAACCAGGATTAGTTACGGTTGCAAAAAACACATTTTGACCATCAGGAGATAATCTAACACTAGTCTCGTCACTAGCACTTATAGCCGTACTGTTAGTTGACCAAAAATTGAAACGAACATTTGATGGCAACGTTATCGGAATTTGTGCCTGAGCCGTTCCGTCGTAGTTACAAGTCCATATTTGGAGTTGACCACTTGCTCTTTTGGTGTAAACAATTTTACCCAAAGACGTTGAACTATTAGAAATACTGTCCGATGAACAGCTAATTTGAAACAAGATTCCTGCCAAAGCAAAAACAAATAAATACAATGTACTTTTTAATAAATTTTTCATAATAATTGATTTTTAAAGTTGCGTTAGATTATTGAACTGGCTGTCATGTCCTAAAATACGTTGACCGTTTTAGGTTATTAATTGAATCAAATTTACAGAAATAATTGATAGGTTTTAAGCTGCTTTTTTAGCATAGGATTTATAAGGTTGTTTATCATATTGTTTGTGCACTATTTGCGGTGTTTTTAAATCTAAACTCCAATGTAAACGTTTGTTGTTGTATATGTTTACAGCTTCGGCTATCATTTTTTGAGCGATTTCAATATTTCTAATAGTGTTTTTTAGCCCGAACTCATACTTCAAAATTCCGTTAATTCTTTCAGCTACTGCGTTTTCATACGGATCGTATTGTTGGGTTGTGCTGAGTATAAACCCTTTKTTTTGAGCARATTCTGAGAAATCCGGGCAGCAATAYTGAATTCCTCTGTCCGAGTGATGAATGATATTTTTATGATTATGACTACAGTTTTTATAAGCCATATCCAGAGCATCTTTGACAAGAGTCACTCTCATATTGTCGTCTAATTTCCAACCCATTATTTTCTTTGAGTAAGCATCTGTCACCAGTGCTAAATAAGCGTGACCACCATCAACTTTGATATAGGTTATATCGCTTACAAAGACTTGTTCTGCGTGAGATAAAGTTAAATCTTTGAGTAGGTTAGGAGATTTATAAAAGAAGTGCTTAGAATCAGTTGTAATGTGAAAACGTTT
>NZ_SJPE01000007.1 GCF_004329815.1 Flavobacterium silvisoli | reverse complement strand
TAAAGTTTCAACAGCAGTACCATTTGCGGTTGTGGCTTATCCGAACCCATACAGTGATAACTTCCACTTGAACCTGACTACCTCAAGCGAGGAGCGAGTAGGAGTATCTATTTATGACATGACCGGAAAATTACTGGATAAACTGGAAGTAGGAGCTACAGAGGCTTCAGAACTTTCTATCGGTGATCGTTACGCGTCAGGAGTATACAATGTAGTGGTAACCCAAGGAAATGAAGTTAAAACACTTCGTGTGGTAAAACGATAATTGTAGATCTCAATACTAAACAGAAAGCCTCTTCGGAAACGGAGAGGCTTTTTTTATGAGCAAAATTTAAAGCCTCAAGTTAACTAACAGAATTAATTTCTTTTAATGGATATCGGCATTCTTTTTTTGTTAATTTTACCCCAACGAAAAATGTTTCGAAAAGATAATGTATAAAAACTACGTCAAGCGTTTTATTGATTTTACAGTCGCTTTGATAGGATTTATCATCCTGTTTCCTGTTTTACTCGCTGTTACCGTATTTCTTTATTTTGCTAATGACGGGAAGCCTTTTTTTGTTCAGTCGAGACCCGGAAAAAATGGAGTCGTGTTTAAAATTCTCAAATTTAAAACGATGAACGACAAGAAAGACGCATTCGGTAATTTGTTGCCTGATGAAGTCAGACTCACTAAAATCGGAAAATTTATTCGCCAAACATCCTTGGATGAAATACCGCAATTGCTGAATGTGATTAAAGGAGATATGAGCCTTATTGGGCCGAGACCGTTGTTGACCAATTACCTGCATCTGTACAATGATTTTCAAAACAGAAGACATGAGGTAAAACCCGGAATCACCGGCTGGACTCAAGTCAATGGCAGAAACGGTATCAGTTGGAATCAAAAATTCGAGTATGATGTATGGTATGTAGATCACATATCTTTTGCATTGGATATGAAAATTTTACTCAAAACAATAGTGAAAGTTTTGAAAAGAGAAGGCATTAATTCGGCTGATTCAGCTACTACAGAACCGTTCAATGGAAAATAAGGTTAACTTATACGGAGCCAGTGGCCACTGTAAAGTTATAGTGGATATACTGCATTCTATTAATAAAGTGGTCGGAACTATACTGGATGACAATCCTAAATCAACGGAACTCCTCGGATATGCAGTACAAAAAAGTGATGGATTTCTCTTTGATAAAGCATCCCAATGGATACTGTCGATAGGAAATAATAAGGTCAGAAAACGGTTAGCTGATATGAATTTAGATTTTGTCAATCTTATACACCATAAGGCAATTGTTTCACCTCATTCAGCAATGGGAAAAGGAAATGTTGTGATGGCAGGTGCTATCATTAATCCGGGAGCAACTGTTGGTAATCACTGCATCATCAATACCGGAGCTGTCATTGAGCACGATTGCATCATAGAAGACTTTGCTCATGTTTCACCCTCTGTTGCATTAGCAGGAGGCGTTCGGGTGGGCGAAGGAACCCATGTGGGCATTGGAGCCTCGGTGATTCAGGGAGTGCAAATAGGCAAATGGGCTGTCATTGGGGCCGGTGCCGTGATTTTAAAAGATGTACCCGATTTTTCCACGGTTGTAGGCAATCCGGGCAGAATAATAAAATATACTAATCAACATGAGTGATTCTAAAATATGGTTGTCCTCTCCACACATGGGGGGGAATGAGCAGCGGTTTGTTCAGGAAGCTTTCGATACTAATTGGGTAGCACCTTTAGGACCTAACGTTACCGGATTTGAAAAAGATTTGGAACTGTATTTAGGAGAGGGTGTTTATGCTGCCGCCTTGAGTTCGGGCACTGCCGCTTTGCATTTGGCGCTTATTTTGTTGGGGGTAACATCGGGAGATGAAGTCATTTGCCAGAGTATGACTTTTTCGGCTTCGGCCAATCCAATAGTATATTTGGGAGCCCGACCGGTCTTTATAGACAGTGAACAGGAAACCATGAACTTAGATCCGGTCTTTTTAAAGGATGCTATACTTGATGGCATTTCGAGAGGCAAAAAGCCTAAAGCTATTGTATTGGTTCATTTATACGGTATGCCCTGTAAAATTGATGCAATCAGAGCCCTGGCAAACGAGTATCAAATTCCGGTTGTAGAAGACAGTGCGGAAGCTTTGGGCAGCAGTTACAAAGGTAGAAAATGCGGAACTTTTGGAGATATCAGTATTTTATCTTTTAACGGCAATAAAATAATCACCACTTCGGGTGGAGGGGCTTTGGTTACCCGATCGGCGGCACAAAAAGATAAAGCTGTTTTCCTTTCTACTCAAGCCCGAGATCACGCTCCTCATTACCAACATAGCGAAATAGGATACAATTACCGAATGAGTAATATTTGTGCCGGAATTGGAAGAGGCCAAATGGAGGTACTAGATGAGCATATGGCGTTGAGAAGAGCTATGCATCAGTTTTATGTTGCATTGTTTTCTGAAATAGAAGGAGTGACTGTATTTTCGGAACCTAATACTGATTTTTATTCGAATCACTGGCTTTCCTGCATACTATTGGATCCCGCCAGAACAGGAGGCATTACACGAGAAGATTTGAGGTTGGCTTTAGAAAAAGAAAATATTGAATCGCGACCCTTATGGAAACCCATGCACCTGCAACCCGTTTTTAGCGATTGTGCTTTTTTTGGTTCAAACGTATCAGAAAATTTGTTTACAAACGGGCTTTGTTTGCCTTCAGGTTCCAACTTAACTGACAAGGAAAGAGAAAGAATAGCGAAAGTGATACATACTTTGTTTAACCGCTAACTTTTTTACTATTTTTACCAATAGGTTCAAGCAAAAAGAGATAATTTGAAAAAAAGTACTATCATCGGTTTTTTCGAAGATTTAAAGGGGTTCTGGTCTAAAATTAATTTTAATTTCAGATTGGAAAACTTGGGCTATTTGCCCAGATGGCTGGTGCTTTTGCTTGATATTTTACTGCTGTTTGTAGCGGCTTCCATAACACTGTTGTTTTTCAGAGGATTGCGGTTGCAGTACATCAATAATGATGTCATGGCTGTTAGTATATCCTTGTATTTTTGTGTCAATGTATTTTTCTTTTGGGCTTACCGAACTTATTCGGGAATTATCAGGCACTCCTCTTATGTAGATGCTTTAAAACTATTCTTTGCTCAGTTTTTTTCTTATGCATTATTATTAGCGATTAATTATTATTTTTTTACTTTTCACGACCGAAAATTATTCCTCAATACCGGTTTGGTCATTAATGGGTTTTTGTCGTTCTCCTTTTTATTTCTTTACCGGGTAATAGTCAAGCAAACCTATGAGCGCTATTTTAATTTGGGAGATACCACTAAGTTGACCAGAGCCTTGATTTTCGGAACCGATGCCAATGCCATTGCTTTGGCCAATGCCTTGCAAACTGAGGTTCCCAAACGGTTCAAGGTAACAGGTTTCATTGAAAAATCAAGTCAGAATACTACCAAACGAATTTTAAACGCCCCAATCCTGCATATGAAAGGCAGTGCGGCAGCATTACTGATAGAAACCAATAGCGAAGCTTTAATTATAGTAGACAAGAATCTCTCTAAAAAAGAACGTTCTCGAATTGTGGAAGACTGTCTTGAGGCGTCTTTTAAAGTTTATACCATCCCGTTGTTGGCTGATTTAGAAGGACAAAAAGAAATCACAAAGAGTATTAAGACCTTTGAGATTCAGGACTTATTAGAACGTAAACCTATCGTTTTGGATAACAAGGCTATTTCAAAACAACTCAAAGGAAAAAAAGTTTTGGTTACCGGAGCTGCCGGTTCTATCGGAAGTGAAATCGTTCGTCAGGTATTGAGTTTTGAACCCAGAAAAATAATCGTACTGGATCAGGCTGAGTCGCCCTTGCACGAATTGAGTCTTGAAATTATGAACGTCAATCCCAATGTCCGTATCATTAATGTGATTTCCGATATAAGAGTTAAAGAAAGTATAGAACAGATTTTTATCAAGTATAAGCCTGAGGTGGTTTACCATGCCGCTGCCTATAAACACGTTCCGTTGATGGAAGAAAATCCGGCCCAGGCCATTTTTACCAATGTATTAGGGACTAAGAATTTAGCCGATTTGTCTTTTGAATATGATGTAGAACGGTTTGTAATGGTTTCTACTGACAAAGCGGTTAATCCCAGCAATGTAATGGGAGCCAGTAAACGGATAGCCGAAAAATATGTTCAGTCTTTGGATTATAAGCTCAAGGAGGCTTCAGAAAACAGCCCGCGAACTAAATACATCACTACCCGTTTTGGGAATGTTTTGGGTTCTAACGGATCAGTAGTGCCTTTGTTTACCAAACAGATTCAGGAGGGTGGTCCCATTACCATTACCCATCCGGAAATCATTCGTTATTTTATGACCATACCCGAGGCCTGTCAGCTGGTGCTAGAGGCTGGAGCTATGGGTAATGGAGGTGAAATTTTCATTTTTGATATGGGAGCTCCGGTTAAAATTATTGATTTGGCCCGAAAAATGATTCGACTGGCAGGGTTTATTCCTGATAAAGACATTGAGATTAAAATTATAGGCTTACGTCCCGGTGAAAAATTGTATGAGGAATTGTTGAACGACACCTCAAAAAATTTGCCTACACACAATGAAAAAATTCTCATTGCACATGAGAAAAATATCGTTAAATTTGAGGATATTGATAAAGCATTGGCTGAGTTGGCTGAAGCAGCACGCAGTAAGTCCAATCATTCCATTGTTTCCAAAATGAAAAAAATTGTTCCGGAATACAAAAGTTTAAATTCTATTTATCAGGAGTTGGATAGCGTTTAATCCGTTCTGTGTTTTTTTTCATAAAAACATCTAATATTGCAGTGATTCCTTTCTGATTTAGGAAATCAAATTGTAGATTTGCACGGCTTTGCCATTTTTAGTGAATAATTAAAAATGGATAACCGATAAATTTTCTTAACTATGATTAAAAAGTTATTTGTTCTATTAATAGCTTCCCTTTTTATACAGTCTTGCGCCAGTAAAAAAGATATATTGTACTATCAAAACATCAAGAGTGACTCTCAAGATAATATTAGTTACCTGACCAATAAGGTTCAGGTGAACGATATTTTATTTATCAAAGTATCGGCATTAATCGCTGAATCGGCTGAACCCTTTAATATTCAAATGAGTCAATCGGGGAATATTAATATAGAATCCTATAAAATACAAGGGTATCTCGTTTCTCAAAAGGGTACGATTACTTTTCCTCTCTTGGGAGATATTAATGTAGCCGGGAAAAGCACAGAGGAGATTCAGGATATGTTGGAAAAAATGTTGAGTGATAACGGCTATATTAAAGATGCTACAGTAAGTGTTAGAATTATTAACAGTAAAGTGACTGTTCTTGGAGAGGTAAAATCGCCTGGGACTTACAGTTTTGATGAGCAAAACATCTCGTTAAATCAAGCCATAGGCTATGCCGGTGATTTGACTATTAACGGAGTCAGAAAAGATGTGTTGCTGATCCGTGAAATCAACGGAACCCGAACCTATGTGCGTTTGGATTTGACCTCTTCGGAGTGGTTCAACGGACCTTATTACTACGTCAAACAAAATGATGTTATCATTGTTAATCCAAACGGACCAAAGGTTTTAACAGCCGGTTACTTGAATAATATTGGAAGCATAGTAGGCATATTATCCTTTTTCATTACAGTTGTACTATTAATCAAAAAATAATTATGGATAACAGTCATATCGACTCACAGGATAAAACGAGTAATTTCAATATCATAGAAGAGTTTTTCAAATACTTCAGGTATTGGTATTATTTTTTGATTTCGGTGTTGGTTTGTTTTTTTGCCACAAAATATTACTTAAATCATACTATACCGGTTTATGAATCTCAAACCAGTGTGAAAATTATTGACGATTCTAAAAATAGTTTTTCTTTACCCAGCTCGGGACTGGCGTTGTTTAATCGGACCAAAGTAAATTTGGATAATCAAGTTGAAGTGCTGAGATCTTATCGATTGCTTGAGCAAGTGACTAAAAGTTTAAATCTCACAACACAATATTACAGAGTTGGTTATTTCAATAATATTGAATTGTGGAAAAATCGTCCTTTCAATGTTGAATGGATGGGATCTTTGGTTGATAATGAAAATAAGGCTTTGAGTCTTGAAATAGAGTTGCATAAAGACGGATGCAAGGTGCTGGAAATAAATGGAGGAGATGCCAACGAATTTTTGCCTTACAATACTATTCGTACTATAAAGGGTGTGCCATTCAAAATATCATTACAAGTCGGTGCCAATCCTCATAAATTTTTTGGAAACCAATTCTTAATTCGTAAGAATTCTTTACAAGGTACAGTTATAGGGTTGTCTTCTAATTTAAAAATTTTAAATAAAAATGAGAATTCTGACGTATTGAATATCTCTATTACCGGAGCTAACAAAGACAAATCAGAAGCTATTTTAAATGAAATTATCAAGCAGTTTGATATCGATGGGTTGAATGATCGCCGTTTGGTATCGCAAAGAACCATAGAGTTTGTTAATGAACGATTCAAATCCTTGGAAAAAGAATTGGATTCAATTGAAACCCGTAAGGCCAATTATAAACGCAGTAATGAGTTGACGTTTTTAGAAGCAGATGCTGTATCGGTAACCGATAGTAAAAAATCAGCTAAAAATGATGTTTTTCAAACCGAAACCCAAATTGCATTATCTAAACTGTTAGAGCAATCTGTCAAATCAGATAAAAACTTAGGTTTATTGCCCACCAATATTGGAGTGCTGAATGCAGATATCAACACTCAGATATATAATTTTAACGCGGTTGTTTTAGAACGTGACCGTTTGTTGGTTAGTGCTGGAGAGAATAACCCAAAGGCCAAAATAATGAAAAGCAAGTTGGTCGATATGCAGCTCAACATTTTACAAACTATTAAAGATTACCAAGAAGAACTTGAGGTTTCTTTGGCAAAAAATAATGTGGTGAAGAATACCACAATGAGGAAATTTAGCGAAATTCCGTTTGATGAAAAAGTGCTAAACGGTATTGAACGAAATAAGAATATCAAAGAAGCACTTTATATATTGTTATTGCAAAAAAGAGAAGAAGCTGCAGTAAATTTGGCGATTACTTCTTCCTCTATTAAAGTAATTGATTATGCTTTAACCAACTCGGTACCGGCTTCGCCTAAAAGAGGTACTTATGTTATGGCTTCCATAATTGTTGGTTTGTTGTTGCCGTTCTTAGTCATTTACATTGGCTTTTTGTTAGATGACAAAGTGCATAATGCTGAGGATATTTCAAAAATGGCCCGAGGTAAAATCATTCTTTCCGAAATTCCGCATATTGATGATATAGACAAACTGACCACCTTTAACGACCGGTCTATACTCGGGGAGTCTTTCCGTATCCTTCGTACCAATCTTACCTATGTCTTGCCTTTGAAAGTCGAGAAACAAGGGCAGACCATATTGGTGGCTTCTACCATAAAAGGAGAAGGAAAAACGTTTACGGCCATCAACTTGTCCATATCGTTTGCCATCATGAATAAAAAAGTGTTGTTGATAGGTGCTGATTTAAGAAATCCTCAGTTACATCAATATCTGAGCACCAATAAAGATGAGTTAGGATTACAGGACTACCTGCATGATCCAACCGTTGACTGGCATACTATTATTAAGAAAAATCAATTGGATAATCCAAATCTCGATATTATTCTATCGGGTAGAATACCGCCAAACCCTGCCGAATTACTTTCTAACGGGCGTAAAGAGCAGTTGATTAATGAAGCTAAAAAAGAATACGATTTAATTATTATTGACAGTGCTCCGACCTTGCTGGTTACCGATACCTTGTTGATTTCTCAATACGTTGACGCGACCTTGTATGTGGTTAGAGCTGACTTCACTCCTAAAAAACTAATTCCGTTTACGGTAAATCTGAGCGATAGGGAGAAATTGAAAAACATGACTTATGTAATCAATAATGTTGGATTGAATTATGGTTATGGTTACAAATACGGCTACAGTTATAAGTATAAATACAACTATGCTTATGGGTACGGATATGGCTATGGTGCTGATATGCACGGAAAAAAATCGATTGTAAAACAATTCAAGTCGATATTCCAAAAGAAGAGTAAAGAAGCTTAAATTCAAAAATCGAAAAAGGAGTTGTTTTGAAAAATGATGGGCAGTTGCTTGTGATTTTTTAAAACAACTTTTTTTCTGATG
Source organism: Flavobacterium silvisoli (assembly GCF_004329815.1). Lineage (GTDB taxonomy): Bacteria > Bacteroidota > Bacteroidia > Flavobacteriales > Flavobacteriaceae > Flavobacterium > Flavobacterium silvisoli. The sequence continues at coordinate 150,761 of NZ_SJPE01000007.1, read as the reverse complement.
TAATCCAAATGCCTGTTGTGGTGTACATCAGAGCCTATAAAATCGATTAAATCCTTGCTCAAAAGATAGTCAGCTATTTTACTTACGTTAGGTCCGTAATAGCCGGTAGTTGACAGCATGTTCAATTGGAAAAGACAACCTGCGTCTTTTAATTTTTGGTATTCCTGTAAATTGTGGTGGTAAAAATTATACCGTTCAGGATGAGCTAAAACCGGTTTGTAACCGGCGGTTTGGAGTTCAAACAATATATCGTACAACTGAATGGGAGCATTCAGATACGAAATCTCAACCAGAACATAATTTTCCCGCAACGTTAACAACGGTTCTCTCTTAAAAAGTTCCCTGAATTCGGCATCAATCATGTATTCTGCTGCAGCTCTGAGTTTATCCTTTACATGAGGAATCGTTAATTCGCTTACAGTGTCCTGCAGTTTAGTTTCAATGCCCGTTTTGGTATTATTCCATACTTCTCCCATCACGTGTGGGGTAGTAATGAATTTTGAAAAACCCAAACTTTCCAAACCTTTGATGAGTTTAGCCGTGTCGTCTATGCTTGTGGCGCCATCATCAATACCCGGTAATAAATGCGAATGAATGTCTAAATAATCATCCGGTATGAAGTCGCGCAGGAAAGGCTTTGGTTTAAAAAAATGTATCAAAACGGTCGATTTAGGTTGCAAAATTAATCAAATAAAAAACGATTTCGTCAATTATGTTCTAATACTAAATAAATCAGCACTTTTGTTTTAAAAGGAAAGCCTAATTTATATATTTGCACGTAGCGTGAAAGGCAAATTTTAATCTCCAAAACAATAATGAACAATAAAAGTCAATCACAGGATTGGGATTTAGTTATTAAGGGACATACTTCACTTTTTGATGTAAAATTCAGAGATATTTGGAATTACAGAGATTTGCTTTTTTTGTTTGTCAAGAGAGATTTCATCAGTTTTTACAAGCAAACAGTTTTGGGGCCGCTTTGGTTTTTCATACAGCCGTTCCTGACTACCATCGTTTTTACTTTTGTGTTTGGAAACCTGGCCGGTATCAGCACCGATGGCTTGCCTCAGTTTTTGTTTTTCCTCTCGGGGATTACAGCTTGGAATTATTTTTCCGATTGTCTGACTAAAACCAGTACTGTTTTTAGGGATAATGCCGGCATTTTCGGCAAAGTATATTTTCCGCGTTTGATTATGCCGTTGAGTATTGTTTTCAGTAATCTGATTCGCTTTGGAGTGCAGATGCTGTTGTTTTTGCTGATGATGGGGTACTTTTGGTACAAGAATGCAGATTTTCACTTGACGTATGCCGTTTTCTTTTTTCCCTATTTGATTGCCCTGATGGCCTTTTTAGGTTTGGGTGCAGGATTGATTATCACCGCTATTACGACCAAATACAAAGATTTGACCTTTTTGGTTACGTTCGGAGTGCAATTACTGATGTACGGAACAACCGTAATTTATCCGTTGAGTGCAGCGCCGGCAGCCTATAAAAAATACATCGAACTCAATCCCATGACCGGTATAATTGAAGCTTTTCGTTATGCTTTTTTGGGTAAAGGAGAATTTTCGCTTTGGAGTCTTGGCTATTCTACAGTGGTCACTATTGTCATTCTCTTTATGGGAATTCTGATTTTTAATAAAACCGAAAAAAACTTCGTTGATACCATCTGATGCATAAGCCCGTTATACAAGTCGAAAACCTGTCCAAAGCCTATCAAATCGGACAAATCGGGACAGGAACTATTTCCCGCGATATTGAACGTTTTTGGTTGACCAAAATACTGGGCAAGGAAGATCCTTTTCTGAAGATTGGACAAACCAACGACCGAAGTAAAAAGGGTGAGAGCGATATCGTTTGGTCATTAAAAGACATCAACTTTGAAATTAATCAAGGCGATGCTGTTGGTATTATCGGTAAAAACGGAGCCGGAAAAAGTACCTTGTTGAAATTGCTCTCAAGAGTCACTGCGCCAACTACCGGAGCCATAAAAGTTAAAGGACGTATTGCCAGTCTGCTCGAAGTAGGAACCGGTTTTCATCCCGAATTAACCGGAAGAGAAAATATTTATCTCAATGGAGCCATTTTGGGGATGCGCAAAAAAGAAATCACACGTAAGCTGGATGAAATCATTGACTTTTCGGGAGTGGAGCGCTATATCGACACTCCGGTAAAACGCTATTCTTCGGGTATGTATGTGCGTTTGGCTTTTGCTGTAGCGGCGCATCTTGAAAGTGAAATTCTTATTGTTGACGAAGTGTTGGCGGTAGGTGATGCCGAGTTTCAAAAAAAATGCCTCGGCAAGATGGGTGATATCAGTAAAGGCGAAGGAAGAACTGTTTTATTTGTAAGTCATAACATGGCAGCCGTTAAAAGTTTGTGCACGAGAGGTATAGTTCTCGAAAACGGCATGTTGGTGTATGATGGTGAATCTTCCAGCGCTATCGATGTTTATTCGACTAAGATTGTGGAAACCTTAAATGCCAAACCCGTCCATAAAACTTACACAAACCGACTCAAAGTTACTGATTTTTCGGTTCTTCTGAGTGGCAAAATAATCAATCACGGAGCAACGGTTTTATTAGGTCAAAAACTCACCTTTACGGTAGATTTGGATGTTTTAGATACGATTAATGATCTTTCTATAGCGATGGATGTTGTGAACAGCAACGGGGAGTTGATTTCCCACATTTCTAATGAAGATGACAACATGTATTTTCATAAAATTGACGGAGGCACTTCTCTGAAAATTGAAATCAATACGGCTGAGTTGCTTTTTGTGCCGGGCCATTACAGTATGAATTTCTGGGCAGGAGTGGGGCATATGGAAACCCTTTATGAAATCAAAAATTGTTTTGCTTTTGATTTGGAGCAGAGCAGTTTTACCAAACGAACTAAAGATTTGCCGAAGCATTCGAGAGTATACCTACATACGCAATGGACCTCAAATTAGAGTAATGATTAAAGTCGGATTTTTAGTTTCGTATGATTATGAATTGTTGCCTGTAGCCTTGCAACAGGTGTATAATCATGCCGATAAAATTTACCTTTCGGTAGATGCCGAAAATAAGACTTGGAGTGGGAACCCTGTCTTTATTCCTGATAGTTTTTATGACGAAATCGCTGCTTTTGATGTCGAAAAAAAAATAGAATTTCATTCGGAAGTATTTTATGTTCCCGAGTTAACTCCGATACAGTGCGAAACCAGACAACGCAATTTACTGGCTAAACGAATGGGAAAAGGATGGATTGTTCAGCTTGACTCGGATGAATACGTGTTACATTTTAAAGAATTGGCCGCTTTCTTAAGACATAATTCCCATTTGCTGTGGTTTTCCCGCCTGTTTCCGGTCACCCTTCAGGGCAATATGATTATTTTGTTCAAAGAAACCCCCGAAGGATTTTTAATCATCAATAAAAAAGACAAGTTCAATTTTGTTACCAATTGTCCCAAATATACTGCGGCCAGAAACAACAACAGAATAACAAAATTATCGCTAAATATTGATGTGGTGCATCAATCATGGGCCAGATCAGAAAGTGAGATTACGACCAAAATAACCAATTGGGGACATCGCGATGATTTTGATACCGCGAAGTTTGTCGACTTTTGGAAAAATATAAATGAAGAAAATTACCGGTCAGTAGCCAATTTTCATCCTTTAGATGAGATTTCATGGGATTTTTTACTCTTCAAAAAAGCGGCAACTGTAAGTGAACTCATGACCGATTTGAATCAGACTGCTCCCCATTTGGGACCAATATCATTGGTGCAAATAGCCATTCAAAATCTAGCCATTCGACTGAAAATAGGATTAAATATTCTGAAAAGAATTAGCAGAAAATTCAAATAAATAAGGATGGACATTTCTTTTATTATAGTCAATTTTAACACTGATGCTTTGACATTGCAAGCCGTCAATTCTGTTTTTGAATTTACTTCCGGTTTGGAATGTGAAGTGATTGTGGTCGACAATAATTCGAGAGAAACCCGTTTAGAATCGCTCCTGCAAGCCAAAAAAAATGTCCGATTTATTCGATTGGATAAAAACCTGGGCTTTGGGAAGGCCAATAACAAAGCACTGCCATTTTGCAGCGGAAAATATGTTTTTCTACTGAATTCCGATGCTTATCTGATAGACGACGGAATCAAACGCTTGTTTTCGTATATGGAGGATCAAAACCATGCTGAGGTAATCATCTGCGGAACCAATCTTATCGATGGCAATCATCAGCCAAACCTTTGTCACGGGAACTATTTGACCGAAGATAAACTCCTGTACGACTTAGGATTCAAAAAGAACATGGACCCCGACTATCTGAAAGAAATAAATGCTATTTCCAAAAAATGTGATTTTGAAAAGCCCAAAGAAGTCGATTATGTTTCGGGAGCTGCCATGATGATCAGAAAAAAGAGTATTGACCAGTTTGGTTTGTTTGATCCCCGGTTTCACATGTATTATGAAGACATGGAACTGTGCTACCGTTACCATAAAAAAGGATGTAAAATTGTTTTACATCCATTAGTTACTTTGGTGCATTTGGGTGGAAAATCTTCGGTTTCCGAAGGTTTAGACAGCCCTCGCTTAGCCATGACAGTACTCAAAAGCAAATACTTTTTTTCATTGGGGTTTCTTTCTCCGACAAAAGCTTATTTTTACTATCTGCTCAACGTGTTGTCTTTTAACTATAATCGCATGCTGAAAACCATTAAAAGAAGCATAATTAAAATAATCAGACGCTAAATGAAAAGGATAGTTTTATTTTCTTCTATACGCAAACCAAAAGAAATACTTGAAATTTCACTGCAATCTTACCTGAATCTGAAACAGGAAGGATTTGTGTTGGAGTATCTTTTTTACGATGATTCCGAAACTTCCGAGGAAAGTGCTTTTCTGAATGAGTTCTGTAAAGCTAATAACTGTAACTTGCTTTCTAAAATAAACTTGAAATCAAGTGATTACAGTGATCACAACTGGAATGTTTCCCGAATCGACCGCATCATAGCAATTAAGAACAATGCCATTCAGTATGCCTTGCAACACGATTATGATTATTTGTTTTTAGTTGATTCTGATTTGGTACTTCACCCCATGACATTGACGCATTTGGTACAGCAAAACGAACATTTTATCTTTGAAGTTTTCTGGACCCTTTTCTTCAAACAAACTTTTCATAAACCTAATGCCTGGGACCATCATTCCTGGTCTTACGTGGGGCCTGAAACCATTTTAAAATTGACCCAAAAAGGAAAGTATACCGTTGGCGGTGGCGGTGCCTGCACCTTGCTGACCAAAGAAATTTTATCCAAAAACCTGAACTTTAACCGTTTGATGAGCTTAGGCTATCAGGGAGAAGACCGTCATTTCTGTACCCGTGCACAAGCTCTGGGCTATAATGTTGTCGTAGACACCCATTATCCGGCGTATCATATTTTTTTGAAGGAACAGTGCAGTGAAGCTAAAATCTGGTATGCGAATGGTGCTGAACCCGATTTCTTTCAAAGTTGGCTTGATGACGATTGGAGCAAGAGAGTCGTGGCCTATTTTGAAAAACCGGACCCGGGATTTTTTATGAAACTAAAACAGTTTCAATACGAAGTCCGACAGCTTTTTCTGAAAACGTTTTGGAGAAACTAAAGGAGTTTGGGTTTCGCCTTTGACCTTCAAAGCCATAGCAAAATATTTAGTACATTCGCAAGCATGAAAATTTTAGTTATATCCGAATCGATAAATGTTGAAGACAGCAGTGGTTCTAAGGTGAATGTGGCCTTGATCTCCAATTTACAAAAAGCCGGTTTTCAGCTCAAAGTCCTGCATTACACTCACCAAGAAATTCAACTTGAAGGCATTGAATGTGTGTGGCTGAAGGAAAATAAAATTTCGATAAACTATCTGCTTTCAAGGGCTGTAAGGGTTTTTCAACGGCATACCAAAATTTACATCAATACCCATTTAGAGAAGATTTTCGGTTTTTCGTTTACACATACCAACGATACTCATTCGATCAAAAAAGGCATAAAAAAACACCTCGATTTCAATCCTGATTTAGTGTTGACGCTTAGCAAAGGAAGCAGTTTCAGGCCACACAGAGCATTGTTACAGTTACCTGAGTTGCATACTAAATGGATGGCTTACATACACGATCCTTATCCGTTTCACATGTATCCCCGTCCTTACAATTGGGTTGAGAAAAGTTATGAAGTCAAAGAAGCTTTTGTTTTGGCTATAACTCAAAAATCAGCTCATTTGGCATTTCCGAGTTTGCTTTTAAAAGAATGGATGGAGAGTTATTTTCCTGAAGTTGCCCATAAAAGCGTCATAATTCCGCATCAAATCAAAACAGAAACGCAAGCGGCTCCGTTGCCCGACTTTTTTATCCGCAATGAATTTTCGTTACTGCATGCCGGTAATCTGCTCAGACAGCGCAATCCTAAATTTTTGATTGAAGGATTTCTCCGTTTTTTGGATAACCATTCCTCGGCAAGATCAGAGGCTAAATTGTATTTGATAGGCAATCATTCCTGCCACGAGTCTGTTTTACAACCTTATCTCAACCACCCGAATATTATCATCAAAGATTATTTAGAATACAAAACAGTACAGTCCTTAGAAAAGGAGGTCTCTGTCAATATTATATTGGAAGCTGTTTCAGAGATTAGTCCGTTTTTGCCCGGGAAGTTTCCCAATTGTGTGGTAGCCAACAAACCCATTTTGATTTTGGGACCTTATTACAGCGAAGTCAAGCGTTTGTTGGGGAATCAGTATCCTTATTGGTCTGAAGCCAACGATGTAGAGGCGATTGAAAAGAACATTTCGGATTTGTATGCCATTTGGAAAAACAATCCGGAGGAACTGCGTCTGAATCGTCAGGATTTGATTGATTATTCTACTGAGATTAATTTGAAACAGACTCTAAATAACATTCTGTTGAAATGAATCCGATCAAATTTTCTATAGTAATTACTACCAAAAACCGACTTGAGGAATTAAAAATCACCCTGCAGAAAATTGAAAATCTGCTTCACCAAGAAGAGGTCGAAGTACTGATATACGACGATGCATCCGATGACGGTACTTTTGATTACATCAGTAACAATTATCCGCAAATTGTGCTTTTGAGAAACGAAAAATCAAAAGGACTCATTCACAACAGAAACCGATTGAACCAATTGGCCAAAGGAGAATACCTGATTTCCTTAGATGATGATTTGCATTTTTTGACACAGAATCCGTTAGAAATTATCGAAAATTATTTTCTGCAAAACAGCCGTTGCGGGGTTGTTTCATTCAGGGTTTTTTGGTCGAGACAAGAACCTGAATCTCATTTTACTACTGATCAACCCGAAATAGTAAAAAGCTTTATCGGATGTGGTCATTGTTTTCGAAAAGCTGCCTGGGAAGCCATTCCTGATTATCCGGATTGGTATATTTTTTACGGTGAAGAGACTTTTGCGGCGATGAATTTATTTAAAAATCAATGGGAGGTGCATTATTTGCCGACTGTACTGGTGAATCATCGCGTAGAATTAAAAAAACGTTACATCGCCAGCAATGATTTCGGAATCAGGTATCGAAGGGCTATTCGGGCAGATTGGTTTAATATGATGTTGCTTTATCCGATTAGTAAAATCCCCCGAATTTTGTCTTATTCGATTTGGATGCAATACAAAACTAAAATCTTCAAAGGCGATTTTAGAGTTATCAAACCTTTGTTTTTAGCCAAATGGGATTTGATTACTCATTTCGGTAAAATAGTTAGGCATCGAAATGCGCTAACCCTTGAAGAATATCAGAAATACACAAAATTAAAAGAAGCAAAAATTTATTGGAAACCGGAAAATTAGTTACTTTTACTTCCTTTCAACGGATTTTTAATGAAAACCAAACCCTATTTAATTGCCGAAATTGCTCAGGCGCACGACGGAAGTTTAGGGACATTGCATGCTTATATTGATGCAGTGGCTCAAACCGGTGTCCAGGCTATCAAGTTTCAAATGCACATAGCTGAGGCCGAAAGCAGTCCGTACGAACCTTTTAGGGTGCAATTTTCAAGAGCAGATGTTACGCGGTTCGACTATTGGAAACGAATGGAATTTACGCTCAGTCAATGGAAAGACATTAAAAAACATTGTGAGGAGGTTCATCTAGATTTTATCTGTTCTCCATTCAGTAATTTGGCAGTAGATTGGCTCGAAGAAGTTGGAGTTCACAGTTATAAAATTGGTTCCGGCGAAGTGACTAATTTTCTGTTGTTAGAAAAAATTGCATCAACCGGAAAACCCATTATTCTCTCTTCGGGAATGAGCAGTTATTCAGAATTAGACCAAACCGTTGCATTTCTCCGAAGCAGAAAAGCCCGATTTTCACTATTACAATGCACCACCGCTTACCCTACGCAACCGGAACAATACGGGTTTAATGTTATCAACGAACTAAAAGAACGCTATCAGGTTGCCGTTGGTTTTTCTGATCATTCGGCTAAAGTTGCCACCGGTATAGCCGCCGTTGCTTTGGGTGCTGAAATTTTGGAGTTTCACGTGGTTTTCCATCGCGGGCTTTTTGGTCCCGATGCTCCGGCATCGTTGACTTTAGAGGAAACCAAAGAGCTGGTTGAAGCGGTTAATGCCATTCATTTGGCGCTCCGCCATCCAATCAATAAAAACGATAATGAGAGTTTCAAGGAGTTGAAAACCATCTTTGAAAAATCATTAGCCTTAAATAAAAATTTACCCAAAGGACATGCCCTGACTTTTGATGATTTGGAAAGTAAAAAGCCTAAAGGATATGGTATTTCGGCCACTGATTTTAAATCTGTTTTAGGTCGAAAATTAAAAAGAGATATGTCCCAATGGGATTTTTTGAATGAAGAAGATTTAGCATGAGCGAAAAAAGAAAAATAGCAGTAGTCATCACCGCACGCCCTTCCTACAGCCGGGTTAAAACCGTTTTGACAGCCATACAAAAGCATCCGGAACTGGAGTTGCAGCTTATTATTGCAGCCTCGGCATTGCTTGACCGATACGGAAGTGCCGTGAATTATATCGAAAAGGATGGTTTTGAAATTGCCGCCAAAGTATTCAATGTGTTGGAAGGTGAAAACCTTACTGCAGCAGCCAAAACAACCGGAATCGGAATTCTTGAATTGTCTACCGTTTTTGATAATCTTAAACCCGACATAGTAGTAACAGTAGCCGATCGGTTTGAAACTATGGCAACGGCTATTTCGGCTTCATATATGAACATTCCTTTGGCACATATACAAGGAGGTGAAGTAACTGGGAACATTGATGAAAAGGTAAGACATTCGATTACCAAACTAGCCGATTATCATTTTGTAGCTTCTGAAAATGCTAAAAAAAGAGTGATACAACTGGGCGAAAATGAGGCTATGGTTTTCAATACCGGCTGTCCTTCTATCGACATTGCTCAGGAGATTTCCAAACATACTCATTTGACTTTTAATCCGTATGAAAAGTATGGGGGTGTGGGCTCGCAACCCGATTTGAGTAACGGTTACATAGTAGTGATGCAACATCCGGTAACCAACGAATATCAGGATTCCAGAAAACACATAGAAGCCACTTTAAGAGCTATACAAAAAATCAACAAACCAACCCTGTGGTTCTGGCCCAATGTAGATGCCGGGGCCGATGGAACTTCAACAGGAATTCGTTCTTTCCGCGAAAAATATACTATGAAAAATGTGCATTTTTTCAAAAATATGGAAGGTAACGATTTCCTGAATTTATTGAATGCTTCCCTGTGTTTGGTTGGGAACTCAAGCGTGGGCATTCGCGAATGTGCTTATTTAGGCGTACCGGTTGTGAACATTGGTTCGCGCCAAAATCGCCGTGACCGCGGAAATAATGTAGTAGATGTTTCTTATGATGAAAACGAAATAGTGTCAGCTATCACAACCATTTTAAATCGCAACAATCGATCGAAATCAGATGTTTACGGGGGAGGTGATGCCGGAGAAAAAATAGCCTTATTGTTAAAAGAACTGCCCTTGCAGTTTCATAAAACCATTACGTACTAATGAGAATATTGGGCATTATACCTGCGCGAGGCGGCTCTAAAGGAGTACCGAGAAAAAACATCAAACTCTTGGGCAAAATGCCTTTGATAGAATATACCATTCATGCAGCAAAAGAATCTGAATTACTGACTGATGTTATTGTCTCTACGGACGACGAGGAAATTGCTATTGCTGCTGAAATTTCGGGGTGTAAACCACCTTTTATCCGTCCATCCGAATTAGCTCAGGACACTTCCACTTCTATCGAAGTGGTGCAGCATGCTATTGATTTTTTTGAGAAACAAAACATTTTTTTTGATGCGGTTTGTTTGCTGCAACCTACCAGTCCGTTTCGTGAGAAGGGTTTTATTGATGCCGCCATCCGAAAATTTATCGAGAAACAGTCAGACTCTTTAGTTAGTGTTTTACCGGTTCCTCACGAGTATAATCCGCATTGGACTTTTGAGGAAACCCAAGAAGGTTTGCTCAAAATTGCCACCGGAGATGCCGTTATGATTCCGAGAAGGCAGGACTTGCCCAAAGCTTTTCACCGTGACGGCTCAGTGTATATTACCAAAACCTCGGTGATTAAAAACGGGAGTTTTTTGGGAGAATCAGTAGCTTATATTGAGAGTAATCCCGATTTTTATGTCAATATTGATACCATGGAGGATTGGAAACAAGCTGAATCCTTAATCATCAAATTGGGTTGGTAAATGTGTGGAATTACCGGAATCATAGGAAACAAGGCTAATCAACAAAATTTGGCCAGCCTGCTCCAAGCTCAAAAGCACCGAGGGCCTGATTATACCGACTTTTGGTTAGAGGAAAACCGCATTGGTCTTGGTCACAACCGTTTGAGTATTATCGATTTATCGGAAAATGCCAATCAGCCTTTTTTTAGTGATTGTGGAAATTTTGTCTTAGTTTTTAATGGCGAAATCTACAATTACGTAGAGCTCAGAAAAGAACTTCAGTCGCGCTATAGATTCAAAACAACATCAGATACCGAAGTATTGCTGAACGCTTACCGGGAGTGGGGAGAAGATTGTTTATCCCGATTTAACGGTATGTTTTCATTTGCGGTTTGGGACAAAAGAGAGCAGTGTTTGTTTGCGGCCCGGGATCGTTTTGGCGTTAAGCCGTTTTATTATTTTTGGGATGGTAATGATTTTATTTTTGCTTCCGAAATCAATCCGTTTTGGAGTGTCGGGATAGCTAAAAAACCGAAAGATAGTGTATGGCTTCACTATTTTTCCGAAGGCAGTTACGGCAATCCTGACGAAACCTTTTGGCAACATATTCAACAATTGCCGGGAGGTCATTCACTGACATTCAAAAATAAGCAATTGAATATCAAAAAGTGGTATCATTTTGAAGAGCGTATTGCCCAGTTGCAATCGCATTTTGAGCAAAATGAGGAAGAATACATTACGAACCTGCTTTTGAAAGCCATTACTTTTCGTTTTCGGGCTGATGTGCCGGTGGGTTTTAATTTGAGCGGAGGTCTTGATTCCAGTACCCTATTGGCTTTGATTGATCAGCAGGACATAGACAAATCGGCTGTAGAAGCGTTTACTTTTATCACCAATGACGAAAGATATGATGAGTTAACTTGGGTAAAAGCTATGTTGGAAAACCGACCATATTATTTGACTGTTTGTCCACTTTCCGCTCAGGAAATTCCGGATTTGGCGTTGCAGATGGCAAAACACCAGGCTGAACCTTACGGGGGAATTCCCACCTTGGCTTACTCAAAAATTTTTCAGGCAGCCCGGCAAAAAGGAGTTAAGGTTTTACTGGACGGGCAAGGCTCTGATGAAGCCTGGGCAGGTTATGATTATTATGTCAATCAGTCCCAAAATAGTATTCAGGGCATTAGCAAATCACCAGTCAGAACAAATGTTTTAGAGATTGATTTTGCTAAAAATTATACTAAAACCAACTATCCGAAACCTTTTGATGATGCTTTGCTGAATCTGCAATACCGCGACTTGTTTTACACTAAGATTCCCCGTGCTTTGCGTTTTAATGACAGGGTTTCTATGTTGTACGGAACCGAATTGCGTGAACCTTTCTTAGATTACGAATTGGTGGAATATATTTTCAGCCGGCCCCAAGAGTTTAAAATAAAAGACGGCATCCAAAAGTGGATGTTGCGAAAAATTGCCGAACGATTTTTGCAAAAAGACTTAGTGTTGGCACCCAAACGTCCGTTACAAACCCCGCAGCGCGAATGGCTTTCGGACGATTTGAAAGAATGGGTTACTGCAGAAGTAGACTTGTTGCAAAATCATAGTTGGTTTGATAAATCGAGCTTGCAAAAGGAACTCGATAATTTTTATAACGGCGATAATCAGAGTAGTTTTCATGTTTGGCAATGGATTAATGCCGCTCAGTTATTAAAATAAAAAGATGGACAACAACGGTAGGATAGCCATTATTACGACCCTTATCAATAAGGATTTGTACCAAAAAAGCGCTCAATTGTTTCCCAAAGGCATTCAAAAATATGTGATTGAAGGAAGTAAGGGTATGTTTGCCCTGGATAGCATTTGTTACATGATGAAAAAGCTCAAGGGCAAAGGAATTGAATGGCTTATCATGGCTGATGAAGATGTGCTTTTTATGAATCCGGATGGAGTATATGATATTATTGATTATTTGCAAACCAACGATTTTATAGTATGTGGAGTACGCGACGGTGGTCAGATCAAGACCCGGAAACAAAGTCCTTTTGCTATCAATACTTTTTTTTCGGTGGTTAATTTCAAAAAACTGGAGCAGTTATGGGACAGTTCGGCTGTTCACAAAAATCAATATATTTTACCCAACGAGTTTCAGGAAGATTTAGCCGCGCTGAAAGAAGAATATGATGTGATGAGTTTGTATGAACCCTACTATTGTTTTTATTTTTGGCTCAGACGAAAAGGAGAGAAAATATTTTTTTTGAATGCGACAGAACCCTTTGAAGACGATGGTTTGACAACGATGGTTTTTGACACCAGCGGCAAAGAGTTGTTATACCATACCTGGTATGCCAGATCCTATGGTGAAAATGAAAAGCACACCCAAAGGATTGACAAGGTTTTTGATTTGATTAAATTTGACGATACAAAAAATCCCGAGTATATTTATTTTTATGACAAACTGTTTTATTTCAAAAAATATTGGAGAAAAAACAGGATTCGGGTGAAAATGAAACTAGAATTACTCTTGAATAAACTGAGGCAAAAATAGCCTTTACTACGCATATGAAAAAAATAGGAATAGTAATAACTGACGGTGTTGGCTTCAGGAATTTCATGTTGAGTGATTTTTTAGCAGAAGCCGAAAGCAACTTTGATGAGGTGGTTATACTTTCCTGTTTGCCGGCTGCTGTCTTTGCCGGATTGTCGGGCAAAGCAAAAGTAATCGAGCTCACGGTTTTTCAGGAAAAATTCATTACTTGGTTTTTCAGAAAGAATAAGGAATTGGCTCATTTGCAACTCCACAAAAAAGATAATTTCGGAATTCAGGATAACCTGAAGGCTAACTATTCCAGGGCTAATAATCCGAGAGGTTTTGCCACTCGATTTGCTTTTTGGTGGACCACACTTTTTCATTCCGAGAAATGGATTCAGCGGTATAATCGTTTCCAACAACAGTCTTTTAAAAATCATCCGATTACTCAAGAATACCTAGATATCCTGCAAAAGGAAAACTTTGATTTGTTGTTTGTAACCCATCAAAGACCGCCTTTTGTAGCACCGCTGATTTATGCTGCTGAAAAATCCAAAGTCAAAACAACTGCCTTTATTTTCAGCTGGGATAATTTGGCTTCCAAAAACAGGATGGCCGGAAATTTTGATTACTACTTGGTTTGGAGTGGATTAATGAAAAAGGAATTGTTACACTTTTATTCGGGGATAACTCCTGAAAGCGTCGAAATTGTCGGCACGCCTCAATTTGAGCCGTATGTCTTAGACCGATACAAATCCTCCAAGGAAGCTTTTTGCCATAAATTCGGGATTAATCCTTCCCTTAAAACAATTTGTTTCAGTTGCGGGGATATCTCTACTAGCAGAAATGATGAATTGTACATCGAAACTATTGCTAAGGCAATCAGTGCAAAGATTATAGATAACGTTAACTTTATTGTGCGAACTTCGCCGGCAGAAGATCCTATTCGTTTTGCAGCATTTGTGGATAAATTTCCGTTCATAAAATGGAATTACCCGAAATGGAATTTATCACGCGAAGGACATCAGGAAACCTGGTCCCAAAGAGTTCCGAGTATAGAAGATGTGTCCGATTTGAGAGCATTAATCGAATTTTCGGATTTGAATATCAACATGCTTTCTACCATGAGTTTAGATTTTATGCAGTTTGATAAACCTGTGATTAACACAGTTTTTGGTAATAAAGAGAATGATTTATACGATGATCAGCGGTTTTTAGCCTATGCCCATATAGAAAACGTGGTCACCAGCGAATCTACCCGAATTGTCAAAAATGAACAGGAATTGATAGAAAGTATCCGTTTGTATCTCGCTAATCCGGGTATTGATGCCGAAAACCGAAAGCAGTTCAACCAACTGCAGGTGGGAAGACCGCTGCAAGGAACCAGTAAACACATAGCTGAAACACTAAAGAAATGGGCCAATCCGTAAAAACCATAGCCGTCATTTGCAATTACAAACTGCTGCCCGAGAGAATAGGTGGGATGGATTACTTTTTTTGGCTATTTGATCAAAAATGCAAGGCAAACAACATCGCAGTGCACTGGTTTTTTCCGAATTATTCGGAACACGGCGGGTACCATGATATGACCATTTTTAGTAGTGAATATCAAAATGTTGAGGTTTTTTTCTATGCGCATTGCCAGAGGCAGCAAACTCAGTATACTCATATAATTACCCATTTTGTTGAACTGTGTGTTCCTGTTTTTAAGAAAATAAAAAAAACAACTTCAGCTCAAATCATTCAGGTAGATCATAACCCGAGACCGAATAACGGATTTGCGGCCAAGAAGAACATCAAAAGAAAAATCAAAGGCTTGTTGTATTCCCAATACATTGATCTTTTTGTGGGGGTTTCGGATTACTGTAAAAATCAGTTGGTATTGGAATACGGCAGCTCCATCAAACGCAAAACCATAGTAATATTCAACGGATTGGAAATTGACAAGTTTAAGAAAAAGAGTAATTTTGAATTCAAAGGAAAATTCATAGTAGCGTCACATTTGAGGGAACAAAAGGGAATTCAGGATTTAATTTCCGCCGTGCATCAGTTGGTAAAAGAAGCTCCTTATGAGTTTGTTATTGATTTGTACGGCAGCGGCGATTATCAGGAAGTACTTCAGAAAATGGTGGTCGATTTTTCCCTGCAGAATTATTTTGTTTTCAAAGGAAGTGTGGACAATTTGCATGTCCTTTACCATCAATACGATTATTTAATTCATCCTTCGCACGGAGAAACGTTTTGCTATTCGGTACTCGAGAGTTTGCTCTCCGATTTGCCGGTCATCACTACCAAGAATCAAGGAAATGTGTTGGGAATGGTTGTGGAGAATGAAAATGGTTTTTTGTTTGAAAGAGAAGATATTGCCGCGCTCCAATCCATTTTAGTTAACATTCTAACCGGAAAAAAACGAATACAAAAACGTTCAACAGTCAACGATCGCCTTTCACAGTTTTCTTTGGATGCCATGGTTGCCAATTATTATAAATTAATCGAATGAAAATAGCCTTTCTGACCGCCGAGTTTCCGCATCCTAAGATGAATGCCTTTGGGGGTATCGGGACCAGTATTTCAAATCTTTCCAAAGGATTGGTTGAAAGTGGTCATGCCGTTTCGGTTTTGGTTTACGGACAAAACAAAGACGATTTTTTTGAAGAAAACGGGGTTTCATTTTACTTAATCAAAAATGTAAAGGTTAAAGGAATTTCCAAATGGCTGACTCAGCATAAGATAGAACGACTCATAAATAAATTGTACAACGAAAAAAAAATAGACATTTTGGAAGCCCCAGATTGGGACGGAATTACCTCCGGTATACAACCAAAGTGTCCCATTGTGGTAAAATTACACGGGAGTGACACCTATTTTTGTCATTTAGAAAACAGACCGGTTAAAATCAGGAATCGTTATCACGAAAGCAAGGCATTGCAATTGGCCGACGGATTGCTTTCCGTAAGCCGTTACACAGCTGAAATAACCAAACAATTGTTTGCGTTACAACGCGATATTACCGTTATTCCCAATTGTATTGATTTGACTAAATTCGACGCTGACGACAGGAATACTAGTGAGCAACCCGATACGATTTTATATTTTGGAACTTTAGTCAGAAAGAAGGGTTCTCTTGAACTGCCGTATATTTTTAACGAAGTATACCGGCAAAATAACCAAGCCAAACTCATCTTGGTGGGCAGAGATGCGCAGGATGTAATTAGCGGAAACGGATCCGTTTGGGAAATGATGCAACTCCTGTTTGACAAAGATGCTTTGCAAAATGTAACCTATGTGGGAAGCGTCACTTATGACAGTATTAAAGAATACATCAATTCTGCTACTGTTTGCGTTTTCCCAACTTTTGCCGAAGCGTTGCCGGTTTCCTGGATAGAGGCAATGGCCATGAACAAAGCTATAGTGGCATCAGACATTGGTTGGGCTACTGAAATCATTGATCACGGAGTCAATGGTTATTTGGTAAACCCTAAAAATCACAAGGAATATGCCGATAAAATCAGTACATTGCTCAACAATTCATCCTTGCGAAAGGAGTTAGGAGCGGCAGCCCGAACAAAAGCGATTCAAAAATTCAGTATCGAAGTAGTAGCAGCACAAAGCGTGGCTTACTACCAAAAAATTGCAGAAAATAAATAATGAGTATTGCTCTAAAAGAATACATAACCCCAACAGGAGAAACGATTCTCTACAACGGCTCGCCTGATTTTAAAAAACTGGACGAGTTGGTTTTGGGGCCCGGCGATATTTGGCATAGTTCTTTTGAACAAGGCTATAAAAACGCATTCATGGAATTGGCTTATCAGGCTGCTACATTTTTTTGGTTCATCCGTGATTTTGATAATGTTGATCAATGCATCAGTTGGCGTATTAACCCGTATCAGTTTGCGGTGAGAAAATCAGTTTGGGAAACTCTGGGCGGCTTTGATTCCGATTATGAAAACATTCAGTTACAAGCCTTAGATTTCGGGTACAATGCGGTGAGGTTACAAGGAGCAGTTCCCTTGTATTGCAAAGGATTATTTGATGTTGTTGAAAAGAGTAAAGTAGTGTTTACCGCTAAGGAGCGTTATGTTTTTTATGTCAAAAATTTTAAAATATCCCATGCGTTTTACATGTTGTACCGCAAAGGGTTTTGGCGCATTGCCGAGTGGAATGCTCTGTTTTATGCCAAAAGAAATTTTAAGAAAACCGACAAAACGGCTATTGTTAAACCAAGAGAATTAAAACCCATTCAGGGAAAACCAACAGTCAGTTACATCATTCCTACCATGATGCGGCAAGATTTTACACTGAATCTGTTAGAGGATTTGAAAAATCAGACTTATCTGCCCACTCAGGTTGTAGTGGTAGATGCAACTCCGGCAGCTGAAAGAAACGAAAGCCTCTATAATCCGTCTGTTTATCCGTTTGAACTGATTGTTAAATGGCAGGAAACCAAAGGAAGTTGCCGAGCCCGGAACGAAGCCATCGATTTATGTACAGGTGATTACATTGTATTTGGCGATGACGATTTGAGGGTTTTGCCGGATTACATCGAAAATCACATCCGTTTTTTACAAACCTATCATGCTGATGCCTGCAATGGTTTAGACATCAGAGCCGACCACCAGCAACAAGATTTGGGTGATTTACGGGATAAACTAAAAAACTATGGCCCAAACCGTTATTTGACTGGAGCAGCCCAGTTTTACAACAATGCCAATAATTGTGTCAAAAGACCGTTTGTAACACAATTGGTAGGCAATGATATTAATTTTGACGGCGGTTATGGTGAAGATAATGATTTTGGATTGTCGCTGACCAAAATAGGAGTCGTTGTGTTGCAAAATCCTTTTTCCAACAGTTTGCACCTCAAACCACCGGTTGGAGGCTATCGTTTTTGGGGTAGCCAGTCTGCTGTTTTAGGGAAAAAAAGAAAAAAGCAGCCATGGGAACTTGACCATCCTGTGAAATGGATTAGACCGGTGCCGAGCCCTACGATTATGTACTTTTCTTATAAACATTTTGGGAAAGAGCTGGTTAATGAATACCGTCATAAATATTTTTTTCTGTATTTATTCACCGGTTCGAAATGGTCACTTCCGTTGCGGATTTTGAGAATGCCTTATCGTCAAATACAATTCAACAAGTCGATTTTTTATGCCAAGAATCTGCTGAAATTGGGAAAAAGAACTAAATAAAATGAACTTTACTTTAATTGTTTGTACTTATATGCGCCCTAAAGCATTGCTGAATTTACTGCATTCAGTAACCAGGCAATCGCTTTACCCCAATCAGATTCTGGTTGTTGATGGTTCTTTGAACACTGAAACTGAAACTGCATTAGCAGAAAACCCGTTTCGCAACCTGGATTATTTCAGGGTTACCCAAGAAAACAGGGGGCTAACTAAGCAGCGAAATTTCGGGATTTCAAAAGTAGCTGAAACATCAGCAGTAGTTTGTTTTTTAGATGATGATACGGTTTTAGAACCCGATTATTTCGAAGAAATTATAAAGACTTTCAAGACCGAAGATTCGATTACAGGCGTAGGAGGTGTAGCTATCAATGAAAACAATTGGATTAAAAAAGAACCCAACAAGCACTATAACAAAAACCGGTTTTATGAATTTGAAGGATACATTTATCCGGAAGGAGACCGAAATATATTGAGAAATATACTGGGATTGGCTTCAGATTTAGGTCCGGGTCGGATGCCCGATTTTTCACATGGACGAACTTGTGGCTTCCCTTTGAATGATAAAACATATGAAGTTGATTTGTTAATCGGAATGTCTTTTGCCTTTCGGAAAAGAGTTTTGGACCAAATAGCATTTTCACATTATTTTGAAGGATACGGTTTGTATGAAGATGCCGATTTTTCAATCAGAGCCCAAGCTTTCGGAAAAAATGTGATTAATACGAAAGCCCAATTGTCGCATTTTCACGATCAGGCCGGCCGGCCTAATAAATACCTATACGGCAAAATGGTTGTGCGCAATGGGTGGTATGTGTGGCGGGTAAAGTATCCTAATCCCGGTATTAAGGCAAGGTTTAAATGGAATGTCACAGTGTTGTTGTTGGCATTTGTCCGATTTGGCAATATCTTTACCACAAGCAAACGCACCGAAGCTTTTACCGAATTTTCAGGAAGATGCGTGGGTTGGCTGAGTTTGTTTTTTGATAAACCTAAAACCACTTGAAATGACGCTATTTCAACTTATCCGTTCCGATTACCTGCGTTATAAAAAATACGGTGCCAATTTTTGGGTTATTGTTTTTTTTACTCAAGGTTTTTGGGCAACATTTCAATACCGGATTGCTCATTATTGTTGCAAAAAAGTGACTTTCAAACCTCTGAAGATGCTTCTATTTATTCCTTTATATCTTTGGCAAAAAATAATTGAGTTGACCACCGGAATTTCAATTCCCTACGCAGCTACTATTGGTCATTCTTTTTATATTGGTCATTTTGGCGGAATTGTACTGAATGCCCGCACAGTCATCGGACATAATTGTAATATTGCTCAAGGTGTAACTATAGGCGTTTCGGGTTTGGCTGAAAACAGGGGAGTGCCCAAAATCGGAAATCATGTTTTTATCGGAGTCAACAGCGTTGTAGCCGGTAAAATTACCATAGCAGATCATGTGATGATAGGAGCATGCTCGCTGGTGGTAACCGATATTGAAGAGGGTTCAGTTTACTCAGGAGTTCCGGCTGTTAAGATTTCTGATAAAGGATCAAAAGGATATATTTAATGCGATTACTAGTCATTTCTACAGCACCGCTTATCGTAAAAAACGATATTTATTTTGCCTACAGCCCGTATGCCAAAGAGATGGTGTATTGGGCTAAATACGCTGATGAAATTGAGTTTGCCTGCTCGGTATGGAACGAGGATCGCAATTTTCTGAATGCACCTGTAACGTTTCCAATTCACAAGGTTCATGTCCTTCGCGAGATGGATATGCTGACTTTAAAAGCAGCGTTCAAGGCCATCTGGAGTTCGTGCTACAATTGTTTGGTGTTGTTGAAAGCCATGCGTTCGGCCGATCATATTCACCTTCGTTGCCCCGGAAATATCAGTTTATTGGGAGCCTTCCTTCAAGTGTTTTTTCCCAAAAAAATAAAAACAACCAAGTATGCCGGTAATTGGGATCCGAAATCCAAGCAACCATTCAGCTACCGATTACAGAAATGGATTGTCAGTAATACTTTTTTAACCAAAAATATGCAGGTTTTGGTGTACGGGGAGTGGGAAAACAGTACTAAGAATGTCAAGTCGTTTTTCACGGCAACGTATACCGAAACGGATAAGATTCCCTTGAAAATAAGGAAACTGGAAGGTACAATTTCTTTTGTTTTTGTCGGTACTTTGTCTAACGGAAAGCAACCCCTGTATGCTATTCAACTTGTAGAAGAATTGTACCGTTTGGGAAGAAATGTACAGCTGACGCTCTATGGGGAAGGAATGGAACGAAAAGTACTCGAAGCATATATTGCTGCTCATCAATTGGAATCATTTGTTTTCTTAAAAGGAAATCAAAATCAGGAAGCTATTAAGCAGGCTTATATCGAGAATCATTTTGTAGTTTTACCCTCGGAAAGTGAGGGCTGGCCCAAGGCAGTTGCTGAAGGGATGTTTTGGGGATGTTTGCCGATAGCGACGGCAGTTTCCTGTGTGCCAAATATGCTCGATAAAGGAAAGAGAGGTATACTGTTGCAAATGAGTTTACCAAAAGATGCAGAACAAATAATCCAACTGTTGGACCATCAGGATGACTACAATCAAAGGGTTGAAAATGCGGCCAACTGGTCTAGAAAGTATACTCTGGATGTGTTTGAAAACGAGATAAAAATGCTGTTGCAATCATGAGAATAGTTCAGATCATTGATTCACTCGAAGTAGGAGGTGCTGAAAAGATGGCGGTAAATTATGCCAATGCCATAGTCGGATTGGTTGATTTTTCAGGGTTGATCACCACCCGAACAGAAGGTGCTTTAAAAGCTCAATTGTCTGAAAAGGTTACTTATCTTTTTCTGAAAAAGACGAAAACCATTGATTTTGGTGCCGCATGGCGTTTGAGAAATTATTGCAAAACAAACCGGATTGAGATTGTTCATGCCCATAGCAGCTCTTATTTTGTTGCGGTTTTGACAAAATTCTGTTATCCCAAAATTAAAATCGTATGGCATGATCACAACGGATTGAGCGAATTCATTTCTAAGAAGGAAACCATAGCCCTTAAACTGGCTTCTTTCTTTTTCAAAGGTATTATAGTAGTAAACGATCAACTAAAAAAATGGGCACAGAAAGAGTTAAATTGTAGCAATGTAATTTATTTTCCCAATTTTACCAGTGTGGAGACTAACATCCTTAATCAAACCAGTTTAAAAGGTACGCCAGGCAAAAGAATTTTGTGTTTGGCAAATTTGAGGTTGCAAAAAAATCATTTTTTGTTGTTGGAGGTAGCTCAAAAAGTAAAAGAAAATTATCCGGAATGGACATTCCATCTGGTAGGAAAAGATTTTAATGATGAATATTCGGCTCAAATAAAAGCATTGATTGTATCTAAAGAACTGGAAGACACAGTATTTGTTTACGGGTCAAAAAATGATACTACAAATATTATCCTTCAATCTGATATTGCCATACTGACTTCAGATTCCGAAGGATTACCGGTTGCCCTGATTGAGTATGGATTGTTGAGTAAAGCGGTAGTTACTACTAATGTTGGAGAAATTCCTTTCATGATAACGCATGGTGTGAACGGTTTTATGGTGAACAGAAAACAAGCAGATGAGTTTTACCTTCATTTGGTTAAATTGATTGAAGATGAAACCTTGAGAAACAATCTGGGAAAAGCCCTGTATAAGTCAATAAGTGAAAATAATTCAGAAAAAGCCGTTATTGCTAAATATCTGAATTGGTTAAAGAAATAAGAATGAAAACAGAAGATAAAAAATACATTATATTAATCGCTATTCACGTTTTATTAGGTGTATTAATCTTTTTATTCAGACCGATTGCCTCACTTTACAGCGCAGCCATATTGCTGTTGGGGATATATTATGTTTTAAAATCCGGAAACAAGAACAATGAGGTTTTATTTGTCTCAGCCTATATAGTGGGCAGCGAAGTTTTTTTGAGAATGACGGGAGGCTCCATTTTGTATGAATTCTCAAAATATGGGGTCATGATATTCCTTTTATTTGGAATGTTCTACAGTGGTTTTTCTAAAAATGCAGTCCCGTTTTGGATTTATTTACTCCTCTTATTACCCGGAGTAATAGTGGCAACCGAGACTCTGAACCTGCAAACGGATTTAAGAACCTCAATTGCTTTTAACATCTCTGGGCCGGTTTGTCTGGGCATAGCTTCCATTTACAACTACAACAGAAAAATTACATTTTCACAGCTCAACAATATTCTCCTCACCCTAGGACTCCCTATAGTTACAACCATGGTGTACTTAGTGTTGTACACTCCCGATTTAAAAGAAGTGCTAACGGGTACAGGCTCGAACGGAGAAACTTCGGGAGGTTTTGGTCCCAATCAGGTAGCAACCATCTTGGGTATCGGAATGTTTATTTTCTTTTCGAGATTGATATTCAATTCTAAAAACAAACTGATATTTATTCTGAACCTAATCATTGCAACCAATATTACATACAGAGGATTGGTTACTTTTTCAAGAGGCGGGATGATTACGGGTTTTGTAATGATTGTTATTTTGTTGATTTTCCTGTATTTCAATTCGGCGAGTTCAGGGAAATATAAGTTGAACATGCTTTTTGTGTTCATGTCGGTTGTTTTTATATTTACCTGGCTGTATACTTCTATGCAAACCAGTGGTTTGATTGATAAGCGATATGCTAATCAGGATGCTATGGGAAGAGTTAAGGAAAGCAGATTTACCGGTAGAGAGGAAATTTTAGCCAGTGAGATAGATGCTTTTATGGACAGTCCCATACTAGGCATTGGAGTGGCTAAAGGATTGGAAATTCGTTATGAAAAAACAGGAGAAATTGTAACCTCACACAACGAAATATCAAGAACTATAGCCGAGCACGGCATGTTGGGAATTATTGCTTTGATGATTGTCTTTTTTACCCCGGTATTTTTATATTTAGACAACAAACAGCACGTTTATATTTTTTGTTTTTTAATTTTTTGGCTGCTAACCATAAACCATGCTGCCATGAGAATTGCGGCTCCGGCCTTTGTTTATTCGTTATCATTACTAAAAGTATCCTTCGATAAAACCGACTTATGAAACAGCTGAAAGGTTTGCATGTTAAATAATTGAAATGATTGATTACAATCGGATTATAAATGCTAATATTTTTTAACTTGCGATTCTACTATTGATTTTTTGCCAAAAGAATGAACAAATACAAGGATATACATTTTGAAATTTCGGAGAGAAAGATTCTCCTGCGAATTTTTGACGTAGTTTTCGTATTGTTTTTTCTGTACTTTGTTGGTATTGTTTTCAAATTCAATTACTTCAATATTTCAAGTACCAATTTCTATTGGACCATAGTCCTGGGATTATACCTCAATTTTATCGGTTCTGTTTTTGAAATGTACAACCTGCAAGTGGCCAGTAACCAGTTTCAAATCATAAAAAGTATTATTTTAACAACATCAACTACGGTTTTACTGTATTTGTTAACCCCGGTTTATACTCCGGTTTTACCTACCAATCGTCTTCAGATTCTCATCTTTTTTATTGCGATTTTTTCTGCGTTATTTACTTGGAGGATTATATACGTGCGCTTTTTTGCTTCCAATAGGTTTTTGAAAAAAGTAATACTGATTTGCGATAAAGAACAGATGAAAGAACTTGTAGAGGGATTAGAAAATGCAGATCCGCATTATCGGGTATTGGGTTATGTTAATTCGGACAGTTCGGATGTGAGTATGCAAACCTCTGTAAAAATCAAAAGCATTGCTATAGACGATTTGGAGAAATTTGTGAAAGAATTTTCGATTTCCGAGATAGTAATTGCTTCTCAAAAGACAGACGGAATCACGGTTAAATTATACAACCAACTCATTCATTTGTTGGAAAACGGTTTCATCATCAGAGAGTATACACAAGTTTACGAAAACATCACGCAGCGCATTCCGGTTCAGTATGTTTCCCGTGATTTTTACAGATATTTCCCTTTCAGCCGAAGCAATCAGAATCATTTGTACCTTATCATTGTTCGTTTTTTAGAAATCATTTTGTCGCTTGTTGGTCTGGCCATCGGTTTACTGTTGATTCCACCGGTTTTGATAGGCAATACCATCGGAAACAAAGGAAAGTTATTTTATACTCAGGAGAGAGTGGGTAAAAACGGCAAAGTTTTCAAGATTCTCAAATTCAGAACCATGATAAAAAATGCTGAAAAAGGAGGAGCCGTCTTTGCCACAACTAATGATTCAAGGGTTACTCCTTTCGGGAAGATTTTGAGAAAATCAAGAATCGATGAATTTCCCCAATTTTACAACATTCTCAAAGGCGATATGGCGGTTATAGGACCAAGACCCGAACGACCGGTATTTGTAAATGAAATTGCTGAAGTCATGCCTTTTTACGAAACCCGTCACGTTATAAAACCGGGTTTAACCGGATGGGCACAAGTGAATTATTCTTATGGTGCCACTATTGAAGACAGTTTGATAAAACTGCAATATGATTTGTATTACATCAAACACCGAAGTCTCTTCCTCGATTTTAACATCATTTTCAAAACTTTCAGTACGGTTTTATTTTACCGTGGCCAATAAGCCCGAATTGGTTTTTCTCATGAAATAAAACAACATCAAAAATGAGCTGATAATCATCGGCAGAAACATGATGAAGTTGGGTTTGTTGATCAGGTAAACGCTGTAAAACGTTAACAGCAAAAGATTAATCAGTGCGACATTTTTGGCCCACATGAAGTTCTTTTTCCAGTACAAATAGACAAAGACCAACAACAGCGGATTGAAAAGCAAGGCGTTGTAATTCCAAGCTACTTCTTCGTGCAGCGAATAAAAACCAACCAACGATAAAAAGACACCCAATAAACCAATAAACGTGAAGTAGGTGAGGTAAACCCAACTTTTTCGGGTAAATACGATTAATCCCAACACTAAACAAAACGAGCTAAAGTTATTCCAAACCGATTTTTGTGGGGCAACCGGCTCGGCTTTTAATATCGAAACGGGTTGTTCAGACAGTGCTTTTCCTTTGTATTCAGCTACTTTTAAACTTTCCATGAACTGGTTAGGAAGGAATAATCTCGTTCCTTCATCATCAGTTTTTTTGCCGAAAATGATATTGATGCCCAGATTTTCGTAAAAGTGATTTTCTAGATACGGGAACAGTATTTCCCGGTAGCTTTTATTTTTTTCGGTGGTTTTTACGATGCAGTTTTCTCCCAATACCTGATTGATTTTATCCACAACCATATTGGTGCAGTTTCGGTCGATGAATTTATACGTGTAATACTTTTCATCAGAATCCAGGCTTTTATTCAATACATCAAAAAGTTGCTGTTTTTGCAGCGTAGTGAGTTTGAGATTTTGCTCATATATAGAGCGGTTTTCCATAGTGTATTCGTAATAAAACTCATTAAATGAATAAGCCGAAACAAAATATTGTAAATCGCCTTTGATGAATTTCAGATAAAAATTATCGGTTTTGAAATCGAAGGTACCGTAGTTGTACACTACGTCCAATGCATTAGCATCGTCTTTTATCCGGATGGCAGTATGCCCGAAAAGCGAGTAGAGCTCGTTTCCTTCCTCACAGGTTAAAATACTGACTTTAGCAGTTTCCGCCAATGCCATTTGTCCGAATATTATACCGCTTTTTAAGATAAAAAACAGCAAAAAAAGAGCGTAAATTTTAGATTTTACCATCGAATTCATTTAACGGTTTATTGAAAAATACTCAAATCTACCTTTACCGAAAAGATGTTCGAGTAAAGTGCGGCACTTTGGTCACCCAAATCGGTCAGCGCATAGTCTACCTGAATGCCTTTGTATTTGAATCCTAAACCAATATTGGGTTGAAAGTTCACTTTTTTACTGCCGTCAATCTGTTCTACGTTTTGAAAATTACCCACACCGGCACGGAGAAAAACCAAATCAGTATACCCGAATTCAAGTCCCAAGGCCGGGTCAATACTTACTGCGTCTGAAGCAATGAGGTCGTTAGTTCGGGCGAACTGCATGTTGAGGTTTACGGCAGCAAGCAAGGTATAATCGTAATGAAATTCAAATTTTCGAGCAATGCCCAATTGTGCTTTAGGCAGCGTAATCTCGGTACTTTCAGGCGGTTCCTGATTTTGTCCGGCTACAGCGTCTTTTATAGCATTGTATTTATCTTCATCAATGGCCCAAACGTTGTAAGTAGTGGTAATATCCCGAAGCATGATACCGTAATACCAGTTGTCTTTTTCATACTGCAAACCAAAATCAAAACCAAACCCCCATGAATTAGCAAAGTCGCCAATGATTCTGCGAATGACTTTGGCATTAACCCCGTAACGCAGCCCTTCGATCAAAGTAGGACGTCGGGCATAGGAAAAAGTCAAGCCGTAATCGGCAGTTGAGAACAGACTGATTCGGTTGTAATCAATATTACCTTCGCTGTCTATTAACTGCGTCGTATTCAAAATGTCATCCACCCCAAACCGAATGAGCGAAACACCCCAGGCGCTTCTGTCGTCAATTTTTTTGGCATAGCCGGCATAATCGTATTGGGCAATATTGGCGAAATAACTGGCGTGCATCAGGGCGGCTTCACTGTTTTCCAACTGCATCAGTCCGGCCGGGTTCCAATATCCCGAATTTACATTGCCCGAAAAAGCGGTAACTGCATTTGACATCCCCAGTGCAGCGGCATCAACCCCAATATTCATGAATTCGTTGGAGTATTTTCTAACCGCTTGGGCATGAGTGTAGAGGCCGGTAAGTAGCAGGAGAATAGCAATTGTTTTTTTCAAGGCAATTTTTCTTTTTACAAATATCACATAAAAATCTCTAATATAAAACGCAGAAGTCTGCAACTTATTGTATTAAATTTGTAAAACTTTTTTAAAAACTAATTTTAGCCGAATGAAGATTAAAGCCCAGATTCCCAATTTATTTACCATGCTTAATTTGTTTAGTGGATGTGTGGCGCTGGTGATGGCAATTGATTTAAAATTTGATTTAGCTTTCTATTTTGTTTGCCTTGGTATTTTCTTCGACTTTTTTGATGGTTTCTTTGCCCGAAAGTTCAATGTAGCCGGACCATTGGGAGTTCAGTTGGATTCGTTGGCTGATATGGTGACCAGTGGCGTGATTCCCGGTTTTGTAATGTTGTGTTTGTTATCAAATACTAACTATTCGGCGTTTCATTATTTACCTTATTTTGGTTTTTTGATTACTTTGGGTGCTTGTTATCGCTTGGCTAAATTTAATATCGATACCCGTCAATCCGATTCTTTTATCGGGTTGCCAACGCCTGCAAATGCATTGTTTGTAACCAGTTTACCATTGGTAATTGCGACTTATCCCAATAATTCATTGATAGCCCTTTTATTAAATCCATGGGTTTTACTAGCCATAACGGTATTAAGTGCTTACGTCATGAATGCCGAAATTCCTTTGTTTTCACTCAAGATAAAGAATTTCAGTTTTGCTAAATATAAATTGCAAATTTTCTTTTTAGCCGTTTCAGTATTGCTGCTACTGTTCCTTCAGATACCGGCGGTTCCGTTGATTATTATGCTATACGTGCTTCTTTCGGTAGTAGATAATACGTTTAAAATTACTTCCTCAAAATAAAGATAAATTACTGCCGCCACCTGCTGTGTTTTAAAAAAATATAGACAGGTTACTGCTGTCACCTACTGTGTTTTGAAAAATTAAGGGCAGGTTACTGCTATTACCTACTGTGTTTTGAAAAATTAAGGGTAGGTTACTGCCGCCACCTACTGTGTTTAAAAAAAATATGGGCAGGTTACTGCTGTCACCTACTATGTTTAAAAAAAATAAGGGCAGGTTACTGCTGTTACCGGTTGTGAAGAAAAATGATTTAAGCAGTTTTTTTATTTATCATGTACAGTATAAATCCGAAAAATATAAAAATCAGGAATAGGAATAAGTATGATTTTTTGTGTGCAAAATTCAAGGTCGTTCCGTAATTCGGATTTTGTTTGTCTACCAAAATTCTTTCGTCTTCTTTGTTGTAATAAAAAAGACCTTTCAGTTTCCAGTACTTTGGATTTTTACGCCAATCCTCAAGGGTTTCTTTGTTCGGGTTTTGCATGAGGTATTGTTTTTAGCAGAATTAAAAGTGCAGTTTCTTTTTGCGAAGCTCAAAATTTTGTCCCAAATATACTTTTCTCACCATTTCATCTGCCGCCAACTCTTCGGGAACTCCGGCTTTTAAGATGCCTCCTTCAAACATCAGGTAGGTTTTGTCGGTGATGGCCAGTGTTTCCTGAACGTTGTGGTCAGTAATCAGGATGCCGATGTTTTTATTTTTGAGTTGTGCCACAATGCGCTGAATGTCTTCTACGGCTACAGGGTCAACTCCGGCAAAGGGTTCGTCCAGTAAAATGAATTTGGGATCAGTGGCCAAAGCACGGGCAATTTCGGTTCTTCTTCTTTCACCACCCGAGAGTAAATCGCCGCGGTTGGTTCGGATGTGTTCTAAACTGAATTCGGCAATGAGACTTTCCATTTTGGCAATCTGTTCTTCTTTACTCAGTTTCGTCAGTTGCAGAACGCTCAATATATTGTCCTCAATGCTTAGTTTTCGGAAAACAGAAGCTTCCTGTGCCAAATAGCCAATACCGTTTTGTGCTCTTTTGTACATTGGGAACTCGGTGATGTCCATATCGTCAAGATAAATTTTCCCCGAATTGGGCTTTACCAATCCTACTATCATATAGAATGAGGTGGTTTTTCCGGCACCATTGGGGCCCAAAAGCCCAACGATTTCTCCCTGATTTACTTCTACGGAGATACCTTTTACCACACTTCTTCCTTTATAGGTTTTGACTAAATTTTCAGCTCTTAATTTCATTTTAGACTTCTTAGATCATTAGATTTTTAGACAAATTAACGAATAATCAACTGTCTGATTTGTCTTTTAACAATTATTTATTGTCTTCAAGCACTTCCCAAAATTCGTAGGCTCTTCGCAAATGAGGAATAACGATAGTTCCGCCAACTAAGGTGGCAATACCCATAGCTTCCATCATTTGTTCTTTGGTAACACCTTCTTTGTAACTCGTTTCCAAATGGTATTTGATACAGTCATCACAACGCAAAACCGTTGAGGCTACCAATCCTAAAAGTTCTTTGGTTTTTACATCCAAAGCGCCTTCTGCATAAGCATTGGTGTCTAAATTGAAAATGCGTTTGACAATTTTGTTGTTGTCGGCCAACAATTTTTCGTTCATTTTAGAACGATATTCATTAAATTCTTCAACTAGCTTGCTCATGTCGTTTTTTGTTTCGTACTACTATAGCTGAGATCCAGATACTGACTTCGTAAATTAATAACATGGGTACAGCCACTGTAATTTGGCTTACCACATCGGGCGGAGTTACTATTGCAGCAATGATTAATACTATAACTATGGCGTATTTTCGATAGGTTCTGAGAAATGTTGGGGTTACCATACCCAGTTTGGTCAGGAAGTACAGTATGATGGGCAATTCAAAATAAAGTCCGCTCGCAATTACCGCTGTTTTTACCATACCAATATAAGAGTCGATGTTGAATTGGTTTTTCACCACGCTGCTTATCGAAAAAGTTGCCAGGAAATTGACCGACATCGGAACAATTACAAAATAACCAAACAGCACACCCAAAAAGAAAAGGATGGAAGCAACCGAGATGAAAACTTTGGCATTTTTTCGTTCTTTTTCATACAGTGCCGGACTGATGAATTTCCAGAATTGCCACAATATGTAAGGGAAAGCCAGTATGAAACCGGCAGTGATACAGGTCCATACAAAAATATTTACCTGTCCTTCCATTTCGGTGTTTTGAATGATGAAAGGTAGCTCGGTAATACAAATGCTGTCGGCAAAGCCCAAAAAGTGAGAGGCTTCACAGAAAAAACGATACGTGACAAAACTGGGGTCGGTTGGTCCGAAAATCAGCGTATCAAAAATATAATCACTAAAAAAATAAGTAATAGTAGCCATGATGACAACGGCTGCTGAACTTCTTACGAGCACCCATCTTAATTCTTCCAGATGGTCAAGGAACGACATTTCATTTGCCGGTTTCTTAGGTTTTTTTGCCATTATACGATTCCTTCTTTTAAAATGTCATGCAAATGAATAACGCCTTGGTACTCACCATTTTCTTCTACTACCAATTGGGTTATAGCGAAATCTTCCATGATGTTGAACGCGTCACTCACTAAATCGGTTGACTTAATGGTTTTTGGGTTTTTTGTCATAATATCTTGTGCCGTTAACCCAGTTATAGTTTCGGTTTTATTGAGCATTCTTCGGATGTCACCGTCAGTAATAATACCCACAATTTTGTTATCGGCTACAACGGCTGTAACCCCCAATCGTTTTTCGGATATTTCTACAATGACCGTTTTGATACTGGTATCCGGGGCAACCATTGGTTTGTGAGTGCGGTCGAGCATGTCTGTCACGCGTAGCAATAGTTTTTTGCCCAAGGCACCACCGGGATGGTATTTGGCAAAATCTTCGGCGGTAAAATGACGCATTTGCATCAAACAAACGGCAATCGCATCTCCTATAACCAATTGAGCCGTAGTGCTGTTGGTTGGAGCCAAATTATTAGGGCAAGCTTCGGCGGCAACAAAAGTGTTGAGCGTGAAATCGGCTTCTTTGCCCAGAAAGGAGGTAATGTTTCCGGTGATGGCAATCAGTTGGTTTCCGAATTGCTTTAAAAGCGGTACCAAAACTTTGATTTCCGGACTGTTTCCGCTTTTGGAAATGCAAATCACCACATCGTCAGGTTGTACCATTCCTAAATCGCCGTGAATAGCTTCGGAGGCGTGAAGAAACAGAGAAGGGGTTCCGGTTGAATTTAAGGTGGCTACAATCTTTTGTGCAATGATGGCACTTTTGCCGATTCCGGTAACTACGAGTCGCCCCTTAGCATGGTAGATGCTTTCAACTGTTTTGACAAAGTTGTCGTCTAAAAAGTCTACGAGCTTTGCAATGGCCTCACTTTCTGATAAAATCGTACTTTTTGCCGAGGCTAAAATGGTTTCTTTATTGATCAAAATTGTACTAATATAAAATTTGTGTGTATAAAAGAAAGTCGTATCTTTATGTTTGCAAATTTATGTAAAAATACCATTAACACAGAATGAATTCAAACGAAATTGACATACACAAAGAATTAAAAAAGTATTTTGGTTTCAACCAATTTAAAGGATTACAAGAACAAGTCATAAAAAGTATTATCAACCAAAATAATACCTTCGTTATAATGCCAACGGGAGGCGGAAAATCACTCTGTTACCAGTTGCCCGCTTTAATTCAAAAAGGAACAGCCATTGTTGTTTCTCCCCTGATAGCCCTAATGAAAAATCAAGTCGATGCCATTCGAAGTCTGTCTTCTGAAAACGGCATTGCACACGTGTTGAATTCCTCGCTGACCAAAACCGAAATCAATCAGGTAAAAAAAGATATTACTTCGGGAATTACCAAATTGTTGTATGTGGCTCCCGAGTCCTTAACCAAAGAGGAGTATGTTGAGTTTCTTCGTACGGTTCCCATTTCATTTGTAGCTATTGATGAAGCGCATTGCATTTCCGAATGGGGACACGATTTCCGCCCGGAATACCGCAACCTCAGAAGCATCATCAAACAATTGGGAGATGTGCCGGTGATTGGGTTAACGGCAACGGCTACGCCTAAAGTACAGGAGGACATCCTTAAAAACCTTGACATGCCCGATGCCAAGACTTTTAAAGCTTCTTTCAATCGCCCGAATTTATACTACGAAGTACGTACCAAAACCAAAAATATTGAGGCTGATATCATCCGCTTTATCAAACAACACAAAGGAAAATCAGGGATTATTTATTGCCTGAGCCGAAAAAAAGTAGAGGAAGTAGCCGAAGTGTTACAGGTAAACGGTATCAGTGCCGTGCCGTATCACGCAGGGTTGGATGCCAAAACGAGAGCCAAACATCAGGACATGTTTCTTATGGAAGATGTTGATGTGGTGGTTGCGACTATCGCTTTCGGAATGGGGATTGACAAACCCGATGTGCGATTTGTAATTCACCATGACATTCCTAAATCATTGGAAAGCTACTATCAGGAAACCGGTCGTGCCGGTCGTGACGGAGGTGAAGGGCATTGTTTGGCTTACTACTCCTATAAAGATGTTGAGAAACTTGAAAAATTCATGTCGGGAAAACCGGTAGCTGAGCAGGAAATAGGTTTTGCCCTGTTGCAGGAAGTTGTTGCCTATGCCGAAACCTCAATGTCGCGTCGAAAATTCCTATTGCATTATTTCGGAGAAGAATTTGACAGCGAAACCGGAGAAGGTGCTGATATGGATGACAATGTCAGAAATCCTAAAGTGAAGGTTGAGGCCAAAGATCAGGTTAAAATGTTACTCGAAGTAGTTCGCGATACCAAACATCTGTACAAATCCAAAGAAATTGTATTTACTCTTATAGGAAGAGTAAACGCTACCATAAAAGCCCACAAAACTGATACTCAAAAATTCTTCGGTTGTGGCAGTAATTTTGATGAACGCTATTGGATGGCACTTATTCGTCAGATTTTGGTTGAAGGTTTACTGACTAAAGATATCGAAACATACGGAATATTAAAAGTATCTGAACGCGGTCATGAATTCATAAAAAATCCAACGTCATTCATGATGTCAGAAGATCATGAATATAGTGAAAGTGAAGATGAAGCCATTGTAACCGCAGCAAAATCGAGCGGTACTGCTGACGAAGCTTTAATGAGTATGTTGCGCGATTTGCGTAAAAAGGTGGCCAAAAAGCTTGGGGTTCCTCCATTTGTGGTTTTTCAGGATCCATCATTAGAGGATATGGCACTCAAATACCCAATTACCATTGATGAACTCAGCAATGTACACGGAGTAGGAGAAGGGAAAGCAAAAAAATACGGAAAGGAATTTGTCGAATTGATTGCCCGCTATGTAGAGGATAATGACATTATTCGTCCTGATGATTTAGTGGTAAGATCTACAGGTGCCAATTCAGCCAATAAACTGTACATCATTCAAAACATCGACAGAAAATTATCCCTCGAAGATATAGCTAAAGCCAAAGGATTTACGATGGATAATTTGCTCAAAGAAATGGAACAAATTGTCTATTCAGGTACCAAATTGAATATTGATTATTGGATTAACGAAATTTTAGACGAAGACCAGCAGGAAGAAATTCACGACTATTTCATGGAGTCGGAAACCGATAAGATAGAAGACGCGCTGAAGGAATTTGACGGCGATTATGATATCGAAGAATTGCGACTCATGCGAATTAAATTCATAAGCGAAGTTGCTAATTAAAATGTTGAAAAATAGATTTCAGAAGGCAGATTTCAGTAAAATTGGAATCTGCCTTTTGCGTTTCGATTACTGATAAATTTCACCCCTGTGCGGTTTCAAAGCGTCTCTTACCGGAATCATATACTCATCGGTTACTACCATAAAAACAATGGCGTGCATCTCATTTTTAGTTTCAAATCCCGTGATGTTCAGCGGTAATTTCTCTAATGCAATATATTCTTTCAAATGTTTTTCGTGGTGTTCGGCCGTAACGGCTGCATCAGGACCGCGAAAGTCCCATATCATTTTTATTTGTCTCATAGCAACAATTCAATAGGAAACAAAGTTACGGACAGATTTTGTTTTTAAAATGCTTCGCCAAACAATTTTTAAATTGTCTTATTTTCAAATTGTCAAATGCTTACTTTTGCCCCTTGATACTGTCAGGTTCAATAATACCAAATAAACAACCATCACATGCCACGCGAATTACTACTACAGGTTTCACCCGAAATTGCTGCCAACGAAGTATTGCTTCGAGAGCAGGTAGCCAAGCTTTTTCAAGTAACCGCAACGGAAATTCAAAAAGTAGTTGTCCTCAAACGTTCTATAGATGCGCGTCAAAAAGCCATCAAAATCAATATAAAAGCTAATGTTTATTTTAACGGTGAAAATGTTACCGAACAAGCAATAACCCTGCCCGAATATAAAAATGTCTCCAATGCTCAGGAAGTCATTATCGTAGGAGCCGGACCGGCCGGACTTTTTGCAGCTTTACAGCTGATTGAATTAGGATTAAAACCAATAGTAATTGAACGCGGAAAAGATGTACGTGGACGGCGACGCGATTTGAAGGCCATTAATGTAGACCATGTTGTTAATGAAGATTCCAATTATTGTTTCGGCGAAGGCGGAGCAGGGACTTACTCGGATGGTAAATTATATACCCGTTCCAAAAAGCGAGGCGATGTCGACCGTATTCTTCGATTATTAGTAGGTTTCGGAGCTACTCCTGATATCTTGGTAGAAGCTCATCCGCACATTGGTACTAATAAGTTGCCCAAAATCATTCAGGATATTCGCGAAAAAATCATTGCCTGCGGAGGTCAGGTTTTGTTTGAGACCCGTGTGACCGATTTTATTGTGAAAAACAATGAGATACAGGGGATTGTTACTCAAAATGGCGATACAATATCTGCTAACAAGGTAATACTGGCTACCGGTCATTCCGCTCGTGATATTTTTGAATTGTTAGATCGGAAAAAGATTTTTATCGAAGCCAAACCTTTTGCGCTAGGAGTTCGTGCCGAGCATCCTCAGGAACTGATAGATAAAATTCAGTACAGTTGCGATTTCAGAGGAGAATATCTGCCTCCGGCCCCATACTCTATTGTGAAGCAGGTTAATGGCCGCGGGATGTATTCGTTTTGTATGTGTCCGGGCGGAGTAATTGCCCCTTGTGCTACCAGTCCGGGAGAAGTGGTTACCAATGGTTGGTCGCCCTCAAAACGGGATCAGAATACGGCTAATTCGGGAATAGTGGTTGAGCTAAAATTGGAAGATTTCAAACCTTTTGCCCAATACGGAGCTTTGGCAGGAATGGAATTTCAGAGAGCTATTGAACAAAAGGCATGGCATTTGGCTGGAGAAACGCAAAAAGTGCCGGCACAGCGCATGGTTGATTTTACCCAAAATAAAATATCGGCATCCATTCCTAAAACGTCTTATGTTCCGGGTACTACTTCGGTTGAAATGGGACAGGTATTTCCCGGTTTTTTGACTCAAATTATGCGGGAAGGTTTTGTTCAATTTGGCAAATCAATGCGCGGTTACATGACCAATGAAGCTATATTACATGCGCCCGAAAGCAGAACTTCTTCACCGGTGAGGATTCCTAGAGACAACGAAACTTTAGAGCATCTTCAGATAAAAGGGCTCTATCCGTGTGGAGAAGGAGCCGGTTTTGCAGGAGGTATTATTTCGGCAGCCATTGATGGCGAAAAGTGTGCCTTGAAGATAGCCGAAGCTTTAGCAAAGTAATAATTATTTGGTGACACAGTAATTGTTGTAGAACCAAACTACACTTTCAATATCACTTTTTTTGTATTCTTTCGATTGGATTTTTTCGACGAGTTTCGGACAATCTTTGAAAAACTCAGAAGCTGCTTTTTTGAAATTTTTACTGATGTTACCTATCGAGGTTATTTTAAAAACTTCGTTATCACCTTTATGACAAACATAGTAATAGGTGACA
This sequence comes from Flavobacterium silvisoli, assembly GCF_004329815.1. Classification (GTDB taxonomy): domain Bacteria; phylum Bacteroidota; class Bacteroidia; order Flavobacteriales; family Flavobacteriaceae; genus Flavobacterium; species Flavobacterium silvisoli. Next base: position 114,753 of record NZ_SJPE01000007.1, on the reverse strand, counting down.
TCGCCGCCTCCGCCCATCATCATGGTGCCACCCATGCCAACACCACCCATGCTATTAAAACCGACACCGCCTCCATAGAAAGCACCGGATATTTTGTCAGAATATAATGAAATTTCGCCAACAGAAACCTCTTTTAACCATCTCCCCATTTCGTCGGTTACATTTTTGAAACGATAAGTTCCTATGATACCGTTTTCATCCAATTTTATTTTTTCAATTTTTTCTTTAGGGATTATTTCAGGTTCGCTGTCTTCCGTCACTCGAAACTTAACATTATCATCAGCTTTAAAACGACTGATACCTTCTTTTGTAGAGCCGTCTAATAAGTAAATCGTGCATTTTTGTTTTTGTGCGTAGCTCAATGAAGCAGTAAGTACTATGAGTATCAGGAAAATATTTTTCATAAGCATGTTATTAATTCATGGTAAAAATATACATTTAGATATGATTTTTCAGAATTTCTGTTTTTTAACAGAATAAAAAGTTTTGAAAAAGTAGGGTGGTGGCCTTTACGGTTGTCTAACCTCAAAACACTAAATGATACATCAGATGAAAAAAATTAAACTTTTAGTACTGTTGCTGACTGTTGCAGTGGCCGGTTTTTATTCGTGTACCGATAACAATCCGGTAGAAAATGAAGTCGTTACTTCAAAAAGTATAGCCTTGAGAACAACTTTGAATGAGTTGAGAAAAACTAATAACATCAACAACGGAAAGTTGAACAAAGATCAATTCTTGTGTTTCCAGTTTGTTTACCCGATTACGCTGTCTTATAACGATGGGACTGTTATAGCTGTAAGTTCTTACCAAGGTTTATTGGATGTTTTAACTAATGAAACCAATAATTTATACATTGACGGTATTGCTTTTCCGTTTGATGTGCAGGCCGAGGGAGTTGTAACCACTATTAACAATGAAGCCGAATTTTACGCCCTCATTAACGATTGTAACTTTCAAACGGTTAACGATTGTGTTTTTGACATCACTTGTTATGACATAGTATTTCCTATTCAGATTATAAATGCCAATAATGAAACTCAGACCATTACTGATGAAGCTCAATTGCTGCAATTGCTTTCCAATCCTAATCAAGTGAGTACTTACCAATTAAATATAGTGTTCCCGATTTCGGTAATTCAAAACAATCAAACGATGGTTATTCACGATCTTTATGAGTTTTTTAATTTGAATAACAATTGTGATGCAAGCGGATGTGTGTGTCAGGAAATTTATGCCCCGGTTTGTGTTCAAACGGCAAACGGTATTGTGCAATTTTCCAATGCCTGTCATGCCGAATGTGCCGGTTACACCGCCAATGATTTTGTAGACTGTAACAGCACAAGTCCGTGTAATTGCCCAACCGACATTAATCCGGTTTGTGTGCAAACAGCAACCGGTATTGTGCAGTTTGACAATGCATGTTTAGCTCAGTGTGAAGGATACACCGCTAATGATTTTGTAAGTTGTAACCCAACTCCAACGCATACATTCGGGCAATTATTAGGAACTTGTTTCAACGTGGCTTATCCGGTTGAGGTTCAAAACGGAGGCATGTTAATAACCATACACAATGACGGAGAGTTATTACAATATTGGTGGCCGAATCAATCGTATTTCCCGGCATTGAACTATCCGATTACGATATCTTTTGCCACACCAACAGGAAATGAGACTATGGTTATTGCTAACGAAACAGCGTTTCAATCCGCTATTGCTAGTCACTGTAATTAATTTAAAGTAAAAAAGTTAATTGTTGCCGACACAATCTCAACGATGAGGTTGTGTTTGGTAATTTTAAGCGATGAGTGAAAATAATTCCAATCAAAGACTTTGTTCCGATGCGGTTTTTCGTTCGGTTTTTGACGCTAATTTTAAAGTGTTGCGTAACTTTTTGGTTTACAAATTCAGAGGCGATATTGAAACGGCTGAAGATGTTGCACAGAATGCATTTGTCAAACTTTGGGAAAATTGCAGCATCTTAAAACCCGAGCAGGCCAAGAGTTTTTTATATACTACTGCCATAAGGATTTCGCTTAACAATATTAAGCATGATAAGGTTGTGGCCAATTTTGAACTTCAGCTTAAAACCAAAGACAACCATAAAGAATCACCTGATCTTTTGCTGGAAGAAACTGAATTGAAAGCAAGGTTAGAAAAAGCCATCAACGATTTACCTGCAAAACAACGAACAGTTTTTTTGATGAATCGGTTTGACAATCAGTCTTATCCTGAAATTGCTTCAGCCTTGAATTTGTCGGTTAAAGCAGTAGAAAAACGAATGCACCTTGCCTTGTTAGCTCTTAGAAAAGTAGTAAAAAATGTTTGAAAAAGAAATGTATGAAAGCGAATAAAGATACTTATTTGTCCGATTGGCTGAGTGGTCAAATTACGGATGAAGAACTGAAGGAACTGGTTTCGGAAGAAGATTTTGAAGCTTACAGGAAAGTAAAAAACACGTTGGAAGGTTTCCAAATTGAAGACCCCGACTTGGAGCAAAATTTTAACGCGGTTATCCAAAAACGGAATGCCCCAAATAAGCCATCAACTCCGGTTCTCTCGCTTTGGAAGTATCTGACGGTTGCCGCTTGTTTGGTGTTGTGTTTCGGGATATATCATTTTTTTATTGCTTCAAATACAGTAGTCACTGATTTTGGAACTACCACAACCGTCCTCCTGAGTGATAATTCCAAAGTAGCTTTGAACTCCAAGTCTAAGTTGATCTATTCCAACTATTTCGAGTACAAACGAACGTTACAGCTCGAGGGAGAGGCTTTTTTTGAGGTGCAAAAAGGCAGTCCTTTTATTGTTGAAACAACGCTGGGAAAAGTGAGAGTTTTGGGTACAAAATTTAACGTGATTTCATTCCGTGATTTTTTTGAAGTAGTTTGTTATGAAGGCAAAGTTAAAGTTACCAAAGGTCCAAAAACAACTATATTGACCCATGGTGAAAGTGTGCGTTTTTATGATGATACAATCGAAAATTGGGCAGATGCTACTTCCCGAAAACCATCCTGGCTGACCGGAGAGTCTGCTTTCAGAAATGTACCGATGGAGTATGTTTTTGACCAATTTGAGAACCAATACCATATTGCGGTTTCATATCCGAAACATATTGGTAACGTAAAATTTACAGGCACTTTTACACACAATAACCCTGATGTGGCTTTACAGGCTATTTGTATTCCGTTGCATTTAAAATATACCCAAGAAGACTCAGGAAAAATATTGATTACAGAATGAAAAGAATAATTCTGTTTTTCTTTTTGTTGTTTTGGACGTCATTTTTTCATGCTCAGGAAAAGAAGAATGTTATATTGGCTTACTCTCATGCCAAAATCACAAAAGTACTTTCCGACATTGAAAAGAAATTCGATGTTAAATATTCTTATGCCGATTCGGTAGTAGGAGTACAAACCATCTCGTTGATAAAAAGACGTTATTCTTTGACCGAAATTAATGCCGAAATCGAAAAGCAATCGTCCTTACAAGTGGTGAAAATTAATGAGCGTTTTTATTCATTAGCCAAAACTCTGAGAGAAGAAACCATTGAGAAATCATATGAATTAAAAGAAGTAATAGTAGAAGAGTTTTTAGCCAAAGGCATTAAGAAAACCGATCAGAATTACGTACTCTATCCGCAAAAAATTGCCACCTTGCCCGGAGTTACCGATGCGGATGTTTTGCTGTCGTTGCAACAACTGCCGGGAGTTAAGAGTCCGAATGAAACCGCAACAGGCTTACACATTCGGGGCGGTACTTCTGACCAAAATTTAATTTTACTGGATGGCATCCGATTGTACCATCCCGGACATTTATTCGGAATGGTTTCGAGTATAAATCCTAATGCAGAACAAACAGTCAATTATTATAATAAAGCCGTAAATCCAAAATTCGGAGAACGGGTTTCGGGTATAATTGACATCCAATCTACTGATAAAATTGCTGATAAAATCAAAGGCAATGCCGGTGTCAATGCTCTCAATGCCGATGCCTATTTTCAAATACCGCTGTATAAAGATAAACTCGGGTTACAGGTTTCGGGCAGAAAATCGTATACAGAATGGTTGCAGTCGCCAACGTTCAAACAATTAGAAAACAAGGTTTTTCAGCATACCAATTTCAATAATTTTGATAATGACAACCAGTTTCAGTTTTATGATTTTTCATCAAAACTGAGTTTCAAACCAAATAAAAAAACGGCCATTTCGTTCACCGGTTTGCTTATCAATAATGATTTAGATTACACAAATGTTATCAAAAAAGACAGCATCGGCAAACAAAAAATGAACATTAAAAACTATGGCTTCGGATTGAATTGGAGTCAACAGTACAGCTCAAAATTCAGTCAGCAACTCCAACTTTTTTATTCAGTCTACAATTTTGAATATGAAAAAAGACAGGAATACCAAACCAATAAATTTGAAGCATTCAAGAAATTAAACCGCGTGTTTGATTCGGGAATACAGTCCAATTTTGCCTATGTTATTAATGAAAAATCAAACCTCGAATTTGGGTGCCAATTTTTAGGAAACGATGTCTCGCATTTGTTGAACAGCTACAATCAAGATGTTGCCATCGATTTAAATTTGAAACATCGTTACAATATTACCCAAGTTGGGTTTGTTTTTTTTAAACAAGATTTTGGTTCGTGGAGTTTGCAACCGGGCTTGCGTTATAATTACTACAGCAAAATAAAGGCTACTAGTTTTGAACCGAGGTTTTTAATACAAAATAAGTTGTCAGAGACTTTGATTTGGCAGGTTTCCTATGAAAAAAGAAGTCAGGTTTTAAGTCAGGTTCGTGAAAATACGGCCAACGATTTGAGCTTGGAAAACTACGTTTGGATATTGTCTGATAATGAAAAATATCCTATTCAAAAAGCGAATCAATATACATCGGGTTTTATTTTTAAAAATAACGGTTGGCTTTTGGATGTTGACGGATATTATAAAACCATCAGCGGAATCACTTCCTTTACATTGGGGTTTTTAAGTCAGAATGATACTTCTATTCATCACGGGAAAGGCTTTACAAAAGGAGTTGATGTTTTGCTTCAAAAAAGTACTCCAACCTGGCGTGTCTGGATGACTTACACCTATCAGGATTCGCAAAATAAATTTGAAGATTTGAATCAAGGTCAATACTATCAGGCTAATTCTAATAACAAGCATAGTTTTAACGTAGCAGTTAACAAAAAATGGAATAATTATTTGCTGACTCTGGGGTGGTTTTGGCATACCGGAAAGCCTTACAGCAACAGCAATCCAAGTGGGCTGATTACTTCATACAATTCGGAAACATTGCCCAATTATCATCGTTTGGATGTTTCGGGCAGTTATCAGTTTAAAGGCAAGCACGGACAAACCTATAAAATAGGAGTTTCGATTTACAACCTATACAACCATAGTGAAATCATCAGTCGGGAGTTTGAACGAAAGTATATCAACTTATCCGATTATCTCAATCCACGGTATTCTATGCAAGATTTTTATTCGTTGAAAATTATGCCTAATGTCTTTTTAAGAATCGATTGGTAAACAAAAAATCCCGGATTTACCGGGATTCTTGTTAGTGTTTCTTTTTCAATCGGTCTTTAAAGACTTTTTCAAATTTCTCCAGTTTGGGTTGAATCACTAACTGGCAATACGGCTGATTTTTATTGTTTTCATAGTAATTCTGATGATAGTCTTTGGCTTTATAAAAAGCTTTGAACGGTTCTAAAGTGGTTACTATTTTACCTGAATACACCGCTTGGTTCAGTTCGGCAATAATACTCTGAGCTGCTTTTTTCTGTTCTTCGTTTTTATAAAAGATGACTGAGCGGTATTGCGTTCCCACATCAGCACCTTGGCGATTCAGGGTAGTGGGGTCGTGCACAGTAAAAAACACCTTGAAGATCTCGTCTAAGTTGGTCTTGGTTTTGTCGTAAGTAATTTGCACTACTTCAGCCGCTCCGGTGGTGCCGGTGCATACTTCTTCGTAACTGGGATTTTCAACGGTACCTCCCGAAAAGCCGGAAACTACTTGTGTAACTCCGTCCAATTGTTCGTAAACCGCTTCTACACACCAATAACATCCTCCGCCCAAGACGATCGTTTCAAGATTACTTTTATTCTCTGTCACGGCATCCGGAATAAAATCCAACGAAATAGCATTCATGCAATAGCGTTTGCCGGTAGGTTCAGGGCCATCATCAAACAAATGGCCTAAGTGGCTGTTGCATCTTCCGCAAAGTGCTTCTATGCGGTGCATGCCATACGAATTGTCATTTCTGAAGATGATGCTGTTTTTATTGTCTTGTTCAAAAAAACTTGGCCATCCGCAACTGCTCACAAATTTTTGATCAGATTTGAAGAGTTTCAGACCGCAGGCAGCACAATAATACGTTCCTTTAGTGTCTGATTTCCACATCGTACCAGTAAAGGCTCTTTCCGTATCGGCTTGTCGGGCAACAGCGTATAAATCAGGAGGTAAAACTTTTTTCCATTCGGCATCAGTCAAAACTAATTTGGTAGTGTCAGTGTTTGAATAGTAGGGGTTTTCGGGTTTTGAAATCACGTTTTCCATAGCCATAGTTTTTTTTGTAGTGTTTGATTTGGTATTGTTTTGCCCGCAAGCGTTCAACATGAACATGGGTAACAAAATTAAGAAGTTTAAAATGTAGTTTCGCATGGTTGTTGGTTTTTAGCTACCACAAATTTACACTACATGAGTGTGGTAAAATGTCAAGCAGATGATAAATTACTGCTATTTAAGGAAAGTTTAACGGTTGTTCTATCGGTATAATTATAGCCGCTGTATTTTTTTCGTATTTTTGAACGTTTAATAAAAGTTATGCTAGAAGAAAAAGTAATCTTGGTCAACGAACAAGATGAACCAATCGGGTTGATGAACAAATTGGAAGCTCATGAAAAAGCCTTACTGCACAGAGCTTTTTCGGTTTTTGTGTTGAACAATAACAATGAAATCATGTTGCAACAACGTGCTCATCACAAGTACCATTCTCCTTTGCTGTGGACTAACACGTGTTGCAGCCACCAGCGGGAAGGAGAAACCAATATTCAGGCAGGAACCCGACGATTGTATGAGGAAATGGGGTTTGAGACCGAACTCAAAGAGTTGTTTCACTTCATTTATAAAGCCCCGTTTGATAATGGTTTAACTGAGCATGAACTCGATCACGTAATGATTGGGTATTATAGCGGTCAACCCAAGATAAATCCTGATGAGGTAGAAAGTTGGAAGTGGATGAAGATAGAGGATGTTAAAAACGACATGCTTCAAAATCCTGACAGGTATACCGTTTGGTTTAAAATTATTTTTGACGAATTTTACCATTACCTTGAAGACCACAAGATTTAAGAATAAAGAATTGAGAATGCATATTTCAGAATTATTCTAAAATCAACAATTGTTAATCAACAATCTAAAATCAAATGAAAGTTACCGTTTCACGCAAAGCCCATTTTAATGCTGCCCACCGTTTGTATCGCAAGGATTGGTCTATGGAGCAAAACGATGCTGTTTTCGGCAAGTGCAACAATCCCAATTTTCATGGACACAATTATGAGTTGATAGTTTCGGTTACCGGAGAAATCAACAAAGAAACCGGTTATGTTATCGATGTGAAAATTCTTTCTGATTTGATTAAAGAGCACATTGAAAATGCGTTTGATCACAAAAATTTAAATCTGGATGTACCTGAATTTGCCGAATTGAATCCAACTGCGGAAAACATAGTGGTTGTCATTTGGCAAAAATTGAGAAAGCACATTGAAGCTGACAAAGACCTTGAAGTGGTTTTGTATGAAACCCCCAGAAATTTTGTTACGTTCAAAGGATAATCATGAGTTTGAATGTGGGAGATGTCATCCCGAATTTCTCTGCTACTGACCAAAATGGAAACGTATTTGACAGTCAGATGGTTGTTGGTCAAAAACCGGTGGTCATTTATTTTTATCCCAAAGACGATACCCGCGTTTGTACCGAACAAGCCTGCTCTTTTCGTGATCGCTACGAAGAATTTAGAGAATTAGGCGCCGAAGTCATAGGCATTAGCGGAGACAGTTCGCTCTCACACCATTCCTTTGCTGACAAATACCGACTTCCCTTTATTTTGCTTTCCGATGCTGATAAGAAAATCAGGAAACAGTTTGGTGTTCCCAACGATTATCTGGGGTTAATCCCCGGAAGGGCCACTTATGTTGCCGATAAAAACGGCGTGATTCAGTTGGTTTTCGACAGTACTTCGGGTAAAATTCACATTGAAAAAGCACTCGAAATTCTGAAAACAATGTAAGTTTGCCAAATGAAGACCATGAAAGCTTATCCGTTACAATTTGAGCCGATTTTGAAAGACAGAATTTGGGGAGGAACCAAACTCAAGTCGTATCTTAATAAGCCCATTAGGTCTGATGTTACCGGCGAAAGCTGGGAGATTTCAACCGTAGATAACGATGTAAGTATCGTAGCCAATGGTATTTTAAAAGGTCAATCATTGAATGATCTCATAACCAAATTTCCGGCCGAAATATTAGGAACCAAAGTTTTGGCGCAATTCGGAAAGCAATTTCCGTTACTTTTTAAATACCTCGATGCCCGCGAAGATTTATCCATCCAGCTCCATCCGAATGATGATTTGGCCAAAAAACGACACAATTCTTTTGGCAAAACCGAGATGTGGTATGTGATGCAGGCCGATAAAGAAGCCCGTTTGATTGTTGGATTCAAAGAAAAGTCTTCTCCGGAGGAATTTTTACAGCATCTGAAAGCCAAAACTTTACTGGATATTTTAGATGCCAAAAAAGTACAGCAAGGCGATGTTTTTTTTCTCGAAACGGGTACGGTTCATGCTATAGGAGCCGGCATAGTCATAGCCGAAATCCAACAAACTTCGGATATTACCTATCGAGTTTACGATTTTGAGAGAACTGATGCTCAGGGTAATCAGCGTGAATTGCATTTGGAGTTAGCTTTAGAAGCCATTAATTACAACAAAGTAGAAGCACAAAGGCTTTACACCAAAAACGAAAATGTTGCCAACGAAATGGTCAGTTGCCAATATTTTACAACCAATTTGATTCCGTTGAACGGTAACGTTTCAATGGTCAAAAACGGGGATTCATTCACCGTGTATATGTGTGTTGAAGGTGTTTTTGAAATTTCTTGGAACGGCGAAAGTCATCACTACCAAAAGGGAGATACCTTGCTTATTCCGGCCTCATTGACTGATTTTCAATTATCCGGAAATGCTTCTCTGTTGGAAATTTATATTTCGTAGTTTGTATTCTAAAGATTTAATGTAATTTTGCGCCAACCAAAGCTAAACAGGCTTTTGGGTAAATAAGTTAACTATAAAAATTAGAAGAAAATGGGAAGTGTTAAGAATTTGAAAAAAGACATCAACTTTGTATTGGGTGATATCATCGAAACTGTATATATCTATGAAATGACCTCTTCAGGTAAGCCATCTGACAAAACTAACGCTATCATTGATGAAGCGATTGCCTCTTTCGATGCTTTGATCACCAGAGTAAACGCTAAGAATGTAGAAAATAAAAAAGCACATTTTAAGCAAATCAATACAGAATTAGAACAAACTGCAAATCAGTTGATTGATAAAATCAACGCGCTGTAGTCAGAAAAAAACAATAAAAAAGTGTAAAATTATTTTGGAGAATTCAATTTCACTATTATATTTGCACTCACATTGAGACGCCAGCGTAGCTCAGTTGGCTAGAGCAGCTGATTTGTAATCAGCAGGTCGTGGGTTCGAATCCCTCCGCCGGCTCAGTGAAAAGGAAAGCGAAAGCTTTCCTTTTTTTATGCCATAAAGTGAAGAAATTCTTCCTGAGTCTTATTTGAAAAAGTTTCCGTTACCCCAATACAACAACCATTACCGGATAGGTGGTGGTTTTTTGTTAATAATTTGGAAGCGTTTTTTAGTGCCAGCGAGGGTTTTGATGAAATATTTTCCATTGTAATTTACTGTTAATAAGTTTGTTGTGTTTGAAATTTACTTCGTTTAGTTTTTTATAACTTTAGTTTGATAACCTTTCATGGCGTGCCATGATTCAAAACTAAACTTATGAGAAAACTATTTGCAGAATTTTTTGGAACCTATTGGCTTGTGTTTGGCGGTTGTGGAAGCGCCTTGTTTGCAGCCGGAATTCCCAACTTGGGAATCGGGTTTGCCGGAGTGGCATTAGCTTTTGGATTGACAGTTTTAACAATGGCCTACGCAGTAGGGCATATTTCAGGCGGGCATTTTAATCCGGCAGTTTCTTTCGGGCTATGGGCCGGAGGACGTTTTCCGGCTAAGGATTTAGTGCCGTACATCCTTGCTCAATGTTTAGGAGCTGTAGCTGCTGCAGGGACCTTGTTTGTAATTCTCTCCGGAAAAACAGGTTTTACTATTGATAATACTAAAGCCGGTGCTTTTGCGTCGAACGGATATGGAGCTTTTTCGCCCGATGGCTATTCGATGACTTCTGCTTTTGTGGCTGAGTTTGTCCTGACCATGTTTTTCTTGCTTATCATCATTGGTGCCACTGATAAACTGGCTAACGGAAAATTTGCCGGTTTGGCGATTGGTTTAGCATTGACGCTGATTCACCTGGTAAGTATTCCCATTACCAATACTTCGGTTAATCCGGCACGTTCTACTTCTCAAGCGCTGTTTACCCAGGGAGAACCGCTGTCGCAATTATGGTTGTTTTGGGTAGCGCCTATTGCAGGAGCACTTGTTGCCGGTTTTGTTTATAGGATTCTATTAGATAAAAAAGACGATTTGTAGGATACCAGTCGCCCCATTTATTTAAAGAGAAGAAGAGTAATTACATTCCTTTTTTTCTCTTTATTTTTGTTTAATGAATTCACTTTTTCCAAAAGACAAAATAGTTTTCTCGCTTCCCGATGCCGAGATTGAATACTATGCCGGTTTTTTTGAAAATGAACGTGCTCATGAATTATTTGAAAAACTCAAAACCGAAATCCCCTGGCAGCAGGACTACATAACGGTTTTTGGCAAAACACATCCGCAACCCCGCCTGACGGCTCTTTTTGGTAACGAAGGGAAGCCTTATGGTTATTCCGATATCATCATGCAACCCCACGCGTGGAATCCGCTGTTGATGTTCATAAAAAATGAAATAGAGGAAGTATGTCATGCCAATTTCACCACTGTTTTACTCAATCAGTATCGCGATGGCAGGGATAGCAACGGTTGGCATGCTGATAATGAAAAAGAACTCGGCAGAAATCCAATCATAGCTTCAGTAAGTTTTGGTGCCGAACGAGCCTTTCATCTGCAACACAATACCCTGAAAGAACAGAAACTGAAAATTACCCTTGAACACGGCAGTTTACTTATCATGAAAGGGACAACACAACATTTTTGGAAACATCAAATCCCTAAAACAACCAAGGAAATAGGACCCCGAATTAATCTCACATTCCGAATTATCAAATAGTTAGTTTTAGTATATTTGATAAAAAATAACTAACCATGAATGAGATTGTAGCTTACTTTTCATCCATTCCGTCTGCTCACCGGGCGCTGATTTTGGCTGGTGGTATTGCTTTTTTCTGGCTCATTGAGTCTGCTTCACCGTTCATCCGATTCAAATATAACAAGTGGAAACATGCCGGAGTCAACATCTTTTTTACGATTACCACCATGGTGGTAAATTTTTGTTTGGCCTTGATTTTATTAAATACTGCACTCTGGACTACCAAACATCATTTTGGAATATTGAATTGGCTCCCGGCTTTTAATCCGTGGCTCTCGATGGTTATCGGTTTGCTGCTGTTGGATTTGGTGGGCGCTTACTTTGTTCATTTAATCGAACATAAAATCAGATTCCTGTGGCGTTTTCATTTGATTCATCATACCGATACTTATATAGATACCACTACAGCCAACCGGCATCATCCGGGCGAAAGTGTGTTGCGATTTCTCTTTACTACACTTGGGGTCTTAGTTGTGGGGAGCCCTATGTGGATGGTGTTTTTGTATCAGACACTCTCTGTGATTGCCACACAGTTTAATCATGCTAACATTGTTTTGCCTAAAAAACTGGATACGGTCTTAAGCTATTTAATTGTTTCGCCGGATATGCATAAGGTGCATCATCATTATGTATTACCGTATACCGACAGTAATTACGGCAATATATTCTCGGTTTGGGACCGACTCTTCGGAACTTTCAAAACACTGGACAGAGATAAATTGGTATACGGAATCGACACGCACATGAAACCGGAAGAGAACAGCAGATTGGGTAATTTGTTGAGGATTCCTTTCCAAAAATACCGTTCACCCGGCACTTGAGATAAAAAAATGGAGAGGAGGCTTGTAAACTAATTATTTTTTTTATTAATATTGAAATACCAATTAATCAGTTGAAATCTATTTAAATAATGCTTTTACAGCAATGAAAAAAAGTAAATTAGCAGCATTAGACCATGAGCAATTAGAACGAGTTGTAAGTATGGCGCAAGAGGAACGAAAACCTTTTGAAGTGATAAAGGAAGAATTCGGACTTACCGAAAGCGAAGTAACCGAATTGATGCGTAAACGATTATCCAAAGATAATTTTGAGCTTTGGAAAAAGAAAGCTACCGGAAGCAAACCAAAGCCAAAACCATTCATTGATGATTTTGACGATGAGTTAGACAGTAAATACTATATCAAAAATAAGTTCGATTAACCCACAACTCTTGCTCTGCAAGAGTTTTTAATTTTTGTTTATTTAGTTAATCAATTCCAAAATCTAAAAATCCGTTGTAACTATTGGTTACATTTGTTGACCTATTTGAAATAAATTTTTAAAAATGAAAAAAATAATCCTTAGTGCTCTCATCGCTTTATCGGTATTCAACTTTAAAGCAACGGCACAAAAAAGCGCCCCGGCTGAAGAAGTAAAAGTGGCCATCGATTTAAATCAGGTAAAAGACGATAAGGTGATGGTAGTTATAACTCCGCCAAAAATCAGCACTAATGATATTGTATTTCACATTCCTAAAACGGTGCCCGGAACCTACTCTGCCGATAATTACGGGAAACTAATTGATGATTTGAAAGCTTTTGATAAAGTGGGAAAAGAGTTGACAACTACTAAAACCGATGATAATTCGTGGAAAATTTCAAATGCCAAAACCTTGTCAAAGGTTACGTATTGGGTAAATGACACTTATGATTCTGAAAAAGGGAGCGGTTTTGGTAAAGAAGATATTTTCTCTCCGGCCGGAAGCAATATAGAAGCCGGTAAAAATTTCATGCTCAACAATCACTGTTTTGTGGGGTATTTTGACGGCAAAAAAGAAATTAAATACAACCTGACAGTTCAACACCCTGCATCACTTTACGGGGCTACTTCTATGGTTGATACCAATAAAAGTAATGTGGTTGATAATTTCGTGGTTTCCCGTTATTTTGATTTGGTTGACAACCCAATCATGTACTCTAAACCGGATTATGAAACGTTTACTGTAGACGGTATGGAGATTTTGTTCAGTGTGTATTCGCCCAACGGTGTTCATACGGCTAAATCTTTATTGCCTTATTTAGAAAAAACAATGCGTGCCCAAAAAGCATTTCTGGGTTCCATCAACACCAACAAGAGATACACGGTTTTGTTATATTTATCCGATATGCAAAAATCCGATGCAAAAGGATTTGGGGCTTTGGAACATCATACTTCTACCACAGTGTGCTTTCCGGAGCTGATGGAAACAGAGGAACTTGGAGAACAGATAAAAGACGTGGTGTCGCACGAATTTTTTCATACTGTAACACCATTAAGCATTCATTCAAAAGAAATTCAGTATTTTGATTACAACGATCCCAAAATGTCTAAACATTTATGGATGTATGAAGGAGTAACGGAGTATTTTGCCAATTTGTTTCAGGTCAATCAGGGACTGATAGATGCCAATGAATTTTACCAAAGAATGGTGGGTAAAATCAAAAATTCAGCGTTGATGAATGATACTTTGCCGTTTACAGAGATGAGTGCCAATGTTTTGGTTAAACCCTACAAAGATCAATACCTAAACGTATACGAAAAAGGCGCTTTGATTGGTATGTGTATTGACATCATCATACGTGAAAAAAGCAACGGAGAAAGAGGTGTTTTAGACCTGATGAAAAAATTATCTAAAGAATACGGACCCAATAAACCTTTTAACGATGACGAGCTTTTTGACAAAATTACGGCTTTGACCTATCCTGAAGTTGGGGAGTTCTTGACAACTTATGTGGCGGGGAAAACACCAATTCCCTATGATGTTTATTTTGCTAAAGTGGGTGTAAACAAGACCAAAGTTTTGGTTCCTGTTAATCCGTTTATGAAAGACCCATCAACGCCTTTCATCACCATCAATCCGAATACCAAAGAAATTGTGGTTATACCGGGTTCAGGATTGAATGATTTCATGAATACTCTGGGAATAAAAGGAGGAGATGTTATTCTGGCATTCAACAACAAACCGTATGGTCTGGATAACATTTATGATTTGATTATGGAGAGTCAAAACTGGAAAAACGATGATGCCATAAGTGTTAAAATAAAAAGAGACGGCAAGGAACAAATCATCAACGGTAAAGTGAAACTATCGATGCAGGAAGAGGAAGAGTACAACATGAGTGACCCTTCTAAGGAAAAACTGAACACTGCCTGGTTAAAAGGCTAATCTATAAAGCCAGCTATTTAAATCCTCAATCGGCCCAACTGATTGAGGATTTTTTTTAGTAATATTGCCGCTCAGGATTTTTTAATCTGAGCCCAATCAACTAAAAATTTCAAATATGTATAAATCGCTTATCGCCAGTTTTTCTTTTCTTCTTATGATTTCTTGTGCCGAAAAAAAATCGGATAAAAATTTTGTTTTAACCGGTAATATCAAAGGGCTGAAAAAAGGGACTTTATACATTCAAAGAGTAAAAGATACTGTTTTGGTCGCTATTGATACCATTACAATTAACGGTGATTCTCATTTTGCAAGCGAATTTGATTTGGAATCACCCGAGATGTTGTATTTGTTTTTAGACAGAGGCGTTACTAATTCATTAGACAATAATATTCCGTTTTTTGCCGAAAAAGGAAAGATGAATATCGAAACAACCCTTGATTTTTTCACGGCAGATGCTAAAATCACGGGTTCTAAAAACCAAGAGTTGTATGATGAGTACAAGAAAGTAGTTTCAAGATATGTAGATCAAAATCTTGATTTGGCCGAGAAAAAATTCAAAGCTTTTCAAAATAAAAAGGAAGATGAAGTCCTGAAAATTGATGAAGAGCAAAAGGGAGTTCAAAAAAGAAAATACCTATATACAACCAATTTTGCAGTAAATCACGGCGATTACGAAGTGGCTCCCTATGTGACTTTAGCCGAGATTTATGACATCAACCTGAAATATTTGGATACGATTCAAAAAAGAATGTCTCCCAAAGTCGCTCAATCCTTGTACGGCAAAAAGCTGAATGCATATATCGCCGAGAGAAAAAAACAGGGTCAATAGTCAGATTCAAACACCTATCGTTTCATGGCAAAATGTCCTTTGTGAATTTTTCCGTCGCTGCGGGTAACATAAAACCAGTAATCGTCTGATGGCATTAAATGGCCGTTATAGGTGCCGTCCCAAGCATCATCACTGCCCATAATAATCAGCAGTTTGCCGTAACGATCAAATATTTTGATGTCAATATCCGGTTCAAACTGTGAAAACCGTATTCTCCAATAATCATTGAAACCATCATTGTTGGGAGTGAAAAACTTCGGATAATTCAAAAGTAATGCTTCATCATCAGTAGTTCCGCAACCATATTTATCTCTGACATATACTTTATAAATGCCGGGTTTTAGATTGTCAAATTTATTGGATGTTTGGTAGTGAACACCATCAATAGAATATTCGTAGATTCCTAAACCGGTAACGGTAATGATAATGCTGTTGTCTACTTCGGTCCAGTCAAACTCTTCTATTTTAGTTATGGTAGCCGGGTTTGACAGAAACACATGAATGTCTTTTTTAGAACTGCAAACCAAACCGGCAGGGTGATTTTCAGTAACTGTGACCGAATAATTTCCGTCGTGAATAATTGCCACAGCGTGTACCGTTTGTCCTGATGACCACTGATAGCTGTCAAAACCAACGCCGGCATCAATGATGGCAAATTTATTTTCACACAAAGGATATCGATCGTCCATATAAATTCGGGGCGAGTCGATAAAGGTGAATTTCAGTTCGGCTACAGCAGAACAACCGTCGGTCGAAGTTATTCTAACATAAACTTTGTTGTTGGTATTGCTTAGGTTACAACTGGTAAAGTTGGTAATCAATCCTGATGAATTGTTGTTTTCAGCTGCTGTTAAATTATTGAAGTAAGTATAGGAGTATGCGGTTGGGTTGACAACAAGATAGGAGTGGTATAATGTTAAGTTTACATTTTCTGAGCCATCATTCAGTGCATCACATAAGGTAGTGGCATAATTCATGACACTTGGAATAGGCAAAAATTGTGAATAAACGTATACATTGGTCGGATACGATTTGCACGTTGCTCCTTTTCGGACTATTACTGAAAAAGAAGCGGGTCCGTTTATATTGGTCAGCACCGGATTGGTTGTCCAGGTGGTTCCGCCGTCAAAACTGTAAAAATCTCCAGGTGTTTGAATGGTTATTTTAGCATAAGTACCGCATCCCGCATCTTCTAGAGTATACAACGGATAGCTGTTTTCTAAATTATTCAGGTATACATAAACATTAGGTGAGGTGCAATCTTGGCTGTTTTTTATTTTAATGATGTAGCTGCCGCTGGATAAATTACCCAGTGTATTTGAAGTTTGCCATGTATTTCCTCCGTCAAAACTGTATTCGGCAGCCGGTGTGGTAATAATAATACTTCCGGGAGAACCGCAAAAGGGATTGTCTTTGATGTAAAGTGGAGGGTCTAAAAATTCACTGCTCAGTATTACGCTGTTGAAATTTGAAATACAACCAAAAGAATCCTTTGTTCTTATCAAATATGTTCCCGATGGCAATCCCGTGGCTACATTGTCGGTCGTCCAGGTAAGGCCGTCATCAAAACTGTAAAAGTCAGAAGGGGAGGTAATGGTTATGCTTCCCAAGCCACCGCAACTTGTTGGGCTGACCGATGAAAAATTGGGAAATGAAGATAAATAGGGGATAATATTTACATTCGAGTTGTATGAAATACAGCCCATTGCCGTTTTTATTTTAACAGCATAGCTTCCGTAAGGGAGATTACTCATAATAGGATTAGTCCCCCAAGTGACACCTCCGTCATAGCTGAATTCAGATGCTGGTGAGGTAACTTGTATAGAACCGGTGCTGCTGAAACAAGTTGGTTGTGTAAGTACAATACTGGGCAACGGAGCAATATTGTTGTTTAAAATGGTAACGGTTCCATTGGCCACACAGCCATTGCTGTCGGTTACGGCTACTGAGTAGGTGCCGGTTGATGTAACGGTGATGCTTTGTGTGGTTTCTAAGCTATTGGTCCACAGATAGCCGGCTCCGGGCGAGGCAGTTAAAACGGTACTGCCGCTGCAAACATTCAAAATTCCGCTTATTGAAGCAGTTGGATTACGCACAATTAATTTGATGGCAATGATTTTATAACAAGTCGGACTCAGTGTTACTCTGACATAAACCGTAGTTGTCGGACTTTCAAAATTAGTGACAGTCGTGATAGGATTAGTGTCGTTAGTAGCATTCGCTAAATTGGAATAATAACTGAAAGTAAGACCCGGCTGCGGAGTGGTAATCGTGTTTTCTATACTGGAAAGATTAAAGAATTCTTTTCCGTCGTGATTGGTATCACATAATGTAATATTAGTCGGTTGAAGCGTTAGGTCACAGCTGGTGCAGTTTAAAAACCAAATATCCCAGCCCGGATTAGCATCGTCATCTGTTGCCGAAGCAAAACTGGTTCCCAAACAATTGGTTTGTACAATACCGAAATTTATTTTAACACTTACATTGTAGCTTCCGGTGGTAATGTTGGGCAAATTTGCTGCAACTAAGTCAAAGCAAAATCGTTTGGTTATTAAATTAAGTGAAGCCGGTGTTTGGGTAGAATAAACAACCGCATTGTTTTCATCGTAAACTTTTAATTCAATTGTAGTTATATTAGCATTGATGCCTCCGGAGTTAGGCAAGCTGAAACTGCCGCAAACGGATATCGGCAAGGTTGGACAAATTTTGTACAAAGGATCTAATTCAATGCTGCCTTGCAAACTTTCATCGGAATGCAATAAGCAAATGTCGTCTATGTAGGCATACCCAAAATGACCATTTAAACCGCAGCGCGCAGCCATAAATTCAACGGTAAATTCCTGATTGTTCGGAATGCTGGAAATATCCAATATTCCCGATTGCCAGTTTGGGGTATACAGAATGATGCTTCCTCCTTCAAGTGTGGGAGCCTGTGTGAAAATACAATCTGCGGGATTGCCAATCAAACAAAATTCACTTACTACAACACCTGAATTATTGATAATTCTTGCCTTAAAATAGGGTTGTTCATTATCATGATCGTTTTCAAGTATACTTTGTAAAACCGCTTTGTAATTAAATTTGAAAATAGTTTCATTATCTGTTTTGTAGCGTTTGGCTTGAATCAATCCCATGGTGGGAGAGGAATCTTTGTAGTTGATTTTTAACGTATACTGATCAAAAGCATTGATGTTTCCTATGTATTCATCAATAAAGTTTGAAGGAACAGTGGAAGCCATTAATCCATAATCAGCGGGATTGTATTGTTTGATTCTCAGATTGGCATTTGCTGAAACCGATTTACACTGCATCGGATTTAAAGGTTCTCCAGTGGTGTATTCATAATTCTTTAAAACGTTTACGCTGGAAACAGTTTCGAATTCTTCAAAGCTGCCGTTGGTGCACAAAGGAACTGCCGGGAGCGCCATAGTAGACTTAGAGCTGTTTTTTTGAAGTAACTCCAATTGCCTCATCTGATGCTCAAAAAAAACTTTTCGCTCAATAGAATCGGTTATCAAATGACCGTTTCGGTCTTCTATTTTTTTGTTGCTATCAAAAATAACGGTTGTTTTTTGTGGCTTGTTTTGACCAAAAACATTCAGTATTGACAGCAAACAGCATACGTAAATAATTGACTTCATTGAGCTTTAGATTTCAAGAGAAAAACAAATATAAGAAAGTTCTTGTTTTGATTGTGTTAAGTTTTTTGAAAAAAGAAAGATTTTTTTTGTAAAAAAAGTGATTGGTTATTGCTTTCAAAACCCATAGCAGTGTTTGCTGTTTTTCTTTTACTTTTGTAAAAAGTTACTCCAGTTGAAAGACCTCCTGCTCATCACGCCGCCTTTTACCCAGCTCAATACGCCTTATCCTGCAACGGCTTATTTGAAAGGATTTTTGAACACCAAAAGCATTTCCAGCCGCCAAATGGATTTAGGGATTGAAGTGATACTCAATATTTTTTCAAAAAGAGGTCTGCAAAGCATCTTCAATCATGCTGCTTTGAATAACCCTACAGTAATAAAAGAAGAACACAACCTGCAGCGAATATTTGCCCTGCAACAGCAGTATATCAAAACCATAGACTCTGTAATTGAATTTCTGCAAGGCAAAAACCCGACTATGGCACGCCAACTGTGTTCCGGTAATTTCCTCCCACAAGCTTCCCGTTTTGAGCAGTTAGATGATATGGAATGGGCTTTCGGATCCATGGGTATGCAGGACAAAGCCAAGCATTTGGCCACGCTCTACCTCGATGATTTATCCGATTTTATCATAGCCTGTGTCGATGAAAATTTCGGCTTCAGTCGTTATGCTGAGCGATTAGGGAGAAGTGCAAACTCGTTTGATGAGTTGTATGCTTACCTGCAAAAGGAACTCACCTATATTGATACCATTACTATGCAAATTCTTGAAAAGCAACTCGAGGAAACACAACCTCAATTGGTCTGCCTCTCAGTTCCATTTCCCGGTAATTTGTACAGTGCCTTCAGAGTGGCTCAATTCATAAAAAAGAAGTATCCTTCTGTAAAGACAGCTATGGGAGGCGGTTTCCCCAATACTGAACTCAGAGATTTGAAAGATAAAAGGGTGTTTGAATTCTTTGATTTCATCACTCTAGACGATGGTGAACTTCCCGTTGAGTTACTTTTTAAAGCTGTTTGTCAAACAAAACCATCAAGCAATAAACAAAATAACGATGGTGAGTTGCTCTTCAAAAGAACATTTCTCATCGAAAATGGGGAAGTGGTTTATAAAAATAACGCTCTGCAGTCTGACTACAAACAATCACAGGTCGGAACACCTGACTATACTGATTTATTGCTCGATCAATACATTTCGGTAATAGAAATTGCCAATCCTATGCACAGTTTGTGGAGTGATGGCCGCTGGAATAAGCTCACCATGGCTCACGGGTGTTATTGGGGAAAATGTACCTTTTGTGACATATCACTCGATTACATTAAAATTTATGAACCTATTGCTGCAAAAATATTGGTCGACAGAATGGAAGAACTCATCGCGCAAACCGGTGAAAACGGCTTTCATTTTGTAGATGAAGCGGCACCGCCGGCATTGATGCGTGAACTGGCTTTGGAAATATTACGCCGCAATTTAACCGTTACTTGGTGGACTAACATTCGCTTTGAAAAAAGTTTTACGGCAGACTTATGCGTTCTGCTTAAAGCTTCAGGATGTATAGCGGTTTCGGGTGGATTGGAAGTGGCCTCAGACCGCTTGCTGCAACTAATTAAAAAAGGAGTGACGGTAGAGCAAGTAGCACAGGTTACCCGTAATTTTACCGAAAGCGGGATTATGGTACATGCCTATTTGATGTATGGTTACCCAACACAAACCGTACAGGAAACTGTCGACAGTTTGGAAATGGTTCGTCAATTGTTTGAACTGGGAATCATTCAGTCCGGATTTTGGCACCAATTTGCCATGACAGCCCACAGTCCGGTAGGCATGTTTCCTGAAGAGTTTGGAGTAATTCCCGAAACCAACCCAATTTCTTTCGCCAATAACGATATCCAATTCAAAGACAAAACAGGCATCAACCACGACAAGTTCAGTTTCGGACTGAAAAAATCCCTGTTTAACTACATGCACGGTATTTGTTTTGAGTATGCGTTGCAGGATTGGTTTGATTTCAAAATACCGAAAACTACCGTTCCGCCTAACTTTATTTTAAACGCTTTGGAAAAAGATCATTCGTTCTCTACTAAAGCATCTGCCAAAATTATTTGGCTTGGAGGTAAACCAACTACCGAAATTGTTACTAAATCCAAGAAAGGAAATACTTGGGAGATGATGCAACTGAGTTTTCATAACAACCTTGATGAAGTCACCATTTCGGTTGAAAAAGAAAAAGGAATATGGTTGTCAGCTCAATTGAATAATTTGTCGGTAACTAATGAACAGAACTTTACTTTTGCCCAGCTCAAAGCTGATTATGAAATGCAATTTGATGATTTTGAAATGTTTTGGTATGCCAAACCCATGGCAACATTGCGCCATTTTGGGTTGTTGACATTATAGTTTTTTTTTAACAACTGATTAATCTTAAGAAATCCTAAGTAGGGTTTTTTTAACACTGTATGTTTAAGCCAATAGAAGATTCAATTGGCTATACATTTGTTACATATGCAGGAATCTTTTAAACATTTTTAAGAATCCTAATTATGAGCAAGAAGACCAAAGTTTTAGTTTTTATAATCATCATTATAGCCATTGGCTTTTTTTCTGTTCGCTATTATGTATATCACGGAGGCCAACGCGATATACAATCGGAAGAAACGGCTTTCACAGTCACTTCATCTTCTATAGTTGCTGAGTTTACCTCTAATACAGAGGCTTCCAATAAAAAGTATCTTGAAAAACCGGTGGCCATATCCGGCACGGTTACTTCGGTTAATGCTGCCGGGGTAATTTTAGATAACACCGTAAACTGCATTTTTGCAACGGCTAATCCGGCCGTAAAAGTAAATCAAAAAGTAATTGTTAAAGGTCGTGTGGTGGGCTTTGATGATCTTTTTGGCGAATTGAAACTGGATCAATGTAACTTATCAACCAATAAATAGAATTAAAATGAAATTATGTAAAATTGCGGGTTCTGCATTCCTGCTCTTTGCTTTCCATACAGCAAGTGCACAGGATTTAATGAGTGAACTCGATTCGGTGCCAAAACAAAAAGAAATCACAGCATCTGCCTTCAAAGGATTACAGGTTTGCAACATGCAATCCACCAAAATGACCAACAAAAATGAATGGTATTTTTTAGTATCTCACCGTTTTGGTGATTTGAAAGAAGGAATCAACAATTTCTTCGGTTTCGATAATGCCCTGACAAAAATTGGCGGAATTTATGGGATAACCAATTGGTTAAATATCAGTTTGGCCCGCCATACGTATAACAAAACATTTGAAGCCGGTTTAAAATACCGATTGGCTAATCAAATGGAAGACGGATTTCCGGTGACTATTGTAGGGTATAATACTATGGATGTCAACGGTTCCAAATTTGATAAAGCATTGTATCCGAATTTTAAAGAATCTAACCGATTGGCCTATTCAACCCAGTTGTTGATTTCGAGAAAATTCTCAGATGCCCTTTCCTTGGAAATAGTTCCGGCTTTCATTCACAAAAACCTCTACGATTTACAGCCCGGTACCGATAAAAAAGATCAGTTTGTTGTAGGGATGGGAGGACGTTGTAAAATATCAAAACGCATCAGTTTTAATTTAGAATACGCCGCACGTGTGAATCCGGAAGAGCATGAATACTACCACAATCCGTTAACCGCCGGATTTGATATTGACACCGGAGGTCACGTATTTCAGTTGGTGTTTTCGAGCGCACAACCAATGAACGACATTGCCTACTTTACCAATGCCACAGGCAAATGGAACGGCGGAAGTATTTATTTTGGATTTAATTTATATAGAGTTTTTTAAGACTATGAAAGCAGTAAAAGTTATTTTGTTACTCGTCCTTGGTTCATTTGTTACGTCTTGTGAATCCGACACTTATGCCGATATTTTTGGATATGTTGAAAATCCGACATACAAAGCCAATATAAAACCCCTTATGGATGCCCAATGCGTGTCATGTCACAGTGCCAATGGGACCGAATCAGGTTCTCCGCTCGAAACCTACCAACAAGTGGTTGATTACGCGGAGTCAATTTCTTGCAGACTCGACGGTAATTCCTGTGGATTAATGCCACAAAGCGGTAGACTGCCTCAGGTACAAATTGATATGTTTAATGCTTGGGTAGCACAAGGTTTAAAAGAAGAATAAAAAATACAACTATGAAAAAAGTAATTATCATTACAGCAGCCCTATTGTGCTGCGGAATAGGATTTTCGCAAAAGATGCTGACCCGCTCTGGCGAAATAAAATTTGATGCTACCGTACCCGGAGCTACAGACATGGTTAATGCAACCAACAGCACGGTTTCCAGCATTTTCGATAAAGCTACCGGAGAACTAGTCGTTCAGGCGATGGTAAAATCGTTCAAATTCAAACTGCCTTTGATGGAGGAACATTTCAACGAAAACTATATGGAAAGTGACAAATTGCCCAAAGCCAACTTTAAAGGAAAAGTATTGGGCTATGATGGCAAATCGGGGAACTATGATGTTGAAGGAGATTTAACCATACACGGTGTTACCAATAAAGTAAAAACCAAAATGAATATCGCTCCCGAGGGCAGCAAATTAATGTTGTCCGGTGGTTTTACGGTAAAATTATCCGATTACAATATAGCTGTTCCGGCCTTAGCCAAAAAAACATTGGCTGAGACCGCCAAGATTACACTGAAATTACCCATGGAAAACAAATAAATTTTCCTTAATCAACATAATGAACAAATACCACAATTAAAATGAAAAAAGCACTACTGAAGTTAGGTTTGGTTGTCATGTTTTGTTTTGTCGCCAATGTGAACGCACAAACTGCAGGAACACTGACATTTACATACAATCAACCACAACCGACAAGTCCATCTCTAAATCAGGGAGTTAAAAATGTTTACGCCGTTTGGATTGAAAATGCAGCCGGAACATTTATTAAAACCAAATGCCGTTACACTTCTACATCTACTGATGATCATTTGCCTACATGGGCCAGCAAATCGGGGTGTGCCAATACCACAATTGCAACAGGATCTGCCTGTAATGTTACAGATGCCTCTACAGGAGCCACCCGAACTACTTCAACAACACCAACTGCTTTCGGAACCAAAACCATTACTTGGGATGGCAAAAACGTAGTAG
This sequence comes from Flavobacterium silvisoli, assembly GCF_004329815.1. Taxonomy (GTDB): domain Bacteria; phylum Bacteroidota; class Bacteroidia; order Flavobacteriales; family Flavobacteriaceae; genus Flavobacterium; species Flavobacterium silvisoli. Next base: position 90,452 of record NZ_SJPE01000007.1, on the reverse strand, counting down.
GTACCACCAACGGAACAACGGTTGTGGACGGTACCTATAAAATTTGGGTGGAAAGTTCCTGGAATGACGGAGCGAATAACATTCATAATGAATTAATCGGATTCACGTTTACCAAAGGTCCTACGGAACAAACATTGACCCCGGCCGGCGATACGTACATCAATACGGTTACGTTGCATTGGTTACCCGACTCTATGGGAGTTCAGGAAAACTCCAGTCCGGTGGTCTCGATTTATCCTGTGCCTTCGACCGGTATTTTCAATATTGATATGAAAAATGAAGTAAAAAATATACGCGTTTATGATTTGTTAGGCAAAACAGTTTACTCTGAAGAAGTAAATCCGAATGCGATAGCAAACACGATACAGGTTAATCTCTCGAATTTAACCGACGGAACTTATATCATCAGCCTACAGAATGATAACGGAATTTCGAACTTCGAGGTTATAGTCAATAAATAACCCATTTTTTTTAAACGAGAAAGCACCTGTTTTAGATGAATAGGTGCTTTTTTATTTTGTCTTTTCAATTAAGGCGGCAAAACCCTCAGTGGCGTAAGTTTTGAAATTGCCGTTTTCGTCCGAATAAATCAGATAAGCTTGTAATTCGGGATGTTGTTTCAAAAACAGTTTAGCTTTTTCCAGTCCCATTACCAGGATACCGGTGGCATTAGCATCTGATGCAATGCATTGCTTGGAAAAAACAGAAGCACTAAGTAAGTTGTTTTTGGTCGGGTAGCCGGTTTTGGGATCGAGGTGATGCGCATATTTTATTCCGTTTTCTATTATAAAACGTCGGTAATTACCAGAGGTGGCCAATGCTAAATTTTCGAGATTGACGATTATGTTATACGGATTTTCAGTTTCCTTATTGTCATAAGGTTGCTCAATACCCACTTTCCAGTGTTCACCATTGGGCTTTTTGCCGTGAGCATAAACTTCACCGCCAATTTCAACGATAAAGTTTTGAATTCCTTTTGATTTCAGAAAATCGGAAACCACATCTACAGAATATCCCTGGGCAAAGGCATTAAAATCAAGAGCCACCCTCGGGTCTTTCTTGACAACGTGCTTTCCTTTCAACTCAATTAAACCGAAACCTACAAATTGAAGCATGCTGTCGATTTTGGTTTTTTCTATCTTTTGTTTTTTTCCCGGACCGAACCCCCAAGCGTTGACTAAGGGATAAACCGTTGGGTCAAAAGCACCATGAGTATTTTTCCACACTTCTTTGGCTTTTTTAAAACAAGTGATGAAGTAGTCATCTGCTTTTATATTAGGCTTGTTGCTGTTGATTTTTGATATAATCGAATTGGGAATATATGTTGAAACCGATAAGTCAAATTGCCTTAGAAGCGTATCGATTTCAGGCTGAAGATTGCGGTTTTTAGCATCAAAATAGGTGATGTGGTAGGTAGTTCCTTGTGCAAAACCTTCAATTTTTACTGGCTCTTGAGAATAGCCCATGACCACAAAAAGAAGAAGACCTACAGCAATGATTTTGTTCATAACAAACAGTCTTAAAATTACTTTGGTAAAGGTACTTTTTTTAAGATTAACGGGACTTAAGATAGGCTTAAATGACTAAAAAAAACAAATTAAGCAATATTGAAATGTCTAAATAATTTGTTAATTTCTTTTAGGGTCTCTCGATAGCAACCCATAAAATTAGTTTACTTTTAAAAGCTGTAATTAAATTGTGAATCTGATAAAATGACACTGAAAAAGACATTTCCCAAAATACTTTGGCTGATTATATCATCGAGTATTTTTTTTATCATACTATATTTTGCGTTGTTTTATTATACCAAAAAAGCCGAGAAGCAGGTGTACGCTAATTCGGTTGATCAGTTTGATAATGAGGTTAATAAGTCGCTCGAGGTTAATGCAAAACCCATACTGGTAGCCATCAATAACGACACAAACTGGGATGAGTTTGTCAAATTTATTGCAAACCGGGATGTGAAATGGTACGAGGAATCTATTGGGAATGAGTTGTCTATTTATGAAGCGGATTATATGGGCGTTTACGACGCTAATAAAAATTTTATCATCAGAACTCCGACCCCCAAAATAAAATCGGTTGATTTCATTCCGAAACAGGAAATGGAATTGTTGAAGAAAGTCGGCATCAATAAATTTTACATAAAAATTCCCGAAGGAATTGCAGAAGTGACGGGTGCTGCCATTCATCCTTCAGACGATCCGTTTAAAAATAAAAAGCAGGCAGCAGGTTTTTTCTTCGTAGTTAGATTAGTAGACAAAAAGTTCCTTAAAGATCTGGAGAAGTTGACCAGTTCAGAAATTGAACTCTTGGTAGATAAAGTTTCGTTGACTGATGACAATAAAAAAATCAAATCACTTTATCGTTTGGAAGACAGCAATGGTAAATTGATAGGGGGACTTTTGTTCAAACGAAATTTCGCTGTTTATTTTGAAAATACCACAAACTTGCTGTATGTCATGATAGTGGCATTTTTTGTGAATCTTTTGGTTAGTTTGATTTATACCCGACGATTGGTTTATCACCCCTTGGATTTGGTCAGAAGAGTACTCGAAACCGGAAACAAAAAAGCCATCAAAGAACTAAAAAAGACTACGGGTGAATTCAGTTATATTGGTAATTTGTTTGAGGAAAACAGCAATCAGAAAATCGAATTGATAAAAGCTAAAATAAAAGCAGAGGAAAGTGACAGGCTTAAATCGTCTTTTTTGGCCAATTTATCCCATGAAATCCGTACGCCTATGAATGCCATAAACGGATTCACCGAGCTCATCATTAATACCAATGTCAACGAAACGGAAAAGCTAGAATACCTGAACGTTATTGAAAAAAGCGGTAAAAATTTAGTTTCCATTATTGATGATTTAATTGAGATGTCCAAGATTGATTCCAATCAAATAACACCGAACTTTACTGTGGTTAATTTGGAGTCATGTGTCAATGAGCTTTACGAAACCATTCGGATTACCATTAAAAATAAAGCAATCGATTTTAAATTAATTCCAAGTAAAACTCCGGCAGAGTTCAATATCATTACCGACGATATTAAATTAAAACAAGTGATTATTAACTTGGTAACCAATGCCGTCAAGTTTACAGATGAAGGCGAAGTAACGTTTGGGTATGAAATTGATGAGCAAAAAGGACAAATCAATTTCATGGTAAAAGATACCGGTTTGGGAATAGATGAAGACAATCACAAAAATATTTTCGACCGATTCAAACGCGTTGACAGCGATATTTCCGTCAAAGTTGGCGGACTGGGGCTCGGATTAGCCATTTCCAAAGCATATGTTGAACTTCTTGGCGGAACTATTAATTTGAAATCAAGAGTAGGGGAGGGATCCACGTTTTATTTCTCAATTCCGTTACAGTATGCCAAAGTTGAGCATATCGTTGTGAAATCCATTAAAAGTAAGGAAACTACCAAGTCTGAAGAACAGGTTATTTTGATTGCAGAAGATGATAATATCAATTTTCTGTTGTTTCAAAAGATGATGCAAAACAAAAATTTCAAGATTTTACGAGCTATCAACGGGCAGGAAGCTGTAGATATCTGCATCAATAATCCTGAGGTTGATTTAGTATTAATGGATATTAAAATGCCTTTGATGAACGGCTTTGAAGCTTTAGAGCAAATAAGACCCATTCGTCCCTTGCTGCCTGTAATTGCACAAACGGCTTATTCCTCATCGGAGGACAAAATCAAAATTGAAGAAGCCGGATTTACAGATTATATTACAAAACCATTAAATCGGGAACGATTGTTCGAATTGGTGGATCAATATTTACATAAACAGCAAACCAATGAAGCCTAACAGACTATTCTTTGTATTTCTTTTAGTGTTGATTTCTGTCGTTGGGTTCTCTCAGACAACTCAAGTTGAAATAGATACCGCTAACGTTGAAAACAAGAAACGGTTGGATCTCAGGGTTGATTTTTTCAGCCGTTATCTTTGGCGCGGTCAGTGTTGGGGAGGTGACTACGTTGTGGTGCAACCAACAATTCAGTATGCTGTTACCCCAAAGCTATCATTGGGGTTTTGGGCAACAACTAATTTTAAGAATGATTATTTTTATCCAGATGGGGAAACAGCCTACAAAGGATATCAGGAAATTGATTTTTATGTAACGTATACACTTGCCGATTTTTTGCAGTTACAGGTTTGGGATTATTACTGGCCATCAGTTAGTAAAGTGGAAGGCATTAACAACGGTTTTTTCAATTACGGAAAAGACGGGTCTAAAACAGTAGATGCTATACTGTATTTTGATTTTTCAGAGGGATATAAATTTCCGTTTAACGCTACCATAAGCACCCTGATTGCCGGAAATGATTATCGGTATGACAGCAACGGAGAGAATGCTAAGCAGAACTTTACCACGTATTTAGAGTTAGGTTACACGTTTACGTTGTTTGAAAAATCTGTTTGTAAAGCAATCCGTTCAATGGAATTAGCTCCCGTAATTGGAGCTGTTTTGAACAACAAAGCCGGTTATTATTCTTATGCCGATTATGATGAAGTTTCATTCGTGAATATGGGCATCAAAGCTACTAAAGAATTTGATTTGGGTGCCGGTATAGCCATGCCGGTGTCCTTGTGTTACACCCATAACGGAGCAAAGCACAATACGGAAGCCTTTGGTAATAATTTTTTGGTTGCCGGAATAAGCTTTAGTTATTAATAAAAAAGCTCCAGTATAAAATTGGAGCTTTTTTATTTTATACCGGTTCGCCGTAAAGATCGAATTCGGTTGCGTCAGTAATTTTTACGTTGACAAATTCACCTGTTTTGACATAAAACTTTGAGGCATCAATTAATACTTCATTGTCTACGTCAGGGCTGTCAAATTCTGTTCTTCCCACAAAATGCTGCCCTTCTTTTCGGTCAATAATGCATTTGAAGGTTTGTCCGATTTTTTCCTGATTCAAATCCCATGAGATTTGCGACTGTAAATCCATGATTTCTGCTGCTCGGGCTTGTTTTACCTCTTCAGGTACATCATCCGCTAGTAAGTAGGCATGAGTGTTTTCTTCGTGTGAATAAGTAAAACAGCCCAAACGTTCAAATTTCATTTCCTGTACCCAATCTCTCAATATTTCAAAATCTTCCTGAGTCTCGCCAGGATATCCAACAATCAATGTAGTGCGTATAGCCATACCCGGAACAGCCGCACGAAAATCCTGTAGTAATTTTGTCGTTTTAGCTTTAGTAGTTCCTCTGCGCATAGATTTCAGAATGTTGTCTGAAATGTGTTGCAACGGAATATCGATGTAATTACAAATTTTAGGCTCCCGTTTCATCAACTCTAAAACATCCATAGGGAAACCGGTCGGAAAAGCATAATGCAATCTAATCCATTCAATACCCTCAACTTTTACCAGGTTCTCAAGCAATTCGGCTAAATTTCTTTTTTGGTATAAATCCAATCCGTAATAGGTCAGATCCTGTGCAATAAGAATCAGTTCTTTTACGCCGTTTTTTGCCAAACCTTCAGCTTCTTTTACCAATTTCTCTATCGGTTGAGAAATGTGCTTACCTCTCATGATGGGAATAGCACAAAAACTGCAGGGACGGTCACAACCTTCGGCAATTTTCAAATAGGCATAATTTTTCGGAGTAGTCGTCAAACGCTCACCCAATAGCTCATGTTTGTAATCGGCACCTAAGGCTTTTAATAATAAAGGTAATTCAGTTGTCCCGAAATACTGATCTACATTGGGAATTTCTTTTTCCAAATCAGGACGGTATCTTTCAGATAAACATCCGGTCACAAAAACTTTATCAACGAGACCTTTGTCTTTTTTGTCGGCGTATTCCAATATCGTATTTACCGATTCGGCTTTTGCATTGTCAATAAAACCACAAGTGTTAATCACAACAATATTTCCTTCCTGTTCGTGTACCACATCTTTACCGCTGGCTTTTAATTGACCCATTAAGACTTCACTGTCGTAGGTGTTTTTGGAACAACCCAATGTGATAACGTTGATTTTATTTTTCTTTAAAGACTTAGTTCTCATAGATTTGAAAATTGGAGTGCAAAACTACGCTTTTATTTCAAATTAAAAGAGAAGCTTAACTGTTAAAATAAAAAAACCACTTTGTTTAAGTGGTTTTAATAGATTCTTATTTTTGTTAGAAATTGATGGAATAACTGAGAGTTACATTGTTGTTATAGCGACTTATACGGGCCGGATCGGTCATTCCTGATGAAATCAAAGCCTGATTCATTTTTCGGTGTTCGTACGAATAGGCTAAATCCAATCTGCTTTCTCCGAAATTATACCCGATTCCCGTTGAGTAGCCGGTCAAATCACCAAAGGCCTGATCAACTTTATACGGACTCTGATCAAAATGGTAACCGCCTCTCAAACTCAATTGCTTAATTCTGTATTCACCACCAAGTCTTACTTCGACCGCTCTTTCAAGGTTGTTTTTCATGTCTTCATTCAGACTGCGGTACAATTTATCGTATTTGGGCTTGAATCTTGTAGTGCTGTAATCTTTAGTTGAAACATCAAGACTGATTAATCCTTTTTTACCAAATATGTATGCCGCACTTCCGGTCCATTTATCCGGTGTTTGAATTTTGTATGATGGATAAATCATGATAGTATTCGGGTCAACCACAATACTACTGTTATTTGAATAACAATCGGCACAAATTACTTGACGTTGTTCGTCTTGAAGTCGGTACCAGGTTGGTGACTCGTACGATAGTCCTAAGCGCAGATTTTTAGTGGCTTTGACAATGGCTCCGAGATTAAATGAAAATCCTTGACCGTAAGTATGAGTCTCGGTATCAAATTGGAGCGATTGTAATTTGGTCAAATCATTAATGTTATAATCTTCATAAACAGATGTAGTTCTGGTCAAATCGGTAAAGTGCAAATTCAGGTTAACACCCAACGATATGATGTCTTTGTATGCGGTAGCAAAGTTGATGGTTCCTTTTCCGCTATATCCGGTAGTAGTGTCGTAATAATCCTGATAGTAATTGTTTGACGTCGGTACGTTTGACGTGTAAACAGTATTTCCCGGCGAATTGGTTACTGGGTTGATGGCGTATCCTTGATAGCCAAAGAAAGCTTGTTGTGCCTGAAAACCGTTTATGTTGGGATAATCACCGTTGGGTAAGCCTCCCAGATAGTTGTACAAGTCAGCATAGGTTTCGTTAGGCAGGGTTTGTAATAATTCAAGCGGAATTCCTCCTAAAGCATTAGCTTGGTTTACAAAATACTGGCTGATGGAATTGTATGGGTTGATTCCGGCTGAGAAAATACTGTTGTGATAGTTGTTGTTGTTCTCATAATTCAATGCAATTGTAAATTTCTTCCAATCATTTTTAGGACTGTTATCGGTAAAAACAAAAACAACTCCGGCTTGATTTAAGTCCAGCGAGTTGTCTGTTTCTTTTGTTTTGGTTCCGAAGTAGCTGGAACTGTTCTTAATATTGTAGCTCGACAATGTGGCAGTGGCGTAGTTGTTATTGAAAAATACAGATCCTGCAGGATTTTGATTTAAAGATGATAAATCACCTCCTAAGGCTCCAAAGGCTCCGCCCATGGCTCTGAATCTCGCGGTTCCTGTAATGCTTTCAACCGCAAATCTCAGAGCGTCCTGCGGTGTGGTTTCCTGCGAATGAGCAGTTAAAAAAGCAAAACCTGTTAACAATAGTAGTATGTTTTTTTTCATTGCAAATTATTTTTTGTTTAAAAAAACCTATGTCATTGTGAAAACAAAAACATAGGTATGGTTTGACATTATAACATATTTATCGTCTGCCTCCTGATGAAGATCTTCCACCACTAAATCCTCCTCCGCCACCGCTGCCGCCGCCATAGGTTGAGCGTCCGCCACCATAATTAGTGCTTGGAGTGTAAGATCGGGTAGGTGCTGATTCCTGTGATCTTATATTGCCTCTGGTAGGTGTAGTGTTATTTTGGTTAGTATTTACACGAGGAGGTGTGCTGTAAGAATTATTTCTGACCGGATTCGTAGTATTAGTTCTCGGAGTGCCGAAGCTTTGATTTCTGCCACCAAAATTTTGACCTCTGGTGCCGTTTAGGATGGGTGAGCTGTCTCTGTACCCTCTGGTATAATTAGTGTAACTTCTTCCGTTTGCATTTCTTGAACCGTAGTAATTTGTTCCTCTTCTGCCGCCGGCATAAGAATAGTAGTAATGATTGTAATAATTAGAACACCAATTATTATAGCCGTAACCATAGTATCCGCCATACCAAGGGCTATACCAACTGTTCCAACCAATGCCTAAACTCCAACTGGGTCCATACCAACTGTTCCATCCCCATCCCCAATAAGGCCCGTACCAACTGTTCCATCCCCAATAACTGCCATACCAATAGTTATTCCAATAACTCCATCCCCAACTGTTGTCGTAAACATTTACAGTTATTGATTGTGGGTTGTTCCCCCAGCTTGAATTATTGGCGTTGTAACTCTCGGTTTTTTTTACGGTGTCGTTGGTTACGGTGCTATAGTTGTCAACATTGGTGAATATTTCCGCATCTCTGTTCAGATTGCTGAAATACTCCTGATATTTACTGCTTTGGCTTTTATCGTTTGAGGTCGTTTGTCTTTGGTTGTTTTCAGAGCCTCCGTAAATGCCGTCTCCGTCATAATAGGAGCTGTTTTGGTAAGAACCACATGAGGTAACGGCAAGAGCAAGAAATCCGAATAGGGAATAAACGGATATTCTTTTGCCTAATAAATAATAAGTTTTCATATCTATAGCATTTTTATTGTTGGACTATACAAAAATAGTTAGTTTTGCCGAACTATTTAGTAAAAAAAAGTTAAACAATTTTTATGCCAAACTATTCATTATGAGTAAGAATTTAACAAAGAGAGAGGAAGACTATTCCAAATGGTATAACGAGCTTGTAGTTAAGGCGGATTTAGCTGAAAATTCAGGTGTCAGAGGCTGTATGGTTATCAAACCTTATGGGTATGCTATTTGGGAGAAAATGCAAGCGGAATTAGACAGAATGTTCAAAGAAACCGGACACAGTAATGCCTATTTCCCTCTTTTTGTGCCCAAAAGCATGTTTGAGGCTGAAGAAAAAAATGCAGAAGGTTTTGCTAAAGAATGTGCTGTGGTTACTCATTACCGTCTGAAAAACGATGAATCACGTCCGGGGAAATTAATGGTTGATCCTAATGCCAGATTAGAAGAAGAACTTATTGTTCGTCCTACCTCGGAGGCGATTATATGGTCAACTTACAAAAACTGGGTACAATCTTATAGAGACTTACCGCTGTTGATTAACCAATGGGCCAATGTGGTACGTTGGGAAATGAGAACCCGATTGTTTTTGCGTACTGCTGAATTTTTGTGGCAGGAAGGACATACTGCTCATGCCACAAAGGCAGAGGCTATCGAGGAGTCTGAGAAAATGATGCAGGTGTATGCCGAGTTTGCGGAGAATTTTATGGCAATTCCTGTAATCAAAGGATTGAAAACTGAATCTGAGCGTTTTGCGGGTGCGGTAGAAACCTATTGCATAGAAGCTCTAATGCAGGATGGTAAAGCATTACAGGCTGGCACTTCTCATTTTCTCGGACAAAATTTTGCTGAAGCCTTTGATGTAAAGTTTACTAATCAAGAAGGGAAACAAGAGCTTGTGTGGGGAACTTCATGGGGGGTTTCTACCCGTTTGATGGGAGCTTTGGTAATGACGCACTCCGATGATAACGGACTCGTGTTGCCGCCAAATTTAGCGCCTATTCAGGTAGTGATTGTGCCAATTTTCAGAACAGATGAAGAATTGGATGCTATATCAGCTGTTGCAAATGAATTATTGACTCAATTTAAAAAGTTGCGCATTTCAGTTAAATTTGATAACCGTACGACTCAAAAACCGGGCTTCAAGTTTGCTGAGTGGGAGTTGAAAGGGGTTCCGGTGCGTATAGCCATTGGGCCAAAAGATTTAGAAAATAGAACCTTTGAAGTGGCTCGTCGGGATACACTGACCAAAGAAGTGATAGCCAAAGAAGGAGCTGTACAGCACATTAGTGATTTGCTCGAGCAAATTCAGAAAGATTTGTACAACCGTGCTCTCGAGTTCAGAAACACCCATATTACTGAAGTAAATTCCTTTGAAGAGTTCAAAGATGTTTTAGATAACAAAACCGGGTTTGTTTCCGCACATTGGGACGGTACTCCTGAAACGGAAGAAAAAATAAAAGAATTAACCAAAGCAACCATTCGTTGTATCCCTTTAGACAGAAAAGAAGAAGAAGGAATTTGTGTTTTTTCGGGAGGCAAATCGACTGGTAGAGTGCTCTTTGCAAAAGCCTACTAATAAAAATAACAAAAAATATTTTTTTGCTCTTGCGTGATTGAAAAATAGTTGTATTTTTGCAACCGCAATTTTAAGCAAAGATGGCCCGTTCGTCTATCGGTTAGGACGCCAGGTTTTCATCCTGGTAAGAGGGGTTCGATTCCCCTACGGGCTACAAAATTATCAAGGCTTAAAATTGGCCCGTTCGTCTATCGGTTAGGACGCCAGGTTTTCATCCTGGTAAGAGGGGTTCGATTCCCCTACGGGCTACAAAATTAGTTGTAAATTAGTTTTATAAAACAACAGTTCAGTGTCTCGGATTTTTGTTTTATTAGTTAAAACCAAAGTGATTACATTATAATTGTGGGAGGTTTTTCTTTTTTAACTAATATTTTATATTAATTACAATTAAATTACAGAAAAATGGCAAATCATAAGTCAGCTTTAAAAAGAATCAGAAGCAACGAAAAGAAAAGAGTGTTGAACAGATACCAACACAAAACCACTCGTAATGCAATCAAAGCATTAAGAATGGCTACAGATAAATCAGAAGCTTCGGCAAAATTATCTGTTGTTATTTCTATGATTGACAAATTAGCTAAGAAAAATATCATTCACGATAACAAAGCAGCTAACTTAAAGTCAAAGTTAACTAAACATGTAGCTAAGTTATAATCTTAACTTTATATACCATAAAAAAAGCACTCAATTTGAGTGCTTTTTTTATTTATGTACTTATTGTATTAAAATCGGGTTTTTAGATTTTCAAGCATTTCTTTTGTTATGGGTTTTGACATGAAATCCACTACTACGGGGTATTTCATAGATTGGTTTACATCATCGGGGTCAATCGTTGAGGAGAGCACTATAAATTTGGCTTCGGGAAAAAGAGTTTGATAGTCTTTTTGCAGGTACACATCCAAAAATTCCCAACCGTTCATTACCGGCATGTTTAAATCCAAAAACGTCAGTTTAGGATACGAAACAACTTCTCCGTTGTTTTGACTTGATGCTAAATCATCAAAGAACTTGATGGCCTCTTCACCATCCTGAGCGGTAATTATTTCTTTGGCAAATTCAACCCTTTCGATTACTTTTTTGCAAAGCATCAGCGTTATTGGATCGTCGTCTACACAAAAAATTTTATCTAACATTATCAGTTGTTTTTAAAAATTATAGTAAAAGTGGTTCCTTTTCCAATTTCGCTTTCTACTGTTATAGTTCCTCCCATGGCTTCAACCTGAGATTTCACAAGATACAACCCCAATCCTTTACTGTCGGGATGGTTGTGAAAACGTTGGTACAGTCCGAATATCTTGTCTTTGTTTCGCTGCAAATCAATTCCAATGCCGTTATCCTTGAAGGTTAAAACCAGATTGTCGTCTACGACTTTTGACGAAATATTTACCCTCAATTGTCGGTTTTCCGATCTGTATTTTATGGAATTCGTCAGTAAATTTAGAAAAATACTTTCTAAGTATGATTTGTTAATGTTTAAAATGGTGATTTCCTCCAAATCGATTTTGAGAATCGGTTTGTGTAGTCCAATCAAAAAGCTCAACTGATTGAAAACGTTTTCAAATATCTCTTTAATCAGTACTTTTTCCTTTTCTATGGAAGGGTTATCTTTGATGATAACTACTTTTACCAGATCATTGATGGTTTCGTTTAACAGATGAGTCGATTTTGAAAAACCGCTGATTATTTCTTTCAGCTCAGGATCGGTTATCGTCATGTCGTCAACCAAATTCAGTAATCCTGTCAGATTTGATAAAGGAGCTCTTAAGTTATGCGAAGTGATATAGGAAAACTGTTTGAGGTCTTTATTGTTTTGTGTCAGTTCCCTGATGAGTTGCTCTCTTTCCTTGTCGCGTTCTTTTTCTTCGGTAACATCTCTCTGAATTGAAATCCAGTGTGAATGTTCTCCGTCTTTATTGGTAACCGGAATCATCGAAAAGTTCACCCAAAACTCTTCTTTATTTTTTTTATAACTGATGGTTTCAACAAAACATTCCCTATATTCCTGTATGGCGGTTTTTAATTTGTCAAATTCCAGTATGTCCGATTTTGGTCCGGAAAACATTACAGGTGATTTTCCGATAACTTCTTCAGGCAGATAGCCTGTCATGTCGGTAAAAGCAGAGTTAACGAAGATAATATTCGGAATTACATTTTCAGAAGTGTCAATATCAGTAATCACTACCGCATCCTTGGTTTGTGTAATCACCGTTTCCAGTAATCGCAGTCGTTGCTCTTCTTCTTTTTGTTTGGTAACATCCTGTATGGCTCCAATCATACGAATGGGTTTTCCGTCTTTGTCTTTAACCAGGAACCCCCTGTCGAATACATATTTGTAACTGCCGTCAGCACATTGAAACCGGTATTCATCTTGCCATTTTTCGGTTTTTTGTTCCAAAAAAGAATACAGCTTAACCGACATCTTCAAGCTGTCTTCCGGATGGATGCGGTCAAACCACCATTTTGATGTTTTGCCGACTTCCTCTTTTTTATATCCAAAAACAACTTCAATTCCTTTATTCCATGTAAAACTGTCTTCTTCTATTTTCCAATCCCAAATGGTATCACTGGTAGCTTTAGCTACGATGTCATAACGTTCGTTAGATTCCAGAATTTCATTGTTGGTTTCTTGCAGTTTTTCAAAAATTGATTCATTTCTCTTGTCGTTTCGGTATAAAATGTACTTGAATACCAAGCCCGAAAACAGGATTAAAACCAAATCTTTGATGTAGCTGTATTTTAAAATAGTATCAGAGATGGTGTCTGAAGGAAGATTAGACACAACCTTGTGGCCAATAACAGTCACAAACAGTAAAATAAGGACGTAAGTTAAAGTTATTTTATTGGAACTATTTTTCATTACACCAAATATATAGATTTTCAAAGAAGTTTTAAAATTTGCCCAAAAACTTATCAAGGATTTTATAAACTTTTACTTCGATTTTAATAATGTGTAAACTAATTTGTTATTGGTTTTTTATCTGAAAATAAAGTGTACCTTTGCACCCACAAAAAAGCAAACATGGAATCCATTAGAAACATTGCAATCATTGCCCACGTTGACCACGGTAAAACCACTTTGGTTGACAAAATTATGTACCACTGTCAACTATTTCGCGAAAACGAAAATACCGGGGATTTAATCCTGGATAACAACGATCTGGAGCGCGAGCGGGGAATTACCATTACCTCCAAAAATGTTTCTGTTGTTTACAAAGGAACTAAAATCAACATTATCGATACTCCGGGTCACGCCGATTTCGGAGGCGAAGTAGAGCGTGTACTGAACATGGCTGACGGAGTGTGTCTTTTGGTAGATGCTTTTGAAGGCCCTATGCCGCAAACTCGTTTTGTGTTGCAAAAAGCCATCGATTTAGGATTGAAACCTTGTGTGGTAATTAATAAAGTAGATAAAGAAAACTGTACTCCGGAAGAAGTACACGAAAAAGTATTCGACCTGATGTTTGAACTGGGAGCTGAAGAGTGGCAGTTGGATTTTCCAACCGTTTACGGATCGGCTAAAAACAACTGGATGTCGGATGACTGGAAGAATGTAACCACAAGTATCGAGCCTTTGTTAGATATGGTAGTGGCCAACGTACCGGCTCCAAAAGTATCTGAAGGAACTCCTCAAATGTTGATTACCTCTTTAGATTTTTCTTCGTTTACCGGTCGTATTGCTATCGGTCGTTTAGAAAGAGGAGTGTTGAAAGAAGGAATGCCGATTTCATTAGTAAAAAGAGACGGAAAAGTAATCAAATCCAGAATCAAAGAATTACATACTTTCGAAGGTTTAGGTCGTAAAAAAGTAAACGAAGTAGTAGCAGGAGATATTTGTGCCATCGTAGGAGTAGAAGGTTTTGAAATTGGAGATACCATAGCTGATTTTGAAAATCCTGAAGCCTTGCAGACCATCGCTATCGATGAGCCAACCATGAGTATGTTGTTTACGATTAACGATTCACCGTTCTTTGGGAAAGAAGGGAAGTTTGTAACCTCACGTCACATCAAAGACCGTTTGGCCAAAGAATTAGAGAAAAACTTAGCGCTTCGCGTAGCCGATACGGATTCTGCCGATAAATTCATGGTGTTCGGCCGTGGGGTATTGCACTTGTCGGTTTTAATCGAAACCATGCGTCGTGAAGGATACGAATTACAAATCGGACAACCACAGGTAATCATCAAAGAGATAGACGGCGTAAAATGTGAGCCGATAGAAGAATTAACGATTGATTTACCTGAAAGCGTATCGGGTAGAGCAGTAGAGTTTGTTTCGGTTCGTAAAGGCGAAATGCTTTCTATGGAAGGAAAAGGAGATCGTATGATTATCAAATTCAACATTCCGTCGCGTGGTATCATCGGTTTGAGAAATCAATTGCTTACCGCAACTGCCGGAGAAGCCATCATGGCACACCGTTTCATCGGGTATGAACCATACAAAGGCGAAATCGCCGGTCGTATCAACGGATCGTTAATCTCTATGGAAAACGGTAAAGCCATTCCATACTCAATCAATAAATTACAGGAAAGAGGTAAGTTCTTTGTAGATCCTAACGAAGATATCTACGAAGGTCAGGTAGTAGGTGAGAACTCACGTGGCGATGATATGACCGTGAACATCACTAAAACCAAACAGTTAACTAACTTCCGTTCTGCCGGTGCCGATGAAAAGAACAAAATTGTTCCGGCCATCAAGTTCTCATTAGAAGAAGCTTTGGAATATATTCAAAAAGATGAGTACGTTGAGGTAACACCAAAATCGTTGCGTTTGCGTAAAATCTATTTGAACGAAAACGACAGAAAACGTTTTAAAATATAATTTTAATTCAAGTCATTAAAAAAGCCCCGAATATCGGGGCTTTTTTATTTAGTTATTATCTTAAACTGGCACCCAGTTCGTTTTCCATATTCTTTTGCAGTTTGTTCATGATTTTGTCAATCTGCTCGTCGGTCAGGGTTTTGGCAGTATCCTGCAACGTGAAACTCACTGCATAAGATTTCTTGCCTTCCGGAAGGTTTTTTCCCTGATATACATCAAAAAGATTTATGTCTTTTAACAAGGATTTTTCTGTTTGACGGGCAATGTTATAAATGGCGTCAAAAGCTACTGCTTCATCTACGAGTAATGCCAAATCTCTGCGCACTTCAGGGTATTTCGGTATATCGGTAAATTTGATTTTAGTCGATAATAATTTCAAAATCAAATTCCAGTTAAAGTCAGCATAAAAAACTTCCTGCTTGATGTCAAAATGCTTCAATATCGATTTCTTTACAGTTCCGAATTCTACCAAAGTATCGTTGCCACAAGCTATAGCCAAGCCTTCCGCAAACACATCTGAAACCGACGGTTTATTCTGGGTTTTGCATACTCCCAAACGCTCCAAAATACTGGTTACATAACCTTTAAATAGGAAGAAGTCGGTAGGTTTTTGGGTGTTGGTCCAGCTTTCTTTATTTCGGCTTCCGCTCATAAATAACGTTAAGTGTTTCGGTTCGTCATACCCCGATGGCAACTTATGGTAGGTTTTTCCGAATTCGAATAATTTCAAATCGCCGTTTCTGCGATTGATATTGTAAGACACAGCCTCTAAGCCTGAGAATAATAACGACTGACGCATAGCCGATAAATCACCGCTCAACGGATTAAGCATCATGACGTTGTACTCTTCTTTTAGCTGCTCTGATAATTTTACATAGTCAGGTGTAGTCAGCGAGTTGGCCATCATTTCATGAAAACCGTTAGCATTCAGCTGAGCTGCAATGATGTTTTGTATTTTATAATCTTCGGTTCGTGCTGAATTGGCAACCGTTGCATTGATTTTTTTGGTAAAATTAATGTTGTTGTACCCGTACACGCGAAGAATTTCTTCAATCACGTCAACTTCACGTTGTACATCTACACGATAGGACGGAATGATTAATCCCAAACCGGCATCGGAAACCGTGGTAACTTTGATGTCTAACGAAGCCAATATTTTCTTGATGGTTTCTTTAGGCAAATCCTGACCGATGAGTTTGGCTGTTTTGTCAAAATGCAAAAACACCGGGAAGTCTTCAATTTTTTTCGGATAAATGTCAATGATGTCCGAAGTGATTTCACCGCCTGCCAATTCTTTAATCAATAAAGCCGCGCGTTTCAAGGCAAACTCGGTGATGTTTACATCAATACCTCTTTCAAAACGAAAAGAAGCATCCGTATTCAAACCATGACGCTTGGCTGTTTTTCTGACTGTTACCGGATTGAAATAAGCGCTTTCCAAGAAAATAGCATTGGTGGTTTCGGTAACTCCTGATGATTTTCCGCCGAATACACCGGCTAAACAAAGTGGCCCTTTTTCGTCACAAATCATTAAATCTTCTTCGTGCAGGGTTCTTTCTACATCGTCAAGCGTGGTAAACTTGGTTCCGGCTTGAGCTGTTTTTACAATAATTTTTCCGCTTATTTTGGCTGCGTCAAAAGCATGCAACGGCTGTCCTAAATCGTGCAGCACATAATTGGTTACGTCAACAACATTGTTTTTAGGAGTTAACCCAATTGCTTTTAAGCGATTTTTTAACCATTCAGGCGATTCTTTAACCGTAATTCCCGAAATGGTAACTCCGCAATATCTTGGGGCCAACTTACTGTCTTTGACATCTGCATCAATCTTAAGTGTTCTTTTGTCAATTCGGAACGTGCTTACGGATGGAGTAATCAACTCGATATTGCTGTTTTTTTGCAACAAACTGGCACGCAGGTCACGAGCCACTCCGTAATGCGACATAGCATCGGCACGGTTGGGAGTTAATCCTATTTCAAAAACTTCATCGTTTTCTATATTGAATACTTTGGCACAGGGTGTACCCGGTTTTAATTTTTCATCTAAAATCATGATGCCTTCATGACTGTTGCCTAAACCTAATTCGTCCTCGGCGCAAATCATACCGTGGCTTTCCTGTCCTCGGATTTTACCTTTTTTGATTTCAAATTCCACACCGTCTTTATCAAACAATTTAGTGCCGATGGTGGCTACAGGAACTTTTTGCCCGGCCGCTACGTTGGCAGCACCGCAAACAATCTGTACCGGAGTACCATCCCCTAAATCGACAGTAGTTATTTTTAATCGGTCAGCATCAGGGTGTTTTTCGCAGGTCAATACGTGACCCACCACTACGCCTTCTAATCCGCCGCGTACCGATTGGTATTTTTCCACTACTTCCACTTCCAGTCCCAAATCGGTAAGTATGGCCGAAGTTTCCTCTGATTTTAAATCTATTTTAATGAATTGTTTTAACCAATTGTATGAGATTCTCATGTATCGTATTTTAAGGGTGCAAATATAAGTATTGCTGATGAGAGATAAAACAAAATAGTGTCGTTTATCGATGCTAATTTTTAACAAAAAGCAAAAAAAGAGTTACAGGATTTCTTCCACATGTTTTTTAATGTTGGCGGCTATTTTGTTGGTAGGCAAATCGTTTGCATCGCTTCCGAAAGGGTCTTCAATTTCTTCTGCAATCAGTTCTAAAGAAGCCAATACGTAAAAAATAAAGACAACTACCGGAACCACATAATACCCCAAATTAAATACATATCCAAAGGGCAATGTCATCACATAAAAGAATATGAATTTTTTGATAAAGGCACTGTAGGAGTAGGGAATAGGTGTGTTTTTGATGCGTTCACAAGCCCCGCAAACCTCAGTAAACGATTGAAGTTCGGTATTGAGAATGATGAGTTGTTCTCCTGATATTTTTCCTGTTACATATAAGTCGTTTATCTTGTGGAAAATGACTTGTGCCACTTGATTAGGTCGGTGTTTTTCTAAATTTATTTTTAATTCGGTATTTTCAAAAAGCAATTGACCTACTTCTTCATTGCTCAAATGTTTAGCCAAAACAGAGGCATAGGTCGGAATCAGAAAACGGAGGTATTTTTTATCGTGTTCGTCCTTCAAAATGCCCGAGAGTTTGATGGCCAAATTCCGGCTGTTGTTTACCAAAGCTCCCCACAGTTTACGTCCTTCCCACCAGCGGTCATAAGCCGTATTGGTTCGATAGGCTAATAATAAAGAAATTACAAATCCCAACATGCCGTGCATGATTGAGATGTTTTTTACATGGCTGTTCTCAGATAGTTTCCAATACTCCACTTCCAGATAACAAATGCCGGCAGAGTACAGCCCTATAAAAACCATCATGGGCAATAATTTTCGGAAAGTATCTGATTTGTGAAAACGAAATATAAACGTAATCCAGTCTTTGGGATTATATTGTACCATAGCATGTCAAATGAATTTCAAAAATACATTAAAATGAGAAAAGCACAAGTAAGCTCACGGGAAACGATAGTGTGGGGAGGATGATTTTCTTTACGGATTGTCTGTTTCTAATTCATCAAAATCTTGTATAGCAGACAGCCTGATGAGTTTATTGGCCTTAATGTTCTGCCGGGTTTCTTTGTATACTTCTTTGCCGTCTTGGGTCACATTGATTACTTTTTTGACCAGTTTCTTTCGGGTTATGAAGTTTATACTGGTTTCATCAAAAGTAACATATTCAGATAGAAAGCTGCTACGGTCTCCCGAATCGTAACCAATGAGTTCAAAATCAGAATGATTGAATCTGAAAGTATAACGCCAATAGCCATATCTTCCATGTCCGAAACTAATGTACAGTTTTCCATTTTTGATTTCTATTGATAACTCGGGAGGCATATATACACCACCATCTTCATTTTCAGAGGAAAAACAGTTGTAGTTTTTGACCGCTTCCGCATACATTCCTTGTTGCTTAATCAGGACGATGAGTCCTCTTCTGTTGCGGTCTGCTTTTTTTCCGTAATCGTCAAGTACTACCTTCGATTTATCGGTTCCTTTAATCAGGAGTAAGCAGTCCTGAATACCGTCATTATTGACATCGCCGTAAACAGTATCAATGAGTAGATATCCTTTGGGTAAATAAGAGGTGAAATTTTGGTTTTGCTTGGTTTGACCCTGAACCGTTAGAGTTACAATCAATAAAAAGAATGACAGGAAATGTTTCATAAGTGCTGTTCGGAGAATTACATTTTTTTTAGGGACTTGACAGTTTGTTCCGATGTTTTGTATTGTTTACAGCAAGTTAGTTGTTACACTCCATTATCATTTTTCGAATTAAAGACACTTGACCCAAATGGTAATAACTGTGTTCAATTACCCCTTCAATATTTCTCAAAAAAGTGCCGTATTTTTCATCGATAAAGGGTTGGTCAAAAATATCATCTTGCATTTGTTCAACAGTGTCAGCAAACTTTTCAGAGTTGTTCAGGAAGTCGGTTAACAATTGGTTCCATTCCGCTTCCGAATGAATGGGAGGAAGATTAAAGCTGAATTTGTCGCTGATTTCTAATTTCCCGGATTCAAAAGCATTCAATAGTCCCGCCAGATAATAGTTTATATGATAGGTCAAAGCAGCTATGGTATTTAGATTACCAACTTTTTGAGTTGCTTGTTGCCAACTCGTTTTCAGAAGTTGTTCTTTATAATTGGTGTTGGCAATCCAATGTCCGTCCAGCAGTACTTCCCGTAGTCGGCTTGCAAGTGTTTTATTTTGTGCCATAATAACTGTCGAATACTATTTTGTTTGTATAAAGTTTTGTTTAACCGATAAATACCGGAGAGGTTAGTAAAGATAAACAAAAAATCAATTTAGTAGTTTTCGAAGAAGAAAACAGTTACCGCCAAGTCTTTCCCAAGTTTGCGCAGAAAAGAATAAACCGAAATTGAAAATGATAGTTTTCGCATGACATTTGATAGTTTTCTTAACTTGGCTGATAGTTTTGGTAACTCGGCTGATAGTTTTGGCAACTTGGGTGATAGTTTTGGCAACTTGGCTGATAGTTTTCTTAACTCGGCTGATAGTTTTGGCAACTTGGGTGATAGTTCTGCCACCGTATTTCACTTTTTTTGTGGTTGAAATGATACAGGAAAGTGCAAAACAAACTCCACAGAATGGAACGCAGAAAGTGTTTGTACAAAAACAGAATTCAAAACACCTAGCGGCGGAACGTTAACAGATACAGCCGGTGTATAAAACCTGAACACGGTGTATATCCATAACAATACGCAGTCTCAATCACAAAGCATTATGAAGCAATCCGGATTAAAAACTCATACTGCCGGCCAGTTCTTTCAGGCTAATCTCGGATAGTTTGGCCTGATACTGCGCATTGGTGTTGCGTACTTTGGCATTGATGTAGTTAAGCTGTGCCGTTCTGAATTCAACAGGTGTAATGGTACCTATTTTGAATTTAGCTAAGGTAATGTCTAAATTTTGTTTGGCGATAGCTTCGTTTTGTTCTTCCAGTTGCAACAGGTCTAAGTTGGTCAGGTAGGTTTGGTAACTGCTTTCCAGTTGGGCATTGAGTGTTGCGGTTTGTTGTTCTACTGCTATTTGTGCATTTTCGATTTGCAGTTGGGCAATTTTTTCGGTGCGCTTTTGGGCAAAGCCGTCAAAGATATTCAGGCTGGCACTGAATCCGTAATTCAATCCGCGCGAGTAGGAGGAAGAGGTAAACCCTAAACTCGATTGGCTTTCCGAAAAATTATACCCTGTATTTACTTTTATCGTCGGGTAACGGTTGCCTTTTACTTGTTTCAATTGCAGTTCAGCCACCCTTTTGTTGATGAGTTGTGCCTGCAATTGCGGATTTTGTTTAGCGGCAGCATCGCTAAGTGCCGGAAGCAATAAGTTGGTGTCAACCGCTATGGTTTCCGATACTTTAAAATTGGTTTTGACATCACGGGCCAGTAATTGGTTCAAAAGAATTTTAGTGTTTGCCAGTGTTTCCTTTTGTCGGGCAAGCATGGTCAGGTCGGTATTCAAATCTACTTGGGCATTCAGCACTTCCAGTTTAGAGGCTTTACCAATACTGAAGCGGTTTTGAGCCATCGTTAAGCGTTGGTTCGAAATAACGATAGAGCTGTCCAAAGCCGCCAACTGTTGTTGCTGTTGAACCAAATCGAAATAGGTGGCATTTACGTCGCTTATTTTGGTAATAATGGTCAGTTTGAGTTGGGCATCCCCCAGTTTTTGTAAGGCTTCCAACTGACTTTTTTTGGCAAACATTTTAAAGCCGTCAAATACCGTCCAATCTAAACTTACCCCATAGGTAAGGCTGTTGTTCTTAGCATTGTTCAGCTCATTTTTGGTACCGTCCTGACGGGTTTGAGAACTGTTTTGAACACTGTTGTTATCGGCGATATTGGCGGTCACTTTGGGTAGCATACCGGCATTACCCGCGGTAGCATTGGTAGCATCCATTTTGGCTGAATTCGAAGCAATGCGGATATCAAAGTTGTTTTCAAGCGCTGTTTTTACAGCTGTTTCCAGAGTCAACACTTCCTGAGCCTTCAGGTTAGGTATCCATACCATCAGTGCCAAAATGCTGTATAAAGTCTTCAATTTCATAATCAATGGTGTTTAGCTTCGTTAGTTCCGGTTTTTGGTGCTGCTTCCAAAGCTGCAAGGTTGTCAAATTCAGGTCGGTGCTTTTTGGCTTTCGACCACATCAGATAAAAAGACGGAATCACAAACAACGTCAGTACCAATGAGAATGTCGTTCCGCCCACAATAACCACTCCCATTCCGATACGGCTGGTTGAGGCTGCCCCCAGTGATAGCGCAATAGGCAACGCACCCAGAGCAATAGCTAAACTGGTCATCAAGATAGGGCGCAATCGGGCTTCTGAAGCCTGAATGATAGCATCGTATTTAGAAAGGCCTTGCTCGCGCAGTTGGTTGGCAAATTCCACAATCAGGATTCCGTTCTTGGTTACCAGCCCAATGAGCATGACGGTTCCGATTTGGCTGAAAATATTCCAAGTCTGTCCAAACAGCCAAAGCGAAAATAAGGCACCCGCTACTGCCATAGGCACCGTTAAAATGATAATGAACGGATCGATAAAACTTTCAAATTGTGCCGACAAAATCAAGTAAATCAATAACAGAGCCAAGCCAAAAGCAAACATAGTATTGGAGCTGCTCTCTACAAAATCGCGGGATTCTCCGCCCAAATCGGTAGTGAAACTGGAGTCGAGTACTTTGGCTTTGATTTCATCCATTGCCTCGATACCATCACTAATGCTTTTGCCCGGAGCCAAACCTGCCGAAACTGTGGCTGACATATAACGATTGTTGTGGTACAATTGAGGCGGATTGCTTTGTTCGTCAACCTTAACCACATTGTCCAGTTGTATCAGTTCGCCTTTGTTGTTTTTAACAAACATCGACGTCAAATCTAAGGGCTCGTCGCGGTCTTTATCGTCAAATTGCCCAATGACCTGATACTGTTTGCCGTTGCGCATGAAATAGCCAAAGCGTTGTCCGCTCAGTGAAAGTTGCAGCGTTTGTGCGACATCCATAACCGAAATACCCAAACTCTCTGCTTTTTCCCTATCGATGGTAACATTAATCTCCGGCTTGTTGAACTTCAGGTTTACATCTACATTGGAAAAGGTTTCGTTTTGATTCGCTAATTCTAAAAATTGAGGTATTTTTTCACGCAGCTTTTCAAAATTCGGAGCCTGTATGATGTATTGTATGGGCAAACCACCTCTTTTGTTTACCGCTATGGTAGGCTGCTCGGAAACCGTTACTTTGGCCTGAGAATATTTTTTGGTCCATTTGGTGAAAGCTTCGGCTATTTCTTTCTGTGAACGTTCGCGTTCTTCAGGGTTTTTGAGAGCCAATCGCACCCTACCGCTGTTTACCGATGCTGAGGCAAAACCGGGAGCCGTGATGACTAAAGCTATTTTTTTCTCGGGTATGGAATCATCTATCAAATTTGACAATTCTTGCATAAAGCGGTCGGTGTAGTCATAAGTTGCTCCTTCAGGAGTAGTGACCCCAACAATAACTAGGCTTCTGTCGTCATAAGGAGCCGTTTCTTTGGGAATGATTTTAAAAAACAGCACGATGAGCCCGATACAAAACAAGACTATCGGGAAACTCAGCCATTTGCGCTGCATAAAATTTTCTAACGCAGTGGCGTACCCTTTATTTAAACTTTCAAAATAAGGTTCGGTAAAGGTGTAAAATTTGGTTTTCTTTTGTTCGCCTCCTTTCATCAGGTAAGCATTCAACATAGGGGTCAGGGTAAGCGATACAAAGGCTGAAACCAAAACAGCCGCCCCAATGACCACTCCAAATTCCCTAAACAGTCTTCCCACAAATCCTTCTAAAAAGATAATCGGTAAAAACACCGCAGCCAGTGTGATGGAAATAGAAATAACGGCAAAAAATATTTCGTTTGACCCTTTGATAGCAGCTTCTATAGGCGACATGCCTTCTTCTACCTTTTTGAAAATGTTTTCGGTTACTACAATTCCGTCGTCAACCACTAATCCGGTCGCAAGTACGATGGCCAACAGCGTTAGTACATTTACTGAAAAACCACAGAGGTACATGATGAAAAAAGTAGCAATCAACGATACCGGTATATCAATAAGCGGACGGAATGCAATGGCCCAGTCTCTGAAAAACAAATAGATGATCAAAATCACCAGGATGATGGAAATGAGCAGGGTTTCGGCTACTTCTACTACCGATTTTTTGATGAAAAGTGTATTGTCCAAAGCTACATTGAGCTTAATGTCTTTGGGTAGGTCTTTTTTAAAGGCATCAAATTGCTTGTAAAACTGGTCGGCTATGTCCAGATAATTGGTTCCCGGTTGGGGAATAATGGCCAGTCCTACCATGGGTTGCCCGTTGGCTTTTAGTTGTGTCTCAAGGTTTTCAGCATCCAGAACAGCATGACCGATATCGCTGAGTCTTACAATTTTATCCCCATTAGCAATGATGATGATGTTATTGAATTCTTCTGGCTTAGAAAGGTTTCCCATGGTTTTTACCGTGAGTTCGGTATTGGCACCGGTCAGTTTTCCCGAAGGTAATTCTACATTTTGTTTTTCAAGAGCTGTTCTGACATCGGAAACGGTGATGCCATAGGAAGTCAGTTTTACAGGGTCTATCCATATACGCATCGAGTAGCGTTTTTGTCCCCAAATTTGAACACTACTAACGCCGGGTATGGTTTGCAGGCGCTCGGCTATGACGTTTTCGGCATAATCGCTCAGATCTAAAGCATTTTTAGTGTCACTCTGCACTGTCATGGTAATGATAGGATCAGAGTCGGCATCGGCTTTAGAAACTACCGGTGGGGCATCGATGTCCTGCGGCAAACTTCTGACGGCCTGCGATACTTTATCTCTCACATCATTGGCGGCTTCTTCCAGGTTTTTTTCGAGTTTGAATTCGATGGTGATGATGCTCGAACCTTGGTTACTTGATGAAGTAATGTTTCGGATACCATCTATAGAGTTGATGGCTTTTTCGAGCGGTTCGGTAATTTGCGATTCAATAATATCGGCATTGGCACCGGTATAATTGGTACGCACCGAAATCTGAGCCGGATCAATAGAAGGAAATTCGCGTACGCCCAGATAACTGTAACCAATGATTCCGAAAAGAATGATGGTCAGATTGACAACAATCGTAAATACCGGTCGTTTGATGCTTAAGGTGGATAAACTCATAATGTTCTTCATATTTTAGATTTCAGCTTCAATAGGAATGAAATGCTAAAATTATTTTAGTTTTACTTTGATGTCGGCATCGTCTTTCAATGACATCATTCCCGAGGTGAGCAGCGTATCACCGGCTTTCAATCCGGAAGTAATAATCACGTCTGTATCGGTTCGGGTAAGTGTTTCTACTTTTACTTCTTTGGCTTTGCCGTTATTGGCAATGAATACTTTCTTACCGTCCTGCACAGGTACTATGGCTTCGGTAGGTACGATAATGGCATCTTTTATATCCTTCAACGGAAGTTCGATGGTAGCAAAAGTACCCGGCAAGAGTTTTCCGTTCGGGTTTTCCGTCAGGGCTCTGATTTTAAGCGTACGGGTGGCCAGTTCAATGCCCGGTTCCAACGCATAGATTTTGGCTTTGAATTTTTCGGTCATGTTCGGAACTGTGAAAGTTACCTGAGCTCCTTTTACAATTTCAGAAGCGTATTTTTCGGGTAATGAAAACGTAATTTTGAGCGGATTGGTATTGACCAAATTGGCAATCAAGGTAGTGGGTGTGACATAAGTTCCCGGAGAAATGTTGCGCAGACCTACTTTTCCGGAGAAAGGAGCTCTGATAGAAGTTTTACCTATTTGCGCCTGAATGAGTTGGGTTTGAGCTTTGGCCGAACGGTAGTCGGCACTGGCAATGTCGTATTCTTCCTGACTAATGGCTTCCTTTTGCAAAAGCAATTTGGCTCTTCGTTCGTTTTCTGAAGCGAGGCTTTCTTTGGTTTTGGCCTGTGCCAATTGGGCTCTTAGTTCGATGTCATTTACTTTAAGTAAAACCTGTCCTTTGCTGACCTGACTGCCTTCGGAAAAATAGATTTGTTCTACGATACCAGAAACTTCGCTGTGAATTTCAATTTGTTCGTTGGCCTCAATAGAACCTGAAAGCGAAATGGTATTCGAAAAATCCTGAGGTTTTACCACTACGGCGCTAACCGACATTGGGGGTTTTTTACCGTTTTTATCATTTCCTTTTTCGTTCTCGGCTTTGTTTTTGGTGATTCGGTAACCAATCATGGCTCCGAGAGCAATAATTATAAGGGTAATTAGCAGGTGTTTTATTTTCATCAGAATGGAGTTGATTTAGTATGAAGGAGTTTTTATCTTGCAAAACTACTTTTTAGCGATTAAAATGGGGTAATCCTTAATTTTTATTTAACAGTTGTAGATACAAATTTTGTATCTATTTCATTGGTTGCATCAACTGATGTAATTCCAAATATTTTTCTTTTTGGTCAGTTCTATAAATACGGCTCGAAGGGTTTGGTGTTCGGGCAGGCTCATAGAGGCATCTCTTTTCAAAAGTTCCATAGCTTTTTGTCGGGCCAACAGCAAAATGTCTTTGTCTTTTACTAAATCCGCAATCTGAAGATTAAGGACACCGCTTTGTTGTTTCCCCATAATATCTCCCGGGCCGCGCAGTTTCAAATCCACTTCGGCTATTTCAAAACCGTCATTGGTTCTGACCATAGTTTCCAATCGGGTTTTACTGTCGTTGGATAATTTAAACGAAGTCATCAAAATACAATAGCTCTGTTCTGCACCCCGACCTACGCGACCTCGCAACTGATGCAATTGCGACAAGCCGAAGCGTTCGGCACTTTCTATGATCATCACACTCGCATTAGGCACATTTACTCCCACTTCAATTACCGTGGTGGCTACCATGATGTTGGTTTTACCTTCGGCAAAGCGTTTCATTTCGGCATCTTTTTCGGCGGGTTTCATCTTACCATGCACTATTGAAATACTGTATTGCGGTAAAGGAAAATCTCTTGACAGACTTTCATAGCCATCCATCAAATCTTTGTAATCCATCGTTTCGCTTTCCTGAATCAAAGGGTACACAATGTAAATTTGACGGCCTTTGGCTATTTCATCTTTAATGAATTTCCACACTTTCAATCGGTTACTGTCGTACCGATGCACGGTTTGTATGGGTTTTCTGCCGGGCGGTAATTCGTCAATAACTGAGATGTCTAGATCGCCATACAAACTCATGGCTAATGTACGCGGAATAGGAGTGGCGGTCATAACCAATATGTGCGGCGGTACTTGTGTTCCTCCGGCAGAGCCTCCTTTTTGCCAAAGTT
Organism: Flavobacterium silvisoli; assembly: GCF_004329815.1. GTDB lineage: Bacteria > Bacteroidota > Bacteroidia > Flavobacteriales > Flavobacteriaceae > Flavobacterium > Flavobacterium silvisoli. Next base: position 63,432 of record NZ_SJPE01000007.1, on the reverse strand, counting down.
TGGAACGTTGTTCTACACCAAAACGATGCTGCTCATCGATAATGGCCAACCCTAAATTTTGAAACTGTACTTTGTCTTCCAGCAGCGCATGGGTTCCTATCAAAATATGAAGTGTTCCGTTTTCGAGTTCCTCGTGTATGATTTTGCGTTCGTTGGGTTTGGTTGAACCGGTGAGAATTTTGATGTTGATGTTTAATTCTCTGGCCAGTTCGGTTAAACCGTTGAAATGCTGGGTGGCTAAAATTTCGGTAGGAGCCATCAAACAACTCTGAAAACCGTTATCCAAAGCAATAAGCATGACCATCAGGGCCACGATGGTTTTCCCCGAGCCCACATCGCCCTGTAGTAAACGGTTCATTTGCGCATGCGACCCCAGGTCATTTCTGATTTCTTTGAGTACCTTTTTTTGGGCATTGGTCAGTGGAAAAGGCAAGTGATTTTGGTAAAAGTCATTAAAGTGATTCCCTACCACGGTAAAAGGATGTCCTTTGATTTTATGTTTTCGGACCAGATTTTTGGTAATCAATTGTAGTTGAATAAAGAACAATTCTTCAAACTTTAACCGAAATTGGGCTTTCGCCAAAAGATCGGCACTTTTAGGAAAATGTATGTTAAACAACGCTGCATTTTTCGGAATCAACTTTAATTCATCCATCAGGTATGAGGGCAGAGTTTCAACAAACTGTGCCTGAGTTTCTAAAAAAACCTGTTGCATCATTTTGGTAATCACCCTATTCGAAATACCCCTGTTGGTCAGGGTTTCTGTTGACGGATAGACCGGTTGCATGGCCGAGCGCAGACTCTTTTCGTGTTCGCTGAGCAGTTCCATTTCGGGATGAGCCATGCTGTACTGCCCGTTGAAGTTCGTTACCTTTCCGAAAATCACATAAGGAATATTGAGTTTCAAGGTGTCGCGAATCCATTTGTGTCCCTGGAACCAGGTGAGTTCCATTTGCCCGGTATCATCCACAAAAACAGCGGCCAGTCGTTTTTTGCCTTTACCGAATTCAACAGTTTTGATGTTGATGATTTTGCCTATGATTTGTACTTCCGCCGGATTGTTGTTTAATTCATTGATTTTATAGTAGCGAGTTCGGTCAATATACCTATTGGGATAAAAATTGAGCAGGTCTTCATAGCGGTGGATGCCTATTTCTTTGCGCAACAACTCACCGCGCTGAGGACCAACGCCTTTAAGATATTCGATGGGAGTCTGCAGGAGAGAGTATGACATTGTTTGAGCTAACTGATGGATTGACAGACGGCAGACAGTCTTTCATCTTTTCGTCTTTCATCTTTTGTCTTTTTATTCAAAGCGAAGATAGTTTTTTAATTTGAAAATTTGAAAATGAGTCAATTTGAAAATGATTATATTCGTATCAAATAATTTACAGCCAAATGCGCCAACTTTCCTTGCTCTTTTTTTCGGTTTTTACTTTTGCCCAGCAGACTTCTAAGGTCGACTTCAAAACCGCTTACGGAAATATCACAATCAACCCTGTAGAGAAAAAAATATCAGGATCGGTTCGTTACACTTTAGAAGTAAAAGAACCGGTTGATACCCTTAAAATTGATGCGCAGAACATGATTTTTGCTGGCGTTAAAATAAACGGTAAGGAGGCAAGGTTTAGCAATTCGGGAAAACAATTGTTGCTGTTTGACGGCTATAAAAAAGGGAAGTACACTCTGGCATTTACCTATCAGGCCAAGCCCAAACAAACGCTATATTTCAACGGCGATTTTACCGCTCCTGAAATCAGCAACCAACAAGTTTGGACGCAAGGGCAAGGTAAATATACCAGCCATTGGTTTCCGAGTTTTGACGATGTGAATGAGAAGGTGATTTTTAACTTGAATGTTTCGTTTGATAAAAACTACAACGTCATTGCTAACGGAGTTTTAAAAGAAGTTCTGCCCGATAAAGACAAACGAATCTGGAAGTATGAAATGCAGCATCCGATGAGTTCTTATTTGCTGGCGTTGGCTATAGGCGATTTCAGTAATAAAGCCATAGGCTCTAAATCGGGGGTGCCGCTGCAGTTGTTCATTCAGCCTAAGGATACGGCAAAGTTTGAAGCTACTTACCGCCATTCTAAAACAATATTTGATTATTTGGAGAAAGAAATAGGAGTAAAATACCCATGGAAAATCTACAAACAAATTCCGGTAGAGGATTTTCTGTACGCCGGCATGGAAAACACCACAGCTACCATTTTTGCACAAGATTTTGTAGTAGATGAGGTGGGATTTAACGACAGGAATTACGTCAATGTCAATGCTCATGAGTTAGCCCATCATTGGTTTGGCGATTTAGTGACGGCCAAATCAGGAAAACACCATTGGTTGCAGGAAGGATTTGCTACTTATTATGCCCTCCTGGCCGAGCGTCAGGTTTTTGGAGATGATTATTTTTACCATCAACTGTACCGTTCGTCGTTACAACTGCGCAATGCCGCAAAGTCGGATACGGTTCCGGTGATGAGTGAACGAGCCAGTTCGCTGTCGTTTTACCAAAAAGGAGCCTGGGCTTTGCACGTAATCCGAGAAGCTATTGGTCCGAAAGCTTTTCAGAAAGCCGTGAAATCCTATCTGAAAAAGTATCAATATAAGAATGCTGAAACCGATGATTTTTTAGCAGAAATCAGAAAAGTGTCTCATTTTGATACTGAAACCTTCAAGAAAAACTGGTTGCAGGATTACCATTTTCAAACCGATGAGGCTAACGTTTTACTCAAGAAAAATAGCTTCATCAAGACACTGTTTGAAACCCAACAATTGCGTAAAAATAAGTTCGCCGATAACAAAGAAACCTACAAAAAATTACTGCTGTCGGATGTATTTTACCCGATAAAGACTGAGATTCTGTATCAAATAAAGTACATGCCGTTTGAGGATAAAAGAGAATTGCTGGAATTAGCATTGCAAACCAATGATATTAAAGTTCGCCAATCGGTAGCTGAGTTTACCAATGAAATTCCGTTGGAGTTTAAAACCCAATATGAAACGTTATTAGACGACCAATCCTACGACACCAAAGAAATTGCTTTTATGAATTTGTGGAAAAACTTTCCCGAAAGCCGAAGCATTTATTTGACCAAAGCACAAAATTGGGTAGGCGGAAACGACAAAAGTTTGCGGATTATGTTCTTGGCGTTTTCGGTAATGTCTGCCGAGGAAAAAAGCGATGCCAAGGAAAATTGTTACAACGAATTGATAGCCTACACTTCGTCAAAATACGAAAGCTCAGTACGTCAAAATGCTATAATCAACGCTTTGACCATAAACGATAAAGACATCATTGTTCTAAAAAATCTGGTCAATGCCACTACACATTATAGATGGCAGTTCAGCAAATTCGGGCGCGATAAAATCAGAGAATTACTTACTCTGGAAGGTTATCGCAACTTGTTTGAAACCATGTTACCCACACTTGCGGAACCCGATAAAAGTCAGTTGCAAAAACTCTTAAACGAGAAACCATGAGGGCTTTAGTGATTTCGGGAGGCGGAAGCAAAGGTGCTTTTGGTGGCGGTGTGGCGCAATACCTGCTTCAGGAAAAATTACACCAATACGACTTGCTCATCGGGAGTTCGACCGGGAGTTTGTTGATTCCTCATTTGGCCTTGGGCAATGTGAGCAAAATTCACGGCATTTACACCAGTGTCGACATGAGCAAGATTTTCGATATCAATCCGTTTGTGGTCAAGAAAAAAGGCGATCTGGAAATAGTTTCCATCAATCACTTCAATGTACTGTTGCAGCTTTTAAGAGGAAAGAGAACATTTGGCGAAAGCCATCGTTTGAAAAGTTACATCAAAGAAAACTTTACTGAAAGCGAATTCAATCAATTAAAGGCTTCGGGCTGCAATATAGTAGTGACGGTTACCAATCTCTCAAAAAATGAGGTAGAGTATAAGTCAATTAACGATTTTACCTATGATGAGTTTTGTGAATGGATTTGGATTTCGTGCAACTATATTCCGTTTATGAGTTTGGTGACCAAAAACAATCAGGAGTATGGCGACGGAGGTTTTTCGAGTTTGGTCCCCATACGCGAAGCCATCAACAGAGGTGCTACCGAAGTAGACGTCGTAATTTTGGAAACCGAAAAACAAAGTACTCCCAAAGCCATTGGACGGAACCCGTTTTCGTTGATGATAGATTTGTTTCAAACGCTGTTGAATCAGGTAGAAAAACACGATATCACCATAGGCAAATTGGCAGCAAACAACAAAAATGTTAAGCTCAATTTATACTATACCCCCACACAGTTGACTAACAATGCTCTGATTTTTAATAAAGATAAAATGAAGCAATGGTGGCAACAAGGGTATGATTATGCCAAAAACAAGAGTGAACTGATGAGTGACAATTTGCAGTAGACGCCTAATCGGTTTCCTCTAAAGTGAAAATATCCTCTACCGGTTTTTCAAAAAAACGGGCTAACTTCAAGGCCAGTACCGTTGATGGTACATATTTCCCTTTTTCCATAGCATTGATGGTTTGCCGGCTCACTTGTATTTGTTTGGCCAATTCTTCCTGAGAAATGTTTTTAATAGCTCTCAGTACTTTCAGATTATTCGTCATCGCCTGAAGTTTTATTGAGTTTGTAAATCTGATAATGAAACCGTATGATAAAAAACAACAACAGTGTAAATGTGTTGAAAAACAAAACGTTCAGATACGGCAATCCGTAAACAAAAATCGTAAAAAACAATATCAGCCCGTAATTGAGATAAGTGGCCCAAACCAAACTTTCATACCGTATTTTAGAAGTGAATTCGTCTTCAATTTTCAGTTTTGAAAATCCTATTAAAATACCTCCGATAACCAAACCGAAAAGTAAAAGTTCATCGGCTATACTGTTATTGATAAAAGAAAAGTATTTTTTTGGACCTAAGATGTCGTCGTTAGTAAAAGCAAAAACTTTCACAACTAAATAGTCATCAATGTTAAGGTTTGCTATCGAAATGAGGAGCGAAGCAATCAAGGAAGGAATAAATAAAAACCAGCCGATTTTTTTGAATTGGTTCGGAAGTAAAAAATGTGTTTTCATGTGAGTTGTGATTTAAATTCATTTCGAAAGTATGTTATATTTTACAAATAGACAAATAAACTTTACAAAAAGTTTGCTTTGTTTTACTTTTTAATTAAAATTATACTTGCTAATATCAATTTTTGTAACTATTTTATTATTTTTATTTTGTAAATAAAATAGGATATGTTGGTAAAGGTTTTTGGAAGTGCTGTCTTTGGGGTGGAGGCCACGACCGTGACGGTAGAAGTAAATATCGATAAAGGAGTCGGCTATCATCTGGTTGGTTTGCCCGATAATGCCATCAAAGAAAGCAGTTACCGCATAGCAGCAGCCCTGAAGAACAACGGGTACCAGCTTCCGGGAAAGAAAATAACCATCAATATGGCTCCGGCTGATTTACGCAAGGAAGGCTCTGCTTACGATTTGACTTTAGCTGTTGGTATACTGGCTGCTTCCAATCAAATTAAAGCTGATGAGGTTGATCAGTACATGATTATGGGCGAATTGTCGCTCGACGGTAGTTTGCAACCCATAAAAGGAGCTTTGTCTATTGCCATTAAAGCCAAGGAAGAGGGATTCAAAGGATTCTTTTTGCCCAAACAAAATGTAAAGGAAGCCGCTATTGTAAGTGGGTTGAATGTGTACGGCGTAGAAAATGTTTTAGAAGTAATCGGTTTTTTTGAAGGCAAGCAGGAATTAGAACCAACAGTTATTGATACTCGTGAAGAATTTTACAAAGCTTTGGATTTTCCCGAATATGATTTTGCCGATGTCAAAGGACAGGAAAGTATCAAACGCTGTATGGAAATAGCCGCTGCCGGGGGACACAACATCATTTTGATAGGCCCGCCGGGCTCCGGAAAAACCATGCTGGCCAAGCGCTTGCCCAGTATTTTGCCACCAATGACTATGAAGGAGGCCTTGGAAACTACTAAAATTCACAGCGTGGCAGGAAAAATAAAAGATGTGGGTTTGATGAACCAACGGCCCTTTCGGAGTCCGCATCATTCGGCTTCTGCAGCTGCTTTGGTAGGAGGAGGAAGCTATCCGCAACCGGGAGAAATATCTTTGGCACACAACGGAGTTTTATTTTTAGATGAGTTGCCCGAATTCAAAAGAGAGGTATTGGAGGTTATGCGCCAGCCGTTAGAAGATAGAGAAGTTACTATTTCCAGAGCTAAATTTTCAATCACTTATCCTTCCTCCATCATGTTGGTTGCCAGTATGAATCCCAGTCCGGGTGGTTACTTTAATGATCCCGATGCACCGGTCAGTTCTTCACCTGCTGAAATGCACCGGTATTTGAGTAAAATTTCGGGGCCGTTACTAGATCGAATAGACATCCATATCGAAGTAACTCCCGTACCCTTTGAAAAATTAACGGAAACCCGTCCCGCAGAAAGCAGTTTGTCTATTCGGAAACGAGTGACTAAAGCGCGTGAAAAGCAATCGCAACGTTTCGCTCATTTAGAGGGGATTCATTATAATGCGCAAATGAATACCAAACAAATCAGGGAATTTTGTGCTTTGGATGAGACTTCTTTGCAATTGTTAAAAACAGCCATGGAACGTTTAAACCTCTCTGCCAGGGCATACGACCGAATTTTGAAAGTTGCCCGTACTATAGCTGATTTAGAGCAAACCGAAACAGTAAACTCCGGTCACATAGCCGAAGCTATTCAATACCGCAGTTTGGACCGCGATGGTTGGTTAGGCTAGTTGGTTTAATTTTGAGGCAGATTTTTAATTGGGCGTAATATATTCGCGTATAATATTCTCCAAAAATTCTTTATCAATAGGTTTCGGAATGTAATCATTCATACCGTGCTCTATACATTTTTCTTTTTCTCCTACAATGGTTCCGGCGGTCAACGCAATAATCGGGATATCTCCAGAATTGGGAAGTTTTCTGATTTCGGCTGAAGCTTCATAACCGTTCATCACAGGCATTTGTATATCCATCAAAATCAAATCCGGTAATTTTTGCTGTGCTTTTTCCAATGCTTCTTTACCGTTTTCCAATTCAATTACATCAGCATTCGGGAGGATTTGTTTGACTAAGGTTCGGGCTAAAAGCATATTTATTTTATTGTCTTCTACAATAAAAATGACTTTGGCTTCATTGGAAATTACATTCGTCTTAGTATTTTTAAAAGTGAAATCGTTGGAATGATCGCTATTCAACGCTTCATTAGAGTAAGAAACTTCCAGGATGAAACTGAAAGTACTTCCTTTATCGGCCTCGCTGCTCAGTTCTAACTGGCTGTTCATTAAGCCCAGCAACTGATTTGATATAGATAGCCCCAGTCCGGTACCTCCGAATTTTTTGGTGGTAGAATTGTCTTCCTGCGAAAATGCCTCAAAAATGCGCAGTTGGTTTTTCTTTTTGATTCCGATACCGGTATCTTTTACTGAAAATTGCAGTTGTATTTTAGAGTCATCTATCAGCCTAAAAACCGAAACACTGAAGTCTATACTCCCTTTTTCGGTGAACTTGACGGCGTTGCTCAGTAAATTAATTAATACTTGTTTCAGACGGATGTAATCCACCCAGATATATTTAGGAACATTTTTATCAATGTTCAGATTGAGTTGCAGTTTCTTCAGATTGGCTTCGTATTTGATTAAATCCACCACCTGATGGGCTAAATCGGTAACGTCAAATTTCTCAATGTGCAATTCTAATTTTCCCGATTCAATTTTTGAAAAGTCCAAAATGTTGTTGATGACTTCCATCAGTGCATTGGCTGATTGATTCACCGTTTCCATATATTTTTTTTGGATGCTTTCCAGCTCAGTATTCATGAGTAGTTCGGTAAAGCCAATAATTCCGTTTAGCGGGGTTCTGATTTCGTGACTCATATTGGCCAGGAATTCAGACTTGGCTCTGTTGGCAGCTTCGGCGTAATTTTTGGCCTTGATGGCTTCTTCGGCTTCCATTCTTTGGGTAATATCTAGAAAGATCCCTACGATGTACACTATTTCATTGTCTTTAAAAATAGGTTCTCCAAATTCCTCTACCCAGATGTAATACCCTTTTTTATTGATGATTCGGTAGATTAAGTGAATTTTTTGTTTGTTTTTGAATAATTCGTTGGCTTTGCCCTGAACAATTTTTAAATCATCCGGATGCACTAAATCAATAAAATGAATTTTGTTCGACAGAAAATCTTCTTTAGGATAACCGGTTAGTTTTTCAATTTCATCATTCAGGTATATTTTAGTCCATTTTTCATCAAATTTTGAAAGGTGAACCGTTCCCGGAATGTTGTTAGCTAATAATCGGAACTTTTCCTCACTTTCCTGAATCATCGCTTCGTTTATATTGCGCTCAATAGCATACGAAATATTATTGGTAAGTGTTTGCAAGGCACTGACTTCGTCATTAGACCATTCCCTTTCTTTGGTTGAATCATCAAAAACAATGAAACCGTAAAAAGCCGATTTTACAAAGATGGGAATGAAAAGAATGGACTTAGTATTCAGTTTCTGTAAAAACGTACGCGACGTTTCGTCGGTCATTTTCCGGATAGTAGAAAAGTAAATTTTGTTTTCGAGCAATTTTGCGGTAATTCCGGGAATTACACTGTGGGGCAAATTGGTCAAGTCAGGGTTTGGTGTTGTAATGCTGTTAGCTTCAGCTGCCCAACGGTATTTTTGAGTGTAGGTTTTATTAATATTATCGCTTTCAAAAAACGATAGCTTGTCAACATTTGTTACATGTCCGATGGTTTCAAGAATTCCTGTGAAAATTTCATGGGTGTTTTTAGACAACAAAAACCGCTCGGTGTTTTTGGTAATTTCCAATAAGATGTCGCTCTTGTAGGATAATTTTTGTTCCACTTCGATGCGCATCTGCGATTCGATGGCAATGGCAATTAAATCAGCAATTGAACGTGAAAAATTGATGTCTTCATTATCCCAGTCTTTGGTAGTTTCGACCGATTCAAAGCACAGAATTCCGATAATTTTTCCGTTGATGAAGATAGGCGTGTCCAACATCGATTTGACATTGTTTTTGGGGAAATAATCCACACAAAGTTCAGCCGTTATATTGTTGTTGTACACATTGGAAGCTACTATTTGCATTCCGGTTTCAATTTTTTGAAAATAAGTTGGGTAGTTTTCTAAAGCCAGAAAAAAGTTTTTCTCAAAACGATCGCTTTTCAAATAATACATATTTTCACAACGCAATCCTTCAGGAATGTAGGACCAATAGCTCACACGGTCTATACTGCAATTGCTGCCCGATACTTTTAAAATGTTTTTTAAAATACCATTGAACGTATCCTTGTTGGAATAGCTTTGGGAAGTTAGTTTTTTGAGTGTTTCGTTGTGAATTCTGACTTTTTTGCTTCGATTGTAATGTTCTATTTCCAGATTTTTAACTAAAGTGATATCTCTGGCAATGGCCGAGTAACCAATAACTTCTCCATTTTCATTTCTTTTTAAAGTTACTTTTTGGGAAACCCAAATCGAATCACCGTCTTTTTTGAGTAACGGAAAAACCAAATCGTTGTAATCCTGGGCTTCTTCGGGAACTTCATCATAAAAAGCCACAACATACTCTAAGTAATCCGGACGGATGAATTGGCTGTAGTTTTTATTTAAAATTTCTTCTCGGGTATATCCCAAAGTTTTTTCGGTAAAATGATTCACGTAGGTGATTTGAGAATCCAAATCGACTTCATAAATCAAATCGACAGCCGATTCAATCAAGCTGCGGTATTGGTCTTTTATTTTAACCTGTTCGGTTACATCTTGTCCTATCCCAATGATGATTTCATCAGAGTATTTTTTGTCTTTCCACTGAATGTATTTGTAATCTCCATTGCTGCATTTTAATTTTCTGATGTATAGTCGCCCATCAACATAATCGTCGTGATAATCAACCCCTATGAATTCGGGGTCTTCGGTCAGATGCCAAAATCCGTAGCCTAAAACTTCCTCTACAGAGTATCCCAAAATAGATTTTACCGATTCACTACAAAAAGTCAGCTCTCCTTTTTTATTTGCTGTAATGATTAAAGAATTCCCGTTATTTACTATTATATCAGAAAAAATAAACTTATTTCTGACCCCGATTGAGGCTAAGTGTGTAGAAACATGAATTGCACTAATCGTTAAAAACACACAAAAGAGTAAAATAATCAGCTTGCCGTCAATGAATTTTCCGTAATAAGCAACCACGAGTGAAAGCACCGAAACAAAAACAAAAATCCAATAACGTGTAATGTTTTTAATAACAAAATAGGAAAGGAAGTAGCCAAGTATTAATCCTATATAGGCCAATAGTTCAAAGGGTCTGAAGAAAACATTATAGGCAACATAACAAAAGTACCCCAGATACAGAAACGTAAAAATCTTGCTGAGATGTTGGTAAATGTAGTCGTGCTTATCTGAAAGGTAATACAGTATTAAGAGCAGTCCTCCAACCGATAAATTAAAGGTCAAATGACTGGTAGCCCTTAGCTCAAAAACATTTGCAATGATTTCTATCAGCGGAATAGTTATTCCAAAAAAGAGCAAATAGATTCTGAATTGTTCCGCATTCGGTTCAAAATCAGAATATTTGTTGCTGAGGTTGAGTTTTTTTTGTACTGTTTTATTGATAGCTATGTAAAATAGCATTAAAACAATTAATAATAAGCTGATTATTATGTAACTATTGATGTTTGCAAATGAAACAAGCGTACTCAAAGTGATGTAGTTTTATCCAATTAGACGATTCCGTTTAGGGTTATTCATTTTCTGCTCCAATATACATAAAAATAGAAATACATCACCAAGTAACTATCATATTTTTAGCAATCAGGAAAACCATTTCATTATCTTTTTTATCAAAAGAAGTTTGCCTTGATAGGGAGCATACCTGAAAGGAATGTCGAGCCAGTTGGCTTTTTTTACAATCGGTTTGAGGTGTGAAAATGTATCAAAAGAGCGTTTGCCATGATAAGCACCCATACCGCTTTGACCGACACCGCCAAAAGGCAATCTTTTATTAGCAAAATGAATCACAGTATCATTCACACAGCCTCCGCCAAATGAAAACCTCCGAATCATCTTCTCCGCAAATTGGCTGTTTTTTGAAAAGATGTACAACGAGAGTGGCTTTTCATATAATCCGATGATACGCTCCAAATCGGTCTCGGTTTCATAACTCAAAACCGGGAGTATAGGCCCGAAAATTTCACCCCTCATCACCGGACTGTCTAAGTTGGGCTCATCCAAAAGAGTCGGAGACAGATAACAATCTTCAGGATTACTTTTTCCTCCGAAAATAACGGTTTCGTTTTCAAGTAAAGAAACTAACCGCTGGTGGTTTTTAGCATTGATAATGCGTGCAAAATCAGGAGAGGCTTCAGGATTGTCGCCATATGCAAGAGTTATTTCATCAATCAGAAACCGAATTAGTTCACTTTTGATGCTTTGATGCGCCAAAATGTAATCGGGAGCAATACAAGTTTGACCGGCATTGATAAATTTTCCCCAAACGATGCGCTTGGCAGCTAGTTTCAGATTGACATTTTCATCAACGATACACGGATTTTTACCCCCGAGTTCCAAGGTAACGGGCGTTAAATTCTCGGCGGCAGCTTGTGCTACTATTTTTCCGACGGCTGGACTTCCGGTAAAGAAGATGTAATTCCAACGTTGCGCCAAAAGTTGTTGTGCCGTTTCAACACCGCCCAAGACACATTCTACATGGTTTTTATCAAAAGTTTCGCTTATGATTTTGGCAATAATTTGCGAAGTATTAGGCGTCAATTCGGAAGGTTTAACCACCACTTGGTTTCCGGCAGCTAAGGCAGCTATCAAAGGCGACATCACCAATTGAAAAGGATAATTCCAAGGCGCTATAATCAGTACTTTCCCATAAGGTTCTTTGTAGATGTAATCTGTAGAAGGAAAATTTAAAAAAGAGGGCAAAACCGTTTGCGGTTTTGCCCATTTATGAATGTTTTTAATAGTATGGCTGAGTTCGGCAAGTGTATAGGCAGTTTCGGTAACCACCGTTTCAAACGCCGGTTTTTTAAAATCATCGTAAAGCGCTTTGATAATAGCTTCTTCATGCATCTGAACAGCATGTAGTAGTTTTAGTAAGGCTTGCTTTCTGAAATGGATGTCCGATATAAAATTCATTTTGGTTCAGTTAGCCCGATTAGTTTTTTAGCCAATAAATAGGGTATTCGGTTTACAGAAATGCCCAACGGAAACCGGTGTATATGTCGGCTTGTTTGCTGTCGTTGATTAAAGCCGTTACCATAGAGCCTGAACCTAAGTAAAATCCTCTGAATCGGAATCCGAGACCTACATTAGTCCCTGAAATTTCATTGTTATTTACCGGTAAAAATGCTTCAAAGAAACCAATATTAAATCGCGGTGTCACGGTAAATGTATTGACTGTTGTGATTTGGTCATTGCCTTCATTATCCTGTAGTTTTTGTTGTAAAAACCCCGATACGTAGAATTTTGGGACAATTTTAAAATCAGCATACAAATTAATCATTGCTGGTAATTTTACTTTAAAATCCTTTCCACCTGTGGTTTTTGTAATATACCCATTAGTCGATAAAATTTCTTCTACTTCTTTTAAGTTGTCAACTCCATCAAATTGACTCAAATCTAAAGGGCCGGGTTCTTGGGTGTCAAAAATGTAATTAGTTGATTGGTTATTACCGTCTTTAAAAGTCATGCTTCCCATATTTTTGAAAGCCAATCCGGCATTAATTTTATAGTCTTTGCTGCCGCCTTTCCATTGGTAATTGAAACCAATATCGATAGCCGTTCCATTCAATCCTCCAAAAATAGATTTACCATAATCGCTGAAGTTAGTGAAACTATCAGCCAAATTACCCGAATAAGCAATATTCAATGTGGCCGGTGAGTTGGTGGTTAGGTATGCTCCGGTAGGACCTTCACTAATTTGACCATTCAGATTAGCCAAACCAAAGTTGGAATAAGTCCCCGGAAATAAAAATTTAAGGGTTAATCCGGCACTGAAACTGTGCTTATCGTTTTCAAATAAACTGCGGGCGGCTGATAGTCCCAACTCACCATAGGCTACTCCGTTCAAACGCTGATTGTTGGTGCTGTTCAATGGGATATTAGTGAGTACAAAATTATCGTTGGTAATCGCTTTCCCAATATCCGGATCCACATCGGTAATGTTGAAATTAGCATGTGCTTTGGTAGTAATAGCGAATCCCCATTTCATCCATTTCATGGCAAAACCCGGGCCTAAAATTTCGGCATCAACACGGGCATCAACCGGATCGGTGCCTTTAAAAAGCAGTTCTTCAAAATTAGCATCCGAACTGATGTCGCTGAAACCAATTTTATTGTTGGCTACATTGAAACTGAGGCCGTAAATATTAACTTCAAATCGTTTTGAGAGGTTAACAAATTCGGCAGGATTCATGGCTCCGTTTAAAATGCCAACTCGGTTTGAGGTACTCATCCCGGAGAAATGGTCTTGTGCAAAAGCACTAAAACCCATAAGAAGGCCAAGGGTTACAATGGTTTTTTTCATAGTAGGAAGTCATTTGGATTAAAAATCAAAAGTAAATATACAATTTTACTTTTAAATCAAATTCCAAATAACATCTTTTGGTGTGGGAGCCGTAATTTCAAGAGTTTCTTTGTTGACGGGGTGGATAAATACCAATTTCCGTGCATGCAGATGAATCCCTCCATCAGGATTGCTGCGGTCAAATCCATATTTTAAATCTCCTTTAATAGGACAACCAATAGCCGCTAGTTGCGCTCTGATTTGATGGTGCCTTCCGGTGTGCAGATTGATTTCTAAGGCGAAATAATGGTCTAATTCTTTGATGATGGTATAATCAAGACTGGCTTTTTTACTTCCGGGAACTTCTTTCAAATGCGCTTTGGAAGTATTGTTTTTTTCGTTGCGTTTCAAATAATGTACAAGCGTATCTTCTGTTTTGGGTGGTTTATTCTTGACTACAGCCCAATAGGTTTTTTTAGTTTCTCTGTTGCTGAACAATTCGTTTAAACGTGTCAGAGCTTTACTGGTGCGGGCAAAAACAACTATTCCGGTGGTTGGTCTGTCCAGCCGATGAACAACTCCAAGAAATACTTCTCCGGGTTTGTTGTATTTTTCTTTGATGTATTCCTTAACCACTTCAGAAAGGGGTTTGTCGCCGGTTTTATCGCCTTGTACAATATCGCCGACACGCTTGTTCACCACAATTATATGGTTGTCTTCGTGAAGAACCTGTAGGTTTTCTTTAGTTGAGACTATTTTCAAAATCGATTGTTGGATTTTTTGATTGTTGGATTATCAGACAATTAATCTGGAACGGAATTTCGTTGTCATTTTGATAATGATGTCCAAATCATGAACTAATTTATCTAGCTCTATTTGATTGATGTATCCCAAATCAAAAGCGATTAATAACTGTGTTTCTATTTCATAAACAGAACCTATTGCAATTTCGAGAAATCTTGAGAATTCTTTGTTGCTTATCCTCGAACAGCCTTCAGCTATATTCGATGGAATAGAAACGGAAGCTCTTCTTAACTGATTTGTTAAGCCGAATTTCTCACTATCGGGGAAATGAGCTGTTACAGAATATATTTGTGAGCAAAACAAGCGACTTAATTTCCAAATTTCTAAATCTTTAAATCTATGCATATTTCTAACAATCTGATAATCTAAAAATCTAACAATCTGAATTAATACTGCTCATTCTTATTCGGGAAATCCTGCGATTTTACATCCTCCACATATTGTCCGATAGCTTGGGTCATTCCTTCGTACAAGTTCATGTAACGGCGTAAAAATCTCGGACTGAATTCGTTGTTCATGCCCAACATATCGTGAATCACCAAAACCTGTCCGTCCACTCCGCCACCGGCACCAATGCCAATCACCGGAATCGAAATGGTCTTAGCCACTCTCTCGGCCAAGGCCGCCGGGATTTTCTCCAATACCAAGGCAAAACAACCAATTCTTTCTAATAATTTAGCATCTTCCAATAGTTTTTCCGCTTCGGCTTCTTCTTTGGCTCTTACTGTATAGGTTCCGAATTTGTAAATCGATTGTGGCGTCAAACCCAAATGACCCATAACCGGAATTCCCGCGTTCAGGATGCGTTTGATACTTTCTTTAATTTCACTTCCGCCTTCCAGTTTTACCGCATGTCCGCCGCTTTCTTTCATGATTCTGATGGCTGAGCGCAAAGCTTCTTTCGGGTCCGATTGGTAACTTCCAAACGGCAAATCCACCACGACCAAAGCTCTGTCAATCGCTCTTACTACAGAGGAAGCATGGTAAATCATTTGGTCCAATGTAATCGGTAAAGTGGTCTCGTGTCCTGCCATCACATTACTGGCCGAGTCACCCACCAAAATCACATCAACTCCGGCCGAGTCAACAATTTTAGCCATAGTATAATCATAAGCCGTCAGCATCGAAATCTTCTCACCGTTGGCTTTCATGTCAAATAAGGACTTGGTCGTAATTCTTTTATAATCTTTTTTTGCAGTTGACATAAGTGTTCGTTTTGGAACTGTAAAAGTATTAAATCTATTTCGGATGCAGCGTCCAATGCGAAATTATCTTATTTTTGTCTCCAAAGTCAGGAGCGTATGGTTCGGGCTCTGAGTAAACCATATTCCCGCTGTCCGCGCTACACGGTAGCCACTCCCATCGGGGCTAAACAGCCAACCGTGAAAGAATTAGGAATTAGGAATTAGGAATTAGGAATTAGGAATAAAGATATTAACCAACCACCACCAACTATCAACCAAAAAAACATGCCTAAAATATTAATCATCGAAGACGAAGCTTCCATCCGAAGAGTATTGGTCAAAATACTTACCGAAGAAAGCGATACTTATACAGTTGACGAAGCCGAAGACGGCAAACAAGGATTTGAAAAAATCAAAGCCGAAGATTACGATTTGGTATTGTGCGACATCAAAATGCCCAAAATGAACGGCGAAGAACTGCTTGAAGCGGTCAAAAAAATAAAACCTGAAATCCCCATGGTCATGATTTCCGGTCACGGCGATTTGGAAACGGCAGTCAACACCATGCGTCTCGGAGCCTTCGATTACATTTCCAAACCACCCGATTTGAACCGTTTACTCAATACCGTTCGCAATGCTTTAGACAAAAAGCAATTGGTGGTCGAGAACAAAATCCTCAAGAAAAAAGTTTCCAAAAACTATGAAATCATAGGCCAAAGTGAGCCCATCAATCAGATCAAACAAATGATTGAAAAAGTAGCTCAAACCGATGCCCGCGTTCTCATAACAGGCCCCAACGGAACCGGAAAAGAATTGGTTGCCCATCAACTGCACGAAAAAAGTGAACGGGCTCATGCACCCATGATTGAGGTAAACTGCGCCGCCATTCCATCAGAATTGATAGAAAGCGAATTGTTCGGTCATGTGAAAGGAGCCTTTACTTCAGCCGTTAAAGACCGCGCAGGAAAATTTGAAGCGGCTGATGGAGGAACAATTTTTCTTGATGAAATTGGCGATATGAGTCTTTCGGCTCAGGCCAAAGTATTGCGCGCTTTACAGGAAAGTCTGATTCAAAGGGTCGGTGCTGATAAAGACATCAAAATCAATGTCCGGGTAATTGCCGCAACTAATAAAGACCTGAAAAAAGAAATAGCCGAAGGACGTTTCCGCGAAGATTTATACCACCGTTTAGCTGTGATTTTAATCAAAGTTCCGGCATTAAACGACAGAAGAGACGACATCCCGTTATTGATAGAACACTTTGCCGTAAAAATTGCTGAAGAACAAGGAAATGCTCCGAAATCTTTTTCGAAAGATGCGGTTAAACTGCTTCAGGAATACGACTGGACGGGTAACATACGCGAACTGAGAAATGTAGTCGAAAGACTTATCATTCTTGGGGGTAACGAAATATCAGAAACCGATGTAACCTTGTTTGCATCAAAATAAATAGTAGCCATCAGCATTTTTGCTAAAGCTAAAAGCCAATAAAATGAATTTAAAAAAAATAAACCCCAACCTGCAAAAAGCACTCATCGAAAACGGATTGACCGAAGCCAATGAAATGCAACAGGAAACTTTTTCAACCATCAAAAGTGGCGCCGATGCCGTGATACAATCTCCCGGAGGAACCGGCAAGACTACGACCATCGTTTTAAATGTCCTTCAACGATTGGAAAAATCGCAAGGCGAAAGCACCCGGGCACTCATCATCGTTGAAACCAAAGAAAAAGTGATGGAAATGGAAGAAATGTTTTTAAAATACGGAACCTATACCGACTTAAGCATCTTGGGTGTGCACGACAAAGGCGATATCGATTATGATAAAAACGTCATTTCAATGGGACTGGATGTGTTGATTGGAACGCCCAATAAAATTAATGCTATGTTCTCTTCAGCCGGTTTCAATATCAATACCATAAAAATGTTTGTTATAGACGATGCCGATGTGCTTTTCCGTTTGCGCCATGATGCTATAGTACAGCGACTCTCTATGAGTATCGAAAAAACGCAACGTTTGTTCTTTTGTTCGCAAATCACAGAAAGGGTAGAAGTTTTGGCAGATAAAATAATGATTGAACCACTTTTTTTCGAAATGGAGGAGTAGTCATTACAATTTATATAATTTAATTACTAAAAAAATGGGCTTAATAAAAATATTCTCAGGAGAAGAAATCTTGGCCGTTACGTTAAAACAAAGATTGGAAGAAGCCAATATTACTGTGGTCCTCAGAGCCAATAATCAGGCCAATGTGTTGCCCAGTATTTCAACAGCTAAACCAGTAGAACTGTTTATTCAGGAAGTAGATTACGGCAAAGCCAGTCCGGTGCTCGAAGCTTTTCGGATGAGTCTTTAAATGATTTGATAAAATCTGAATACTATTGTTTTTTCTTCTCATCAACAGAGCAGAAGAATAATTGCCTCA
The DNA here is from genome assembly GCF_004329815.1 of Flavobacterium silvisoli. Lineage (GTDB taxonomy): Bacteria > Bacteroidota > Bacteroidia > Flavobacteriales > Flavobacteriaceae > Flavobacterium > Flavobacterium silvisoli. Next base: position 45,468 of record NZ_SJPE01000007.1, on the reverse strand, counting down.
TTGTCAAATTAAGCTATCTTTGCCGCTTCAAAAACAAAAACTTCCAAGCTCAGCAAGTAGCCTGAGAAGTCTAAAAATCTTAGCAATCCAATGATTACCGTAAACGACATAGCCGTTGAATTTGGCGGCACCACACTCTTCAGCGACGTAACGTTCGCTATTAATGAAACCGATAAAATAGCACTTATGGGTAAAAACGGTGCCGGAAAATCAACCCTGCTCAAAATTGTAGCCGGTGAAAACAAACCCACATGCGGAGCCATCACAGCTCCCAAGGAAGCGGTAATTGCCTATTTGCCTCAGCATTTATTGGCAGCAGACAATTGTACCGTGATGGAAGAAGCATCGAAAGCTTTTTCAGAAATATTCAAAATGAAAGCGGAGATTGATGAAATCAATGAACAACTCACCATACGAACCGATTATGAAAGCGATGAGTACATGAAATTGATTGAACGGGTGTCAGAGCTCAGCGAAAAATATTATTCTATTGAAGAGGTCAATTACGAAGCCGAAGTAGAGAAAGTCTTAAAAGGTTTAGGATTTGTTCGCGAGGATTTCAATCGTTCCACTTCTGAGTTTTCAGGAGGATGGCGTATGCGCATTGAACTGGCTAAAATCCTGTTAAGACAACCCGATTTGATTTTGCTTGATGAGCCTACCAATCACTTGGATATGGATAGTATTCAATGGTTGGAGGACTTCTTAATCAATCAAGCTAAAGCTGTTATGGTGATTTCCCACGACCGTGCTTTTGTCGATAATATTACTAATCGCACCATCGAAGTAACGATGGGACGCATTTACGATTACAAAGCCAAATATTCTCATTATTTGGAGTTGCGCAAGGACAGAAGAATTCACCAACAGAAAGCCTACGACGAGCAGCAAAAATTCATTGCCGAAAATCAGGCATTTATCGAGCGCTTCCGAGGCACTTTTTCCAAAACAGAACAAGTGCAATCGAGGGTTCGTATGTTAGAAAAATTGGTTCCGGTAGAAATTGACGAAATTGATAATTCGGCCCTGAAACTCAAATTCCCTCCATCAGTGCGTTCAGGACAGTATCCGGTGATTGTGCGCGATTTGGAAAAATCTTATGGCGATCATTTGATTTTTAAAGATGCTAATTTAGTCATTGAACGCGGACAGAAAGTGGCCTTTGTGGGTAAAAACGGGGAAGGAAAATCAACTATGATCAAAGCCATTATGAAGGAAATCGAAATCAATGGAGGTTCGGTAGAGATTGGACATAATGCTCAAATTGGATATTTTGCCCAAAATCAGGCTTCGTTGTTAGATGAAAACGCTACCATTTTTGAAACGATTGATAACATTGCTGTAGGCGAAATCAGGACGCAAATCAAAAATATCCTCGGAGCTTTCATGTTCCATGGCGATGACATTCAGAAAAAAGTAAAAGTACTTTCGGGCGGTGAGAAAACACGTTTGGCTATGATTAAACTCTTGCTAGAACCGGTAAATCTGCTGATTCTAGATGAGCCCTCCAACCACCTCGACATGAAAACCAAAGACATCATCAAAGAAGCTTTGAAAGATTTTGACGGAACGTTAATCCTAGTGTCGCATGACCGTGATTTCTTAGATGGTTTGGCCGAAAAAGTATTTGAGTTCGGAAACAAAAGAGTCAAAGAACATTTTGAAGACATCAAAGGGTTCTTGGCTCACAAAAAGATGGAAAGTCTGAAAGAAATAGAAAAATAGCAATTTACAAACTCGCATAAATAAACCTTGGTTGTTTCAATACAGCCGAGGTTTTTTTATATTTACACTTATACAAGAAATTATGAAAGCAATAACTTCTGAAGACTTCAGGGCAAAAGATACCGTTCGGTTGTCAAAAATCCCGACTCGTATGACAACGGAAATGAACCGTGAAGAACTTGCTGAAAAACTGTTGAATATACAACAAAAACTCAGCAAGCGCCAAGATGCTATGTACGCCCACAACCGACATGCAGTACTGATTTGTCTGCAAGGAATGGATACCAGCGGAAAAGACAGCCTGATTCGGGAAGTATTCAAAGAATTCAATCCGCGCGGGGTGGTGGTGCACAGTTTCAAAACTCCGACATCGGCCGAATTAGAACACGATTACCTGTGGCGCCATTACATCGCCTTGCCCGAAAAGGGAAAGTTTGCCGTTTTCAATCGCACTCATTATGAAAACATACTTGTCACCCGTGTGCATCCGGAGTATATCTTGGGCGAAAATCTGCCGGGAATTGAAAAAGTAACGGATATACCCGAGGATTTTTGGCAGGAACGCATGAAACAAATCAATCATTTTGAAAAATACATTGCGCAAAATGGTACACAGGTGCTTAAATTTTACCTGCACATCAGCAAAGAAGAACAACGTCAAAGATTATTGCATCGCCTGGAAAATGCAGAAGATAATTGGAAATTTTCGGTTGGTGATTTAAAAGAGAGAGAGCATTGGGAAGATTACATGCAGTATTACGAAGAAGCCATTAATACAACCTCTACCCAACACGCTCCCTGGTATATTGTTCCTGCCGATGATAAAGAAATATCACGGTATATTGTTGCCAAAATCATTTGGGAAACTCTGGAGCAACTCACGGATATTGCCGAACCCGAATTGGACCCGAAAGTAAAAGCCAATATTGATTTTTATAAAAACCAATTGAAACCATAAAAACTGATTATCTTTGCGCACTCAAAAAAAAGCAAAGTGAATCTAGCCCAATACACCAAAGAATTCAGATACAATATGCAATTGGCTTATCCTGTGATACTGGGTATGCTGGGGCATACATTAATAGCCATCGTTGATAACATAATGGTTGGTAAATTGGGCAGTACTGAACTCGCGGCTGTTTCTTTAGGCAACAGTTTGGTGTTTGTAGCCATGTCGTTGGGTATTGGTTTCTCAACCGCTATTACACCTATAGTTGCCGAAGCTGATGCCGAAAAAGACAACAGTAAAATACGTTCGGCTTTTCACCACGGATTGTTTTTGTGCATCATTTTAGGGTTTGCTCTTTTTGGTTTGGTGGTATTGGCAAAGCCGATAATGGAATTGTTACACCAGCCGGAAGAAGTCATCACTTTGGCCAAACCTTATTTGGATTGGGTAGCTTTTTCATTAGTGCCTTTAATCATTTACCAAGGATACAAACAGTTTGCCGATGGATTGTCGATGACCAAAATTTCGATGTATGCTATTGTGATGGCTAATATCATTCACGTGCCTATAAACTATTGTTTGATATACGGAGTTTGGATTTTTCCAAAAATGGGCATACTCGGAGCTGGTTTGGGAACTGTGATTTCGCGTTTGGCAATGGTAATTTTTATGCACATCATTCTCTCTCGTAAAGAACAGTTGAAACAGTATTTTCACGAGTTCAGTTTTGATGAAATCAAGAAGGAAACCATTAAAAAAATTGTCAATTTGGGGTTGCCTTCAGCTATGCAAATGCTGTTTGAAGTGGTTTTATTTACAGCGGGAATTTGGCTGTGTGGAAACATCGGTAAGACAAGTCAGGCAGCCAATCAGATTGCACTGAGTTTGGCTTCGATGACCTTTATGTTTGCTATGGGGTTGAGTGTGGTTTCCATGATAAGGGTAAGCAATCAGCGTGGATTAGGCGATTACAAACAGTTGATTGTCGTGGCGCGTTCCATATTTTTATTGGCTATAATCATAGAAATCATTTTCGCGGTTATGTTCGTTGCGTTGCACCAAGTGTTGCCTTACCTGTTTCTGAATATGGAAAATGAAACCCAATTGTTAGACAATCAGGAAGTAATTTCTATTGCCGCCAGACTATTACTGGTGGCTGCTGTTTTTCAAATTTCCGATGGTATACAGGTGGTGGTTTTAGGAGCGCTTCGCGGTTTGCAGGATGTTAAAATCCCTATGTACATTACCTTTGTGGCTTATTGGTTGGTTGGTTTCCCTATTTCGTTTTATTTGGGCGAACATACCCAACTGAAAGCAACCGGAGTTTGGATAGGCCTTTTGGCGGGTTTAACAGCCGCTGCGGTTTTTTTATTCCTGCGATTTCATTACCTGACCAAGAAGTTGGTTTTGGAAAATGAAATCAGCTAATCAATCATGCTGTCAAACAACATTTAACAGAATTGTAACAGACCGATTTATTTTTACTTTTGTACTAACATTTTCGTGTCCGTCTATTATCCGTCATCTATTCGTCTATCATCTAAAAAATAAAACACATGCAATTACCAAAATTCGTACTCGCTGACAACTCTGATTTTCCTGAAGATATTTTTGTAATTCACCTTGATTTTCCGCGCTTTATCATTAATTTAAAAGACGATGAAGTAGAGTTTTTGGAAGATTTGGAAGGTGAAGATGAAACCGAACTGGAATCGGAAATGGAACATTTGATTACACTGGCAGGGGAGTTTTACGATAAAGAAATGGAGGCCTACGAAGAGTAATTTAGAGAGAAAAGAAGAAGTCGTTCCTATTCTTTTTTGAAATAATGACCTAACAAATGCTGTGCAGCAGCAAATGGAGAACGTTTGTTTTGCAGTACTTCTTGTTGTGTGGTCATCAGCATTTCGGCTATATCCGGATGTTGGTAAAAACGTTGTTTAAGTTGCTCATTGATGGTTTCCATCATCCAGTATAAACTTTGTTCCTGACGTTTGTTTTCGAAATAATGATTGCTTTTGACCAATTCAAAATAATTTGAAATCGTTTTCCAAACCTCGTCAATTCCGGTTTTTTCATAAGCACTACAAGTAGAAGCCGTAGGTACCCATCCCGAACTTTTAGCCGGAAATAAATGCAATGCCCGGTTGAATTCGGTTTTGGCCAATTTGGCTTTAGCAATATTATCACCATCCGCTTTATTGATGACGATAGCATCGGCCATTTCCATAATTCCACGTTTGATACCTTGCAATTCGTCGCCGGCACCGGATATTTTTAACAGTAAAAAGAAATCCACCATGCTGTGAACGGCCGTTTCGCTTTGTCCTACACCAACGGTTTCTATGATTACCGTATCAAAACCGGCAGCTTCGCAAAGGATAATTGTTTCACGGGTTTTTCGGGCCACGCCACCCAGAGTTTCTCCTGAAGCACTAGGTCTTATATAGGCGTTTTCATCTTTGACCAACTCTTCCATTCGGGTTTTATCGCCCAAAATACTGCCATGCGATATCGTACTGCTAGGATCTACCGCCAATACGGCTACTTTTTTTCCTATTGAGGTTAAATAGCTTCCGAAAGCTTCGATAAAAGTACTTTTTCCCACACCCGGAACCCCGGTAATGCCAATGCGCACTGATTGGTTGGCGTAGGGTAAACAGCCTGTAATGATTTCATTGGCTTTTTCCAAATGAGCAGAATTAGTACTTTCTACCATAGTGATAGCGCGACTCAAGGCAACTTTGTCCTTGTTTAAGATACCTTCAATGAGCTCCTGTGCAGAAGGCTGAACTTTGCGCCTGTGTACAATCTTGGCCATAGCCGACTGACTGAAAACTTCGGGTTGTTCAACGCCCTCTTTTTCGTGTAAAGCACTTGGTTTATTTGACTCTTGATTCAATGGAAAATCGTTTGGGTAAATTTAGTAAAATAATTTGCGCCGAAAATTGAAAAAATGTCATTTTTCATCCATGTATGAAGGGATATTTATTCTTAGGATTGACGTACTCTAATTCTTAGCTTGGCACATCGCCAACTTTAACATTTTCTTAAGTTCATTTCGCTTCACATTTTAGTCTGTTTGCTTTTTTTGCCGTTCCTTTGCACAATAATTTTTCACCTTTCGAATGGATAACATTCTATTAGTTTTTCTTTGCTTACTCATGGGATTGGGGATGCAACGAGTTTCAGCTTTTCCTAAAAACGGACACTTAGCCCTTAACCAATTTGTGATTTATATAGCTCTGCCTTCATTGGCATTGTACTATATTCCCAAGGTTTCCGTATCAACCGATTTGCTTTATCCGTTGGGTATTGCCTGGATTGGTTTTATGATGTCGTTTGTCTTTTTCTATTCCATAGGAAAAAAACTCGGCTGGCCAAACCGATTAATTGGCTGCTTGGTTATTACTGCCGGACTGGGGAATACTTCATTTATTGGTTTTCCAATCGTTCAGGCACTTTATGGCGAAGAAGGATTAAAAACAGCAATCATAGTCGATCAACCCGGTTCTTTTGTGGTAATGGCTACACTTGGGATTATTACTGCCGGAATTTTTGCCAAAGGCGAACCCAGCCGCAATGAAATCATTAGAAAGATACTACTTTTTCCGCCGTTCATAGCTTTTGTTCTCGCATGTGTACTGAATGTTCTGAAAGTTGATTTCAACGAGCATTTTCAAACGGTTTTTCAAAAGTTAGGAGCTACAGTAACGCCGGTAGCTTTAGTTGCTGTCGGGCTTCAGTTAAAAATTGACAAGCGAAGTCAGCACTGGAAATTCTTAAGATTAGGATTATTGTTCAAACTGTTCATTACTCCCGCTGTTTTCTTTGTGTTGTATAAAATAATTTTGGGAGGTAAAGGCTTGGCTGTAAATGTTTCTATTATAGAATCGGCTATGGCACCCATGATTACGGGAGCAATTCTGGCTTCTAATTATGGCTTAAAACCCAAGCTGAGCAGTATGATGGTGGGCATCGGGATACCGTTGTCATTCCTTACACTGGCTTTTTGGTATTTCATTTTAAATACTTTTTAAATGGATTCATTGGTAAACGCATCGTCCAAAAAAGATTTAGCGCAAAAGACGGTTTATTCCATACTGTTTTCCATTAGCTTTGCGCACTTACTGAATGATTTGATTCAGGCAGTAATTCCTTCGGTTTATCCTATTTTGAAGCAGAATTACAATTTGTCTTTTTCTCAAATCGGATTGATAACGTTTGCCTTTCAGTTAACGGCTTCACTGTTTCAACCTTTCGTGGGGTATTATACCGATAAATATCCGAAACCTTTTTCACAGATTTACGGAATGTTATTCTCCATGGCCGGAGTTATTTCCATTGCTTTTGCCAATAATTTTTACTGGATATTGATTTCGGTTATGCTCATCGGTACCGGTTCTTCTATATTCCACCCCGAGTCAGCACGTATTTCCAATATGGCATCGGGCGGAAGAAGGGGCTTGGCACAAGCTATTTTTCAGGTAGGCGGTAATTTCGGAACGGCATTAGGTCCATTGCTGGTAGCTCTTATCGTGGTTCCTTACAGTCAAAAACACCTGCTTTGGTTTGTATTAGCTGCCGGAATCGCCATTGCCATTATAAGTAAGATTGCCTTTTGGTACCGCGATCATTTAATCCACCGCCAACAGAAAAAAGTGGTTTTTGCCGATTTTCAACGCTTAACTAAAAGCAAGGTAAAGTGGGCCATTGTCATTTTGCTGGTTGTGATTTTCTCTAAGTTTTTTTACTCCGCAAGTTTATCAACCTACTACACGTTTTATGTGATGGATAAATTCCATTTAACCATCAAAGAAGCCCAATTTCACATGTTTATTTACCTGATTGCCTATGCAGCCGGAACCATTTTAGGCGGGCCTTTGGGGGATAAGATTGGACGAAAATACGTGATTTGGCTATCTGTTTTCGGAGCGGCACCTTTTGCTTTATTGCTGCCCTACGTCAACTTATTCTGGACCGATGTACTTATGGTCATCATCGGAATGATTATTTCTTCGGCTTTCCCAGCTATATTGGTCTACGCACAGGAATTACTGCCTAGAAAATTGGGAATGGTGTCCGGTCTTTTCTATGGTTTTGCTTTCGGAATGGGAGCCTTGGGTTCAGCGTTATTAGGCAAATTGGCTGATTTTACCTCCATTCAATACGTGTATCACGTGTGTTCTTTCCTGCCGCTGATAGGCATCATTTGTTACTTTTTACCGAATTTGAAAAAAGGCTAGGAGCGAAAGGTCCGGGCTATTTAATAAACCCTGTTCCCGCTGTCCGCGCTACACGGTAGCCACTCCCATCGGGGCTAAAAAGGATTTGTCTTTTCTTTTTGTTATCAGTACATTTACGTCTCAATTTTTACAAAATGTCACTACAACCCGAAATAATTCAAAAGCTTACCGCTATTGTTGGTGAAGCCTATATTTTTACTGATATAGAAACCCGTGAACACTACGGCCACGATGAAACCGAAGATTTGGTATTTCCGCCCAGTGTGGTAGTAAAACCAGCCAATACACAGGAAATAGCCGCCATTTTAAAAGTAGCTAACGATTATAAAATACCGACCACACCCATAGGAGCCCGCACGGGTTTGAGCGGTGGTGCTTTGTCTATTTATGAGGGTATTGGTTTATCAACTGAGCGTTTGAATAAAATCATCGAAATTGACGAACAAAACCTTCAGGTAACGGTAGAAACGGCAGTAATCAATCAGGTTTTGCGCGAAGCTGTGGCCGAAAAAGGTTTGTTTTACCCCGTCGACCCCAGCAGTATGGGCAGTTGTTGGATAGGAGGAAACATTGCAGAAAACGCCGGTGGAGCCAGAGCGTTAAAGTATGGTGTCACCAAAGATTATGTTTTAAATTTGGAAGTGGTTCTGCCCAACGGGGAAATCATTTGGACCGGAGCTAATACCTTGAAAAACTCTACCGGATACAATCTGACTCAGCTAATGGTAGGCAGTGAAGGAACATTGGGTGTTATCACTAAAGCCGTCCTGAAACTTTTACCGCAAAACAGTCATAACGTCTTAATGTTGGTGCCTTTTTACAAGGCACATGAAGCTTGTGAAGCCGTATCAGCCATTTTCAGGGCAGGTATTACCCCTAGTGCTTTAGAATTTATGGAACGCGATGCCATCGACTGGACTCTCAGATTGGTAGAAGGGATCAGTGTAACGGTAAAACCTGAGCATCAGGCGCACTTACTGATTGAGGTTGATGGCAATTACCCGGAAGTATTGATGCAGGAAGCGGAAAAGATTTTGGCAGTAGTCGAACAATTTGAAATCGATGAGGTGCTGTTTGCCGACACCGAAGACCAAAAAAATGCCCTCTGGAAAATGAGACGTTCTGTAGCCGAAGCGGTAAAATCAAACTCTGTTTATAAAGAAGAGGATACAGTAGTGCCAAGATACATGCTCCCGGAATTACTTTCAGGTATCAAAAGAATTGGAGCTAAGTACGGATTTCAATCGGTGTGTTACGGACATGCCGGCGATGGCAATTTGCACGTCAACATCATCAAAGGCAACATGACCGATGACAATTGGCGAACTCAAGTGCCGTTAGGCATACGCGAAATATTTGAGTTAACGGTTTCGCTCAAAGGAACGCTCTCAGGAGAACACGGTATAGGCTACGTTCAAAAAAACTTTATGGATATTGCATTTACCCGCACTCATCTGGAATTGATGGAAAGCATCAAGCGCGTATTTGATCCCAATAATGTCTTAAATCCCGGGAAGATTTTTCCTGATGAATTATAAAGAGAGTCCCGGCAAGCCGGGACTTTTTGATTATCTGTCAAAACTTACTACAGACTGCAGTTATTTTGGATTTCAAGGTTGTTTATTTATTGTTTTTACTAATTGTTAAAAAACAATAAGTATTTTATTTAATTTTTTTAAAACATATAAAAGATTGATTATTTTAACTAAATTTAAAATTAATTTATTGAATTAATACGCCTGGACTATGTTGAATGAAGCCATTGTGAATAGTATTTCCGATTTAATTTGGAGTGTTGACAGAGAGTATAAATTGATTGCGGCTAACAATGCTTTTTTAAAGACGGTCAGAGATTCAACCGGAACGACTTTTAAGATAAATGAATGCGCCTTAAACCGGGAAGCTTATCCGGAAGACTATCTTAATCTTTGGAAAACTTTTTATGACCGTGGCTTGTCGGGAGAGATTGTTAAGGAGGAAATTTGCGTTCCCCGAAAAGATTCCGATCAAATATATTGGTTTGAAGCCAATATTCATCCTATGTACTCCAAAGATGAAATCATAGGCGTGGTTTGTTATGGTAAGGATATTACAGAGCGTAAAAACGTATTGAAATCGATTCAGGAAAATGAGCAACGGTATCAAAGTATTTTAAATAATCTTGAAGCCGGAGTGGTGGTTCATAATCCTGATACTTCTGTACGAAATTGCAATTCAAAATCCTGTGATTTATTAGGGCTCACCGAGGCCCAAATGAAAGGAAAAATAGCTATTGAATCGGAATGGAAATTTATAGATGAAGATTATTCAGAGCTTCTGTTAGCTGATTTTCCCGTGAATCAAATCATAAAAAGCAGGCATCCCCTTAAAAATTTTACGATGGGTATTTACAGACCGACTCAAAGTGATGTGGTTTGGGTAATGGTCAATGGTTTTCCGGTTTTTGATCATGATCAGCAAATAGAAGAAGTAGTCATTACTTTTATAGACATTACAGATCGTAAGGAAATGGAAATGGAGTTGGTAAAGGCAAAAATTCAAGCGGAAGCTGCAAGTAAGGCTAAATCTGATTTTTTGGCCAATATGAGTCACGAAATCAGGACTCCTTTGAATGGCATCATTGGGTTTACCGGGCTCTTGATGCGAACAGATTTGGATAAAAACCAATCGGAATACATGACCATGATTACCGATTCTGCTTCAACACTCATGGAAATTGTAAACGATATTTTGGATTTTTCTAAAATCGAAGAAGGCAAGCTCGAACTGAATGAACATACTATTGACATTTTCGCCGTTTCACAGCAAATAGTTGAATTATTCAGGCATGAAGCGGATCGCAAAAAGATTGATTTAAAATTGACTATTGATAGTCAAATTCCACAGTTTATTTTGGCGGATGATTTACGATTAAAACAAATTTTGGTTAATCTAATCAGTAATGCTCTCAAGTTTACGGCTTTTGGTCAAATACATATTGATATTCGACTGATTGTTAAAAATGAAGAAGAAACAACCATACAATTTTCTGTAAAAGACACCGGTATGGGAATTCAAAAGCAGAATCAGGAAAAAATATTTCAGTCCTTTGTACAGGAGGATACAACTACGAGCAGAAAATTTGGTGGTACCGGATTGGGCTTAGCTATTTCTAATAAGTTGTTAGAGCTCATGAACAGTAGATTGCAGCTAATCAGTAAATATGGCGAAGGCAGTGATTTTTATTTTGAGGTAAAGTTCAAGATTCAGAATCATATCAGTTCACAGCTGGAACAAGAAAAAGATCAAACAAGTGAATACGATTCAATTCTTTTTGAAGAAACTTTGAATATTTTAGTGGTAGAAGACAATCAGGTAAATCTTTATTTGGCCAAAACATTACTGAAACGATTGATCCCAAATGTAACTTTATTTCAAGCTTTTGATGGTGTTCAGGCATTGGAAATTTTTGAAAGAGAATCATTAGACATGATTTTTATGGATATTCAAATGCCCAGGATGAATGGATATGAAGCAACAGTAGCTATGCGTAAGCATAGTCAGGGTAATATGATTCCGATAATTGCATTAACAGCCGGTATTATGCCGGGAGAAAAAGAGAAATGCTTTGAGGCAGGAATGAACGATTATTTGTCGAAACCGCTCATTGTTGACGAATTGCGAAAAGTGCTTCAAGTATGGATTGAAAAGATAAAGAATAATCATAATTGATGACATAAAGAGAACCCCCAACAACCAAAGTTGTTGGGGGTTTTAGTTTTAATAATCAGAAATTGAAGGCTAATTATTCATTTACAATAACCCACTCGCCTGAAGCCAACATGCTTTCGGCCTTTTTGTATTTCATGGTTTCGGTTTTACCACTCATTACGTGCTTGATGGTAACATTGTCATTGCGGTTGATTTTCGGTTGATCGCGTACAATGGTTTCAGTTACTTGCGGACGTTGTTGGGTTTGGCCGGCTTCTCGATTGCGTTCTGCCAATTCATCCGAATTTAATACTTCGTCTTTGCTTTCGGTATAGTTTTGTTTTTCTCGAATTTGTCTTGCTTCTTGTATGTTTTGATTTTGTTGCGGTAAATCACCTTTGAACAAGAATGAAATCACTTCTTTGTTGACTCCGTCTAACATGTTTCGGAACAATTTAAAAGCTTCCAGTTTGTATATAAGCAGTGGATCTTTTTGTTCGTGCACCGCTAATTGTACGGATTGTTTTAATTCGTCCATTTTGCGTAAGTGTTTCTTCCATGCTTCGTCTACGATGGCTAATGTTATGTTTTTTTCAAAATCAGCTACGAGTTGAGCACCGTTAGTTTCAAAGGCTTTTTTCAAATCGGTCACTACATTCAATGTTTTGATGCCGTCTGAAAACGGTACGATGATGCGTTCAAATTTATTGCCTTCACGTTGATAAACATCCGCAATGATTGGGAATGCTTCTCGGGCACTTCTCTCAGTTTTTTCGTTATAGTAAGCCAAAGCAGCTTTATATACTTTACCGGTAATATCTATTTCGGAACCTTTTTCAAATTCGCTTTGAGTGATGGGTGAGGTAATAGAGAAATAACGAATCAATTCGAATTCAAAATTTTTGAAATCGTTTTTCGCTTTATTTTCACTTACGATTAACTCGCAGGTATCATACATCATATTGGCGATATCCAGTTTCAGACGTTCTCCGTGCAAGGCATGGCGACGACGTTTGTAAACGACCTCTCTTTGAGCATTCATCACATCATCGTATTCCAACAAACGCTTACGGGTACCGAAGTTGTTTTCTTCCACTTTTTTCTGTGCGCGCTCAATCGATTTGGTCATCATCGAGTGTTGAATTACTTCACCTTCTTTCAATCCCATACGGTCCATGATTTTGGCTACTCTTTCTGAACCAAACAAACGCATCAGGTTATCCTCCAAAGACACATAAAACTGTGAACTTCCCGGATCTCCCTGACGACCGGCACGACCGCGCAACTGACGGTCAACACGACGAGAATCATGTCGCTCGGTACCAATGATGGCTAAACCGCCGGCAGCTTTTACTTCCGGAGTTAACTTAATATCGGTTCCACGACCGGCCATGTTCGTTGCAATCGTAACGACACCCGGTTTTCCGGCTTCGGCTACAATTTCAGCTTCTTTTTTGTGTAATTTGGCGTTCAATACATTATGCGGAACGTTACGAACGCGAAGCATGCGGCTCAACAATTCTGAAATTTCTACCGAGGTAGTACCAATCAATACCGGTCTTCCGGATTGTGACAATTGCGTCACATCTTCAATGACAGCATTAAATTTTTCACGAACGGAACGGTAAATTAAATCTTCTTTATCCTGACGGGCAATTCCTCTGTTGGTTGGAATTTCTACCACATCCAATTTGTAAATTTCCCAAAATTCTCCGGCTTCGGTTACAGCAGTTCCGGTCATACCGGCTAATTTACTGTACATACGGAAGTAATTCTGAAGGGTAATGGTTGCAAAGGTTTGGGTTGCCGCTTCAATGGTTACGTTTTCTTTGGCTTCAATGGCTTGGTGTAATCCGTCTGAGTAGCGACGGCCATCCATGATGCGCCCGGTTTGCTCGTCTACAATCAGGATTTTGTTATCCATGATTACGTATTCGACGTCTTTTTCAAACAAGGTGTAAGCTTTTAGTAATTGTGTCAACGTGTGGATGCGCTCACTTTTTATGCCGAAATCCTGAAACAAACGCTCTTTGGCTTCTGCTTCTTTATCTTTTTCCAGATTTTGTTTTTCGATGTTGGCAATTTCGGTTCCGATATCCGGTAAAACGAAGAAGTTTTCATCGGTGTCTTTGGATAAGAATTTAATCCCGTTATCTGATAATTCTACTTGATTGTTTTTCTCCTCGATTACAAAGTACAAGGCTTCGTCCACTTCCGGCATTTTGCGGTTGTTGTCAGCCATGTATTCGTTTTCGGTTTTTTGCAGTAATTGTTTAACACCTTCTTCGCTCAAGAATTTGATTAGTGCTTTGTTTTTTGGTAAAGCTCTGTAGGCTCTCAACAATTGGAACCCGGCTTCTTTCATATTGCCTTCTTTGAACAAACGTTTAGCTTCGGTTAAGAATCCGTTGGCCAGTTGACGTTGTAAATTGTAAAGGTTTTCAATTTTTGGTTTCAATTCGTTGAATTCGTGTCGGTCACCATCAGGCACCGGACCCGAAATAATCAACGGAGTTCTCGCATCGTCAATCAATACGGAGTCTACCTCATCGACTATGGCATAATTGTGTTTGCGTTGTACTAAATCTTCGGGTGAATGCGCCATGTTGTCACGCAGGTAATCAAAACCGAACTCGTTATTGGTTCCGTAAGTGATGTCGGCTTCGTAAGCTTTTCTTCGCGCATCAGAATTCGGAGAGTGGTTGTCGATACAATCTACAGTCAATCCGTGGAACTCGAATAACGGAGCTTTCCAAGTGCTGTCACGTTTGGCCAAATAATCATTTACGGTTACTAGGTGTACGCCGTTTCCGGTCAAAGCGTTTAAATAGAGCGGCAAGGTTGCCACCAATGTTTTTCCTTCTCCGGTTTGCATCTCGGCAATTTTACCTTGGTGCAACACGATACCCCCAATCAACTGCACGTCGTAATGAATCATGTCCCAGGTAATTTCTTTTCCGGCGGCATTCCAGGAATTGGCCCAGTGTGCTTGGTCACCGTCAAGAGTAATGTATGATTTAGTAGCCGAAAGCTCTCTGTCCTTAGGAGTCGCGGTTACGGTAATAGAAGTGTTTTCTTTGAAACGACGGGCGGTTTCTTTTACCACGGCAAAAGCCTCGGGAAGAATTTCCATTAATACCTTTTCTGAAATTTCATAAGCTTCTTTTTCCAAAGCATCTATAGCGTTATAGATGTCTTCTCTCAGGTCGATATCCGCAGTGTTTTCGGCTTCGGCTTTTTTGGCTTCAATTTCGGCATCCTGTTTAGCTCTTGCTTGTTTTATTTTGGCCTTGAATTCGGCTGTTTTAGCTCTCAGTTCGTCATGAGATAGTGCCGCTAACACAGGCTCTAAAGCTTTTATTTTGTTGATATAAGGTTGTGTGGCTTTGACATCTTTTTGAGATTTGTCGCCTACAAAAGCTTTGATAATGCTATTTATGAAACTCATAATGGGTTTGTATTATATGTTGAAAAAAGGTGTGCAAATTTAAACAAAAAAAAAGCCCCAAGTGGACTTTTTTCTGCTGTGTACGTTTATTTTTTTAATATTCATCCTCGTTCCAAAGGTAATCTTCGTCAGTTGGATAATCGGGCCAAATTTCTTCCATTGATTCGTAAATTTCACCTTCGTCCTCTATCGATTGTAAATTCTCTACTACTTCTAGTGGAGCTCCTGTTCGTATAGCATAGTCGATAAGTTCATCTTTGGTAGCTGGCCAAGGGGCATCACTTAAGTAGGATGCTAATTCTAATGTCCAATACATCTTCTGTCGATTTTAGTTTATGCAAAAATAAATTTAATACTGAAAAAGTCAAGTTTTTTTTGATTTATTTTTAATTATGTTTAAGAACGGCTTTTTATTGTTGATTGTTGATTTGTGATTTAAGATTTAAGAAGTACTTCAATATCAAATCTGACCTCATAAATCGTTAATCTTTATTCTAAAATTTTATTTTCTTGGTATCCATTTTACTTCGTCTGCGTGCAGGTCTTGGGACAACTTCCGTGCCAAGACAAAAAGATAGTCAGAAAGTCGGTTTAAGTACTTAATAACTTGTTCGTCGGTGGGTTCTAATTCGTGTAAATGTACGGCCAATCGTTCGGCTCTGCGGCAGACACAGCGGGCAATGTGACAATATGACACGGTAGTATGACCGCCGGGCAAGACAAAGTGTGTCATGGGAGGCAAAGCGGTCTCCATCAGGTCGATTTCATTTTCTAAAAACACGATGTCTTCTTCCGAAATGCGGTTGATGTTGAGACGCGGCTGACCGTTTTTAAGAATTTCTTTTTCGGGTGGAGTGGCCAGTATGGCTCCAACGGTAAATAATCGGTCTTGTATTTCCGCCAATACATTTTTATACAATGGGTTCATGTCTTGGTCACGGATTAAACCGATGTGGGAATTGAGTTCGTCAACGGTGCCGTAACTTTCGATGCGGATATGGTGTTTGGGCACGCGGGTACCGCCGAAGAGTGCGGTAGTTCCGGTGTCGCCGGTTTTGGTATAGACTTTCATGAGTGAATTAGGAATTAGGAATTAGGAATTAGGAAATTCGTAATTCGATATATTTGATTTCAAAGATAACAAAAATACAAATGGATAACCAACTAGCCCCGATTCCTTAGGCAGTCGCTTCGCTCGTGTGCAGCAGCTACCGTGTAGCGCGGAAAGCGGGAAAACGGATTACTGATAAAACCCAAGCTTTTCGCTTCTTATTTTAAAGATGATCGGGGTTGAGGCTGTCGCTTTCAATTAATCCGTCGCGCAGGCGGATGATGCGGTGGGCGTATTTGGCGATGTCTTCTTCGTGGGTGACCAAAATCACGGTGTTGCCGTTTTTGTGAATGTCGTTGAACAGATTCATGATTTCGACCGAGGTTTTACTGTCGAGGTTTCCGGTGGGTTCGTCGGCCAGTATAATTGAAGGTTTGTTGACCAATGCCCGGGCAATGGCTACACGTTGGCGTTGTCCCCCCGAAAGTTGGTTGGGCTGGTGGTCCATACGGTCGGACAAATTTACCTGAGTCAGTACTTCGGTGGCGCGCTGGTTTCTTTCGGATTTGGAATATCCGGCGTATATCATGGGCAAGGCCACGTTATCGAGCGCAGTAGTTCTGGGTAAAAGATTGAAAGTTTGGAAGACGAATCCGATTTCTTTGTTGCGGATTTCGGCCAGGTCGTCATCGTGCATTTGGCTGACGTCTTTTCCGTTCAGAATATACGTTCCTGAAGTTGGCGTATCCAAACAACCTAAAAGGTTCATTAAAGTGGATTTTCCGGAACCGGATGGTCCCATGAGGGCTACATATTCGCCTTTGTTGATTTCTAAATCGATGCCTTTTAAGACATAAATGGTTTCGCTGCCTAATTGAAAATCGCGTTTCAGGTTGCTTATTTTGATTAATGGATTTGCCATTGAAATTGTGAGTTGTGAATTGTGAATGGTAAATATAAGTAATCTGAAATCAGGTTTTGTTACATCGGGTTTATATTCTGATTACAAAATGTTCTTTGGGTTGTTCTTTTCTGAAAAATACCAATCCCCATTGAAAAGTATCGATAGTTACCGTTACGGATGGATGCTTTTTAATTGCCTCCCATGCTTCCTCCATGTCTTCTGACCAGTGAATGTCGTCAAAAATCCAAACGCAGTCGTTGGTTGTGGTTGGAAGAAGTAACTCGAAATATTCTAAAGTGGCTTGTTTGGAATGGTTGCCGTCAAAGTAGATTAATTGATAATTGACAATTGACAATTGACAATTTTTTAGGTAGTTTGAAAATTCTGTATGAATTGAATTAATGTTTTTTAAACCGAATTTTTTAAATTGTTTTTTGGCTTCGGTCATAGTATTTTCGCAACCTTCCAACGTGGTTATGGTAGCATTTTTACTTGCTAACGAAAGTGCCGAAGAGGCTAGCCCTAGTGAGGTTCCTATCTCCAGTATATTTTCGGGTTTGAAATAATTGGTGATTCGGAACAATAATTCGGCTCTTTTTTTTGATATACCGGCGTTCTTTGCTATTTGATTTACGGCTCTGCTATTGCTTTTGAAAACGCGCGAACCGGCTCCGAAATCGGTGACTTCAATCGTGTTTTTGTTTTGTAAAAGCGTATTGCGATAATTTTTTAAAAGAGCATATTCGGCATACTTTTTTTTATCGTAAAAACATTTGGTCACTAAAGAAAACACGAAAGGCGAATGCACTCCGTGTTCGTTTTTGGAGTGCCAAAGGAAGTTGAGATAAGATTTTGCCCAGTGAAACATTATTCCATTTTTGACGATAATTCAAACCAGCGCTCTTCCTTTGCTTCTAATTTGTTTATGATGGACTGTAATTCGTTGGCTTTGACCGTGATGTCGGCATCGGCAACTTTACCTTCGGCGAATAGGTTTTCGATTTGTTTTTTCTCGTATTCTAGGTCTTTGATTTCGCGCTCAATTTTGTTGAATTCTTTTTGTTCATTGAAGCTTAAACCAGTCGTTGTTGGATTGTTTTGTTTCCAATTTACTTTTTCGGTGCTTACATTAGACAGTTCTTTCGGTTCTGCCGAATCTTCATAAATACGGAAATCTGAGTAATTTCCAGGGAAATCTTCAATCTGTCCTTCACCTCTGAAGATGAATAGATGGTCTACTATCTTATCCATAAAATAACGATCGTGCGATACCACTAACAAGCATCCGGGATAATCCAACAGGAAACTTTCCAATACATTTAAAGTCACGATATCTAAGTCATTGGTAGGCTCATCAAGGATTAAAAAGTTCGGATTCTGAATTAAAACCGTACACAAATACAAACGCTTCAACTCACCGCCACTCAGTTTTTCAACAAAGTCATATTGCTTTTTGGAATCAAATAAGAAACGTTCTAACAATTGCGAAGCCGAAATGATTTTTCCTTTTGTCAGCGGAATGTATTCACCATATTCTTTGATGATGTCAATGACTTTTTGGCCTGGTTTGGGGTTGATACCGCTTTGGGTGTAATAGCCTACTTTGATGGTGTCACCAATGACGACTTTACCCCCGTCGGGTTGAATGGTTTTGGTTAAAATATTGAGGAAAGTTGATTTTCCGGTTCCGTTTTTGCCAATAATTCCGATCCGTTCTCCGCGTTGAAAATCGTAGCTGAAATTATCAAGGATAATCCTGTCGCCAAACTTTTTATAAATTTTGTGCAACTCAATAATCTTGCTGCCCATGCGCTCCATGTTGATTTCGAGTTCTACCACATTTTCTTTTCTGCGGCTTTCGGCCACTTCTTTTATTTTGTAAAAATCATCTTGGCGCGATTTCGATTTGGTTGTTCTGGCTTTGGGTTGTCTGCGCATCCAGGCCAATTCTTTTACAAATAAGTTCTGCGCTTTGTCAATGGTTGCACTTTCCATGGCTAAGCGTTCTTCTTTTTTCTGCAGATAGTATGAATAGTTACCTTTATAGGAGTACAATTTGCCATTGTCTAATTCTATGATTTCGTTACAAACGCGCTCCAAAAAGAAACGGTCGTGCGTCACCATAAATAAAGTAATGTTTTCTTTAGCAAAATAACTCTCCAACCATTCAATCATTTCTAAATCGAGATGGTTAGTTGGTTCATCCAATATTAACAAATCGGGGCGGTTAATTAATATGATGGCTAAAGACAACCGTTTTTTTTGTCCGCCGGAAAGCGATTTTACTTTCAGTTTCAAATCGTCCAATTTTAATTTGGATAAAATTTGCTTGAACTGTGTTTCAAAATCCCATGCATTGTAACGATCCATTTCGTCAAAAGCTAATTGGTATTTCTCTTCGTCTTCGGGGTTTTCTAATGCTTTTTCGTAGCGCTCAATAACATGCAGAATTTCATTATCAGAAGCAAAAATGCTTTCCTCAATGGTGAGTTCATCCTGAAGTTTGTCTTTTTGCGACAAAAAAGCCATTTTTAATCCTTTGCGAATCACCACCTGACCGGTATCGGGTTCGTCTTCGCCGTTGAGGATGTTCATAATGCAGGTCTTGCCCGAACCGTTTTTGGCAATAAAAGCAATTTTTTGGTCTTTGTTGATACCGAAAGAAATGTCTTTAAACAAGGTTCTTTCGCCAAAAGATTTTGATATATTTTCTACAGAAAGGTAATTCACAATGGTAAGCTTTTTGTTTTTAATGAGTTATGCGTTTTTGAGATTTGTAGTGTGATTTCATTTCAAAAACAAATAATTTTTTCTCATGTTGGGCCAAAGATACAATTCTATTTTTAATCGATATTATCTTGAAATTGTACAAGGATTTACTTTTGCATAGACCTGTTTTTTTTAAATAGTAAATCTAAAGTCTTGATTTAGCTGGCACTTAACGAAGCTGTAAAAAAACAGACTTATTCATCGGCCAATGAATATAGTAAACTCCAATATTGATTGTTTGAAACTCCTTGTCAATAAACCACAAATTTCACAGTTAAATAACAGATAAATTAATCGCACCAAAAACGATTATACGTCAAAATCTAACGAAAATAGTTAAAAAGTAAACGTTTGTTCATTTGCGAAAAAATCTCACTTTTTTTTGCCTATCATTGCGCGAAAATTTCTCTAAACATGGAAAAACAGCTTAAAATTTAGAAACCAATTGAGTATGTAGCTTTTATAGTTTGAATAGAGCGGCAAAGCATTTCTCGGAAAATGGAATAACATTAAAAACAGACTAAATAACAATCAGAAAAAAATGAAAAAAACAATTACTATCTTCTTATTAGCCCTTTGTTGGCAAATTTCGGCACAGCAGTGTTGGCAAATGATTGCGACCGGCAATAAACACACCGCTGCTATTGGGAGTAACGGTAGCCTCTGGACTTGGGGCTATAATGATACTTATCAATTGGGTAGTGGTACCACTGTTTCGTGGGCACCATTACCAATACAAATTGGAACGGCTACCAATTGGCAAACCATTTCAGTAGGTGACATGCATACGATTGCAAAAAAAACCGATGGCACAATATGGGCTTGGGGAAGTAACTATTACGGCCAATTGGGCGATGGTACGGGTATTGCCAGAAATACTCCTACACAAATAGGTACTGCTAATAACTGGAGTAGTATCAGTGCAGGTTTTACCCACAGTGTGGCTGTAAAAACAGACGGTACACTTTGGGGATGGGGTGAAAATTACTATGGAGAATTGGGTCTCGGAGATAATGTTGAAAGAGATGCACCGGTGCAGATAGGAACCGCTACGAACTGGCAAAGTGCCGTGGCTGGAGATGGTTTTACAATTGCTGTTAAAACAAACGGTACTTTGTGGGCATGGGGGTATAATGGCAATGGCGAATTAGGAAACGGCACTACCACAAACAGAAATACTCCGGTCCAGATAGGAACTGCTACCAACTGGCAAAGTGTTGCCTGTTCAAGCGGACATACTATAGCCAAAAGAACCAATGGAACTATCTGGACATGGGGTAGTAACAATTATGGACAATTGGGTAACGGAAACACTACCAACGTTTTGGTGCCAACGCAAATAGGAACTGCTACGAACTGGCAAGCCATAGCTACAGGATACTATCATACACTTGCTGTAAAAACCGATGGAACACTATGGGCTTGGGGTAGAAACGTCGACGGACAATTAGGTGATGGCACCACTACAAACAAAACAGTACCTACACAAATCGGAACCGCTACTAACTGGCAGGGTATCGATGGAGGCTCAGGAGTTACTGTAGCCGTAAACAGCGAAGGTAAATTATGGGCAACGGGAGATAATGGTTACGGACAATTTGGGAACAATAGTTTGACAGATTCGACTACTTTAATAAGTATGGCATGTCCTGCTAGCATTTTCGTTCCTGCCATGTGTTGGAAGGCGTTGAGCGTGGGAGAATATTACACTATAGCGCAAAAAACAGACAACTCTATTTGGGCTTGGGGACGAAATAATTACGGGCAGGTTGCTGATGGCAGTACTGCTGATGTACTTACACCGAAACAGATAGGAACTTCTACTTGGCTTACTTTTGCAGCTGGTGGTGAACACGCGGTTGCCATTAAAAGTGATGGTTCGTTATGGACATGGGGACGCAATAACAATGGTCAATTGGGTGACGGAACCACTGCAAACAGAACTACGCCTATACGCATCGGAACTGCCAATGATTGGGTAAAAGTAGCTGCGGGATTCGACTTTACTTTTGCTATAAAATCTGACGGTAGTCTTTGGGGCTGGGGGAGAAATACCTACAATCAGCTTGGAAATGCTACTTATATGAATTCAATTACACCGGTTCGCATCGGGACAGAGAACAACTGGCTTACTTTAGAAGCAGGTATGGACTTTACACTGGCCATCAAAACCAACGGAACACTTTGGGGTTGGGGAAGAAATAATTACGGACAGTTGGGAGATGGAGTTGGTTCGAACCGAGAAGAGCCTTACCAAATTGGAACCGACACTAACTGGCAACAAATCTCTGCCGGATATTATCACAGCGTTGCTAAAAAATCAAACGGAACGCTTTGGGTTTGGGGAGAAAATGAATCTGGAAAGTTAGGACTCAATGATACCAGTAATCGAAATATTCCTACGCAATTGGGTACAGCAACCAACTGGAAAAATGCAAGTGCCGGAAATTCACACACCGTGGCGGTAAAAACCGACGGGACGCTTTGGGGATGGGGTTACAACCATTGGGGACAAATAGGTAATGGTAACTCATCAAACTATTACACACCTGTACAAGCAGGGACCGCTACCAATTGGGATGTTGTTGTGGCATCCTATAATGACAGTGCAGCTGTAAAAACCGAAAAGTCACTTTGGGGTTGGGGTTCAAATATTTACGGAGAATTAGGGAATGGAACTACCAGTGGAGCCTATACACCAGCAAATGTAGCTTGTTACAACAGTGTTTTAGGTGTTTCTGATTTTAATCCGGCCGTTGCCAGCATATTAAAGCTTTATCCAAACCCAGTGCACGATATTTTGACTGTATCTTTCGATCAAGACATAGAAACAGTAGCAATCTATAATTTACTGGGGCAACAAATGATCAGCAAAACAATAAATGCTAATGAAGGTAACATCGATGTTTCGCATTTAGTACAAGGTACATACGTAGTAAAAGTAAATGTGGGTGGAGAAACCAAAGCCTTGAAAATAATTAAAAATTAATAATCAAAAAGTCAGATACTCAATAGTTTCATATTGGGTGTCTGACTCTATTAAATATATAATACACATGAAAAAAATTTTACTTGCTTTATTTGTCATTACAAGCTCAAACTACATCAAAGCTCAGGGATTCACCAGTCCGGCATTGCAATGGAACATTCCGATAGTCACCGATGACACAGACTATCGTGCTGCTTGGGATTACCATCAGCTCATTGATATGGATGGTGATGGAAAAATTGACCTAGTCGATACCGAAAACCAAGCTACTGAAAGCATTGCTGATGTCTTTATGAATGGCAGTCAAAAATACTGGAAGGTATATCTGGGTAACGGAACATCATTCGCCCCTACTGCCATACAATGGAATATCCCAATCAATACTGATACATCTGACTATCGCATGTCGTGGGATTACCATACCGTTATCGATATGAACGGCGATGGTAAACCTGATTTTGTGGATACCGAAAACCAAGCTACCGAAAGCGTTGCAGATGTCTTTATGAACGGCAGTCAGAAATATTGGAGGGTGTATCTCAACACAGGTTCGGGATTTAGTGCAACGCCGACTCAATGGAATATTCCAATCAATACAGATACCTCTGACTATAGGTTAGCTTATGATTACCATACTGTAATTGATATGAATGGGGATAATAAACCGGATTTTGTAGATACAGAAAACGAAGCTACAGAGAGTACTTCCGATGTCTTCATGAACGGTAGCCAAAAATACTGGAAAGTTTACTTAAACAATGGAGCCGGATTTGATGCCGTAGCCACCCAATGGAATATTCCAATCAATACAGATACTTCAGACTACAGGCTGGCTTATGATTACCATACGGTAATTGATATGAATGGCGATAATAAACCGGATTTTGTAGATACCGAAAACCAAGCTACTGAAAGCGTTGCAGATGTCTTTATGAACGGCAGTCAGAAATACTGGAGAGTGTACCTTAATACAGGATCGGGATTCAGCGCGACACCAACTCAGTGGAATATCCCAATCAATACAGATACCACAGACTATAGACTGGCATATGACTATCACACTGTTATTGATATGAATGGTGACCGTAAACCTGATTTTGTTGATACTGAAAATGAAGCTACCGAAAGCATTGCTGATGTCTTTGTGAACAGCGGCCAAAAATATTGGAAAGTTTATTTGAATACAGGATCGGGGTTTGCCGCTTCAGCTACCCAATGGAACATCCCAATTGTGAGTGACTCCTCAGATTACAGATTGGCTTATGATTACCACACCGTTATTGACATGAATGGCGATCGTAAACCGGATTTTGTCGATACTGAAAATGAAGCTACCGAAAGCATTGCTGAAGTCTTTATGAACGGCGGTCAGAAATATTGGAAGGTGTACCTTAACAATGCTCCTAATTTAGGAAATAGCGAATTTGAAGGGATGACAAATCACATTACAGTTTATCCTAATCCGGTAAAAGATACTTTTAAAGTTACAAATACAGGAACGGTTACAACGATGAAAATGTATGACATCAAAGGCACAATTGTAAAAGAAATAGTTCAAGATTTTGACAACAATATTGATATCTCGAATTTGCCGAAAGGAATTTATTTATTAAAAGTTACCAATGCCGAAGGCCAAGTTTTAACCCAGCGATTGGCCAAAGAGTAATAAAGTACAATATAAAATACTAAACAAGGAAAGCGCAGAGGTATCTGCGCTTTTTTCATTTCAAATTTTCAAATCGATACCTTATATTTGTCCAATGCAACTATCGGTCGTCATCCTTAATTATAATGTACGCTACTTTTTAGAGCTCTGTGTCCTGAGCGTGCAAAAGGCGATTCAGAACCTCGATGCCGAGATTATAGTGGTCGATAATAATTCTTCCGACGACAGTTGTACCATGATGAAGGAGCGTTTCCCCAATGTACAACTCATTGAAAACAAAGAAAATTCAGGTTTCCCAAAAGGCAATAATATTGGTGTGGCTCAGGCCAAAGGAGAATATGTCTGTATTTTAAATCCCGATACCGTTGTAGCCGAAGATACGTTTGAAAAAGTGTTGGCTTTCGCCAAAAGTAAAACCGATTTAGGCATTGTAGGATGCAAATTAATTGATGGAACTGGAAAGTTTTTACCCGAGAGCAAACGTGGAATCCCCACGCCTTGGGTGGCATTTACCAAGATTTTTGGCTTGTATAAAATCTTTCCGAATTCGACGTTTTTCAATCGGTATTATGCGCAGCACTTGGCTTCTGATCAAACCGGTAAAGTCGAAATTTTGGTAGGCGCTTTTATGATTATGAAACGTGACTTGTATAACGAACTACAAGGTTTTGATGAAAATTGCTTCATGTATTCCGATGATATCGATTTGAGCTACAGGGCACTGCAAAAAGGGAAGTCGAATTATTATTTTCACAAAACTACCGTCATCCATTACAAAGGCGAAAGCACTGTAAAAGACGGAACTTATATGAAACGTTTCCGCGAAGCAATGAACTTTTTTTACAAAAAGCATTATAAAGTATCAGGGTTCTTCTCCTTGTTTATGACAGTCGGGATTGTTTTCTTTTCTTTCGTCAAAATGTTTCAGGGAAAAGTAAAGCCCAAAGCCGCTTCCGAGCAATATGTATTGATTTCGGACAGCGAGATTGTCAAGAAAAAGCTGGAGGATAAACTTCAAAAAAACATGGAAATTGTCCTTTCGGAAAACGGAAAAAATGTATTTTCGCAATCGTTTTTGAAAACCCCAAATACAGAATTTATTCTCGATTTAAACAGTATGAGT
Organism: Flavobacterium silvisoli; assembly: GCF_004329815.1. Taxonomy (GTDB): domain Bacteria; phylum Bacteroidota; class Bacteroidia; order Flavobacteriales; family Flavobacteriaceae; genus Flavobacterium; species Flavobacterium silvisoli. The sequence continues at coordinate 19,908 of NZ_SJPE01000007.1, read as the reverse complement.
TGTAAAGAAGCCATCGTTTTTTTAGAACAAAATGCATTTAACTCATTTACTTTTAAAATATTACTGCCTCAAAGTGATTTTATCATCGGGAGTAACAGCAGTAACGACAGGGGCGAAATCATTCTCATTTAGAATTTGGGAATTGACAGTAAAGATTTTAAATTAAAAAACATTCTTGCTAACCCGCAAGATTTAGTATTTTTGCAGGCAAAATAACAAAACACAACTTTAGAATATCAATATGGCAAAGTTTGAATTGAAATTACCTAAAATGGGAGAAAGCGTTGCAGAAGCAACGATTACCAATTGGTTGAAAAATATAGGCGACTCCATCAGTGCGGATGAAGCTGTTTTGGAAATCGCTACCGATAAAGTAGACAGCGAAGTGCCGAGTGAAGTTTCGGGTACTTTGACCGAAATTTTATTCCAAGTTAATGACGTGGTAAAAGTAGGGCAGACAATAGCTATTATTGAAACCGAAGGAGGTAACGCAGTAGCCGCTCCGGTGGCTGAAACAGTAGCTACTCCGGTTGCTGAAGTGGTTAAAACTGTAGAAACAGCTCAAGCCGTTGCCGCTTCGGCCGATTTTAAATCGTCGGATAAATTCTTCTCGCCTTTGGTAAAAAACATTGCCAATGCAGAGGGAGTTTCGTTAAGTGAATTAGAAAATATTGCAGGTTCGGGCAAAGACGGTCGTGTAACCAAAGAAGATATTTTAAATTACGTTAAAAACAGAGGTAATCAACCGGCTGCCCAATCTGCCGCTCCTGTTGCTGCTTCAGCGCCAAAAGCAACCACTCCAATTGCTACTCCGGTGTCTGTAAACGGCGGTGACGAAATTGTTGAAATGGATCGTATGCGTAAGTTAATTTCGGGCTACATGGTGGCTTCGGTACAAACTTCTGCACACGTACAATCCTTCATTGAAGTAGATGTGACCAATATCGTAAAATGGAGAGACCGTGTGAAAAATGCTTTCGAAAAGAGAGAAGGAGAGAAACTTACGTTTACCCCAATTTTTATGGAAGCTGTAGCTAAGGCTTTAAAAGATTTCCCGGGAATGAACATCTCTGTAGACGGTGAATTCATCATAAAAAGAAAAAATATAAATCTGGGAATGGCCGCCGCTTTGCCTAACGGAAATTTAATTGTTCCGGTAATCAAGAATGCAGACCAGTTGAACTTAGTCGGAATGGCGAAAGCCGTTAACGATTTAGGAAACCGTGCCAAAGCCGGAAAACTTAAACCGGACGATACTCAGGGCGGAACTTATACAGTAACAAATGTTGGAACCTTTGGTTCGGTATTTGGCACCCCAATCATCAACCAACCACAGGTAGGAATTCTGGCTTTAGGAGCCATCAGAAAAGTGCCGGCGGTAATCGAAACTCCGGAAGGCGACTTTATAGGAATCCGTCAAAAAATGTTCTTATCGCACAGTTATGACCACCGAGTGGTAGACGGAGCTTTAGGAGGTAGTTTCGTAAAACGCGTAGCCGATTATTTGGAAGCGTTTGATGTAAACAGAGAATATTAATCGCACTATATTAATCAAAATCCCGATTGTAAAATCGGGATTTTTTTATTTAAAAAATGAAATAATCGACCAACGGTAACTGCAATACTTTATATTTGTCGACTTAACTTTTTATAATGGAATTAAAACTCAACCGACCCATTTGCTTTTTCGACTTAGAAACTACCGGAATCGACGTTGCTAAAGACCGAATCGTCGAAATTTCGATTTTTAAAGTCTATCCTAACGGCAATAAAGAAAGCAAAACATGGTTGGTTAATCCCACGATTCCAATTCCGCCTACCGCTACTGCAGTTCACGGAATCAGCGATGAAAAAGTAGCGAATGAGCCAACTTTCAAAGAACTCGCAGGTCAAATACATGCTATGATTAAAGATGCCGATTTGGCCGGATTCAATTCAGACAGGTTTGATATTCCGCTATTAGCCGAAGAATTATTGCGCGCCGATGTTGATTTTGATATGAAAAACCGCGTATCTGTTGACGTGCAAACTATTTTTCATAAAAAAGAAGAACGAACACTCAGTGCCGCGTACAAATTTTATTGCAATGGCATCCTGGATAATGCGCACAGTGCGGAAGCCGATACAATGGCAACCTACGAAATTCTGAAAGCGCAGTTGGATCGTTATGATGATTTGGAAAACGATATGAAAGCATTGTCTGAGTTTACCACCCGAAAAAAATCGGTTGACTTTGCCGGATTCATTGCACTCAATGCTGAAGGAAAAGAAATCTTTACTTTCGGGAAACACAAAGGAGCATTGGTAGATGACGTGTTGGAAAAAGAACCGGGTTATTTCGGTTGGATTCAAAATGCCGAGTTTCCACTGTACACCAAAAAAGTATTGACCGGAATCAAATTAAGAAAACTGAACAATAAATTCAATTAGAACAAAACAAGACTGGCTCGAAGAAGTTTCAGGTCTAGTTTCCATTCTCTTATTATGAAAATAATCTGTGTAGGTAGAAATTATGTAAACCATATTGAGGAACTCCATAACGAGCGTCCCGATGAACCGGTGATTTTCCTAAAACCCGATACAGCTGTCTTAAAGAAAGACGAGGCATTCTATATTCCGGCTTTCAGCAGCGACATTCATCACGAAGTAGAGGTATTGGTCAAAATCAATAAAGTGGGCAAATACATCGAAACCAAATTTGCTCATAAGTATTACAATGAAATAGGATTGGGAATCGATTTTACAGCCAGAGATGTTCAGAATAAATTAAAGGAAAAAGGGCTGCCTTGGGAAAAAGCCAAAGCATTTGACGGTTCAGCGGTAATCGGTGACTTTCTTCCGAAAAATGAGTTTGTTTCGATGGAAAATATTACTTTTGAGTTGAAAAATAACGGACAGACCGTTCAAAAAGGAAATACTGCCCACATGCTGTGGAAAATTGACGAAATTATTTCGCATGTTTCACAATATTTCACGCTAAAAGTAGGTGATATCATATTTACAGGAACACCGGAAGGTGTTGCCAAAGTAGCACCTAACGATATTTTAGAAGGATTCATAGACAATAAACAACTATTAAGAATACACGTTAAATAATGGCAATCAATTACAACCTAGCAAAAGTCTACGCACTCTCTGATAATGATCCCGAATTTGTGATGCAAATCATTACTTTATTCGTAACAGAAGTACCCGAAGACATGAAACAAATAGATTTGGGTATCAAAAACAAAGATCACAAACTGGCTTACAGTTATGCTCATAAAATTAAACCAAGCCTCGATTTACTGGGTATGACCGTAGCTTTTGAAGAAATCCTTCAGGTAGAAGCCTGGACCAAAAGAGAAGGAAAACGCAAAGAAATCGAACACACCTTCGAAAGCATCCAAAATCAGGTAGAAAAAGCCGTAAAAGAAATCAAGAAAGATTTCGATATGTAATATAAGAAGCGAAAGGTTCGGGAATTATCAGCAATGGTAGTTCCCGTTTTACGCTCTACAAGGTGCCGCTCCAACCGGGGCTAGTCAGGATTCCGTTTGCAAATCCTGATGCCTTATTCCTAAATCCTGCAAATTAGATCACACGAGCAATGCAATGGCATAAGACCGCTCTAAAACAAATAGTAAATTTCTAATGAAAGCAACCATAGTAACCATTGGTGACGAAATCCTCATCGGGCAAATCGTGGATACTAATTCCAGTTATATTGCCAAAGCACTCGATAAAATTGGAGTGCAAACCCACGAAATGCTTTCCATTTCCGACGATAAACAACACATTTTAAATACATTCACATCACTGCAAAATAAAGTTGATTTGGTAATCATTACCGGTGGTTTAGGGCCAACTAAAGATGACATTACCAAACACACTTTTTGCGAATATTTTGAAGATAAATTAGTGGTTAACCAAGCCGTTGAAGCCCATGTCATCCAAATGATTGAAGGCTTTTATAAACGTCCGATTACTCAATTAAACCGCGACCAGGCATTGGTGCCATCCAAATGCGAAGTGCTATTCAATCAAATGGGAACAGCACCAGGCATGTGGATGAAAAAGGAAAATACCGTGTACATTTCACTTCCCGGCGTACCGTATGAAATGAAACATATTGTGGATAACGAAATCATTCCCAAAATAGTAAAAGAGTACGAACGCCCTTATTTTTTGCACAAAACCATACTCACATACGGGCAGGGCGAAAGCCTCATTGCAGAACGCATAGAAGATTGGGAAAACAATTTACCGGAGTTTATCAAGTTGGCCTATTTGCCTAATCCGGGAAGGGTTCGTTTGCGATTAACCGCACGAGGCAACGATAAGGCTGTTTTGGAAGCCGCAATTCAGCAAAATGTTGAATCTTTAACCCAAATCATAGGCGATATCATCGTAGGATTTGATGAAGAGGAAACTTTAGAGGTGGTAATCGGCAGATTGCTCAAACAACGCGGAAAGACTATAGCCACAGCCGAGAGTTGCACCGGAGGAAAAATTGCCCAAATGATTACTTCAGTAGCAGGTTCTTCGCAGTATTTCAGAGGAAGTGTAGTAAGTTATGCTACTGATACTAAAGTTTCGGTTTTGAGTGTTTCTCAAGATACGATAAATAAATATACTGTCGTAAGTGCTGAGGTAGCTCAGGAAATGGCACGCGGAATAAAACATCTCATGCAAACCGATTATGCAATCGCAACTACAGGAAATGCAGGGCCAAGCAAAGGGGATGCAGAGGCCGAAGTAGGAGCTGTTTTTATTGCTTTAGCTACTCCAAATGAGATGCTGACTGAAGAATTTAATTTCGGGCAACCCCGAGAAAAAGTGATAGACCGAGCAGCGAATAAAGCCTTGGAAATGCTACAAAAAGCCATTTTAAATAAGACGCTGTGACGAAATTTAGAGCCTTGTAAACTCCTCAAAAAAAGAGGTTCTTTCGGGTCAGTAAAAAGCAAATAAAAAAAAAGCAAAAAATCTGCCATAATTATTTTGTTTCAATGATTTATTTTGCTTAAGTTTGCACCCTCGAATTGAATAACGATAAAAGAAAAGCATAATGTCAAGAGTTTGTGACCTTACAGGTAAAAAAGCGATGGTAGGAAATAACGTTTCTCACGCTATGAACAAAACTAAGAGAAAATTTTCTGTTAACTTAGTTAAAAAACGTTTCTATCTTGCTGAAGAAGACAGATGGATTACGCTAAGAGTAGCCGCGTCTACAATTAAAACAATCAATAAAAACGGATTGGCTGCAGTATTAAAAGATGCTAAAGCAAACGGATTTATTAAATAATCTGAAATCCTTAAAAATAAAGTAAGATGGCAAAGAAAGGTAATAGAATACAAGTTATTTTAGAGTGTACTGAGCACAAAGCAACAGGTCTTCCTGGAACTTCTCGTTACATCACAAACAAAAACAAAAAAAATACTCCGGACAGATTAGAGATTAAAAAATTTAATCCAATCTTGAAGAGAATGACTGTTCACAAAGAAATTAAATAATTACGGGTTTTTACAGATTAGTAGAAATTCATAAAACTATAATATCATGGCAAAGAAAACTGTTGCAACGTTACAAACAGCATCTAAAAGATTAACCAAAGCTATCAAAATGGTTAAATCTCCAAAAACGGGTGCTTACACTTTCCAGGAAGCTATCATGACTCCTGAAGAAGTAGATAGTTACCTTAAAAAGAACTAATTCAGCAAACTCATATATATCAAAGCTACTTTCATTCGGAAGTAGCTTTTTTATTTTTATATTTGCCCTCAATATTTATTAAGCTTTAGGTCTGATCCTAATTCCTAATTCCTTAATCTTACATTTATAATGAGTTTTTTTAAAAGAATATTTTCCTCCGAAAAGAAAGAAACCTTAGATAAAGGGTTGGAGCAAACCAAAACCTCGTTTTTCAGCAAATTAACCAAAGCTGTAGCCGGAAAATCTAAAGTAGACGATGAGGTCTTAGACAATTTAGAAGAAGTATTGGTCTCTTCGGATGTAGGTGTAAATACCACCTTAAAAATTATTGAAAGAATAGAAAAACGCGTTGCCCAAGATAAATATTTGGGGACTGATGAATTGAATCAAATCCTGCGCGAAGAAATAGCGGCCTTACTTTCGGAAACCCAATCGGGAGAAGAATCGGAATTCACCATTCCCGCCAATAAAAAACCATATGTGTTGATGGTTGTTGGAGTCAATGGAGTAGGTAAAACAACCACGATTGGAAAATTAGCCCATCAATTCAATAAAGCCGGTTATAAAGTAGTTTTAGGTGCTGCTGATACCTTCCGTGCGGCTGCCATAGATCAGTTGCAAATTTGGGCTGACCGCGTTGGAGTGCCATTGGTCAAACAACAAATGGGAAGTGACCCTGCCTCAGTGGCTTTTGATACCCTTCAGAGTGCTGTAACTCAGAATGCAGATGTAGTTATTATAGATACTGCCGGTCGTTTGCACAACAAAGTAAACCTGATGAATGAGCTGACCAAAGTAAAACGTGTGATGCAAAAAGTGGTAGAAGATGCCCCTCACGATGTATTATTAGTATTAGACGGTTCTACCGGTCAGAATGCTTTTGAACAAGCCAAGCAGTTTACAGCTGCTACAGAGGTTAGTTGTTTGGCAGTAACCAAGTTGGACGGAACCGCCAAGGGAGGTGTGGTTATTGGTATCTCTGATCAATTTCAAATTCCGGTTAAATATATCGGGGTTGGAGAAGGAATTAATGATTTGCAGGTTTTTAATAAATTTGAATTCGTAGATTCGTTTTTTAAATAAAAAATATGATTAAACTTTTATCTTTTTTCAGAACATCATCACCTTTTATTTTACTGTTACTAGGTATAGGTATAGAGGGCCTATCGAAACTTATCGAAAAAAAGCTGACCAATGTAGCTTTAGGTCTTCAATTGATGGCTTTTATCATCATCGTTTACGGGCTTTTCAGACTTATCAACAAAAAGTAACTATTGGTATAAAGCATTGATTTTCTCCCAAAGCGTTTCATCAAAATCTGAAAGAGCTAAGTTCACATTATCTGCAGCTTCTCCCATGCGGATGACTACCATTTTTTTACTCGGAATTACGTAGATTTTCTGGTCATTTTTACCCAAGGCCATAAACATGTCGTTCGGTCCTGTCGGGATAATACTTCCCGGAAATTCTGTTTGTACCTGAGGCATGTGGTAACTGGCTTTTCCATTTAGCCACCACAAATAACCATAACTCAAATTAATATTTTGCGAAGTATTTGTTGCTGCCGTGAAATAGTTTTGATTCACTATCTGAGTACCATTCCATTTACCATTATTCAAAGCCATCAGACCAAAACGGGCCATACTTCGTGTATTGCTCCAGTATACACTATTGTTCCCCGATTGTATCCATGAACCGGTCATACCCAATTTATCTCTCAGTTTATTATTAAAATAATTACTCCAGGTTTGTCCTGTTGCGCTGGCAACAACATCCTGTAATTTTACATACACATTACTGTAAGCCCAGCGTGTTCCTGCATCAGCTTTGTAATTGAGGCTTGAAGGGGTTACATCATCACTGTAGACATTATTCACATAGTCATCAATGCCCGAAGTCATGCTCAATAGATTTTTACACGTTATTAAGTTCTCCTTGGCTAATGGTTCATTGGTCCAGCCGGTTCCTATATAATCGGATACTTTATTAGTAATGTTTAAAAAACCTTCCTGTTCTGCTATGCCTGTAACGGTTGAGGTTAGTGTTTTTCCGGCACTGGCCCAGTACCACGGAGTGGTTGCACTGTGTCCATTGAAATAATACTCCATCACGATTCTGCCATTTACCAAAATCATAAAGGATTTGGAATGCTTCAATTCTAAATAATCTAATAAGGGTTGTACAGCATTTTGGTTCCAGCCCAAGTCGGCTATGGTTTTAGTTTCCCATGTGCTGCTGCCGTCATTTGGCGGAAAATACATGGCTTCAGGAACCGGATTGGGAGTAGGAGTAGATGATGAATCAGAACTACAGCTGAAAACAGCAAGTAACAGGAGTGGAAACAGGAACAGTTTTTTCATTTTTAGGATAAATTTCACTTTGGACTTTAAAGGTATTAAATAGTTTAATGTTGATAATATTAATTGGTAACAGATGTGGCTTTATTAACTTAAAAAAGTAAATTTGCCTTACTTCAAAAACAACCTTTACCATGAAAAAAATATGTTTTTTAGGCATCGCTTTTATTCTGATTTCCTGTCATTCTAACGTTAAGAAAGAAGACTTAGTAAAGCTTAACGGCTATTGGGAAATCAAACAGGTTAAACTGGCAGACGGTGAAAAAAAAGACTATAAAGTGAACGAAACAGTTGATTTTTTTGAAGTTAAAAATAATGCAGGATTTCGCCAAAAGGTAATGCCGCAGTTTGACGGTAAGTTTAAAACTAACGACATTAAGGAAAATATCAAAATCATTGAAGAAAACAAAACCTTTTTTATTCAATACGATACACCTTATGGTAAATGGAAAGAGGAAATTATTGAAATTGCTGATTCGACTTTGGTACTTAAAAACAAAGATAAATTGCAATACGAATACAAACGTTTTGTCCCTTTCTCGTTAAAATAATTCTAAAAAAATGGCCAAAAGACTCAGCAATGAAAGCTCGATAGGAGAAGTGCTCAAAGCCTTTATCGAAACCAATAAACTTCAAAGCGGTATGGACAAGATTGATGTGCAGGCTGCCTGGAAATCGTTGATGGGTAACGGAGTCAACAGTTACACTCAAGAAGTGATATTGAAAGGTTCAACCCTTTATGTGTCCTTAACTTCGGCTGTTTTACGCGAAGAACTGAGCTATGGGAAAACCAAAATCATTACCATGATTAATGAGGAGCTCGGTAAAGAAGTCGTAAAAGACATAATTCTTCGTTAGGTGTTAATCTCTAAATCTTTGATGTATTCCTCGTACTCGTAGAAAAACAGTTCAAACTGTGTCATGGTTTCACTAAAGAAATCAAAAATCTCAGGCCAATAACTTCGGTTGTTCATGCTCACGCCTAACTTTTCTACCCATATTCTGCTGATTACTTTTCCGTTTTCTAAATAAAAATTGCGTTCTAAAATGGCTTCCGGCAAGTATTCTTCAGTCAAAATAGTTTTCAGCGACTCAATTTTTTCGTAGTATATTTTGCGCTTTTCCTCATCTTTTGGTTCAATGTCAAGCAGTACTTGTGCTTTTTTATTGTCGATATAAAATTTGAAAGTAACGTCTTTAATTTTAGTATCGTATAACAACCATTTGCGGGGATAAGCTGTGGCAAATGCCGTCCAAAACTCTTTTTTAAGGGCTAAAACTTCTTCTTTGCTGTACATTTTAGTGGGGTAAAATTGGTATGCTTTTTTTTTTGAACTAACTTTATGGTTTAAAACCTTCATCATGCACTTCGACGAATTTTTAAAATACACGTCAAAAATACTAAATGTCGAGCTTCCGGCAACGGATGCCCATGCAAAAATGGCACCTTCTAACCGCTTAGAACTACTCAAGAATATCGATTTCGAAAAAATGAGTCCACGAAAAGCAGCGGTAATGATGTTGGTTTATCCCAAAAATGAGCAAACTCATTTGGCGCTTATTCAGCGTACTTCATATAACGGGGTGCATTCATCCCAAATTGCTTTTCCGGGAGGCAAGGCTGAGGATGGAGATGAAAATTTGAGTAAAACTGCCCTGCGCGAAACTCATGAAGAAATTGGAGTGCATCCCAATAAAGTAGAACTTATTCGACCTTTTACCAAAGTCTATATTCCGCCCAGTAATTTTATGGTATATCCTTTTCTAGGATATAGCACTCAAGAGCTCGCATTTACCATACAAGAAGAAGAAGTGGCCGGTTTGGTCGAGTTATCAATGGCTGATTTTTTAGATGATGGTATAGTGCAGAATAAGATTATGAAAACTTCTTATGCGGGTGATTTTGAAGTACCCGGTTTTCGGGTCAACGAATATTTTGTTTGGGGAGCCACTGCTATGATGCTTAGTGAACTGAAAGAAACCCTCAAAATGATTTTATAAAGTATAAGTTTTGTAGCTTTGCCAACCTAAAATCAAATACTACACTATGGGATTGTTTAAGCGAAATCCTTTTGGTCATATATTATTCATCAAAAAATGGTTAATCCGCATATTTGGGGTTTTAACCCACCGTCGTTATCGCGGTTTTAACGAGTTGCAAATAGAAGGCTCCGAAATTATCAGAGCATTGCCCGATAAAAATGTTCTTTTTATTTCAAATCATCAAACGTATTTTGCCGATGTGGTAGCCATGTTTCATGTTTTTAATGCCAGTCTTTCGGGCAGAGAGGACAACATTAAAAATGTAGGCTATTTGTGGCAACCCAAAATGAATATTTATTACGTAGCCGCTAGCGAAACCATGAAATCAGGACTGTTGCCGCGTATTTTGGCTTATGTAGGTGCGATAAGTGTGGAACGAACTTGGAGGTCAGGAGGGAAAGACGTAACCGAAAAGCGAAATATCAATCCAAATGACACTGAGAACATTCGTATTGCCTTAGAAGACGGCTGGGTTATTACTTTTCCGCAGGGAACTACAAAATCGTTTAAACCGGTGCGTAAAGGAACAGCTCATATCATTAAACAACACAAACCTGTTGTTGTTCCAATTGTAATAGATGGCTTCAGACGTTCTTTTGATAAAAAAGGATTACGCCTAAAAAAGAAAAATATACTGCAGTCATTCATCATTAAGCCGCCTTTGGAAATTGATTATGAAAATGAAACCATAGATCAAATTGTAGAAAAAGTGGCCTATGCCATAGAACAGCACCCTTCCTTCTTAAATGTAATTCCTGCCGAAGAATTGGCCGAACAGGAACGCCTCAACAAACTCCGCAAATGGAATGTAGATAAAACCGACACGAGCATAGCGAACTGAGAAAGTAAATCCCTCACTAGAGGGATTTTTTATTTCTGTTTTTGTTGTCTACAAGGATAAGTTTTGGGCAGTTTTAACTTTCTTTTACCACTTTATCTCAGTAAATAGGGCTATTTTTGGCACATGTCGGCAAAAAAGATTTTACTATTGGGGATAGTTTGGTTACTGCTGTTGCTGTTTAGCAATTTAACGGTGGCCAATACGGCTATGGTAATAGCACCCAAAGGGTCTAAAGAAGTTTCCCTCTTCAAAGCCGGACACTCATTTACTAAAGATCTATTACAGCCTCAGGGACTATCAACTGCCAGACTTACTTCTGAGCAGGTAGCCAAGCCAATGCCGTTTGGTTATACTGTTTTGCAATATGATGAAATCACTCGTTTGGTTTTGGGGTTTTTGGGTACTACTACCGCTGTACTTCAGGATACCAACAGATGTGAGAGCGTATCGCGACTCTTGTTTCCGTATCATTTTTTTTGGTAAACGTGTAATGTTCTTCGTTACATTTTAATGCATGGCTTCCTTTTTTGGGGAGTGATGTCAATCATTTATTTTAAAAAAATACAACATGGATACATCAGTAATTATTATAGGTGCGGTGCTTCTTTTGATAGTAGTCATACCGGTTTATTTTGTCATCAGAGCCAATAAAACAGACAAAAATAAAATCAACGCCCTTATTGCCCAATATAGTCAAAACAACCGTTACCGTTTTCAATTAATAGCTTCGCAAAACCACAAAGCTTTGGCAATTGACCCTCAAAACAGAGGTTTGCTTTTTATGGATTTTAACCTAAAAGAACCATATGTAGCTTTTAGAGATTTAGCCGATACCAAAGGTTGTGCGGTGGCTACAGACAATCCACATGGATTAACCAATATTGTGAAAAAGGTAGAATTGATTTTCTTCTCCAAAAACGGATTATCGCAAGGAAATGATATTCTTTTTCACGACAAAGCTAAACCTTATATAGTTCCGGTTTATGGTTATGAAGAACAAAAACTGGCCGAACAATGGCAGGAATTGATTCACAGATATCTTTAGCATGACACAAAAAAATCCCACTCGATTGAGCGGGATTTTTTTTATTATAAATCAATTTTTTGTAACTCTTTGTAGTTTTTACTGAGTTTACCCAGCAGTATACCATAAATTAATTTATAGAACAGCCAAATAGCAATTACTATAAGAAGCATAAAGCCCAGTATAATTCCGATGGATTTGCAAAGGGTCATGTAGCCTGTATCATCGTGTATTTTTTGCATCAGTGAAGCAAATTTAGAATCGTAGTTCAGTTGTACATACAAGATAACCAAGGTTCCTACCACAAAAAATAAGATGTTAAACCACACGTAATAGATGACAGTTTTGCGGGTTTTAAGAATATCACTCATCAGTTGTTTCGTTGATGTAGTGGTTGAAATTCGTTTGTAGTTTTTGTAGAACAAGTAAATGAATACGGCAACCACCGTATAATTGATGATGTTGTAGATAGTGTTTATTTCTTTGATGTATTCAAAAATTTCATTACCGTATTTTTTTCGGATGTAGCCATCGCCCAAATACAGTATACTGATGATATTCCAAAATACAAATTCAAGTATGCTGATAATCAAAATCCATTTTACAATAGATGATGACCTTTTATGAATCATGCTGTAAATTTCATTTTCGGTTACTTGGTTAAAAGAGTAATTGTCTTTTTTCCAGGCTTTTTTTAATAAATCCAACTCTTCCATAATCCTTAGGGATTTAATATTTTTTTCAATTTTCCTTTTATTCTGTTCATTTTTACGCGCGCATTGACCTCGCTAATCCCCAAAGTTTCTGATATTTCGTTATAATCTTTATCCTCCAGATACAAGAACACCAAAGCTTTTTCGATGTCATTGAGTTGCTGTACCGCCTGATACATCAATTTGAGTTGTTCTTCCTCTTCGTGATTGTATTCTTCCTGACTGATGAAATGAAATTGCCCTTCGTAAGTTACGGTATTGACTGAACGAGTGCTTTTTCGATATAAGGTAATGGCAGTATTCAAGGCCACTCGATAAGCCCAGGTTGAAAATTTAGATTCGCCTCTGAATTTGGGGAATGCTTTCCAAAGCTGAATGGTGATTTCCTGAAACAAATCGTTGTGCGCATCTTCGCCATTGGTATACAACCTACATATCTTGTGGATGATGTTCTGGTTGTCCTTTAGCTGTTTGACAAATGATTGTTCTAAGTTTTCACTCATAGCCTTGTTAGTGTAAAAACAATTGATTTTGTTACACTACACAAAACTACATATTTTAAAATCTAATTTCAAGTTTCAAATTTGCCTATCTTTGCAAGGCAAAATTACAAGCAAATAAGATGAATATAGGGAGTTATAACACATTAACCATAGCCAGAGAAACCAAAGTAGGATTGTTTTTAACCGACGGGAAAGACGATGTATTGCTTCCGTCAAAGTATATGCCTAAACAATTTAAGATTGGTGATGAAATTATTGTTTTTGTATACTTGGACCACGAAGAAAGACCCGTGGCTACTACATTAGAACCCTATATTTTGATGGATGAATTTGGTTTACTGCGTGTAAATTATGTCAATAAATTTGGTGCTTTCCTCGATTGGGGCTTAGAGAAAGACCTGTTCGTTCCTTTTAAAGAACAAGCCCGCCCGATGGAAAAAGGAAAACGCTATTTGGTTTTCGCTTACATTGATGAAAAAACCGGAAGAATAGTGGCTTCGAGCAAAACCAATCAGTTTTTGAGCAATGAAAATCTGACTGTAGCCGAAGGCGATGAAGTGGATTTAATCATTTCTCATATCACCGATTTAGGAATTAATGTAATTATAAACGACCAGCACAAAGGACTTTTATACAAAGATCAGGTATATGATGACATTCGACTCGGCGACAGAATGACCGGCTACATCAAAACCATTCGCCCTGACAATAAAATAGATGTTTCGTTGCAAAAAATCGGCTACGAAAACATTGAACCCAATGCGGAGAGAATTCTTAATGAACTCAGAGCCAGTAGAGGAGGCTTTTTAAGATTGAACGATAACAGTCATCCTGAAGACATCAAAACAGTGCTGAAAATGAGTAAAAAAACATTCAAAAAAGCTATTGGCTCTCTTTATAAAAACAAACGCATTGAGATTAAAGAAGACGGAATCTACCTGATAAAGGAGTAGTTATTCACCGCCCAACAATTCCAATTCACTCGGAATTTCTGTAGCTGAGTGATCTTTCGGCTTTTTGTAAAACAAATTGCTAACCATATTCAGTGTGCTGTATGGTCTGTTGGAGTATTTATTTCCCAAACACACTACGGTTATAGTATCTTTTCTCACCGGAACGAATGAAGTGTTGTTCCCGTGCCACCAGCCGTTATGGTAAATCATTTTTTCTCCGGTTGGCTGTAAAAATCGCATGCGCATACCCAGACCATAATCTTTTATCGGTTTTGCTGTTTGAGCAGAACTGTATCCGAAGTACGCTTGTTGCAACAGATTTTGGTCAATAAAATCGGGAGAATAAGTGGCTAAATCAAATTTGACTAAGTCTCTCGGCGTAGAATAAATATTTTTGTCGCCGTAGAGTTCATCAAATTGATCCCACGGAAACTGAGCATTTCCTTTATATGATTTTGAAGCGGTTTCTCTGTCGGTGTTGTAATTGAATACATAGGTATGCCTCATACCCAAGGGTTTGAAAATAAGCTCTTGCATGGCTTTGCGGTAGTTCATGCCGGTTGCTCTTTCAATGATTAAAGCCAATAAAACGTAATTGGTGTTGCAATAATCAAATCGGGTGTTGGACGCAAATAGTTTTTTAAATTTATGCTGTACAATCAAATCCAAAACATCCTGGTTACTCAGTACTTTTCGACTGTTCCAATTCTTTTTGAGCAAAGCGCTGAAACTTGAATACGGTTGAATACCGCTGCGGTGATTGAGCAACATGCGTATTGTAACGTCTTTGTACGGAAATTTTGGAAGCCAGTCGGTCACTTTTTGATCCAACATGATGTTGTCTTCCTGAACTAACTTCAGGATAGCCGTTGCAGTCAGTACTTTGCTAACCGAAGCTAAGTGAATGGCTGTTGAAGAGTCTATCGCAATTTTATTTTTTGAATCCGAAAAACCCTGATAGTCCTCATACAAGATGCGACCGTTTTTAGCCACAATGAATCCGCCACTGTAATATGGAGATTTGATGTTTTTATTGTAAAACGAATCAATTTTAGGGGTTATTATTCTGATGAAGTTCTCAGAAACACTACCCATTTTTAAAGAAAAGGGTATAGTAATAAAAGTACTGTCTACACTCTTGTGGCTACCAAAAAAAGAAGTAGGTCTTTTTTCTTTTGGTCCCGAAATGTAGAAAACCATCGATAAGAAGAATGTGACTAGGGCGACTCTCATGTATCTTATTATTAGTGCAATAATAGCAAATTTTTGATATAAATAAAAATAAATGTCTAAAATGAACGTTGAACGCTGGTTGTATATGTCTGTGAAAGAAACTATTTTTGCGGCAACAACAACACAATACAATGAATACTATCACTACAACCCATTTTCAATTTCCGGGTCAAAAATCCGTTTACAGAGGTAAAGTACGAGAAGTTTATAATATCAATGATGAATTACTCGTCATGATTGCCACCGATCGACTTTCTGCTTTTGATGTCGTTTTGCCTAAAGGAATTCCGTATAAAGGACAAATCCTCAATCAGATTGCGACAAAATTCATGCATTTGACACAGGACATAGTGCCTAATTGGCTCATAGCCACACCTGATCCAAATGTTGCTGTAGGGCATCTTTGTGAACCGTTCAAAGTGGAAATGGTCATTCGGGGGTATCTCTCCGGACATGCGGCTCGAGAGTATACTTTGGGCAAAAGAACCATTTGTGGGGTCACTATGCCCGATGGGTTAAAAGAAAATGATCAATTTCCGACACCTATTATTACACCAACAACCAAAGCAGATAATGGATCTCATGATGAAGATATTTCTAGAGAAGCCATTTTATCCAAAGGAATAGTTTCGGAAGAGGATTATTTGATTTTAGAAAAATATACCCGTGATTTATATCAAAGAGGTGTTGAGATAGCTTTGAGCAGAGGTTTGATTTTGGTCGATACCAAATATGAGTTTGGGAAAACCAAAGACGGGAAAATAGTTCTGATTGATGAAATCCATACACCGGATTCTTCCCGTTATTTTTATTCAGAAGGATATAAGGAAAGACAAGAAAGAGGAGAAGAGCAAAAACAATTATCCAAAGAATTTGTGCGTCGTTGGCTGATTGAAAATGGCTTTCAGGGAAAAGAAGGACAGACAATTCCGGATATGACTGACGAATACATCGAATCGGTTTCTGAGCGATACATCGAATTATATGAAAATATAATCGGAGAACATTTTGTCAAAGCTGATGTTTCAAACATTCATCACCGCATAGAACAAAATGTCCTGCATTTTTTGCAGTCATAAAAAATTGTATGTCAAGATATAAGCCACGTTAAAGCGTGGTTTTTTTATGCCAAATGTTAAAGTTATGTTATAGTTGTCATTTTGGTGCAACGAAAATAAGTCCATCAACGTCTTATGGACAATCAATAACTTTTTAAAACAAATCATCATGAAAAAAACAATCATTTTCGCAGGCTTAGCTCTTGTAGCTTTTGCTAATGTATCATTAGCATCTACTGTTTCAAACAATGCAATTTCAAAAGAAGTTGTCATGAGTACAAACTCTCCTTTGTGTACTGCTATTTACAAAGGCGATTTGAATACAGTAAAAAAATTCATCGAGTACGGAGCAGATGTAAACGAAGAGTCAAACGGAATGACTCCCTTAATGTTTGCTGCCCGATACAACAAAGTAGAAATCATTAAGTACTTATTGGAAAAGGGTGCAAAAAAAGATGTAAAAGATGAAAGAGGATACACAGCATTGAAATATGCCGAGTTCTCTAATTCAACCGATGCAATAGCAATTTTAAAACAAGCCTAAGAATCTTTAAAAGCACCTTTTTTGAAAATAAAAGGTGCTTTTATTTCATAATCAGTATGATAGAAATGTAAAAAAGTTAATAAAATGTTAAATTTAAGTACTATGTAATACAAGATACTTGTTTTTAGATATATATTTGCATAGGATATTAATAACAAAAGTAAATCATCATGAAATCAACAATCATTTATTTAGGACTAGTTGCTTCTTTTTTTACAACAAACAGTAAAGCGGCTAATGAGTTTAAAGCACAAGATTTAAACCAACAGGAAATTATCACTGCAATGGCAGAAAACAATCAACAAAACCAATTGATTTTGGTAAGTCAACAATTTTCTAAAGGTAAAACTGAAACTAATACAGCTGAGGAAATTGTTCTTGAGCCAATCACAAAAAACTATGCCGGCTATTCAAAAACTGTTGAGGAGACCATCATAGAAGATCAATTAATCACTGAAAGTCAACAAGTAATCGCTCAACCGCTTTCATTAGAAAAAACGTTTGCAGATTATATTAATGAAGCCAATCAAATTACTGAAAGCAATGTTACAACCGAAGTGTATTCGTTAGATTTTGAAAAAATTAATCGTTCTGTGAAAAACAATAAAGTGTACAGAAACAACATGGCTGTTACTGTAGATTTAAAATTATAAGTTTAGGTTGATTGCTTTCGCATCACGCGAAAGTTAAAAGCATCATTAGTTTGTTTCTACTAATGATGCTTTTTTGTTTTTTATTTGAAATACGAAAAGGAATCGTTATTTTCTATCTTTAACAAACTCTCGTAAATAAGTTTGATAACATTTTCTACATCTTCGCGATGTACCATTTCTACCGTGGTATGCATATAACGAAGCGGTAACGAAATCAAAGCCGAGGCCACACCGCCGTTGCTATAAGCAAAAGCATCCGTATCAGTTCCGGTTGCTCTTGATGTAGCATGACGCTGGAACGGAATTTTCTTTTCTTCAGCTGTCTCTACAATTAAATCACGCAAGGTATTGTGCACCGCCGGCGCATAAGCAATCACCGGACCTTTCCCCATTTGTAAATCACCTTCTATTTTTTTCTCTATCATAGGAGTAGTGGTATCGTGACAAACATCGGTTACAATGGCAACATTAGGCTTGATGGTGTTGGTAATCATTTCAGCACCGCGAAGTCCAATTTCTTCCTGAACCGAATTGGTAATGTATAATCCAAAAGGCAACTTCTTCTTGTTTTCTTTTAATAAACGGGCAACTTCAGCAATCATGAAACCACCCATCCTGTTGTCAATGGCACGGCAAACAAATTTATTGTCGTTTAAAATCATGAATTCATCCGGATAAGTGATGACACAGCCTACATGAACGCCCAACTTTTCAACTTCTTCCTTAGTAGAGCAACCACAATCTATAAATATGTTGTGCAATGTTGCCGATTCTTCTTTGCCCCGATTACGTGTATGGATGGCAGGCCATCCAAAAACTCCTTTTACAATTCCTTTCTTAGTATGAATATTTACTCTTTTCGAAGGAGCAATCTGGTGATCGGAGCCACCATTTCGTATGACATATATTAGACCATTGTCTGTAATGTAATTTACATACCACGAAATCTCGTCTGAATGCCCTTCGATAACTACCTTATAAGGAGCATCCGCATTTATCACTCCCACGGCTGAACCATACGTATCAGTAATAAAACTATCCACATAAGGTTTTAAATAGTTCATCCAGAGTTTTTGTCCGTTAGATTCGTATCCCGTCGGAGATGCATTGTTCAAATAACTTTCCAAAAACGAAAGTGATGCCTTGTTTAGTATCGATTTTGTTGCCATAATTTTTTTTTGCTAAAATATAAATTTGGCACTACAGTTGTTAAGGATATTCTATAATTTTACCCTAATATCCAACTTCTATGAAATCGAAGATTCTTAAAAACCAAACTCAATTTAAAACAGTAAATGAAAAGTTATTTTTTTTCATTTTTATATTTCTCCTGTCAATATCTTCAAGAGCGCAGATTTCAACCGATTCAATACCCAAAAGAGAAGTAGGAGTAGAAGAAAATGACACCATACTCGATGAGCCGGTTCAACTGGAAGAAGTAATCGTTTACAAACAAAAATTATCCCCCGAAGAGAAAAAAGCTTTTCTCTTGTTGCAAAACAGAGTGTACAAAGTTTATCCTTATGCTAAAACAGCGGCAGAGCGACTAAGCATCCTCAATAAAAATATGGATAAACTAAAATCCAACCGCGAAAAAAGAAAATACTTTAAAATAGTGGAAGACTACATAGAAGGCGAATTTACCGGTCAACTCAAAAAACTATCCCGCAAACAAGGACAAATTTTAGTCAAACTCATCCACCGTCAAACCGGTTTCACCACATTTGAGCTCATAAAAGATTATAAAAGCGGTTGGAAAGCTTTCTGGTCCAACAACACCGCCCGTTTATTCGATATCAACCTCAAAACAAAATACGAACCCTACGAAGTCAACGAAGACTTCTTAATCGAAACCATACTCGATCGCGCTTTCACCCGTGGCCGATTGGTACCGCAAAAATCCGCAAACCCTGTCGATATAGATGAACTAACCGACTTTTGGGAGAAAAAAGCCCTGAAAAAATAACATACATATATATAGTATAAAAACTCGGAGCGAAAGTTTCGGTTTTTTTTGTGGTCCGTTTTCCCGCTTTCCGGGCTACACGGTAGTCCCTGCAATCGGGGCTAGGGAGAGTTTGTCTGGTGTGTTTGGAGAGGTTCGGTAAAAAGAATGGATGATTTTAATCTGCAAAAACCGATGGATCAGATAATTAAAAAAAAGGATAAAAAAATGGGATAAAAGATTTGGATTGGGAGAAAAAAGATTTCTATATTTGCACCCCGCAAGAGAGGGAATGTTCTTTAGAAAACTGGAAAACGAGGGATTTGAAATAAATTCAAAAATAATT
>NZ_SJPE01000006.1 GCF_004329815.1 Flavobacterium silvisoli | reverse complement strand
AAGAATGACATCTTCTTTGACTAAACTACTTTCTTTACGCCATAAACAATCGTAATAGGCGTGTCTTGTTTTGCCAAACAATCGGCATAAAACAGCTATTCCCAGTTTAGGAAAGTCTTGTTTCATTTTTAAGACTGTTTGGCACCAGACTTTTTTCTAATGTCAATTTTGAGTTGTTCTTCGGCTACATCAATCAGGGTGTTCAGGGCTTTTATTTTAAGTTCTGCCTGCTGTAAAGCTTTTTCTAAAGCTGCTTTTTCTAAATCCTTGGAAGATGGTTTATCCTTAGCCATGGGTGAGGTGTTTTCAATACAAATTTCGACTTTTTCTGATTTATATTGTACTATCCAATTTCTGATTATTTTATCGCTCTTGATATTATAGGCGGTTTTAGCGTCCTTAATGGTCAATCTTCCTTGTTCTATAGCTGTAACAATAGTACGTTTTTGAAGGTTTGTATAACTCCTGCGTTTGATTTTTTCTTGATATTCGGGTGAACCATAATCCCTCATCCAACCATCTAACGATGCTTTTCCTAATCCATAAATCCGGGTAGCTTCTTTTCTAGGCAATCCTTGTTCAACTTCTTTGACAATTTTTAAAATCAAGCGTTTGTCATAACGGCTCTGTTTGTGCTCCCGTGAAGCATAAATCTCTTGTGCTGGGTTTTCCATATACACTTTTTTAGTGTATAGCTATTTTAGGACAAGACAGACGAAGAGATGAGAGACGAAGAGATGAGAGACGAAGAGATGATAGACGGATAGATGATAGACGGATAGATGATAGACGGATAGATCTTTTATTTTAAATAAGGGGCTCACGGAAGAACCTATTTAAGTCATTATGAATATTGGATTGACTCACTGCTTACCGGCGATAATTTTATGAAGCCGGGTTACCTGAATTCCTGATGCAGGTATACCAAACAAGATTTTATGCAAATTAGGTTTAGCTATCAGATAAAAAATACCCATTGTTGGGGATTGTGAGTGTGGGAATTTTTCTTTATGTTTGAAATAACAATAACCCTAACCCATGCTCAACCAAAACCCTGAACAAATTGCTCGAGACAACATCGACAGGCAACTTATGGCCTGTGGTTGGATCATTCAGGATAAGAAAAAATTCAATCTGGCCGCCGGTTTGGGTATTGCTATCAGGGAATACCAAACTGATATTGGTCCGGCGGATTATGTGTTGTTTGTAGATAAAAAGCCTGTGGGGATTATTGAGGCCAAGCGTGAAGAAGAAGGCGTGCGCCTGACTACCGTAGAAGACCAATCCTCGCAATATGCCAATGCCAAATTGCGTTTGCTAAACAATGACCCATTACCCTTTGTATACGAAAGTACCGGAGAAGTAACCCGTTTTACGGATTATCGTGACCCTAAACCCCGTTCGCGGAATGTATTTACCTTTCACCGACCGGAAACTTTTGTACAATGGCTGAGCCAACCTAAAACGTTACGAGCCCGATTGCACGACATCCCTGCCCTACCGGTTGATGGGTTGAGAGATTGTCAAATTACGGCTATTACTAATTTAGAACAATCGTTTCGAGACCAGAAACCTAAAGCCTTGATTCAAATGGCTACGGGTTCGGGGAAAACGTTTACTGCCATTACGTTTGTATACCGATTACTCAAATATGCCAAAGCCAAACGCATCCTGTTTTTGGTGGATACAAAGAACTTAGGCGAACAAGCGGAGGGCGAATTCAGAGCCTATACGGCTAATGACGACAATCGTTTGTTTACGGAATTGTATGGGGTAACCCGATTGAACAGTTCTTTTATCCCGAATGACTCTCAGGTGTATATCAGCACCATTCAACGCATGTACTCTATTTTAAAAGAGACCGAACTGGATGAAAGTGCCGAGGAAGAAAACCCTAATGAAAGAGCCTATCAATCCAAAGAACCTATTCCTGTTGGATATAACGAAAAAGTGCCAATTGAGTTTTTTGATTTTATTGTTATTGATGAATGCCATAGAAGTATATACAATTTATGGAAACAAGTGCTGGATTATTTTGACGTGTTTCAAATTGGCTTAACCGCTACGCCTGATAACCGAACCTTTGGGTATTTTAACCAAAACTTGGTTTCGGATTACGGTTATGAAAAAGCGGTGATTGATGGTGTTTTGGTGCCTTACAACGTGTTTACTATTGAAACCGAGATTACCAAAAACGGTAGCGTTATCAAAATGGGCGAACAAGTAGACAAGCGCGAGCGCCTTACCCGTAAAAAGTTTTGGGAGGCCCTGGATGAAGATGAAGCCTACAGCGGTAAGCAGTTAGACAAAGACATTGTTAATCCCAGCACCATTAGAACCATCATCAAAGCCACTAAAGACAATTTGCCGATGATGTTTCCCGACCGGGTGGACAGCAACGGCCACTTTGAAGTGCCCAAACTATTAATTTTTGCCAAAACCGACAGCCATGCCGAAGACATTATAGACATTGTTAGGGAAGAATTTGGCGAAGAAAATAAGTTTTGCAAAAAAATTACCTACCGCTCTGACGAAGACCCTAAAAGTGTGTTGCAACAGTTTAGAAACGATTATTACCCCCGCATAGCCGTTACCGTAGATATGATAGCCACCGGAACCGACATACGCCCGTTGGAAGTATTACTGTTTATGCGCGATGTAAAAAGCCGTTCCTATTATGAGCAAATGAAAGGCCGTGGTACACGTACTTGCTCCTTAGAAGAATTAAGAGCCAAAGGCACTCCTATGGCCAAATACAGCAAAGACCATTTTGTAATTATTGACGCCATTGGTGTAGAACAGTCGCAAAAAACAGACAGCAGACCTTTAGAGAAACTACCGGGCCTATCCTTAAAAGATGTATTGCAAAGTGTAGCGATGGGCAATACCAGCGAAGACATGCTGACTACTTTGGCGAACCGATTGATACGTTTAGACCAACAACTTAAAGACAAAGACAAGCAACAGTTTAGCGAAAAAGCCAACGGGTTAACCATTACCCAAGTGGTGAAAAAGTTATTGCACGCATACGACCCTGATGTAATTGCGAATGATGAATTACGAATTAGGAGTGAAATGCGCGGGCAAGCACCAATGGAAATAGAAAAAGCCATTACCAAGGCTAACCAAGAATTGATTGAACAAGCTGTGGCGGTGTTTCACAACCCTGACTTGCGCGACTTTATAGTAGACATCCGCAAGAAGTATGACCAGATTATAGATGTGGTGAATATAGACTCTGTCACTAAAATAGGTTGGGTAAAAGACCATGCCGAAGCGGCTACGGCCCTTATTACCGACTTTAAACAGTGGATAGAAAAACACAAAGACGAGATTACGGCCCTGCAAATTTTTTATGCGCAAGACTATAAAAACCGTAGCCTGACTTATAAAATGATAAAGGATTTATATGAGGTATTGGTGGTTGAAAAGCCTGCCTTAAAACTCAACCTTTTGTGGGATGCTTTTGCTACAGAAGAAGATAGCGAAGCTGCCGATACATTGATTAAGCGTGCGCCAAGAACTGAGAAACCCAAACAAGAATTGGTCTTATTGGTTTCTTTATTGCGCAAAGTAGTAGGACAAGACGAGTGGTTGACGGCCTATGATAAAACAGTAGATTTAAAGTTTCAGGAATGGGCGTTTAAAAAACAAGCCGGTGCCGGGATAAAGTTTACCGTACAGCAGATGCACTGGCTACGGATGATGAAAGACTATGTAGCCAACAGCTTTTGCGTAGAAAAGGACGATTTTGACCTGCCGCCGTTTAATGCGGAAGGTGGCTTGAGTAAACTATGGGCATTGTTTGGTGACCAAACCGATGCGATTATTAAAGAGTTAAATGAAGTGTTAGCGGCGTAAAAAATTAAATTTAGAAATTATGGAATTATATCGAATCATTATTCATGAATTGTCAAAAGTAAGAGGACAAAATACTGCCGAAACATTTCTTTCTAATTCCCTCCTGCCTAATAGCGAAATTACCACAGGATTGGTAGAAAAATTGAATAACAGTTACAACAATGATAAAATTATATATGCTGTATTTGATGAAGGTTCCGGTAGAACTTTTCCGAGTAATTTTCGCGGTTATAAGGAATCGTCACAAAGCGAAAATGAGTTTATTGACTTTTCGAAAATGATGGTTAACAACCTCAGGGAGTTGATTAGTCTCGTAACGCTAGCAACAGGCGGCTTTTTAGTTTTCACGGAGTATTCAGTAAATGGCATTGGTTTTCTTGGTATATTTTTAATAAGGGATACGCAAGGTGTGATATTCAACAGAAATGAAGCCAATCACCAAGTAGAGATTGATACAATTACCTACATGAATACCGAGAAATTAGCAATGGCATGTAGAATACATATCCCAAAATATTTAAGTAACGATGGTAGATATATCACTTTTATGCGAAAAGGGCAAAATGATGTTGCTGACTATTTTATAAAATGGATATCTGCAGCACAACCGGAAAGCAGTAAACATTTTACCGAAAGGTTATACGACTTAGTAAGTTTGATGCCTCTGCCTAATGATTTTGAAACAGGTGAACAACTTGACATAAATACTTTCAGAGAAAAATTGGTTAGATACATTAAGGACAGGGGACGTATGGTAGATCTCAATGAAATGGGTAATCATTTTTATGAAGATGAAAATATTTTTATTTATCATAGAGACATGAATGATTTTGAAATTGACAACATCTTTAGGGCTGATGGTAAAGCTTTAAATAAATTTAATCAACTCGACGTTAAAGCAGACGGAATACAATTAAAATTCTCAAGAGGGGCTTATAATTCTGGAAAAGTTAGACCCGCTGATGAAGGCGATTTTGTAATTATTGAGTCAGCTATTTTAAAACGTGAACTAGTAAGGCAGGTTGAGCAAAATAACCAAAATTAATCTCTATGGATAATATTAGTCATTTCAAAGCGCTATTTGATTATCTAGAAAAGTTAAATCCTTCATATGATTTAGGCAATGAAATAATTACAATCTCGTCTGGAGAAGTTGAAGTCCTTAGGAACTTAAATATAAACTATACAACTTTGCCAACAAGTATTGAATTTAATATTAATCAGTTTGACTATCTCTTATTTTTCGATGATAATGAATTTCGAATAAAGTGGAAATCTTTTGTAATTTCAGGAAAAGATGCTGCAATTCTGAATATAAAAACTAAGCCGATATTTTTTTCAAAACTAAATAAGCAAACTTTAGAAAATTTTGTGTTATCCAGCAATACTCTTTTTACAAACGCAATTATTTACGATGAATTTATTAGATTTTTTAGCGATAAGAGTAAAGACGAAAATAATAAATTTCAATTTGTAGACAGTTTTGATACAAATACGAGAAAGCTCTTTTTTACCTCCTCAAAAGAGCCCGGCAAATTAGTAATTGGATATCCCTTAGAGTTATCGGAATTTGATAACCAAACGGATTATTCAATAAATTTCAATAGATTGAAAGATGCTTTCGGTCCTTCAAATAAAAACCTACCCATTTTTATAAAGAACGAGATATTTAGATATTTTGAAGATAAATATGACAATCAAGGATTTGTAACTTTATTTAAAGATTTAAATAAAGTACTTAATATTGCTGAAAAAAACTATCAAATATACCTTCACGATTTATCACTTGACAAGATAAAATCGGATTATAAAGAGTACAAACAGAAATATTTTTCCAGTCAAAATGACATTTTGAACAAAATAACCACGCAGGTTATAGCTTTACCAATATCTATTGCTGCTTCGGCTTTTTCACTTTACAATCTGAAAGGAGAATTATTTCCAACTTTAATCGTCTGCTTTGGATTAGTAAGTTATATAGTGTATGTAACATTCATAGTTAGGATTTATTTTGACGACATCACCTCATTAAACAACATAGCACAAAAAGATTATAAAACTTTAAAAGACAATTCATTTTTTATTAACAACAAAGAGGATTTAGGTTATTTTGAAGAAATCAAAAATGGGCTATTTAAAAGATTAAACTTATTGAAAAAAGGGCTCAACATTTTCATTTTTATAATGTGGATAAGCAGTCTATGTCTTGTATTTTATAGTTTTAAAATGTTGTCAATAAAAATTGGCGTATTGATATTACCATTTATTGCTGTGACGTTTACATGTGCTTATGTTTACCAGACCTATTTAAACAAAGAAGAATTAAAAAATGAATAAAGACTGGCAAATAAAAACGCTCGGAGAGGTCTGCGAAATAAAGAGTGGGAAAAACCAAAAAAATGTAGTTAATCCAAATGGAAAATATCCAATTTATGGAAGTAGTGGAATATTTGGATATGCAGATGAATATATTTGTGATAAAAATACAACAATCATTGGACGAAAAGGAACTATCAACAGTCCAATATATGTAACTACAAAATTTTGGAATGTTGATACCGCTTTCGGTCTCTGCGCTAAAGAAGATTTGAATTCTAAATTTTTATACTATTTCTGCTTAGGATTTAATTTTAAGAAACTTGATAAGAGTACTACAATTCCAAGTTTATCAAAAGGTGATTTACTTTCTATTAAATTAAACATTCCTCCACTAGAAACCCAACAAGCCATCGTCTCCAAAATAGAAGAACTCTTTAGTGAGTTAGACAAAGGCATCGACGATTTAAAAACCGCACAACAGCAGCTTAAAACCTACAGGCAAAGTGTCTTGAAATGGGCTTTTGAAGGGAAGTTAACGTATGAAAATGTAAAAGAGGGTCAGTTGCCTGAGGGGTGGGTAAGCAAAACTTTTAATGATATTATTGAAATTTCAAAAGAAAAATACAAGCCCAATAATTCTGAATCAAAATTTTACATTGGTTTAGAACATATTGAAAAGAATTTAGGCACATTAACTCCTGAATGTGGATTTGAGAAAATTAAAACATTAAAAAACAAATTTAAAACTGGAGAAATTTTGTATGGTAAATTACGACCATATCTTAATAAGGTTTATTTGGCAAAAGAAAATGGCGTATGCTCGACAGATATTTTAGTTTTAAAAACAAAAGAGAATTGTGATGCTCAATTTCTAACACACCTAATGTTGGGTGTAGATTTTGTTAATAAAATGTCAGAGAATACAAGTGGTGTAAATTTACCGAGAGTTTCAACAAAAATTATTTTGGAATATCCTATAAATCTTCCAACACTTAAAGAACAACACCAAATCGTTCAAGAAATCGAAAGCCGTTTGAGTGTGTCGGATAAAATGGAGGAAAGTATTGCACAAAGCTTGCAACAAGCCGAGGCTTTGAGGCAGAGTATTTTGAAAAAGGCTTTTAGTGGGGAGTTGGTATAAATAAACTAAGACTATGATAGACGAGAAAGACATTGAAAATTATTTTATAGAAGTTAGAGATTATCTTTTAAACAAAGAAAATAAGGTAAAATTTAATTTAATAAGAAATCAATGCAATGAAGTAGAAGCAGGTGTTTATTGCTTCTTTGTTGATAATAAATTGAAATATATTGGGGAGTCCGGATGTTTAAAAAAAAGAATAAATGATTTGCTTAATACTAAAAACCATACTTTCAGAAGATCATTAGGAGAGCTATATTTTTCGTCTAATGAATTATACACAAAGGCAAGCAGTACTTCTAGTTACCATTCAGATATTGAAAAATTACTTGAAGAAAAAATGAAAAAACATTTAAGCTTTTCACATATGGCAATGAAGATTGGAAGAAAAGAGTTTGAAGAATGGTTTCAAAAACATTTTAAGGAAATTGAATTTTTAAATAAAAGAACAAAAAGAAAATAATCACTAAAAAATAAATATTTATGAGTGGATCAGGTGGAGGTGGCTATGTGCCACCACAAAGAGCTAAATTTGATTGTGATAATGGTCAAGTAATTACAACACTATCAAGTGTTGATTTAATAGTCTTGAAAAAGTTAGCGGTTGGAGTAATTTTAGAAGTTGAAATAGGTGGAAATGAATCACTTGTTGTTATCGATGCAGATGGTGAAATAGTTGGTTCTATCGTCCATCCAAGTACATCTGATATAATCGAATGTATAAAAAAAGGTAATCATTATGAAGCAGAAATAGTAGAAATTAATTATCCTGCATGTAAGGTAAAAATAAAAAGTATCAAATGATTTCAGTAATTGGAGGAACATATCGTGAAATAGATTATGATGATGTATCATTGGATATTTATGGATCTGGTTACAGGTGTTGTAAATTTTTATTAGAAAATAAATGTATTGTAAATTATCATACTAGTGGTAATGATGAAGTTGAAAATTACTTAAATGAAGTCAAAAAAGTTTATAGTAATTTTAGTTTTAAACTTACAAAAAGTGAAGACTTAGTAACGTTTAAGTACAGTTTTGCTTTAGATACACCAAATATTTTTCCAAATATCTTGAACATTAAAAGTACTGATAATATTAAAGTCGATGGTGATAATATTATTTGTTATGGTATGTTAGAATCCGAATTTAATATTAGTGGTAAAAAAGTAATATATGATCCACAAACATCTTTAAGACCAAAAAAATATTCTGAATTTGGAATTGCTGAAGAACTAATTTATATTGTAAATATGAATGAAGCAAAATCAATTTCCTCACAAAATGAATTAGAAGAAATAAAAAAATATTTTTTCAATAATGAAAAAGCTTATGCATTAATTATTAAAAATGGTCCTCATGGTGCTAAATTGTATTTAAAAAGTAATGAAGAAATTGATATTCCTTCATTTATTACAAAAAATGTAAATAAAATAGGTTCAGGTGACATTTTCACTTCATCTTTTGGATATTATTGGATGAATAAAAAACTTCCTTTAAAAGAATGTGCCATTTTAGCCTCAAAAGCAACATCGCTATATTGTGATAAAAAAGTATACATTGATGTCAAAGATTTTGAATATGATTTCATAGCATATGAAGGTAAAAATTTAAAAGACAAACAAGTATACATTGCAGCACCATTTTTTTCTTTAGCTGAATTAATACTTATCGATAAAATAAGAAATGCCTTCTTGGAATTTGGCGTTAAGGTTTTCTCTCCTTTCCATGATATAGGTTTTGGAGATGATGAAGCCATAGCCATTAAAGACTTACAAGGCATTAAAGATTCTGACATAATTTTTTGTGTATTTGATAATTTAGATTCAGGTACTTTAATAGAATCTGGATTTTCAATAGCAATGGATAAAAAAATAATAGGATACCATAGAACATGTGAAGATTCTAAATTATTAATGCTAAAGCCAGGAAATTTAAAAGTGTTTAAAAATTTAACTACAGCAATGTACCACACAATATGGAATCTATAAAAAAAGGTGTTTTATTATCCGGAGGAATTGACTCAATTTGCTTGACTTATGGAATAAGGCCAGAAATTGCGTATACAATTGACTATGGACAAACTGTAGCAGAAAGAGAAATTTATGTTTCTAAATATATCTGTAAAGAATTAAATATTCAGCATAAAATAATTAAAGTTGACTGCAAGAATTTAGGCTCTGGCACTTTAGCAAACTCAGAAAATTTAAGTTTTTCTCCTTCTGAAGAATGGTGGCCATATAGAAATCAACTTATAATTACTTTGGCTTTAATGCAAGGTATAAAAGACAACATAAAGGAACTTCATTTAGCAACTGTAAAGTCTGATGAATTTCATAAAGATGGTACAAAACAATTTTATGAATATATAAACAAGTTGGTTTCTTTTCAAGAAGGTGAAATATCTGTTAAATGTGAAACTACTGATTATTTTAGTCACGAATTAGCAAATAAATATAGCGTACCACTAGAACTTTTATCTATTGCCCATTCTTGCCATGTTTCAAATATTGCATGTGGAAATTGTTCAGGTTGCATTAAACAAATGAGAGTGCGTTTCGAATTAAATATTGATTAAAATTTATACAAATGAGATTAGACTGGAATAAATTAATTACAAGCAAAAGACTGGGAACAACTGCTCCGAATTTACAAGCTGATGCACGAAATGAATTTGAAAGAGATGTAGACAGGATAATATTTTCATCAGCTTTTAGAAGACTACAAGATAAAACCCAAGTATTTCCTATTCCTAAAAGTGATTTTATTCATTCAAGATTAACTCATAGTATTGAGGTCGCTAGTGTAGGTAGGTCATTAGGAAAATTAATTGGAAAATTTATTCTTAAAACTGAGGGATTAATTAAAGATGCTCACACCGGTGAAGATATTAATCCCGAGACATTTTCAAATATTATTGCTGCAGCTTGCATGTGCCATGATATTGGGAATCCTCCCTTTGGGCATTCAGGAGAAGATGCTTTTCGTAATTATTTTGAAAATTACCAAAATAACAGCTCAAAAGATTTATTTGAAAGATTAAGTAATTCAGAAAAAGAAGATTTTTTAAGATTTGAAGGAAATGCAGAAGGATTTAGAATATTAACAAATGATCATCCCTCAGGTTATCCTGGCGGTTTAAAAATGACTTACACCACTTTGGCAGCATTTTCTAAATATACCTGTGAAGCGGGTAAATTAGAATTAAATAAATTAGGTTATTCAGTAAATAAAAGGAGGTCAAGTAAAAAAGTTGGTGTCTTTCAAGAGGAGAAAAGAATTTTCAATGAAATTGCTGTTGAATTAGAACTTTTAAAACTATCTAATAAACAAATCTATTTTTGCAGGCATCCATTGTCATTTATTCTTGAAGCTGCTGACAATATTAGCTATCAAGTTATGGATTTGGAAGACGGTCATAAGCTAGGTTTAATATCAACAAATGAAGTTGTTGAACTTCTTAAACCATTTGTTTTAAATATTAAAAATGACCCATGTAATATAGATGATTTACTATCAATCAACGATGATTATGAAAAAGTAGGTGCATTTAGAGCCAAAGCCATAAATAGTTTGATTTATCAATGCTATGATGTTTTTGAAAAAAACTATAGCAAAATAATGACTGGCGAATTTGATTCTGAATTAACAGATTTAATAGAACAAAAAAATGAATTTGAAAAACTTGACGAAATAAAAAAAGAAAAACTATTCAGTTATTACAAAGTAGTTGCTATTGAATCATCAGGTAGACATGTTATTAGTGGATTGTTAGAATTATACTTGGATGCATACAAAAACATAAAAAAGAAGTATGGTGAAAATATAATAAATATGCTACCTCCCCATTATAGGCCATCTGAAACAGATAGACCATATGTTGTTTTATTAAAAATATCAAGTTACTTATCTAGAATGACAGATTCATTTGCAATTGATCAGTTTCGTTCTTTAACGGGACATAAATTCCCAGATATAGATTAAAAATGAGCAAAGAAAACACAAACACCTCCAGCATAGTATCCAAAGTATGGGCCTTTTGCCAAACCCTTAGAGACGATGGTGTGGGGTATGGTGACTACTTAGAACAACTTACGTATTTGCTCTTCCTAAAAATGGCAGACGAGTACAGCAAACCACCTCATAACCGCAAAATGCCAATACCGGCTTCCTATGTTTGGGAAACGCTAACTACTAAAAGCGGTAGTGAGTTAGAGAGCCATTATAACGAAATGCTGCGAGAGTTAGCCAAAGAAAAAGGCATCTTGGGGCAAATATTTGTAAAAAGTCAGAACAAAATACAAGACCCAGCCAAGTTGTACAAGCTTATTGCCTTAATCAATGCCGAGAACTGGATCTTGATGGGTGTAAAAGACAAGGGCGATATTTATGAAGGCATCTTAGAGAAAAACGCTGAGGATACCAAGAGCGGTGCCGGGCAGTACTTCACCCCTCGCCCATTAATTAAAGCTATGGTAGAGTGCCTGCAACCGGAACCTATGAAAACCATAGCCGACCCGGCTTGTGGTACCGGTGGTTTCTTTTTAGCAGCCTATGACTGGATAGTAGCCCACCGCGATTTAGATAAAGAGGCACGACAATTCTTAAAATATGAAACCTTCTTTGGCAATGAGATTGTAGCCAGTACCCGTCGCTTGGCCTTAATGAATTTGTTTTTGCACAACATAGGCGATATTGATTCGGATAATTTTATTTCGCCAACCGATGCTTTAATTGCCACCTCTCCTACTACCTACGACTATATATTGGCCAATCCGCCTTTTGGAAAAAAGAGTAGTATGACCTTTACCAATGCCGAGGGCGAACAAGAGAAAGAAGATTTGACCTATAACCGTCAGGACTTTTGGGTCACTACCAGCAACAAGCAATTGAACTTTGTGCAGCACATACGCACCATGCTCAAAACCACAGGGCAGGCGGCGGTAGTGTTGCCTGATAACGTATTGTTTGAAGGCGGTGTGGGTGAAACGGTGCGTAAAAAACTATTGGAAACTACCGATTTGCATACCATCCTGAGATTACCTACAGGAATCTTTTATGCCAATGGGGTAAAAGCCAATGTGCTATTCTTTGACGGGAAACCGTCAAGCAAAGATCCTTGGACTAAAGAAGTTTGGGTATATGACTACCGTACCAACATTCACCATACCCTGAAAAAGAACCCGTTGAAGTTGGAAGACCTGCGTGATTTTATAACCCTATACAATCCGGAAAACCGACACAAAAGAACGGAAACCTATAACGCAGCAACCAATCCGGAAGGGCGTTGGCGAAAGTTTGGTTATGAAGAAATCATTGCACGAGACAAAACGAGTTTGGATATCACCTGGTTAAAAGATAAATCGCTTGCCGATTTAGACAACCTCCCCGACCCGGATGAATTGGCTCAGGATATTATTGAGAATATAGAAGCGGGATTAGACGCTTTCAGAACTGTGTTGGCGAATTTGAAATGACACAAAAAAAGAGGCTTGTGCCTCTTTTTTTTATTTATTATTGAGCAACTTTTCTAAGTAGGCTACTTTCTCTTTTTCTGCTTGTACGAGTTTATCATATAACTCAATTATTTTTTCAATAGGATTGAAATTGTAAACAGGCCCAAATTGTCCTTGGCTTCCGCTATTATCATAAAAACTATTAAAGTAATTGATTACAGACTCCTCTGAAAAATTCTTTATAGCCTCTGCACTTACTCCCAATGCTTTTGCAATTTGTTGTAGCCTTTCGTCCTCTACTGTTTCGCTGTTTTCGATAGTAGAAATGGTTTGTTGGCTAACGCCTATGGCCTGAGCCAGCGCTTCCTGTTTCATTTCGCGGAGTTCGCGGATTCGGCTGATGTTTCGGCCGATGTGGCGGGGTTTTGTTGTAGTTTCCATACTTCAAATATAGCACATTTTTATAAAAAACCGCTAAGCTATTCGGGATTTTTGCTTGTTAAAACCGGAGTAAAAAACCCGTGGAATTGGTTTTGTACCACCCTGTCAAAGCAAAGCAATTCCGGAAAGGAAATGCTTGATAGATGGCTATTGGTTGCCTCCGAATATCTATAGGCTATTCTTGGTCATTGGGTTCGTCATCCTTATTAGTCCATTCCTCTTCCTCCAGATACCGCTCTAACTCTTTTCTGTCTTTGGCATTGCGCCACATCATAAAAACAACTCCGAGGATGGCGAAAAACAGGACGATGCCTATGATGACCCAATTGGTTTTCATTTGATTCTTTTTATTAAAGTTACGTTTTTTTATGGACAGGTCTGACACCTTTGACTGTTAAAACTGTCAGCCTGAATTCTTTTTAGTTTTTAGTACAACTGAAGGATTGCTCTGCTTTTTATAGTATTTTTACTTTTAAAAAAAACAGACTGATGCAGGAACCTATTAAAAAATTATTTTCTTCTTTTTCCGCTCCGTTGGTTGAGGAGATTGAAAAAAATGCGGTCATTCAGGAGTTCAAAGCCGGGGACATTATTATCCGAACGGGACAATATATTAAAAGCACCGTATTGGTGATTAGCGGCACTATCAAGATCTATCGGGAAGACGAAGACGGGGGTGAATTTTTTATGTACTATTTACAACCCGGGCAGGCTTGTGCCATTTCTATGATTTGTGCGACCAAACATGAAACCAGTCAGATTATGGCCAAAGTGGTTGAAGATGCCGAACTCATTATGGTACCTCTGGCGCTGATGGATAAATGGATGATGCAGCACCGCAGTTGGTATGAATTTGTGATTGAAACTTACCGAAGCCGGTTTGAGGAAGTGCTGGATGTGGTAGACAACATCGCATTTAAAGCTATGGATGAACGATTGATTTTTTACTTAAAAAGGCACCAAAAAGTGGCCAATTCCAACAAACTGAATTTATCACATCAGGAAATTGCGACAGAACTCAACACCTCGAGAGAGGTCATCTCACGATTGTTGAAGAAACTGGAACAAAGTGGTCTTTTACTTTTGCAACGAAATCAGATAGAACTTTTAAAAATTTAAGGTTCTTTTTTGGGCTAATGTAACTTATATCACAGAAGGAGGATTTCATCGGTTGTACTTTTACACCAAATTCAATACCGATGATTGCATATCTTAAAAATATTTTATCTCAAAAATGTCCCCGATGCCACCAAGGGGAATTGTTTACCCATAAGTGGTATAAGCTTAAAAACAGTAATAAAATGAAACCCAATTGTACTGTCTGCGGGCAACGTACGGAGTTAGAACCCGGTTTTTATCACGGCACCGGGTATGTGAGTTACGCCCTTACCGTGGGTTACTCGATTATCACTTTTGTCGTTTGGCTTTTGACTACGGATATCGGAATTGGGGACAAACGCATCTTTTGGTGGCTGATTCTGAACGTCGTTTCTTTAATACTTTTACAGCCTTGGGTGATGCGCACCTCGAGAGTATTGTGGCTCTCCTGGTTTTTTCATGATGATGATGCTCTTCATCCTGACACCAAAAAAGGCACTACCGATATTTAACATACCATTGTACCATTCTAAATACATCTACCATGTTTAACTTATTTAAATCAATGTTTTCAAAAGACGACAGCCATTTGGCACAACTCATCCGTGAAGGAGCCTTCTTGGTTGATGTGCGTTCTCCGTTAGAATTTTCGGCAGAAAAAGTACCCGGTTCGGTAAACATACCCTTGGACCAAATTCGAAATCACCTGGACAAGTTTAAAAACAAGAAGAACATTGTAGTTTTCTGCCGAAGTGGAGCCCGAAGCGGTCAGGCAAAATCTATTTTAGAGCAAAACGGATTCAGTAATGTCACCAATGCCGGTTCGTGGCAAACCGTAGCCTCCCTTATAGCTAAATAAAGTTGTGATTCAGTAATTTTATCAAAAAAACAAGCTTTATGAAACAACTTCTTTTCACCAATTGGCACCTTATGCGATGGTTCCGGTTGGGATTTGCCGTCTTTTTGTTTGTTCAGGCTAATACCACGCAGGAGTGGTTTTTTATCGCTTTCGGACTATTCTTTTTGGCTCAGGCACTTTTCAATATGGGTTGCGGAGCACAAGGTTGCGGCGTTTCATATACTAAAAAACGAACCGAGGGTAAAAACTGCAAGAATTAATCAGAACAAATCATATGGAACAACTAATCTTCGGCATCATCATCCTGCATCTCATCGCGGGGTTTGGATGGCTGTTTTATAAACTGGAAATTCAGAAAAAGAAACCCGATAAAAACAATTCCGAAAAAGATGTCTGAGCAATCAGGCATTTTTTTTTGCTGTGTGACAATAGTTACTGACTTGAAAAATACCACGTCCTAATTTTGCCTCATCAATTTAGTATAACAATTATGAAGCATTATTTTTTTATTCTTATCAGCATAATGTTTACCTCTATCGGCGTGTATGGTCAGGACACCCTTATGGTATCTAAAAAAGAAATTCAGGAAAAAGCCGCTGCCGGAAATCTTCAGCTTAAACTAGCCGAGAAGACCTATCTTTCGGCCAAAGCCGATTACCAACAATCCAATGCACTCTTTTTACCCAACCTGTCTGCCAGTCATACGGCATTAGTCACTACAAATCCGTTGATGGCATTTGGGTCGAAACTGAATCAGGAAATTTTAACCGCTTCCGATTTCAATCCGTCCTTGCTGAATGACCCTAAAAAAACGCAAAACTTTGCCACTGTGATCAGCGTACAACAGCCTTTGGTCAATGCAGACGGTTTGTACGAGAGAAAAGCGGCCTATGCAAAAATGGGCGCTTACCAATTGCAAAGTGAACGCACCCAAGAGTACATACAATTAGAGACCGATAAAGCCTATATGCAACTGCAATTGGCGTATCAGGCTGTGACGGTATTAAAAAAAGCTGAAGCAACCGCTGTGGCCAATTTAAAAGTGATTGACAATTATTTTAAACAGGGCCTGGTTCAAAAAACCGATGTGCTGAACGTACAAATCAGGGTAAATGACGTGAGTAATCAATTGCACTATGCCCAAAGCAATGTTCAGAACGCTTCTGATTATTTGGGCTTTCTGCTAAATGAAGACCTTACCAACAAAGTTTACAAACCGACAGAACCTTTAGCAAACACGATTGCTCCGGTTGTCCTAATCGCTCAGGTTCCCGAAAACCGAAAAGATATTCAAGCCCTGAAACAAGCTGAAACCGCATATCAAAAAATGTATGTTTCAAGCAAAATGAATTTTCTGCCCAGATTGAATGCATTTGGCAGTTATGAACTGTATGATCAATCACTATTAGGCACTAAAGCCAAAGGGTATACGGTAGGTGCCCAATTATCCTGGAATGTTTTTGACGGTTCTAAATCGATTGGAAAAATGGCCAAAGCCAAAGCGGATTATCAAAAAGCGACTTTGGAAACAGAGCAGTATAAAAAGAAAAGTCAGTTAGAACTGAACCAAACCAACCGACAACTGGGCGATGCTGAAAACAAGGTCAGCCTGACACAATTGGCTTTTGAACAGGCACAGGAAGCCTACCGCATTCGTCAGAACCGCTTTGCACAAGGTTTGGAAAAAACAACTGATTTATTACAAGCCGAAACTCAACTAGTGCAAAAAGAACTGGAACACTTACAAGCTGTTTTTGAGTACAATTTTACCAAACAGTATTTGCAGTTTTTGACCTATTGAGAGAAGAGATGAGAGACGGAGAGATAATAGATAATAGACTTAAAGATAATAGACTTAGAGATAATAGATGATAGACGAATAGATTATACAAAAACATACCCATAATAATTATGAAAAAAACAATAACATCCCTTTTTCTTGCTGCATTCTTACTGATTTCCTGTGGAAAAGAGAAAAAAGAAGCAGCCAATAATGAACCCGCCATTGCTGTTAAAGTGAGTGGCATTGCAACAAACCACAACACTGATTTTGTAACGGCCAGTGGCAAAACAGAAGCCGAAAACAGTGCCAACGTCAGCACCCGCATGATGGGTTATGTGACCAGAATACACGTCAAAACAGGTCAGAAAGTGCATGCCGGTCAATTATTGGTCAGTATCAACAATACCGATTTGCAGGCCAAAAAGGCTCAGGTAGATGCCTCCATCCTGCAGGCTACAGCGGCCTACACCAATGCCAAAAAAGATTTTGAACGCTTTACCGCTTTGTTCAACCAACAAAGTGCTTCTCAAAAAGAGTTAGACGACATGACCTCGCGTTACGAAATGGCCAAAGCAGGTTTGGAAGGCGCCAAACAAATGCGCAACGAAGTCATGGCGCAGTTTTCTTATTCGAACATCACCGCTCCTTTTTCGGGCGAGGTGACTAACACCTTTGTGAAAGAAGGTGATATGGCCAACCCGGGAATGCCGTTGGTGAGTATTGAAGGCGCTTCGCATTTACAAGTGACCGCTATGGTAGCCGAAAGCGATATCAGTGCCGTTCACAACGGAATGAGGGTAAAAGTCCTGGTAAAATCAATACAACAAACCCTGAACGGAACGGTGTCGGAAGTGAGTACTTCGGCTAAAAATACCGGCGGACAGTATTTGGTCAAAATCAATTTAATCAACCCAACTCCGGAAGTGTTATCGGGTATGTTTGTGAACGTGCAGTTTCCTTTAGCCTGTAAAAAAGAATTGGCTAAAGACAAAAGCGATAAAGTCATGGTGCCCGAGAGTGCTTTGGTACGACAAGGACAACTGACCGGAATTTACACCGTGAGTAACAGAAACACGGCTATTTTACGATGGCTGCGTTTGGGAAAAACCTATGGCAACCAAGTGGAAGTGCTATCAGGGCTTTCGGCTGATGAAACGTACATTGTTTCCGCCGAGGGAAAATTATATAACGGAGCAAAAGTCAGTATACAGTAATCCGTATACAGATGCAGTTTTCAGTTAAAAATTTAAAGTAAAAAATTATGCAAGAAGGTATATCAGGTAAAATAGCTCACTTTTTCATCAACTCTAAATTAACCATACTGTTGATGGTAGCGTTGATGATTATAGGCGTATACAGTTCGTTTTTGATTCCGCGTGAGGAAGAGCCTCAGATTAACGTACCGATGGCCGATGTCATGGTAGGTTATCCGGGAGCCAACCCTACCGAAGTGGAAAGTCGCGTGGTAAAACCGTTGGAGAAAATCATTTCCAACATCAAAGGCGTAGAACATGTGCACAGTATGGCCATGAACGGTCAGGCGATGCTGATTGTGCAATTTTATGTGGGTCAGGATGTAGAACGTTCCTATGTAAAATTGTATGATGAATTGGCCAAACATGACAACATGTTTCCGCAAGGTGTTTACAAACCGATGGTCAAAACACGTTCTATAGACGATGTTCCCATGCTGGGGTTAACCTTGTGGAGCGAAAAATTATCCGATTTTGAATTGCGTCAATTAGCAGAGGAAGTTACATCGGAAATAGAAAAAGTAAAAGATGTAGCCATCACCAAGGAAATCGGCGGAAGAACCCGCGAAGTAAAAGTGATACTCGACAAAGATAAAATGGCCGAAAACGGCGTGGATGCTTTGGGTATTATGCAAATGATACAAGCCAACAACGGCAGTTCGCAATCGGGCAGTTTTGTGAATAACGACAAGGAATATTTGGTAACCACCGGACAGTTTTTAAAAACCACCGAAGATGTAGAAAACCTAGTCGTTGGTGTAAATGCTAATATGCCGGTATATTTAAAACAAGTGGCCTCAGTGCAAGACGGACCGGCCACACCGAGCAGTTATGTTTCCTTTGGTTATGGCAAAGCCAACGAAAAGTTCAAAACAGCCAAATCGGAATATCCTGCGGTTACGATATCCGTTGGCAAGGTAAAAGGCGCCGATGCGATGAAAATTTCGGAGCAGATTCTTGACCGTGTTAACCAGTTGAAAAAAAGTCTGATTACCGATGATGTGCATGTGGAAGTCACCCGTAATTACGGGGAAACCGCATCGGATAAAGTAGGTGAATTGTTGCTGCACTTGGGCATAGCCATTATAGCCGTAACCCTTTTAGTCATTTTGGCGATGGGCTGGCGTGGCGGACTGGTGGTGTTCTTCTCGGTACCGTTGACATTTGCACTGACCTTGTTTGCTTACTATTTATTGGGCTATACTTTGAACCGAATTACGCTTTTCGCTCTAGTCTTCGTGGTGGGTATCGTGGTGGATGACAGTATCATCATTGCCGAAAACATGCACCGCCATTTTAAAATGAAGCGACTGCCTTTTAAGCAAGCGGCTATTTATGCCATTAATGAAGTGGGGAATCCTACCATTTTGGCCACCTTTACCGTTATAGCCGCCATACTCCCTATGGCTTTTGTTTCGGGGATGATGGGACCTTATATGAGTCCGATGCCGATTGGTGCTTCGATTGCCATGTTGCTTTCGTTGTTTGTGGCTTTAACGGTTACCCCTTATTTGGGTTATCATTTGTTGCAGGAAAAAGAAGCTCAGGAGCACAAAGCCGAACAAGGTTTGGAAACTTCATTCATTTACAAACTGTATAACAAACTGGAAAGACCTTTATTGGACAGTTCTAAAAAAAGAAGAATCCTGGTAGGAATTACGGTTCTGTTATTGTTGGGTTCAGTAACGATGTTCTTTACCAAATCGGTAGTCGTAAAAATGTTGCCCTTTGACAATAAAAACGAATTTCAGGTGGTGATTGACATGCCTGAAGGTACGACATTAGAAAGAACGGCGGCGGTAACTCAGGAAATTGCCCAATACCTTGCTACTGTTCCCGAAGTTGTCAATTACCAATACTATATAGGCACCTCTGCTCCTATTACCTTTAACGGGCTGGTTCGTCATTACGACCTGCGCGGCGGCAGTAATATGGCCGATATCCAAGTGAATTTATTGCACAAAGAAGACCGTGATTTGCAAAGTCATTCCATAGCGAAATTGGTACGTCCAGAAGTGCAAAAGATTGCCAAAAGATATGGTGCCAATGTAAAAATCATTGAAGTACCGCCGGGACCACCGGTATTATCAACTTTGGTTGCCGAAATCTACGGTCCGGATTACAAAGACCAAATTAAAGTGGCCAACCAGGTAAAAAACATTTTAGAAACTACCACAGATATCGTAGATGTGGATTGGATGACCGAAGACAATCAAACCGAATACCGCCTGGAAGTAGATAAAGAAAAAGCCATGCTGAATGGTGTAGCGCCGCAGCAGGTCGTGGGTAATTTGACTTACCTGCTGAAAGAATATCCGGTTTCCAATCTTTATGCGGAAAACTCGAATGACAATGTGGGTATTGTTCTCTCTTTGGATGATAAAGATAAAACCTCGTTGCAGGATATTGAGAATTTAAAAATAAAAGGAAGTCATGGCAATGTAGTACCGGTGAGTGACCTGGTGAAAGTTGTTGAGGACACTTTACAAAAAACCATTTACCGCAAAGATCAAAAAAGGGTGGTTTATGTAACGGCTGATATGGCCGGCGCATTGGAAAGTCCGGTATACGCTATATTGGGCATGAATGAAAAGCTGCAAAAAATGCAGTTGCCTAAAGGCTATAAAGTCAACGAATTGTATATGGAGCAACCTTCGGACGAAAGCGATTTTACTGTAAAATGGGATGGAGAGTGGCAGATAACACTGGAAGTATTCCGGGATTTGGGCGTTGCCTTTTTGGTGGTTATTGTAATTATTTACATGCTCATTGTGGGTTGGTTTCAAAACTTTAAAACACCGATGGTCATGATGATGGCAAT
This sequence comes from Flavobacterium silvisoli, assembly GCF_004329815.1. Classification (GTDB taxonomy): domain Bacteria; phylum Bacteroidota; class Bacteroidia; order Flavobacteriales; family Flavobacteriaceae; genus Flavobacterium; species Flavobacterium silvisoli. The sequence continues at coordinate 139,673 of NZ_SJPE01000006.1, read as the reverse complement.
TCCGCTGTCATTAATCGGAATTGTTTTGGGTCACTGGTTGTTGGGTGCTTTCTTTACCGCTACGTCGTTTATCGGAATGATAGCCTTGGCGGGCGTTATGGTTAGGAACTCAGTGCTGCTGATTGACTTTATTGAAATCCGATTACAGGAAGGCATTGCATTGAAACAAGCCATTATTGAAGCGGGAGCGGTGCGAACTACTCCTATCCTACTGACCACCGGAGCTGTAGTCATCGGTGCCTCTATTATATTATTTGATCCCATATTTCAAGGATTGGCGATATCATTGGTATTTGGTGCCATAGTTTCTACAATTCTAACCTTATTGGTTGTACCCATAATCTATTATGTAACCGAGAGAAAGAAATGGGAAAAAACCAATACGAATTAAAACACAACATCATGAAATTAGTAATCATCAATGCTATACAGGAGTTTGATCCTATCATCAAACAATTATTGAAGCAGGCCCAAGTGCATACTTTTTCCTATCGCAGCGTCATTGGCTACCGGGACAACAGTGATGACGCGTTGGAAAGCAATTGGTTTGCTTCTGAAATGCATGAAACCGAATCGGTTTTGTTTTATGCTTTTGTTCCTTCGGAGCGAGTAGATTCTTTATTTGAATTGGTTCACTCGTTTAATCAAAGTCAAACAACTATTTCAAAAATACATATAGCAGTTTTAAACATCGAAAAATCAAATTAATTCAGAAGTTATGAAAAACAGAATCGTCAGAGCCGTAGCCGGCACATTCATCCTTGTGAGTCTTTTATTGGCTCATTATGTCAATCCCAATTGGCTTTGGTTCACCGCTTTTGTGGGAGCCAATCTGCTTCAGTCTTCAATAACCCGTTGGTGTCTGATGGAAGACATTTTGGAAAAACTGGGCGTCAAAGATTAAAAAGCCTTTGTCGACAACCACTCATAAGCCGTAATTCAAAATTTACAATACCCCCTTTTTATTTTCCTGAACAGTTTCCGGTCATGCCTCTATTTGGTTTATTACTTACAAGGCCGGAAACCGGGAAAAGCTACCGTTGATTTTTCGATTTTATTTCAAAAAAAACACATAACCATCTATTTTACAATTATTTACCAATTGATTAGATACTGTAAATTAAAACCCTATCTTTGCGACCGAAATGCGGTAAGCGTTATCGCAAAAATTGAAGCCCTACTGAAAAGCAGGGATTTTTTATTGGTACACTATGAATATGAAAAAAATTGTTGAGTACAGAGCGTTACTCGGCGTTACAAAAACAGCCACTTTAAAAGAGCTGAAAACCATTTACCGCAACAGCATGAAAGATAGTCATCCTGATACGATAGCGGATGCCGAAGAACGTCATTTGGCGGAGGAAAGAAGTAAAGAGATTATTGCGGCCTATCATTTTTTGGTCAGTATTGCTCCGGAAACACTAGAGAAAGACAGAGCCGAATACAACCGCATTACGAGCAGTACTAATATTGCCGATTTTTACTATGAAAACAGCGTGTTGTACATTACTTTTTTGGATGGAAATTCGTTTGAGTTTTTCGGTGTTTTACGTCCAACATACATCAAAATGATTAATGCCGAATCACCGAGCCGTTTCGCACGCAGACACATTTACAACGATTACATCTATCGAAGCACTTCAAAATTACTAGCTGCCGAATAGTTAAAATAAAAAAGGCTTGAGATTATCTCAAGCCTTTTTTGTCCCAACAAAATTAAAAATATGATATTATTCGTCTGCAGCAAAAGCTGAGTTTTTATCTATACTCACTTTTAGTGTAGTAGCCACACCTTGTTCGTTTACCATGGTCATGTTTAAGGCATCTAACTTAGACAGGTTTTTAGAAACAAAACCATTGAACATGTTATACGAAATATTCATTTCTTTAAGATTGTGTAATTTTTCCAAATCAAAAGGCACGGTACCTTCCATTTTGTTTTCAAACAAACTCAAGGTTTCCAATGCTGCCAGATTAGAAATTTCTTTATCCAATTTTCCGGTAAGCTTGTTACTGCTCAACAACAATTCTTTTAATGCTGTCAATTTGTAGTAGGAAGCCGGAATATTTCCTTCAATTTCGTTATTGTAAAGCGAAAGTTTCTCTAAACCGGATAAGTTACCGATGCTTGCCGGTAGTTGCCCGGTCAATCGGTTCATGTGCATTTCAATTGTCTTAAGTTGAGTTGCATTACCCAATGTTTCCGGTAAAGCGCCCGACACCTGGTTAAAAGCTACATTCAACATTGTTAAGTTTTTTAAATTACCAATGGTAGCCGGCAGTGGTCCGGTGATGCTGTTTCTGAAAAGATTCAACACCTTTAATGAAGTCAAATCACCCAATTCGTTAGGCAATTGTCCTACAAGATTATTATTGACTAATTTGAGTGACACCACTTTGTCATCCTGGATTCCGACACCATACCAAGTAGCAACCGGTGCTTTCAAATCCCATTTATTGGTCCATTGTGAACCTTTAGTAGTTTTGTAGAGTTTTAGTAAGGCATTTTTCTCTGTGGTTGATATCTCGGCGAATACCGAAACAGAAACCAGCAGGATAGCAGCATAAGTAAAAATAGTTTTCATATAGGTTTACGATTTTGGGTTAATGACGAAGTAAAACTATAAGAATATCCGTTTAAAAACAAAAATAATCGACAAAATGCATTTTGTTATGATTTTTTTACTTTTTTATCCTACAAAAATCAAAAATTCTTGTTAAAATAAAATCGGAAACGGTATTTATATTTTTTTGTTACTTTTGAAACACTAACCAAAACACATAAAATTATGAACGTCAATTTTTTAGCTTTACTACTAGCTTCCTTATCTACATTAGTTGTGGGATTCATTTGGTACAATCCGAAAGTTTTCGGAACTATATGGATGAAAGAAACCGGACTGACTCCGGAGGACGGAAAAGACTTTAACATGATTAAAATCTTTGGGCTTTCCATTGTTTATGCTTTTTTAATTTCTTTTGTTCTGCAAATGGTAACTATTCATCAGTTTGGTGCCTTGGGCATGGTAGGTGGCGACCCCTCAAAAGCGCTTCCTTCCTACAATGCTTTTATGGCTGATTACGGAACAGCGTACAGAACTTTTAAACACGGAGCATTTCACGGCTTCATGACCGGTTTATTAATGATATTTCCGGTAATAGGCACCGGTGCTTTGTATGAACAAAAAAGTTTCAAATATGTTATGGTGACCAGTGGGTTTTGGATCGTTTGTTTTACTATTATGGGCGGAATCATTTGTATGATGCAATAATTAACATTTTATTATACCCCAATCGCTCTACATTTGTGGAGCGATTTTTTTTATTTTGGATACACACACTTTCAAAATTTATGCTTCAATTACTGAACTTCCGGGGTCTTGGGATGCGGTTGCGGTTGAGAATGCCTTTTTGCAAACCCCATACCTTAGGGTACTTGAAGAATCAGCTCCCACCAATATGCAGTGTTTTTACATTGGCATATTTGAAAAAACAACATTAATCGGGGTAGCTTTGGCGCAATATCTTAACCTGAACCAACTTGAATCGTTCGGTGAAAGGGATCAATGTTTAAAAACAACCGTTCGGAATTTTGTCTTTAAGAACTTTGCTTCTCATGTGTTATTTCTGGGCAACAATATGATTACGGGCCAAAATGGTTATGTATTCAACAAAAACATTGATGCTAAAAACATCAGCGAACTACTGGTGGCCTGTGCAACCGAAATCATTCATTTTTTCAAAAAACAGCAGATCACCATTCATATTGTATCTTTTAAAGATTTCTACCAACATTGTGCTGAAGAACTGAAACAATACGCATTTGCATCGATGTACGAGTTCACAACACAACCTAATATGATTTTTGATTTGCCTGAATCCTGGGAAACCCATGAGGATTATACAGCTGCTTTTTCTAAAAAATACCGTGACCAATACAAACGCTCTCACAAAAAAATTGAGGGAATAGTTACCCGCGAATTATCATTAGCCGAAATACATTCAAACGAGGAACGCATTTATGAATTGTATCATCATGTAGCCAAAAATGCCCCTTTCAACACTTTCTTTTTGGCAAAGAACCATTTTTCGACTTTTAAAAAGCAATGCGGAGAACACTTCGTATTGTGTGGTTATTTTTCAGATGAAAAACTAATAGGATTCCATACTCTGCTCTTGAACGGCGATATTCTGGAAACCTACTTTTTGGGTTATGACGAACAGATTCAAAAAGAAAAAATGCTCTACCTGAACATGCTGTATAACATGACTAAATACGGCATTGAGCATCGATTCAGAAAAATTATTTTTGGCCGAACCGCACTGGAGATTAAAAGTTCAGTAGGAGCCAAACCGGTAATAATGACCGGATTCATTTACCACACCAACAAATGGATCAACAAACTAATGTCGAGAATATTTCCGAAACTTGAACCCAGTTTGGTTTGGCAGCAACGGCATCCTTTCAAATAAAAAGAGCCTCGTTTGAAGCTCTTTCAGGTTACAAATTATCAATCTCTTCCTGAACTTTTTCCCAATCTTCGAGTAATTTATCCAGTTCTGTTTTCTTTTTATTATAGGCTATGAAGAAATCGGCATTTTCAATATGCTTGTCGTAATTAGACGCGAGTTCCTTGTCATCATTCTGAATATCGATTTCAAGCTGCTTGATTTGACTTTCAATTTTGCTCAATCGATTTTGCAATGATTTGCTTTTCTTCTGGTCTTCATAAGAAACGTTCTTATTCTCTTTGGCAGAATTTGAATTGACAACCACATCCTTTTTTTCGATTTCGCGCATATTAGCCGCATTTCGTTGTTCGAGGAAGTAATTTATATCGCCTAAATATTCTTTTATTTTTTGGTCTTTGAATTCGTAAACGATATTTGACATTCCCTGAAGAAAATCCCTGTCGTGCGACACCAAAAGCAAGGTGCCTTCATATTTTTGCAAAGCAGCTTTTAAAACGTTTTTTGATTTAATATCGAGGTGGTTGGTAGGCTCATCCATCACTAAAACATTGATAGGCTGTAACAACAGTTTACACAACGCCAAACGATTTCGCTCTCCACCCGAAAGTACTTTTACCTTCTTCTCCACATCATCCCCGCGAAACAAAAAGGCCCCGAGCATATCGCGTACTTTGGATCGATTGCTGTCGTTGGCTGCATTGGTCATGGTTTCCAACAAAGTAATTTCTCCGTCTAAATATTCTGCCTGATTTTGGGCAAAATATCCCAATTGTACGTTGTGTCCTAATTTTATAGAGCCTTCAAACTCAAACTCGTTGACTATGGCTTTGATGAAAGTAGATTTCCCCTGACCGTTTTGTCCGACGAATGCTATTTTGGAACCGCGTTCCACCAAAAGAGAAATATCTTTTAAGATGGTTTTATCGCCATAAGCTTTAGTGACATGTTCGGCTTCAATAACTACTCTGCCGGGCGTCATAGAAACCGGAAATGAAATGTTCATTACTGAATTATCATCTTCATCAACCTCAATTCTTTCTACCTTGTCTAATTTTTTTATCAGCGATTGCGCCATGGAAGCTTTTGAGGCTTTGGCACGGAATTTTTCGATTAACTTTTCGGTTTCTTCAATCTTTTTAGCCTGATTTTTTTGAGTGGCCAATTGCTTTTCACGGATTTCTTCGCGCAGCACTAAATATTGAGAATACGGTTTATTAAAGTCGTATGCTTTACCTAAGGAGATTTCGATGGTGCGGTTGGTGACATTGTCCAGAAACATTTTATCATGCGATACGATTACCACTACGCCCGGGAAGTTTCTTAAAAAACCTTCAAGCCAAATGATACTTTCGATATCAAGGTGGTTGGTAGGCTCATCCAGCAAAAGAATATCATTGGATTGCAGCAACAGTTTAGCCAATTCGATACGCATACGCCAACCGCCCGAAAAGGTATCGGTTTGATTATTGAAATCTTCGCGTTTGAATCCCAATCCCAAGAGAATTTTCTCGGTATCGCCCACATAATTATAACCGCCCAGAATTTCATAATGGTGGGTTACATCACTCAACTGTTCAATCAAATCGGAATAACTTTGACTTTCATAATCGGTACGTGTGGCCAATTGGTGGTTAATCTCATCAATTTTTAATTCGGCTCTTTTGATTTCTTCAAAGGCCTGATAAGCCTCTTCGAGTACGGTTCTTCCTTTTACGAAATCTATGTCCTGGCGAAGAAATCCGATTTTGACCTCTTTCTCGGTGGCAATACTACCGCTATCGGGTTTAAAATCGCCTGCCAAAATTTTGAGCATGGTTGATTTACCTGCTCCGTTTTTTCCCACCAGTCCTACTCTGTCTCCCGAACCCAAACGAAAAGTCACCTCTTCAAAAAGATACGTACCTCCAAACGAAACCGATAAATTGTGTATGTTTAACATAATGATTGCAACAAAAGTTTAGTAAAAACTTTCTATAAAGTATCTTTGTATAAAATTTATGCAAATGTTAAAAAAAGGATCCAAACTAAATAGTATTTTAACAGGAAGTTGCCCCAGATGCCAAGAAGAAAGCATGTATGTGGACCCGAATCCGTATCATCTTAAGAACATTTACACTATGCACGAGGAATGTAGCCATTGTAAGTTGCGTTATCAAATAGAGCCTTCGTTTTTTTATGGTGCTATGTATGTAAGTTATGCCCTGACGGTAGCCATTGGTGTAACCGCATTCATAATTTCACATGTTTTTATTGGCTTGGAATTACTTCATTCTTTTGTTGCCATTATTTTAGCGTTATTTATCTTAATGCCGGTAACGGCGAGGTTAGCCCGAAACATTTACATTAATATTTTTGTGCATTACGACAAAAATGCATCTAAGAAATAGCATATCTTTTTATATCTACACCTTTATCTAAAGGCTTATTATTTTCGATATAATTGTATAAATCCAGAGCCATTGCCGGTGCCAACATCACTCCACGGGTCCCGAGACCATTTAGAATATGGATGTTATTGTACTTAGAATGGGTCCCCAATAGAGGCCGTCTGTCTTTCACAGTAGGACGTACTCCCGCGAGATGTTCAACAATTTCAAACTCACACATCAACAACTCTTTAATGCGACAGATGAGTTCCTGCTTACCCTCTTCGGTTGGTGTTGGAGTTTTATCATCCCAATTGTATGTAGCGCCTACTTTGAAAAGATGATTTCCTAAAGGTAAAATAAAAATACTGGTGTTTACAATAACATCTAAGTCCAAATCAGGAGCTTTAATGATGAATAATTCTCCTTTAGTACCATCAAGAGGCAGATGCCTGAAAAATGGATTAGCATGCATCCCAAATCCTTCAGCAAAGACAATATGTTTAGCTTTCAGGTTTTCATACACGACATAGTCCTCAGAAACTTGTAGTTGCGAATGTTTGAATTCTTCTTCGATAAAAGACCCCTGATTTTTGAGATAGGAATGATACTTTTCTATCAATGTATTGGTATCTACATAACCGGTGTGCAAAACCTCACCATAGCCGAAAGGAGCTTCAATAGAGACGAATTGTTTTTGAATAATAGTAGTAGAAAGAAATGGAGATAAATTTGGTTTATCGGAAGCGGCAAACCAATTATTCTGTTCTTCTACGGAGAAGAATTTTCTATAAATGGGTAACTTAAAATCAACGGAAACCGCGAGTTTTTTTTCGATTCGTTTATAGAAATCATCAGCCAAAATCAGTTGATGATTGGCATTCCAAACCTGGCTGAATCTTTTCAGAATAACAGGATTGTATAAACCACCCGCCACCACAGACGAGTTTTGTGAATGATTTTCAAAAACCATATATGATTTCTGATGCTGTGAAAGTACTTCGGCAAAAGCAATACCGGCCAACCCTGAACCTACAATTATATAATCTAACATAATTTTAAACTAAAAAACTCCCACCAAAGGTGAGAGTTTTTTATCATTTATAATACTATATTTTAGTAATTCCACATATCAGACTCAAAGTTTCGAATTTTCTCTTTGATTCTTTCCGATTCCAAAAGTTGATTTTGGGCATTGTCTTTCATATAGTCAGCCACTTGTCTGTCGCCGTAAACGTTCTCTTCTTTGTAAATTTCTCCGTTAAACCTGCGGGAATTCAACAAATGATCAAAAGTAATCGGCATAGCTGAGTTTTTATCATTAAAAGCTTTGGCTTCATGAAGTATGTCTCTTATAGCCGGGAAATATACCCAGAACAACTCGATAACATCACCATTTTCCTTACCAATATCTCTGGCTTCAGGCGCAACCGGACATATAGCCAATAATCTGTATTTTAACTCACCCTGACGTTTGTCAAAGTACCAATACCCTTTTATTTTATACCCTGAAATATCCTGAGCAGACAATTCTCTTTTGTCAATATATTGAGCATCTAAAACGGCTGCAGGAGCTGCAGGAACAGTTTCGGTAACCCAAGCTTTCCCTTTTTTAACTTTACGAGTAGTCGATTTAGGGTAGAATTCATCGTAGTGATCATTGATGTAATCTTTACCGGCAGGTATAGTATCAATGAAAGTAAAAGATGAACTCATATCCTTAAAGGTCTTTTTGGTATTAAAATAATCATCCGTATACACTTCAGTTATTTTACCATTTTTAATGTTCTTAATAAGGACATCAAACAAAGATCTTCTGTCTTTTCCAACGAAAGCAGTATCTATAGGATAGTATAATGGAAAATTAATTCTTTGATCTATATCAATCATTTCCCAGATTGCTTTACCCATCAACACATCTCTATCGTGAACATAACCATAAGGTAATGGCTTATCATTATCAGAAATTAATTGCGCGGGAGTCTTTTTACCAATCTCATCGGGAGTTTTGGCGTTAAGCAGATTAGACTGAGCCATAGAACTAAAACTCATTGCTAATGCAGATGCCGCGAATAATAGATTTTTAATTTTCATAATTTTCAAAATAAGTTATAGTAGGTATTGATAACTCAAAACAATTATTGAATTTCAAATACTACAGGGGCAGCATCTTGAGTTTTAACTCTGGCTTCACCACCGGCAATTTTTGTTTTGATTTCAGAAATTGTAATTTGATCTCCTCTTGTTACACGGTTTAATGCAGCAGCACACTGAGCATTTACTCTGTCACCGCTAACAACTACAGCAGGTTGACCAGGTGCTTTGAAAGTAAATCCTGTAACTTGGAATTTCAAGTCGTACAAGAAATCTTTTAATTCAGCGCTAACCTGAGAAACTGCTAAACGAGATTTAGCACCTTTGATTACACCGGTTTGACCACCGATTGCACCAGCAGGAGCAGGAATGTTTTTAATTCTGAATGCTTTTTTGTCTACTACTGATTTACCATCAGACATTTTCCCGGTTACAGAAACGATTACTTCAGTACCAGATCCCGGATTCAAGTTGTACTTACCATTACCACCGGCTTTAGACAAACCAGGAGCAGAAGCAGTAACATTATTATCTGAAATACCCGCAAATGAAATAGTCATAGGATTATCCAAACCTCTGTACACAACATTCATTTTATCAGCAGATATGTTAGCAGAATTCGGACGAGGAACTACAACATATTTACCTTCGAACGGTAGAGGAATAGTTTCACCATCTTGAACGAATGTAAACTTACCACTAATCTTTTGTTCTCCAACAGCACCAGCAGTCATATCGATTACCGCTTGACCGTTTACAATTTTACCCGGACCTTGGAAACCAGTAGGTTTAGTATTGGCATCATATTTACCCAATACAACTTTACCGGTTACTTTTTCACCTTGGAAATAAGCGCTTTTGTCAAGAACAACCATAGCAGTGAAATTCTTCATAGAAGATGCCTCAACAGCAGCTTTACCTAACAAAATACTGTACACATCAGCTTCAGCTTTCTTGATATCATTTTGCCAAGAAGTTAATTTAGCTAAAGAAGCAATTGAAGGAAAATGTTCAAAGTGGTAAGAAAGGTATTTTTTGGTAACACCTTCATGGTCTTTAACATCTTTAGTATCAAACTTAGAATTTAATTCAGACATTACACCACTCAATTTGCTGTTGTTACCGATGATAGCTTTCATGTCTGTTTTGTATTTCTCAATGGTCTCAACGATATTTTTTCCTTGTGGAGAATACCCATCACCTTCAAACCAATGTTCGTCAATGTAAGAACCTTTGTCCATTGCTTCATATGGCAACTTACCAGTTTCCTTGTCTACCTCAACACCATTGGTTGCATCAGCTTTTAATTTATTGATGTACTCATAAAATTTCTTGGTCACTTCTGCAACCTTGTGCGCTTCAGCTGCTACTTCAACAAAGTGCGCATCCTCGCCAGCCTTTTTATCTAAAGCCGCTAGCATAGCTTCATTTGTAGTCAAAGCAGAAGCATTTGAACTTTCAAATTTTTCATTCATTAATCCAAAAGCTGACAATACTTCTTTTGACATGTTTAATGCCAACATTGCGATGAAAACCAAGTACATCAGGTTAATCATCTTCTGTCTAGGGGTTAGTTTTCCTCCTGCCATTTTTTCTAATTAGTTTAATATTATTATTTTGATTGTAAAATATATAGTTAAAAAACTAATTATCTGTTACTCATCGCAGAAAGCATACCTCCGTAAACATTGTTCAATGAAGACAAGTTGGAAGTTAAAGACTGCATTTGATCTTTTAATTTTAAGTTGTTTTCAGCAACCTCATTGTTAATTTGTGCGTTTCTTTCAGCACTTTGCAATTGAACTTGGTACAAACCATTAAGCGTTTCTAATTGGCTAGCAGCTTTGGTCATTTCTTCAGCATATTTCTTTTGACCTGCCATTGCATCAACTGTAGGAGAAATTGACTTAGCAGCGCCTTCAAAATTTCTGATACTATTTCCTAGGCTTTCCATCAATTGAGCATCGATTTTAGCTTCTTTCAACATGTTGTCTAATTTTTGAGACAATAACCCTTGTGCATCTTTAGCATCCTCTTTTTTCTCTCTTGGTTTACTTTCGCCACCTGCTAATTCAGGATACACTAATGACCAATCTAATTCTTTATCTACAGGATCAAACGCTGATAAACCGAAAATCAAAGCCTCAACTGAAAGACCAACAATAAGCATAGCACTCGCTCCTGTCCAGTGTTGTATTTTGAATAATGCTCCAACGATTACAACAGCCGCCCCCATACCGTAAGCGAAATTCATTGTTTTTTTGCTTAATAATGCCATAATAATAAAAATTTTTTAGTTAGTTAAGTTAATATAAATTAAGTTGGTTTTAAAAATTACTTTTTAGGTGCTTTACCGTTTTTTGTCACTTGAGTTCCCATGTAATCTTGAACTGTACGGAACCCTATGTAACTTCTGGCGGTATCTGCGTATTCAAAATCTCTGGTTCCCACCTGAAGGAAGTAAGCTACGTCTTTCCAAGAACCGCCTCTAACTACCTTTCGCATGTTTTTCAGGTCAGGTACATTAGGATTCATTGAAGACACATATTCATAAGCAGCAGCATCATACGATGAATCAGTCCACTCAGCTACGTTACCGGCCATGTTGTACAAATTGTATCCGTTTGGCTCATATGACTTAGCTTCAACTGTGTACAAAGCCTGATCAGCAGCATAATCACCACGGTTAGGTTTGAAATTTGCCAAGAAACAACCTCTGTCATTTTTAGCATACGGTCCACCCCATGGGAATGTACCTGACTCCAGACCACCTCTTGCCGCATATTCCCACTCAGCCTCTGTTGGCAAACGGAATGAATTAATTAAATCCTGGTGCTTTTTCTTCGATTTGATGTAGGTATTTTTATTCAAAGTTCTCCAAGCACAGAATGCTTTTGCCTGCTTCCAGTTAACACCTACCACCGGATAATCTCCGTATGCCTGGTGCCAAAAATAATCATTGTGCATTGGCTCATTGTATGAATAAGCAAAATCCTTAATCCACACGGTAGTATCCGGATAAACCTCTTGTTGCTCAGTTCTGATGAATGAACTTCTTTTTCCGACTTTAGCCTTAGCCGCAGCCTGTATATCCATCCAAGAATATCTGAACTTCAATTTTTTTACATCTATCGTTCTCAAACCATTGAAAGACTCAGCAACCGGCAAATACATACTATCCATTACTTCAGTGTAATATTCATCGGGATATTTACTGGTTTCTTTGATAAGCTTAACTTTTCTGTTTAGTCTTCTACCGGCATACGGATCGTCATCTGTCCCAACACTATAGTAGTTCTCATACATATATTTGTCATAAGGAGTCATCTTAGCCGGATCAGTATCATTGAAAGCATAATCTCCGATGCTTCCTCCCTTTCCTCCGCCTTTACCACCTTTACCGGTAGCTGTCTGACCCACTTCATCTGCAAGAATAGCCAAACGAACTCTAATTGTAGAGTCCTTAACCCATTCTACAAACTGACGGTATTCACTATTGGTGATTTCAGTCTCATCCATATAAAAAGATCTAACCGTAACCGTTTTAGTTGGCGCATCTTGTATATTAGCGGGATCGTCGTCAGATTTTCCCATAATGTAAGCACCACCAGGTATTAACGTCATCCCGTAAGGCTTCTCAGGATGCCATTTTTTTCCTTTAACTCCTACTAACTCACCTTTGTCGCTTGATCCTCCACAGCTCGTTAATAAAGCTAAAAATGATGCGAATGCAATGAACTTCTTCATATAAATTGGGGTTATTTGAATATTCTATTTTTTAAGGGCGTAAACCTATTTATTATTTTTCAAAAAAACAATTATAAAATCAAAAATTAATTAACATGCCAAAGCTAAAATTAATTCTCGTAATAAAAAAATATTTTACCGACAAAACAACCAAAAATATCGACAAAATGCACTTATAAATATTATTTGTAAGTGTTTTATCTATTACATATTGTTTGCTACTTTGTTTTTTATCTGATTTTTATTCCTAAAGGCTATTCTTTCGTTGTGCTTTCCACCATCTTTCGGGGATTTCCTGATTACAAGCACTCAGATATTCCTCATGAGAACATGGTAATAACGTGTTTTTTTTCAATTTATTGTGTTGGCCGGAAAAAATATTTATTTCAATCCACCAACGATCCGTTTTATTACTCTTGTAAAACACCAACTCTTCATTTTCGAGCGGAACGATGTACTTTAAATAATGCTCTCTGGTTCCAAAAGGATATTCATTAGAACGATAATTCACTCCTTCTATAAAATACCATATAATTTGTGCAATAAGAACGGCTTCTTCTTTTTTATTGTTGTGATTAAAAATCCCTAACGAACTCACTTTATCACTTATTCCGGCATATCTTGACAAGCTGCAAATCTCTTTACCGTCAAATCCGTTGGGGGTAAAAGTAATAAAATTTCCTGAATATGAAGACTTTACAGAATTTAAATCGATACTCACTATATCAGCATCTCTGAAAACCGGCTCTGCTAATTCTATATTGTTTGAAATTTCTCCCAAACGATAAGCATCAAAATACAGCTTCTCGATTAAATCGATTTCTTCCTGAGAGTTATAATAGGTTTGATAACCAACATTGCAATAATTGAAAAGATTATTAGGCTCGTCTAAAATGATTTTAGACAAATATGAATCTGATGAGATTCCTTGTTCCTGCTTTCCGAAATCAAACTTACTGTCTATGGTCACCAGGTTAACCATTTGTTCCAAATGATCATATCCTCTGTATAAGGCATAGGTCAAATCTTGTGTCCCTCCCAATACTATGGGTATAATCCCTTTTCGGATTAATTTGGAGGCTACTTTCTGTAACGCAAAAAATGTATCTTCCAGTGAATTTCCGGGTAGTATATCACCCAAATCAGCAATAGAACTTTGCCAATTTCCGGGGAACAAGCTGTACAATTCCTTCCGAATGGCCATCAAATCAACTTCTTCAAAAGCTTTTGAATCACCTCTGTTCTCAAGAACTCCGACAACAGCAACCTTAATCTGGTCGGTATCGGGAAATTCTTTATCGGTATGAAAAGCTACTTTACTTCCCAAATGTTGCGAAGACAGTCCTTTTACGTATTGAATAATTGCATCATCTACAGGTGACAAAAAATCAAATTCCATAGTTTATTTCTTTTTGGCCGGTGTTTTTTTAGCAGTAGTCTTCTTAGTTGTAGTCTTTTTGGCCGGTGTTTTTTTCTCAATCATTTCTTTGACTTCTTCCAAGGTTAATTTAGAAGCATCAACATCTTTATTGAGTTCAATTTTTATTTTGCCTTTAGTAATGACCGATTTTCCCCAACGGGCTTTTTCAACCAGTATCCCTTCTTCCGGCCAATTATGGATTACTTTATCAATGTCTTTTTGCAATTTCTCTTCAATCAATTCAGCAATATCGGATTGCGATAAATTATCAAAGTTGTATTTCTTATTTACATTAATAAAGATGCCGTTCCATTTTAAGAAAGGACCGAAACGCCCCACTCCTTTTTGAACATCCATATTTTTATAGACGGCTATAGGCGCATCGGCTTTAGCTTTTTCGTCAATCAATTCCTGAGCACGTTCCATGGAGACATCTAACGGATCTTCTCCTTTAGGCAGGGAGATAAATTGTTTACCGAAACGAACATACGGACCGAAACGACCGTTGTTCACCTCTACCTCTTCTCCTTTATATGTACCGAGATTTTTGGGTAATAAAAACAAATTCAAGGCTTCATCCAACGTAATACTACCGATATTTTGATCCTGACGCAAACTGGCAAACTGTTTGTTTTCGTCATCCGCGTTTCCGATTTGAGCCATCGGCCCGAATTTTCCCAAACGAACCGAAACCGGTTTTCCAGATTTGGGATCCGTTCCTAAAATTCGCTCTCCGCTTTCACGATCGGCATTTTTCTCAACTTCCTGGACATTCGGATGGAACTTATTGTAGAATTCCTGCATCATTTTGGCCCAGTCGATGTTCCCCTCGGCGATTTCGTCAAAATCCTGCTCTACCTTTGCGGTAAAGTTGTAATCCAGGATTGCTTCAAAATTTTTAACCAAGAAGTCATTCACGATAGTTCCTATATCAGTCGGCACTAATTTCCCTTTGTCGGAACCGGTGTTTTCTTTTAAAATCTTTTCGTCAACCTTATTGTTTTTCAGCGTGAGCTGAACGTATTTTCGCTCTACTCCTTCTAAATTTCCTTTTTCAACATAGTTTCTGTTGATGATGGTAGAAATAGTTGGCGCGTAGGTTGACGGACGACCGATGCCCAATTCTTCCAACTTCTTAACCAACGAGGCCTCGGTATATCTTGAAGCCGGGCGCGTGTATCGCTCTGTAGCCGTAATATTGTTGTTAGTCAATTTTTCATTAACTTTTAAAGCCGGCAACATGCCTTCTTGTTCTTCATCATCTTCATCATTCCCTTCTAAATATACTTTTAAGAAGCCTTCAAATTTGATGACTTCTCCGGTGGCCTGAAACACTTCAGAATGGTTGTCAGCTTCAATTTTAACATTAGTTCGTTCCAATTCGGCATCAGCCATTTGTGAGGCTAAGGTTCTTTTCCAAATGAGTTCATACAAACGCGCTTGATCTCTTTCCACATTCACTGTGTGACGCGACATGTCCGTTGGACGAATTGCCTCGTGCGCTTCCTGAGCACCTTTGGATTTGGTATTGTAATTTCTGGGTTTGCTGTATTCCGCCCCGTAAAAACTTGTAATCTCAGCTTGTGCTGCAGTCATGGCTTCCTGTGAAAGGTTGACACTGTCGGTTCTCATGTAAGTAATGAGTCCGGCCTCGTACAACCTCTGTGCAATTTGCATAGTGATGCCAACGGGTAAATATAATTTGCGGGCCGCTTCTTGTTGTAATGTGGATGTCGTAAACGGAGCTGCCGGTGATTTTTTGGTGGGTTTGGTTTCTAAATCGGCTACCTTATAAGTAGAGCCAATATTCTTTTGAAGAAAATCTTCAGCCTCTTTTTTAGTGGCAAAGTTTTTAGGCAATTTGGCCTTCACTACTTTACCGGCTTCATTGGTAAACTCGGCCGTAACTGAATAAGAAGCCACCGGTTTAAATTCCTGAATTTCTCTTTCTCTTTCCACAATCAAGCGAACAGATACTGATTGCACACGTCCGGCAGATAACCCTCCTTTTACTTTTTTCCAAAGCACGGGAGACAACTCATACCCTACCAATCTGTCTAGTACTCTTCGTGCTTGTTGTGCATTAACTAAATTGTAATCAATGCCGCGTGGGTTTTCTATGGCTTTTTGAATGGCCGATTTGGTAATTTCGTGGAAAACAATGCGTTTGGTTTTGGCTTTGTCCAATTTCAATTCTTCTGCTAAGTGCCAGGAAATGGCTTCTCCCTCGCGGTCCTCATCGGAAGCCAGCCAAACCATATCGGCTTTTTTGGCTAGCCCTTTCAACTTGGTCACCAGAGCTTTTTTATCGGCGGAGACTTCATACTTGGGTTTGAACCCGTGTTCAACATCTACTCCTATTTCTTTGGAAGGCAAGTCGGCAATGTGCCCGTAACTTGACTCAACCTGGTAGTCACTACCGAGAAATTTTTCGATTGTTTTTGCCTTTGCCGGCGACTCCACGATAACTAAATTCTTTGCCATATCCCTATTGTTTACGCGGACAAAAGTAAACGTTTTTTTTAAAATATCGATTTAGTGTTGGTTTTTAACGGTGATTGACCGATAAAAGAATTTTATACCTTAATATATATACAGTCTTTTCATAAAACGTTTTTAGGGTGTTAACCGAGACAAAAGACAAGCCCTTTTTTAGCCCCGATTGAAGAGGTTACCGCGTAACCCGTAAAGCGGGAATAGGGATTCCCGACACGCCTAACCCATTCGCTCCAAAACTTTTGTTAAACCGATTCTGCCAACTTGTCAGATTTCCGAATTTAGTATTATCTTTGCTGTCCCGAAAAACGCAAAATCGGGATGATGCATACGATACTGAAATAAATTCAGCCTAAGATGGAAAAGGAAATAGACGAGAAAAAACAAGGTACCAGCTTGGTTTTAGAGCAAAAAGAAGGGAACCAAAAAAAATTATTTATAGAGAGCTACGGCTGTGCGATGAATTTTTCGGACAGTGAGATTGTCGCTTCAATTTTGACTGAGCAAGGGTATAATACTACTCAAAAATTGGAGGAAGCCGATTTGGTTTTGGTCAATACCTGCTCTATACGAGACAAGGCGGAACAAACCGTAAGAAAACGTTTGGAAAAATACCAAGCGGTGAAACGCAGCATCAATCCGAGTATGAAGGTGGGTGTTTTGGGTTGCATGGCTGAGCGTTTGAAAAGTCAATTTCTTGAAGAGGAAAAAATTGTAGATATGGTTGTCGGCCCGGATGCCTACAAGGATTTACCGAATCTTTTGAAAGAAGTGGAAGAAGGTCGTGATGCCATCAATGTTATCCTTTCTAAAGACGAAACGTATGGCGATGTGTCTCCGGTGCGTTTGAACAGTAATGGCGTAAATGCCTTCGTTTCTATCACACGCGGTTGCGATAACATGTGTACATTTTGCGTAGTACCGTTTACCCGAGGTCGTGAGCGCAGTCGTGAACCACAAAGTATTATGGCTGAGATTCAGGATTTGTGGGACAGAGGTTTTAAAGAAGTTTGCCTTTTAGGACAAAACGTTGACAGTTACCTTTGGTATGGCGGCGGTTTGAAAAAAGATTTTGACAAGGCTACCGAAATGCAAAAAGCCACGGCAGTCGACTTTGCTCAGTTATTGGAAATGTGTGCTATTCAGTTTCCGAAAATGCGTTTCCGTTTTTCGACTTCCAATCCGCAGGACATGCACGAAGAAGTGTTGCACGTGATTGCCAAATATGATAATGTATGCAATTACATACACCTACCGGTGCAAAGCGGCAGTACCCGAATCTTAAAAGAAATGAACCGCCAGCACACCCGTGAAGAGTACATGGAATTGGTGGATAAAATCAAACGCATCATACCGGGCTGTTCCATTTCGCAAGATATGATTGCCGGTTTCCCAACCGAAACCGAAGAAGATCACCAAGACACGTTGAGTTTGATGGAATATGTAGAATACGACTTCGGCTATATGTTTGCGTATTCTGAGAGACCCGGTACTTTGGCAGCCCGTAAAATGGAAGATGATGTACCGGAAGAAGTAAAGAAAAGACGTTTACAGGAAATTGTAGACTTGCAACAAATACTAAGTGAAAAAAGAACCAAGCGTTTCTTAGGACAAACGGTAGAAGTCTTGATTGAAAAAGAATCAAAGAAATCAGACAAACACTGGAGTGGCAGAAATTCTGAAAATGTAGTCACTGTTTTCCCTAAAGAGCATTACAAAGAAGGCGATTTTGTATTGGTAAAAATTACCGATTGCACTACTGCCACTTTGATTGGTGAAGCGGTAGGTTATAGTGAAATGAATTAACAATTGATAATGGATAATTGATAATTAGGATCTCTAAATCAATTATCCATTGTTAATTATCAATTAATCAATTAAAAAAATGGAATCCGTTCAAAGCATCAAACAACGTTTTGAGATTATCGGAAACGACCCGAAACTCAACCGCGCCATCGAGAAAGCCATACAGGTTGCCCCAACTGATATTTCCGTATTGGTAGTAGGGGAAAGTGGCGTGGGTAAAGAGAGTATTCCGAGAATTATCCATTCGCTTTCACACCGAAAACACGGCAAATACATAGCCGTTAACTGTGGCGCGATTCCCGAAGGAACGATTGACAGTGAATTGTTCGGGCACGAAAAAGGAGCTTTTACCGGTGCAACGAATACCCGCGAAGGCTATTTTGAAGTGGCTGACGGCGGTACTATTTTTTTAGATGAAGTAGGAGAACTGCCCCTTACCACTCAAGTACGCTTGTTGCGTGTATTGGAGAATGGTGAATTCATTAAAGTAGGTTCGTCTCAAGTACAAAAAACTAATGTGCGTATCGTTGCGGCCACCAATGTAAATATGTTTGAGGCCATCCAAAAAGGTAAATTCCGTGAGGATTTGTATTACCGCCTGAGTACGGTTGACATTCCGTTGCCTCCTTTGAGAGACCGTAAAGACGACATTCATTTATTGTTCCGAAAATTCGCTTCTGATTTTGCCCATAAATACAAAATGCCTCCAATCAAGCTTAGCGAAGATGCTGTTCAGTTTTTACAAAAATACCGTTGGAGCGGGAACATACGCCAGTTGCGCAATGTAGCCGAACAACTTTCTGTTTTAGAGACCAATCGCGACATATCATTACAAACCCTGCAATCGTATTTGCCTTTAGAAGGCACCGCTTTACCATCGGTTATAGGCGGAAAAAAAGCAGAAGGTGATTTTGCTACCGAAAGGGATATTTTATACAAAGTGCTTTTTGACATGAAAAGCGATTTGAACGACTTGAAGAAACTAACACTGGAATTGATGAAAAACGGCAGTAAAGTGCAGGACATCAATCCGAGTTTGATTCAAAAAGTATATGGCTCAACGGTTAATGAAAAAGAAATTGCTTTTGAAGACGAGCCGAGAATGAACATCATTCCTACTCCAACCCAATCGCAACAAGAGGAATTTGATGATGAAGACGACACCAATTATTTAATGGCCGAAACTGTGGAGGAAGAAGAAACGCTGAGTCTAGAAGCCAAAGAACTGGAACTGATCAAAAAAGCATTGGAACGGAACAAAGGAAAACGAAAAGCCGCGGCTGATGAATTGGGCATTTCTGAGCGAACACTTTACCGAAAAATAAAACAGTTCAATTTGTAAAGGTAAAACCCCAAAAAAAGCAATCCTTAAACCCAATAATGGTTATATTTGAGCCATGAAGATTTTTAAATACATACTCTGTGCTTTCGTTTTTTTTAGCCTGAACAGCTGCTCAGTATACAATTTTACCGGAACAGGAAAAATTGATGCCAAGACCTTTCAGGTGAATTATTTTCAAAACAATGCTGACATAGTTGAACCGGGCATTGAGCGTACTTTTACCATAAAACTGCAAGAAATCATTCAGAATCAAACTAATTTGAATCTGACCAATACCAACGGCGACTTGGTTTACGAAGGTGAAATTGTAAGCTACAATGCCACGCCGATGACTGCTACCGCCGATCAAAAAGCAGCACAAACCCGATTGACCATCACAGTAAATGTTCGCTTCATCAATAAAAATAAGGAAAGTGACAACTTTGAAAAACGCTTTTCATTTTACCGCGATTATGATGGCATTGAACTGCCTACGGGCTCAACACTCAATGGATACATAGATGAAATTTTTGAACGAATCACACAAGATGTTTTCAATGCTTCCTTAGCCAAATGGTAAATTCTAAATCCTGAAACAATTGAATTTAACTGATTTTACATATTTACTCAACAAACCCGAAGCCATTAACGACCGGTATGCTGACACGTTGGACAATGTACTTTCGGCGTTTCCGTATTTTCAAAGTGCCCGTGTTTTGAAACTGAAGCATTTGTACAATCAGGATAGTTTCAATTATAACTATGCCTTAAAAGTTTGCGCCGCTTATACTACTGACCGAAGCGTCCTATTTGACTTTATTACTTCCGACTCTTTTGTTGCCGTTCAAAAAGGATTGTATGAAAAGAAACTGGAAGAATTGATGAACATGAACGTTGTTGGCAGTGAAATCATCGTAGTAGAAGGCAAAAAATCTGAAATTGATCCTTTAGAACAATCTATATTGACTTCTATAAAAGAAGCAACGCCCACTGAAGAGCAAAAAGCAGAAGAAAAACTCGCCATAGGCAAACCACTCGAGTTTTCCAGAAATGAAAAACATTCATTTCAGGAGTGGCTGCAATTGTCACGATTAAAACCAATTGTAAGAGAAGAAACCACACAACCAATTGCCGCCATCGATGAAAATAAAAAGAAAAAACTGGAACTGATTGACAAATTCATCGAAAACAATCCGAAGATTTCGCCTATTGCCAAAGATGCTGTTTTGCCCGCCATTGAACCGATTGCCGAAGACACCAGCCATCTGATGACCGAAACTTTAGCCCGTGTTTATTTGGAACAGAAAAAATATTCCAAAGCAATTCAGGCCTATGAAATATTAATTTTGAAATATCCGGAAAAAAGTAGTTTCTTTGCAGACCGTATTTCGGATATTAAAATAGTACAACAAAATAACAATTAAAATAATGAGCACATTTTCAATCTTTTTAGTATTAATCACAATAGTTTGTTTTCTATTGATTATTGTAATCATGGTACAAAACCCAAAAGGAGGCGGTTTATCTTCTTCATTAGGCGGATCAACCCAAATGGGAGGTGTACAAAAAACAACAGACTTTTTAGATAAAAGTACTTGGACGCTGGCCACTGTCTTAATCGTTTTGATTTTGTTATCAAGCTTAAGTTTCTCCGGAAGTCTGAGCGATGCTAATTCCAAAATCATTGACGAAAAAGAATCGGTTGCCCCTGCTAAACCGGCTACTACGACTCCGGCAAAACCAGTTGCTCCTGAGTCTGAAAAAAAATAAGGAATACCACTTAACAATATAATGCCAGCGCTGACATGCTGGCATTTTTTTTAGGAAAAAATGTCAGTTTTAAAGCCTTGGCACAATTTCTGAAAAAATCGAAACCAAACATTCAAAATAACATAAACATTTATAATTATGGCATTAAACATTAAACCCCTTTCAGACAGAGTTATTGTGGAACCTGCACCGGCAGAAACCCAAACGGCATCTGGAATTATCATACCGGATACCGCAAAAGAAAAACCGCAAAAAGGAACTGTTGTTGCTGTAGGAAACGGTAAAAAAGACGAACCTTTGACCGTTAAAGTCGGAGACACCGTTCTTTATGGCAAATACGCTGGAACCGATTTAAAATTCAACGGAAAAGATTATTTAATCATGCGCGAAGATGACATTCTTGCAATTATCTAATTCCAAAAAATCAAATCAACAAATTTTACTAAATAAATACAAATTATGGCAAAAGATATAAAATTCGACATTGAAGCACGTGACGGCTTAAAACGCGGAGTAGATGCATTAGCCAATGCTGTTAAAGTAACTTTAGGACCAAAAGGAAGAAATGTAATCATTTCAAAATCATTTGGCGGACCGACGGTAACCAAAGACGGTGTTTCCGTAGCTAAAGAAGTTGAGTTGAAAGATGCACTCGAAAACATGGGTGCGCAAATGGTTAAAGAAGTAGCTTCTAAAACTAATGATTTAGCCGGTGACGGTACCACTACTGCAACTGTTTTGGCACAAGCTATCGTGAAAGAAGGATTGAAAAACGTAGCAGCCGGTGCCAATCCTATGGATTTAAAAAGAGGTATTGACAAAGCCGTTGAATCGATTGTGGCCGACCTAGACAAACAAGCTCAAGTAGTGGGCAGCGACTCTGAAAAAATCAAACAAATCGCTTCCATTTCGGCCAATAATGACGAAGTTATTGGTGAATTGATTGCTACGGCTTTCGCCAAAGTAGGAAAAGAAGGAGTAATTACCGTAGAAGAAGCCAAAGGAACAGATACGTATGTTGATGTGGTAGAAGGAATGCAGTTTGACAGAGGCTATTTGTCTCCGTACTTTGTTACCAATCCTGAAAAAATGGAGGTAGAATTAGAAAGACCTTATATTTTGTTATATGACAAAAAAGTTTCTTCATTAAAAGAATTATTACCTATACTGGAACCGGTAGCACAATCAGGAAAACCATTATTGATTATTGCGGAAGATGTTGATGGCGAAGCCTTATCAACTTTAGTGGTAAACAAACTACGCGGTGCGTTGAAAATTGCAGCAGTAAAAGCCCCTGGTTTTGGCGACAGAAGAAAAGCAATGTTAGAAGATATTGCCATTTTAACCGGAGGAACCGTTATTGCCGAAGAAAGTGGTTATACATTAGAAAACACTACTTTGGAAATGTTGGGAACAGCCGAAAAAGTGACTATTGATAAAGACAACACTACTGTTGTAAACGGTGCCGGAAATGCCGACATGATCAAAAATCG
Organism: Flavobacterium silvisoli; assembly: GCF_004329815.1. Taxonomy (GTDB): domain Bacteria; phylum Bacteroidota; class Bacteroidia; order Flavobacteriales; family Flavobacteriaceae; genus Flavobacterium; species Flavobacterium silvisoli. The sequence continues at coordinate 116,687 of NZ_SJPE01000006.1, read as the reverse complement.
TGTGAATCAAATTAAGGCTCAAATGGAAACCACCACTTCTGATTATGACAAAGAAAAGCTACAGGAGCGTTTGGCTAAACTAGCCGGTGGTGTTGCCGTACTTTATGTTGGCGCTGCTTCCGAAGTAGAAATGAAAGAGAAAAAAGACCGTGTAGATGACGCCCTACACGCCACAAGAGCAGCTGTAGAAGAAGGAATCGTAGCCGGTGGAGGTGTTGCTTTGTTAAGAGCCAAATCGGTTTTAGAGAAACTTAAAGCTGACAATGCTGATGAGTCAACCGGAATTCAAATCGTATCTCGTGCTGTAGAAGCTCCGTTAAGAACTATCGTAGAAAATGCCGGTTTAGAAGGTTCTGTTGTGGTAGCCAAAGTGGCCGAAGGAAAAGCTAATTTTGGATACAATGCCAAAACCGATGAATACGTTGACATGCTGAAAGCCGGAATCATTGACCCTAAAAAAGTAACGCGTGTTGCATTGGAAAATGCTGCTTCTGTAGCCGGAATGATCTTAACTACCGAATGTGCTCTGGTAGAAATCAAAGAAGAAAATGCCGGTACAGGAATGCCAATGGGCGGAGGAATGCCGGGCATGATGTAATATATAATCATAATAAAACTAAAAACGCCTCAAAATTTGAGGCGTTTTTTTATTCTGCTTGTTCCGGTGTTTTCTTAAAAACCTTGAGAAGTACAGGAAAAGTGGAAATAATGATGATTACTATCACAATAACCTCTATATGCTTCTTCAAATCGATGTTAAATTTATCCAGGAACATTCCGTATAAGTAGTGTCCTGAGAAAATCAGAATAAACGACCAAAGGAAAGAACTGACTATATTATAAAACATGAATTTCTTTTTGTCCATGGTTACAATTCCGGCAACTATAGGAGCAAAAGTTCTGACTATTGGTAAAAAACGGGCAAAAATGATAGCCTTTCCACCATATCTTTCGAAGAAATCTTTTGACTGGATTAAGTATTTCTTTTTAAACCAGAAACTGTCTTCCTTTTTGTATAGGTAATACCCGCTTTTGGCACCAAACCAATAGCCCATCATATTGCCCAAAATTCCGGCTACGGCTACCAATACGGCCAATAAAGTTACGTTTACCAAATCACTTGGTATGAATGAAAAATTCTCGATTAAATCACGGCTGTAGATTCCGGCCAGGAATAGCAAACTGTCACCGGGCAAAAAGAAACCAGCAAAAAGTCCGGTTTCGGCAAATACTATAAACAATACAATCCAAAGACCCACTTGTACACCGCCAATCGACATGGTAATGTAAAATTCAGGATTCAGTAATTGCATCCAATTAAAGTCATTCATGTATTATAAAATTAAAGTGGATAAAAAATTGAGCGTGAAATTAATCCTTTTTTTCGGATAAATACTTTATAAAAAGTTAAACTGTATTATTGTTTTTGCAAATTCAGATTTTGAATCAATGAGATCGAAACCGTGTGATTCATGGTATCAACTTTGGCATTAGAATTCACAAAATGATTCATGTACCCTAATTCCAATCGTATGTGATTATTATAATTCAACCCCAACCCTATTAAGAACCGATTCTGGTCAAAAACATTCGAATTGACTTTATTATCTCCTAAATTGATGAAAATTTCATTTTGCAAAACGGCGTAAATCTCTTCATCGGTAGCTTTTAAATTGGCAATATGAAACAAATTTCGATTGAAATAGCGCAATCGGTTTTGATAATTGCTTCCCATAGAAACCACATTCCCGTCAACAGTTCCCAAAGAACCTACCCAACGTTGCTCCAAACGCAGCCGGTGCAACATCATATTTTTATCGGCATGCCATTTTTTGGTGTATTGGTACTGCTCCCAAATTCGGTTTTCTTTAAAAAAATGTTCCTTACCGGTATCAAAAGTGTTGACTAGAGCATAGCCGGCGGTCAGATTTTTAGTGGACGATATAAAATAAACAGCTCCAATTCGATACAGGTTTTGGAGGTTTTGCTCTAACTGGTTGTCCATTCTGAATTGAGCTTCGATATGATATCCCCAATGTTCGGCAACCTTATATTGCCCGGCATAGGCAAACCAAACCCGCTGATCCTGTTTTAACGATTGAGCATTCAAATGCAAATTTGAAACCAGTAAAAAACCAAATAACAAGAGAACCTTTCGCATTAAAATTCTAATTGATAAACGTCATCCAAATCTTTGTTGCTGCTGAAATTTACATTCAAATCGGTTACAAAGCCCGAGTTTAACCCGTATACCCAACCGTGAAGTGACAATTCCTGTCCATTGTTCCAGGCCGACTGTACTATAGAAGTTTTAGCCAAATCATAAACTTGTTCGATAACATTAATTTCTACAAAGCGGTTGAATCGGTCATTTTCATTTTCAATGGCATTGAGTTCCTGATGGTGCAAACGGTACACGTCTTTAATATGGCGAATCCAGTTGTCGATAATCCCGATTGAATTGTTGCCCATCGCTGCTTTGACTCCACCACAACCATAATGACCGCAGACAATAACATGTTTTATTTTCAGCGCATTCACGGCATAATCCAAAACGCTCAGCATGTTCATATCCGAATGCACTACCATATTGGCAATATTACGATGAACAAATACTTCTCCCGGCTTGGCACCTATGATTTCGTTAGCCGGAACACGACTGTCTGAACAACCAATCCACAACAAAGGAGGTCTTTGTCCTTGGGATAAATCTTTGAAATAATTCGGATCTATTTTCAATTGGTTCTCTACCCACTGCTTGTTGTTATCCAGTATCTTTTTATAGAAATCACTCATAAAGAAGTTGCTAATTCGTTAGTTGCCGTAAAGATAAAATTATTAGTCGAAAGTATTTCAAAATAAAAACTCCTCATATGAGGAGTCTTTAGTCTTATTTTCTTTCGTATTTACAACACGAGTGGAGATTTTCGTAAACCGAATCTTCAGCCTTCACTTCATCGGTATCGTGTCCAACTTTAGCTATGGCTTTTTTTACATCCGAAACAGAACATTTTTCTTCATTGATAACCAAATGCAGGATATGATCGTCAATGCGCCACTCGGCACTTTTTACTCCCAGCACCGAAAACGCAGCTTTTTGTATGCGTTTCTGACATTGTTCGCAATTGCCGTTTACCTCAAATTCGTATTTGGCATTTTTATTTTTTTTCTGTTGTGCCTGTGTTGAAAATACTGCAAAAATCAGCAACATTCCTAGAATTACATTTTTCATTGTATTTATTTTTAACGTTATTTTATTTTAAATCGCAATCCTGCGTAATACATTTGTCCGAATACCGGTGCGTACACCATTGAAGTGTCAAAATTTGACCCAAAAGGATCGTTCGCTCCCAAAATAGCCTTATCCTGACGGTAATTCCCAATGTTTTCTCCGCCGATATACACTTCAAAGGTACTCGAAAAAGTTCGGGTAATTTGTGCATTCATCACTGCAAATGAAGGAGAAAAATCAGCAAAACGGTCTTGAGCCGGATTACTCGCCGTATAAGGTAATTGTTGTTTTCCCAACCAATTGAACGTATAATCAAATTTCCATTGCTTTCCTTTTTCAACTATGTGGGTTTCATATTCTAAATTGGCAAAGAAACGGTGCTTGGCCTGCAACGGTCGCTGATAGCTTCCTGAAAGATAATCGGTAGAGATATCATAGTACTTGTAAGCAGTTCTTAAATTTAAATGCCTGATGATTTCTAAGTTAAAATCGAGCTGTAAACTATTGGCATACGATTTTCCTTTTAAATTATAAAACAAAACCTTTTGAGGCGAATTCATCACATCAACCACGGCTTGGTTTTGAAAATCGGTGCGGTAAAAGTCAATGGTGGTATCGGCGTTCATGCCAAACAATTTGAAGTTTTGAGTAAAACTGAGTCCGTAATTCCAGGCAATTTCAGGATCTAACCCATAGATTTTTCCGTTTGAATCCAATACCTGAAAAGTTCTGGAACTGGCAAAAAGATTCTGATTTTCGGCAAAAATATTGGCGGCGCGTTTGCCTCTTCCGGCTGAAAATCGCAACACGGCTTTTTCCCATGGATTGTATTTTACATGCAGTCTTGGCGTAAAAAATCCCCCCAATCTGTTGTGGTAGTCAAATCTTCCGCCCAAAATATAACTGAACGTATCTCCGTTATCATAGGTATATTCGAAAAAAGCACCCGCCGAATTGTCTATACGTCCCACGTCTGTCAGGTTGACAAATTCCGCATATTTATCATATGTAAAATTCAAACCGGCCGCAAACTTATTCATGGTATTACTCAGAATAGAATTGAAAATCAGATTCGAATAATAGCTTTGTTGTTTGATATTGTATTGGTTCAAACCAAAGTACGATTGCTGATTGTGACTGCTGAAGGCATTCTGAAAACCGATGCTTTGATAAGGCATATCTTTAAAAACATAGCCGACTTTGGAAGTAAAATCCAACCGTTCGGTATTGATTTCTGAACCCCAATAATTGGTCGTCAACTTGTCTCTGTCGGGATCAAAATTGACTTCTCCGGTTTGTTTCTCATCTTTCATAAATCGAAGATTTAAAAATGAAACCCAGCCTGTTTTCGGATTCGAGTATTGCCAACGGTTAGCTATATTAACCTGTTTCCCCAACGGATTATCCAAAAAACCGTCATCATTCATGTCGTTTTTAGCAACACGGGCATTACCGTGTACAAATAAACTGGTGGCCCAATAATCGGATATTTTTTTATTGAAATGTGTGTTCAACTCGAAACGAGAATCGGTAGAACCATAGGCATTCAGAAAGAAAGGAATATCCTTTATGGGTTTGATCAATTCGGTATTGATTTGTCCCGAGATACTTTCGTAACCGTTAACAACGCTCCCGGCTCCTTTGGTTATTTGAATGCTTTCCACCCAGGTTCCCGGAGTAAATGACAAACCATAGGCTTGTGAAGCACCGCGCACCGAAGGAACATTCTCTTCGGTAATCATGATATAGGGACTGGTTAATCCCAGCATTTTTATTTGTTTGGTACCCGTCAGAGCATCGGAGAAATTCACATCGATGGACGGATTGGTTTCAAAACTTTCAGCTAAGTTACAACAGGCAGCTTTCAGCAATTCTTTGCTGGTAACCACTGTCGTATTAGCAGTTCCTGAAAGTGATTTTTTCAGCCCTTTTCGCTTGGCTTCAACCGTCACGGTTTTCAAAGAGTCCTTTTGAATGGTTTCCTGTGAATGTGTGACAACTGAAAACAACCCCGCTAAGAGCAACAGTATTTTTTTCATTGTAGTAGATTTAAATTTGATTCAATTGCAAACAATGCCCATCAGTACAACAAGCATTTTGAACGGAATTCAAATTAAATCAGGAATAGAAAGTGTATTGGCTGTACAAGAGATACAACGGAGGTGCATGAACATCACAGTAATAGGTGGTATTTTCTCTTGTTCTAAAATTGCGTTCCGGCACCAAAACCATCGGTGCCCAATGATTATCAACCGGTAAAAAGAGTGCGTCAAAAGACAAACTCTTAACGATGATAAGGTCTGATTTGACTTCAGCCTTTATAATTTTATCATTGCAGCATTTCGAATCTTTTTCCACCACCCCGCAGCAATCATCTTCAGCTTCATGGGGAGCAGAAACGGTACTCAAAGAAACCGAAGCTATTTCATCTTCACAATAATGCACATTAAAAGCCAATCCCAAGTTGGAAGCCAACAGGAAGAAGGTCAGTAAAATGCTTATGTGTTTTTTGAAATTCATGAGGCAAAGCTACTAAAATCAGACGAAGTAAAACTTAAAATAGTATTAAAACTTTACAGTTCAATCTCTTGTCCCATCATGGGAACGGTGCAGGCAAAACCGTACCGTTCCTGTACCTTGACTCGTAATTCATCAGCCGGCTGGTTTTCGCCGTGTACTAAAAAAACTTTTTGAGGTTTGGATTCGAGTTCCGAAAGCCAATTCAGTAAATCATTCTGATCACCGTGGGCTGACAATCCTTCTATTTCGAGAATTTTGGCCAAAACCGGATAATATTTGCCGTAGATTTTTACATCGGTAGCTCCTTCGAGCAGTTTTCTTCCGCGCGTTCCTTCGGCCTGGTAGCCTACTATGATTACCGTGGTTTCGGGTAGTCCGATGTACCGTTCCAAATAACTTAAAACTCTGCCTCCAGTCAACATTCCGCTGGCCGCAATAACTACTTTCGAACCTTTGTCAAAAATAGTATTGATGGTTTCCTGATAATCGGTATTCATGGTGAACATTTGACACATCTCTATACAATCACTTTCGGACAGTTTATGCCAATTTTTATTTTCTGTAAAAACTTCCAAAACACTAATCCCCATGGGAGTATCTATTATAAAAGGAATATCCGGGAGTTTGTCTTCTTTTTTCAACTGCCAGAGCAAATACATGATGCTCTGAACCCGCTCAACAGCAAAACTCGGAATGATAACGGTTCCGTTGATTTGGAATGCATTATTAATATAGGTTTCCAACAAAAGTTTTACATCTTCATCAGGATGGATTCGGTTGCCATACGTACTTTCCAGAAAAACATAATCTGCTTTTTTGGGTTTCACCGGCGCATACATCAGGACGTCATCATCGCGTCCGATATCTCCTGAAAAAACCAAAGTTTTATTTTCTACATTCAATTCTATAGAACACGCACCAATGATGTGACCTGCATTTTTAAAAACAGCGGTTATTTCCGCATCCAACATTACCTCTTCATTCGGTTTAACAACTCTGAACAGAGGAAATACTTTTTCGGTTTGTATCAAATCGTAAAGCGGTTCAGCGATTTCGTGTTTAGAGAATTTTTCTTTGTTGGCACGCTCGGCTTCTTCTTCCTGAATTTTGGCACTGTCTAACAAAATCAATTTGGTAATGTCTTTGGTGGGAGAAGTACAGTAAATTTTCCCTTCAAAACCTTGATTGACCAATCGGGGCAACCAACCGCAATGATCCAAATGGCCGTGGGTCAGCAAGACAAAATCTATGGTATTGGGCAAAACAGGTAACGGTTCCCAGTTGAGTTCCCTCAAAGGCTTGATACCCTGAAACTGTCCGCAATCAATCAGGATGCGGATTCCGTTACTTTCCACTAAAGTTTTGGAACCGGTTACTGTTCCGGCTCCGCCCAAAAATTTAATTTTCATAAGGTGCTGTATTTACAAAGTTCGGAAACTTCTTTGATCACATTTTTAATTCGGTTCGGACTTAATCCGATTTTCTCGAGTGCTTCTGTGTTGGTCAAAACTTCTTGTGCCAAAATAACATCAAGTACCAACAGTTTATCTTTTTCCACCGCGGTTAAGGTAGTCAGGCACGTTACCGGATATAATTGGTCTTCGTCAATTCGTTGGCGTAAACTACCTTTTGAAGGATAATCCCAACTGAGTAATTTTAATCCTGAGCAAGTAGCAAAAGTCATGGCATCAGAAGTAAAGCGGTTATTGGTAACTATCCAACAACCTGACAGTTTATCTTTTTTGGTGTAAATGGTATGATTTCTGTCTTTTAAATCGTTAAATCGGGATAAGATGTACATCGGAACTTTTACATCAGAATTGGATTCTCTTCCTGCGTGAAACTTACATTCTATCATTTCGATGTAATCGTTTTTCATGACCGCAACATCTATTTCGTGACCAACGCATTTGCCCGAAAGAAAAAGATTGGTTTGTGCCAAATACCCTTCGGAAATGAAAAGACGGGCTATGTATTTCTCGAAAAAGAATCCGGCCGGACCCAACATCTGAATGGCCGCCCGCAAATTATAGCGCGCGGCATGGGAATTGGATGATTTTTTGAGTAAGCTGAACGCGAGTTTATAGATTTTTTTGGTTGTAATTCCTTCGTAAATTTCGTCATCAATCTTTTTCAAGACCTCCTCCACTACTTGGATTCCGGCACCCGATTTGAGTAAAGAACTTTTTAATTTATCTCGATTAAAATCGACTATACTCCCCGAATGCTTTACTATTTTCATTTTATTTTCAGCTTAGAAACACCCGTAAAGTTATGAAAAAAGCGGATTACTTTTTCATCTGTTTCTGATAATAAAATGCCGGAATAAACAGCAAAATGAACAGAGGCTGAATCAAAAATCTTCGGATGTAAAAGAGAGTCATTTTACTTTCTTCGCCAAAAAAATGGAGGGTAAAAACAAAACTGATCATCAGTATAGAACCCAAAACCATGTAAAGCAACAGGGAAAACTTGACAATTTTAGTGTCTTTGAAAAGCACATACAGCAAGAACAATGAAATCACCGAATTAAGATAGAAGCGCATTCCCAAGCTGAAAAACAATTTAAAAACATTGATTTTCGGAAACGGAGCATGAGCGTACTCACTTTTGAAATAATCCAAAAACGGATCGTAAAACAATTGGTTTTCAAAAAGCCGAATGCCCGCAAGCAATCCGATTAAAACCATTGACCAAAATAATTTCTCTTTATTTTTTTGAAGCAGCTGCAGCATGTAATGAAAATTTATTAACCCAAATAACCCATAATAAAAAAACCACCCCGTAAATAATCAGCGGAAAAACAACACCGTGCAGCAATTGTTCGTATTGCGGAAAGTGATACAAGGCGATGCTCAAAAGAGCAATTCTTCCAACGTTAAGAACATGTATCAATACAATTCCAAAGAAAACAAACAAAACTGTCGACCTGAATTTACCGGTAAAAGCAATCACAAAAGCAACAAACAAAATCATAACACTTACAGCATTGCAGCCTTCAATGATTCGGGAAACGTATTTATTGTGGTAAAATAACTTTACACTAGGTTCACTTTGATGCGGCATAATAAAGGATTGATCATCAACCCAAGACAAAACGGTTTCAGTCTGCCCAGCTACCCATTGGGTAAAAGTGTCAACTTCCGATTTGGCAACATCAAACCGATTCAGATAAGCTTGATACAAAATGGTCAACACCAAATAAGTCAACAGAAATTTTCCCAGAAAAAGTAAAAAAGGTTTGTATTGCAGGAGCAGGTCTTTCAAAACAGAATTTTTAACAAATTTATATAAAATAAAAAAGGTGCAGTCGCTACTTTTGCATAAAAAAATTGAATATGAATTTCGAGAACTTAAAACCACAAGTCGTAAGCCTGCTTACCGAGGAGAATGTTGACAGAGACACCAAGCTCAAAAATCTATGCCAATTCTTATCTGACAGTGTTTCTTACTACAACTGGGTTGGTTTTTATTTTGCTAATCATGAAAACAAAACACTGCATTTGGGACCTTATGTTGGCGCCGAAACGGATCATACCGTAATTCCTTTCGGGAAAGGCATTTGCGGTCAGGTAGCCGAATCAAACGCTAACTTTGTTGTACCTGATGTATCGGCTCAGGATAATTACATCGCTTGTAGCTTTACGGTTAAATCGGAAATCGTAGTCCCTTTATTTGTAAACGGAATTAACATAGGTCAAATAGATATTGACAGCCATGTTCTTGACCCATTTACCGAGGCTGACGAACGCTTTTTGGAATTTGTAAATAACGAAGTGGCCAAACTTTTTTAAAATAATTTAGAAATCATCTTTCAAAATTGACATTTATTTCTATCTTTGCACCCGAATTGAGATAGCCTCAATTCATACATAATAATCATTTAAATAAATATTGGAATGTATTTAACTAAAGAAACAAAAGCTGAAATCTTCGCTAAACACGGAGGAAAAGCTGAAAACACAGGATCTGCTGAAGGGCAAATCGCTTTGTTCACATTCAGAATCTCTCACTTAACAGAACATTTGAAAAGAAATCGTCACGATTACAATACTGAGCGTTCGTTAGTCCTTTTGGTAGGTAAAAGAAGAAGTCTTCTTGACTACTTGAAGAAAAAAGATATCAACAGATATCGTGAGATTATAAAAGAATTAGGTATTAGAAAATAATACATATCTAAAGAGGTGCTTGCGCGCCTCTTTTTGTTTTATAAAAAAAAAAAGAAAAGTTTCGGTTTTTCATTGGGTTACAAACAACTACTACAACAACTACAACAACACAACTAACCTAATAGTTTAAACGAATTAATTTTTATGATTCCAAAAGTAACCCAAGAAAAAATCGATTTAGGAGATGGGAGAACCATCCTGATCGAAACCGGTAAATTAGCCAAACAAGCAGACGGTGCTGTAGTCGTAAGACTAGGCGACTGTATGCTTTTAGCAACTGCTGTATCAGCAAGAACATCAAATCCGGGCGTTGATTTTTTACCATTAACGGTAGATTATCGTGAAAAATTTGCCGCTGCCGGACGTTTCCCGGGCGGATTTTTCAAAAGAGAAGCACGTCCGAGCGACAGCGAAGTATTAACCATGCGTTTAGTAGACCGTGTTTTACGTCCGCTTTTCCCGGATGATTACCACGCTGAAACTCAGGTGATGATTCAGTTGATGTCGCACGACGAAAACGTAATGCCTGATGCTTTAGCCGGTTTGGCCGCCTCTGCTGCCCTAGCGGTTTCAGACATTCCTTTCTACAACCTGATTTCTGAAGTACGCGTAGCCCGCGTAGACGGGAAATTAGTCATCAACCCAAGCAAAGCCGATTTAGAAAGATCAGACATCGACATGATGATTGGTGCTTCTGCCGACTCTGTTTGTATGGTGGAAGGTGAGATGAAAGAAATCTCAGAAGCAGAAATGGTGGAAGCCATCAAATTTGCTCACGAAGCCATTAAAATTCAAATTCAAGCACAAGAACGATTGAGAGCCGCTGTTGGTTCTCCGGCTTACCGCGAATATGAAGGCGAGAAAGAAGATGAAGCCATTTATACTAAAGTAAAAGCAGCATCTTATGACAAATATTATGCTATTGCACAAGAAGCTTCAGCCAAAAGTGAAAGAGGTGAAAAATTTGCTGCTGTAAAAGAAGAAGTAAAAGCTTTATTTACAGAAGAAGAATATGCTGAAAATCCGGATTTAGCCGAATTGGTCAGCAAATACAACTACAAAACGCAAAAAGAAGCCGTGCGTAACGTTATCCTTGAAAAAGGCATTCGTTTAGACGGAAGAAAAACTACCGAAATCAGACCTATTTGGTGTGAGACTGATTACTTGCCTTCTGTACACGGTTCTTCCTTATTTACCCGTGGAGAAACACAAGCTTTGGCCACAGTAACTTTGGGAACTTCAAGAGAAGCCAATCAAATCGACTCGCCATCAGAACAAGGAGAAGAAAAATTCTACTTACACTATAATTTCCCGCCATTCTCAACCGGTGAAGCGAAACCTTTAAGAGGAACATCACGTAGAGAAGTAGGTCACGGAAATCTAGCACAACGTGCTTTGAAAAACATGATTCCTGCCGATTGTCCGTATACTATTCGTGTAGTTTCGGAAGTTTTAGAATCCAACGGTTCTTCTTCTATGGCTACGGTATGTGCCGGAACTATGGCCTTAATGGATGCCGGTGTACAAATGGTAAAACCGGTTTCCGGAATTGCAATGGGATTGATTACAGATGGTCAAAAATTTGCTGTTCTTTCGGATATCTTAGGAGATGAAGATCACTTAGGTGATATGGACTTCAAAGTAACCGGAACTAAAGACGGAATTACAGCTTGTCAAATGGACATCAAAATCGACGGTTTGCGTTATGACATCATGGAACAAGCATTAGACCAAGCACGTGAAGGTCGTATGCACATCTTAGGCAAATTAGTGGAAACTATTGCTACGCCAAGACCGGATGTTAAAAAACACGCTCCGAAAATCATTATGCGTACTATCCCGGGTAACTTTATAGGTGCTTTAATCGGACCAGGTGGAAAAGTAATTCAGGAATTGCAAAAAGCTACGGGCACTACCATCGTTATCAATGAAGTAGACGAGCAAGGCGTGGTTGAAATCTTAGGCACAGATCCGGATGGAATTGCAGCAGTATTGGCCAAAATTGACTCTATCGTCTTCAAACCTGAAGTTGGTGAAGCTTATGAAGTAAAAGTGGTTAAAATGCTTGATTTCGGTGCCGTTGTTGAATATACTAAAGCTCCGGGCAACGAAGTATTACTTCACGTGTCTGAATTAGCTTGGGAAAGAACTGAAAATGTTTCCGATGTAGTAAAATTAGGTGATGTGTTTATGGTGAAATACTTAGGTATCGACCCTAAAACACGCAAAGAAAAAGTGTCTAAAAAAGCACTTTTACCGAGACCTCCAAGAGAAGATAAAAAAGACGCTCCAAAAGGTTAAAACAGATTTTTATTAATTCATCAAAAAGCCCGACTCATCGCTGAGTCGGGCTTTTTGTTTGACACGTAGACAAATTGGAATTTGTTTTTTTTAAATAATAATTCCTTTCATCAAAATAAAATGCTTATCTTCATACAATTAACCATTTAAACACACATTATGAAAAAACTATTTTTATTCTTAATTCTTGGCGCATTAACATTATCATGCTCAAGCGACAGTTCTTCAGGCAGCAGTATTTCAAATACTCCTGAAGCAAAATCTCAATACGACAACAGCAACTTTGGAATTTATAAAGGAGTTTTTGTGGGGTCTTCGGGAACCGTTAATATAAATGTTAACAATGACGGAAGTATTGTTGCCATACTTGTTATTGACGGAACAACGTTTACTTACACCACAACAGAATCAGTAACTTTAAACTCAGTGATAAATGGCTTAACTTTCACAAACGGCAGTTCTTCATTTGACTTTAACGTTGATGCATCAGGTAATTCAGCCACTATTACCAATATTGTAATCAGCGGCCATCCAAACGCAAATATGTATGTCGTTAAGGAGTTTTCAGACGCATTAGTTAAATGTTATACGGGAAGTTTCTCAGGTGATGATTCAGGCGTTTTTAATCTCATAGTTTCTGAGGGAGAAATCAACGGTTTAGCTAAATCAAATTCCGGAAATGAGTCAATAATCTTGCAAGGAATGGAAACTAACAATGTAATAACCGGCAGTTTCAGCGACGGGACATTCAGCGGAAATGTGAGTGGTAATACTATCAGTGGCACTTGGCAAAATATAAGTTCTGAATCAGGAAATTGGTCCGGAACCAGAAAATTATAATAGTTTATGGAATTACAAAAAAAATCCTTTTCAAAATTTGAAAAGGATTTTTTTTTCAAAATTGTAACTTTTACCGTTTTCTTTACGTATAACAACCCGAACACTTTAAAGTAAAGGAGATAAAATAAATGAGACAGCTCAAAATCACCAAGCAGGTAACCAATCGTGAAACTGCTTCCCTAGACAAGTACCTACAGGAAATTGGAAAAGTTGACTTGATTACTGCCGATGAAGAGGTAGAATTGGCGCAACGCATCAAAGCAGGAGACCAAAGAGCTTTAGAAAAATTAACCAAAGCCAACTTACGTTTCGTAGTTTCGGTTGCCAAGCAATACCAAAATCAAGGATTAACGCTTCCCGATTTGATTAACGAAGGAAACTTAGGACTGATTAAAGCAGCGCAGCGTTTTGACGAAACCCGTGGTTTTAAATTTATTTCTTATGCCGTATGGTGGATTCGCCAGTCTATCCTTCAGGCTTTAGCCGAACAGTCGCGTATTGTTCGTTTACCCCTGAATAAAATCGGTTCCATCAATAAAATAAACAAAATGTACGCTTTATTAGAGCAGTCTAACGAGCGTGCCCCTTCTGCAGAAGAAATTGCAAAAGAATTGGATATGACCGTTAATGACGTTAAAGAGAGCATGAAAAACTCCGGTCGTCATTTATCAATGGATGCTCCACTAGTTGAAGGAGAAGACTCGAATCTTTATGACGTTTTACGCTCAGGAGAATCCCCAAATCCGGACAGAGAGTTGATTCATGAATCATTGCGCACCGAAATTGAACGTTCATTAGAAACTTTGACACCCCGTGAAGCAGACGTTGTTCGTTTGTACTTTGGTTTAGGCGATCAACATCCTATGACTTTGGAAGAAATTGGGGAAACTTTTGATTTGACTCGTGAACGTGTACGTCAGATAAAAGAAAAAGCTATCCGCAGATTAAAACACACTTCACGTAGTAAAATCTTAAAAACTTATTTGGGATAATAAAATAAGCAAATTTTAAGTCTGTTTTGTTTTGAAAAATAAAAAAAAGACTTTTATTTGCCTATATAAAATTGACAATTGGAATTTACCATAACCGCAACAACAGTCTGATTAACTGTTCGTTTTTTGATTGATGATTGAAACTCCGGCTGATTACCGGAGTTTTATTTTTTAGTCATATCTTGTTCAGATTCTTTAATTATAATTTACTTTTGCAGAAACAATACAAACTAACTTCAGCATTAAAAATGTTGAAAATTGATTCACTTAATTATATATTCATAAGATTCTGTGAAGCCTGCAAATTCCTTACAACCATGAAAAACACCCTAATCGCTCCATCAGTTTTAGCAGCAGATTTTGCTAACCTGCAACGTGACGTACAAATGATTAACAACAGTGAAGCTGACTGGTTTCATATTGACATCATGGATGGCGTTTTTGTTCCGAACATCTCTTTCGGAATGCCTGTTTTAGAAGCTATCGCTAAACATGCAAAAAAAACCATTGATGTTCACCTAATGATTGTTGAGCCTGACAGGTATATTAAAACTTTTGCCGCTTTAGGTGCTAATATCCTGACCGTGCATTACGAAGCTTGCACCCATTTACACCGAACACTCCAAGCCATCAAAGCTGAAGGTATGAAAGCGGGGGTAGCATTAAATCCGCATACCAATATTGCATTACTGGAGGATGTAATTAACGACATTGATTTGGTTTGTGTAATGAGTGTAAACCCGGGGTTTGGCGGCCAGTCTTTTATCGAAAACACCTATGAGAAAGTAGAAAAACTCAAAGAACTTATCATTCGAAAAAAAGCCAGGACCCTCATTGAAATAGATGGTGGTGTAACGGATAAAAACGCTAAAGCTCTGGCACAATCGGGAGCAGATGTCTTAGTGGCCGGAAGCTTTGTTTTTAAAGCCGATAATCCGACACAAACTATTGCCGATTTAAAGAAAACAGCCGGAATTTAATCTGATTTGAAGGTGCCGGGATTTTGCTACGCAAGTTCCCTCAAAGCTCCAATTTGAAAGTATAGGGATTTTGCTGCGCAAATTCCCTCAAAGCTCCGCTTTGAAAGAACAAAAAGAAGTAAAAATGCTCAAGCCAGCTTGGACATTTTTACTTCTTTTTGTTCTTATTCGTGACCGCGAAGGGATTCGAACCCCCAACCCTCAGAGCCGAAATCTGATATTCTATCCAGTTGAACTACGCAGCCATTTTTGAAAATCAGACTATTTAGATTTCAAAACTATTAGATGAATTCTAAGTCTGATCTTCTTTATTATGTTAATAATTTCTTTACTATAGTAGAAATGGTTTTTCCATCGGTTTGACCGGCTAATGCGGCTGAAGCTTTACCCATTACCTGACCCATTGCAGCCATGCCTGAGAAACCTCCCTCGGCAATGATAGCGGCTACCGCAGTTTCTACTTCGGCTTCGGATAATTGAGCCGGCAAAAACTTTTCTATAACGGCTACTTGCGCTAATTCGGGCTCTGCTAAATCAGCTCTGCCTTGTTCGTTATAGATGGCTGCACTGTCTTTTCTTTGTTTTACCAAACGCTGCAGTAACTTGATTTCTTCATCAGCGGACAAGGTTTCGCTGGCTCCTGCTTCTGTCTTAGCCAATATAATGCCTGATTTAATAGCTCTTAAAGCTTCCAGGGCAACGGTATCTTTTGCTCTCATGGCGTTTTTCATTTCGTCCATGATTTGGGTTTCTAAACTCATTCTTTTAGATTTTTAGATTATTAAACTCTAAGATTTTCTGAAAATCCAAGGTTGGCTTTTTAGCCCCGATGGGAGTGGCTACCGTGTAGCGCGGACAGCGGGAAAATGGATTACTGCAATTGCCCGAACCTATCGCTCCTGATTAAATCGATGTCGACTAAAAAGCTCTGCGAAGGTAAAAAAATAACCCGAAAATCTCAAGGAAATTTTCGGGTCATTTAGATTAGAAAAATGGCAGACTAATCTACATTATCGTGCAGGAATGAATTGTTGGTACGGATTTGTAAATCGTCATTACTATCGGTACCCAATGACATTCTTGAGTTTGTATTAGTGTCGGTATTGTTTGACAGATCAAGACCTAAACGTTTGTAAGCGGGTTCTTTTTCTAATTCCTCAATTCTTGACGGGTTGTTATGGAATTTGTAGTTGAACTCTTTTAATTTTTTTCTGCGTTCGTCAGCTCTGTGTTTTAAGGTTTCTTCGATGGTCATTTCAACCGGAGAAATATCTTCGAAGTGCATAACCGGTTGTGGCTTTTCAACTTCTGTTTGCGGTTGAGCTTTCATGACGATGTTTAACTCTTCGGCAACGGGCTCTTCAATCACTTTGGCCGCCGGTTTTGAGTTTAACAAGTCGTTTTCCAACTCCATATATTCCTCTAACGAGTATTTGATGATACCGCTTTCATTCAATTCTGTTACCGGAACGAATTGAACCGGTTCGTTTACCACTATATCATTGGCTTCTGATAAATCAAAAACAATTTTGTTTTCTTCAATTGCTTCGATTTTTTCAGGAGCTGATTTGGTTACCGGCATGTCAAATGTGAAGGTGATTTGCTCCTCTTCTTTGATGCTTTGCGGCTCAACCACTTTCATTTCTCTAACTTCGGGAGTGGTCACTTTGTAATCAATGTCCTTGATAGGCGACACTATTTCGAAAGTTACGTCTAAGTTGCGAATGAACTGGTTCATGGCTATTAACTCATTCTCGTCGATAGCGGCAGTAGGAGTAGCTGGTTTTTCCAACTCATCTTCGATTAATTCGAATACGATTTTCTCTTCTTTCGCTTCAATAGGCGTATCGATAGCTTTGAAAACTTCTACCGGTTTTTGGGTCAAATCGCGCACCAATTTTTGGTCGTCTTCCAAAGCATGAACGATTTTTTTAACTTCGGTGTTCACGATACCATTTTGTTGTTCCACGTTAAAACCCGTAGCAATAATCGTAACCGCAATGGCTTCTCCTAAGGTTTCATCTTCACCTACCCCCATGATGATATTGGCGTTGTAACCTGCTTCCGATTGGATGTGGTCATTGATTTCACCAATTTCATCAATAGTAATTTCGTTAGTACCAGAAACGATAAGCAACAATACGTTTTTGGCTCCTGAAATTTTATTATCATTTAACAACGGAGAATCTAGTGCAGAAATAATAGCCTCCTTTGCTCTATTGTCGCCGCTGGCAACAGAAGATCCCATAATGGCAGTTCCACTATTGGAAAGTACCGTTTTAGCATCTTTTAAGTCGATGTTTTGTGTGTAGTGGTGGGTAATTACCTCTGCGATACCGCGAGATGCTGTAGCCAACACTTCATCAGCTTTAGAGAAACCGGCTTTGAAACCTAAATTTCCGTATACTTCTCTTAGCTTATTGTTATTGATAACAATCAACGAATCGACTTGTTTTCTTAATTTTTCTACTCCTAACAACGCTTGT
Organism: Flavobacterium silvisoli; assembly: GCF_004329815.1. Classification (GTDB taxonomy): domain Bacteria; phylum Bacteroidota; class Bacteroidia; order Flavobacteriales; family Flavobacteriaceae; genus Flavobacterium; species Flavobacterium silvisoli. The sequence goes on along the minus strand of NZ_SJPE01000006.1, from coordinate 99,167 downwards.
TCCGAACGCACTTTACCTTCGAACTGAAACGGAATCGTAACAATACCCACTGTCAGTATATCTCTTTCTTTGGCTAATTGCGCGATTACCGGAGCAGCACCTGTACCGGTTCCGCCACCCATACCGGCAGTAATGAATACCATTTTGGTATTGGTATCAAGCATTTTTTCAATTTCGCCCACACTTTCCAAAGCGGATTGCTGTCCTACATCAGGATTAGCTCCCGCGCCAAGTCCTTCGGTTAAATTCACTCCTAACTGAATCTTATTGGGTACCGGGCTGTTTTGAAGTGCTTGAGAGTCTGTATTACAAACTATAAAATCAACTCCTTTTATACCCTGTTTGAACATGTGATTGATAGCGTTGCTTCCGCCGCCACCAACACCGATTACTTTTATCACATTTGATTGGTTCTTTGGTAAATCAAATGAGATGCTTCCAAATTCTGAGTTGCTTATCATACTATTTTGGTGTTAGGTTTTATTCTGTTTATGCTTATTCTGCGTTATCTAAAAAATCTTTAATCTTGTCAACATAACGATCAAAAAATGACCTTCTTATCTTGCTTTCGGTGGTTTCGGTTTCAATTTTATTTACCGGCAATTCTACTTCATCCAAAATCTGCTCTTCCGGTTTTTCTTCTGTTACCGGTTGAAAAACCACTTGTTTTGGAGCCTCAGCTACAACTTCTTTCAGCTCTATTTTATAGGCACTGTTTGAGTTGTTTTGAACACTGTTCATCACCAATCCTACAGCTGTGGCAAACAAGGGACTTGAAATTTCTTCGCCTGAGTTTCCTGCCAAATGCTCATTCGGATATCCTATTCGAGTGTCCATTCCGGTGATGTACTCTACCAATTGTTTGATATGTTTCAAGTTGGAACCTCCTCCAGTCAACACTATTCCCGCAATTAATTTTTTACGCGGATCTTCATGACCATAGGCTTTGATTTCGGTAAAAACCTGTTCGATAATTTCAACCACGCGGGCGTGAATGATTTTCGACAAATTCTTAAGCGATATCTCTTTAGGGTCTCTTCCGCGCAAGCCCGGAATTGATACTATTTCGTTGTCTTTATTTTCTCCCGGCCAGGCAGAACCGAATTTTGTTTTCAAAAGCTCTGCTTGCTTTTCGATGATGGAGCAACCCTCTTTGATATCATCAGTAATTACATTACCGCCAAACGGCACTACGGCTGTATGACGAATAATTCCATCCTTAAAAATGGCCAAATCAGTTGTTCCTCCTCCTATGTCAATCAAAGCAACACCGGCTTCTTTTTCTTCCTGACTCAATACGGCATCAGCGGATGCCAACGGCTCTAATGTTAACCCCGACAATTCAATACCGGAACTTTGAATACATCTTCCCACATTGCGAATAGAAGACGCCTGCCCTACTACCACGTGAAAACTGGCTTCCAAACGGGCACCGTACATTCCGATGGGTTCTTTGATTTCGGTTTGTCCGTCGATTTTGAATTCTTGCGGCAATACATGGATGATTTCTTCACCCGGCAGCATGGCCAATTTATTTACCTGATCAATCAACAATTGAATATCTCTGCCGCTGATAACTTCTTCAGGATTTGTTCTGATAACATAATCCGTATGTTGAATGCTACGAATGTGCTGACCGGCTATACCAACCACCACATCATTAATTTTATATCCTGAATTATTTTCCGCTTCAAGAACTGCCTGCTGAATCGACTGGATGGTTTGCGTAATGTTGTTCACCACACCACGAGCCACTCCGAGACTTTTGGATTTGCCAACGCCTAAAATTTCTAATTTTCCATACTCATTCTTCTTGCCAATCATGGCAACAATCTTAGTCGTTCCAATGTCTAATCCGACAGCAATATTCTCTTTTTCCATAATCTTCTATTTAATGCACACCACTTGCTTGGTAAACTTCAGGTTGATTTTTCTGTATTTGTTCAGCGTACTGTCTGAAACAGCTTTTTGAAAAAATGCTTTATAATTTTTAAATTTTCTGTCGATGTTAATAGTTCGTCCGAAATCGATTTGAAAATCGTAATTTCTGTTCGCCATAATTAGGCTGCCGTTGGGCAAAATTTGCACTCCAATGATGTTTTTTTTCAAAAAATCATCTTCCGCTATCATTCTCAAAACTTCAGATAACTTCTCCTTCTTAACTACGCTTATTTCCCCCGATATCAGTGGCACTCTGGCAGTATAATTGTCTGACAACGGCATACTATTTCCTTCATTATCAATATAAAAAGAACCCGTTTCGTTAAACACTCGCCCAAGAGGTGTTTTTTGCTCCACTACTGCTTTTAAAACCCCATCAACACTGACAAACACATCGGCTTTTTCAATCAATTTTTGTTGGTTGATGGATTTTTCCAATTTATTCAAATCTAAATCAACTTTGTGGATTGTTTTTAGGTCCCTATTTTTTTCTATTAACAATTTATTAACCGTTTCGGGCTTCAAAAAAAGGTTCTTTTCACCCACAAAAACAACCTCTGTTTTCTTGATTTTTCGCATCTCATTTCGGTGCGAGGTGAACGAATACAGGAAGATTACAACCGCAATCATCAAAACCAATCTGATATTTGTCCAAGTGAAAATTTTCATATGTCTTTCATATTTGTTTTTTAAAATGTCATATGGAATACGCCAGTTTTAAACAACATCTTTTTTATTCATTTTTGTTTGCCAAAAAACTGGCAATTTCACAGTAATGCCTGTTTAATTTTCGGAACTAATTCGCCTATATCACCCGCTCCGATTGTTACAATAATTTCGGCATCATTAGCCAAAATTGTCGGAATTAAATCGGTTTTGGATATCAATTTTTTATTTGGATTTTCCATTTTGGCCAGTAACCATTCGGAAGTAATTCCTTCCATTGGTAATTCTCGCGCCGGATAAATATCCAACAACAGAATTTCGTCGAATTGCGATAAGCTTTTGGCAAAATCATCGGCAAAATCTTTGGTGCGGCTGAACAAATGAGGCTGAAAAACAGCTAACACTTTTTTGTTCGGATACAACTCGCGTACCGCCTGGTGCACCGCGTTGATTTCGGTAGGATGATGCGCATAATCATCAATATACACCAGCTTTTCAGACTTTATCTGATAAGAAAACCTGCGTTGTATTCCTTTAAATGATGCCAGGGCTTTAGCAATGGACTCGGTTGGGGTACCATAAGTTTTAGCCATCGCCAAAGCCATCAGGGCATTCATTAAATTGTGTCTTCCGGGCAAACCGAACTGCAGATTATACATTGTTTCCGATGGTGTTTGTACATCAAAAACATAAAAACCGTTTTCAATCCGGATATTGAAAGCCTTATACGTTGACTCTTGTTCTATCCCGGTAGTTAAACCTTCCAAAGGCAACCCTTTCGGAACAAATAAATTATTTTTATTTTCTACTTTGGCAGCGAATTCACGGAAGGAATCCTCAATCGCCGATTTATCGCCATAAATATCCAAATGGTCGGCATCCATAGAAGTTACACAGGCAATATCGGGATGCAAATGCAAAAACGAACGGTCAAACTCATCGGCTTCAACCACTGTTACCGTTTTTCCGTTTCCTATCAAATTAGAATGATAATTCTCTACAATTCCACCCAAAAAAGCTGTCACATCAGCACCGCTTTGGTATAAAATATGCCCCAGTATACTGGAAGTCGTTGTTTTTCCGTGAGTTCCCGCTACAGCAAAACAAAAAGTATCTTTGGTGATAATCCCCAATACTTCAGCTCGTTTTTTTACAGTGTAGTTTCTCTCCAGAAAATAATTCCACTCCGAATGTGATATTGGAACAGCCGGCGTTACAATGACCAAAGTGTTTTCGGCATAATAATCGGCCGGAATTAAATTGATATTGTCTTCAAAATGAATGCTCATCCCTGCCGCTATCAGCTCATCTGTTAACATGGTTGGCGTTTTGTCATAGCCCGAAACATTCTTTCCAATATTTTGAAAATAACGCGCCAAGGCACTCATTCCGATGCCTCCGATGCCGATGAAATAGACGTTATGGATTTGACTTAAGTTCATTTTATAGCAACTGTGTTACCTGATTTATTTAATTAATTTTATAATTTCTTCTACTATATCTTTTGTAGCATTTGGTTTACCCAAAGCTTTACAGTTTTTACCCAATTCCTTTTGGAGAACTTCATCAGCAATCAAATCGGAAAAAGTAGTTTCAAACTTTTCGTCCAGCTCATTTTCCCGCAACAGTATGGCTCCTCCTTTGTCTGCAATTGCTTTTGCGTTTTTGGTTTGATGGTCTTCAGCAACATTGGGTGACGGAATAAAAATCACCGGTTTCCCTACCAAACACAACTCAGAAACCGAAGAAGCTCCGGCACGCGAAATCACAAAATCGGCAGCAGCATAAATCAAATCCATTCGGTCGATAAAAGCAACAACTTGTACATTTGCCTTTTCGTTGAAGTGTTTATATTCTTCGAAATACAATTTGCCGCACTGCCAATAAACCTGCACACCACTGTTTAAAATAAAATCGAGTTCTTTGGCTAGTAACTGATTTATTCTTCTGGCACCCAAACTTCCGCCCAAGATTAACAGTGTTTTTTTATTCGAATCTAATTTGAAATAGTTGATTCCTTCGTTTCTTTTCGCTTCCACATCCAACAAATCCTGACGCACAGGATTACCGGTAAAAACAATTTTATCTTTTGGAAAGAAACGTTCCAAATTTTCATAAGCCACACAAATGGCGTTGGCTTTTTTACTCAACAATTTATTGGTAATTCCGGGATACGAATTTTGTTCCTGAATCACCGTTGGTATGTTTAAACTGTTTGCCATTTGTAACAATGGTCCGCTGGCGAAACCACCGGTACCGATTACCACATCGGGCTTAAAATTTTTTATGATTTGACGCGAATTCCACAAACTGCTGATCAGTTTTAATGGGAACATCATGTTCTGTAATGTCAATTTTCGCTGTAAACCTGCAATCCACAATCCTTTGATCGGGTAACCGGCTTGCGGCACTTTTTGCATTTCCATTTTGTCTTTGGCTCCTACAAAAAGAAACTCAGCATCGGGAAAACGCAACTTTAATTCATTGGCGATAGCCACAGCAGGATAAATATGTCCACCTGTACCTCCACCGCTTAATATGAATTTTAACTTCTTCATTTATGATTTTAATTTCCGCAAATACGCTAGCTTTTCTTTAAAATTGGTTCCAAAGGATTTGCCTTATCTTCTATGGAATAATTCTCCATCTCAACTTGTAAGGCAGATTGTTCAGCCGCCTCCTCTTCTTGCAATTGTTTATCTATCATGCGCTGCAACGCATCCTCTCGTTTTTGTTTTTCGGCCAGTTCTTCGGCAATTTCTTCTTCTTTTTTGGTAACACTCAAAATAATTCCCAAAGCAATACATGTCATCCAAATAGAACTTCCACCGGAACTTATTAAGGGCAAGGTTTGTCCGGTTACCGGTAATAATTCAACCGCAACCGCCATATTGGTCATGGCCTGAAAAATAATGGGAAAGCCCAAACCTATCACGACCAGTTTTCCAAAAGTCGAATTGGCTTTGTGCGCTGCCACGACAAATCGGAATAACAACAACATATATAATCCCAAGACTAATAATCCTCCGAAGAGTCCGTATTCTTCAACGATAATGGCGTAGATAAAATCGGAAGACGATTGAGGCAAAAAGTTCTTCTGTACACTTTTACCCGGACCTAAACCATAAATTCCGCCCGAGGCAATAGCAATTTTGGCCTTTTCAATTTGATAATCATCTTCATCAGGTTTGTCGCTGGTAAAATTATCAATACGGTTAATCCAAGTATCTACACGGTTTGGAAAAGCATCCGGAAAGGCTTTGGCGACTAAGATGAAAAATGTGAGTCCTACAATTCCCGCTCCAATGATAATTCCGATGTATTTCAACGGATATTTGCCAATAAATGCCAACATCATTACCATTGAAAAGATCAAAGCAGCCGTTGATAAGTTGGCCGGAAGAATTAACATTAGCGTGATAAAAACCGGTGTCCACAATTCCCACAAAGACGATTGGAATGTGATGGGAGTTTCACGGGTTTTAGACAAATATCTGGCCACAAAAACATACAGTACTATAGAGGCCAAAGTTGACGTTTGGAATGTTATACCGATAAACGGAATCTGTATCCATCTACTGGCGTTGGCTCCTTCTATCACCGTTCCTTTGAGCAATGTATAAATCAACAACAGCCAAACCACAGGCAACAGGAATCGCGATATGGCTCTGAAATAATGATATGGAATTTTATGAACTTTGTATAAAATAAAGAACCCAACAAATACCTGCGCTCCGTGTTTCAACAAGTAAGTCAATGCATTTCCGGAACCATGGCGCATGTAAGCCAAATTACTACTGGCACTAAACACAGGCATAAACGAAAACAACGCCAAAAGAGCTACGAAGGCCCAAATGACTTTATCTCCTTTTAAACTGTGAATAAGTTCTTTCATCTCTTTTTGTTTTAGCTATCAGCAATTAGCTTTTAGTATTGTTTACTTCTTACTGACAGCGCTTATAAATTTTGTACCGCAGCTTTAAACTGTTTTCCTCTGTCTTCGTAGTTTTGAAATAAATCAAAACTCGCACAAGCCGGTGATAACAAAACAACATCTCCTTTTTCGGCTATGTGACTGGCCGTATTGACAGCATCACGCATGTTATCAACTTCCACCATCATATCAACCACATTACCGAATGCATCAACGATTTTTTTATTGTCAATTCCTAGACAAATAATAGCCTTTACTTTTTCGCGAACCAAAGGCATTAACTCGGCATAATCATTTCCTTTGTCAACCCCTCCGACAATCCAAACCGTTGGCGCTGTCATACTGTCTAAAGCAAAGAAAGTGGCATTTACATTGGTTGCTTTACTGTCGTTGATGTATTGCACATTCTGAATTTTGAGTACTTTTTCCAAACGATGTTCAACTCCTTGAAAATTAGACAAACTCTCACGAATGGTTTCCTTTCTGATTTTCATTAATTGTGCCACTGAAGTAGCAGCCATAGCGTTTTTCAGATTGTGTTTTCCTTCCAATGAAACCTCTGCAGTTTTCATTTCAAATTCCTCGTTGTTGATGATGATGTCCATAGTTTCGTTTTTTATAAAAGCTCCGTTTTCAAAGGTTTGGGTTAGTGAAAAAGGAATTAGTTTAGCATTTGTTTTGTTTTGTCGTAACCAGCCCGAAATGGCTTCATCATCAGCATCGTAAATGAGGTAATCCTCTTCGGTTTGGTTTTTGGTTATTCTGAATTTTGACTCTATATAATTTTCATATTTGTATTCGTACCGGTCTAAATGATCGGGACTGATGTTAGTGATGATGGCAATTTCAGGTTTGTACTTGATGATTCCGTCTAACTGAAAACTGCTCAATTCCAACACATAGTACTCATAGTTTTCTTCGGCCACCTGCCAGGCAAAACTTTTACCGATGTTACCTCCTAATCCTACATTCAATCCTCCTTCTTTCAACAGATGGTAGGTCAACATGGTAGTGGTGGTTTTTCCGTTACTTCCCGTGATTCCGATTGTTTTTGCCTTAGTAAATTCAGAGGCAAATTCGATTTCAGAAATCACCGGAATTCCCTTTTCGAACAGCTTTTTGACTATCGGCGATTTCTCCGGAATTCCCGGGCTTTTCATCACCACAGTAGCATTGAGAATCAAAGGCTCAGTATGCTGCTCTTCTTCCCATCGGATTTCGTATTTATTAAGAACGTCTTTGTACTTTTCTTTTATTTTTCCAAAGTCGGAAACGAATACATCGAATCCTTCTTTTTTTCCTAAAATGGCTGTACCTACACCACTTTCTCCTCCGCCCAGTACTACTAATCTTTTCATTATCTTAATTTCAAAGTCACTATGGAAACGATAGCCAACAATATGGCCACAATCCAAAAGCGGGTTACAATTTTACTTTCGTGATAGCCTTTCTTCTGGTAATGATGGTGCAATGGCGACATCAGAAAAATGCGTTTTCCTTCGCCAAAACGTTTTTTGGTGTACTTAAAATAAGATACCTGAAGAATCACAGACAGATTTTCGGCAAAGAAAATGGCACATAAAACCGGCAGCAACATTTCTTTTCTGACAGAAATAGCCAATACGGCAATGATTCCTCCAATGGTTAAACTTCCTGTATCTCCCATAAAAACCGAAGCCGGGTATGAATTGTACCAAAGAAATCCGACCAAAGCGCCCACGAAAGCCGAAATGAAAACGGTCATTTCTCCCGAATTAGGGATGTACATAATGTTGAGATAGCTCGACAACATAAGGTTCCCCGAAACGAATGTGAAAATTCCGAGTGCCAGAACCGAAATAGCAGAAGTTCCTGCGGCTAAACCATCAATTCCATCCGTCAGATTGGCTCCGTTAGAAACCGCAGTGATGATAAAAATAACTATCGGAATAAATACCAACCACGCCCAGTTTTCATAGCCATCACCGGTCCACTCTATGATTTTGGCATAATCCAATTCATTGTTTTTCATGAAAGGAATTGTCGTAGCGGTCGACTTGCTTTCTGTCGGCGCCTGATACACCACATCCTGTGACTGATTGAAGGTAATCGGAGTATTCGCCTTTTCTCTTACTGTAACACCGGGATGGAAATACAAAACGGAACCTACGATAAGCCCCAGACCCACCTGTCCTATAACTTTGAAAATTCCTTTCAATCCTTGTTTGTCTTTCTTGAAAATTTTGATGTAATCGTCAATAAAACCGATAGTCCCCATCCAAAGCGTGGTAACTATCAGCAGGATGATGTAAATGTTATTCAACTTAGTCAATAACAAAACCGGAATCAAAGTAGCCGTTATAATAATCAATCCCCCCATGGTTGGCGTTCCCGCTTTTTGGGTTTGACCTTCTAATCCCAATTCTCTTACAGTTTCGCCCACTTGTTGGTTTCTCAGGAAGTTGATGATTTTTTTTCCGTAAATGGTAGAAATCATCAGCGAAAGGATTAACGCCAAAGCCGAACGAAAAGTAATATACTGAAAGACTCCCGTTCCCGGAACATCCATAGTTTTGTCGAGGTATTCAAATAAATAATAGAGCATATAAGTTTATTTATTTAGTTGTTCTAAAAATTCTTTTACGATTTTCATATCATCAAAATCGTAACGCACTCCGTTGATTTCCTGATACGTTTCGTGACCTTTACCGGCAATCAGTATAATATCATTGGGTCCGGCCAGTTGGCAAGCTGTTTTAATAGCTTGTTTTCTGTCGACAATAGACAATGTTTTTCTTTGATTTTGTGCTTCAACTCCTTTTTCCATATCGGCAATAATGTCAATCGGGTCCTCTGTTCTCGGATTATCCGAAGTGATGATTACTTTATTACTCATAGAAGTGGCAATATGCGCCATTACCGGTCTTTTGGTTTTATCGCGGTCACCACCACAACCGACTACCGTTATGAGTTGTTCGTTATTGGATCGGATGTCGTTGATGGTTTTCAAAACATTTTCCAGAGCATCCGGTGTGTGAGCATAATCAACAATGGCAGTGATTTTGTGATCAGAAACTATGAATTGAAAACGTCCGGAAACGCTCTCTAATTCAGATAACAAACGCAAAACTTCCAATTTGTCCAATCCCAATTCCACTGCTGTTCCGTAGATAGCTAACAAATTATAGGCATTGAACGTTCCTATCAATCGTACCCAAACTTCATTGTCATTAATTTTAAGCAACAGTCCTGACAATTGGTTTTCCAAAATCTGGGCTTTATAATCAGCATAGGATTTCAAGGCATACGTCAACTTGCGGGCAAACGTATTTTGCAACATAATCAGCCCATTTTTGTCATCAATATTGGTTAAAGCAAAAGCCGTTTTAGGCAAGTGATCAAAGAACGATTTTTTGACATCGCGGTATTCAGCGAAAGTTGGGTGATAATCCAAATGATCATGAGACAAATTGGTAAAAACACCTCCTGCAAAAAGTAGCCCTTCGGTGCGTTTTTGGTGAATTCCGTGTGAGCTCACTTCCATGAAGCAATACTCAACCCCCACTTCGCTCATTTCGGCTAAATAATAATTGATGGTCAACGAATCCGGCGTGGTGTGTGTGGCTTTGTACTCGGTATCATCTACCATAATTTTAACCGTAGACAGCAAGCCCACTTTATATCCTGCTTTTTTGAATAATTGGTACAGGAGTGACGCAATAGTTGTCTTTCCGTTTGTACCGGTAACCCCTACCAATTTCAGATTATGCGACGGATTACCGTAAAAATTGGCAGCCATAAAAGCCAAAGCCGAATTGGTATCTTTCACCTGAATATAGGTAACACCGGTCACAATAATTTCGGGCAAAGTATCACAAACAATCGCGATTGCCCCCAGGTTTATGGCTTTTTCAATAAAGTCATGCCCATCTGAAACCGTTCCCCGTATGGCTACAAACACATCATTTTCCTGAATTTTTCGAGAGTCAAATTCAATTTTATTGATGACCATATCTGTCGAACCCTTAACGACTTCGATACCAACTTTGTATAATATGTCTTTTAAAATAATCACGATAATTCGAGTATGATGATTTTGTTTTTATCAATAGCTTCTCCGGGTTGCACGGATTGCTTTTTCACTTTTCCGACACCGATAACTTTTACTTTCATTTTCAAGTTTTCCAAAAGGGCTACAGCATCCATACCACTCATGCCTTTCACATTGGGAACAGCTTTGGTCTCTTGTTGCAGTTTGATGGCATATTCTTCATACGCCTTCTCTTGTTTGTTTATTTTTCGGTTTAGATTTTTAATCTCGTTGGTTGAGGGAGCATCGGTAAAAATCTTTTGTGCTATGCGTTTAAAAACCGGACCGGCTACATCAGCACCGTAGTAATTATTGCCTGATGTATTGGGTTTATGAACCACTACTATACAGGAATATTTTGGATTTTCTACCGGAAAAAAACCAACAAAAGAGGAAATATAATGTTTCTCGGAACCTCCGTTTTTACCATAATTGGCCTGAGCCGTTCCCGTTTTTCCGGCCATTGAGAAATCTTTAGAATACAATTTCGATCCGGTTCCTCTTTTAACCACATTTTGAAGAACTTCTTTCAGCTTTTTGACCGTTTCATTCGAACAAATTTTCGGATTGATAATTTGTTTGTCGTATTTTTTGATGGTCTTGTTCCATTCTTTAATTTCAGAAACAAATTGCGGTTTTACCATTTCTCCATTGTTGGCAATGGCATTATACAGAGTGAGTGTTTGCAAGGGTGTTATAGAAACTCCGTATCCAAAAGCCATCCAGGGCAATGAAATAGCACTCCAATGTTTATCACCCGGTTGCGGAATATAGGGCTTCCCCTCTCCTTGAAACGGTAAGCCTAATGGCTGATTCAATCCCATTCTGTCAATTCGATCAACAAATTCTTTTGGATTATTTTTATAATTGTCATACACCGCTTGCACTAAAACTGTGTTAGAAGACACTTCAAAGCCTCGAGCCAAAGAAATCTTACCATATCCCCCTTTGTGTGAATCGCGTACTTTTTTACCTCGGTAGTCAATTTCACCGCCACGGCTGTCAAACACATGACTGGTATCAACTTTTCCGTCATCCAGCAAAGCAATCATGTCAACCAATTTGAAAGTAGAACCCGGTTCGTGAGCTTCGGCTATAGCATAATTGGTTGTTTCAAAATAGGTTGAATCGCTTTCTTTTAATTTTCCTAAGTTGGAAATGGCTTTGATTTTTCCGGTTTTAGTTTCCATTACCACCACACAACCGTGCTCAGCTTTGTAATCTTTCAATTGTTTAAGCAAAGCATGATGAGCAATATCCTGAATGTAAACATCAATAGTCGAAATGACGTCATAGCCGTCCTGCGGATCAATCTCGTTTATATCGCGAATGGGTTTCCATTGCCCTTTGGCAATTTTTTGCTTTAAAACTTTACCGTCTTTTCCGTTTAAATATTTTCTGAAAGACCACTCAATCCCCTTGCCATCCGGCTTTCCTTCGGGAGTAATTCTTTCGTAACCGATAGTTCGCTCGGCAATTTTTCCAATAGGATGCTCACGAACGGTTTCTTGCTCGGTTATCATGCCTCCTTTGTTAGCCCCCAAATTAAAGAGCGGAAAACTCTTCACCTTCATGTATTCGGTATAACTCAAATCTCGGGCAACCAGTAAATACCTGTTTTTATTGGAACGCGCCATGCGCAACTGAGTGTGGTAATAGCTGCTTGGTTTTCCAAACATTAACGAAAGTGAATCGGATAATGCTTTTACATTCTTTTCAAATGACTCCTCTTTAGGTGCCACAGCGTCAAACCGAATATTGTAATTCGGAATAGACGTGGCCAGCAAACTGCCGTCAGCGGAATAGATATTCCCTTTATTAGCCGGAATCACAAAGTTTTTCACTGTTCTTTCTTTGGCTAATTCTCTGTAACGGTCACCTTCAACCCACTGAATTTTGGTGAGTTTGAACGTAATCGCTATAGCCATCAGAAAGATGCCGAAAGCAACCAGGTATATGCGGTAAGAGATATGTTTATCTTCTATTTCCATAGTCGTTGAAAGAAACTTTTTTCAGCCGGTTTTGTAACTTTTATTTTTTGCGGCGGAACCGAAGAAGGGAAAATTTTTCGCTCTTCCATTTTTTCCGAAACGGTCGATTCCATTTTTAATTTCATTAGCTCGGAGCGTTTGTCTACGAATTCGGAACGCAACTCTTTTACTTCATTGGTCAATTCTGCAATTCTGAAAACTTTTTCGTCATAATTATGCCCATAGGCAATCATCAGTATGGCCAAAAAGATGCAGAACACGATGAATCTCCAGTTTTTGGTAGCATCTTCATTAACCAGAAATCGAGCTTTTAGTATACCGTAAACACCTTTTCTCATAGGTCTTAGATTTTCTCTGCTATTCTCAATTTAGCACTGCGGGCTCTGTTATTCAGTTTGATTTCAGCCTCATCGGGAACGATCAGCTTCCCGACTAATTTGAACGGAACCGAAAAGTTTCCGAAAAAATCGCGTTCGGGTTCTCCTTCAAACAAACCATTTTTCATGAATCGCTTAACCAATCTATCTTCTAACGAGTGGTATGAAATCACGCTTAATCTTCCTCCCGGCTTCAATATTTCAAGGGATTGTTCTAAAAATTCTTTTAAAACATCCATTTCCTGATTCACTTCTATTCTTATGGCCTGATAGATTTGAGCCAAAATTTTATTTTTGAATTGTTCCGGTAAAAATTTAGCCAGAATCAATTTTAATTCATCTGTTGTATTGATATCCTTCTTTTCTCTTGCTTCAATAATTGTTCTTGCCAAAGCAGGAGCAACTTTCAATTCGCCGTAATCCAAAAAAACTCTTCTCAAATTCGTCTCATCGTATTCGTTGATTACTTTGTAGGCATCCAGTTCATTTTTTTTACTCATCCGCATATCTAGATCGGCATCAAAGCGAGTAGAAAACCCTCTTTCAGGGACATCAAATTGGTGCGAGGAAACCCCTAAATCGGCCAGAATCCCATCCACTTGTTTTATTCCATGAAACCTCAAAAAACGCTTGATGTATCTGAAGTTTTCCTGAATCAAAGTAAATCGGTCATCCGGCAAGGCATTAGCCCAAGCATCCTCATCCTGATCAAAACCAAACAATTTCCCATTGGGACCCAATCTTCTCAAAATCTCTTTCGAATGTCCGCCTCCTCCAAAAGTCACATCCACATAAACCCCGTCAGGTTTTATATTCAACCCATCGACCGTTTCCTTCAACAAAACCGGATTATGATATTCCATTGTCATCATCATTTATATTTCCCATTACATCTTCAGCCAAATCAGCAAAATCAATGTCGTCGCCGGCTATTGATTTTTCATACAAGTCTTTATCCCAAATCTCAACGATATTGACAGCAGAAGAAAGCACGATATCTTTGGAAATTTTACCAAAAGCAACCAAATCTTTCGGTATCAACAAGCGCCCCAAATCATCTACTTCAACCACTTTTACTCCAGCCGTAAAACGACGAATGAAGTCGTTATTTTTCTTTACAAATCGATTGAGTTTGTTGATTTTTTGCATCATCAAACTCCATTCGGTCATTGGATACAACTCCAAACAAGGTTGGAAAACGGAACGTTTCAAGACGAAGCCATCCTGAAGAGAACCAGCCAGTTGCTTCTTCAAAGCCGAAGGAATCATAAGCCTTCCTTTGGCGTCAACTTTGCATTCGTATGTTCCGATTATAGAGTTCAATGAAATTTGTTTTGATTATCAGCAAAAATATAAAAATAATTACCACAATTTACCACAAAATACCACTTTGTTAATAAGTTTTACCACTTCATTACGGTTTTTGGCAAAAACACTTTGAAAGCAAAAGAGTTGTTTTTTTAACAAATTATTATGAAAAGCTTAAGACGAAAGAAAAAACCGCATAAAAAACTGATTTTTAATCATTTTGTTACATAAAATTGATTTTTTAAACAGAAAGAATTTCATTAATCTTATTTCAGACAAACCAAAAATCACATCAAAAAAAGTATGGTAAATTGTTCATTGATGGCGTAAATATTCCTGTCATAAAAGTGTTTTTAGCTATAAAATCATATATTTGTTGCCGATGTAAAGTCGAAAAATTATATGAACGGAAATTTTAAAAAAGAAGGCAGGTATTCTTATTTCGAAGTAGGTGAAGGCACACCAATTGTCGTTTTACACGGTTTGATGGGAGGCTTAAGCAACTTCAGCGGGGTAGCTGATTATTTTTCAACCAGAGGATACAAAATAGTAATTCCAGAATTGCCAATTTACACTCAAAACATACTGAAAACCAACGTAAAGGCTTTTGCCAAATACGTAAAAGACTTCATCACATTCAAGGGCTTTGACCGGGTAATTCTTTTAGGAAATTCGCTGGGAGGACACATTGCTCTGTATCATTCTAAAATGTATCCTGAAAAAGTGGCGGGACTTGTTATTACCGGAAGTTCCGGACTATACGAAAGCGCCATGGGAGACAGTTATCCTAAACGAGGCGATTACGAGTACATCAAGAAAAAAGCGGAAGCTGTGTTTTATGACCCTAAAGTAGCCACTAAAGAAATAGTTGACGAAGTTTTTTCGGTGGTTAATGACCGCATGAAAGTTATTAAAACCCTGACGATTGCCAAAAGTGCCATTCGTCACAACATGGCAAAAGACTTACCGAAAATGCACGTGAAAACTTGTATCATTTGGGGGAAAAATGATCAAGTAACTCCTCCGGAAGTAGCGGAAGAATTTCATAAACTGATGCCCAATTCCTCTTTATATTGGATTGACAAATGCGGCCACGCTGCCATGATGGAGCACCCGGATGAATTCAACCGCTTGTTACACGAATGGTTAAAAGAAGTACATCTGTAAACTAAAAGTCCTTTTTAGGGCTTTTTTATTTTAAATAAAAACCAATGAAAATCAATTCAGCCGAATTTATCATCAGTAATTCTGATGTGAGTAAATGTCCGAAAGATCCTTTGCCGGAATATGCTTTTATTGGTCGTTCCAATGTAGGGAAATCGTCATTAATCAACATGTTGACCAATAACAAAAATTTGGCGAAAACATCGGGAAAACCAGGTAAAACACAGCTAATCAATCACTTCAAAATAAACCTGAATTGGTTCTTGGTGGATTTACCCGGATATGGTTACGCCCGAGTTTCGAAAAAAACCAAAGAAACGTTTCAAAAATTCATCACAGATTATTTTGAAAAAAGAGAACAATTGGTTTGTGCTTTTGTTTTGATTGACATCCGATTGGAAGCCCAAAAAATAGATTTGGAGTTCATCAACTATTTAGGGGAGATTGAGGTGCCTTTTTGTATCATTTTTACTAAAGCGGATAAAATCAGTAAAACTAAAATTGACTCGAATATTGCTGCCTATCGCAAAGCTATTTTAGCGAATAACTGGGAAGAAATGCCTCAATATTTTGTTACCTCATCGCTTGAATCAACCGGAAGAGAGCAACTTTTAGAATTCATTGACGGAGTAAATGAAGAAATGTTCAAAAACAATTCATTATAAAAAAAGCGGTCAGTTGACCGCTTTTTTATTGTTTCAGTTCTAATTTTTCGGCAAAATAATCACAGAAATCTCTCATAGTGTCCGCCATTTTTTCGTCGGCAGTAGCTCTTTGAAAAGTATCAGCCATTGCTGTCAATGTTTGGTGAAAGAACAACTTCATTTCATCTACCGGCATATCTTTGGTCCACAAATCAATTCGGAGTGTTTCCTGTGCCTTACTGTCCCAAATGGAAAGCATAACCGCTTTGGCTTCTTCTTGTTCTACTCCGCCGTCCTGTGCTGTCCAGGAGAGTTTTTCGGGCACTCGGTTTTCGTCTAATTCGACCAGGAATTTTATTTCGGATTTTATTATTTTACTCATTCTTTTTGGGTTTGTATTTTGATTTTTCAAATATTTGTTTGGCATCCATTTTCAGCATATCCTGCAAACTTACCTCATTATTTTCCATAAATGAGCGCACGATTTGCCAACCGACCCATTGTCCTACTCTTCCTGGAGATTCGTTATCAATTTCCAGATAAAATTTTGAGAAAGGAGCCAAATTGATGAAGCGATTCGGCAATCTGGAGTCGGTATCAAAAAGCAGGTTCTCATCGATAAAGAAACGCCATATGTAACTTTCGTTTTCCTGACACCACGTTATCTGTTCCGGCTTATATCCTATCTTTTCCGCATCAGTATACTCAGGCAGCATCATGTCTTTTAAATACAATTCTTTACCGTAATAAATCATGTTTGACAACAATGTTTTGTCTGTAGGAGGCGGTATTTTTCGCAGGGCAAAACTTGACACTATATCGGGCATCATTTGACGCTCTTCGAAGTTTTGTTTCAAATACTCAGGAAAAGTATAGAATTTGACATCTTTCCCTAAATACAACTCAAGCGCTATAATTAATTTGTCATTGGCATAAATTGCTTTGGTGTTATAATCCATTTCTCCGATAACCGTGTAAATTTTTGGCATCACCGTTTCGGGAAAATAATATTTAAAATGTTTGAATAAATCCTCTATTTCACTGGTTTGTTTGCCAAAATCAGGATATTTTCTTTTAACCTCGGCATACAAATCCCTCCAATCTTTATTTTGCATTTTTTCAATCCAAACCTTATCATCAACCCCTTCCGGGAAGAAAAAAGGATATTCCGCTTTCAAATTAGGCAAGTCCTTGGGAGTGGCTTCAAAGAAAGCCTTGTCAAACCGATCTACTTTCAGTTCTACCGGAATTTGCTCAACAGCTTTCTCTACTTTTGATTTCTTATCACAAGAAATAAAGGCTAAAACGAAAAGCAGGACCAGAATTTGTTTTTTCATCATTACAAAATTTATACAGTGAAAATCAGTTCAAAAGGCAGGTGATTTTTTTACTTTTGCAAATATACATTGCAGTTTTCAAAAATTTTCATAAGAAATGACTAAAAAAAGTAAAATCAAGGTAGGGGAAGTGAACACCTTTATTGTTTCATGGTTGAAAGATTATTCAGCCAAATCTAAAACAAAAGGATTTGTTATCGGAATCTCGGGCGGAGTTGATTCGGCAGTAACCTCAACATTGTGTGCGCAAACAGGTTTACCCACATGGTGTATTGAGATGCCGATACATCAGGACAGCTCACAAGTGAGTCGCGGCAGAGAACATATTGAACAATTGAAAAAAAAATTTCCGAATGTTCATCATGCAGAAGCCGATTTGACAACTGTTTTTGAAACCTTTAAAAAGGTAGTGCCGGGAAGTGATGACTCTACAAAGTTAGATTTGTCGCTAGCCAATACAAGAGCCCGATTGCGCATGAGCACCTTGTATTACTTTGCCGGTATACACGGTTTATTAGTAGCGGGAACCGGAAACAGAGTAGAAGATTTTGGCATTGGTTTCTTTACCAAGTATGGGGACGGAGGGGTTGATTTGAGTCCGATTGCTGATTTGATGAAAAGTGATGTGTATGCTTTAGGGACTTATTTAGACATTCCGAAATCAATACAGAATGCAGCACCAACTGATGGTTTGTTTGGCGATTCAAGAACAGATGAAGAACAAATCGGAGCGAGTTATGATGAACTTGAATGGGCGATGACTGAATTTGAAAACAACAAAAAAGAGGAAGATTACTCAGGAAGAGAACGTGAGGTTTTTGTAATTTATAAAAGATTAAACACTATAAATCAACACAAAATGAACCCAATTCCTGTATGTTTAAT
Source organism: Flavobacterium silvisoli (assembly GCF_004329815.1). Classification (GTDB taxonomy): domain Bacteria; phylum Bacteroidota; class Bacteroidia; order Flavobacteriales; family Flavobacteriaceae; genus Flavobacterium; species Flavobacterium silvisoli. The sequence continues at coordinate 80,851 of NZ_SJPE01000006.1, read as the reverse complement.
CCCAAAAAAAATAAAATATTAAGTATTTTATATAATATATTTTTTAACTTTACAGTAAATTTCTATTAATTTTTTATCAAATACCACAATTATGATAAATGTATGTATTGCTGACAACTTTCCGGTTGTACACTTTGGAATGAAGGCTTACTTCAAGGATCATCCTGAAATTAGCATAGTTTCAAACGTAGGAAATTTTTTCATGGTTCCAGATGCTTTAAGAAACAAAGAAATTGATGTCTTAATCATCGATTTAGAGCTTGAAGGATTGAAGAGTATTTATGAACTCAAGTCAATCATCAGAAACTTTCCAAAAACCAAAGTTATCGTATTTAGTAGTTTGTCGGAACACATCTATGCACCAAATGCCATTAAAGCAGGATGTGCCGGATATGTTCACAAGACATCAAAGCTTGAAAATTTAGGTATAACTATTGTCAAAGTACATCAGGGACAAATTATCCTAAACGAAGAAATCAAGAGAAATCTGGCCCTTATTGCCAAGCAAAACAAATCAGAGCGTTTGTACCGAAAACTTTCTAACCGAGAGATTGAAGTATTGCGTTTTTTGAGTGATGGCAAGAAGAACAACGAGATTGCTAAAATTTTAGCACTTAACGAAAAAACCATTAGTACATATAAGCTTCGTTTGTTGACGAAATTAAACGTAACTAACTTGGTTGACCTTGTTAACAAAGCTAAAACTTTGGAAATCGTTTAAAAAACAAAACCCGCCTTGAGCGGGTTTTTTTATAAGTAGGTTGAACGTATTCTTCCTATTTTGTGGGTCAAACTCACCTTTAGTTTGTTATAATCGTTGATGGTTGACTTTATTTCTTCCAAGTCATTTTCAGCATCGTTACTGTAATTTTGCATCAAATCAACAATCAGTTTATTGATTAGATATTCGCGCAAAGAAATTAATGTTTCTGTTACTAAATTGGTTAAGACTTCCTCGGAATCTTTCTCTTTCACAAAAACCTGTTTTTTTTCTAACCAACCTGCCAATGTATAGCGCTCGTTTTCCATGATTAAGTTGGAAATAAAACTAGCCTGCTCTTCGGGCAAAGAATTCATATACGTGACCAAGTCAAAATCTGTATTGTTGAGATAATTGTGAATTAAATCGTTGTAAATTTCCTGAAATAACGGATTTGTAAAACTGATTTCATCTTCCTGAAGGCTCAAAAAAATCCGTTCCGAAATTTTACATTTGATTTTTTCTTTTACCTCCACTTCATTGCCTTCTTCGTCAAAACTAATGTAGATGTTTTCAAAATTGGTTTCCAAATTACCATATAAAACCAAAATACTGATGATACTGATTTCGAGACTGGATAAAATATCTAATTTTTCACCGGTAACCGGAACATCATTTTTAACAACTTCAAATGCTTTTTGTTCGGTTTTGAGTTTTTTCCCGGCTTCTGAAATATCTTTCTGAACCATTTGCGCCAAAGTATTGAGCAATACCTGTTCAGAAATATCCATAATTCGGGCCGTTTCCTGTATGTAGATTTCTCTTTTGATTCTGTCCGGAATCTTAGAAATACTCACCACCATGTCCCGAATCAAATCAGCCTTTTTTATCGGATCGTTGTTTGCTTCATCCATCAAAAGGGAAGCTTTAAACTGAATAAAATCCTTCGCATTATTTTCTAAATAGTGTGTCAGATCTTCAAATGAATTTTTCCGGGCAAAACTATCCGGATCATCACCATCGGGAAACGTACAAACCTTAACATTCATTCCTTCTTCCAAAATCAAATCAATTCCTCTTACAGAGGCTCTTAAACCAGCGGCATCTCCGTCAAAAAGCACCGTAATATTCTTGGTTAATCGATTGATTAATCGAATTTGATCAGGAGTCAAGGCAGTTCCCGAAGAAGCCACTACATTTTCAATGCCGGCCTGATGCATTTGAATAACATCGGTATAACCTTCTACTAGATAACAATTGTTTTGTTTGGCAATGGCCTGTTTAGCATGAAAAATACCGTACAGCACTTTGCTTTTATGGTAAATGTCACTCTCTGGAGAGTTTAAATATTTAGCTGCTTTTTTATCATTGGTCAAAATTCGTCCGCCAAAACCCAAGTTCCGCCCGGATAAACTTTGAATAGGAAACATGACACGACCTTTAAATCGGTCAAAATGCTTGCCATCCTCTCTAACGATGGTCAATCCAACCTTTTCTAAAAATTCTAATTGGTATCCTTTGGCCAAAGCCTCTTGGGTAAAAGCATCCCAGGATTCGGGTGAATATCCTAAGCCGAATTTGGCAATTGTCTCATTCGTAAAACCTCTCTCTTTGAAATAGGACAAGCCTATAGCCTTCCCTTCTTCGGTATTTAAGAGCGATTCCTGAAAATAAGTTTTGGCAAATTCCGAAACCAAATAGAGACTTTCCTTTTCGTTCGCTTCTAACTTATCAGCCGGAGAAACTTCGGTTTCTTCTATTTCGATATTATATTTATTTGCCAAATACCGGATGGCTTCAGGATACGTAAAATGTTCATGCTCCATCAAGAAAGTAACTACACTCCCACCTTTACCCGAACTGAAATCTTTCCAAATTTGTTTTACCGGTGATACCATAAAAGAAGGTGAGCGTTCATCTGAAAACGGGCTCAAGCCTTTGAAGTTACTACCGGCGCGTTTGAGTTGTACAAAGTCGCCTATAACCTCTTCAACACGGGCCGTTTCAAATACTTTATCTATGGTTTCGCGACTGATCAAACTTAGTTTTTTTTGAAAAATTGAAAGAGCGTAAAAATACATAAAAAAAAGATGCTTCATTACTGAAACATCTTTCGAAGTATAAAATTAACTCAAACAAATTAGTTTAAATCAAAACGAATACCCAATGAGATATTGTTTTGTTTGATGGCGTTGTCTTTAAACAAAGGATTCAAATCGTATTTCAGATAGATACTTGTAGCACCATACCCCAAGTAAGTACTCACCCCATAAATAAAATCATTGGCATTGAAATTCCCTCTGGTTCTTTGAGTCACATCGCGTCCGCCGTCTTCGTATTTCAAGATTTGTTTTGATTTGACGCGAACTCCGGCATAACCCCCAATTCCGAATCGGAAACTCTCATGCGTACGGAATATTTTTTTTCCTTCTTTATCCGTTTTTGCTTTAGTAAAATCAAACTCTAAATGAAGTGGCGTGGTGATGTACACGTTTCTGAAACGTGAATCTTCTAAATGAATCGGACTTTCCACTAAATCTGTTTGATCCCCATTCACCACAAAATAGCGGTTATCTGTCGGACGTAGGTTATTGTACATCAATGACATTCCGTATTTCAAATGCAGGAGATTGTCATTCTTCATCAAGCGGGTATTCCAGGTCACACCCCATTCGTAAAAGTGAGAACCCCAATAACGATAATCTGAATTCGCCACAGCACCATCGGTCACCAAATTATTTACCCCCATAGCAAACACAAACTGAGAAGTCGTTCTGCGCTCCGGACGTTTGACGGTATCGCTAACAAAATTAAACGTGAATGTTTTGGTCTTGGTGTCTTTCAATTTTCCGTCTACTTTTTGCTGCACCAAATTTTTCAGTTCCTCTTGTGCTTGTGCAATACGGGTTTCAATATTCTTAGAGCGGGTTTCTGCTAACAATAATTTTTTCGCATCTGCTTGCTCTCTGGTAATCGTCCCCGCTTCCAATTCTTTGTTTACGGCTTCAATTTCTTCTTTTAACGCCCCTTTTTCTTCTTTAGTAATAGCTTCTATTTTATTAGCGATTAGTCGGGCTTTCATTTCAAAAGTAGCTTCTTGTGCTGTTGCCTTACTAACCAGAAAGGTCAGTGCCAATGAGGCATAAATAATAAAATTCTTCATGATAATGTTGATTAATTTAAAATTGATGATTGCTATTCTTTGTTGTTTCGGTTGGCCAGAGCCACTTTAATTTCCTGGTAATTTTTGCTTAGCTTGTTGAACGTCTTTTCTCGGAAAGTTTGATTGAGTTCTCCGTCAATTTGTGACAACAAACTTTTGGCATCGACTTTCATTGTTGAATTTTTAGACGCTGAGTTTTTAGCTGCTGCATCTAAACCCGCCAGTAAGTCGGCATCAGAAACTATTTCTCTTTTTACCGCAATGGTTTCTTTGGTGTCAACAATTTTGGGTAAGTCCTTCAATGCTACGTCACCCGAATTTTGAAAAACTATTTCTTTTTCCTTGATGATTTGACTTTGATAAGCATTGTCTTTTTGATTTACTGTTGTTTTTTGATTGATGATTGATGATTTATTTGATGACTGGTTAGCTGTTACAGCGATTGCTTCGGTATCTTTTTCATTTTTAACTACTGGCAATTGATTGTTTTTTACAGAGCCTTGATTTGTATCTTTTTTGATTTCTGTTTCCACCACACTATTGTTGTCTTGAGGGTGAATTCTTGTAGCGTCTTGAGTGAAGAAAAAGGTACCAAGCGTTACCAAAACCAAAATGCTGGCAGCAATAAACAAAAAGCCAGAAGGTCGTTTTGTTTTTTTTTCTTCGGCAACCGAAAGCATAGCATCCAATCGATCCCAAGCTTGTGCTGAGGGCTGAATTTCTCTGGTATTCAGTTTTTCTCTGAACTGTTTTTCTAGTTTATTCGGTTCCATTGTCATAGTTTTTAAGTTTGGTTATGTGCTCCTGAAGCAGTCTTCGGGCGTGGGACAATTGTGATTTGGAGGTTCCTTCGCTTATTCCCAACATAGCGGCAATTTCCTGATGTTTAAAGCCTTCAATTGCATATAAATTAAAAATCATTTTATAACCGTCGGGTAGATTATCAATTAAAAACTGAATATCATCTACCGAAAATTGACTTTCAATATTGTTATGTCTTTCTTCAAAGAAATTTTCGTCCTCAATAAATTTTACCTTTTTATCCGCTCTGATAAAAGAAATGCATTCGTTAATCATGATTCGACGGATCCAACCTTCAAAACTTCCTTTGTGTTCAAAATTTTTCAGATTGGTAAACACTTTCATAAAAGCAGTAATCATAATATCCTCAGCTTGATGCACATCTTTAACATATTGACGGCAGACGCTTAACATTTTGGGAGCGAACTTAGAATAAATCTGATGTTGTGCATGTCGGTTATTTTCGACGGCCAATCCGATTAGTTCTTTTTCATCTTTATGTAAGTTGATTACTTTCAAAACTTTTGGTTAGAGTGTTCTATTGGCATAGACGCATGCCGTTGAAAAATGGTTGCATGAAGATTTGAAAATTTTACAATTTGAAGATTTAAAAATTAAAAAACCCAGTAAAATCAAGGATTTAGAACAAATAAATATTTGAAAAAAAATTACTTTTTTCGTTCTATGACATAATTCACCATGAGTGAAAGAGCATCTCTGTATTCAGATTGGGGGAAATTTTCGAGGATTTGAAGGGCTTCTTTTTGAAATTGCACCATTTTTTTCTCGGCATAATGCAAACCGTTTTTATCTTTCACAAATTGGATAACTTCCTTAACCCGTTTTTTGTCTTTATTATGGTTTTTAATCGAATTGATGCACCACTTTTTTTCTTCGTTGCTGCAATTGTTCAAAGCATAAATTAAAGGCAAAGTCATTTTTTGTTCCTTGATGTCAATTCCCGTTGGTTTACCGATAGCATCATCGGTATAGTCAAACAAGTCATCTTTGATTTGAAATGCCATTCCGATAAGTTCTCCAAATTTACGCATGGCTTCTACCTGACCTTCGTCTTCTGAAACCGACTTGGCGCCAAGTGCACAGCAAGAAGCAATCAATGTAGCCGTCTTTTTTCGAATGATTTCGTAATACACTTCTTCAACGATATCTAACCGTCGGGCTTTTTCTATCTGAAGTAATTCGCCTTCACTCATTTCCCTAACGGCTACTGATATGATTCGAAGCAAATCAAAATCGCCGTTATCAATAGAAAGCAACAATCCTTTTGATAACAAATAATCTCCAACCAGAACGGCAATTTTATTTTTCCACAAGGCATTTACCGAAAAAAAACCACGACGACGGTTGCTGTCATCTACTACATCATCATGCACTAGAGTTGCCGTATGAATGAGTTCAATAACACTGGCTCCGCGATACGTTCTTTCATTTACCTTGCCTTCAGACAACATTTTAGCCGTAAGAAAAACAAACATGGGACGCATTTGTTTACCCTTTCGATTGACGATATAATAGGTAATCCGATTGAGTAATGCCACCTTAGACGTCATGGATTCGTAGAACTTTTTTTCAAAAAGTTCCATTTCCTGCTGAATGGGTTTTTTTATTTGTGAAGTGATATTCATCGCTTTCAAATATACAACAAAGCCAGCGTTTGCAAAAAATATTTATTTGTGATTAAACCATTTGGTTTTAACATCGTCTTAACCACCAAACTAGAAAACACTACACTTATGAAAACAAAGATCTTACTTGGAATAATAGCATTAATAGCTGTTTTTTCATTGACCGGCTGCTCGAAAGACAGCAGCACTAGCGACTCAGCTTTTACCAGTGATGATGTGAAAGCAAGTAACAAAATGGATCAAGCATCGAACGATGTTTCTGAAATAGTAGAAGATCAATATTTACAACAAAATCCTTCAGCAGCAGGTAAAACTACTGCAAGTTATGTATCCATCTTACCTTCTTGTGCAACAGTAACAACAGAAGTAACAGCCACAACGTGGACAAGAACCATAGTATTTGCCAATGGTGGTTGCACCATGCCTAACGGAAACGTATTGGAGGGAAGTATTATTGTTAGTGGTAGCTTAAATTTTAACACCCCTTCTTATGTCATTAATTACCAATTTGTAAACTTCCGACACAACAATATTTTAATTGAAGGCAACAAAACGATTACGCGTACTTTCACAAACAGTGCGCTTTTAGCAACAAACCACCCAATTCATGTAATGGATATTAATATGACGTTTACTTTTCCGAATGGCGATGTTTACACTAGAGTAGGAACAAGAAAAAGAGAATGTATAGATGGTTTCACTTCTCCAATGAATTGGCACGACAATGTGTATTTAATTACTCAAAACATTACTACCACAAAACCAAACGGTGCTACACATACCAATACAGTTACCGATGCAAGCCCTCTGCGAATTGAGATGAATTGTCAATATAGAATTGTATCAGGAATACTTACGATTACTAAACCAAACCATACTGCAGTTTTAGATTATGGCACCGGAACTTGTGACAACAATGCAACCATATCTATCGATGGCGGAACTCCAACAGCCTTTACTTTTGGAAATTAAAAAAACAATTATAAAAGGAAGAAGTCCCGATATTACATTAGTATCGGGACTTTTTTTATGATTTATTGGCCAATTGACCGCAAGCAGCATCTATGTCTTTTCCGCGGCTTCGGCGAACTTTGACTACAATATCATTTTGTTCCAAAGCTTTGATGTAATGATCAATGGCACTATCGTGTGCCTGTTGAAACTCACCGTCATCTATGGGGTTGTATTCTATTAAATTAACCTTACAGGGCACATATTTACAAAATTTCACCAAGGCATCAATCGAAGCTTTATCATCATTAATCCCTTTCCAAACCACATATTCATAAGTAACTTTACTTTTGGTTTTTTGATACCAATAAAGCAAAGCCTCTTTTAATTCGGGAAGTTGAAAATTTTTGGTAAACGGCATAATTCTGTTGCGGGTTTCTTCGATAGCCGAATGCAAGGAAACAGCCAATTTAAATTTCACTTCATCATCAGCCATCTTTCTGATCATTTTGGAAATTCCTGAAGTAGAAACCGTAATTCGCTTGGGTGACATTCCTAATCCTTCTTCCGAAGTAATCATGTCTATGGCTTTCATCACATTGTTGTAATTCATCAATGGCTCACCCATTCCCATAAAAACAATATTCGACAACGGGCGGTTGTAATACAAACGGCTTTCTCTGTCAATAGCTACTACCTGATCATAAATTTCTCCGGGTTCTAAATTCCGCATTCGCTTTAATCGGGCGGTAGCACAAAAATTGCAATCCAAACTGCAGCCTACCTGACTCGAAACACAAGCAGTGGTTCTGGTTTCGGTGGGTATCAAAACACTTTCTACTATCAATCCGTCGTGCAAACGAACCGCATTTTTAACGGTGCCGTCCTCGCTGCGTTGCATAGTATCTACTTGAATGTGATTGATTACAAAATTGTTTTCGAGCATGGCTCTTGTCTCTTTGGAAACATTAGTCATGTCGTCAAAACTGTGTGAAGCTTTGCTCCACAACCACTCATAAACCTGATTACCGCGAAAGGCTTTGTCGCCATTGGCCACAAAAAAATCCCGCAACTGTGCTTTGGTTAAACTTCGGATGTCTCTTTTCTCAGTTTCCATGGCGCAAATTTAGGGTATATTTTGGTTAGTTGTTAATTTGTACTTTTGTAAAAAATAAAGTCATGCATTTCCTTTCCGAAGAATTAGAACATTATGTGGCACAACATTCAGAAAACGAACCTGAGTTGTTGGCGCAATTGAATAGAGAAACACATCAAAAGATTTTGCAACCCCGCATGTTGAGTGGTCATTTTCAAGGACGTGTTTTGAGTATGCTTTCCAAAATTATCCATCCGACAAACATTCTTGAAATTGGAACCTATACCGGTTATGCTACTCTTTGTCTTGCCGAAGGTTTGGCCGAAAACGGAACGATTGACACCTTGGACGTAGAAGAAGAATTAGTGGAGTTTCAACGAAAATATTTTGATAAAAGTCCATGGTCCGGTCAAATTTTTCAACACCTCGGAAAAGCATTGGATATTATTCCGACTTTAAACAAAAAATACGATTTGGTTTTCATTGATGCCGACAAACAAAATTACATTAACTATTTTCACTTAATACTCCCTATGATGAACAAGGGCGGCATCATTCTTTCAGACAATGTGTTGTGGAGCGGTAAAGTTTTGGAACCTGTTAAACCGAATGACAGCAGCACTAAAACCATTTTGGAATACAACGAATTGCTGAAAAATGACCCCAGAGTAGAAACCGTTTTACTGCCGATAAGAGACGGATTAACCGTTTCGAGGGTGCGTTAAATCACGCCTTGCGGAGGATGTATTTTGCGTATAATTTGTAGCAAGCAAACCCAAAAATGGCACCACAAGCATAACCCGCAAGGATATCTCCCGGAAAATGCATACCTAAATAAATGCGACTATAAGCAAAAATTAAAGGAAATAAAAATAACAAGTAAGCCCATTTATACTCTTTTCTTAAAATAAAAAAGGTAAAAACTGTTGTAGCCATTGAATTGGCTGCATGACCGGAAAAGAAGCTGAAGGTATCGCTTGATTTTACAATCCGGATAATATGTTTGATTTCTTCATCATTACACGGCCGCAGTCTTTGAAAAAAATCCTTAAAAAGGTTAGCCGTTTGATCGCAAACCAAAATCAAAACTGCAACAAAAAGCACGTAAAACCCAAAGTTTTTCCAACCAATTTTTTTTTGCAAAAAATAAAATACGACTAAGAAAAAAGGAGTCCAGTAAAACTGTTTGGTAATAGCCAACCAAAGACCATCAAACGTTTCAGAACCCAATCCGTTGAGAAAAACAAACAGTTCTTTGTCTAAATGGATTATCTTTTCGAGCATTACATTTGGCGTTTGATTGGGCCTGACAAATCATCCAGTTCCTCACTGATTTTATGAACAGGAGCAGATAAATTGCTGTCCAGCCCTTCTTTTACTTTATCTACTTCGGTGCTGAATGTAGAAGTCAGTTCTCTTACAGAAGTATCTATTTCGTGTGCTTTTACTTCTTTCTGAATTTCCGATTTTATTTCGTTCGTAGCATTTTTGACTTGTGCCATTCCTTTTCCGATAGCTCTGGCTACATCGGGAATTTTATCAGACCCAAAAAGCATCAAGGCAATAAAAATGATAAATATTAGTTCGCCACCACCTATTCCAAACATAATTTTAATTTTTCTAAATGAGTTGCAAAGTTACAAAGTTCTCTTAATCAAATTTTGATTTTTCCTCGGTTTTTGGCCAAGAATTATTTGTTGTATCAATATCTGCCGTTTCCTGTTTCGGATCGATTATTATTTTTGAAATTATTTTTTTAGTGGCAAATGTTCTGCTCACTTCTTCATCATTCATCCTCCATATTTGGGCCGGAAAATGATGATTCTCCTTAGTCCCGTCTTCAAATGTAATTTCCACCAAAATCGGCATCACTAATCCACCCGGCTTGTTAAACGTTACCTGATAAAAATATTTCGGATTGTCCAACTTAGCCTGTTCTTCTTTGGTAAAATGAGACTGGATATAATCATTGAGGTTTTTTACATCCTTGCTATCAAAAGGCTTATTCAATTCAGGCTTGAAATCGGGGCTGTCATCAGCAATCATATAAACCATCGGTCCAGGATCAGCATTTCTGCGTTTTCTTCCGTAATTGGTGATTTTTTTCGGCGGTTCATTACTCACAAAGAACTTTTTCACCTCTTTTATTCCGATGTCATTGTAATCAGTAGTATAAAACCAACCTCTCCAAAACCAATCAAGATCAAAAGCAGAAGCGTCTTCCATAGTTCTGAAAAAATCTTCGGGAGTAGGATGTTTGAACTTCCATCGATTGGCGTAGGTTTTGAATGCGTAATCAAACAACTCTCTTCCCATTACTGTTTCGCGAAGAATATTGAGAGCGGCAGCCGGTTTTCCGTATGCATTATTACCAAATTGACGAATGCTCTCCGAATTGGTCATAATAGGTTCTAATCCTTTTTGATCTCCACTCATATAAGGTACAATTGATTTGGCCGGACCTCTATCCGCCGGGAAATTCGGATCCCATTCTTTCAACGCCACATATTCTAAAAACGAATTCAACCCTTCATCCATCCAGGTCCACTGACGCTCATCTGAATTTACAATCATAGGAAAGAAGTTATGTCCTACTTCGTGGGTAATCACACTAATCATTCCGTTTTTTACTCTGTCCGAATATTTGCCGTCTTCATCGGGTCTTCCCCAATTCCAGCAAATCATTGGATATTCCATCCCCTGATCCTGCGCATGTACAGAAACTGCCTTCGGATACGGATAATCAAAAGTATGGCTTGAATAACTTTTCAATGTGTGTGCTACCACCCGTGTCGAATATTCCTCCCAAAGTGGATTTCCTTCTTTCGGGTAAACTGAAACAGCCATCACATTTTTACCTCCCAGCTTAACAGCCATAGCATCGTAAATGAATTTTCTAGACGTTGCTATTCCAAAATCACGCACATTTTCGGCCTTGAATTTCCAGGTTTTTTTGGCGGTTGAAAACCCTTTTTCCCGGGCTTCGGCTTCAGCTTGGGTAGCTACAAGTACCGGTTTGTCAAATGATTTTTCTGCTTGGGCATATCTGGCCATTTGAGCTGCAGTAAACACTTCAGCTCTGTTAAGTAAGGTTCCGGTGGCTTCCATAATGTGGTCGGCAGGAACGGTAATGTTTACCTCATAATTTCCAAAAGGAAGTGCAAATTCGCCTGCGCCCCAAAACTGTTGATTTTGCCATCCTTCTACATCATTGTAAACTGCCATTCTCGGATAAAATTGGGCTATGATGTACACATTATTCCCGTCTTTATCAAAATGCTCATACCCCGAACGACCGCCGTCTAACAAATAATTATTAATGTTATACGACCATTTTATGGCTATTGATATTTTTTCGCCGTGCTTTAAAACTTTGGGCAGCTCTACGCGCATCATGGTTTGGTTGATGGTATAGGACATGGGGGTTCCCTGAGTGTCTTTTACATATTCAATCTTAAATCCACCGTCAAACGGTTCTTCGAGGTATTTTCTTGAAAAGGTTTGTGCCGGAATTGCCGAATTGGTTTTATTAGGGTCAACCAATCCCGATTTTGAATTTTTGGCCTTTTCATTTTGATCGAGCTGCAACCACAAATAGTCTAAAGATTCCTTTGCATTGTTCGTGTAGGTTATGACTTCGGAACCGAATAATTTTTGATTTTTATCATCGAGTTCCACATCAATTTTATAATCGGCTTGTTGCTGATAATATTCAGGTCCGGGAGCTCCCGATGCGGTACGATACATATTGGGCGTGGCCAATAAATCATACATTTGTTTGAACTTATCAGGGTTTCTCCCCTCCGATTTGGTTGGTTTTGGAGTTTCCTGAGCTTGTAAAAAACCCGAAATCAATAACAACAACCCAAAGCTTATTCCTCTCATGCAGTTTATTTTAAAGGTCTAAAAGTAAAATATTTTTGCGGGAAGAACGGAACTCAAAAATTATTTTAACATTCCTTTAGTTATTTCGCTGGTTAGCAGCAAACTTTGCTTCTTGCCGTTATGGTTGTACTGAATGATGTTTTGTTGGTCAGGATGGAGTTCGGTAAGAATCGAATTTTCAACTTCTAAAGACGTAATTTTGGAAATTTCCTTGATGCTCAGATAACAAATCACAACGTTATTTTCCAACTCACGGCTCAAATAATTCATCGGTTTGAGCTGTCCGTTGACGGTCAGTTTAAACTTCTCAGAGAAGTATTTTTTCATCAAACCAACATCTTCCGGAGTTTCATTTTCGGCACCGATAAAGGTTTTTTTGTGGTATTTATTTTTCAGCGCATCGTTCAGATCATCAACAAAGATTCGGGTTGTGATTTGTACCATTTTCTTTTGAGGCACATAATTAACTTGATAAATAGCCGTGTAAAAACGATGCCAACTCATGGCACTCAACATCACAAACAAAATTCCGAACAAAATTCCGAACAAAATCATTTTAATTGCTCTCATGGTGTCAATTCTGATTTAAAAGTTCTTTATATCGAGTCGCAAGATCCGAAAAAATAAAACGCGCCATCATTTTGTTTTTTTCCTGCAATGCCCTAACTAATTTTGGGTCTTCCACAGCATAATACCAAAAACCCCTGACATAATCCTTGGGGATTTTTAACGATTCTGTAAAAAATTCGGGCTTAAATAAATATTCAATTTTTTGAAGCAAATACTCTTTTCGTTCTATTCGCAGTTCCTTTTTCAGCATAGCAGTTCTTCCGGTTATGGAGTTAATCAACCCATCAACACTCATTCCTCCTAATGGAATTAACAACGGGCTGTACCAATGAAACTCCTCTGCAGCTCTCAATTTTCGTTCTGCCGGTGTGTAGGTCTTGGCCGGCTTTTGCAATATGCCCAGAGAAACCGCATTAATGTTGGGATATTGTCTGATTTCAACTTCTTCCAGTGGAATTACTTTGGGTTCAACCGTCACTACAAAAAGTTGCTTATTGATATCCGAAGAGGTAACCGCTACTTTTTTGGTAAGTATTTGCAAACCCGTAAACTGCAAAGTATCCCGTTCTTTAACAAACATGGTAAAATTACCGTTGTCTGATGTGGTCGTTACCGACTCAGAACGAAGATTAACAACATTTATTTCTCCCAATTCTTTGATTTGCGAAACAATTTTTCCACGCAATAAAACCAGTGGTTCTTGTGCCGTGCTTTTGACTGCCGAAAAAACTATAATAATGAGCAGGAATCTTTTCATAACCAAATATAAAAAATCTATTTATCGCCCTTTTGTAATTCCAGATATTTTGTGGCCAATTCAGCCAAAACAAATGTGGCCATCGTTTTATTTTTAGCATTTACCGCATTTACAAATCGGGTTTCGTCTACTATGTAATACCAAAATGCCCTGACATATTCTTTCGGAATCTTCAGCTTTTCGGTAAAATAATCCATACCGAATAGGTTTTCAATTTTTTGAAGCAGCAGTTCTTTATTTTCTGTTTCAACTTCCTTTTTAAGCATTGCCGTACGTCCCGACATCCAATTCAATAAGGGATCCAGCCCCACAGAGCCGCCCGCCATGCCATTCAGTGAAGCGCTAGGATCAGCATCAGAAGCAGTTTTGAGTTTTCGCTCTGCCGGTGTGTAATGTTTGGTGTTTCCCGGAATAATTCCCAAAGAAACCGCATTAATATTGGGATACTGCTTGACAACGACTTCATCCAGGCGGTTAATCATGGGGTCGAGTGGCACCAAAACCAAGTCTTTTGCAAATTCTTTATCCGAAAGGAGTATTTTTTTCCCTTTGATTTGAATGGCCGAAAACATCAAAGTATCGCCAACGGCCGCTGCAATACTGAAATACCCTCCTTTTTCGGTTGTTGCAGTCGATTCAGATTTCAAATTGATAACATAAATCCCTTCCAAATCAACAGATTCTGAAACAACTTTTCCTTTTATCATTTTTACGGTATTGTTTTGAGCCGAAAGCACATTAGTGATTAGCAACAGTACCATTATTTTGAAAAAAAAGTTCATCGGACAGGTTTATAAGGGGTAAAAATATCTTAAGCTCTTCCTAAATAAATGCCAACAGCTTGGTAATTTTTTGTTAAATAAAAGCCGTAAAAACAGTACTTTTGGGCAACAAACTTATTTCAGAAAAAAAGACGCTGAAAAGAATTCAGAACAAATGAAAAAACTAATTATTGCCAGCACCTCAACCATTCATGGCGGAACTTATTTAGACTATTTACTGCCTGCATTGGAAGTTCATTTTAAAACCTGTAACGAATTACTGTTTATCCCTTATGCGCGTCCGGGCGGAATTTCGCACGATGATTATACTGTGAATGTTCGTGCGGCTTTCGCCAAAATAAATAAAAGCGTGAAAGGACTACACGAATTTGCCGATCCGATAACCGCCATACAAAATGCCGAGGGAATTTTCACCGGGGGCGGCAATACTTTTTTATTGGTTACCCAATTATATGAAAACAAAGTGATGGAGATTTTGGCCGAAACCGTTAAAAAAGGAACTCCTTATCTGGGATCAAGCGCCGGCAGCAACATTACCGGAATCTCGATGCAAACCACCAACGATATGCCTATAATTTATCCGCCGAGTTTTACCACCTTGGGCTTGATTCCGTTTAATTTGAATCCGCATTATCTTGACCCCGATTTGCAAAGCAAACACATGGGAGAAACCCGCGAAACCCGTATTAAGGAGTTTCATGCTTTTAACAGTACACCGGTTTTAGGATTACGCGAAGGCAGTTGGCTGGAAGTTACGGGCGAAACCATAATCTTAAAAGGCGAATTATCGGCCCGCTTATTCAGGCAAAATCAAACTCCGGAGGAATTGGCAGCAGGAAGCGATTTGTCCTGGATTAAATAAAACTGCGTTAGCGATTGGAGCAAGTACCGTGTACTGCGGAAAGCGCGGCCCTGAACTTGTTTCGGGGCAACGCCCTAATTCAAATAAA
This sequence comes from Flavobacterium silvisoli, assembly GCF_004329815.1. Taxonomy (GTDB): domain Bacteria; phylum Bacteroidota; class Bacteroidia; order Flavobacteriales; family Flavobacteriaceae; genus Flavobacterium; species Flavobacterium silvisoli. Next base: position 65,550 of record NZ_SJPE01000006.1, on the reverse strand, counting down.
AAAAGCCTTAACTATTGTTAAGGCTTTTCTTTGAGCGGAAGACGAGGCTCGAACTCGCGACAACCAGCTTGGAAGGCTGGAGCTCTACCAACTGAGCTACTTCCGCATTTGTGAGTGCAAATATATAGAATAAGTTTCCTTTGATGCAAATTTTTTTTCTACTTTTTTTTGAATGTTTTTTGCCGCAAAAAGAATCCGCTCACAACCGTTTTATAATGAAAATGTTATATTTTTAACTGCCTTAAATTTTTATTCGAATTAAATGTATACCATCAAGGAAATCGCTGCTCCGGATACTTTTTCGGTTCGACATCCTGTACTCAGAAGCGGAAAACCTGTGGATAGTTGCCACTTTGACGGCGACAATCTTCCGACAACTCATCATTATGGCATTTTCGGCTACGGGAAACTCGTTGGGGTGGCCTCGTTTTTTAAAAACCGCCAGGTTCTTTTTCCCGAAACCAATCAGGTGCAATTGCGGGGCATGGCTATTTTGAAGGAATTTCAGGGAAAAGGTTTGGGTGAAATGTTGCTAAAGTATTGTGAACAGTTGTTCCAAGACGAGGAAAATTGCTTACTTTGGTTCAACGCCCGAAGTCATGCGGTGGGCTTTTATGAAAAACTGGGCTATCAGGTCAAAGGTGATTCCTTTGAGATTAAAGACATCGGCACTCACTTTATAATGTATAAAAATGTATAAATATCTTATTTTGATTTTAGCATTGGCTGTGATGGGCTGTAAGAACGAAGTTCCGAAACCCAAGGCAATTCCTTTGATACAAACGGTCAAAAGGCCTGCCGTTACTGAAGGACGGATTTTAAAAATAGACACTGCGTTGTATGCTAAATTTGACCGTCAGGTTTTGAGTGACTTTTATAATCACTTTGCGCATGAAACCGTGTGGCAGTCATCAAACATCAGGAAAGTCATTCTGAATGAATTGGCACAAGCTTCTCAAGAAGGACTAAATCCGGAAGAGTATAAGATAAAAAAGCTCTATGATTTTGAAAAAAGATTCGGTTTGCTTTCTGATAAAGAAATGGTGGATTATGATTTGTTGCTAACGCATAATTTGCAAAAATACATCAAGCATATCAGCCAGGGCAGACTGAATCCGATGGCTTTATATAAAGATTGGGAATTGAATCCGAAGAAAACCGATGTTGTCAAAATTTTGCTCAACAGCTACAAATCGACTGATTTTTTGGCTTCTATTGACAGTTGCAAACCCCAACATTTGGTTTATAAAAGACTGAAGAAAGCCCTAGTGCTCCTCAACTCTTTTCCGAAAGACACCTTGAAAAAGATAACTTTTGGAGAAAAAATTATTCCGAATGACACCAACAACGTCTTGTTAAAAATCAAACAAAAACTAATGTATTGGAATGATTTAAAAAAGCCCGACAGCTTAACCAACATATATGATTCGAGAACTGTAACCGCCATCAAAAAATTTCAAACCCGACACGGTTTAGCCGCAGACGGTGTTATAGGCAAAGGAACCATTGCCGCTTTAAATTTTTCCAAAGAACAGAGAAGACATCAGATCATAGCCAATTTAGAACGTTGGAAATGGTACCAGCAGGATTTAGGCCAACAATACCTCATCATCAACATTCCCGATTATACACTGCGTGTGGTACATGACAATGATACGGTAAAAACACACAAAATCATAGTTGGTTCGGCCAAGAGAAAAACACCCGTATTATCTTCTAAGTTGAGTTATGCTGTTTTTAATCCTACCTGGACGGTACCGCCCACGATTATTAAAGAAGATGTCATTCCGGCAACCCTCAAAAACAGAAATTATTTGGCCGATAAGAACATAACCGTTTATGATGCGGATGGAAATATAGTGGAAGCGGCCAACTGGAGAGCCTCCAGAGCCAGAGGATACCGTTATGTACAGAGTCCGGGCACGTACAATTCACTCGGGATGGTGAAACTAATTTTCCCCAACCGCTTTTCGGTTTATCTGCACGATACCAACCACCGGGATTACTTTGACAAAACTAACCGATCATTAAGTTCAGGTTGTGTACGTGTGGAAAACCCTCTCGAGTTGACTGCATACCTGCTCAACGACACTATTCAGTATTCGAAAACTAAAATTGCTGATATTCTAAAAACCGGTAAAACACAAAATGTGAAAATTCAGGCCACCACTTATCTGTATCTTTGGTACTGGACTGCCTGGAGTGAAAATGATAAATTGCTTTTCAGAGACGATATTTATGATCTCGATGAAGATTTATACAAAAAATTAAGATACTAATTTTTCAAACGTGGTCTTGCTTCTGGAAGGATGAAAAATAAAAAGACAGGATTTATCTTTAATCACATTAATGATTTTTTCGTTCATTTCAACCGGAACGGCAGGACAACCCTGACTTCTACCCAATCGTTTATTTCCTTTAATGAATGATTCTGAAACATAATTAGCCCCGTGAACCACTACAGCTCTTTCACGAGCGTGGTCGTTGATTCCTTTTTCCAATCCGTCTAATCTTAAAGACAAACCATGTTTACCGTTGTATACTTCTCCGGTAGCGTAAAACCCTAAACTACTTTTGAAAGACTCCGCAGCATTAGAAAAAGTCTGCGCAAATTCTTCTCCGGTATTTCTTCCGTGAGCCACTAAGGTATTGAACAAAATCGTATTGGTTTTTAAATCAATCACCCAAAGACGTTTGGTGTTGGATGATTTTGAAAAGTCAATCAACGTAAGAATATCTTTTTGAATTATCCCTTTGTCTTTCAGGGCGTAAAATCCATCAAGGGCCTCTGAAAAACACTCCAGATTAGGCATAGCAAATGAATTGGCATTCAACATCTCATATACCGCAACACTCTTAGCGGTTGATTTTGCCGGGGCAACATAAGCTAAATTTTTGGGTTTATCGGGGCCGGAAATTTTGCTGAAAGAGGTAAGCAGCACCAAAGCAAAAAGAAACAAAACTCTGTAATTCATTGACATTTAAAAGCTTAAACATTAGACTTGGGATGACAAAACTAATAAAATATTGTTCGGAACAAAATATTTGAAGAAATTTTAATCAATTCTTAACTCTTTACCATAACGAAAATATTAGTTTTTTATTGTGTGCTTTCTTGTGACAATCAATTAAATAATTATTTTTGTTCGACCAACTGCAACATTTATGTCTAAAAAATCTTATTGTTTTTTATGTGCTTTGCTCTTTGTTACAGCTTTGTCTTTTGGTCAGAAAAAAACCTTAGAAACGCTATATACCGAAGAGAAAATCACTATTGACGGCAAGTTTGAAGAAGAAGCTTGGAAAAATGCAGCAGTGGCAACCGACTTCATAATGATCAATCCTGACAACGGAAAACCCATTGCTCAGGAAAAAAAAACCGAGGTAAAGGTGCTATACAACAATGAGGGAATTTATATAGCCGCTTCTCTTTTTGACAATGAACCCAACCGAATTTTAAAAGAATTAACCTCTCGCGACAACTTTGGAATTGCGGATCATTTTGGCGTTTTTATCAATGGTTACAATGATGGCCAACAGGAATTTCGCTTTTTTGTGAGTGCGGCCGGCGTACAGCAGGATGGTATATATACCGAAGCTAACGGTGAGGATTTTTCCTGGGATGCTATTTGGAACAGTCATGTAGAACTGACGGATTTCGGGTGGACTGTTGAAATGAAAATTCCTTACGCCGCATTGCGTTTCCCATCGGCTAAAGAACAAACTTGGGGATTAAATTTTTACCGAGAAATTCGCCGTGACCGACAACAATATTCCTGGAATTTTTTAGACAATAAAATTGTAAACGAGAGTACTCAGGCAGGAATTCTCAAGGGCATTGAAGACGTGAAAACTCCGACACGCCTGTTTTTAATTCCGTATGCATCTCAATATGTATATGCCAGTAAAGCACAAAAAAACAACGGTGAATTTAAAGGCGGTTTGGACGTCAAATACGGAATCAACGATGCCTTCACGCTTGATGCCATTTTAATTCCCGATTTCGGTCAAACCAAATTTGATAACGTCGAATTGAATTTAAGTGCTTTTGAACAACAATTCAGCGAAAACCGTCCATTTTTTACCGAAGGCACTGATTTATTTAACAAAGGAGGCCTGCTCTACACCCGAAGAATTGGCGAAACTCCCTCGATAACTACTTCAGGTAATGAAGAAGTAGTAGAACAACCCGGCAATATTAAGTTGATTAACGCCCTGAAAATTTCGGGAAGAACAAAAGGTGGCCTGGGTATAGGTGTTTTGAATGCCGTTTCTGAAAAGACGAGTGTCGAAATTAAGAATACAGACACCGGATTCACCCATTCCGAAATCATTTCTCCTTTGACCAATTACAACGTTCTGGTGCTGGATCAGCGATTCAACAAAAACTCTTCCGTTTCATTTGTCAATACCAACGTAACCCGTAACGGAGAATTCAGAGATGCCAATGTATCGGCTATGGTTTTTGATTTAAATACTACAAAAAACACGTATAACGCCAACGGCAGTTTTAAATACAGCTACATCAATGAGTTTGGGAATACAGAAGACAAAAAAGGTTTTACCTCTGAGCTTTATTTCGCAAAAACCAAAGGAAAGTACCGATTTGGTTTGGGTGGAGAATACTATTCACGAGAATATGACATTAACGATTTAGGCATTAATTTTCAAACCCACTACCACACCGTTTACGGAAATGCTAGTTACCGAATTTTGAATCCAACCAAAACGTTCAATACCTTTCAAACCAATTTGAATTTTTATTCTGAGTTTGAGAATCGAACTGGGCGAATACAATCCGGCCAACTTAATTTGAGCGTTAATTCTAACGATACGAAAAATGATTATTACGGTGGCGGATTTAACATAAGACCTTTGCCGGTGTATGATTTTTACGAACCCCGGTCTCTTAATGAAGTTCGATTTGTAACCCTTCCGGAGAGCCTTAACATCTGGGTCTATTATTCTTCAAACTACAACCGAAAATTTGCTCTAGACTTCAATCCTTCCTATAATTTCATTAATGAAAAAGGGAGAGTTACCTATGGTTTTATTCTCAGCCCGAGATACCGCTTTGACGATCATTTTTCGCTGATCTATAATTTCAATTTTTTACGCCAAAACAAAAATACCGGTTGGGTAGATTTTGACCCTGACGGAAATACCATATTTGCCCGAAGAGATCGCATTACTTATACCAACACATTGCAGGGAAAATATTCCTTAAACAATAAAATGAACCTTTCTCTCGCAGTTCGTCACTATTGGTCTTATGTAATAAACCATGACTTTTTAACCTTACAGGACGATGGTAGTTTGGTCAACAACACCACTTACAGTGAAAACAAAAACTATAATCTGAATCTTTGGAATCTGGATTTATCTTACTCATGGTGGTTCGCTCCCGGAAGTCAGGTTTCCGTATTATACCGCAACAATGCTTCTTTGTTCAGTCAGAATTTCAGCCGACAGTTTGAACGTAATTTTAAAGACGCTATTGACAATCAGAATCTGAATCATGTCTTCTCTATAAGTGTCCGTTATTTTATTGATTACAATACCATAAAAAATGCCAATCTTTCTAAAACATTTACCAAACCTAACGAAAGAATGCACTTCTAAAAGTCGAAATTAAGGGTTATCTTTGTTCAAAATATTTCTGATGAACAAGAAAGTTATCCTTATGATTTTGGACGGTTGGGGGAAATCACCCGACCCAAAAGTATCTGCCATTGACAATGCCAATGTTCCTTTTATCAATAGCCTGTATACCCAATATCCCAATGCCCAGCTTCGCACTGACGGACTCAATGTAGGCTTACCCGAAGGGCAGATGGGAAATTCAGAAGTAGGTCACATGAACTTGGGTGCCGGAAGAATCGTGTATCAGGATTTGGCCAAAATCAATTTGGCGGTAGCCAACAAAACCATGAGCCGGGAACAGCCGCTGATTGACGCTTTCCATTACGCTAAAGCGAACAACAAAGCGGTTCATTTTCTGGGCTTGGTTTCGGATGGCGGGGTGCATTCGCACACGTCTCATTTGCGCGGGCTGATTGATGCTTCGCAGGATTTTGGTTTAACAAAAGTCTTTGTCCATGCGTTTACTGACGGAAGAGATGTTGACCCAAAATCGGGAAAAGGATACTTACAGGATTTGGAAAATTACCTTCAAAACACTTCCGCCAAAATTGCCTCAGTAGTAGGTCGATATTATGCGATGGACCGCGACAAACGCTGGGAGCGCGTGAAGTTGGCGTATGATTTGGTAGTAAACGGAATCGGGAAACACAGCACCAATATTATTGAAAGCATAGCCGAGAGTTATGCCGAAAACGTAACCGATGAATTCATACTGCCTATAGTAGCCGTGGATAAAAATAGCAATCCGGTAGCTACGATTCAGAATGACGATGTTGTCATCTTTTTTAATTTCAGAACCGATAGAGGACGCGAACTGACCGAAGCGCTTTCACAAAAAGATTTTCACGAGCAAAACATGCACAAGTTGAACTTGTACTATGTTACGATGACCAATTACGACGAAACTTTTGAAAATGTACACGTCATTTATGACAAAGACAACATTACCGAAACGCTGGGCGAAGTCTTGGAAAAACACAACAAAACCCAAATCCGCATTGCCGAAACTGAAAAATATCCGCATGTGACCTTTTTCTTTTCGGGCGGACGGGAAATTCCGTTTAGAGGCGAAACCCGCATTTTGAGAAACTCACCCAAAGTAGCAACTTACGATTTACAACCCGAAATGAGCGCCTACGAATTGCGCGACGCTTTGGTCCCTGAACTCAAAAAAGGAACTGTAGATTTTGTTTGTTTGAACTTTGCCAACGGTGATATGGTAGGACATACCGGCGTGATGGCCGCTGCCATTAAAGCTTGCGAAGCGGTTGATGTTTGTGTAAAAGATGTGGTCACTGCCGCATTGGAAAACAACTACACCACCATCATCATCGCAGACCACGGAAATTGTGAAACAATGATCAACCCGGACGGCACACCCAATACAGCACATACCACCAACCCGGTACCGATTATACTGGTTGACCCCGAGTTGACACAGGTAAAAGACGGAGTACTGGGCGACATCGCCCCAACCATACTCAAACTTATGGGCATTGAAAAACCAGCCGTGATGACCGGAAACGAATTAATATAAAACAAAATCCCTCTGTTGAGGGATTTTGTTTTAACAGAATAGCCATAGTTTATTTTTTTTCATATATTTGATTATCAATTACTTTTCATGAAAAAAATTTACTCTTTTTTAGTAATTGCTTTGCTCGGATTTATGGGTCAGGCACAGATTATAAATATTCCTGATTCCAATTTTAAGGCAAAGTTACTCGAAGCTAATACCAGCAATTATATAGCTACCACACTTGCTAATGCTCCCTTAAAAATTGACACCAATAATGATGGCGAAATACAGGTAAGTGAGGCTTTGACCGTATACAAACTTAATGTCAATTCAAGTAATATAGCTGATTTAACCGGTATAAGCAGCTTTACCAATCTTCGTGATCTTTCTTGCGCACACAATCAACTTAGCGGTTCTATGAATCTGGGTTCATTATCGAATTTAACTGCTATAGATTTTGCAGATAATCAATTGACCGGATTAAACATAATGGGATTGCCTAATCTTCAGAGCATTAGCTGCTCTCAAAATCAAATCACTGTCCTTAATGTATCGGGGCTTACCAATCTTAAGTATTTAATTTGTTTCAACAATCAACTTACAGCACTAAATGTAAATGGTTTAACCAATTTGATAAGGATAGAAAGTAAAAACAACCTGATTACCTCTTTACTTTTAAATAACCTAAACAGTCTCGATTATGCTGATTTTACAAATAACCAATTAAATACTTTAACACTATCAGGCTTGCCCAACTTTCATCAATTATTTATTGACAACAATCAACTCACCTCTTTAGACATTAACGGACTGCCCAATTTTCAAAATTTATGGTGCGGATCAAATCAACTCACATCCCTTTCCTTAAACAATCTGCCTAATATTAGAGTATTGCGATGTGGAAACAACCTGCTTACTTCTTTAAATGTAATTGCTTTGACAAGCCTTCAGGATTTGAATTGTTACAATAATCAACTTTCATCTTTGAATGTGACCGGTTTAATAAATATACAAACCCTGACTTGTTTTGGTAATCAACTCACCACTTTAGATGTCAACAGTTTAAAAAACCTTCAAGACCTTTATTGTGGTGACAACAACCTTTCTACTTTATTTATAAAAAATGGTCGTAATGAAACTACTTTAAGTTTCTATGGCAATCCAAATTTAGTATATGTCTGTGCTGATGAAACCCAGTTAGCGACGGTTGAAAATTTGACGCTTGGCTATGGTTACAACTGTGTTGCAAACTCTTATTGTAGTTTTGTCCCAGGTGCTATCTTTTTTACACTAAAAGGCAATGTTAGATATGATAAAGACTCGAATGGTTGTGACGCTTCAGACATTCCTTTCCCTAACACAAAAATAGCAACCACTTATGGAACAGAATCGAGTGTTTTAATAGCCAGCTACGCAGGTAATTATCATTGTGAAATTCCTGCAGGAACACTGACAGCGACCCCTTTACTTGAAAATCCAACGTATTATAATGTTTCACCAGCTTCTGTTTCAGTCACATTTCCTCAAGCCACCAACCCAACTATTCAGGATTTTTGTATTACTCCTAATGGAGTTCATAATGATTTAGAAATTAGTATTTTACCGTTAACTAATGCAAGACCGGGTTTTGACAGTCTATATAAAATCCTTTGTACAAACAAAGGAACCACTACCCTAAGCGGTGATGTAAATGTTGTTTTTGACGATACTGTCTTAGATTATGTTTCTGCTAGCCCAAATTTTGATGCACAAGCCACCAATAACCTAACATGGAACTTTAGTAATTTGACACCCTGTGAAACCAGAATCATCCTAGTTACATGGAACCTAAATGGTCAAATGGAAACTCCATCATTACATGTAGGTGACATTTTGCATTTTACAGCCACCATCAATCCCATAGCAAACGATGAGACACCCCTTAATAATGTTTCCATTTTAAATCAAAAGTTGTTAAGTTCAGCTGATCCAAACGACAAAACCTGCATAGAAGGAACTACTATAACGCCAGAAATGGTAGGCGATTATGTGCATTATGTCATCCGTTTTGAAAATACCGGAAATGCCAATGCAGAGAATATTGTGGTTAAAGACATCATCGACACCACTAAGTTTGACATAAATTCATTAGTTATTTTAAGTAGCAGTGCTTCATTTGTTACCCGCATTACCAACACCAGCAAAATAGAATTCATTTTTGAAAACATTCAACTACCTTTTGACGATGCCAATAACGACGGTTATATAGCCTTTAAGATAAAAACAAAGCCAACCCTTGTTGTGGGGGATACTTTCAGTAATTCGGCTAACATTTATTTTGATTATAATTTCCCTATTGTGACCAATACGACTGAGACAACTGTCGCGGCTTTAGCGGTACAGGATTTTGATTTTGGAACGTATTTTAAAGTTTATCCTATTCCTACCAAACAATTATTGAACCTGGAAGTGAAAGCAGCAATAGGAGTGAAATCGATTAGCATATACAATATGTTAGGGCAAATGGTACTCGTTGTTACGAATGCTCAGAATGTTTCTACGATAGATGTTTCTGACCTTAAAACCGGAACCTACTTTATCAAAATGGATACAGACAAAGGAATAGCAGATACTAAATTTGTTAAAGAATAAAAAAGCCACTAAATAGTGTCTAACTTTTGAGGCTGTAGATTTTAGGTTTTTTTTATTTCAACATCTCATAATAGCTTCTCTCTATAGTTTCCTGATGGGTCGGATGGGCAATTTTAACCATTTCGTTGAGGCGTTGTTTCAGCGTTTTTCCGTATAAATCTGCTATACCGTTTTCGGTGATGATGTATTGTACATGGGAACGGGTCGTTACAACTCCGGCCCCTTGTTTTAAATAAGGTACGATTCTGCTTTCGCCTTTTTTGGTAACAGATGGTAAAGCGATGATAGCCTTTCCGCCTTCGCTGAGAGAAGCTCCACGGATGAAATCCATTTGCCCTCCTACTCCTGAGTACATGTGAGCGCCTATCGAATCAGCACAAACCTGACCGGTGATATCTACTTCAATAGCCGAATTGATGGCTACCATCTTGGGGTTTTTGCGGATTCGGGCCGTATCGTTAACCATCGAAGATTCTTTCATTTCAATAAACGGATTATCATGAACAAAGTCATACAAACGTTTGGAACCAATTAAAAAAGTGGCTAACACTCTGCCGCGCAGAGTTCCTTTGTAATTGCAATTAATCACATCGCTTTCGATTAAATCAATGACACCATCCGAAAACATTTCGGTATGCAGTCCTAAATCCTTGTGGTTTTTGAGTTTACTCAAGGCCGCATTCGGGATAGAACCAATACCCATCTGTAAGGTACTTCGATCCTCTATTAGTGAAGCGATATACTCTCCTATTTTTTCTTCTTCTTTGGAAAACGTGCTGGGCTCATGACCATAAATAGGCATATTAACATCAACCAAGTAATCGATTTCTTCAACGTGCAGGATTCCGTCACCAAAAGTTCTCGGCATTTGAGGATTGACCTGAGCTATTACAATTTTGGCTTTTTCTATGGCCGCAATGGTGGCTTCAACTGATACTCCTAAAGAACAATACCCATGCCTATCGGGAGGCGAAACATGAATAAAAGCCACATCGATAGGCAATACATTTTTTCTAAACAAATGCGGCAACTCGCTTAAAAAAACCGGGGTATACGAACCATTACCGGCGGACAGTGTATGTCGGACGTTGGCGCCGATAAAAAATGAATTAACATGAAAACTCTCTGCTAATGCAGGATTAGCATAAGAAGCTTCACCCTCTGTGTGTAAATGACACACCTCTACATTGCGCAACTCAGAGGCTCTTTCTGCGAGTGCTTTCGTTAAAACAGTAGGGGCTGCCGCTGCTGCCTGAACATAAACCCTATCGCCAGACTTGACTACTTTTACAGCTTCCGCTGCAGTAACATATTTGCTCATAACTAAAATTTTATACAAAAGTAAAAGGTGAAGTTACGGAAAAACATGATAAAACTCATTTCATTTAGGATTATTCAAAATCAGTATAAAGTTGTACTTTTGCCAACTGACCTGAGGCGTTTAGGCCAAACGGTAAGACGTTAATTTACAACAAATGATTATTCCAAAAACAAGAGAAGAGATTGAATTGATGCGCGAGAGTGCATTAATTGTTTCGAAAACATTAGGCATGATAGCCTCCGAAATCAAACCGGGGGTAACTACTTTATATTTAGACAAACTGGCCGAAACTTTTATCAGAGATCACGGTGCGGAACCGGCCTTTTTAGGCATGTACGGATTCCCGAATTCGTTATGCATGAGTCCAAATGCTCAGGTGGTGCACGGCATTCCTAACAACACCCCACTACAGGAGGGCGATGTAATATCGGTAGATTGCGGTGCTTTGAAAAACGGCTTTTATGGCGACCACGCTTATTCTTTTGAAATTGGAGAAGTTGCCCCCGAAGTGAAAAAATTGCTACAGGTAACCAAAGAAAGTTTATATGTAGGTATCCGCGAGTTCAGAGCCGGGAACCGAGTGGAAGATGTGGGCAATGCCATTCAAAAATATACCGAAGCGCATGGCTATGGGGTCGTTCGCGAATTGGTAGGTCATGGTTTAGGCCGAAAAATGCACGAAGAACCTGAAATGCCCAATTATGGCAAACGCGGTCGTGGAAAATTATTTGTAGAAGGTATGGTCGTGGCCATAGAGCCCATGATTAACATGGGAACCAGAAACATCAAACAACTGAAAGACGGTTGGACCATTTTGACTGCCGATGGCAAACCCAGCGCACACTTTGAGCATGATGTAGCCCTGATAGACGGGAAACCCGAACTGCTTTCAACGTTTGCTTATATCTACAAAGCGTTGGGTATTGAAAGTACGGAAGAAGATGAATTCAGAAAACAACCTTTAGTCCTGTAATGAAGAAAATATTCCGATTCATTTTAAACACCATACCCAGACCGATACTGATTCGGTTGAGCATAGTGGTACGCCCTGTTTTGGCCTTTTTACTGAAAGGAAGACGATTTACAGATCCTATTGACGGCAAAAGTTTCAGAATGTTTCTTCCTTACGGATATGGCAATCAAAGAAACAACGTGCTCTCACCCAGTACACTTTCGCTGGAAAGACACCGATTACTCTGGTTGTATCTGCAAAATGAAACCGATTTTTTTACAGCAACAACCAAAAAGAAAGTACTGCACTTCGCTCCCGAACAGGAGTTTTATAAGCGTTTTAAAAAACAAACCAATATCGATTACACTACGACTGATTTGCTTTCACCATTAGCAGATGTTAAGGCTGACATTTGTAATCTGCCTTTTGAAGACAACAGCTACGATATTATTTTTTGCAATCATGTTTTAGAACACATCCCGGATGACACCAAAGCCATGCAGGAATTGTATCGTGTGCTAAAACCAGGCGGAATGGGAATTTTCCAGATTCCGCAAGACTTGTCGAGAGTCGTCACTTTTTCAGACGACAGCATTACAGACCAAAAAGAGCGGGCAAAAATCTTCGGACAATACGACCACGTTCGCGTGTATGGCAGGGATTATTTTGACAAACTGAGAAGTATTGGTTTCAAAGTAATTGAAGAAGATTACACTAACAAAATTGCTCCAGAATTGGTAGAAAAATATTGTTTAGCCAAAGGTGAAATCATTCCGGTTTGCTTCAAATAAAAAAGCCACCCTATTCAATAGGATGGCTCTTCTTTTGTTTTTAAATAAAAATTTATTCCGGCATTAGAACACCAATAGTTTTGTTTTTTGTCAGGTACTTCGCCGCTACATCCTGAATGTCTTTGGCTGTAAGTTCTTTTACTTTTTCAGAAGCAGTTAAAATATCTTCCGGATTGGAACTATTGTTAAAAGATCTTGTAAAGTTGGTCATCCAATAACGGTTTTCTTTGATTTTCTTTTTGTACTCTAAAGCTTCTGCTTCTTTGTATTTATTAACGTCTTTTTCTTCCGGCCCGTTTTTAATAATTTTATCTAATTCTGCCAAAGCCGAAGCAGTTAATTTCTCCGCATTTTCAGGTCCGCAAGGAAAACTGATATTAAAATTATAAGAACCGTAAGGCACTTTACTCATACTCCCGCGGGCATTTACACCGTAAACTCCGCTTTCATTTTCTCTTAACTCCTCGATTAATTTTATCGTTAACACTTCTCCCAAAGCAGTCAAAGCAATTGCTTCCTTGGGTGAATAAGTGGCATCACCATAAAACATAATGGTCACGTTGCTTTTGGGATCTTTCCCTTTATTGACTACTTTTTTAATATCTCCTTTTAACATACGGTATCCCAAATCTTTGGCTGTTTCTTTTGTGTTATTGGAAGGAAGTGAAGCAATGTATTTCTTTGAAAAATCCTCCATAGCGGCATCGTTTACATTACCTACGAAGAAGAACTCAAAATCGCCGGCGTTAGCAAAACGCTCTTTGTATTTGCTGTAAGCCAATTCATAACTGGTTTCTTTCCATTTTTCGGCGGTAGGTACAATTCCGTTCCATCTAGGATTTTCTTTATTCAGATACGTGTAAAACTCTTGTTGGAAATAGAAGTTGGGCTGAGAAATCAAATTATCGAAAAAATTGGATTGTTTTTGTTTGTATCCTTCAAAAGCCGCCTGATCGAAATTCAAATCTGTGAAGTAAGCGTGCAACATTTGAAAAGCATACTCTAAGTCTTTAGGAGTGGTGCTTCCTCTGAAACCCTCTGTAGTATTTGAAATGTAAGGAGTAACATTCGCAATTTTACCCGCCATAAATTTATCAATATCGTTCTGATCTAATCCTGAAAATCCGGCTTCGGCCAAACCACCGTTGGCAAATTGTGTTTTTTTGATTTCCTCGTTGGAATACAAATTAGTTCCCCCAAAACTTACCGCTTCGAGTAAAATTTCATCATTTTTAAAATCGGTTTTCTTGTACGTTACTTTAGCCCCATTGGACAACGTTAGTGTGGTGGTACCTATTTTAGCGTTGGTCTCTTTTTTGACAATACTGCCCGGTTTTACCTCTTTGCGCAACAAACTTGTCGCCACAGCTTTATCTTCATACGGTTTTAAATCATTCGGATTGATGGTCATCGCCTCCAGCACTTCTTTTTCACCTACTTTTTTCAAACCGGCTTTTTCAGGTGCAGTGATAACTACTACTCTGTTGTCTTCTTTCAAATAATCTTTGATTAAATTATTTACCTCTTTCAGTTCAATTTTCGGTAATAATTTTTTGGTAGTATTGAACGTCCATTCTGTGTCGGGTACCGGAGCTTCTTCCAGGAAATTAGATTGGTAGCGCCACACATAATCTTCCGATTCTTTTTTATCTCTGTCTTTGTAACTGCTTTCGCTACGGGCCAAAATTTCGGCTTTTGCTCTTTCCAATTCACCTTCGGTAAAACCGTACTTTTTAACTCTTTCATTTTCCGAAACCAACACTTTCAATGCCTCTAATTGTTTGGTTTCATCTATCATAGCAAAGGACTGAAATGCCTCTTTGTTTCGGGCAAAAGTGCCACCGTGATAGGTAAATCCGTAAGTAAATGGCGGAGTTGGTGAATTGGTAAGTTCGTTCAATCGGTTGTTCAACATGGTTGAAAACAATCCCTCTATTAAATTTTCTCTGTAATCATTGACGGTCTTGATCTTTTTGGGCAAACCATAATCTTTATACAACAATTGCACTTGGGTTTGCGAGGCTTCTTTATCGTTTTCAATAGCTACAAAAGTTTCCTTATGATTGGGTACCTCAAATGTCTTTCTCGGTTTGGCATTTTTCGGATTTTGATAGTTTCCGAAATGATCCTTTATCTTTTGCTCCATGGCTTTTACATCGATGTCTCCCACTACAATAACACTCATCAAATCCGGTCGGTACCAATCTTTGTAAAAACTAACCAATCGGTCGTATGTAAAGTTTTCCAGAATTTCTTTTTTCCCTATTGGTAAGCGTTCCGCATATTGCGAATTGTACATCATTTTAGGGATGTAACGGTCTTCCATTCTTTTGTCGGCTCCCAGTCCGAGACGGTATTCTTCAAGAACAACGCCTCTTTCTTTGTCAATTTCTTCGGGAGTTAAATTGGCATTAAAAGCCCAATCCTCCAGGATTTGAAATCCTTTCTCGAGCTTTTCGGGGCTGTCGGATGGAATGGGAAGAAAATAAACGGTTTCATCAAAACTGGTGTAGGCATTTAAATGTTGTCCGAATTTCACACCGATACTTTGCAGATAATCTACCAATTGATTCTTAGGGAAACGCTTGGTCCCGTTGAAACACATATGTTCCATAAAGTGGGCTAACCCACGTTGGTCATCTTCTTCTAAAATAGAACCCGCATTGATGATTAATCTTAAATCAACTTTGTTTTCGGGTTTTGTATTTTTTCTGATATAATACGTTAATCCGTTTTTCAGAACACCTTTTTTAACATTGGTGTCAAACGGAATTAAATCTGATCCTTTGACCTCCTGGGCAAGGACCGAAATTGGGATTAAAAAAAGCAGCAGTGCCGACCTTAAAATTTGTTTCATAAGTTTAGTTTTGATGGTTACACAACATAATTAACGGACTTTTATTACAATTATTGTGAAAGTACTAAAAAAAAGAACGGTACCTTTTTAGTTGTGTAATTTTTAACACCTGTCTGACAATCAAAAAAAAGCGGCATAATTAATGTGGCAATATTTGTTATATTTACCATTCGAAATTTAGAAACCATGCTACAAAAAAGTCTCTACTTATTTTTTTTACTTTTCACGGGAACACTTTTTTCACAAGTTGAAACAGAAGTTGCCCCTCCCTACAATATCAAAACAGTGACTTTTGTTCAAAACGGTCAAAATGCAATTCCGATATTTAGTTTAGGCGACAGTTTTCAGTTGCAGTTTGATGATTTGTTCGGAAACGAAGCCAACTACTACTACACGATTACCCATTGCGATTATGATTGGAAACCTTCTCAATTGTCCCGAAATGAATACTTGAATGGTTTTGATGATCAACGTATTCAGGACTACACCAACTCTTTTAATTCGCTCCAAATTTATTCGCACTATCGCATTACATTACCCAACCGACTAACCCAATTAAGGGTCAGCGGCAATTATGTCTTGAAAATTTTAAACGAAGACAGAGAGGTTGTCTTTTCGCGAAAATTTATTGTCTATGAAGATTTGGTTTCCGTCCCGGTACAAGTCAAAAGAGCCCGAAATCTCACTTATTACAACCAAAAACAGAATATAGAATTCGCTATCAAATCGCCAACAATCAACTTTCAAAGTCCACTTACCAATGTAAAAGTGCTTTTGATGCAAAACGGAAAGTTCAGCAATGCCATTACCAATGTAAAACCACAATACACCATCGGTAATGACTTGATTTACAAATACGACGCAGAAACGCAATTTTGGGGCGGGAATGAATTTTTATTTTTTGAGAACAAAGACATCAGAGCAGCCAACAACAGCATAGCCTATATTGATTCGAAAGGAGGATTATACAATGCTCATTTGTATCCGAGTGCTGCCCGAGCCAACAACCCATACACCTACTACCCAGACATTAACGGCAATTTCATTGTTAAAAAAATTGATGCCGAAAATAACGATATTGAAGCGGATTACGCCTGGGTTTTCTTCACCTTATCGGCTCCGAATTATTACGGAAACAAATCTATCTATGTTAATGGCATGTTCAACAATTACGCCATAGGCAATGAAAACAAAATGGACTACAATGCCGAAAAAGGAATCTACGAAAAAGCGATTATGGTTAAACAAGGCTTTACCAATTTTCAATACGTTATTGCAGACAGCAATGGGAAAATTGATGAAGAAAACGCCATTGACGGTAACTTTCATCAAACCGAAAACAATTATTTTGTCTTAGTATATTACAAAGAAAACAACCAACGCTACGACCGCATTATCGGCAAAGGAATAGCCAGCTCAGTAGACATCACCAATTGATAAAATTTAACATCAAAATTATACATCAAAATGTATTTTTTGTAAATTTGACAGCATAATACAATCGATTCCAATGGTTTCACAAATAACAAGAGGTATAAAAATTTCGGTTTTGACTAGTTTTGAAGGCACATACTTCAAAAACTACAAGATTCACTTTGCCTTTAGTTATGAAATCACCATTGAAAACCACAGTAAAGATTCCGTTCAACTTAATTCGCGTCATTGGGAAATTCTGGATTCACTTAACGACATTGAAATTGTTGATGGTGAAGGTGTCATTGGCAAAAAACCGGTACTAAAACCCGGCGAAAAACACACCTATACTTCGGGCTGTTTGCTTTCCTCTCCTTTCGGAGCCATGAGTGGTTTCTTCAACATGATTAATTTTACCACTACCAAAACCTTCAAAGTTACCGTACCAACCTTCAAGTTGAGCGCGCCCTTCGCTTTGAATTAAAAGTCTTGTTAAGAGCAAACTAATCTTTGCCTTTCCGTATTAAAAATTCAAAAATTCCTTTGTACTTTTGTGCTTCCTTTTGAATCCCTTCAAAAGGAAATTTTCAAATTTTCAAATTTTCAAATTGTTTCATTTTCAAATTAAAAAAATATGCCAAAAGGTTTTTTTCATATCCCGAAAGCGGTCAATGAACCCGTAAAATCATACGCTCCTAATTCGCCCGAAAAAGCAGCCGTATTAGCAGCCTACAAAAAAATGTGGAACGAAACTATTGATGTTCCTAACTACATCGGCAGCGAAGAGATTCGCACCGGTAATACCCGAAACATGACAGCACCACACGACCATCAGCATGTGGTAGGCACATACCATTTGGCCGAAAAAGTTCATGTAGAAAAAGCCATTGCTGCAGCCTTAGAAGCCCGAAAAAAATGGGCCAACCTGGCTTGGGAACAACGGGCAGCCATCTTTTTAAAAGCAGCGGAGTTAATCGCCGGACCTTACCGTGCGCGCATCAATGCCGCGACTATGATTGCACAATCCAAAACTATTTTTCAGGCCGAGATTGATGCCTCATGTGAGTTGATTGACTTTTTGCGCTACAACGTAGAATTCATGACCCAGATTTACAACGACCAACCCAAATCGGTATCCGATGTTTGGAATCGTGTGGAATACCGACCGTTGGAAGGTTTTGTGTATGCCATTACACCGTTTAACTTTACGGCTATTGCGGCGAATCTTCCGGCCAGTGCCGCTTTGATGGGGAACACGGTCGTTTGGAAACCGAGTGACAGTCAAGTATTTTCAGCCAAAATAATCATTGATGTCTTCAAAGAAGCCGGTGTTCCGGACGGTGTTATCAACGTTGTTTTTGGGGATCCGATTATGATCACCGATACCATTTTAAAACACCCTGATTTTGCCGGAGTACACTATACCGGTTCTACTTTTGTATTCAAAGAAATCTGGAAGAAAATCGGAGAAAACATCCACACTTATAAAACCTACCCGAGAATCGTTGGGGAAACCGGCGGAAAAGATTTTGTATTGGCGCATCCGAGTGCCAATGTAAAACAAGTCGTGACCGGAATTACCCGTGGTGCTTTTGAATTCCAGGGACAAAAATGTTCAGCGGCTTCGAGAGGTTATATCCCGCAAAGTTTGTGGCCTGCCGTAAAAGAGCAATTGATTGCCGATGTGAAATCGATGAAAATGGGTTCACCGGAAGATTTTGGTAACTTCATAACCGCAGTAATTCACGAAGGTTCTTTTGATAAATTGGCAAAATATATTGACCAAGCCAAAAAAGATGACGATGCCGAAATCATCGTAGGGGGTAATTACGACAAGTCAAAAGGCTGGTTTGTTGAACCAACGGTAATTGTAACCACCAATCCGAAATACGCTACTATGGAAACCGAATTGTTCGGTCCGGTGATGACAATTTATGTATATGAAGATGCAAAATGGTCGGAAATATTAGAATTGGTAGACAACACCTCTGAATATGCCTTAACCGGAGCTATTTTCAGCCAGGATCGTTACGCTATTGATGAGGCAACCAAAGCATTGCAAAACAGTGCCGGTAACTTCTACATCAATGACAAACCAACAGGGGCCGTTGTTGGTATGCAGCCGTTTGGCGGTGCCAGAGCCTCGGGAACCAATGACAAAGCCGGTTCGATGCAAAACTTGTTGCGCTGGGTTTCGCCAAGAACCATCAAAGAAACAATGGTTACTCCGGAGGATTACCGTTATCCGTTTTTAGGAGAATAATTTAAGTCCTATTCATATTAAAAAAGTCCAAGTTAAGTCTTGGACTTTTTTTATACTACTGAAAATGAATTTTTTGTACCTTCGGTTATCTGTTAATTGTCAAATTATGAAAACAAAACTACCCTTCCTTTTATTTTTCTGTTCTTTTATTTCTTGGTCGCAAAGCATTCCGGCATTTCACGGTGACAATAATTCGAGCTTTGCCCTTTTAGCGTCAACAACAGCGTTAGACCACAGCCCTTCAGGAGCCAATCAGTCGTGGAGTTTTGGCAGTCTCATTTCATTGGGCAATGTGATTTATACCTACACTGCTCCTACCGGTCTGGAAACCTCTACCTATCCGGGAACTACTGAAGTTATAGTAGGCACCAACACAAACGGCACTACAAAAATGTACACCAAAACAGCAACCGGAAACATTTTATCAATAACAGGGCTGACAGGCACTGATTTGAATATTAATTTTGCAACCAACAACGCCACTCTTGGGGCATTTCCCATGACCTATGGTTATACGAATACTGATAATGTAGCCGGAAATTATACCTACACTACTTATTCAGGAACCTTTAGCGGAACCTTAACAACCACTGTAGATGCTTACGGGACATTGACTTTGACTGACCCTGCCTATGCGTATTCAGGCAATGTAGTCCGCTTAAAAACAGTATTGAGTATTAACCTAAACTATAGCATTTTCACCAATGTTGGAACCGTTACTCAAACTTCTTACATTTACTACACAACTAACAACAACACATTTAACAATCCCATTTTCAGGAGCATAACCACTGTTTCTCTTGTTCCTGTTATGTCGATTGATCAGACGGATACAACATTGGAAAAATTTGAAGCCGTTTTAATGAATACTTCTGAAAATGCGTTGGAAGCCGTTTGGATTCAAAATCCCATAGGTGATGATATCAAAATCAACAGCACAAATCCTATTGAAAATACTACTATAAAAATATCGGATATGTTAGGCAAAACGATTTATCAATCGGACCACAACACCGTTAGCGGAACTTTGGAAATTCCGGTTTCCTTGCCCAAAGGAATGTATCTGATGAATATTAGCAACGACAAAGGCAACATAACCAAGAAAATAATAAAACCCTAAAAGAAAAAGTCCCGAACAGGGACTTTTTTTATAGCTTAAACTTCAGCGGCAAGTGCACTACCTTTTTGGTTTCAAAAAAAGGATCGGAATAAAATGTTGCGATTGCATATTCAGTAGCTTGCGGAAAATCTTTCAATTCTTCGGTCAAGTCGCCTCCTTTCAAATAAAGGATTCCGTTCTTTAATTCGTGTTTGTTTTGTTTTTTGATTTTATCCTTAATCCAGGAAACAAAATCAGGCATATTGGTCACTGCCCGGCTGACAATAAAATCAAAATCTCCTTTTACATTCTCGGCACGAAGTTGTTCTGCTTTTACATTTTTCAGTCCCAAAGCATCAACAACTGCCTGAACCACTTTTATTTTTTTGGCGATAACATCAATCAGATAAAAACGCGTTTCCGGAAATAAAATAGCCAGAGGTATGCCGGGAAATCCACCACCTGTTCCTACATCTAAAACAGTCGTTCCCGGTTCAAAAGGTTGAATTTTGGCAATAGCCAAAGAATGCAGCACGTGTTTGATATATAACTCATCGATATCTTTTCGGGAAATCACGTTGATTTTGGCATTCCAATCCTGATATAACGCTTCTAATTTTTGAAACTGTAAGACTTGATTTTCAGTTAGATTAGAAAATTGTTTGATAATTTCTTCCATGGATAGAATTTTCAACAAAAATACTGTTTTAGTTGATAATTATGATTTGTTTATAATTTTTAAAAAATTATAATATTTATCTTTGGGCAAAATTTTGATTTACACTAAATGAATTCCACAACACCTGTTTTTTCTAAAAACGATAGCTTAAAATTCTTCCGAACTTTAAATTCAAGAGTTAACAACTATTTCAAAGAAAACAATCTCAATCGTACCGGAAACTGGAAACTGCACTTAAAAACAGTTGTAATGTTTACCATTTTCCTGACACCATACTTTGTTTTACTGGCCATGCATATGCCTATCTGGGCTTACCTTTTACTCAATGTAGTAATCGGTATCGGAATGGCAGGCGTGGGGATGAACGTCATGCACGATGGGAATCACGGAGCTTATTCTTCCAAATCATGGGTGAATAAAATCATGGGCGGAAGTATATATATACTGGCCGGAAACGTATACAACTGGCAAGTACAACACAACGTTTTACACCACACATATACCAATATCCTCGGACACGACGAAGATTTGGAAGCCGGAAGAATTATGCGCTTTACCAAAGAAGCCCCTTGGTACAGTTTCCACAAATTCCAACACTATTATTCTATTTTTCTATACGGTTTGCTAACCTTCAATTGGGCCATTACGACCGACTTCCTTCAAATGAAACGGTATTTAAAACGCAACTTATCGTATGGCGAATTCAAAAAACCGGTTATCCGTTGGACAACATTAATCATCACCAAAATCATCTATTTCTCTATCTGGATTGTTATCCCCATCTTGCTTAATGTAGTTTGGTGGAAAGTATTGTTAGGCTTTTTGGTCATGCATTACACGGCAGGTGTCATTCTGAGTGTGGTCTTCCAATTGGCGCACGTGGTACAGGAAACGGAGAACCCTATCCCGGATGACAATGGTGAAATCGAGAATACCTGGGCGATTCATCAATTGTTCACCACCGCTAATTTTGCTCCTAAAAATTGGTTGGTGAATTACTACACCGGCGGATTAAATCATCAAATTGAGCACCACATTTTTCCAAACATCAGTCACATTCATTATGATAAAATTGCCGAAATCGTGAAGCAAACTGCCAAAGAATGTGAGTTGCCTTATTACGAATTTAAAACAACCCGAGAAGCCATAGCCTCACATTTCAAACATTTAAGAGAGTTGGGCAAACAGCCTCAATTAGCCTAATCATTTGTAAAAAAGCGACAACACGTCGCTTCTTTACCAAAATCTACACTCCACAATGAATAACGTATTATCCAATCGAATCAACAACTTATCTACTTCGCAAACTTTAGCTATGGCGGCTTTGGCCAGAGAGTTAAAAGCACAAGGGAAAGACATCATCAGTCTGAGCCTTGGAGAGCCTGATTTTAACACTCCTGATTTTATCAAAGAAGCAGCCAAAAAAGCGATTGACGAAAACTACAGCACTTACACGCCGGTAGACGGATACGTTGAATTGAAAGAAGCGATTTGCCGAAAATTTAAAAGAGACAACAATTTAGAGTATACTCCCGGAAACATTGTCGTTTCTACAGGAGCTAAGCAGTCGTTATACAACGTGGCTCAAGTCATGCTCAACGAGGGTGACGAAGTCATCTTACCCGCTCCTTATTGGGTTTCTTATTACGAAATCATCAAGTTATCGGGCGGTGTACCGGTAGAAGTACCAACTTCCGTTGAAACCGATTTCAAAATCACCCCTGAGCAACTGGAAAAAGCCATCACCCCCAAAACCAAAATGATGTGGTTCAGTTCACCCTGCAACCCAAGCGGCTCGGTGTATAACCGTGAGGAATTAACCGCAATCGGCAAAGTGTTAGACAAACACCCGAACATTTATATAGTATCCGACGAAATTTACGAACACATCAACTTCTCAGGTACATTTTGCAGCATTGCCTCTATTCCGGGCTTGTTTGACCGAACCATAACGGTAAACGGCGTAGCCAAAGCCTTTGCCATGACCGGATGGAGAATTGGTTACATAGGCGCACCCGAATTTATTGCCAAAGCCTGTACCAAAATGCAGGGACAAGTTACCTCAGGAGCCAATTCAATCGCTCAAAGAGCTACGATCACTGCCGTTGAAGCCGACCCAAGCGTTCTGAACAATATGGTGGCCGCTTTTAAAAACAGAAGAGATTTAGTAGTGGGCTTGGCCAAAGAAATTCCCGGATTGAAAATCAACATTCCTGAAGGAGCTTTCTATCTTTTTCCGGATGTATCTTCTTTTTTTGGCAAAACTTTACGCGGAAAGATGATTAACAATGCCGATGATTTGTCGATGTATTTGTTGTCAGAAGCCAATGTGGCTACGGTAACCGGTGACGCTTTCGGAAACCCGAATTGTTTGAGGATTTCCTATGCAACCAGCGAAGATTTATTAACCGAAGCTTTCAAAAGAATTAAGGAAGCTTTATCTTAAATATACTACTATGAAACAACTATTTTCAATGCTGGTGCTTTTGGTTTGTCTTAGCGCAACGGCACAGGAAAAACCAAAAACGCAAATTGTGGAGGCCTCTTGCGGGCAATGCCAATTTGGAATGAAAGGCAAAGGAGGCTGTGATTTGGCCGTACGAATTGATGGCAAATCCTATTTTGTAGACGGCACTAAAATCGACAAACACGGAGATGCCCATGCCAAAGATGGTTTTTGCAATGCCATCCGAAAAGCTGAAGTGGTTGGCGAAATCAAAGGCGATCGATTTGTAGCCAGTTCCTTTAAATTACTTCCAACCGAAGACGACAGTCATAAAGGACACAAACATTAATACAACAAGCGGAATTGATTTCCGCTTTTTTTATGCCCGGAAAATTGTATTTTTGGGAATATGGATCCCATCATACAAAACATCTCGAAACACATTACGCTAACGCCCGAAGAAGAGCAACTCTTTTTGTCTAAAACCGAAATCCGACACTACAAAGCCAAGACCATGCTGCACCATGCCGGACAGGTTTGTAAAGAATCCTATTTTGTCAACTCGGGTCTTATTCGCAGTTTCAACATCAACGACAATATTGTGGAACACGTGCTGAGTTTTGCCTGCGACGGCTGGTGGATTAGCGACATGTACAGCCTCCTCTCCCAAAAACCGGGAAACCTCTTTATCGAAGTATTGGAAGACAGCGAAGTGATGGTTTTATCCAAAGAAAATCAAGACCAATTGTATCTGGAAATCCCCAAACTCGAACGCTTTTTCCGCATCTTAATCGAAAATTCATTGGTGGCCAACCAGGAAAGACTGATGGACAACCTCAGCCTCACCGCCGAAGAGCGCTTTGACAAATTCTGCAAACGCTATCCCACCCTGCTCCAACAGGTTCCTCAAAAGCAAATTGCTTCCTACATAGGCGTGACTCCTGAGTTTTTCAGTAAAATGAAAGCGAGAATGCTTAAGAAGTAAAACGATACCAGAACCCACCCATCTTAAAACATCTCTTCCTCATGTTATATTCCTGTTGAATGCAGTATACATGCAATGTACTTGCGATGTGCATCCGATATTTTATAAGGTTTTATCGGACACACATCGCATACACATCGAACACACATCGCACACACCCCTAATAAAACTCGAAAACCAAAACCACAAACCCGGACCCATTTCTTAACCTACATTAAGTGTAATCTGGGCACCCCAATTGTAAATTTGTATCATAATAATCATTAAATTTATACGATATGAAAAATACAATCTTACACAAAGCCAATACCAGAGGACATGCCGACCACGGTTGGTTGAACGCTCATCACACATTCAGTTTTGCAAGCTATTACGACCCGAACCGGGTACAGTTTGGAGTCCTTAGAGTTTTGAATGACGACATTGTTGCCCCGGGTATGGGATTCGGGACACACCCACATGATAATATGGAAATCATTACCATTCCGTTAGAAGGTGATTTGGCACACAAAGACAGCATGGGAAATACGGAAGTCATCAAATTTGGAGATGTTCAGGTGATGAGTGCCGGCACGGGGATTCAACATTCTGAATTCAACCCAAATCACGACCGAAGAACCAATTTGCTTCAAATTTGGGTATTCCCGAAATACCGCAATGTGGAACCGCGCTACCAACAGATTACGCTGGACACGACCGACCGTCATAACAAGCTGCAACAAATACTTTCTCCTAATGCCGATGATGCAGGAGTTTGGATACACCAAGATGCCTGGTTTCACATGAGCAATTTGGATAAAGGAACAACTTTGGATTACACCCGCAAAAAAGAAGGCAACGGTTTATACGTTTTTGTAATCAAAGGAAGTGTAAAAGTAGATGAACAAGAACTCGAACAACGCGATGGATTGGGCATTACCGATTTTGAAAAAGTAACATTCAAAGCTACAACTGATACCGAAATCTTACTGATGGAAGTTCCGATGGTTCAATAAATATATGAGTGTAAGCCAGAGAATAAACCTCTGGCTTGTATTTTTTACTAAAAAAAAACAAACCAATATGAGCGCTGAAGTACAATTAAAAATAGCAGACAATAAAGGCTTTTTTTACATCGATATCGATGGGAAACGCGAAGCCATGATGACCTTTGTTTTTGCAGGCGAAAACAAAATCATTATTGACCACACCGAAGTCTATCCGGGAAATGAAGGCAAAGGATTTGGCAAAAAAATGGTAACCAAAGCGGTAGAATATGCCCGTGAACACGGTATCAAAATCATCCCTCTTTGTCCTTTTGCCAAAAGTGTGTTTGATAAAGTTGCTGAATTCAGAGATGTTTTGTAATCAATAAAATATGGCAAATCTTTTAGAAAACAATATAGAAGGAAGCATAGGCACTCAAAAATACCTATGCACTATTTCCTGGCGTAACGGCACCTTGTTGATGGATGAACCCGAAAACGTGGGCGGACAAAACATTGGTCCCGATCCGTTTTCTACTTTCTTAGCTTCGTTGGCCGGTTGTACGCTTTCTACGTTGAGAATGTATATTGACCGCAAAGGTTGGGACATCCCCGAAATCAATATCTCACTAAATCTGGCTCAGGATGTAACCCCTGAATTAGAGACTACCATTTCAAGAGCCATTACCTTTCCGGGCAACATCAGCGACGAACAAAAAGAACGCTTGTTATCGATTGCCGAAAAATGTCCGATATCTAAAATCCTTAAAAACAAAATAACTATTAACACCACTATATAACATGGATCCTAAAAACCTAACCAAAGAATACACCAATGGCGAAGTAACCATAGTGTGGCAATCGGGGAAATGCATACATTCAGCCAATTGCGTAAAAAACAATCCCGATGTTTTTAAACCCAGAGAAAAACCTTGGATTACCCCCGAAGGTTCTACTACAGAAAAAATTATTGAAACAATAAAAAAATGTCCTTCAGGCGCTTTGACTTATTACTTAAATAACGAAAAATGAAAAAAATCATAGCTTTTGGCGGTTCGTCGAGCAAGAACTCCATCAATAAACAATTGGCCGTGTATGCGGCAGGTTTATTTGCAAATGCCGAAGTAGAAGTACTGGATTTAAACGATTACGACATGCCGGTATTTTCGGTTGACCGGGAAAAAGAAAACGGAATTCATCCTTTGGCTCAAGTCTTTTATGATAAAATAGGCAGTGCGGATTTTATCGTTCTCTCATTGGCCGAACACAACGGCGCCTATTCCTCAGCGTTTAAAAACACTTTAGATTGGGCATCGCGCATCAATAACAAAACCTTTCAGCAAAAACCGATGTTATTGTTGGCAACTTCGCCGGGAGCCCGAGGTGGAGCAAGTGTATTGGATATTGCTTCCAAAAGATTTCCATACCAGGGCGCTGAAGTAAAAGGAACATTTTCACTACCCACTTTCTTTGAAAATTTTGATACTGTGAACGGCATTATTAATCCCGAATTCAAAAATCAACTGATGGAAATTATTCAATCCATCGAAATCTGAAGTACATCAAATGACTTTGAAGTTGAATTTATTTCTTAATCTAGGTTAAGTGACACCTGCGCCAAGTCAACCTAACTTTGTACTATCAAAATGAAAGTAAAAATTTAAAAAAATAAATTATGGCAACAACTAAATGGGCTATAGACCCGACACATTCAGAAATTGGTTTTAAAGTGAAACACATGATGTTTACTAACGTATCCGGAAAATTTGAAACCTATGATGCATCAATCACTACAGAAGATGATGATTTTACTAAATCCGTAATTTCGTTTTCGGCGGATATTGCTTCTATCAACACGAACAACACGGACAGAGACAATCACCTGAAAAGTGCTGATTTCTTCGATGCGGAAAATTATCCGAAGTTGAGCTTTACCTCTTCTTCTTTTACCAAAATAGATGATGAAAATTATGAATTAATCGGAGAATTGAGCATGCACGGCGCAACCAAAACTGTAAAACTGGCAACTGAATTCAGCGGTTTAATGAAAGACCCTTGGGGAAACACCAAAGTGGGGTTGAACATTTCGGGCAAAATCAACCGTAAGGATTGGGGCTTGAATTGGAATTCGGCTCTGGAAACCGGTGGCGTTCTGGTGAGCGAAGAAGTAAGGCTGACTATTGAAGTACAGCTTTTAAAACAATAAACTATTCAACAGAATAATATGCAAACCCTGAGCTTTACTTGAGTTCGGGGTTTGTTTGTTAAAAAATAGTATTTTTGCTTTTCAAAACAATAAAACCACAAGATGAAAGCATACGTTTTTCCGGGACAGGGAGCACAATTTACCGGTATGGGTAAAGACTTATACGAAAGTTCGGCAGTAGCCAAAGAATTATTTGAAAAAGCCAATGATATACTCGGCTTCCGAATTACCGACATCATGTTTGAAGGAACCGCTGAAGAATTGAAAGAAACCAAAGTAACCCAGCCGGCTGTTTTTTTACATTCGGTAATTTTAGCCAAGACATTAGACATAAAACCCGATATGGTAGCCGGACACTCCCTTGGCGAGTTTTCAGCATTGGTAGCCAACGGCACTTTATCGTTTGAAGACGGGCTGAGATTAGTATCCCAAAGAGCCATAGCCATGCAAAAAGCATGTGAAATAACACCTTCAACCATGGCAGCAGTTCTGAATCTTGATGATAAAATTGTGGAAGACATTTGCGCTTCTATAGATGGTGTAGTGGTGGCAGCCAACTACAATTGTCCGGGCCAATTGGTCATTTCAGGCGAATACAAAGCCGTAGAAGCAGCTTGTGAAAAAATGAAAGAGGCAGGAGCCAAACGCGCGTTGATTTTACCGGTAGGCGGCGCCTTTCACTCTCCCATGATGGAACCGGCCCGTGAGGAATTGGCTGCAGCTATCGAAGCCACTACATTCAATACCCCGAGTTGTCCCGTTTATCAAAATGTTACAGCCAGTGCGGTTTCAGATGCCAATGAAATCAAGAAAAATTTAATCATTCAACTGACAGCTCCGGTAAAATGGACTCAATCGGTTCAGCAAATGATTAAAGACGGTGCCACCAGCTTTACCGAAGTGGGTCCCGGAAAAGTACTGGTAGGATTGGTAAATAAAATTGACCGAGAAGTAGAAACGATTTCGGCTTAATTGATTCCAAAATAAATTAAATCCTCACAGCAATAGTTGTGAGGATTTTTTAATTACATTTACTTGATTTTTAAACAATTGACCTATGAAAAATATTTCCAAAATATTAAAAACAATAGGCATTATTTTTTTGTTTTTGGCATCAATCTCACTCTATTCCCAAACTAACAAAAAAGATTTTCAAGTTGACGGTGGCAATTATCCTTTCCCTAAAAATGATGCGCAACACCCTTGTATCAGTATTGAGGAATATGAGGTTTTAAATAAAGAAGTGGGTGAAAACCTGAGAAAATTACACCTTGAAGACAGAGTCAACCGAAATTCATTAACAACATCCCTGAATTGGCCTTTACAAACAGCATCAGGATTTACTCAGTGTTCCTACCATTTTATTGGTGCTTATGTTGACCAAAACACCGCTACAACAGCAATACAGGATTATGACTGCGGAACCAATACATACGATGGTCATCACGGAACCGATATAGCTATATGGCCTTACAGTTTTTATAAAATGGATAACAATCAAATTGAAGTAGTTGCAGCAGCAGCCGGAACTATAATCCAGAAAGCCGATGGAAATTTTGATCGAAATTGCTCAAGCAATACATTAACGGCCAATTCGATTATCATTCAACATGCCGATGGCACTTACGCACTGTATTGGCACATGAAAAAAAACTCGGTGACCACAAAAAATGTAGGACAAACTGTAGCCGCCGGAGAATACTTGGGTATAGTAGGGAGTTCGGGCAGTGCCTCTGGGCCCCATTTGCATTTTGAAATTTGGTCGGGCAATACCAATACAACCTACAAAGATCCTTACTCGGGAAGTTGTAATCTTTTGAATGTGAATTCATGGTGGGCTTCACAAAAACCACACACGGATCCGGCAATTATGAAAGTGTCCGTAAATACCACAGACAACATTATGCCGGGTTGTCCAACAACTGAAACCCCTAACGAAAGTGATGTATATGTGATTCCTTTTCAAGGAGATGGTTTACCGGCAGGTTATGCTAAGTTTTATGTTTTTTTAAGAGAGATTCCAGCTAATTCGCTGTTGACAATGCGTATTTTAAATCCTAATGGAACTGCTTTCAGTTCTTGGACTTATACAGTTCCTACGTTAAACAAAATAAGTTATTGGGGATTTTCTAAACTGTTACCAACCACTGATGGCAATTATATTTTTGATGCCACCTATAACGGACAAACTTGCTCTAAAAGTTTTACGATTACTCACTCCCTTGGAATAAATGATGTTACTACAGCTGACTCATTCAACATCTTTCCCAATCCGACCAGCGATGAATTCTCCCTTTCGGTATATAGTTTGGAAAGCAAAACCTATACTTACTGCCTTAGTAACATAACGGGGCAAATTATCGAAACAGATAAAATTACCATTAACAATCATAAGTGGGAAAAGTCTTTTTTGATATCCTCTTTATCCAAAGGCATTTATTTTTTAACTTTGAATGATTCAAATTCACAAATCGTTAAAAAGATTATCAAAAATTAAAATCAACAATTTCATGAAAAAAATAATTTTAGCGCTGGCCTTTGTGGCTATGATTTCCTGTCAGGATAAAACCAAAGAAAAAATTGAAGATGCTAAGGATGCCATTGGCACTGAGGTAGAACAAAAAATCGACACCGTGACCGAAAAAGCAGAATCAGCAATTGACACTGCCAAAGCCAAAGTAAAAGACAAAGTAAAAGATGTGGTAGCCAAAGGGGCTGAAAAAGTAGAAGAAGGTGCCAAAAAAATACAAGAATCAGTAAAGAAATAAAAAAAGTCCTCTTTTACAGAGGACTTTTTTATGAAGTATTAAAACTTAACTTCTGATTTTTTGTTCCCATTTCCAAGCGGAGGCCAGGGCCTCTTCGAGGGAGGTTTCCGCTTTCCAGCCCAATATGGTGTTGGCCTTATCGGTATTGGCATACGCTTCGGTAATATCACCTTCGCGACGGGCTACGATTTGATAGTTGAGTTTTTGACCCGAGACGTTCTCGAAAGCCTGAATCACTTCCAAGACCGAACTTCCTTTTCCGGTACCGAGATTAAAGGTTTCGACTTTTTCCTGATTTTGTTTGTTGAGTAAACGCTGTAACGCCACCACATGGGCTTTGGCTAAATCCACTACGTGAATATAATCGCGTATACAAGTTCCGTCCGGCGTCGGATAATCGTTTCCGAAAACGGATAATTTTTCGCGCAAGCCAATAGCCGTTTGGGTAATGAATGGTACTAAATTTTGAGGAACCCCTATAGGCAACTCCCCTATTTCAGCGGTAGGATGGGCGCCAATGGGATTGAAATACCGCAACAAAATGGAACGCAACGGGGTAACTTTGGCCGTGTCCTGAATAATTTCTTCGCCGATTTGTTTGGTATTGCCATAAGGCGAAATGGCTAGTTGCACCGGAGCATCTTCGGTGATTGGCATTTTTTCGGCTTGCCCGTACACCGTACACGACGAACTGAAAATAAAGTTGGCCCGTGGCAATTGGATTAATTCCTGTAAGACATACACCAAAGCGTTGATGTTGTTTTCGTAATAAAGTAAGGGATTTTCCACACTCTCCCCGACCGCTTTGGATGCGGCAAAATGAATAACCCCTACAATATCCGTGTGCTTTTTGAAAAAATGCTGAACAGCCGATTTCTCGCGCAAGTCGAGCTTTTCAAAATGCGGTTGTTTACCGGTAATTTTTTCAATGCCCAGTAACACCTTTTCTTCGGCATTGGAAAGATTGTCAATGGCGATAACTTCGAATCCTTGATTTTGTAATTCAACTACGGTGTGTGACCCTATGAACCCAAGACCTCCGGTAACTACTACTTTCATTAATCGGTTATTTTGTTGATTCTTTTATTTCTTTGGTTTTATTTGATTTTAACTGCGACATCACATATTTTGTTCCCAGAAACGCGATGGCAAAAACCACAACAAAAATCAGAACCTGAACCCCTATTTTTTTATTGTCCTTTTCCATTTTATTTCAAAAACTCCAAAACGCTGTCTGTAATAAATTGGATTTGTTCGTCATCCAATTCGGTGTGCATGGGCAACGAAATCACTTCTTTCACCAACTGGTTGGTCACCGGAAAGTCTTCTTCTTTGTAACGACTGTCCGCATACGCTTTTTGACTGTGCAACGGAATCGGGTAATAAATAGCACACGGAATTCCTTTGGCCAATAAATGTTCCATCAGTCCGTTTCGATCGGCATCGATAATACGTAAAGTGTATTGGTGAAACACGTGGCAATCGCAGTTGTCACAAATGGTTGGTGCAATGATGTTTTTATGGCCTTCAAACGCCGCCGAATATTTACGCGCCGCGTCCTGACGTGCTTTTCCGTAAGCATCCAAGAACGGTAATTTGGCATTCAACACCCCGGCCTGTATACTGTCTAAACGCGAGTTTACACCAACCACATCGTGGTGGTATCGTACATACATCCCATGATTAACAATACCTCGAATTTTGTGTGCCAAATCGTCGTCATTGGTAAAAATAGCGCCACCATCACCATAACAGCCCAAGTTTTTAGAAGGGAAAAAGGACGTTGAAGCCACATGTCCTATCGTTCCGGCTTTCTTCTTGGTGCCGTCAGAGAATTTGCAATTCGCACCGATAGCCTGTGCATTGTCTTCGATTACGTATAAATTGTGTTCTTTGGCAATCGCCATGATGGCTTCCATATTGGCCGCTCTTCCGAACAAATGTACCGGAACAATAGCTTTGGTTTTGGGCGTAATGGCTTTTTTTATGGCCTCAATTGAAATGTTCATATTGACCATATCCACATCGACCAAAACCGGCGTCAGTTGCAACAGTGCAATTACTTCTACGGTGGCCGCAAAAGTAAAATCGGCTGTTATTACCTCATCGCCCGGTTTTAAATCCAAAGCCATCATGGCAATTTGAAGCGCGTCGGTTCCGTTAGCACACGGAATCACGTGTTTCACGTCGAGGTACTGCTCCAAATTCTTTTGAAACTCATGCACCAAAGGGCCGTTGATATAAGTGGTGGTATCTAAAACTTCCTGAATAGAGGCGTTAACCGTGTCTTTTATTTTATCGTATTGACTTTTTAAGTCAACCATTTGAATCTTTCTCATGTTGTAAAAATTAAGCGTAGCAAAAGTAACAAATTCTGAAGTAGAATATCCTATTCCGCAAAAGAAACGTATTTTAGCGCAACAAAAATTAGGAGATGCTTTTTCTATACAATCTATTACTGGTTTTGGCCGCACAAGTCGTTAAATTATTGGCGGTTTTCAGTCCCAAAATAAAACTGTTTGTGGATGGCAGAACCACTGTCTTTCAAACTTTGGCAGAGAAAATCAATCCGCAGGACAAGACCATTTGGTTTCATGCGGCTTCGCTCGGCGAATTCGAACAAGGACTGCCGGTGATGGAAAAAATCAAACAGAAATTCCCGAATCACAAAATTATACTGACGTTCTTTTCGCCATCTGGATATGAAGTCCGAAAAAATAATACCATCGCCGATGTGACCGTTTATCTGCCTTTGGACACCCAAAGCAATGCCCGTGAATTTTTAAAATTGGCACATCCCGATTTGGTCTTTTTTATCAAATACGAATATTGGCCCAATTATTTGAACGCATTGAAAAAAGCAGGCATTACGACCTATTTGATATCGGGGATTTTCAGAGAAAATCAGGCTTTTTTCAAGTGGTATGGCGGTTTCTACAGAAAGGCTTTGCAAACGTTTGATTACTTTTTTGTGCAAAATGAAAGTTCTAAAAAGCTGCTGCAATCTTTGGGGTATCAAAACGTAAAAATCTCCGGCGATACGCGTTTTGATCGCGTGGTTTCGATTTTGGATCGCGATAACTCTCTTGATTTTATAGCACATTTTAAAGACGGAAAAATCACTATTGTCATTGGAAGTTCGTGGCCAAAAGATGAAGCTTTGCTAATCCACTTCATCAACCAAGCGCCCGAAAGCGTCAAATTCATCATTGCGCCGCACAACATCAAAGCCGACCAAATTCAGGAATTGAAAAAGGCCATTTCAAGAAAGACACTTTTATTTTCGGAAAAAGAAAACCACAATCCGGCCGATTTTCAGGTTTTTATCATTGATACGATTGGTCTTTTGACCAAAATCTACCGTTATGCCGACATTGCTTATGTAGGCGGTGGTTTTGGAAATCCCGGCGTACACAATCTCTTAGAACCGGCAACCTTTGGCATTCCGATTGTGCTGGGTCCCAATTATTCGCATTTTGCCGAAGCCACTGCACTGGTCAATTTGGAAGGCTGTATTTCTGTAAACAATCAAGAGCAACTCAACGATGCCTTCAATCTTTTGATTGCCAATACCGACATTCGTCACGAAAAAGGGCATATTTGCGCCACTTTCGTGCAAATGAATAAAGGCGCCACCGAAGTGATTATGAAACATCTTTGTAACAAATAAAACATTTAACAAACACATACTTCAAAACTAAATTGACATGAAATTTTTAAGACTTCTTCTTTTATTTGTTTTTGTTCAGGTAAATGCCCAACAAGGCGGCATGTGGATTCCTTCGCTTTTGAAAGGAATGAACGAAAACGAAATGAAAAATCTGGGCATGAAAATCACAGCAGAACAGATTTATTCCATCAACAAATCGAGTTTAAAAGATGCCGTACCCCAATTTGACGGTGGCTGCACTGCCGAAGTGATTTCGGATAAAGGGTTGATTTTAACCAACCACCATTGCGGGTTTGATGCCATTCAAAACCATTCTTCGGTTGACCACGATTATTTAACCAATGGCTTTTGGGCCTACAAAATGGAAGATGAACTGCCCAACAAAGGAATGGTCGTGACTTTCGTCATTCGCATTGAAGACGTGACCACTAAAGTGATGGAAGGAGTTGCCGCCATTTCTGCCGAAGTGGACAAGCAAAAGAAAATTCAGGAAAACATCAGCAATCTGACCAAAACCTTACCCAAAGAAGCTTGGCAGGAAAACAGCATCCGTACCTTTTACGACGGAAACCAATACCTTCTTTTCGTGACCGAAACCTATAAAGACATTCGATTGGTTGGGGCGCCGCCAAGTTCGATAGGAAAATTTGGCTCTGATACTGATAACTGGGTTTGGCCGCGCCATACAGGAGACTTTTCTATGTTCAGAATTTATGCCGACAAAAACAACCGACCGGCAGAATACTCGGCTGACAACGTTCCGTACAAACCGAAATACTTTTTCCCTATTTCTATCAAAGGCGTAAAAGAAAACGACTTCACGATGGTAATGGGCTATCCCGGAAGAACACAGGAATATTTGCCTTCGTATGCAGTTGATCAAATTGTAAACACCCTCAATCCGGCAAAGATTGAAGTGCGCGATGCCGCTTTGAAAGTACAGGATGGCTTTATGCGCAAAGACAATGCGATTAAAATTCAGTACGCCTCAAAATATGCCGGTGTAGCCAATTATTGGAAGAAATGGATAGGCGAAACCAAAGGCTTGAAAAAGTCGAAT
Organism: Flavobacterium silvisoli; assembly: GCF_004329815.1. Taxonomy (GTDB): domain Bacteria; phylum Bacteroidota; class Bacteroidia; order Flavobacteriales; family Flavobacteriaceae; genus Flavobacterium; species Flavobacterium silvisoli. Next base: position 30,282 of record NZ_SJPE01000006.1, on the reverse strand, counting down.
GCCATTGGGGTCAAACAAAAATTTGAAAAAGATTTTCTTGAAAAAGTCAACAAAGCCGGAAAACAGTCTGAATACGGCAGCTTATTGAGTGATTTTGAAAAAAATTACAATGATATTAAGGACTATGCCTTAGCCAGAGATTTATTTACTGAAATCGCTTTGCGAAACACCGAAATTCTGACGTTGGGATACAAATTGTATCAGTTGGAGCAGATTTACAATAACAAAGGCGAACAATCTTTTAACGACCGCAGAAACACTTTAATCAACGGTTTGGGCGATTTCTACAAAGATTTCAACCCGGCAGTAGATCAAAAAGTATTCGAGCAGCTGATCGGTATTTATGTTAAAAGATATCCGAAGCCATTTTTGCCAAGTTTCTTTGAGAATGTCAATCCTGAAGTACTGGCAAACGATGTTTTCACCAAATCACAATTGGTTACTTACGACAAAATAAAAGTACTATTGACCGGCGACTCTAAAACCGTGTTGGAAAACATTAACAAAGACAATGGATTCAAAGTAATCAAAGCCATGGCAGATGGTTACTTAAAAAATGTAGCCCCTAGATACGATGAAATCAATTTAAAAAACATCGCTACCCAACGCACTTACATGAAAGCCATTTTGGAATTGAGTCCGAAATCCGCGCGCATATTCCCGGATGCTAACAGCACCTTGCGCGTAACGTACGGAAAAGTAAAAGGCTACAAACCCAATGACGGCGTGATTTACGAACCGTTTACTTATTTGGATGGGGTGATGGAAAAATACATTCCGGGCGATTATGAATTTGACGTTCCGAAAAAACTAATTGATCTGTATAATACCAAAGATTATGGCATGTATGGCTCTAATGGGAAAATGCCGCTAGCTTTTATTGCCACCAATCATACTACGGGAGGCAACTCGGGTAGTCCGGCCTTGGATGCCAACGGTAATTTAATCGGATTGAATTTTGACCGTGTTTGGGAAGGTACCATGAGCGACATCTATTATTCGCCCGAAATATGCAGAAATATTATGGTTGACCTGCGTTATGTACTGTTTATCGTAGATAAATTTGCCGGTGCTCAAAACCTGATTAAAGAGATGAAAATCATCACCGCCGAAAAGAAAAAATAATTTTTTAACTTTATTTTAAACTTTGGCACGATTGTTGTTAAATAGAAACGGAAGCAAAAATAGAGATTTTTAAAAAAAGTTAAATAAAAGTTTTTCCGAATAAAAAAATTTATATCTTTGCCTCGAATTAATAATTAACCTTTTATAATTAAGTAAGATGAAAAAAGTATTTTTAAGTTTAGCTGTTGTTGCTGCATTAACTGTAGTATCTTGTAAACAAGCTGATGCTAATGCTGAAGCTGCTACTGATTCAACTGCTGTTGAGGCTGTTGACACTGCTGCTGCTCCTGCTGCTGATACAACTGCTGCTCCTGCTGCTGACACAACTGCTGCTAAAGCAGAAGCTGCTCCAGCTGAAGCTGCTCCAGCTGCACCTGCAAAAAAATAATTAGTACACACTAGTTATCTTTAAAGAATTAAAGCCACGCAATGCGTGGCTTTCTTTATTATATCAACTTTCGCAGAGCTGTATTAATCAGGAAAAACAAAATCACCTCCCGAAAAATCAAGTACTTCTGCCTTGGACGCATACTTACTAATCTCCTGAATACCTTTCTGCATCATCAATTCAGTAGCATATTTTCTACTGGTTGCCACTACCTTTTCATTCAGCATTAACTTAAAGAAGCATTTTCCTTTACTGGTTTTAAAACGCAGATAACTGCAAGTATTTAAAGCAGCTTTTATCACTTCTATTTCCTCTTCACATTCAAACCGCAATTCATAACCGGCGCTAATCAAAATAGTCTTCCCCCTTCGGGAAACAAACTCAAACTTGTATTCGTCATTTTTTTTTCGGCTTATAACAAAAGTCCCCATAAGTTTCTTTACAAAAGAGATTAAAACAAAAAAGCCTCAAACATTAAAGTTTGAGGCTTTGTACTCAGAGCGGGACTTGAACCCGCACGAACATTGCTGTTCACTGGATTTTAAGTCCAGCGTGTCTACCAATTTCACCATCCGAGCGTAATCGTTATTGAGCGAAAAACGGGGCTCGAACCCGCGACCTCAACCTTGGCAAGGTTGCGCTCTACCAACTGAGCTATTTTCGCATTTCAAATTGTATAAGAACCGCAACACTTGTGCCGTATTGCGGATGCAAATGTAATACTTAAATTGAATTATACAAACCTTTTTTTGAAAAAAACTTTTTGAAAATCTAATTCCCTGATTAGCAAAATCAAGCGATGCACATTATTTTTTGGTCAGCATTCTTTTCAGCTCATTCAACTTCATCAACGCTTCAACCGGCGTCAACGTATTGATGTCTAAATTCAATATATCTTCCCTGATTTCTTCCAACAAAGGATCATCCATGCTGAAAATATTGAGTTGCATTTCATCTTTGGCCGATTTGATGGTGTTGAGCGCATCACTGGAATGATTCTTTTCTAACTTCTTCAAAAGTTTCTGGGCTTTCTGAATCACCATTTGAGGCATGCCGGCCATCTTGGCTACGTGTATTCCGAAGCTGTGGGCGCTCCCTCCTTTAACCAGCTTTCTGATAAACAAAACCGTATCCTTAAGTTCTTTTACCGAAACATTATAATTCTGAATTCTAGGCAACAACTCACTCATTTCATTGAGTTCATGATAATGAGTTGCAAACAGTGTTTTTGGCCGTGCCGGATTTTCATGCAAAAATTCCGCGATTGCCCATGCAATGGAAATTCCGTCATACGTACTGGTTCCGCGTCCGATTTCATCTAAAAGCACTAAACTTCTGTCTGAAATATTGTTAAGAATAGATGCTGTTTCATTCATTTCAACCATGAATGTTGATTCGCCCATAGAAATATTATCACTGGCTCCTACTCTTGTAAATATTTTATCTACCACACCCATTCTTACTTTCTCGGCCGGGACAAAACTTCCCATTTGAGCCAACAACACAATCAAAGCTGTTTGACGCAATATAGCCGACTTACCCGACATGTTTGGTCCGGTAATCATGATTAACTGTTGAATATCTCTATCTAAAAAAACATCATTGGCTACATAAGGAACTCCGACCGGCAACTGTTTTTCAATCACAGGATGACGACCATTGGTAATTTCCAGTTCAAATGTGTCATCCAGAATAGGACAAACGTAATTGTTCTCTATGGCCAATTGTGCAAAAGACGTAAGACAATCAAGCTGAGCCACCAAATTTGCATTCAACTGCACTTGTTTGATGTAGGTCCCAATCCAAACCACCAGTTGTTCAAACAAATGACTTTCGATTTGGTGTATTTTTTCTTCGGCTCCGAGGATTTTGGTCTCGTATTCTTTCAGTTCCTCAGTAATGTAACGCTCCGCATTGACCAAGGTTTGCTTGCGAATCCATTCGGAAGGCACTTTATCTTTGTGCGTATTTCGAACTTCAATATAATATCCGAATACGTTATTAAAGGAGATTTTGAGAGAAGTAATTCCGGTACGCTCCGATTCGCGGGCTTCAATACCTTCTAAATATTCTTTTCCTGAAAAAGCAATGCTGCGCAGTTCATCTAATTCTGCATGAACCCCCATTGCAATTGCGTTTCCTTTAGCAATGGCTACCGGAGCATCTTGATTGAGAGTAGTTTGTATTTTCTCACGAAGCAAATCACAAGCATGCAAATTATCTCCGATAACTCGGACTGCTTCTTGTTTACTTTCCAAAGCAATACTCTTAATCGGAATTATGGCATCCAGTGATTCTTTTAAATAAATGACTTCACGAGGCGAAATTTTCCCGGTAGCCACTTTGGATATCAAACGTTCCAAATCAGATATTTGTTTGATTTGATATTGTATCTTTTGAAGAATTTCCTGGTTGTCTTTCAAATATGCAACCACTTCATGACGGCCTCTTATTTTATTTATATCTTTCAAAGGCAAAGCCAGCCAACGTTTCAACAATCTTGAGCCCATAGGCGACAGCGTTCGATCGATAACATCCAGAAGGGTTACTGCATTTTGTGAAGTACTGTGATACAACTCGAGGTTGCGAATGGTAAAACGATCCATCCAAACATAGGCATCTTCGGCTATACGATTGATGTTGGTGATGTGCTGTAATTTGTTATGCTGTGTTTCTGATAAATAATAAAGAATGGCTCCCGAGGCAATCACACCATCTGTCAACTCTTCAACACCAAAACCTTTTAACGAATTGGTTTGAAAATGATTCATAAGGGTTTCCTGCGCATAATCCTCTTTATACACCCAATCTTCCAAATAAAACACATTAAAGTCTTCGCCAAAAGCTTCTTTAAATTGGACTTTGTTATTTTTTTGAATCAAAATCTCGCTGGGACTGAAGTTTTGCAACAGCTTATCAATGTATTCTTCGTTTCCTTGTGCCGTTAAAAATTCTCCGGTTGAAACATCCAAAAAAGCCACACCCAGATTTTTTTTACCAAAATAAATCGAAGCCAAAAAGTTATTGGATTTAGCCTGCAAAACCTCATCGTTCATAGATACACCGGGCGTCACTAATTCGGTCACTCCACGTTTAACAATGGTCTTGGTCATTTTGGGATCTTCCAACTGGTCACAGATGGCTACGCGCAATCCGGCCTTTACCAACTTAGGCAGATACGTATTCAAAGAATGATGCGGAAAACCGGCCAAAGCAGTTTCGGTTTCTGTACCTGCACCCCGCTTAGTCAAAACAATTCCCAAAATCTTTGAAGCTCTGATGGCATCTTCTCCAAAAGTTTCATAAAAATCCCCTACCCTGAACAACAAACACGCATCGGGATATTTTCTTTTTATCTCGTTGTATTGTTTCATTAAAGGGGTTTCCTTGGCTTTGTTTTCTTTGACTGACAATGGATTTCGTATTTTATTTATGAGAAAGCGAATTTAAAATATTTTAAGTTGAATAGGTTACTGAAAAAAAATTAATTTAATATTAAGATAAAAAAAATAGCACGTTTTTAATTTTTAGATAGATTTGTCTCAGAAACTTAAAAACTTTTAAAAATGAAAAAAATAATTTTACTAGCTGCCATTACTGTTTTCGGTGTTACAGCTTCAAACGCTCAAGCTAAAAAAGCAGTTAAAAAAGAAGCTGCAAAAGTAGAAACTCCAAAAGTAGAAGGAGCCGGAATGGTTTTTGAAAATGAAACTATCGATTACGGAACCATTCCTCACAACGCTGACGGAAAAAGAGAATTTGTTTTCACCAACAATGGAAACAAACCTTTAGTAATTGAAAGCACTCAAGGTTCATGTGGTTGTACTGTTCCTTCAAAACCGGAAAAACCAATTTTACCAGGAGAAAAAGGAGTGATTGGTGTTAAATATGCAACAGACAGAGTTGGTCAATTTACTAAAACCGTTACTGTAAAATCTAACGCAGCCGGTCAAGAAACTAAAGTTCTTACCATTAAAGGAAATGTTTTACCGGATGCTCCTGCTGACGGAAATGCTCCAACTAAAAGCTAATTAGACTTAGTTATAAATTCTAAAAGGTCCCGATTATTCGGGACTTTTTTTTTGAATATATTTGCTCCCGAATCTCATCAATGGAATTGAACAAAATAAAACCTGTTATGCGCAAGCTGGAAAATAAAGAACTCGAAAGAAAATCAGTAGCCGATTTCAAGGAAGCCCCAAAAACGCCGTTAATCATCGTGTTGGATGATATTCGGAGTTTACACAACATCGGTTCGGTTTTCAGAACAGCTGATGCTTTTTTAATCGAAAAAATTTACCTCTGCGGCATCACAGCTGTACCACCCAATAAAGAAATTCACAAAACCGCACTAGGCGCCACCGAAACTGTGGCCTGGGAGTACCAACAGGATGTACTGAGCGTGATTGAAAAATTAAAAAAAGAGCAGGTTGCTGTTTTTGCCGTTGAACAAGTTGAAAACGCAGTCTTTCTTCAGGATTTTAAAGTTGTCAGCGATAAGAAATACGCTTTGGTCTTCGGAAATGAGGTATATGGTGTTTCTCAGAAAGCTGTGGCCTTGTGCGATGGCGCTGTCGAAATCCCACAATTGGGAACAAAGCATTCGTTAAACATTTCAGTAAGCGCAGGTATTGTAGTTTGGGATTTGTTTCAAAAAATGAAATACTAATTTGAGATTTTAGCTTTGATTTCTTCTAAAACAAAAACATAATCGTCCTGATTATTCAAAAAATCTCTATTGGTGACATCAATAATTAATACATTCAAATTTTGTTGCGATTTGATGTAATCTAAATACCCGTTGTTGATTTTCTCTAAATATTCTGCCGGAATTTCCTGTTCGTAACTTCTTCCTCTTGTCTTGATGTTGCTCAAAAGACGCTCGGTATTTTGATACAAATAAATATACAAATCAGGTTTTGGCATTTCTTTGTAAATGATATCAAACATCGTTTTATACAGGCGGTATTCGTCTTCTGCCAAAGTTACTTTGGCAAAAATCAGTGATTTAAAAATATGATAATCGGCAACAATAAAATCCTTAAACAAATCAAACTGAGCTAAATCATCCGAAATCTGTTGGTACCTGTCTGCCAAAAAAGACATTTCTAACGGAAAGGCGTACCGACTCTGATCTTCATAAAACTTCGGCAAAAACGGATTGTCTGCAAAACGTTCCAAAACCGTTTTGGCGTTAAAATCTTCGGCTAATTTATTGGCTAAAGTTGTTTTTCCTGCCCCAATATTTCCTTCGATGGCTATATAATTAAAATGGTCCAGTTTGATTCTGGAAATGGGTGCTTCAAGATTCTGGACTACTTTACAATTGCTTTTGTCTTCGGAAAGCACGAGTAGTTCGTGTAAATATTTTTGCAGAATAGGATGGCGCCAGTCCAAATTCAAATCGCGCATCGGCAGTAACACAAACAGTCGGTTTTGCATTTCAGGATGAGGAACCTGCAATTTCTCGGAAGCTATAATTTCTTCATCAAAAGCAATCACGTCTATATCTATAATCCTGGGCTGGTATCCTGCTGAATTTTCACGAACTCTTCCCAAAGCTTCCTCGAGGAGCAATACTTCTTCTAAAATCTGATGGGCAGATTTGTGTGTATTCATAATCACAGCACAGTTGTAAAAAGGAGCGCTTTCAAAACCCCAAGACGGTGTTTCATATAGCTTGGAAACCCGAATAACAGTTCCTATTTCCCGATGCAAACTATCAATGCATCGCTCAATGTTTTCGAGACGATTGCCTTGGTTTGTGCCTAATGATAAAATGACTTGATGCTGCTTATTCATGGAAGCACAAATTAACTAAAACTATTTCAGAATAAAGACAAAAACCGACGGACTGTTAATAACAATTTCTCAACAGTCACTGTTTAACAAAATCATAAAAGTTCTTTAAATAGTTAACATTTTGTAGGCAAAAGACATTACTTTTGTTATGTTGAAGCGTAACTAAATCCATCACACCATGTTAAAGAAAATCTTAAAAATAGTTGGAATCGTTTTATTATTATTGGTGATTTCGGCCTTTGCCATTCCTTATTTCTTCAAGGATCAAATCAAAGCCAAGATTCTTACCGCCATCAATGAAAAAGTAGATGCTAAAGTAGCTTTTACAGACGCTGATTTGAGTTTATTCAAAAACTTTCCTCATGCCAGTGTAACGGTTGAAAAGCTCTCGATAATCAATAAAGCACCGTTTGAAGGAGATACTTTAGTGGCTTTTGACGAATTAAACCTTAAAATGTCAGTCAAAGAATTGTTTAAAGGTGACAACGAACCTATGAATATTGATGGTATTTCGTCAAAAAACGGTTTGATTAACATCATCTTCAACAAAGATGGTGTGGGTAATTTTGACATCGCTTTGAAAGACAATGGACCTGAAGACAGCAGCAAAAACAAACCGCTTTCGCTAAAAATAAAAGAATACTCGGTAGCGAATTTTAAATTCAAATACTACGATGAAAAATCTAAAATCAAAATGGTCATCGATAGTATAAACCATGAAGGAACCGGCGATTTTGCTTCATCAAAATTGGATTTGGCCACAAAATCAACCGCCAAAGTTTCACTCGACATGGACAAAGTAAACTACATGAATCAGGTAGCTATTTCATTGGATGCGGTTTTGGGAATTGATTTGGATAAAAGCAAGTATACCTTCAAACAGAATAAAGCGAAAATCAACGAATTGCCGCTGGAGTTTGATGGTTTCATCCAAATGGTCGATGCCGGACAACAGTACGATTTGACCTTTAAAACGCCTACCTCTTCTTTCAAAAACTTCTTAGGCTTGATTCCTGCCAAATATTCGAGCAACCTGAAAGACGTAAAAACCAGCGGTGATTTCACCGTAGGTGGTTTTGCCAAAGGATTGTTTTCAGATACTTCGGTACCCAAATTCAATATCGAAATTGCTTCCAACAACGCTTCATTTCAATATCCAAACTTACCCAAATCGGTTCAAAAAATTGTTATTGATACTAAAATCATCAACGAAACCGGTGTAATGAATGATACATATGTCAACTTAGACCAACTATCGTTTCAAATCGATCAGGATGTATTTAATGCCAAAGCCAACATCAAGAATGTCGCAGAAAACGCTTTGGTTAACGCCGTTTTAAAAGGAACTGTAAATTTAGCTAACGTGACCAAGGCCTATCCGGTGAAGCTTGACAAACCTTTAACCGGAATTCTGAAGGCCGATGTTACCACTGAATTCGACATGCAATCGGTAGAAAAAAGCGACTATGCCCGAATTAAAAATGCCGGAACGATTGACCTCACCGGTTTTAACTACACCGATGAAAACGGAAAAACCATGAAAATCAGCAAAGCCTTGGTTGCATTTGACCCAAGCAAGGTCAATCTGAAACAGTTCAATGCTACCACCGGAAAAAGCGATTTGGCGGTGACCGGATTTTTGGAAAATTTCTATGGCTTCGTATTTAAAAATCAGGAACTGAAAGGAAACTTCACTCTTAATTCGAACCAATTGGCCGTAAACGATTTCTTGACTACTGAAACAACAGCCAAAAAGGAAACCAAAGCCAGCGAACCAATGAAGATTCCGGCGTTTCTGAATTGTACTCTGACAGCCAAAGCTAATACTGTTTTGTATGACAATTTAACGCTAAAAGACGTAGCGGGCAAAATCATCATTAAAGACCAAAAAGTAACCATAGAAAACGGAAAAACTAACATCTTCGGCGGTTCTATTGCCTTTAATGGGGATGTTTCGACTAAAGAAAAAATCTCAAAGTTCAACATGGATTTAGGATTGAACAGCGTTGACATAGCACAAACATTTACCCAATTGGACATGATGAAAAAAATTGCCCCTATTGCCGGAGTGATCAACGGGAAACTAAATTCAAAAATTAAAGTTTCGGGGAATTTGAAAGACAAAGAAATGACTCCTGATTTAAACAGTTTGTCGGGTGATTTATTAGGTCAGTTGCTTTCTACCACCGTAAATTCGAGTAATTCTACACTCTTGTCTGCTTTGGATGACAAGCTGAATTTTATTGATTTGAAAAAACTAAACCTCAACGACTTAAAAGCAGCCTTAACGTTTAAAGACGGAAAAGTGAACTTGAAACCGTTAGATTTAAAATACCAGGACATCAAAGTAAACTTAGGAGGTACCCACGGATTTGACCAAACCATGAATTATTCGATGAAATTGGATGTTCCGGCTAAATATTTAGGAACCGAAGCCAATGCTCTGCTTGCCAAACTATCTCCGGCAGATGCCAAAAAAGTAGAAAATGTTCCTATAAATGCGATGCTCACCGGTAATTTCACCAACCCTAAAATCACTACCGATCTCAAACAAGCCACTTCCAATTTGGTAACCTCTCTGGTTAAACAACAAAAAGAGAAGCTGATTCAGCAAGGTACTTCGGCATTGGGAAATATTATTAACAATAACACCAAGCCAAAAGACACGACAAAAACCGAAACAAAACCGGATGTAAAAACACAGGCCAAAGACTTATTGAAAGGTTTATTCAATAAACCGAAACCAACCTCTACGACCAATACAACAAAATAAAAAAGAAACCCTTTCTGATGAGAAAGGGTTTTTATTTAGATGTTTATTTTTACGACATAGCCTTCAAAAGTACGGACATTGAAAACCGTCCCGTCTTCAAACATCAGATATTGACCTTTAACGCCCGTAAGCCTGCCCGAAAAATTAGGTGATTTATCCAGATTCAAACTATTCACTTTTCGAGGAAACTGCAACACCGGATAATGGAGATTATACAAATCCTCTTTTTCGGGATGATAAAACTCCTGAACTTCTTTTGGTATTAAATACTTGAGACTTGCTTTTTCTTTGAGCAAATCAACCTGAGGCACTTCATTTTTAAGCATTTTTTGCCAATTGGTTTTATCAGCATAATGGCTCTTTAAAGCCACTTCGGTAATTCCTGCCAAATAACGATTAGGAACCTCAACGATTGGAACAGCCTGTACGGCACCTTGATCTATCCAACGGGTTGGCACCTGAGTTTTCCGGGTTACACCAACTTTTACTTCACTTGAAAGAGCAAGATATACTATATGAGGTTGCAACTGTACTTTTTTTTCGTACTCCAAATCTCGGTCTTCTATATCGAGGTGTGCGGTGCTTAGTTCGGGTTTCATGATCCAATCGCCGGCCGCTGCACTGCTCATTAAACAATCATAACAAAATCCCTGACGGAAAATTTTTTTCTTTTTACCGCAGTTCAGGCATTGATAACCCTGAAAACTGATTTCTAAAGATTTGTCCAACAGCTGGTTTAAACTCAAAAAACTATTTTCAAATACCAAATAATACTGAATCGGATTGGAAAATTCGGTTTGCATTTTGGTTAACACCCCTTGGTAAGTCATCATTATTTGGGAATTAAGATTCAGGAATTAGGAATAATTCTTATTTTAGCGTAAAGTTATAAATCCTAAATCGTATTTCCTAAATCCACAATCAAAATGCCGTTTCCAATCATCAATTCTATCGCTTCCTGGGTTTTGAAACAACGTATACACCAAATTGAGTTGTTTTTAAAATACCCTCATGAAGTGCAGGAAGAACTGATGATGAATTTGATTCGTTCAGCCGAAGGAACCGTCATTGGACAGAAATACGACTTTGAAAGCATCAAATCATATCAGACATTTTCGGAAAGAATACCGGTTTCTTCCTATGAAGATTTGGAACCCATGATTGAACTGACCCGAAAAGGGGCACAAAACGTTTTTTGGAATACCCCCATCAAATGGTTTGCTAAATCCAGCGGCACGACCAATGCCAAAAGTAAATTCATCCCGGTAAGCAACGAAGCCCTTGAAGATTGTCATTACAAGGGCAGTAAAGATTTGTTGTGCATGTACCTCAACAACAACGAAAACTCCGAAATGTTTTTGGGCAAAAGTTTACGCTTGGGAGGCAGTTCTCAAATTTATGAAAACAACAATACCTATTTCGGTGATTTATCTGCCATACTGATTGAAAACATGCCTATTTGGGCCGAATTCAGCAGTACGCCCAGCAGTAAAATATCCTTGATGAGCGAGTGGGAAGCCAAGCTAACCGCCATCATTAACGAAACCAAAACCGAAAACGTAACCAGTTTTGCCGGTGTCCCTTCGTGGATGCTTGTTTTACTGAACCGCATCATGACCGAAACCGGAAAAGAAAACCTGTTCGAGTTGTGGCCCAACTTAGAAGTTTATTTCCACGGCGGTGTGAGTTTTGAACCCTACAGGGAACAGTACCAAAAGATTTTGCCTCAAAATAATTTCAAATATTACGAAATTTACAATGCTTCGGAAGGTTTTTTTGCTATACAGGATTTAAACTATTCCAATGATCTGTTGTTGATGTTGGACTACGGAATTTTCTACGAGTTCATTCCGATGGATACTTTTGGTACACCCAACCAAAAAATTGTTCGACTGGCCGATGTGGAATTGTTTAAAAATTATGCCGTAGTGATTACGACCAATTCGGGACTATGGCGTTATTTGATTGGCGATACCGTTCGATTTACTTCTTTAAACCCTTACCGCATCCGGGTTTCGGGCAGAACCAAACATCACATTAATGTTTTTGGCGAAGAATTGATGGTGGAAAATACAGATATGGCTTTGGCCAAAACTTGTTCGGTATTAAACTGTGAAGTCACCGACTATACCGTGGCTCCTATTTTTATGAAAAACCGCGAAAAAGGAGCTCATGAATGGATGATTGAATTCAAAAAGCATCCGGAAGATGTAACTTTATTCCAAAAGACTTTGGATGAAAATTTACAGGCACTCAATTCGGATTACGAGGCCAAACGTTACAACAACATGACATTAAACCCTTTAAAAGTGAATGTAGCGAGAGAGAATTTATTTTACGATTGGCTCAAAGAAAACAACAAATTAGGCGGTCAGCATAAAATACCACGCCTTTCCAACCAAAGGGATTATTTGGAACAATTGAAAAACATGCAAATTGGTGTAAACCGATAATATGAAAAAACTCCTCATCATACTACTATTCCTCGGACTCTTATCCTCTTGCGGACCACACCGAATGAAATGCGGCCCCGGAAGACGCTGTTTAGTAGAACCCCCAAAACCTATCATTCATCTACACTTTACTTAATCTGCTTCTTTTTTGAAATCAAAAATATACCTCTCCCTTTTTTGTGTTGCGTTCTTTTGGGGCACCACATTTTTGGGCATCCGCATTGGCGTTGAAACTATTCCGCCTTTTATCTTGGCCGGCATCCGAAATTTAATTTCGGGCTTTATCATATTGGGTTATTTAATTTATCAGAAGAGACTGGAACCTATCAATCCAGGGCAGTTCATGAGGGCTTTTGTTTTATCGGTGATGATGATTGTTTTGGCAAACGGACTAACCACTTATGCCGAAAAATTCATCAGCAGCGGTTTGGCTTCATTGATTTCAACTTTATCTCCATTCTTTATTTTGCTGTTGAATCTGTTGCTGGGATATGAAAAAATATCTCTCAAAACTGTAATTGGAATTGCGTTGGGAATGTTGGGTATTTTCCTGATTTACCAGAGCAGTTTGACAGATTTATTAAATCCGGACTATCGCATGGGAGTGTTTGCCATACTGGTAGCCGTTTTGATGTGGGCTATAGGAACCATTATCACGAAAAAAGGCAGTGTCAATTCGTTATCTATGTTGATGAGTGTCAGCGTACAGATGATTATTGCCGGTATCATTTTGACGATAACTCAGTTTGCTTTAACTCCCGATGTTTCGGTGACAAGCTGGAGCACGCGGAGCATACTTGCTATGATTTATTTGGCGTTGTTTGGTTCGGTGGTGGGATTTGTGGCCTACAGTTATCTGATATCACAACTGCCGTCGACTAAAGTTTCTGTGCTTTCTTATATCAATGTGATTGTGGCTTTGTTCTTGGGCTGGCTTGTTTTGGACGAAACCATTACTGCAAGAATAATTTTGGCCGCAGCTCTTATTATCAGTGGAGTTGTTATTGTAAATTATAAAAAAATGAGGCAGCATTAATTTGTAGCCAAAAGCGTTGAAAACTTAACTTCATTTGATTTTTCAAAATAAAAAAGGGGCTTGTAAATACTACGAACCCCTTTATTTTTGTTTTATTATTTTTATGAAGCTAACTCCAATCGTTTTAATAAATTTTTGGTCAAAGCATCATGAGTATAATCTAAATCGATGCGCAATTCTTTTTCGTCAGAACTTGGCAAATCATACATGGCATCGGTCAATATGGCTTCGCACAAAGAACGCAATCCACGGGCACCCAATTTGTATTCTAATGCTTTATCTACTATATAATCTAAAGCTTCGTTGGTAATTGAAAACTTAACCCCATCCATACCGAACAATTTTTCATATTGCTTGATTAAAGCATTTTTAGGCTCGGTTAAAATGGCTCTGAGAGTTTCTTTATCCAACGGATCCATGTGGGTCAATACCGGTAAACGGCCAATGATTTCGGGAATCAATCCAAAATCTTTAATGTCTTTCGGAATCACATACTGCAACAAATTATTTTTGTCAATACCTTCCGCATTTTTAGAAGTGGAATATCCTATAGCCTGACGATTCAAACGTTTTGAAATGATTCGTTCAATTCCGTCAAAAGCACCACCGGCTATAAACAAAATGTCTTTGGTGTTGACTTCTACAAATTTTTGGTCGGGGTGTTTTCTGCCTCCTTTTGGCGGTACGTTTACCATAGTTCCTTCCAACAATTTTAATAAAGCCTGCTGCACACCTTCCCCTGAAACATCTCTGGTGATAGACGGATTATCGCTTTTGCGGGCAATTTTATCAATTTCATCAATAAACACTATACCTCTTTCCGCTTTGGCTACGTCATAATCAGCAGCTTGCAGCAAACGGGTTAAAATGCTTTCCACATCTTCACCCACATAACCCGCTTCAGTTAGTACCGTAGCATCAACGATGGCTAAGGGAACGTCTAACATTTTAGCAATGGTTTTGGCTACTAATGTTTTTCCGGTTCCGGTTTGTCCTACCATTATGATGTTGGACTTTTCAATTTCCACATCTTCTTCGTGTTGCAGCTGCATTAATCGTTTGTAGTGATTGTATACCGCTACCGACATTACTTTCTTGGTTTGATCCTGTCCGATAACGTATTGATCAAGGAAGGCTCTGATTTCTTTAGGCTTTTTCAGCACTAAATCAACCGATTGTTTTACCGCATTTCCTTTTAACTCTTCCATTACAATGCCATGTGCCTGTTCAATACAACGGTCACAGACATGTGCATTAATTCCGGCAATCAACAGATTGGTTTCCGGTTTTTTTCTTCCACAAAAGGAACATTCTAAAACTTGTTTTGCCATTTTTATCAGTTAGCAGAAGGCAGATTTGAGAAGGCAGACTGATTTCTGCGTTCCAAATTCTGCTATCTAAATTTATCTTCTTAACACTTCGTCAATCATTCCGTACTCTTTGGCTTCGTCGGCAATCATCCAGTAATCGCGTTCAGAATCCTGATATACTTTTTCTTTAGGTTGCCCTGAGTGATGGGAAATGATTTGATACAATTCGTCTTTTAGTTTCAACATTTCTTTCAAGTTGATTTCCATATCGGTGGCCACCCCTTGTGCACCTCCTGAAGGCTGGTGAATCATTACTCTTGAATGTGGCAGAGCCGAACGTTTACCGGGTGCACCGGCACACAACAACACTGCTCCCATTGAAGCTGCCATTCCGGTACAGATGGTGGCTACGTCGGGACGGATGTACTGCATGGTGTCATAAATTCCCAAACCGGCGTACACACTGCCTCCCGGAGAGTTGATGTAGATTTGGATATCTTTAGAAGCGTCAACGCTTTCTAAAAACAATAATTGGGCTTGTATGATATTGGCCATGTAATCGTCAACTCCGGTTCCCATGAAGATGATTCTGTCCATCATTAAACGCGAAAACACGTCGAGTTGTGAGATGTTTAATTGGCGTTCTTCGATAATGTAAGGGGTCATACTGCTTACTATTTTATCGTAGTACATACTGTTTACGCCGTGTTTTTTGGTGGCAAACTTTTTAAATTGCTTCGCCAGTTCGAGCGTAGCTCTTGGGTCTTTTCCGTAGTCCATATAAATGAATTATAAATGGTGAATTATAAGTTGTTTTTTCTTAGTCAAAGGTTGTGCCTTTTTTTAAAGATGACATCCTGTCGTGCGTGGCTGCCCTAGCCCGGATAGGAGCTAGCTACCGTGTAGCGCGGATAGCCGGAAAAGCTTCTAAATAAAAAAGCGCCAAATTACTTTGACGCTCAAATATAGTAAAATATATGATTAGTGTTTTAATTCACCATACATTGCTTTGATGAACTCATCGTAGCTTACTTCTTTTGCTTTGGCTTTTACTTTGTCTTTGAACAAATTCAGCATTTTTTCGTTCATCAGTTGTTCTGACAAGCGACGCACTTCGTCTTGGTTTGACATGACGCGTGCCACGATTCCCTGAACATCCTCATCGGTTGGGTTCATTTGCCCAAACTGTGCCATTTGTTTTTTGATAAGCTCGGTGGTGTAAGCTTTTAAATCTTCGAAGGTGATTTGTAAATTGTTTTCGGTGATGATTTTACCTTCTATCAATTGGAAACGCAAACCGTTTTCTGACTTGGCGTACTCTGCTTCAGCTTCTTCGGCAGTCATTGGATTTTCGCCGGCAGACTGTATCCATTTTTTCAAGAACTCAGCCGGTAAATCGAACTTAGTGTTGGCGATTAAGAACTCGGTCACATCGTTAAAGAATTTTTGGTCGGCTTGTTGTGCGAATTGCTTTTCGGCGTCCTCTTTGATTTTAGCTTTTAGTTCCGCTACGGAAGTAACCACTTTTGGTCCGAACAATTTGTCGAATAATTCCTGATCCAAAGTAGCCAATTCGTGTCCTACTACTTCATCAATAGTAAAAGTTACTTCGATATCCAATCCGTGAACATCATCGTGACCAACGGCTAAGAAATCCATCAGTTTGTGGTCGTCGTCAAACAATCCTTTGGTTTTTAGAGTAATTACATCGCCTACTTTTTTACCCATAAAGGCTTTGGCTGTTTTTTTATCTTTGAAAACGTCTAACGACAACGTGGTTCTGTTGTTGATTCCTTTTTCTTCGTTAGCAAAAACTCCTGAAACATCATTTCCTTCTTCAACCGTATCTTTGGCGATTAGTTTTCCGTATTGTTTTTGGATGCGGGCCACTTGCTCGTCTAACATTTTATCATCGGCAACGATGGCGTATTTTACCAAATTGTTTTTGGCCGTCAAATCGACCGTGAATTCAGGTGCTAACCCTAATTCGAATTCAAATTTATAATCTTCTACATCCCAATTGAAATCTTCGGTTACTTTAGGTAGCGGATTTCCAAGGATGTCTAATTTTTCTTCTACTAAATAGTTATTCAAGTTGTCTTGTAACAATTTGTTTACTTCGTCCAACAATACTGCTTTACCGTATTGTTTTTGGATTAAACTCATCGGCACTGCTCCTTTTCTAAATCCCGGGATAGTAGCATTTTTTCTGTAATCTGCTAAAACTTTCTCTACTTTTTCTGCGTAATCCGATTTTGATACTTCTACAGTAACCACTGCATTTAATGCGTCTACATTATTTCTTGTGATGTTCATTTCTTGTGTTTTTTACATACTAAAATTGGGTTGCAAAATTATAACATTTATACAACCCAACCAAGTTTTTATTTTATTGATTTTGAAAGTATTATTTCGACTCTCCTGTGATTTGGTAAACTAATGATTGCGAAAGCGATAAAATGATGCTAAAGAGCATGGCTGTCCAAAATGAATTGATGCGGAAACCGTCTATGAAATAATCACAAAGTTCAATAATAACCGCATTGATTACCAGCAAAAATAAGCCTAAAGTAAAAAACGTAACCGGCAATGTAAACAGGACTAAAACAGGTTTCACAAAGAAGTTCAGCAAAGCCAAAGCTATAGCCACGGTAAGGGCTGTGGTAAATTCGTCAACCACCACTCCTTTCATAAGGTAAGCGATAGCCATAACCAAGAGCGCTGTGATTAGTATTCGGATAAGTATTTTCATAATTGTTTTATTTTAAAAAGGAAATGGTTTCTTCAAAAAAGGCTTTAGGGTTTTCGGCATGCAGCCAATGACCTACATTGGGAATGGTTGCTAGGGTAAAATTAGGAAACTGTTTTTGTATCTCGGGCAAATCTGCATCTAAAATGTATTTCGAATTGCCACCACGGATGAACATGGTGGGTTTGTCAAAACGATTTTCCTCGGGCAATTTTTCTCCGATGGTTTCTATTTTGGCATTAAATACCGGAAGGTTAAATCGGAAAGCCAGCTGACCCGGCTCTACCCAATAGAGATTCTTCATCAAAAATTGACGGGTACCAAAATCCGGAATGAAAGGATACAAGGTTTCTTCTACTTCATTTCGGCTCGGTTTGGCAGCAAAATCAACGGCATTCAATCCGGCCAATATATCCTGATGGTGAGGCGCATAATATTTCGGACCAATATCGGCAACGATTAATTTTTCAACCAACTCGGGGTGAGTGGTAGCAAAAAGCATCGCAACCTTACCTCCCATCGAATGGCCTATAAGCGCAATATCTCTTAAATTGTGGGATTGACAATACTCTAACAGGTCATCAGCCATCACCGCGTAATTGAAATCCTCGGAATGAAAACTTCTGCCATGGTTGCGCAAATCGAGCAGGTGCACCTGAAAACCTTCGGCAGCGTAAAGTGATCCGAAGGATTTCCAATTGTCACTCATCCCCAAAAATCCGTGGATTATAACAAGCGGTTTACCTTCGCCTTCTATTCTGGAATACAACATAGAGTTTTTTTTGATTTTTGATTGCAGATTTTTGATTGCAGAATGGATTTAAAATTCTTAAATCATCATTCGCTAATCACAAATCCCATATCATTTTAGTTTTTGCAAATACATATTAACGACATTGTCCAAGCCGAGATACAAGGCTTCAGAAATCAAGGCATGACCAATAGAAACTTCCAACAAACCGGGGATGTTTTCTTTAAAAAATCTGATATTATCCAAACTCAAATCGTGTCCGGCATTAATTCCTAATTCTAATTCATTGGCTAAAACGGCAGCTTTTACATAAGGCTCGATACCGGCTTTATTGCCCAAACTGTATTGATGAGCGAATGCTTCGGTATACAATTCAATTCGGTCGGTTCCCGTTTTTTTGGCACCTTCAATCATTTCCAAAACCGGATCAACAAAAATAGACGTTCGGATTCCGTTTCTTTTGAATTCGGCAATTACTTCAACTAAATAATCCTGAAATTTAACTGTGTCCCAACCGGCGGAAGAAGTAATAGCGCCAATCGCATCGGGCACTAAGGTGACCTGAGTGGGTTTGCATTCCAGAACCAAATCGATAAAGTTGTGTTGCGGATTGCCCTCGATGTTGAATTCGGTATAGACAACCGATTTTAAATCACGTGCATCCTGATAACGAATGTGCCTTTCATCGGGTCTGGGGTGAATGGTGATGCCATGTGCGCCAAATTTCTGAATGTCGCGGGCTACCTGCAGCAAATCGGGCACATTTCCGCCTCGGGCATTTCGCAATGTGGCTATTTTATTGATGTTTACGCTTAATTTTGTCATATCATTTTTGATAAAATCTTCTTTTAAAAATTTGATTACAAAAATACAAAGTTAAACTAAGTGGGCATGTCCTAAATTTTGATTATTTTGCAGTCGCTAAAAGAAAAGAATACATGAGATTACTTTCCGATTACATCAACAATGATTTTAAGCCTTTTTCGACTACTGAATCAGTAGCAGCCATTCAGGATTTTTTTGCCGAAAGTACTTTTTCCCACTTCCCGGTATTAGACCAAGAGGTATTTGTAGGCTGTGTGTCGGCAGTTGACGCAGAAACATTCGAATTTCAGAAAAACATAACCGATTATCGCTATGCCTTGGAAGGTTTTTTTGTGAGGGACACCATGATTTGGTTGGATGTTTTAGAAGTTTTTGCCCGCAACAATGCTAATTTGGTTCCTATTTTAGATGAAGCCAACAAATACATCGGTTATTATGAAATCACAGATGTCATCAAGTTCCTGAACGAGACTCCTTTTTTGAAAGAAACCGGAGGTATCATTGTGGTAGAAAAACCGGCCGCCGATTATTCAATGAGCCAAATTACACAAATTGTAGAGAGCAACAACGGGAAATTATTGGGGGTTTTTGTATCCGAAGCCAACACCGAAAAAGTACAAGTCACCATAAAAATCACTTTGGGTGCAATGAACGAAATCATTCAAACATTTCGCCGTTACAACTACGAAATTGTTTCAGAACACCATGAAGACAATTATTTAAACAGCCTAAAAGAGCGTTCGGAATATTTAGACAAATACCTTAATATGTAAATGAAGACGTCGGTTGACAGAACTCAAAAATTGGGATTCTGAAATCTGACCCGAGGCGAATCCCTTGTTGGGCACGCTGCAAAAAAATACAACCATCATGAAAATTGCCATCTTCGGTCAATATTACCAAAACGACACCCGCCCGATTATCAGAGATATTTTTGTTTTCTTCAACAGAAATAATGTCGAATTGGTCATTGAAGAAAAATTTCTGAAGATACTGTATGAAGAAAAAATTGTTGAACGCGAATACAAGACCTTCGCTGCTCATACCGATTTAGACAAAAGTTTTGATATTCTCATCAGCATTGGAGGTGATGGAACCATCTTGAGAGCCACAACATTTGTCCGCGATTCGGGTATTCCTATTTTGGGCGTAAATGCCGGAAGATTAGGATTTTTAGCCAAAGTGCAAAAAGACAACATAGAGTCTTTTCTGCAAAAAGTACTGGAAAAAAAATACACTATTTCGGAAAGAACCCTATTGACCACCGAATGCAGTTCGGCAGAATCAAAAATCGATATTAATTTTGCCATGAACGAAGTGTCTATCAGCCGAAAAGACACCACTTCGATGATTACCATCGAAACCTATCTGAATGATGAATATCTGAATTCTTATTGGGCTGACGGATTAATCATTTCTACCCCAACAGGCTCAACCGGCTACTCAATGAGTTGCGGCGGACCGATCCTGACTCCCGAAGTAAAAGTACTTTTGATTACGCCTATTGCGCCTCATAATCTCACGGCCCGTCCGTTAGTGATTCCTGACAACACCGAAATAAAACTAAAAGTTTCGGGCAGAGAAGAACAACACCTGATTTCTTTGGATTCGAGAATTACCTACATCAGCAACCATTCGGAATTGAAAATTAAAAAAACGCCATTTAACATCAACATGGTAGAAATTCCCGAAGAAACGTTCCTAAAAACCCTTCGCAACAAACTCCTTTGGGGAGAAGACAAGAGAAATTAGAAAAAAACATTTCAAATTATACTACAATTCCAAAAAATTCGTTTTAGAATATAATCTGTTCAAAGAGGTATAATTACCGGCACGTTATTTTATTTAGCAGAAATCCTGATTTCATGTTATATAAGTACTGAGAATTATTATATTTGCACGCTATTTTCTATTTGATGAAAAAGGTTTTAGTTTTATTTTTTTGTTTGATTTTCCATACTATTTCGAATGCCCAAATACATGAAATCGGGGTATTCCTGGGAGGCAGTAATTACATTGGAGATGTGGGTAAAACCAACTATATTTCTCCCAACGAATTAGCCTTCGGAATTTTATACAAATGGAACAAAAGCCCTAGACATTCCTGGAGGTTTTCGTACACACAAACCAATATTTCGGGAAATGATTTAGACTCTGAAATTCCCGGCAGGTATTTGAGAGGATATAAATTCAAAAACAGCATCAAAGAATTTTCAGCCGGGTTGGAATTTAATTTTTTTGATTTCAATCTGCATGAAGTATTAAAAAGGAAGCTAACCCCCTACGTTTACTCGGGTGTTTCCTATTTTATTTACGATGAATTGTATGTAATTGGTGGTGACACCAGAAAAGATTATACCTCGAGTAAAGTTGCCATTCCGATGACCGTTGGGATTAAAACCAACATTTTGGAAAACTTTATTCTAGGACTCGAAGTGGGCGCCCGCTATACATTCACTGATAATTTGGATGGAAGTTTGCCCAAAAATGAAAATTTAAAACCCTTGCAATTTGGCAATGTAAACAGCAAAGATTGGTATGTCTTTACCGGGTTTACCTTAACGTATACTTTTGGAGACAAACCGTGCTATTGTGCCGATTAAAAAATGAAATTACTCGATACTATAAATAAAGATAACTTACCCAAACACCTAGCCATTATTATGGATGGCAACGGAAGGTGGGCAAAACAAAAAGGGCTCTTAAGAGCCTTTGGTCATGAAAACGGCACCAAATCGGTTAGAGTAACTGTAGAAGCCTGTGCCAAATTAGGTATCGAGAACCTTACGCTATATGCTTTTTCTACTGAAAACTGGAAACGCCCAAAATTAGAAGTCGACACACTGATGAAGTTGTTGATTTCGTCGTTAAAAAATGAACTGGAAACACTTCAAAAAAACAACATACGGTTGAACTGTATCGGTACTATTGATTTGCTTCCTGCCAAAGCAAAAACAGAGCTTTTGGCCGTGATGGAAAAGACCAAAAACAACAGCAGAATGACCCTTACTCTGGCTTTGAGCTATGGCTCGAGAGAAGAATTGTTAAATGCTGTTAAAATCATAAGCAATAAAGTTAAAAATAATATAATTTCGATAGACTCCCTTGATGAATCAATTATTAATCAGCATCTTTACACGCACAATTTACCCGATGTAGATTTAGTGATCCGAACCAGTGGCGAACACCGAATCAGCAACTTTTTGTTGTGGCAGATAGCCTATGCAGAATTTTATTTTACGGATGTATTGTGGCCTGATTTTAAAGAAGACGATTTATATGAAGCCATCATCAGCTATCAAAAAAGAGAACGAAGATTTGGAAAGACAAGTGAACAAATTAAATAAAACTTCAGTGCAATTAAACCCTTTAAAAATACTTCTGAGCATTGTATTATTTGGAAGTATTTTTCAGTTACAAGCCCAAGACAGAATTCCGTTTGATCAAGGTAGAAAATACATTTTAGCCGATGTTAAGGTGAATGGCAAAATCAGCTACAATCAACAAACGGTTGTCACTTTTGCCGGTTTGGAAAAAGGGCAGCAAATCACCGTTCCGGGAGAAGAAATCAGCAACGCCATCAAGAAATTAGGGAAACTTGGCTTATTCAGTGATATTGATTTTTACGTAAATAAAACCGAAGGTGACAGTATATGGCTTGACCTTGACATAGCCGAATTACCAAAGCTGAAAGAAGTAAAATTCAAAGGTGTCAAAAAATCAAAAACAGAAGGTTTAATAAAAGACAACAGCCTGACCAAGGGAAAAATTGTCAATGAAAACCTGATTACTACTACCCGAAACTACATTGAAAACAAATACAAAAAAGAAGGGTATTTCAAAACCAAAGTATACATCACCACCGTTGCTGACACTACCGAAGGTAATCAGGTAAACATGTTGGTGAATATTGACAAAGGAGATAAACTGAAGATTTCAAAAATCAGTTTTGAGGGCAATGAAAAATTCTCAGATGCCAAACTCAGAAAGGCAATGAAGAATACCAAGCAAATCAATCCGATTCGTATTTTCAAAAAATCAAAATTCATCAAAGACAAGTACAAAGAAGATTTGAACAGCATCATCGAAAAGTACAAAGAAAAAGGATATCGAGATGCCCGTATTATTGATGATTCGGTTGCTTTAAATGCCAAAAAAACCAAACTGGCGATCAATGTAAAAGTTGAAGAAGGACACAAATACTACTTCGGAAACATTAAATTCCTTGGAAATTCGGTTTATTCCGATCAGATGCTGAGTCGAATTTTAGGGATTAAAAAAGGAGATACTTATAACGGAGTATTGTTGGAAAAAAGAATTGCCGACAAAACCAAACCGGATGCAGACGACCTGACCAATCTTTATCAAAATAACGGATATTTATTTTCTAACATCAATGCAGTAGAGGTAAAAACAGCCAATGACACTATTGATTTTGAAATCAGAGTTACCGAAGGACCTATTGCGTATTTCAATAACATTACCGTTGTCGGAAATGATAAAACCAACGACCGTGTTATCTACCGTGAGTTGAGAACACAGCCGGGACAAAAATACAGCAAAGAAGACTTGGTAAGAACCATTCGCGAAATTGGCCAGTTAGGTTTCTTTGACCCCGAGGCTATCGATCCGAAATTCAAAAACGTAGATCCGGCAGCAGGTACTGTTGACATTGAATATCACGTTGTAGAGAAAGGTTCCAGTCAAATTGAATTGCAAGGCGGTTACGGCGGCGGCGGATTTATCGGAACCTTAGGATTGTCTTTTAATAATTTCTCAGCCCGAAATCTGTTTAAAAAAGAAGCTTACAAACCACTACCTATGGGGGATGGTCAAAAAGTAGCTTTGCGTTTACAAGCCAGTTCGTATTTCCAAACATACAGTTTATCGTTTTCTGAACCTTGGCTTGGTGGTAAAAAGCCTATTAGCTTTTCATCGTCCATATCGCACAGTAAACAGTTTTTATATTCCGGAAGCTCAAGTAATGTAGACCGAAGCAAAAGCTTTAACATCACCTCTCTTTCGGTTGGTATAGCCAAGAGATTAACCATACCTGATGACTATTTTGTATTCTCCAGTTCGGTTTCTTTCCAATATTACGACCTCCACAATTACAATACGGGATTGTTTACTTTTGGTAATGGTGCTTCAAGAAACTTAGCTTACACACTGGGCATTAGCAGAAACAACAAAGGAGTCAATCCGATTTTCCCTACTTACGGATCAGAATTCAGTTTAACCGCCAAGTTTACTTTACCTTATTCGGCGTTTAACGGAATTGATTACGGCAACTTAAAAAACCTACCGGAATACAAACAAAGATATACCGGTACTACAACCACTTTCGGAATTGATAATGTAGCCATCAATAACGGTGATTTTATCAGAACTACCACCATAAATGACCAGAGCGGGAATCCGGTTACGGGGATAGTACACGTAGATGATGCCGATTATTTACAAGCCGATACCAACCGTGGAAAAGTAGATCAGGAAAAATTCAAATGGTTGGAGTACTACAAAATAAAATTCAAGGCCGACTGGTATACCAAAATTGCAGGTCCCCCTTCGAAAGCATTAGTTTTAAGATCACTGGCCGAATTTGGATATTTAGGCGCTTACAACTCCTCAAGAGGAACCAGCGTTACTGATCCTGATAAGGGAGTTGTACCATTTGAACGATTCTTTTTAGGAGGAGATGGTTTAGCAAACTTTTCACTTGACGGACGCGAGGTAATTCAGCTAAGAGGATATCCAAACCAATCCTTATCACGTCAGGATGGAGATCCGATTTACAACAAATTCTCGTTAGAATTAAGATACCCGTTAACCTTAAAAGCAGCAGCTTCTATTTATGCGTTGACTTTCTTAGAAGCCGGTGCCTCATACGACAGCTTCAAAAATTACAACCCGTTCGTATTGCAACGTTCAGCCGGATTTGGCATCAGAATCTTTATGCCGGCCTTTGGATTACTCGGAATTGACTTTGCGCATGGCTTTGATGCGATACCGGGTTATACACAAAAGAATGGTTGGGAAACACATTTTATAATTGGTCAACAATTTTAATTATATTTGGTACCATATTTCTAAATCATAATCGTATGAAAAAATATTTTGCAATATCACTTCTTCTTTTATCCTTAGGATTTAAAGCCAATGCCCAATCAAGAGGGATAAAAATAGGCTACATTGACATGGAATATATTCTGCAAAATGTGCCCGATTATGCTGAAGCTAAAAATCAGTTAGAACAAAAAGCTCAGAAGTGGAAGCAGGATATTGAAGCCAAAAAAGTTGAAATTGCAAAATTAAAAGATGCTTTAAAAACAGAAAGAGCCCTACTTACCAAAGAACTTATAGACGAACGCGAAGAAGAGATCAAGTTTCAGGAAGACGAACTATTAGATTTTCAACAGAAAAAATTCGGACCTGACGGAGATTTGATTACTCAAAAAGCCGTATTAGTTAAACCCATTCAAGATCAGGTTTTTACAGCTGTTCAGGATATTGCAGAAGTTAGAAAATACGATTTCATATTTGATAAATCTTCTGATTTAACCATGTTATTTGCAGCCAAAAGACACGACATCAGCGACCAAGTAGTAAGAGCCATTACAAGAGCTGAAAAAAGAGAGCAACTGAGCAAAAAACAATTAAAAGAACAAGAGAAAAAAGAATACCAAGAGGATGTTGAAGATGAAAATCCAACATTAGCAGCCCGCAGAAAGGCTTTGGATGAAAAAAAAGCAGCGCGTGAAAAATTGATTGCTGACAGAAAAGCGGCAGCCGAACAAAAGAAAGCCGATCAAGAAGCCAAAAGAAAGACTTTGCTTGACGAGAAAGCAGCCAAAAAAACTGGCACGGTTCCTGATAGTGATAAAACGTCCGAAGAAAAAACAACCACTTCTGATGATAAAAAAACCGGAGAAGCTACCTCGGAAGAAAACACTAAAGAAGACAAAGCTGCGGCAAGAGCCAAACTATTGGAAGACAGAAAAAAAGCAGCAGAAGAAAGAAGAAAAAAAATAATTGAAGACCGAGAAGCTGCCAAAAAAGCAAAAGAAGAAAAAAGCAACTCTCAAAAAACAGAATAAAATAATAATTAATTAATACTTTTAAAACAATGAAACGATTGAAATCATTACTAATAGCTACTGTATTGCTTTTGGGAACAAGCCACACCATCAATGCTCAGGCTAAAACGGCACATGTAGACGTAAATGAATTAATTTCTAAAATGCCGGCGATGTTGGATGCTCAAAAACAATTAGAAAAATTAAGCGCTACATATGATGCCGAATACAAAACCATGGCGGAAGAGTATCAAAATAAAATTAAGAAATACGACCAGGAAGCTTCAACAGTAACTGATGCCGTAAACCAAACTCGTCAAACTGAAGTTCAGGATTTAGTAAAACGTATCACAGACTACAGAGACAACGCTCAAAAAGAATTACAAAAGAAAGAAGCTGATTTGGTAAAACCATTAATGGATAAAATAAAAGCTTCAATCGCTAAAGTAGGAAAAGCTAAAGGATACCAATACGTATTGAACGTGGCTGATTTACTTTTAGCTGATGGACCAGACTTAACAGCTGACGTTAAAAAAGATTTAGGATTTTAATCCAATTGAAGAAAGACCATACAAAACTGCTCAACGACTTGAGCAGTTTTTTTTTATTTTTGTTTTATGATAAACAACAATCCCATCGGTCTTTTTGATTCAGGCATCGGAGGCACCTCCATTTGGTCTGCTATACACGAATTACTTCCCAATGAAGACACTATATACTTGGCCGACAGTAAAAATGCTCCTTACGGTCAAAAATCAAAAGAAGAAATCATAGAACTCAGTATCAAAAACACCGAGTTTTTACTCGATCAGGATTGTAAAATTATAGTAGTCGCCTGCAATACCGCCACTACTAATGCCATTAAAGAATTGCGCGCCAAATACGACATCCCGTTCATCGGCATCGAACCGGCCATAAAACCGGCGGCCATCCACTCACAAAAACATGTCATCGGAATTTTGGCCACACAAGGAACTTTAAACAGCGAACTTTTTCATCAAACCGCCGAGAAATTTCAAGACACTAAAATCATCGAACAAATTGGCCACGGATTGGTGCCTTTGATAGAAAACGGAGCCCTATATTCGCCCGAAATGGACAAACTGCTCCATGCCTATCTTGAGCCCATGATAGCCGCTAATATCGACTATTTGGTGCTAGGCTGCAGCCACTACCCCTATCTCATCCCTCAAATTAAAAAAATACTGCCAAAAGACATCAAAATCATCGATTCAGGAGAAGCCGTTGCCCGACAAACCAAAAATGTATTACAAGAAAAAGTAGGCCTGCACAGCGAAAATCATTTGGCAAAAACCGTATTTTATACCAATTCAAACCCAAAAGTGCTGAGTGAAATTTTAGAAAACAAGTATCCGGTAACTGTAAAGGATTTTTAAGAGCCAAACATCAGGAGCTTTTTGTACCATTTACCCGCTGTCCGCGCTACACGGTAGCCACTCCCATCGGGGCTAATATCCAAACTGAAGGCTTCTTTTATACGTCTTTAAACCAACCCGAATACATAACATAGTTATCCGAAATGCGGGCAATCTCACCGGCAAAATCAGATTGGTCAATCGTTTTAACTTTTCGGGCAGGCACCCCGGCATAAATACTCCCCGATTCAACAACCGTGTTCTGAGTAACAACAGAACCGGCAGCAACAATAGAGTTGCTTTCAATAACACAATTGTCCATTACTATCGCTCCCATGCCAATCAGCACATTGTCGTGTACTTTACAGCCGTGAACAATGGCATTGTGTCCAATGGAAACGTTGTTACCTATCTCCGTAGGATGCTTTTGATAAGTACAGTGAATAACTGCTCCGTCTTGTATGTTTACTTTATTACCTATTTTGATATAATGTACATCACCCCGAATAACAGCATTAAACCATACACTGCATTGCGAACCAAAAACAACATCACCAACTATGGTTGCATTTTCAGCCACAAAACAATCCTTAGGTATTTGCGGAGACTTTCCGTTTACAGATTTTAGTACCATAAAAAAATTGTCCCGATTCATCGGGACAAGTATTTGAATTAATTAATAGCAGGACAATTACAGTGGTATTTTTCCGGTTTACAGAATAAATTAATACCAAGCGTTATCTGATGAAAACCACCTTTATCAAAGTTAACATTTCCTAACAAATACGAGTAGGTGTAAGCAAACATGTAATTTTTAAAGTTAACCCCTAATATAGGAGTAACGTACTGCAGCTTTTGATCAGCAACCGAGTTCCCTTCCACATACTGAGCACCGTCTAAACTTCTTCGATAAGACAATCCTCCCCACAACTTACCAAACTCTAATTCTTTGTAAGCTTTTAAATTTAAGTCAACAGTCTTCTCTTGTGTTTGTGTCACTAATTGAAACATAACTGATGGCTCCCACAATATGGCATCCGGATCTCCAAAAGTATAACCGGCACTAAGAATCGCTCGTCTTAAATTAACAGGCTCTCTGTCAGAGTATAACTTTCTGTCGCTGGCCAAAGCATTTTTAACAGTGAAATGAAGGTAAAAATCAAGAAAATTATAAGATGCCCCTATATCAACATTGAAGTAAGAAGCCTTTTGGATAGAACCAAAAACATTGGGATCATAAGTTGGATCGTTTGTATAAAAAGTACTTTCATCCAGATTACTTTGTACAAAACCGGCACTCATACCAAACGACAATTGATTTAAATCAACATTATCACGAGAAAACATAATGTGGTGCGCATAAGTCAATTTCAAACCGGTTTGAGAGTGATAACCATTTTTATCATTAAAAACAATAATTCCAGCTCCGGAACGCTCCCCTACCGCACCGTTCATACTAATAGTTTGTAATGCAGGAGCATCCTGTTGACCAAACCACTGTTGTCTGGCAGTAAGTCTAAGCTTAGCACAATTGGCTGCACCCGCCATAGAAGGGTGGAGTAAATAGTAATTATCAGACAGATAATCGGAATAAACCGGTAACCCCTCTTGTGAGTATGAAAATTGAGCTACTATTAGAACTGCGAATAAATAAAATTTTTTAAAATTCATTTTAACTATCTTTTTAATGAGAAATGGGCTTTAAATTGTTTGGCTGTTGCTTGTTCAAAATAATCTACTGTAAACCAATAATCATCGGCTGGCAACAACTGACCGTTGAAAGTTCCGTCCCAACCATCACCTTTCGAGCTGATTTGTTTAAGTAGTTTTCCATAGCGGTCAAATATATAAATTTTTGCGTTACCCTGAAAACCTAATCCGCTTATATTCCAATGATCGTGATACCCATCGCCATTCGGAGTGAAATAATGTGGGTAATCAATCGTCTGGATGTCTTTAATCATCTCCACGCCACATGAATATCCGTTAGGGTCTCTTACATCCCATACATAAACTGTGTGTTCGCCTAATGAAACATTCTCAAAGATTGGACTGCTTTGTCTCGGACCGTCATCCAAACTGTATTCATACACCCCATAACCGTCATTGGTAATGGTGATGATTTGGTTTTGTGAAAAAGCATTGGTCACCGTTGCGGTAATATTAGCCGCCGGACCTGATTTAACCACATCAAAGGTTGATAAAGCCGTAATGTCTGATTTACATCCCTGTGGCGATAAACTAACAGCCTGTACCGTATACACCACATGGGTATCGGTAAGAGCCATACTGTTTACGGCCAGTGTTGAGGATGTCTCACCCGGTAATACCGAATTGTTAGCCGTCCAGATAAAAGTATAGCCCGGTGCCGTAATACCGCTGTTCAAAATCAAACCATTGGTGACCGCCGTAGTGTTCCATCTCACACAGGCTATGTTACTGCCCGTATTGCTGGTAATTACCGGCTCAGCCAGTTTCTCAACTATCACTTCAAACGAGTCTAATGCATAACAGCCCGTTAGGGTATTCTCAACTCGTACCCAGTAGAAGCCGGTTTGTACTTCATACGTATCTAAATTGGTTAGTGCACTGCCTGAGTTACCCGCTTCAGCATCCGC
>NZ_SJPE01000005.1 GCF_004329815.1 Flavobacterium silvisoli | reverse complement strand
ACGGAAACTCAGCTACCTCGCCATTCTCGGCTTCGGCTTCCGGTACGTATACTATTGTCGCTACCGATGCCAACGGCTGTACGGATACCAAACAAGTAACCATCACCATCCCAACTAAAGTCGAATTGACAGCTAACGGCACCAACCCATTGTGTTTTGGTGGCAGCGGATCAATTACCTTCAGCGCAACGGGAGGAACAGGTACTAAAACCTATACGGTAAACGGAAACTCAGCTACCTCGCCATTCTCGGCTTCGGCTTCCGGTACGTATACTATTGTCGCTACCGATGCCAACGGCTGTACGGATACCAAACAAGTAACCATCACCATCCCAACTAAAGTCGAATTGACAGCTAACGGCACCAACCCATTGTGTTTTGGTGGCAGCGGATCAATTACCTTCAGCGCAACGGGAGGAACAGGTACTAAAACCTATACGGTRAAYGGAAACTCMGCTACCTCGCCATTCTCGGCTTCGGCTTCAGGAACATACACCATCGTGGCTACCGATGCCAACGGCTGTACCGATACCAAACAAGTAACCATCACCATCCCAACTAAAGTCGAATTGACGGCTAACGGCACCAACCCATTGTGTTTTGGTGGCAGTGGATCAATTACCTTCAGCGCAACGGGAGGAACAGGAGATAAAACCTATACGGTGAATGGAAACTCAGCTACCTCGCCATTCTCGGCTTCGGCTTCAGGAACATACACCATCGTGGCTACCGATGCCAACGGCTGTACCGATACCAAACAAGTAACCATCACCATCCCAACTAAAGTCGAATTGACGGCTAACGGCACCAACCCATTGTGTTTTGGTGGCAGCGGATCAATTACCTTCAGCGCTACAGGTGGAACAGGTACTAAAACCTTTACGGTAAACGGAAACTCCGCTACTTCGCCATTCTCGGCTTCAGCTTCAGGAACATACACCATCGTGGCTACCGATGCCAACGGCTGTACCGATACCAAACAAGTGACTATTGTTATCCCGACTGAAGTAGTAGTTAGCTTAACATCTCTTCCGGAAATTTGTGCCAACACAGCTACAGGTAGTGTGCAAGCTACATTTTCAGGAGGAACAGGGGTATACATGGTAAGTATTGATGGAGGAGCATTTACAGCACAAACATCTCCTTATACTTTTGCAAGTTTAAATTCAGGATCACATACGGTTGTGGTTAAGGATGCAAATGGTTGTGAGGATATGGAACAAATAAATGTTGGCCTAATCCCTTGTGATGCATTCTGTACTTATACTCAAGGAGCCTACGGTTCTGCAGGTGGTGCAATGTGTGACGGAGAGAATAGTCATTTGACTACTGCACAAGCAATAGCACAATGTTTGAGCAACGCAGGAGGTACCATTACAGTAGGTCAGCCTGGACGTTCAGTATTCATGACTGCACCGGGTGCTGTAAGTTGTATTATTGATAAATTACCTGGTGGTGGTCCTGCCAAAGAGCTTCCGGCCGGAAATAACAGTATTTGTTCATTACCGTCTTCTTTATTGAAAAATGGTAGAATAAGTAATGTTTTATTGTCACAAACTATCACTTTAGCATTGAACTCAAAACTTAGTTTGGAAAATGATTTAAGTGCCTTTACATTACAGGCAGGTACTTTTGCAGTTGCCAGTCCGCAAGGAGGTTGTGGTTCAAAAATCGCTAAGGAAAGAATCTGTGGACACTACAATGAAGCCGGTGTGTGGGTTAACACAGTTAATGAATACACTTATAAAACCTTCCCGGCATCTGTATTGAATGCCATTACAGCTGATGCAAACGGCAATAAAACAGTAGCCGGTTTGATTGATTTAGCCAACCGTGCTTTAGGTAATGCAGATGGTATTGTGGGTTCAGAAGCTGGTGTTAGCCTCTCAGCGATTAATGGCGCCATAGATGCTCTAAATGTAGGTTTCGATGAATGTAAAATATTTATTGGTTGGAATGTGGAAAAATGTCCGTCTCAACCATTAGTAAGAGTGAATGCTTCATCAGACAAGGAATTTAAAGGTCTTTCAGTAGTTGTTGCTCCAAACCCATACACTGATAATTTTAAATTAAGTTTGACAACTGTAAACAGTGCTCAGGTAAATATTTCAGTTTACGATATGACAGGAAGATTAATTGAAAAACGCGATTTAAATCCTAGCGAAGTATCTGAAATACAAGTGGGTAATAATTATTCTTCAGGAGTTTATAATGTGATTGTAACTCAGGGAGAAGAAGTGAAAACACAAAGAGTAATCAAAAAATAATTCAACCAAATTATTTGAAATTAGCCCCTCAGTAATGAGGGGCTTTTTTATACTAATGAAATAGAGGGGTGTTAACGTTCTTCGGAAATTGTAATTCAGTGTAAATTTTTCAAAATGATTAAAATAACTTTAGATTAATAGTTCAAGATTTTGAATAAAAATGGTAAGATTATCTTTTAATCGAGTTTAAATAACATTCAACGATTTTAGAATTGTACTGAAAAAATATTATCTAATTTCGGACAATTAATGAAAAATTATCAGCCCCAAGCTATAATTAAACTTTGTTTGCTAATTGTATTGGTATTAACCTAACTTAATATTGTACAATAATGAAACAAAAAAACGCAGTTGTATATACGCCAAATAGGATGTGTATATTGAACTTTTTTGTAGCTGTTGCAACATTTCTTACTGTATTTCTTGCGCCAAATACAGCAATGTCGCAGCAACAACGAAAAGCAACAAGTAAATCAGATTTAAAAGAAACGCTACAAGTTTCTGCTCCGGGTACACTTGCCAGCCTTGGAGGTTCTGTATCAAGAGTATCTAATGTCAACGGACCAAGTGTATTCAGTCCTCAAGCCGGGGCATTATCAGAAGTATACAGTTCAACAGGACATTATACACTTTCGGTTGATGGTAAAGGTTCTTCGCTTTCATCAATGACTGTAAGAGTTAATAAACCTAATGCTTCAGCAACTGTGCAAAAAGCGATACTTATGTCGAGTGCAACAGGAGCAACTATTGCCAATGGCTGTGTTACCATATCAGGTTCTCCTGTAAGTTGGAATGGTAGTGCAACCAGCAGCAGCAGTGGAATAGGATTTAATAACTATTGGGCAGATGTGACTAGTCTTGTATCCGCTCAGATTAATGCATTTCCTGCAGGAATTTCTACAATGACAGTAACTGAGTGCAGTAGTTCTACTATTGAAGGAGAGGTGCTTTTAGTAGTGTTTAATGATGCTGCAGCAACCGAAAAAACAATAATTGTTATGTTTGGGGCAGCTACGCCTTCAGGAGATAATTTTTCTGTGACCTTGGCGCAACCAATAAACCCGGCTCAACCAGGAGCCTTGTTGGATATGGGATTAGGAATAGCTTTTAGTTATCAGGCAGCAGGAGGAACTCAAACTTCTCAGGTTTCGGTTAACGGACAAAGATTGTCGAGTTCTGCCGGTGGTGAAGACGACGGAGCTTCTGAAAATGGAGCCTTATTAACGGTTGGAGGAATTGGAAATTCAAATGCTAATCCTTCGAATCCTAATGCAGGTCCTACAAATCAATTTACAGATGATGAGTTGTATTCTATATTGCCTTTTATAACCAATACAACGACAAGTTTAAATATCAATACGGTTAATCCATCAGGAGACGATAATATTTTCCTAGCCTATTTTGCCCTTTCAGGAGCAGCTATTATTGGTGAGGGTATTTTACTGTCTCAAGATACTACTTCCGGAAACGTGGGAACTAACCATACAGTTAAAGCGCTTGTTAAAAATGCGAATGGATTGCCTCTAGCCAACAAAACGGTTACTTTTAGCATTCCGACTGGACCAAATGCCGGACTGGCTCCTTTTTCAGTAAACACCAATGCAAGCGGAGAAGCGTTTTTTACTTATTTAGGTTCGGGTGGACCGGGCGTAGATACGATTAAAGCATGTTTTACAGATAGTCAAAACCAATTAGCATGTTCCAACGTTCTTTCATTCCAGTGGATTGCCGCTACATTCCCGCCATCTATAGAATGTCCGGCAGATATTACCGTTAATGCTACAGCAGGTTCATGTGGAGCTAATGTGACTTTTGCTGCAGCAACTGCTTCGGGGGATCCAACTCCTGTAATTACATATTCACACGATTCAGGAAGTTTCTTCCCTGTTGGATTAACAACGGTTACAGCTACAGCTACAAATGCTAATGGTTCAGCTTCTTGTCAGTTTGTTGTAAAAGTGAACGATACAGAAGCGCCGTTAATTAATGTTTCAAATATAACCAGATGTTATGGTGAAGATAATTTTGGTTGTGGTATAGCCTTGGGTGCAACGGCCACGGATAATTGTGAATTAGCTTCACTTACCAGCAATGCTCCTCAGTGTTTTCCGGTTGGTACTACGACAGTTACATGGACAGCAACTGATATACACGGAAATGTTTCAATTGCTACTCAAACAGTGACTAGATATCCTGAATTAGTTGTTAATTGTCCGGGAGATGCTAATGTAAGTTGTAATGAAGATGCAGCTGAAGCTTTTGCTTCTTGGATTGCAGGATTCAATTACACTGGAGGAGGGCAGAATTCAATTGCTACTGATTTGTCACAATATCAAATGCCTGCAGCAGGGGTACCATTGGTAGTTAACTATGTTGTATCAGATAGTTGTGGAGCTGTATCATGCAGTGCAGTGTTTACCAGAACTACAGATGTAACACCACCTGTATTCACATCTTGTCCTTCAGGAGCTGATTTGGGCTGTAACCCTCAAGGAGGTTTACCGGCTCCGGGTGTGGCCGTTGCAACAGATGAAAACGGTGTTGTAAGTATTACTTCTGCTTTAGGTGAAGAATCAATTGATGGATGTATGCATTCACAAACCAGAACTTATACAGCAACTGATGCTTGTGGTAATTCCTCAACCTGTAACCAGGTATTTACATGGAAAGTTGATTTAGAAGGTCCTGTATTCAGTAGTAACTCTGATTACAGAGAAGTTTCAGTAAACAATGGTGGTTCAGTTTGTGGTCAAGATTTAGGTGGTGGCGGAATAGCTACTGTGACCGAAAAAATGGACAATTCCAGACCGGTATCAAATGACAGAGTTTATTTTGATCAACCAAGAAATCAGAACCATCCGACAGTACCACTTACCTGGACTAATGGAGTAAACAATATTGCTCAGTCTGACTATTTTGAAGGAATGGGTGTTCCGCAACGTATAGTATTTACTCAATTAACAGGAACTACTCATACCTTCAGATTCCGTCATCAGGCAGTTAAAAGTCAAGGAGGTAATAGTAAACATGCTTTTGATTTCTTAATGTCATGGGAACAAGCTATGGCCACAGCCGCAAGCTTAGGTAATGGAGCGGTTAACGAATTACAAAATCTTATCAATCAGCAATGTGACGGAATGCCTGCTGTATGTCAAAACTTGACTAACACTGCATATGCTACTTTGAATGACAATATGGGTAATCCGCCAAACCATCACGGTAATGCAAATGTTAATGATGTGGTTGCCGGTTTCGAACAACAATACGGAAACAGACAAATT
Source organism: Flavobacterium silvisoli (assembly GCF_004329815.1). Classification (GTDB taxonomy): domain Bacteria; phylum Bacteroidota; class Bacteroidia; order Flavobacteriales; family Flavobacteriaceae; genus Flavobacterium; species Flavobacterium silvisoli. The sequence continues at coordinate 155,574 of NZ_SJPE01000005.1, read as the reverse complement.
GAAATAAAAGGAAATGCTCCTATCGCTAATTTCAACATCAACTTTGATGGTTATTCAGGTACAGCAACTGGTGATAATTATGCATGGTATACTGTAACTTGGACATCAGCTTCAAGCAATGTAATGATTAAACTTGCAGGAAGAGCTGCTCAAGGTCATGGATCATTAGGATACGGAAACTGTTATGGAGCCGGATCGGTAAACGGAGCACCATACCATTTCAAATTGGAACAACTTGATGGACATTCTCTAGGAAACAGGGATAATCAAGTAATGGTTGAAAAAACATGTGATGTTAATATTCCTGTAGAATTTGATACTCCTGTAGTTACAGATAATTGTACTTCTTCTCAAATTGTTCCTGTAATAGTTAATGCTGATGTGATTACCGTTGATGCAGATGGTTCAAAAACACACTGCAGAACTTGGGAAGCAACTGATGGTTGTGGCAACACTAAAACCTATACGCAATGCATAAAAGTAATGTGTTCAAGCTCTGATGTTGCTTATAAAGTTTCTGAAATGATTGAAATGGGTGCGGCTGAGAATTTAAAAGTTAAGGTTTATCCAAACCCTTATACCAGTGATTTCAATTTGAGTTTTACAACATCAACTAATCAGAAAGTTTCGGTAACTGTTTATGACATGACCGGAAGATTGATGGAGAAAAATGAAATTGACCCTACAGACATAACTGAAGTTAAAGTTGGAGGCAAATATTCATCAGGAGTATACAATGTAATTGTTACTCAGGGTGCTGAAGTGAAAACTTTACGTGTTATTAAAAGATAATCAAGTAGTTATGAATAAAAAAAGCCCCTCATTGAGGGGCTTTTTTGTTGGTATAATGGGTAAAAAGGTTAGCTTTTTTTCGCCTCAGCGTTACTCTTTTTAATAGATACAAGTATCCCAACTAACAGTGATAAAGCGATAAAACTCAAGGAAACCCATTCCGGAAATTTATAATAATGAACCAGTAACATCTTAATTCCGACAAATGTTAATATGGCAATTAAACTGTATTCTAAATAGCTGAATTTTTCTAACATATTGGCTAAAAAGAAATACATAGAACGCAATCCAAGAATGGCAAAAATATTAGAACTGAATACTAAAAAAGGGTCAGAAGTAATAGCCAATATAGCCGGAACACTGTCTAAAGCAAACAACATGTCCATGACTTCAATAACAATTAAAGCAACAAAAAGAGGGGTGGCAGCTGTAATGTGTTTTCGTTTTACAAAAAAATGCTCTCCGTCAACGTGACTTGTAATAGGCATTATCTTGCGCAGATTTCGGTAAACAAAAGATTTTTTCGGATTGAATTCTTCCTCTTCTCCGCTGTACAACATTTTGATGGCGGTAAAAATCAAAAATCCTCCAAACAAATATGTCATCCAACTGAATTTGTTGATTAGTATAACCCCGAAGAAAATCATCAGACCTCTGAAGAAAATAGCGCCGAGTATACCCCAGAATAAAACCCGGTGCTGGTATTTCTGCGGAATTTTAAAAGAAGCAAAGATTACGGCAATGATAAAAATATTGTCAATGCTCAATGATAATTCTATAAGATAACCAGTGATAAACTTCATGGTTGCTACTGCTGGCTTGATACCTGTAGGGTTATCAATGTATTCATGGCTGTAAAGCCAATTAATCACAATGGAAAAGATGAAGGACAACGCAACCCAAATTCCGGTCCAAATCCCCGCTTCTTTGGGTTTGATGATGTGTGGGTTTTTGTTGAATACACCTAAATCTAAGGCAAGAAACAAAAAAATGGCGGCTAAAAAGAGAATCCAAACAGTCATAATAATTGATTTGATAGTTACAAATATAGGCGATTGGTTTTGTTCAAAATTATTATTTAACGATTTTGTAAAATAATTAAAATCGATATGAAAAGTAAAAAAAAATAATTTACCCCTAAAATAAATGGGGTGTTTATGTTTTTTTAATATAAATATTTTTATTTTTGCTGTAATTATATGGGGTATAACTAAAAAAATAAATTTTATGTCAACTTTGCGTTTTCAAGCATTAAAAGATGTATCGGCCAGAAAGCCTGTGAAATTTGAAGAAGCTGCCCGAAAATCAGCTATTTTCGGAGCTAATGTGTTCAACGATAAAGCAATGAAGCAGTTTCTTACTTCAGATGCATATAAAGGAGTAAAAGATGCCATACAGCACGGAACCAAAATTGACAGGAAATTGGCCGATTATATTGCCATGGGAATGAAAGAATGGGCCATTGCTAAGGGTGTAACTCATTATACGCATTGGTTTCAACCTTTAACCGGTACCACGGCCGAAAAACACGATGCTTTTTTTGAAACTTCCTACGACGGTTCTGAAGTTTTGGAGAAATTTGGTGGCGGTCAATTGGTACAGCAAGAACCTGATGCATCTTCTTTTCCTAACGGAGGGATAAGAAATACATTTGAAGCCCGTGGTTATACCGCATGGGATCCGACTTCGCCGGCATTTATTTTTGGGACAACTTTGTGTATACCAACAGTGTTTATTTCCTACACAGGAGAAGCATTAGATTATAAAACGCCTTTATTGCGTGCCCTTAATGCTGTTGATGAAGCAGCTACAGAAGTGTGTAAATATTTCGATAAAAATGTAAAAAAAGTAACGGCTACCTTAGGATGGGAACAGGAATATTTCTTGGTAGACACATCTTTAGCTAATTCGAGACCCGATTTGTTACTGACAGGCAGAACCCTATTAGGACATACATCGGCCAAAGGACAACAATTAGACGATCATTATTTTGGTTCAATTCCTTCCCGCGCTCTAAATTATATGAGAGAATTAGAGGAGGAATGTATGTATTTGGGAATTCCGGTAAAAACCCGTCACAATGAGGTGGCACCCAATCAATTTGAATTAGCGCCAATTTTTGAAGAAACAAACTTAGCCGTTGATCATAACTCACTTTTAATGGATGTCATGTCTAAAGTAGGAGAGCGGCATGATTTCAAAGTGCTTTTTCACGAAAAACCGTTTAAAGGAGTAAATGGTTCAGGAAAACACAATAACTGGTCATTGGCCACAGATACTGGGGTAAACTTGCTTTCTCCCGGCAAAACTCCAATGAGTAATTTACAGTTTTTGTCATTCTTTATCAATACCATTAAAGCAGTTCAGGAATACGAAGAATTGATGAGAGCCTCCATCGCTACGGCAAGTAACGACCATCGTTTAGGAGCCAATGAAGCTCCACCGGCCATTATTTCGGTATTCATAGGACAACAGCTGACCAAAGTTTTGGAAGAATTAGAAGGAGTAACCAAAGGAAAACTATCTCCGGAGGAAAAAACTGATTTGAAGTTGAATGTAGTGGGTAAAATTCCGGATGTATTGTTAGATAATACTGATCGAAACCGAACTTCTCCTTTTGCTTTTACCGGAAATAAATTTGAATTCAGAGCAGTAGGCTCATCGGCCAATTGTGCCAACTCTATGACCACTCTAAATTCAATTGTGGCCAAACAATTGAAAGAATTCAAGAAAGAAGTAGACGCTTTGATTGATAATAAAGGGCTTAAAAAAGATGAAGCTATTTTTAATGTTCTGAGAGAATACATCAAACAAACTAAGAATATTCTTTTTGAAGGAGACGGATACAGTGAGTCTTGGGAAAAAGAAGCTAAAAAAAGAGGACTGAGTAATCACAAAACCACACCGGCTGCATTGAAAGCCAAAGTGTCCAAAAAAGCATTGGATTTATTCCAAGATTTGAATGTGATGAATCATGTAGAAGTAGAGGCTCGTTACGAAATTGAATTGGAAGAATACACTAAAAAAATTCAAATCGAAGGAAGAGTACTCGGCGATATAGCCCGTAATCACGTGATTCCAACCGCCATTCGTTACCAAAATACATTAATTGAAAATGTAAGAGGATTAAAGGAAATCTTTGGTAAGGATTTTGAGAAAATTGCCAAGGAACAAATCTTTTTAATCAAAGAAATCTCTTCGCATATCGAAGGCATCAACTCCAATGTGGAAGCCATGACCGAAGCCCGCAAAAAAGCCAATGTCTTAACCGATGCACAAAAAATGGCTGAGGCCTACTGCGATAAAGTGAAACCTTATTTTGAGATCATTCGCTCGCATTGCGACAAATTAGAATTGCTGGTAGATGATGAAATTTGGACATTAACCAAATACAGAGAGTTATTGTTTACCCGATAATTCAGTTAAAACAGATAAAAAATCCAGCTCATAGAGCTGGATTTTTTTTGATAGAACTAACTTAATTTGTTCCAGAAGTTATTAATGTTGGAGAAGCGTTCGAATTAAATGTTTGCGATGACCATGTACCGATTTTTCCATTGAATATATAAGCCTTGTTGTCATATAAATCAAGAAAAGCGAAATTACCATTGGTAGCGGTCAATATCGGTGAGGCATTTCCATTAAACGTTTGCGACAACCAAGTGCCTGTCTTTGTACTAAAAACATAAGCTTTATTATCGTATAAATCAAGGAAAGCGAAGTTTCCATTTGATTCCATTAAATCCGGAGATGCATTTGAATTGAAAGTTTGTGATGCCCAAATACCTGTTTTTGTATTGTACACATATGCTTTGTTATCATAAAAATCAATAAATGCAAAGTTATTATTGGATGTCACTAAATCAGGGGAAGCATTTGGGTTAAAAGTTTGTGAAGACCAAATTCCGGTTTTTCCATTACACGAATAGGCTTTGTTATCATAAAAATCAACAAAAGCAAAATTACCATTCGACTCTATCAATTGAGGTGAGGCATTTGCATTAAACGATTGTGAAGACCAAGTTCCAACGGTACTCGTATATACATAAACCTTATTGTCGTATAAATCAATAAATCCAATATTGGAAGTTTTATTCTCGATGATTTCATCATTAATATTGGTATTACCTGCAATACTGGAAACGCTTGCAGCATGCATAGCATAAGGAACCGAGAGTAATTGCGTAGTTCCTACCAAGGCATAATTAGTTCCGCCCGAAGCATCCATTTCTACTTTTAAGAATTTAGAATTGTTTCCCCAGTTGATGGTGTTGAACGCTCCCGAAACCAATGTTCCCTGTCCGATTACCAAGTTAAAAAGCCCTTGTGCATTGGTAGTTTTTAATTGGGTTTCTGTATATAAAATAGTTCCCGAGGAAGAGCTGTCCAAAATTGAAAGCTTCACTCGTACATCCGAACTCACTACAGGAGCTCCTGAACTGTTCAAGGCAATTGCCTGATAGGATATGCCCTGAGGTACTTGGGCAAATGTCAAAAAGGAAATGAATAATGCTGAGAAAAGTAATAGTTTTTTCATGTTAATGTTTGATTATTTTAAAGGAATTGATGTTTTTGTTTGAAAACTGAATAAGATAAACACCGTTTTGAAGTATCGATAAATCCAAAGAATTATCAGCCGCTATCTTTTGCTCAGAAACTAGTTGCCCTGTGATATTGAACACCAAAACTTTTTCATGGGTTAAATTGGTTTCGGTTTGAAAGTAAACAGTAGCAGTCGTTGGGTTAGGAAAAACCGTAATCTTGTTACTCAGCTCCAGTTGCGGTACTTCTAATGCTTGTTGAGTTTGTGCCAAAAGTCCAATAATTCCGGTGCTTGATTGATTTTGATTTTGTGGAACCACTACAATTTCACCTACTGATATTGAAGAACTGTTAGCAATAACACTACCCGAATTCACCGATTGTATCAGCGTCTGAGAACTGACTGTAAGTGAAAGGGTTAAAAATCCAAAAAGTAGTAATGATTTCATTTAATAAAGTTTTATTTACAAATGTAATTATTAATTACTTATAGTCAGGATTATATTTTACAAAAGCAATACTATTTTTGCGTAAATTACGTTTGTATTAAAAGCGATTTATGAAGCCTATTTTTGTTTTTCTTTTTTGTGTTCTTTTTGCTAATACCTTTCATGCTCAGGAACAGTTTGCGTTGTATTTTGACAGCAATAAATTTGAATTAAATAACAAAGAAAAGGAAAGACTAACAACTTGGTTGACCGAAAATAAAAACAATAAAATAGTCGCCATACACGGTTTTACCGATGAAGACGGGACAACCGGATTTAATGATACTCTGGCTCAAAAACGTGTTGATGGTGTTTTCAGAATCATCAAAGATAAAATAAAAATCAGAGAAGATTTTAAAACCAGAAGCTTCGGCGAAAGTTTCAATCAGTCTAAAATTAAAGCCGAAAACAGGAGAGTTACCATTTATTATATTTTAGAAAAAGACTTAATTCGGGAAGATGAAATCCTCGGAATTAAACAAGAAACCCGTGAGGAAACTCCCAAGCCCGAAATTGAATATCCCGAAAAACTAATGTTCGAAAACCCTAACGGGACTACCTCTGAATTTAAACTTGACCAAGCTTTTATGAAAAAAATAGGCGAGGCAAAACAAGGAGAGAAAATCAAAATCGAGAACCTGAATTTTATCATCAACACCTTTGCAGTGGTGCCCGAATCTCGGGTCAAAATGTATGAACTTTTGGTCGTGCTCCAAAGAAATCCGCAATTAAAAATTGAAATACAAGGACACTTGTGCTGCATGCCGACTGACCGATTGGATTTATCAACCCAACGAGCGAAAGCCATTTATAATTTTTTAGTGGCCAACCAAATTTATCCGCCAAGATTGTCCTACAAAGGATTTGGCAGTACACAACCCATTTATCCGTTACCCGAAAAGAATGAACAGGAACGCGCGGCTAACAGGAGAGTTGAGATTTTAATTGTTGAAAATTAGAATGAAGAAGCTTTGCTTTGTTTTATGGATGTTGCCGTTTATTGCCTTTTCCCAAAAGCAATATGAAGTGTTCTTTGATTTCAATAAAGAGTATCCCAATCAAGCTTCAATGACAAAATTGAACCAATGGATAGCGGCTAATAAAACTGTTGAAGTCATAGGTATTTTTGGGTATTGTGACAGTGTGGATGACAGCAACTACAATAAGGAATTGGCCATGAGAAGGATAAACTTTGTTATGAAGTCACTCAAGGATGGAGCTATAGCCATTAACGATAAAGTAGAGTTAAAGCCATTCGGCAAAGATTTTAAATTTTCTAAAAAGCAGGAAGAAAACCGAAAAGTAACGTTGTTTTATAGATCAAAAGAAGAAGAAAGTAAAGAAAATAAGGATATTGCCAAAGGAGATGAATCCGTATCTTCATTTGACAGCCAAGCCTTAATTGAAAAAGAAGTATCACAGTTAGCTGGTAAATTTGGGAAGGCAAAAAAAGGAGATCTAGTCAAAATTAATAACATTAATTTCCTATTTAACTCAGAGCGAATTGAGGAACGGTCACGACCTATCCTGGAAGAATTAGTGCAAATTATGCTTGATAACCCAAAACTAAGAATAGCCATTCATGGCCATATTTGCTGTAACCCGAATGTTATGGATACCAAATTATCGTATCGTAGAGCCTTAGTTATTTTTAACTATTTGAGAGAAAACGGAGTTGAGTTAAGCAGGTTGTCCTACAAAGGTTTTGGTAGCAATGACCCCATATACAAATTACCTGAACGAAACGAAGCTGAACGAAAAGCCAATCGCCGCGTAGAAATTTTAATCGTCGACAAATAATGAAACATATAATCATCATAGTGTTGTTTTTGGTTTCCTCAAAAAGTATAGGGCAAAGTCAATTCGAAGTATTTTTTGATTTCAATAAAGACTTTCCTAACGAGAAATCGATTTTAGACTTCAACGAATGGTTTGCTAAAAATAAGTATATTGAAGTCAGTAAAATGATGGGCTATTGCGACAGCGTGGACACTAAAGATTACAATAAAAAATTGGCCGAACGACGCATTGATAACGTTCAAAAATTACTCGAAAAAAGCGGCATCAGTATTCAACAAAATTTGGAGCGCATTGCTTACGGCAAAGAATTTAAACAATCCAAAATTCAGGCAGAAAACAGAAAAGTAACCATCTTTTATAACGAAATTAAAAACGAAAAGCCTATTGTTTCAAAATTATCAGAGAAAATAATGAACTCTAAAGTAGGGGAGACCGTAGCTTTGCCCAATATTTATTTCTACAATAATTCGGCACGAATAGTTCCCAAATCAGAGCCGACACTACTTGAACTGCTCTGTGTTATGGAAGAAAATCCGAAACTGAAAATAGAAATACAAGGACATATTTGTTGCCAAAAAGTATACGATGTCAACGATGTTTCTTCGTCAAGAGCGCGTGCCGTTTATACGTATTTACTCCGCAATAAAATAGATAGAAAGCGCATGACCTTCAAAGGATACGGAACTTCGCATCCGGTACATCCTATACCTGAAAAATCTGCACAGGAAGAAGACGAAAACCGACGCGTAGAAATTATGATTCTGGAAAAGTAATTCACAATTTACAATTCACAATTCTAATTACTATCTTTGCGGCACAACAACATTTACCCTGAGCTTGTCAAAGGGCAACTAACTACTACTAATGAGTTCTGATAACAGCCAACGCTACAATTTGCGCGGAGTTTCGGCTTCTAAAGAAGATGTACACAACGCCATCAAAAACATTGATAAAGGCTTATTTCCCAAAGCTTTTTGTAAAATTGTCCCCGATTATTTAACCAATGACGAAAATTACTGTCTGATTATGCATGCCGATGGCGCCGGTACTAAATCGTCACTGGCCTATATGTATTGGAAAGAAACCGGTGATTTGTCCGTTTGGAAAGGCATAGCGCAAGACGCATTAATCATGAACATTGACGACTTGCTTTGTGTAGGTGCTACCGATAATATTTTGCTTTCATCCACCATCGGAAGAAACAAAAACCTCATTCCTGCCGAAGTAATATCTGCCATCATCAACGGAACAGAAAAATTGATTACCGAGTTAAAAAACTTTGGAGTAACCATTCATTCTACAGGAGGTGAAACTGCAGATGTGGGCGATTTAGTCAGAACTATTATCGTAGATTCAACCGTTACAGCCCGTATGAAACGTTCGGATGTAATTGATAATGCCAATATCCAAGCCGGCGATGTTATTGTAGGTTTGGCTTCTTTTGGTCAGGCCAATTATGAGAAAAGTTATAATGGTGGCATGGGCAGCAACGGTTTAACATCGGCACGTCATGATGTTTTTGCCAAATATTTAGCCGAAAAATATCCGGAGAGTTTTGATGCTTCGGTACCCCATGAGCTAGTTTATTCAGGAAATACTAAACTTACCGATTCGGTAGCAGGTTCTCCAATTGACGCCGGAAAATTGGTTTTATCTCCAACCCGGACTTATGCGCCTATTATTAAAACCATATTGGAAAAATATTCGTCGAACCATATTCATGGTATGGTACATTGCAGCGGTGGAGCACAAACCAAAGTCTTGCATTTTGTGGATGAGGTGCATGTTATAAAAGACAATCTATTTCCGGTTCCGCCATTATTCAAGTTGATACAAGAACAATCCGGTACCAATTGGAAAGAAATGTACCAAGTCTTCAACTGTGGGCATCGCATGGAGTTATACGTGCCCGATGCAATAGCTCACGACATCATAGCAATTTCAGAATCATTTGGTGTAGAAGCCCGAATTGTAGGCAGAGTAGAGCCTTCTGTCAATAAAAGACTCACCATTCAAAGTGAGTTTGGAACGTTTGAATATTAATCAGTAAAACAAACTATGAAAATAAATCCCAAAAACGGTGTTGGTCAATTGTTATTCGGTATGAAACAGAATCATGTTGAAAGTATTTACGGTAAACCTGATAAACAATTCAAAGATGAAGACGGTAATGTGATTTATCTGTATAACAACGAAAAAATTAGACTGACCTTTTACGAAGATGAAAACTTCCGTTTGGGGTATATCATTACTTCTAATCCTCAAGCAACTCTTTTAGATCAGGTTGTCATGGGTAAAAATATAGAAGAGCTCAAAACCAACCTGCCTTTCAAAACTTGGGAACAAGAAGATTTTGACAGTACTGAGAACCATTTTAATGAAAGTAATTGGTTGATTCTTCAGACCGAATACGGAACAGTAATACGGGTGGAGTTAGGAGCTATCATCAAAGATAATGATGAATTCGACTGGAAATTTAAGGCTTAAACAATTTCAGCACTTAAACCGGCTTCCAACAATTGAGTACATTGAGGTTTTAATTCATCATACTGTCCGGTTTTTACAGTACATTTTCCTTTGTAATGAACTAAAATAGCACATTGTTCTGCTTGTTCTGAGGTGTGTTGGCAAACTCGGATTAAGGTGTCAATTACATGATCAAACGTATTGACATCGTCGTTATACAATACAATTTCGTTGTTAATTCCAACCTGTTCTTCAACTAAAACGTCTTCTTGTATTTTTTCTATCGTGCTCATTTTCATTTCGTTTGTATTCCGATTTTTTTCCGAGTGCTAATTTACATATTTCAAAGAAACCCAATTATTTCTTTCGAATTTTTTAACATAAGTGAGCCCTTTCTCTGTACAGGATGCATCAATAAAAGGGATATCTTCGCTGTAAAATCCGCTCAATAAAAGGATCCCGTTTTTGTTCAGGCAATCCACATATTGTTGCATGTCGTTTAACAGGATATTGCGGTTGATGTTGGCGATGATTAAGTCGTATTTTTTTCCTTTCAGTAATTCGGCATCTCCTTCATATACGGTAATCTCATGACGGTTGTTGCGTTCTGCATTTTCAATCGAATTTAAATAGCACCAGTTGTCAATGTCAATGGCATCAATGGGTTTGGCTCCTTTCATTTCGGCAAGAATGGCAAGAATGGCTGTTCCGCAACCCATATCTAGGGTTTTCATATTGGTAACATCCGTTTCTAAAAGATGTTGAATCATCATGTGTGTTGTTTCATGATGACCGGTCCCGAAGCTCATTTTAGGTTCAATCACGATATCATATTCGGCTGCTGTTTTTGGATGAAAAGGAGCTCGAACGTGGCATTTTCCGTCTACGTCGATAGGTTCGAAGTTTTTTTCCCACTCTTCATTCCAATTGACTTGATCAATCTCTTCGATTGTGTAGGAAATAGTGAACTCAGGAGAATGTAGCAGATAAATATCATCCAGTATGTCTTTAGTATGAAGGTCTTTCTGAATGTAAGCAACAAAACCATTATCCGTTTCAATAAAACTTTCAAAAGGTTTTTCACCCAATTCGGCGATTAAAATTTCAGAACCTAATTCTTTGGGTTCCACAGTAAAATGGTATCCTAAATAAACGTTTGACATGCTGTATTTTTTTGGCAAAGGTAACAATCAACAGCCTTACAGCGAAGTCATTTCAGGAAAACTTTTTAGTCTGATTTTACGATGGCTTTCAAACTGGCATTGGGTGCTTCATCCGTCTGAACGTAAAAAATCATCAGTTTATTGTAGCGTTTATCGTCAGCATCATAAAGATACGTTATAGTGTTCTCTTTAGGATTGTAGGTTAGTTTCCCTTTCATAAATTTCGATCGGATTAGCCAAGAGCCTTCTTCGTCACTGTCTTGTTTAAACTGATAGATAGAACCATGGTGCATTCTGACCAAACCGTTATCTATCATGCTGACAACAATATATCCGTTAGATTTAGAACCAATTTCACGAATGTCTATGACGGAGTTTTCATATTCCGTTTCCATCAATTCGTATTTGTCGTAGTCTTTATTCCAAACATAGTATTTTCGGGAGTCTGATTGGAATCGTTTTTGAATATCTATTTGGGCAAGTAGATTCAGACTACAAAACAGTAGGAGTACAAGTGTGAATTTCGCTTTCATTTGATTTGACAAGATTTAGGTTGGTAAAACTAAAAGTATTTTCGATTAAAAGCAAATAAAATCGATAAAATGCAATTGTTTGTTGTAATAACAAAAAAAAACCTTTCAATTTAATGAAAGGTTTTGAAATTTTGAAAGGATTTTTTTCTTATACAGCAGCTACAATGGCAGCAAAATCTTCAGCTTTGAGGGCAGCTCCACCAATTAATCCGCCGTCAACATCCGGTTTTGAGAAAATTTCTTTGGCATTATCAGGTTTTACACTACCTCCGTAAAGTATAGAAACGTCTTCGGCTACATTACTGCCAAAACGTTTTCTGATTGTTTCTCTGATGAATTCGTGCATTTCCTGTGCCTGTTCAGGGGAGGCAGTTTCTCCGGTTCCGATAGCCCAAACAGGCTCGTAGGCCAAAATGATTTGTTCCCAATTTTTAGCTTCAAGGTGAAATAAACCGTCGCGCAACTGATTTTCAACTACATTAAAGTGTTGCTTGTTTTGACGGTCTTTCAGTTCTTCGCCAAAACAAAAAATTACGGACATATCGTGTTTTAAAGCGGTAGTTACTTTTTGGGCAAGAATGGCATCGGTTTCATGAAAATAGGCTCTGCGTTCTGAGTGCCCCAGAATTACCCTGTTTACCCCAATGCTTTTCAGCATGTCAGCTGATACTTCTCCGGTGTAGGCTCCTGATTCGTTTTGATGCATGTTTTGAGCCGCAACGGTTATATTGGTAAACTCCAGATGATCAACAGCAGAAGCGAGGTTGACAAAAGTTGGTGCTACAATGATTTGTGCTTCGGTATCAACAGGTAGTTTGTCAATTAATTCGTTTAAAAGGTCTTCGGTTTCTTCGGCATTTTTGTGCATTTTCCAATTACCGGCAACTATCTTTTGTCTCATTATTGTAAATTTTTTAGGGTCTTGTTTATTTTGTCAAAATCGGTTTCTATAGCTCTGTATATTTGAATTTTGCCTTTGCCGTCGAGTACAATATAGCGCGGTATCCAATCCAAATCAATTGATTTGCCAAAAGTACCTTTCATACCACCAGTAGCCCAATAATGGTCTCCTTTCAGCTCGTGTTTGGCTATGCCTGAATGCCATTTGTCAAAAGCTTTATCCATAGAGATGAATACGTAATCTACATTGGGATTGGCTGCTTGCATTTCTTTTACTTTGGGCATTGCCTTAACACAATCGCCACACCAGGAGGCCCAAATTTCGATAACGGTAGGTTTTCCGTGATGCTTTTTTAAAATTTCCTTGAATGTAATTTCGGTATTCTCAGGAGTAATCAATTTTTGATCTAATGATTCTTTGGAAAAAGACTCTTTTTGAAATGTTGAAAACGCAAAAGCAATCATAATCACAACTAAAATTACAGCAATTTTTTTCATTTTTTTGTTTGTTTGGGAAAATAGGGGTTATTCTAAATCAGAATCCGTCACTTGTTTTGTCTTACCGTTTTTCAGGTAATATAATTTGTGACTTTTTCTCTTTCGTTCGCGTCTTTCTTTGCGCTTCTTAGTGTCATAAAGGTATTTCAGAATCAAAACAACTCCTAATGCTGATGTAAATACTAAAGTACTTCCCAGAATAATCCAGATAGTGTTTCCCATTGGCGGATGCTCCATCGTTGAGAGGTGATTCAAAACATACTGCCCAACAAAGAAAACTACTATGCACAAACCAATGCCGATGAGTCCTCGTTCATTGATTTTTCGGGACATGATATACTTAATCATATGTGAAGTTTTTTATGGTTTAAAATACAAAATGATAAGCAAAGTAGGATTATTTTTTTAATTCTGAATAAGGTTTCTGAATTAATTTTTGATAGTCTACCGGGTCAAATTTGTTATCTGTAATTCCCCAATAGTATTTGTATTCGTTTCCGTTCCATAAATATTTTACACCAGGAGTATCTTTACCCGATCCCAAAACTTTCCAAAACGGAATCACTTCAATAATCTTATAAGGATATTCAGCACCGGCAAATTTGAAAAAATCCGGAATTAAATCAGCTTCCTCATTCATGAAAATGACGTAAATCTCAGGGAAGTTTTTATTGGTTTTTCGCATTTCAGTTAACTCTTTGGCGGCTTCACGACAGTGGTCACAACCCGGTACAAAGAAGCAAAGGGTTTTACGGCCTTTATCAATATTGGCGAAATATTGTGCATAGCCTGATTTGTGCTTTTCAGGTTCGTTGCTTTCCGTTTTGATTTCATTTTTTAGCGCTTCAGCTTTTTTCAGCGTGTCTTTCACAATTTGAACCGAAGTTGTATCAACACTCGTTTCAGCTACAGTGTCAACAATACTTTCCTCCGGGGTGGAAACTGAAAATTTGCTTTCCATCGGCTGTATTGGAGCCAACATGAATAATGCCAGGATTGAAGCAAAAGTCACAGATGTCAGTACCCAAAAATTGTCTTTCTTTTCATTAGATTTTGGCATAATGACAAACAACCAAACCAACAAAGCCATGGCCACTACGTTTTTAATGATAGCTTCTATCGGAGTCATGGGCAACAAACTCCCAAAACAGCCACAGTTTCCGGAGTTACCGCCGTCCTGTATGGTTACTATGGTTAAATGTGTTGTAAATACGGCCAATAGTAATATGGTGCCCGGAATAACAATGCTTCGCAAAAAGTGTTTTTGTAAAATTAAAAAGCCCAAGGCAAATTCAATTCCGATTAATATTCTCGAAAAATAAGGCGCAAAACCTTCCGAAAATCCCATGGGATACAATTGCTTTACTTCAAAAGTTGAAATGGCAAAATAAGGCGATGGATATAATTTGGCCACAGCTGATAAAAGGAAAAGGAACGAAATGATGATTCGGATTCCCAGAGCAGTATTGTTTTTAGATAAACTCATAACTTGTAAATTAGTTTTGCCCGAATTGCATCAAAATCAACGCAAAAACGGAGTAATTAATCATGTCTTGGTAATTGGCATCTATGCCTTCTGAAACCAAAGTTTTACCTTGATTGTCTTCAATTTGCTTTACACGAAGCAGTTTTTGTAAAATCAAATCGGTTAGGGAACTCACGCGCATTTCTCTCCATGCTTCTCCATAGTCGTGATTTTTGGCTTCCATCAATGATTTGGTCAAAGCAACCTTGGCGTCATACAACTCTACGGCTTTTGCAACGTCTAAATCGGGTTGGTCTACTACGCCTAAATCGAGTTGAATAAGCGCCATAATGCAGTAATTGATGATTCCGATAAATTCACCGGTTTCGTCTTCGTCAACTTTGCGGGTTTGGTTTTGTTGCAAGCTGCGGATGCGTTGTGCTTTGATGAAAATCTGATCGGTTAGTGAGGGTAATCTCAATATGCGCCAAGCACTTCCGTAGTCTTTCATTTTATTGCTGAAAAGTTGTCGGCAAATAGCGATAACCTTATCATATTCCTGAGAAGTATTACTCATTTCAGTGTATCTTTGTATCAAATTTTTTTACTCGCGTACGATTCGTCCCAATGGGTTCGTGTCAAAAGTAAAGAATAAAGATTGAAGTACAAAGGACTAAATCTTATAACTAAGTTAAAATACCAATGACCATTAATTGCCTCGGAAACCTGATAGATTTGTCTGTTCCCAAAGTTATGGGAATACTGAATGCAACGCCCAATTCGTTTTACGACGGAGGCAAATATGCTGACGAAAATGCCATTCTTTCTCAGGTAGAAAAAATGTTGATTCAAGGAGCTACTTTTGTCGACATAGGAGCATATTCCAGTAAGCCCAGTGCCGAGTTTGTTTCTGAAGACGAAGAAATCAATCGTTTATTGCCTGTGCTCAAAATGGTGCTCAAGGAGTTTCCCGAAACCTTAATTTCGGTTGATACGTTTCGTGCCAAAGTAGCCAGGGCAGCGATTGAAAACGGAGCCTGTATCATTAACGATATTGCTGCCGGAAATTTAGACGAAAACATGTTCAAAACCGTTGCCGAGTTGCAAGTACCTTACATCATGATGCACATGAGAGGTACGCCGCAAAGCATGCAGAGCCTTACGGAATATAACAATATTACTAAAGACGTTTTATTTTATTTTTCTGAAAAAATAGCTCAGGCCCGAAGTTTCGGAATTAATGATATCATCGTGGATCCCGGATTTGGTTTTGCTAAAACATTGGAACAAAATTTTGAACTATTGGGGAATTTAGAGTTGTTTCAGTCTTTGGAATTGCCTGTTTTGGTTGGCGTTTCCCGAAAGTCTATGATTTATAAAACATTAAATACTTCAGCTGAATTAGCCCTTAACGGGACTTCGGTTCTGAATACCATTGCTCTGCAAAAAGGAGCTAATATTTTAAGAGTGCATGATGTAAAAGAAGCTGTTGAATGCATAAAATTAGTATCTCAATTATGAAAAAAATCATTGTAGCCGGAATTTGTTTTTTTCTGTTTTCCTGTCAAAATAAGGAAGTATTGCTGCCCATGGCTGGTGAAACAGTAGTGGCTGACGTGCAGGACCATTCCCCAATTTACTTTTTCTTTAAAACCGAAGAAAAAGATACCTTGATTGAAGTTAACCGCAAGAATTCTATAAGCTCTACTAATTGGTTGTTTAATATTGATAAACGATTGCCGTTGCGTTTAGTCATTCCCGAAATCAAAAAACTTCAGAACAAAAAAGAAGGAAGTGTGCACAAAAGCGAAACATCGGAGAATTATTTTACTTACACCGATACTACTAAGAAACGGATGGCTTTTTTGCCATTTACCAAAATAAGATACCAATACGAAAAACCTGATGGGAATGCAACCGTGATTACCTTTGATGAAAATAATCTGGTGAGATATAAAGATGAAGTTTTTTCAAAAGAACAATTGGCGGTTTTTTTAAATGATTCTTTAAAAGAAGTGCCGTCAACAGTTACCTTTTGTTTCAGTAAAAAACTGAGTTTCGACAAATACATTCAGGATAAGTTGTTCCTTAAAAATTTAGTGATTACCAAAAAAGGAGTGCTTATAAATCACGGTAAGGAATATATTTATTAGTATATCACAAGTGCTGTGGCAGAACGTTTTACTGATGATGGTATGGCTCGTTGCGCAAAATGGTAAAACCGCGATACAACTGTTCTATAAAAAACAAACGTACCATCTGATGCGAAAAGGTCATTAATGAAAGCGAAATTTTGCCTTGAGCTTTTTGGTATACTTCCTGACTAAAACCGTACGGGCCTCCGATAACGAACACTAATGTCTTGGTTCCCGAATTCATTTTCTTTTGCAAATAATCAGAAAAACCGACGCTGGAAAAAGTGCTTCCGTTTTCGTCCAACAAGATTAATTGATCAGTTGGGGTGAGTTTGCCCAAAATCAATTCTCCTTCTTTTTCTTTTTGCTGGTTTTCAGATAAATGCTTTACATTCTTGATGTCCGGAATAATTTCTAAATCGAACTTAATGTAAAACGATAGTCTTTTGGTATAATCCTCAATCAGGGTTTGGAGTGCTTTATTGTCGGTTTTGCCGATTGCGAGAAGTTTGATGTTCATTCGGTTGATTATTTATTCCAGATTTTCCAAGCTTTTTCAGCCTGTAGGACTAACATTTCGTAGCCATTCTTGGTAACAGCTCCTTTCTTTTTAGCTTTCCTGAGAAACTGTGTTTCTTCGGGATTGTAAATCAAATCAAAAGCAATGTGTCTATCAGTAAAAAAAGCATATGGGAGAGGAGGGAATTCCTTAGTATTGGGACTGGTGCCCAAAGGCGTGCAATTGATGATAATGTGATAATTGTCAAAAGTGGTTGCATTGATTCGGTCGTAATCAATCATGCCTTCTTTAGATTCACGCGATACAAAAGTATACAGGATTCCAAGTTTGTCTAAGGCGAATGCTACTGCTTTGGCAGCCCCGCCGGTACCGAGAATCAATGCTTTTTTGTGATGAGGTTGCAATAGCGGTTCCAACGATTTCATAAATCCGTAATAGTCTGTATTGTAACCTTTCAGTCTTCCTTTTTTGGTAAACCGAATGACATTAACGGCTCCGATTTGAGCTGCATTTTTCGACAATTTTGCCAAATAAGGAATGATGGTTTCCTTGTAAGGGATGGTCACATTTAGCCCTTTTAAATCGGGATTGTTTGCAATAACTGCCGGGAAATCTTCGATAGTAGGAATGTCGAAATTATCATAAGTACAATCCACCAAATTCCCTAAAGCAAATTTCTCTGTGAAATACTTTTTGGAAAATGAATAGGAAATATTTTTTCCGATTAGACCATACTGTCTTCTCGACATTTATTCTGGTTTTTGATGTTTGCTAATATAATCCTGCACCGATTTTCGCTCCCAAACAGAAGGAAATAAGTCGGTTATAATGGTGTGGTGTTTGTAATTCAAACGCAAACCGTTGCTCAAATGAAACTTAGCTTTTTCTTCTTCATTCAGCATAAAATAAAATCCGGCTAAGCGGTATTCTACTTCATATTCTTCAGGGAAATACTCAGCAGCTTGTAATAAAGTTAATATGGCATTATTGAATTCACCCAAGTCTTTCATGATGTCAACCCAAAACAACCAGGTATCTAATTGGTAATCTCCGAATTCAACGGCTTTTCGGTACCCGAATTCGGCTTCTTCCAACAAGTTCATGGCTTTGTTGATGGTCGCAAATCGTTTCCAATACAAGCGGTTTTGATCGTCAATAGCTAATGCTTTGTTTACGTAGTACAGAGCTTTTTGGAAGTTTTTTTGGCGTACATAATAATCGGTTATCGCAATCCAACCTTTGTCTAAAAGCGGGTCTTCATGTACTGTTTTGTTGAAATATTTTAAGGCTTCTACTTTGTTTCCCAGTTTTTCATAGCATTTCCCGATGCGAAGCAAGGCATATGAGGTGGGATCGTCTAATTCGATAGTGCGTTTGTAGCTTTCAATTGCCTCCTGGTATTTTTTTAATCGCTCCAAAGCTTTTCCTCTTTCCATATAAGCTCCGATGAATTCTTCATCTATATAAGAAGCTAATTCGAAAGAAGTCGCAGCCATTTCGTATTCTTTGAGCCCATAGTATAAGCGGCCCGACTGATGCCAGGCAATTTCACTGTACGGATTTCTGTCAATGTATTTTTTCAGATATTCAATAGCTTCTGCATTTTGGTCTAAAAACTCAAAACAGTATACTACGTTATATAAGGCTGATTGGTCTTCTATGTCTTCTTCCAAACATTTGATAAAACTCTCTTTGGCCAACTCTAAATTGTCCATAAAAAGATATTCCATGCCCATTAAATTGTATACATCGGCATGGTCTTCGGTATATTTTAGAGCTGTTTGCAAAAATTCTACTGCTTTGTCATGCTGGTCTCTTTTGGAATAAATATTGGCTTTTTGGATGAAGATCTCTTCATTGGTCGGCTCAATGGCGTACAATTCGTTGAGTAATTTTTCGGCCTGATCCAGTTTGTCATCATACACCAACATTTCAACCTGAACTAATTTTAATCCGGTCGATTTAGGGTGTTGTTCTAATCCTAACTTCAATGCTTTTTTAGCCAAAGTTGCTTTGCCCATATCAAGGTAATGCAGGATGATTTCCTCGAATTCCTCAGAGTCGAAAAAGAACACTTTGTTGGTTTTCAACATCGATTCAAATTTCGATAAGGATAAGTTGTAGTCTTCTTCGTCGTGATCCAGGTGCATAACAGTAGGGTTTAAAATTATCCTTAATAAAATTAGGGAAACGCAGTGCTTTTTTTAATAATTGTCGGTATTGTTGTAAACAATTTAATTAACAATTGATTTGTGATTGATGATTGACGATTTTTGATTTTAGAAGTAAAAAATCTGCAATCTTAATTCGTTAATCTTAATTCTTCATTCATCAATTCATCCATTGCCTCGATGATGATGGCACAGCCTTCTCTGATTTCGTCTTCGGATAGGGTTAATGGGGGAGTAATTCTGATGGCGCAAACTTCAAACAACAACCAAAATAAAATCAATCCTTTGTCTTGACATTTAAAAATTACTTTGTTGGTAATTTCAGGGTCGTCGGTCATGGCTGCCAACATCAGTCCTCTTCCTCTCACTTCCTTTATCAAAGGGTGTACCAATAGCTCCCGGAAAAGTTTTTCTTTGGCTAAAGATTGTGAAATGTAGTCTTTTTCAAGTATTTCTTCCAAAGTAGCCAAACAGGCTGCCGCAATGACAGGATGTCCGCCAAATGTAGTAATGTGTCCTAATTTCGGATCATGGCTCAATAAATCCATATGTTTTTCGTTGGCAATGAAGCCGCCAACAGGCATTCCGCCTGCCATACCTTTACCTATTATGACCACATCAGGGACAACGTTGTAGTTTTCGTAACCAAATAGCTTTCCGGTTCTTCCGAATCCGGGTTGAATTTCATCAACAATCAATAACGCACCAACTTCCTCACAGCGTTTTTTGATTTTGGCCAAAAAATCATTTTTAGGCTCTATGAACCCCGCACCACCCTGAATGCTTTCCAGAATGATTCCGGCTGTTTTGGTGGTTATTTTTTGAATATCTTCTTCATTGTTAAAGGTAATGAAATCTACATCGGGAATCAGCGGACGAAAGATTTGTTTGCGTTCTTCAAATCCCATCACGCTCATAGAACCCATGGTATTGCCGTGGTAGGCATTGTGACAGGAAATCAGTTGGCTTCTGCCGGTTACACGACGCACCAATTTTAATGCGCCTTCAGTAGCTTCAGTGCCCGAATTGACTAAGTATACTTTGTTTAGTGAAGGATGGAGATTTTCAACCAATAATTTGCAGTAAGCCACTGCCGGGTGTTGCGCATATTCGCCATAAACCATAACATGGGAATATTTGTCTAACTGGTCTTTGATGGCTTGATTTACTCTTTGATTTTGATGTCCTAAACTACAGGCGGAAACTCCGGCCACAAAGTCCAGGTATTTTTTGTTGTTGGTATCGTAGATATAGGAACCCTTAGCGTAGGAAACTTCCATCCCCAACGGGTAAGGAGAGGTTTGGGCCTGGTATTTTAAAAAATCTTCTTTCATCATTATTACTTCACTACCGGTTTTGGGTTGTTTTTGTCGTAATCCAATGTTTCTTTTCGCGGAGTCAATGGCTTATCTTCTTTGGCCATTTCTGCTTTTCTTTGGGCTTGTATTTTGGCATCCAATTCGTTTTCTTCAGGAGGAAAAATGTCGTCTTTGGATTTTATGCGTTCGTCTCCGCGCCAAATGAACCCCCGAAGCTTTCTGGCATTTTCTGGCAAATCTTTTTCAGGATAAATATCTCCGTCAACAGTATTGAAAAAAGTGATGGTGTCAATAGTGTTTTTGTCTAAAGTCATGTTGATTTTACTGCTCACATTTTTGTTGATGCCAATCAGTTCGTGTTGGTCGTTTCGCATATAATAGACGACTTCAGTATTCTTAATTACATCTACTTCATAGAGTTTGTTGTCTTTGAATTTTCCGTACAGATTTTGCCCTTTTACCTGATTGTAACCGGTGCCTAAAGTGTCTTTAGAAACAATAAAAGCATTGTTCAGTACTTTGAGAGAGTCGAGTTTTTCTGTTTTGTTGTTGCCAATGAGATGCATTACATCTCCGGTCATTTGGTTGTCGTAATTCCAGAGTATGGGTTTTCCGATGAGCTTGGTTAAGGCTTTCTTTTGGTCAGAATGAATAGAATCGCATTTTCCGCTCATGTCTGTTTTGTAAAAGCGTACATTTTTGAATCCGCGCACGATGCGTTCACCGGGCTTTCCGGTAATGAGCATTTTTTTGCCGTGAACGTACATCGAATCCTGTTCAACCAAAGTGATAGCCACGGCTCTTTTGGTAATCATGATGGAATCGGTTTGCTTTTTGAGATTGCGGAAAATTTCCGCATAATGGCCTTTAATGAGCCCTTTGTTGATAGAATCGGTAATTTTTACATTGTTGGTAGCCGAAGCATATTCCCGGTTTCGGTCATAGTACAAACTGTCGCCTTCAATCCTTCGGTCTTTGTATTTGATGTAAGATTTACGCAGAAAATGAGCCAAGTTCTTTTTAGTGTCGTAAAATCCTTTTTCGGTATAAATGTAATTTTCTTTACTGGTTATGGTCGAAGGACCAAACAGATAAGAATGCCCCGAGTTGGTGTAATAATCCAAATGATTTGACTTGATAGTGTACTTAGGATTGGTGATGGTAACTGCTGTCAGGAAGCGAAATTTTTTCTCTTTGGCATAATAGCGACCCGACTTGCTTTTCAGCGTGTTCTCTTTGTTGGTAATCGTTCCGAAGGAGTTGTAAAAAGCTTCCTGAACATTTCGGTCAAAGTTGATGGTATCAGTTACTAAAGTGGCTTCGGGTGAGCGCATGACCACATTTCCGGTAGCGAAAGCCTGCTTTACTTTGCCATTGTATTCGGCATATTTACTGTTTAAAAAAAGAGTATCGCCTTGAACCATTTGTACATCGCCAAATGCTTTGATGTAGTTTTCCTTTTGAAAAAAATAAGCCTTATTACAAGTAAAAACTACGCCTTCATGACTCACTCTTACATTGCCGCGTAACAACAAGGCATCCGGGATTTCGGTTTGGTTGATGTCTGAAAAATCGGCATACTCAACATTTATTTGTGATGATTTTTGGGCAGAAAGACCTTGAATCAATCCGAGTACTAATCCGAAGCAAAAAAATAACTTTCTCAAAGGGTTGAATTTTGGGCAAATTTATGAAAATAGCAACAATGATAGTGGCAATTAAGAATTATTTATCAAACCCTGACCTTTAAATTCAGTCTCTCTTATTTTTTCAATAGCTAGGTTTAATGTCAACAAAAGAGTGCATTTTTTGTGAAATTCAAACAAAATGGGTTTATTTTATAAAAACAAGTTTCATATTTTATTATTTTTATTTTTTTAAGTTTTTAATTGTAACTATTTAATCGGTATTTGTTTTTGTAATGAAACTAATAATTCATTTTTGCTTCATAAAATAAAAGGTTTTAAAGTTTTGGGATATGTGTGGAATATTAGCCATTATAGGAAAAGGTAAAGACGAGCAGTTGGTGAAACAACTTTCAAAAAGGATGTCACATCGTGGCCCGGATGAGAGCGATATGCATATCACAGAAAACGGACATATATTAAGTCACGAACGTTTGTCTATTATCGATTTACATTCGGGCAAGCAACCTATTCAGGGATGTTCTTCTGCCTGGATGGTTCATAATGGTGAAATTTACAATCATCAGGAGTTAAGGGATACGATTTTGAAAGATCATGTGTTTCGTTCTAAATCAGACTCTGAAGTTATAGTGCATTTGTATGAAAAATTCGGTTATGATTTTGTGCATTTATTAGACGGTGACTTTGCCTTTGTAGTCGTTGACGGAGATGATTACATTGCCGGTCGAGATCCTTTGGGAGTAAAACCGCTCTATTACGGGGTAGATGACCGGGGCAGAATGTATTTTGCCTCAGAAATGAAGCCGATTGCGGATCAGTGCAAGACGTTTTCTACGTTTCCTCCGGGTCATTATTACACAGCAGAAACCGGGTTTGTAAAATACTACACGCCGGAATATGAAGATTATAAAAAGTGCCGGGATGAAGTTGATTTCAAAATGTTAAGAGATGCCTTAACCGAAGCTACGCGTAAAAGATTAATGAGCGATGTGCCTATAGGAGTACTGCTTTCGGGTGGGTTGGATTCATCTTTAACGTCCTCAATTGCCGCTCGTTTGTTAAAAGAAAAAGGAAAAGAACTACATTCTTTTTCCATTGGGTTAGACAAAGAAGCTCCCGATGCTGTAGCTGCTCGTAAAGTGGCTGATTTTTTGGGAACGACTCACCACGAAGTTCATTTTACCATTGAGCAGGGAATCGCAATTTTAGAAAAACTGATTTGGCACCTCGAAACGTATGATGTTACGTCGGTAAGAGCCAGTACTCCAATGTATTTCTTGTCTAAAGCCATCACCGATATGGGGATTAAAGTGGTGCTTTCGGGTGAAGGAGCTGATGAGGTTTTTGGGGGATATTTATACTTCAGAAATGCACCAACTACCGAAGATTTTACCAAGGAAACTATTGAAAGAGTTCAAAAATTGTTTACAGCCGATTTGTTGCGTGCAGATAAGTCAACTATGGCACACGGATTGGAGGCCAGAGTCCCGTTTTTGGACAAAGATTTTCTGGAAGTAGCCATGAAAATAAAAGGGGAGGAGAAATTGCCCAAAACTTATGAAGGAAAAGAAAAATACATTTTAAGAAAAGCCTTTGATACACCAAATGATCCGTACCTTCCTGATGAGGTATTGTGGCGCCAAAAAGAGCAGTTTTCAGACGGGGTTGGCTACAATTGGATAGATACTTTAATTGAGTATTGTGCTTCTCAGGTAACTGATGAACAAATGGCAGAAGCGGCAAAACAGTTTCCTTATAATACACCGGCGACCAAAGAAGCCTATTATTACAGAACCATCTTTCATAAATATTATCCACAGCTCAGTGCGGCACAAACCGTGCGTAAATGGATACCAAAATGGCAGGAAAATCAAGATCCGAGCGGAAGAGCTAATGCAGCTCACGTAAAAGCGGATGTTGAAATCGCAAAGTCAAGTGTAATTGCTTGAGTTTAGTTTGAAGTTTAGTTTGTTTGTTAAAGAACGTCTGTCATTTTTGACAGGCGTTTTTTTGTTGAAATATTGCCTAAAATGTTAATAACTTAAGGCTTTTAACATCGTTTTGGGATAGGAAATGAGGTGTGTTTTCATATATTTGCGTGTTAGACAAAAAATACATTTTTACGATAAATTTATATGAGCGACGAAATTAAAAAGAACAGTTATTCGGCCGATAGTATTCAGGCATTAGAAGGAATGGAGCACGTAAGAATGCGCCCTTCCATGTATATTGGTGATACTGGAGTCAGAGGATTACATCACTTGGTTTATGAGGTGGTGGATAACTCCATCGATGAGGCTTTAGCTGGGCATTGTGACACGATAAGTGTATTTATAAATGAAGACAACTCCATCACGGTTGAAGATAATGGTCGTGGTATTCCGGTAGACATTCACAAAAAAGAAGGTGTTTCTGCTCTTGAGGTAGTTATGACCAAGATTGGTGCCGGAGGTAAGTTTGATAAAGATTCGTATAAAGTGTCGGGTGGACTTCACGGTGTGGGAGTTTCCTGTGTGAATGCCTTGTCCGATCATTTGAGAGCCACTGTCCACCGCGACGGAAAAATATATGAGCAGGAATATGAAAGAGGTAAAACACTTTATCCTGTTAAGCAGATTGGAGAAACATCTAAAAGAGGTACTATTGTAACCTTTAAACCCGATGCTACCATTTTTACACAAACCTTAGAGTACTCTTATGACACTTTGGCTGCCCGTATGCGCGAGTTGTCGTTTTTAAATAAAGGAATTACCATTACGCTTACGGATAAACGTCATAAGAAAGAAAATGGCGAGTTTGAAGGCGAAGTTTTCCACTCCAAAGAAGGCTTGAAAGAATTCGTTAAATTCCTTGATGGTAACCGTGTTCCAATCATCGGACATGTGATTTCGATGGAGAATGAAAAAGGAGAAATCCCGGTAGAGGTGGCGTTGATTTACAATGAAAGTTATTCTGAAAATATTTTCTCTTACGTAAACAACATCAACACACACGAAGGAGGAACGCACTTGCAGGGATTCCGTATGGGATTGACCCGTACGTTGAAAAAATATGCCGACGCTTCCGGATTGTTAGAAAAATTAAAATTTGAAATCTCGGGTGATGATTTCCGTGAAGGATTGACGGCCATTATTTCGGTAAAAGTAGCCGAGCCTCAGTTCGAAGGACAAACTAAAACCAAATTAGGGAATCGCGAGGTAGTTTCTCCGGTTTCACAAGCGGTAGCAGAGATGTTGGAGAACTATTTGGAAGAAAATCCGAATGATGCCAAAATTATTGTGCAGAAAGTAATTTTAGCGGCTCAGGCGCGTCACGCGGCCAAGAAAGCCCGCGAAATGGTACAACGTAAAACCGTTTTAGGCGGTGGAGGTTTACCGGGTAAATTATCCGATTGTTCTGAGCAGGATCCGGCAAAATGCGAGGTGTACTTAGTCGAGGGAGACTCGGCGGGAGGAACGGCCAAGCAAGGTCGTGACCGTAATTTTCAGGCTATCCTGCCGCTGCGTGGTAAGATTTTGAACGTAGAAAAAGCGATGCACCATAAAGTGTTTGAAAACGAAGAGATTCGAAATATATTTACGGCTCTTGGAGTTACCATTGGTACCGAAGAGGATAGTAAAGCACTGAATTTAGAAAAACTACGCTACCACAAAGTAATCATCATGTGTGATGCCGATGTGGACGGTAGCCACATTTCTACATTGATTCTTACGTTCTTCTTCCGCTTTATGAAAGAGCTTATAGAGAATGGTCACGTATACATTGCGGCACCGCCATTATACTTGGTTAAAAAAGGAAACAAAAAAGAATATGCGTGGAATGATGATCAACGCGATGCAGCCAATGAGAGAATGGGAGGAAGCGCTTCGATTCAGCGTTATAAAGGTTTGGGAGAAATGAACGCAGAACAGTTGTGGGAAACGACTATGGATCCGAACTACAGAACGCTCCGTCAGGTGACCATCGACAGTTTGACGGAAGCCGACAGAATATTCTCGATGCTGATGGGGGATGAAGTGCCGCCTCGTAGAGAGTTCATAGAGAAGAATGCCGTCTATGCTAAGATTGATGCGTAACTAGCCCCGATTGCAGCGGAAATCCTTTTTGTTTTACGGATTTTTGAATATAGGGTTGAAGAACCAAACAAAAAGATTGCAACGGAAAGCGGGATTAGCTCCTGAAATACATTCAGAAATTAATTCAAGAACATAAATAACATAACAAACATAAAATTTACAAAAAAATGAAAGTTACGATTGTAGGAGCTGGAAATGTTGGGGCGACATGCGCTGATGTGATGGCTTACAGAGGAATTGCAAGCGAGATTGTCCTGTTGGATATCAGAGAAGGTTTTGCTGAAGGAAAAGCGTTAGACATTATGCAGTGTGCAACCAATACCGGGTTCAATACCAAATTGACCGGGGTTACCAATGATTATTCAAAAACAGCCGGAAGTGATGTGGTGGTAATTACCTCAGGAATTCCGAGAAAGCCGGGGATGACCCGTGAAGAATTGATTGGTATTAATGCAGGCATTGTGAAGTCGGTTGCCGAAAATCTGTTGCAACATTCTCCTGATGCTATCTTCGTAATTGTCTCCAATCCAATGGATACAATGACCTATTTGGCATTCAAATCATTAGGATTGCCTAAAAACAGAATCATTGGTATGGGTGGAGCTTTAGACAGTTCTCGTTTCAGAACGTATTTATCTTTAGCATTGAACAAACCGGCGAATGATATTTCGGCTATGGTTATCGGAGGTCATGGTGATACGACTATGATTCCGTTAACGCGTTTGGCTTCTTATAACGGAATTCCGGTTTCTCAGTTTTTATCTGAAGAGCAGTTGGCAAAAGTAGCAGCTGATACTATGGTTGGCGGAGCTACGCTTACGGCTTTATTGGGAACTTCGGCTTGGTATGCGCCGGGGGCTTCTGTAGCGTATTTGGTTGACAGTATTTTAAACGACCAAAGAAAAATGATTGCTTGTTCTGTTTTTGTAGAAGGAGAGTACGGGCAAAATGATATTTGCATCGGAGTGCCTTGCATCATTGGTAAAAATGGTGTGGAAGAAATTGTTGATGTAAAATTGAACGACGCAGAAAAAGCGTTATTTGCGAAAAGTGCTGATGCGGTAAGAAGCATGAATGATGCTTTGGCGACCGTTTTAGGATAAACATTATCACAAATCATACAGTAAACCCGAATTGGAAACAATTCGGGTTTTTTATTGAAATGGTAGGAGAAAGCAATAAAAAAGCCCCGAAAATCGAGGCTTGTTTTATAATCAGAAAGGATGAAATTATCTTCTTCTTTCTTTGATTTTTGCTTTTTTACCAGTAAGTTCTCTGAAGTAGAAAATACGAGCTCTTCTAACTTTACCTCTTTGGTTAACTTCAATTTTTTGTAATGCCGGCATGTTTACAGGGAAGATACGCTCAACACCAACAGCACCTGACATTTTACGGATTGTGAAAGTTTCAGTCAATCCTGCACCTTTTCTTTGGATAACAACTCCTTTGAAAAACTGAGTTCTTGTTTTTTCACCCTCTTTAATTTCGTAGTACACGGTGATAGTATCTCCGGCTCCGAACTCAGGGAAATCTTTTTTTGTCGATAATTCGTTATTTACGAAATCTACTAAATTTGCCATTTTTATTAATTATTATGGTTTAAAATCAGAGCAACATTCACGGTTCTCGCCAGAGGTTGGTCTAATGTGGGGGCAAAGATAAAAAAGAATTGGCAATTAACAATTATAAATGAATAATTTTTTAAATCTGTAATCAATTCATTATCAATTGTTAAGTGTCGATTATTCATTGTCTAACAAGTCCGGACGTCTGTTTTTGGTGTGCTCATACGCCATATCCTCACGCCATTTTTCAATTTTGGCAAAATGACCACTGGTCAATACCTCGGGAACTTTCCATCCTTTATAATCAGCCGGACGGGTATAAATAGGAGGTGAGAGTAAATTGTCCTGAAAGCTGTCGGTCAAAGCCGAAGTCTCATCGCTCAACACTCCCGGAATCAGGCGAATCAAGGCATCACACAATACTATCGCGCCAATTTCTCCACCCGATAGTACATAATCTCCAATCGAAATTTCTTTGGTAATAAAATGATCGCGAACCCGTTGATCTACTCCTTTATAATGTCCGCAAAGAATAATGATGTTTTCGTACATCGACATCGTATTGGCCATTTTTTGGTTCAGCGTTTCTCCATCAGGAGTCATATAAATCACCTCGTCATAGTGTCGCTGACTTTTTAAAAAAGTAATACAGTCGTCTATGGGTTGAACCATCATGACCATGCCGGCTCCTCCGCCAAACTGATAGTCGTCTACGCTTTTTTGCTTGTTCTTAGTGTAATCTCTTAGATTGTGAAAATGAACTTCTACCAAGCCTTTTTCTATAGCACGCTTCATGATAGAGGCTTCAAAAGGACTTCGCATCAGTTCCGGCAATATGGTAATAATATCTATTCGCATGGTTTCAATTCAGTCGACAAAGATAAGTTACTCGGGTGAAATTATACGCCAAATTGTTTCAAATGATGGTCTAAATGCATGGTGTGCATTTTACTCCATTCGTCATAGGTCAATTCGCCAAAGAAAGGATGATTGGTGGTTTTGATGGCATCTTTTCCCAAATTGGAAAAAACCTCTATTTTTTGAATCAGTTCGTTTTTGGTTTGATCAAAATCGTAATGGGCCGTTCTGATGAAAGCAGGAGCAGTAGGGCTGTTTTTCTTAAATTCATTCGAATTGAAAACCTTTCCTTTAAGCATTTTTCCAAAAAGGCGCATGATAAAATTGGCTTTCATAGGAGTGTGACCGAAGGTGAAATCCAACGGAGCCTGACAATGCGATAACATTTGGTCTACGGTCATTTTGCCCCACAGTGCTTTGCTTTCCGGGGTTAGTTGATTGATTCTGGTAATGATTAAATCATTGTCGGTTTTGCTGTATATTGAGCTCATGTTTTCGTTTTTATGGGTAGCCAAAATTACAATTTATATACTACCTTTGCACTGCATTTATAAAAATATACACAATGGAAAACGGAATATACGCTAAATTCAATACCACTAAGGGTCCGATATTAGTAAAATTGACACACGATTTAACACCGGGTACGGTAGGTAATTTTGTTGGATTGGCCGAAGGGCAATTAGAAAATTCAGCTAAACCAATGGGAAAACCGTACTACGACGGGTTGAAATTTCATCGTGTCATTCCTGATTTTATGATTCAGGGCGGATGCCCGCAAGGAACCGGAACCGGTGGTCCGGGGTACAACTTTGACGATGAATTTCACGTTGATTTAAGACACGATAAGCCGGGGGTATTGTCTATGGCAAACGCCGGCCCGGGAACTAATGGCTCTCAATTCTTTATTACACACGTTCCCACAACTTGGTTGGATGACAAGCATACGGTATTCGGCCACGTAGTAGAAGGTCAGGATATTGTCAATCAAATTGTACAAGGTGATATTATCGAAGGTATTGAGATCATCAGAGTAGGGAAAGAAGCTCAGGAGTGGAATGCCATAGAATCATTCAGAACTTTTGAAGGGTCAAGACAAAAAAGAATTGAAGAAGCCAAAAAACAAGCTGAAGCGGCTATGGAAAAATTGGCTGCCGGATTTGATAAAACCGATAGCGGATTGCGTTACAAAATAATTCAAAAAGGGAATGGTAAAAAAGCTGAGGCCGGAAAAACGGTTTCGGTACATTACACCGGACAATTGGAAAACGGTAAAACATTTGATTCTTCTTACCCGAGAAAAAAACCAATCGAGTTTCCTTTAGGAAAAGGTCATGTCATTGAAGGTTGGGATGAAGGTATCGCACTATTACAGGTTGGTGATAAGGCGCGCTTTGTTATTCCTTCATATTTAGGATATGGTTCGAGTGGAGCAGGTGGTGTTATTCCGCCTAATGCTACCTTGATTTTTGACGTTGAATTGATGGATGTAAAATAATTTGACATCTCGTTAAATAGTTAAAATCCCGACAACTAATTGTCGGGATTTTTTATACATTTACCTAAACCAATAAACTATAATTATGAAGTATAAAGTAATTTCTTTGGCAGTATTGACGGTAATTATTTACTCGTGTGCTTCCAAGTCGAGCGTACCTACAACTGAGGTCTCGAAAACAACGGATGCCAAAAAAGAAACAACTGTTGCACTGACTCCTGAGTTAGCAGAAGGTAAAGCCCTCTATGAAAATAATTGTGCTAAATGCCACAGATTGTATGATGCCAAAGAATTCTCACCCGAAAAGTGGAAGCCGATAGTGGCTCGTATGCAAAAGAAAGCCCATCTCGATGATGTACAAGGGCAAAAGATTTTTAATTACGTAGCCATGCAATAATCCCACAAACACTCATTTGAGTGTTTTTTTAGTTTTGCTATATGGAAGAAAAAATATCATGGTCTGATTTTGAAAAAGTAGAAATGCGTGTGGGAACCATTGTGAAGGTTAACGATTTTCCCGAAGCCCGTAAACCAGCCTATCAATTGACTATTGATTTCGGAAATGAAATCGGTTTGAAAAAAACATCCGCACAAATTACAAAACGATATACCAAAGAAGAGTTGATCGGAAAACAGATTGTAGCGGTGGTCAATTTTCCCCGAAAACAAATAGGCACGTTCATGAGCGAATGTTTGGTGCTGGGCTCTGTTGGCGAGGACAATGATATTGTTTTGCTGACTTCAGATATGAAAGTTGAGAACGGATTGCGGATTGGTTAATCCTTTTTCATTTTTTTCATAATACTTACAATCAGGCTCAAGGAGCTCATCACGATAAAAACAATGGCGATATAAAATGAAATTTTCACCGGAGTAGTTTTGTGCTCGGGATTGTTGATGTTCATGTTCAGAATCCAAATCCAAAACAACACGCTTAATGCATGAAATGGTATTCCGTATTTATCGATAAAATCGGTAAACTGTTTGATGTAAAGGGCAAGTTTTTGCATAGTCTTTTAAATTTAAAAAGCCCGAAATCTTCGGGCTTTTATATTAAATATCATCAAAATCAATGTCGGTGAAACTCTTTTCGGTCTGAGCTTTCTCTACCGGGGTTTCCTGTTGGTATTCTCTTTTAAAATCTTTTTGATGTCTTTCAGAGATTACTTCTTCTCCTTTGTGATTCAAAACATAAGCAGTCATTTCTTCTAAAATATCAGTAAAGGCTGCAAAGTCTTCTTTGTATAAATAAATTTTGTGTTTTTTGAAGTGAAAAGAACCATCTTCTTCAGTGAATTTTTTACTCTCAGTGATGGTGATGTAGTAATCATCGGCTTTTGTGGCTCTTACATCAAAGAAATAAGTTCTTCTACCAGCTCTTAAAACTTTAGAAAAAATCTCATCTTTTTCTAACATATCATTTTCTCTCATATTCTTTCAGTCGATTAATAGTGTTTCTATACAGTTCAAAAATGATAAAATTTTTGTTACCAAACAACAATTAATTTAATTCTTTTTCCGAAAGTTGTTTCAGATATAATTCGGCATAATACCCCTCTTGGGTTACTAATTGATTATGAGAACCTTCTTGTATGATTTGTCCCTCATCAATGATGATGATTTTGTCGGCATTCTTGGCTGAAGACACTCTGTGACTGACAATAATGGTGGTTTTATCTTTTGAAATCTCAAGCAGGTTGTTAAGAATCCGTTCTTCAGTTTCGGTATCAACAGCCGATAAACAATCATCAAAAAGCAATATCGGTGGATTTTTAATGATGGCTCTGGCAATAGAAACCCGCTGTTTTTGACCACCCGAAAGGGTGATGCCACGTTCTCCCAAAACAGTATTGTATTGCTTATTAAAATGCATAATATTCTTGTGCACTACAGCTTTTTTCGCAGCATCAATCACTTCTTCGTCAGTAGCATTTTCTTTGCCGAATTTGATGTTGTTTTTAATAGTGTCTGAAAACAAAAAAGCATCCTGCGGCACTATACCTATACCGTTGCGCAAATCATACAAATTGATTTCATCTATTTTTTTGCCGTCAATGGTGATGCTGCCGTTTTTAATGTCATACATACGGGTGATTAACGATAGAATGCTTGATTTTCCCGCACCCGTTTTGCCTAAAATAGCTAGAGTTTCTCCTTTTTTAACTTTAAAGGAAATGTTTTGCAATGCGGTGATTTCGGTATCTTCATAGGTGAAGCTTACATTGTTGAATTCAATTTCTCCTTCAATGGCAGTATGTTCTGCAGTTTTGTTTTTGATTTCGGGTTCAATTTTTAAAAACTCGTTAATGCGTTTTTGTGAAGCTTCTGCCTCCTGAACCAATGAAGAAACCCAGCCAATAGAGGCTACAGGCCATGTCAGCATGTTGATGTACAAAATAAATTCAGCTATGGTTCCGATACTTTTGATAGTTCCGTCAATGTACATCAATCCACCGAAATAAATCACAGTTAAATTACTGACCCCAATCAGAGCAATCATCAACGGTCCGAATAAGGATTGCACACGAGCCAAACTCATGCTTTTGGTTTTACTTTCTTTGGCCAGTTCAACTAAATTATTTTGGTATTGATCCTCTAGAGCATAGGCTTTTACTACCCGGATTCCTGAAAATATTTCCTGTGTAAAGCTCGATACTTTTGATAAATATTGTTGAAAAATTGTACTGCGCTTGTTGATTTCACTGCTCAGTTTGAAAATGATATACGATAACAGCGGTAATGGTAGCAGGGTGTAGAGGGTCAATTTGGGCGATACGTTATACATATATATAATGACTACGGCAAAACGAATGAAGGTGTTGATAGTGTACATTACAGCCGGGCCAACATACATACGAACCTTGCTCACGTCTTCACTGATGCGGTTCATTAAATCGCCTGTTCGGTTACGCTTGTAAAAGTTTTGGTCTAAAACTTCATAATGTTTGAATACTTCGTTTTTCAAATCAAATTCCACATGCCTTGACATAACTATTAATGTCTGACGCATCAGAAAAGTTAAAACGCCGGCAATCAGCGTGGTGCCTAATATCCAAAGGATGTTATGAATCAATTCGGTTTTTATAACAGCACTGCTCAAATTGTTTTTATGAAAATCCTCGATAATCATAAACGATTTGCTGATGAGCTTCGGAGTGAAAAGAGAGAAAATTTGGGCAACTATAGTGATGATAATTCCTAATAAAAAGTGGAATTTGTATTTGATAAAATATTTGTTTAAATATTGAAGTTCTTTCATTTTTTGATAGACGAAAATGGGGTTTAAAAACTTTTTCTTGTTAAATTTTTAAAAATAATGAATTTATTGATTTTATTGTTTAAATTGATTTTATTAACAAATTACTAATTATCCCTGATTTGAGTGAGTTTTATTGAATAAAGTTTTAATTTTGTCGGGACTTTTTAAAAAAGTCCAAATTTTAATAGCTATAAAATGACTTCAGAAATCACAACACCCGCAGAGCTACAAAAGATGGATCCTGTTTTCGGACAACTTTCTTTTGATAATCATGAACAAATTGTTTTTTGTAACGACAAAGATACAGGTTTAAAAGCAATTATCGGTATTCACAATACCGTTATGGGACCGGCTCTTGGCGGAACGAGAATGTGGAAATACAACAACGAATGGGAAGCGTTAAATGATGTTTTGCGCCTTTCGAGAGGAATGACTTATAAATCAGCCATTACGGGTTTAAATCTTGGTGGAGGAAAAGCGGTTATAATAGGTGATGCCAAAGCCGACAAAACTCCTGAAATGATTACCCGTTTCGGACAGTTTGTAGACTCACTAAGCGGAAAATACATTACTGCTGAAGATGTGGGCACCACAACAGAAGATATGGACCGTATTCACGAAGTAACTAATTATGTGACCGGAATTTCAGAGGCTAAAGGTGGTTCAGGAAATCCTTCTCCGGTAACCGCTTACGGTGTTTACATGGGAATGAAAGCTGCTGCCAAATACCAATTCGGTTCAGACAGTTTAGGAGGTAAAAAGATTTTGGTGCAAGGAACCGGTCACGTGGGTGAAACTCTAATCAGCCATTTGACAAAAGAAGGTGCCGAAGTTTTTGTTTCAGACATTCATCAGGATAAAATGGAAAGTATGGTTGCCAAGTACGGAGCCAAAATTTTCACCGGTGCAGATTTGTATGCCGCTGATGTAGATATATACTCACCATGTGCTTTAGGTGCAACTATCAATGACGAAACAATCTACAAGATAAAAGCCAAAGTAATTGCTGGAGCGGCTAACAACCAGTTGGCTGTTGAATCGGTACACGGTCAGATTTTAAGAGAAAGAGGAATTGCTTATGCTCCTGATTTCTTAATCAATGCCGGTGGAATCATCAATGTGTATGCAGAAATTGTAAAATACAGCAAAGAAGAAGCTATCAGAAGAACTGAAAATATCTACAATACCACGTTAGAAATTTTCAACTTTGCCGATACCAATAATATCACCACGCAACAAGCAGCTATGCAAATTGCACAAAATCGTATTGACGAAAGAAAAAAAGAAAACGCCAATAAATAATCGAGCGTTTTAAAATATTACTATTTTTGCAAAGCGAAAGAATTTCTTTCGCTTTGTTAATTTTTAAAAGTTCTTATCCGTGTTAAACAGAAGACATATTCGAGTGAAAGTGATGCAGTCCATCTACGCAATGCATCAAAAAAGTTCTGATGAATTAGAGAAAGAAGAAAAGTTTTTAATTCAAAGTATCGATAATATTCAGGATTTATATTTAATCATGCTGTCTTCGCTGATTGAAATCAGAAAAAAAGAAGAGGTTTTCTTAGAAACTTCTAGCAAAAAACATTTAGCTACTCCGGAAGAAAAAAATCCCAACAGAAAATTCGTCAATAACGCTGTACTGCTGTTGTTAGAAGAAAACAGTTCGTTGAGCATTGCTTTAGAAAAACGTAAAATCAATAACTGGTCGATGAATGACGACTATATTTTGATTTTGTTGAACGAGATTAAAAAAAGCGATTTGTACCAAAAGTACATGAGTACCAAAAAAACGACGTTTGAAGAAGATAAACAGTTCGTAGTTGACATGTTTACCGAAGTATTGGCGCCCAATGAAAAACTATACGAGTACCTTGAAGATCACAAGCTGACTTGGATAGATGATATACCGTTGGTGAATACCCAAATTCAAAAACAGTTGAGGCAAATATCCGAGAAAGATGATTTCAGAGTAATTAAGCTTTACAAAGATGAAGAAGACAGAGAGTTTGTTAGTTTATTGTTTAGAAAAACGGTATTGAATGAAGTGTCTTTGGCCAAAGAATATATCGATAAAACGCCCAATTGGGATGCTGATCGTATCGCCGAAATCGATACCATTATCCTTAAAATGGCCATTTGTGAATTTTTAAAGTTTCCATCTATACCGGTAAAAGTAACCATCAATGAGTATTTGGAAATTGCCAAAGAATATTCAACACCAAAGAGCAGTATCTTCATCAACGGAATTTTAGATAATTTGGTCAAAGAATTTGAAAGCGAAAACAAAATCAAAAAAACCGGAAGAGGTTTAATGTAATACAATACAAAAATGATTAGAAAAGTAAGTTTTCTGGCCGTTGCAACATTATTGGTTTTTGCAACTTCTTGTAAAAATGAAAAAGAAACTACACCTGCTGCTGAAACCGAGATGACTTTTGAAACTCAAAAGCACGATTTCGGAACAATTACACAAGGTGATAAAGTAGAATACGATTTCAAATTTAAAAATACCGGAAAAGCAGATTTGTTGATTACCGATGCCAAAGGCTCGTGTGGATGTACCATCCCCGAG
This sequence comes from Flavobacterium silvisoli, assembly GCF_004329815.1. Classification (GTDB taxonomy): domain Bacteria; phylum Bacteroidota; class Bacteroidia; order Flavobacteriales; family Flavobacteriaceae; genus Flavobacterium; species Flavobacterium silvisoli. The sequence continues at coordinate 119,305 of NZ_SJPE01000005.1, read as the reverse complement.
TATCCTAAAGAACCGGTTGCCCCGGGTAAGGACGGTATCATTAAGGTTTCATTCAATTCCGCCGGGAAGATAGGGGAAAACTCTAAATCAGTAGTCCTGTCAGCAAATGTCCCCGAAGGAAAAAAAATATTATACATTCAATCTAACATAGTTTCGAAAGGAACGAACTAAAACATCTTAATTATGAATTCAATGTTTGCGTTACAAATGGTCGCCTTATTGGCAATTTTTTATTTCTTTATGATCAGACCACAACAAAAGAAAATAAAACAGGAAAAAGAGTTTGAAGCCGGATTAAAAGTAGGCGATAAAATCATCACCAAAAGTGGTTTTCACGGAAAAATTGTAGAACTGGGTGAAGGGACTGTAATCATTGAAACCATGTCGGGAAAACTGAAAATTGAGCGCTCTGCCATTTCTGTTGAAATGACTGCTGCCTTAAATAAGAAAGCATAAGCGGTAAATGATGAATAGGTAATTAAGAATTACAAATTCAAATTTCCACATTAAAAAACCCAAACCCCGATAAAAGGATTTGGGTTTTTTATTTATTATTAAATCAAGATACTCACAATCAACAAGCCCCCAATTCGTAATTCCTAATTCGTAATTCCCAATTCTATCTGTATTTGTCATTCAAACCGCGACCTTCCAAAATCATTGATTTTACTTTTTCCAGACGCGCAATTTTTGTTTTTTCTTGTTTGGCTGTAGCCAAATATTCCCAATATTCTTTTTGTTTAAACGGAGTGAGATGTTCAAATGCTGTATTCAGCTCTTTATCTTCTCTCAAAGCAGCAGCAAAGAAATCGCAATGCATGGCTTCTTTCTTTTCAGGTTTGATCGAAAGTCCGGCCTTTTCATTGGCTATAGCTTCCTTGATGTATCGTAAAATGAGAGATTCATCTATCTCCTTTGCCGAGGTAAAGCGCCACTGACGTAATCCGCGGGTAACACCTTCATTGGCATTGACCAGCACTTTCAATTCATCTTTCAGGAAAACCCCATTCCAGAACCAAATCACAAAAAAGTTTTTAAAGCCTCCAATGCCTAACACATTTTTGTTGTTAAGCGTGTACACTTCACCGCCCCATTTGGTGGTTTCTGTCAGCTCGGTTTTTTGAATAATGCCACGCAACACGCCGAGTTCCTCGCCCCATTGATTGACTTTATCCCAAACAGGTGTTTCTTTCATAGTGCTTTACAGTCAGAATATTAGGTGTAACATAATTTTCAATCAACCGGCTGCAACAGTTGGAAAAACAATACCGAAGCCCACGTGGGTTTAGGTCATTTTCCGTCAGTTCGAGTGATTTTTACGAAGTAAAAATTGTATCGAGAACCTCTCGCGGTAAAACATTACTTCTTCTTACCCTTACCTGCTTTACTGAAATCAGTGGTGGCTGTCAATTCGGCAATTTTCACAATTACATCCACTGCTTTTTGCATACTTTCTACCGGAACGTATTCGTATTTTCCGTGGAAGTTATGACCACCGGCAAAAATATTAGGACATGGTAACCCCATGTAAGACAAACGACAGCCATCAGTACCTCCTCGGATTGGTTTGATTAGTGGTTTGATGCCCAATGATTTCATGGCTTTTTCTGCCAAATCTACAATAAACATTACCGGTTCTACTTTTTCTTTCATGTTGTAGTACTGGTCAGTGATTTTGGTAATCACTATATCTTCTCCGAATTGTTTGGCAAATTTCTTGTTGAATTTTGCAGTTATTTTTTCGATTAAAGCTTTGCGTTGTTTGAATAACTTCATGTCGTGATCGCGGATGATCAGCTCCAGTTTGGTTTCTTCAATACTTCCCTGTAATTGGGTTACGTGAAAGAAGCCTTCGTATCCTTTGGTTTCCTGTGGCGTTTCACCTTTGGGTAATTCGTTGATGAAATCGTTGGCAATCAGCATCGAGTTAATCATTTTGCCTTTAGCATACCCCGGGTGAACCGATTTCCCTTTGAAAGTAATTTTAACTCCCGCCGCATTGAAATTTTCGTACTCTAATTCACCAATCTGGCTACCGTCCATAGTGTAAGCCCAGTCGGCTCCGAATTTTTTTACGTCAAATAAATCGGCACCACGGCCAATTTCTTCATCAGGTGTAAAGCACACTCTTATTTTGCCGTGTTTGATGTCCGGATTTTGAATCATGTGCTCCATAGCGGTCATGATTTCGGTAATTCCAGCCTTGTCATCGGCACCAAGTAAGGTTAAACCATTTGTGGTAATCAGGGTTTGCCCTTTGTAAAGCAATAAATCCTTAAAGTAATTTGGAGAAAGGACAATGTTGTGTTCCTTGTTCAGTATAATATCTCCTCCGTCATAATTCTTTACAATTTGAGGTTTAACATCTTTTCCGGTAAAGTCGGGAGTCGTGTCAAAGTGGGCTACAAATCCTATTGTCGGCACTTTGTGGTCTACGTTCGAGGGCAGGGTGGCCATTACGTATCCGTGTTTGTCAATGGTAACCTCGGTCATCCCGATGGCTTTGAGCTCTTCTACCAGTTTATTAGCTAAATCAAATTGTTTTTTGGTACTCGGTGTAGTGGTTGAATTGGGATCCGATTCGGTGTCGATAGTGACATAACTTACGAAACGGTCAATGATATGTTGCATGGTTTTATTTTTTCACAAATATAATTAATTACGAATTGTGAATGACAAATTAGCGATTGCAAGTTATTCCTGTCTGATAATTTGGGAATACTGAAAAAAGATTTTTGGGCAAATGAAAAGCCGGTATTTATATCTGTAAAATGGTTAAAGGGTAAATCTTAAGTGTCGGATTGTTCTTTTCGGTTCCAGATGTTAAAATCCAATTTAAACTTTTTTTCTTTGAGCAGTGAAAACCAGTCAATGAACAATAAAGCACAAAGCAATAATATCCCAAAAATTAACCCGGTTATGGATTGCCAGGATAATGTATCGCGAAACATCTCATCAACATTTTCTGAAGCAAATTTACCCAAATGCACTGCTGTCGCATCGCTGATGAATTTGCCTATAAAAAATGCCGGAATAATCCGGATGGGTTTGATTCGGGCTATACCTCCTGCTAAAAATAACGGAGTGGTAGGCAATGGCAGTAAAGAATAAGTAATGATGAGCAGTTGGCTCTTCCAGCCTTTTTCACTTATTTTTTCCCCGAGATACTGAACTTCCTGATTTTTTTTAGCTTTAAATATTTTTTCCGATAACAGAGGTATGTATAGAGTGAGCACATATCTTCCTAAAATTGACCCCGCAACTCCTATTACAGTAACCCACCAAGCATTTAAATCATACATGATTTGTAACGGAACCATAATGGTAAGTGCCGGCGGAAAAGGAATGGGGACAACATCAAATAAAAAAGCACCGGCAAAGACTAAAAAATAGTACCACCACATCATAGATTCGGAATTAATGGAACAACAGTAATATCATTTTGCTAAGGTGCATCTTTTTTATAAAAATGCCCCCAATAGGTGTGTAACTTTTAGGGGGCAGTCTATATTAGGCTCCTTTCGGTATTAGTATAAACTCGGAAATTTATCTGGTTTTGCTTCGTGCATGATGGCATATACTTTTTCAAAAACATCTTCTACCGAAGGCTTTGAGAAATAATCTCCATCAGTTCCATAAGCCGGGCGGTGGGCTTTGGCCGTTAGGGTTTGTGGTTGACTGTCGAGGTGTCGGTAACCGTTTTGCTCTTCTACAATTTGTTGTAATAAATAGGCAGAAGCACCACCCGGAACATCCTCATCTACTACCAACAAGCGGTTGGTTTTGGCAACGCTTTTAACACAATCATGGTTAAGATCAAATGGTAATAACGATTGTGCGTCTATAATTTCTACATCAATGCCAACTTCTGTAAGTTCTTTAGCGGCCTGTTCTATAATTCTCAATGTCGAACCATATGAAACGATGGTGATATCAGTTCCTTCTTTTAAAGTTTCTACCACTCCAATCGGAGTTTTGAATTCCCCTAAATTGGTCGGCATTTTTTCTTTCAAACGGTAACCGTTCAAGCATTCCACTACAAGAGCAGGTTCGTCAGTTTCCAACAAAGTGTTGTAAAAACCGGCGGCTTTAGTCATATTTCTCGGAACCAAAACGTGAATACCGCGAATGGCGTTAATTATCATTCCCATAGGCGAACCTGAGTGCCAGATGCCTTCTAAACGGTGTCCGCGTGTTCTGATGATTAAAGGCGCTTTTTGTCGCCCGTGAGTTCTGTATTGTAAGGTCGCCAAGTCATCACTCATGATTTGAATGGCGTACAATAAATAGTCTAAATATTGGATTTCAGCTATCGGGCGCAAACCACGCATGGCCATCCCAATTCCTTGTCCGAGTATGGTTGCTTCCCGAATACCGGCATCGGATACGCGGAGTTCTCCGTATTTTTCCTGCATGCCTTCTAATCCTTGGTTTACGTCGCCAATGTTTCCGGAATCTTCCCCAAAAATTAAGGCTTCAGGGTATTTATTAAAAATAGCATCAAAGTTATCGCGCAATACTAAGCGGGCATCTACCTCTTCAGATGAAGCATCGTAAACGGGTTCCACTTCGGTAGCCTGTAGTACATTTTTGGCTGATTGTGAAAATAAATGCGAACTGAATTTCGGCTGAATGGTATCGGTATATGAGTTAATCCAAGTTGCCAATTGTGATTTTCCGCTTTCATTTACCAATAAACGCAATACCTTGCGGGCTGTTGTGATGATTTCTTTGCGAATAGGTTCTTTGATGGCGGCTAAATCAGCAGCATATTTTTCGATAAAAACTTTATTAGCACTTGAAGCTGCAATCGAATTCAGCAGGGCCACTAACTCATTTTGTTCCTCCTTTATAGGAGTTGTGAAAGCTGTCCATGCGGCTTTTTTGCCTTCTAAAACTTCTTTTTTGGCTTCGTTGTCAATAGTATCTAATTCTTCGGCTGTCGCCAAATTGTTTTCAATTAACCAATGACGCATTTGGGCCAAACAGTCAAATTCAGCCTCCCAAGCTAAACGTTCCGCGTTTTTATAACGTTCGTGTGAGCCCGAAGTAGAGTGACCTTGTGGCTGTGTCAATTCGTTTACATGTATCAATACCGGAACGTGCTGTTCGCGTGCAATGGCTGAGGCCTTTTGATAGGTTTCAACCAATGCCGGATAATCCCAACCTTTCACGGTCATGATTTCGTAGCCGTTGTTATCTTCATCTCTTTGGAATCCTTTCAGGATTTCGGAAATATTTTCTTTGGTCGTTTGGTAACGCGCATGAACGGAAATTCCGTATTCGTCATCCCAGACACTCATTACCATTGGTACTTGTAAAACCCCTGCAGCATTAATGGTTTCAAAAAATAACCCTTCTGAAGTAGAAGCATTCCCGATGGTTCCCCAGGCTACTTCGTTTCCTTGGTTAGAAAAGGTATTGAATTCTTCTAAACCGCGAACATTTCTGTATATTTTTGAAGCTTGAGCCAATCCCAATAAACGCGGCATTTGTCCGGCGGTAGGAGAGATGTCGGCACTCGAATTTTTTTGCTGGGTTAAGTTGTTCCAGTTTCCGTTTTCGTCTAAAGAGTGTGTGGCAAAATGACCACCCATCTGACGACCGGCACTCATAGGGTCATGCGATAAGTCGGTGTGGCCATACAAACCGGCAAAGAACTGCTGAATGGTTAACTGACCAATGGCCATCATAAAAGTTTGATCACGGTAATACCCCGAACGGAAATCTCCGTTTTGAAAGGCTTTGGCCATAGCCAATTGTGGCACTTCTTTACCGTCGCCAAAAATTCCGAATTTAGCTTTTCCGGTTAAGACTTCTTTTCGTCCCAGTAAACTACATTCGCGGCTAATTCTGGCAATTCTGTAATCGTTTAATACTTCGGCTTTGAAATCCTCAAAGGTAATTTCGGTCTTGATTTGTGCTTCGGTCATATGGAATGCTGTATTGAAGTAACAAATTTAAATAAAAAGAAGTAACTTTTGTTATTTCGGAGCAAAAATAATATTTAAGTATCTGTAATTTTAAGTCGAAAAAAAGCAGGTTCGTTATGGAATATTTATTGATATTTTTATTTTTCAAAAAAAAATGTAATTTTTATTGAATTTCAATATGTTTTAAAACCATTTTCGGGTAAAAAGATTGATGAGGGTTTCGGGTCTGAAAGTAACGATAAAACGAATTTTTTCGCCATAATTTTTATCGCCTACTTCCCAACCGTTATTCGAATATACCGGAAGATATAATTCGAAATAATCGGTAACCAGGTTGAGTCGAATTCCGCTGTCGTACACAAATTTACCGCAGGTTTCCTTATTTTTAATAGCTCCCAAATCACCATAAGCTTCAATCCAGTTCCAAATACCGTAACTGGCATTGAGCGTAGTCATCCATCGGTTGGCAAAACGGGTTTCGAGCTTTGACTTGAAAAATCCATCCATAATGATGGATTGCTGGCTGAATAAACCGGTTTTTTCAGAACGCCCCAAGTATTCACTTTCAAACAAATAATCTGTAGGGCGGTCTAAGCCAAAACTGAAGTAATCGTCTTCGGTTTTGTTGTGCAAAAAAGTCCCGGCAAAGAAACGCAGATTAAGTTGTCGGTTGTCGTCAAACAGTTTTCGGTACTGTACTTCCGAAGCCAGTTTTCCGAAAGTTTTTGAATATTGAAAATCCCCCAGAAAATGAAAATGATGGGTTACTTCGGTTTTGGTATTGATGTATTTGACATTAAAAACCTGATAGGTTCGGGTATCTTCAGAGGTTGTGTAAGCCGATTTTTGTTTGTCGACCATAATTTCTTTGATGATGATTGATGATTTTTGGTTGTCGCGGTAATCATCGGGACGGAAATTCAGGAATACTGTAGGTGCTATTTTGCTGTAATAGGCATCGGGTGCATAATGCAAATAATGACCGCCCAGCATGTATTTTATGTTGTAGAGATTACTGTCGCGATTGTACTGGTTGACAAAAAACAAAGCCTTACCGGAGAGGTTTCTGGTTTTGGTAGAAATCGTTGGGTTTACATCAAAAATGAAAGGCTTATCCAAAATGGTTTTGTTGTGAAAACGGAATCCGGGTAAAAATCCGTCGTACAAATTGTACTCTAGAGTAGGCACATAAAGGATTTGATTGTAATAAGGATCTTCCAAATCTTTCATGAAATTGAACTTTATCGGTCTGTTATTCAAACGAAATCCGCGCAGCGACTGCCAGTTGTTTCTCAAGTTAAACTCAGGAACTTCGTTTTTGTAATTGATGACAATTTTTTCGGCTTCGTTTCTGGGTACGGTGAAAATGCTGTCATTTTTGAAAGTGTCAATCCATTTTTTAAAAACTACCTGTTTGTCTTTAATCCCGTATACCGGAATAGGAACATTGGTTTCTGTTTTGTTTTTGAGCTTAAAACTAACGCTGTCTTTGGTGCGGGTAACGTCTTCAAATTTGAAATCGATGATGTCTCGAGACTCAATGATTTTGTCAAAAAACCAATTTATTTTTTTAGGTGAATTCTTAGTCAGGATAGCTTCAAAATCTTTGCGAGTGGTTTGTTGAGACTGATTCAATACCAAAAACTCACGAATGCTACTTTGCACAATGTCGTCTCCAAGATAACTGTCAAGGTATTTCAAACTCAAACCGGCTCGGTATTTAGAGGCAATTTTTTCGTTGAATTTGATCAGCGTATTTTTAGCATTACCCAAAGGTTGGTCTAGATTTTTACGGGCCATCAGCATATAAAAATAACTGTACTGTCCGTTGAATCCCAGACTTACCAAATTATAACCGCGAACCAAACGCAATCTGGCTACACTACCCATCATCTTGCTATCCGGATGAAATTCTTCTATGTATTTCATCATGATGTACACCTGAATGCCGTCGTAAATCCAGTTGTCCTGTCTGGGGTCGAGTTGTAGTGTGCTGTGCAGATAGTTGTTAAGATAAGTTTTCAGGAATTTGATTTCGTATAAAAACTCATCCGAAAACGGACTGATAAAAACCGGTAACTGGTTCAATCCGTAAAAAGGATTACGCTCGTAATCGGCTTCTGCCACGGTTATTTTTTGGTTGGGAAACTGTCCCAGATTATCACTGACAAAATTCACAATTTTATCGATGACAATTGCCTTTTGTATGTCGTTCAATCGGGTATTTCGTAAATCGGAAACCACTTCCAGACTACCGTTTTTGTACAAGGAGAAAGCAGCTTTGTCATCAATAAATAAATTAAAGTCTAAGCGATTTTTGCCCGAAAGACGGTAATGATTTTGTTGATTCAGCGTTTCTTTGCTGATTTCATTCAAATCTGAATTCAGCGTCAAGGTTGAAGGAATTCTGACTTCCAAATCATAATCGGAAAGACTGTTGGCGCAATCGTCAAGGTTTAGATTGTTGTACTTAACAAAAGTGTGATTTTCGTACCGAGCGGGAAGCAGAAAACAATTTTTCAAATACATTTTTCCGTTCTCACCATACCCGAATTTGGTGAATTTATCGCTGGGTACTTTAACCAAATAAGTAAGCGAAAGGGTAGTTTTTTGATTGGGCAAGAGTTTATCTCTCAACCTGATTTGAATCACATCCGGATGGTTGCCGTCGCGCTCCCATGTCAGGAAAGCTTTGTTTTGGTCAATGATGGTAATGTTATCTGTACGACCTCGTTCTTTTTCTTTAGCCAAATGAAAACTGCGTTCAAATTCGTCTGAAAAGCGGGCTGCCAACGGCGTATTCTTCGAACTGTAACCATGTATCCAGTCATTCAGAACAATGTGGTTCAAAGTGTCGTTGGTTTGGTTGTAATAGGTTAGTTCCTGAATGACGGTCAGCATTTTATTGTCGCTGTCAACCTCTACAATCATTTTAGAATGATGTTGAGCAGCAGCTATGCAGCTAAAAAAGAAAAGTATGTAACTTAATTTTTTCAAGGTTTGGCTTTGGGTTTAAAGAAAGCATCAAAGACCACTTTCGTAAAGGCAACTGCTCCGGCTTTGTTCATGTGACCGCAAGTAGAGAAATACTTATCATCGGTAACTGCATTTTCAAAACGGTATATTTCAGGATACACCGAATTGATGTGGTTGAAATAATCGCGGTTGATGGTACTCATACACATAGGCGTTGTCATAGCAATCAGTCTGATGTTGTTGGCTTTACAAATGGCTTTAATTTCTTCGTAAGCTACATTTTTTTTCGGATAATATTTCGACAAATCGGCAGGAATTATTTTACCACCGTGCGACTCCAAAGGATGAAAACCGTCATTATCCAAATTATTCGTTCTTTTATGAACAAGTGAAGCGTACATTTCCCTAAATCCTACACGGGCATCGTAATGCAAATAGCGATAGAACGGGATATACAATAATTCGTAGTATTCAGGTATCGATCGGTAATGATCGCGAATGATCTGCGACTGATGCAAGTAGGGCATAAACAAAGAGCGAATCGCTTCCGAATGATCATTGGTGTTGATGTTTAAATCTACCTGAAGTATGAGTGTTTTGATTTTGTAATGCCGTTCCATCATCAATTTCAGCATCAGGGCTGATTCTTCCAGGCGGGAGCGCGTAATGCCAAAGTTGAACGTTTTATAGCCTTGGTCGTTGAAAATCTTTGGCACAAAATGATTATTTACTCTTGATGAGCCCAAGAAAACCACATCGTAATCTTTGTTATTGGAATTATAGAGGTAATCAATTTTGGTTCTCGAATCCGATTGTAGGTAAACAGTGGTATACAACACATCCAGCAGCCCCATAGTGAGCAGGAGCAGGGCTAAAGTTTTGAGTATGAAAAAAAGAAACTGTTTCATCAGAATTGAAAATAAATGAATTCTTTATAATCCGAAAATACACCCAGTGCCAGGATAGCCGCCAAACACAAACTCAATTTCAACCAGCTGTATTGTCCCGAAATGGGTTCTGTTTTTGTTCGGCTGTTCCATTCGGCCACTACAAAAACAAGTACTAAGGGTATTAATTCATAATTGTACCTTTCGATGGCAAAATACTGTTCAGAAAAAATACCGTTTTCAAATAATCTTTTGATGTACTGGTAAGCTTCGGTTATGGTTTTGGCTCTGAAAAATATCCAAGCCAGACATGTAAGGCCAAAGGTAATCAGTATGTTAAATACAATGCGTAACGAATCAAAATTCAACCCCAAACGGAATTCCTCAAGGTTTTTTCGGTTTCGATTCAATAATAACAACGGCAGGAAATACAAGGCATTGATAAAGCCCCAAGCTATAAACGTCCAACTGGCACCGTGCCAAAAACCGCTCACCAAGAAGATGATGAAAGTATTTCTCACTTTCAGCCACTTGGATCCTTTGCTGCCTCCTAACGGAATATATAAATAATCTCTGAACCAGGTAGTCAAAGAAATATGCCACTTGCGCCAAAACTCGGCTATGTCTCTTGAAAAATAAGGATAATTAAAGTTCTTAAGCAAATCGATGCCGAAGAGTTTCGAGGTTCCTAAAGCAATATCGGAATAGCCGGAGAAATCACCATAAATTTGAAAGGCAAAATAAACGGCTCCCAATACCAATGACAGCGAATTCATGGAATGATAATTGTCAAAAACTGCATTAGCATAAATGGCACACGAATCGGCAATGACCACTTTTTTGACCAAGCCCCATACAATTTGATAGACACCCTCTTTGGCTTTGTTGAAACTGAACTTACGTCTTTTTTTTACTTGCGGCAACAAGTGCGTCGCACGCTCAATAGGCCCGGCTACCAGCAACGGAAAGTAGCTGACAAACAGGGAATAATCAACAAAGTTTTTTTCCGATTTGATTCTTCCGTAATAAATGTCGATGATGTAGGACAGACCGTGAAAAGTATAAAAAGAAATTCCGACCGGTAGAATTAAATCCAGTAAAATAGGACTGGCTTTGACGCCGAATGATTGCAGGACTTCGGCAAAAGACTCGGCAAAAAAGTTATAATATTTAAAAATACCGAGAAATCCAATATTGATAGAAATGCAGAGCCACAACCATCTTTTTCGTTCGGAAGGAGTGGTGCTCTTTTCAATTTTCATTGCTGAAACATAGTCCAGCAAAGTTGAAAAAACCAATAGGAATAAAAACCGCCAATCCCAGCAGGAGTAAAAATAATAGCTGGCGAGAATAAGTATGTAGTTCTGATTGATTTTCGATTTATGCCCTACAAACCAGTACAGTATAAAAACTATAGGCAGGAAAACAGCAAAATGAAATGAGTTGAAAAACATAAATCAGTGGGCAAAATATAGAAAAAGCCCGAAGCTAAGTTCAGGCTTTTGATATTAAAAGTTAGGGCTGAGGTTGTATTTTTTATAAAAGTTATCCAATACTTCTACTACTTCATCCTCGGTATCCACAATTTTTATCAGATTCATGTCTTCCGGATTGGCATTATGCTCTCGTTCAATCATTACGGTTTTAATCCAGTCAATCAGGCCTGACCAAAATTCTCTTCCCACCAATATGATTGGAAATTTACCTATTTTTTTGGTCTGAATCAAAGTGACCGCTTCGAACAATTCATCTAATGTTCCGAATCCGCCGGGCATTACCACAAATCCTTGTGAATATTTGACAAACATTACTTTGCGCACAAAGAAATAGTCAAAGTTCAGGTTTTTGTCTTTGTCGATATACGGGTTGTAATGTTGCTCAAACGGCAATTCAATGTTCAGTCCTACCGAAGTTCCGCCACCGTTGTGTGCTCCTTTATTACCGGCTTCCATGATACCGGGACCACCACCGGTGATGACACCGTAACCGGCTTTACTGATTTTATAAGCTATTTTTTCCGCCAACAAATAGTATTTGTTGTCTGGTTTGGTACGTGCCGAACCAAATATGGAAACACAAGGCCCAATGCGCGCCATGCTTTCGTAACCGTTCACAAACTCTGACATGATTTTAAAAATCGCCCAAGAGTCGTTGGTTCGTATTTCGTTCCAGGTTTTTTGTTTTAGTTTTTCCTGGATTTTATCATCTTCATTTAAAAATTCGTCTCTCATCATTATATTCTTTTATGTAATTTATTGTTTAAACAAACGCGCAAAAATACTCTTTTTTTTATAAAAGCCTAACCAATATAGCGGAATGTTTGTTACTTTAAGTAAGGGTTTAACGGGCAATTATTTTTCGTACATAGGGCTCTGCTTTAGCCGCTATAAAATATGTGATGCCGCATAGAATAAGTATTGGAATAACAGGCAGTAAAATAAAAGGGATATCTGTGTAGTTCTTATCCAATTTCACAATCAGGGCAATCATCGCATTTTCATGAATTAAATACAACGGATAACTGATAAAACCGAAAAAAAGCAAAATAGGATGGGTGAACAAGACTCTGAATCGCTCAAAATAAATGGGAACATAGAATAATGCAGCTAAGCAAATCCCAAAAGCCAGTGTGCGATTTCCGGCTTTCATCATGTATAATTCTAATGCGGTTATAATTACAGCAAACAAAAAGTATTTGTGTTCACGTGTTTTAAAAAACAAATATGCGGCACATCCGCCGGCAAACCATCCGTAATATTCAAGTGAAAGAAAATCAGAAACCGGCCATAGATAACTATCCTGATGGGTATTGAGATAAACAGAAGAAAGATATAGAAGCGTCAGAATGACTATAGCTTTAAATTCATCCAAATAAAAATAGAGTAAACCGAAAATTAAATAGAATTTTACCTCTACAAACAAAGACCAAAAGGCACCTTCCAAGGGTTGAATGGTGTACCCTGTTATTGCCTTAATCCATAATGGGTCTATAAAAAATAAACCCGGAATCACTGTGGGTAAATCCGGTTTTCCCATAGGTCTTTCATACAACAAAAAAGCAGTGGAAAACACCAAAATGGTGGCAATCAGCATTCCCGGAAATAACCGCAGCCAACGTTTGTATAAAAAAGTGAGCATACTTGTATTTTTTTCCAGCGACATTAAAATCACAAAACCCGAAATGAGAAAAAACAGTTGCACGCCCAAATAGCCATTTTTAAAAACAGGAAATGAAGCGAATTTGTCACCATAAGGAACGACGGAAGTCCATCTGGAATATGCGTGAAACAATACAACCAATATGATTGCAACGCCGCGCAGACCGTCTAAAAAATCAATTCTTTTTCCCACCATATTTGACTGCAGATTATGACAATTCTTTTTTCAAAAATTCGGCCGTGTAGCTTTTTTTATTCTTCACAATTTCTTCCGGTGTACCTTGCGCCACGACCTGTCCGCCGCCTTTTCCGCCTTCGGGACCAATGTCAATGATGTAATCCGCCAGTTTAATCACGTCCATGTTGTGTTCTATAATCAAGATGGTATTGCCTTTATCCACCAGTTTGTTAATCACATCCATCAACACACGTATGTCTTCAAAATGAAGCCCGGTCGTAGGTTCGTCCATGATATAGAGTGTATTGCCGGTGTCTTTTTTAGACAATTCGGTAGCCAATTTGATGCGTTGTGCTTCCCCGCCCGAAAGCGTGGTGCTTTGTTGTCCCAAGGTAATATAACCCAAACCGACATCCTGTATCGTTTTAACTTTGCGGTAAATTTTCGGAATGTTTTCAAAGAAAGGCACCGCCTCATCCACGGTCATGTTCAACACATCCGAAATCGATTTGCCTTTGTAGCGAATCTCCAATGTTTCGCGATTGAAACGCTTGCCCTGACAGGTTTCACATTCTACATACACATCGGGGAGGAAACTCATTTCAATAGTTCTCACGCCCGAACCCTCACAGGTTTCGCACCTTCCGCCCGAAACATTGAAACTGAAACGTCCGGCTTTGTAACCGCGAATCATGGCTTCCGGGGTTTGCGTATACAAACTTCTGATTTCCGAAAATACATCGGTATACGTCGCCGGATTCGAACGTGGGGTTCTGCCAATCGGACTTTGGTCGATGTCGATGACCTTATCAATGTGCTCCAAGCCTTCAATTTTTTTGTACGGCTGCGGTTTTTTGACGCCGTTAAAGTAGTATTCGTTGAGTATCGGATACAGGGTTTCGTTAATCAAAGTCGATTTACCGCTGCCCGACACTCCGGTTACGCAAATCAGTTGGCCTAAAGGCAATTCGATGGAAACATTCTTTAAATTATTTCCGGTAGCTCCGGTTAACTTTAAAAATTTACCGTTGCCTGTGCGCCGTTTTTTGGGTACTTCAATCTGCATTTTACCGTTCAGGTATTGCGCAGTAATGGTTCCTTCTTTTAGGAGTTCCTTCGGGGTACCCTTGCTGATGATTTCGCCGCCATATTTACCGGCTTTGGGGCCAATGTCAATCACATAATCGGCGCGTTCTATCATGTCTTTGTCGTGCTCCACCACCAAAACCGAATTCCCGATGTCGCGCAATTGTTCCAGCGAATGAATTAGTTTTTCATTGTCTCTTTGATGCAAACCAATACTCGGTTCATCCAAAATATACAAGACGCCCACCAATTGTGAACCAATCTGTGTAGCCAACCGAATGCGTTGTGCTTCTCCGCCTGAAAGCGATTTGGAACTGCGGTTCATCGACAAATAATTCAAGCCCACATTCACCAAAAATCGCAAACGGTCTTTAATCTCCTTGATAATTTCGGAGGCTATGATTTTTTGCTTATCCGAAAGATGTTCGTCTAATTTGTCAAACCAAGCCGATAAATCCGAAATATCCATGGTGGATAAATCAAAGATGTTTTTCTCATGAATACGGAAATACAAAGCTTCTTTTTTCAAACGCGAACCCTGACACTCCGGACATTCTATTTCATCCATAAATTCTTTGGCCCAGCGCTTGATGGAGGTGGAGCCGCTTTCGTCGTATTGGTTTTTGATGAAATGCGAAATCCCTTCAAATTCAATTTTATACTCTTTGGTGATGCCTAGTGTTTTGGAGGCTACCGAAAATTTCTCTTTCCCTCCGTTGAGGATGATCTCCATAGCTTCCGCCGGAATTTTTTCGATGGCGTCTGTTATTGTAAAGCCAAACTTTTCGCCTATGATTTCCAATTGCTTGAAAATCCAAGAGCTTTTGTATTCGCCCAATGGCGCAAAACCACCGGCTTTGATGGAGAGCTTCGGATTGGGAATAATTTTTTTCAGATTGATTTGATGAACCGTGCCCAAACCTTTGCATTCCTCACAAGCCCCTTTGGGCGAATTGAACGAAAACAAATTCGGTTCTGGGTTTTGATAGGATATGCCCGAAGTGGGGCACATCAGATTTCGGCTGAAATAACGCACTTCATTGCTGTCCTGATCCAAAATCATCAACACGTTTTCGCCGTGATACATGGCCGTTTTGATGCTTTCTGCCAAGCGTTTTTCGTTGTCTTCATTGGGCTCAACGACCATTCTGTCTACCACAATTTCGATGTCATGGGTTTTGTAACGGTCGAGTTTCATGCCCGGAACCAAATCCTGTACTTCGCCGTTTACACGAACTTTCAGAAATCCCTGTTTGGTAATTTGCTGGAACAATTCGGCATAATGCCCTTTTCGGGCGCGAATAATCGGAGCTAAAATATTGATGCGTTTGCCGTTGAAATTCTGAGTAATCAAATCCTTGATTTGCTCATCCGAATACGAAACCATCTTTTCACCGGTGACGTAGCTGTAAGCTTCTCCGCCACGGGCAAATAGCAAACGCAGAAAATCGTAAATTTCGGTGATGGTGCCAACGGTAGAACGCGGACTTTTGCTGGTGGTTTTCTGTTCAATGGCGATTACCGGCGAAAGACCGTCTATCTTATCCACATCGGGGCGTTCCAAGCCGCCTAGGAATTGTCGGGCGTAAGCTGAGAAAGTTTCGATGTACCGGCGTTGTCCTTCGGCGTAAATGGTATCAAAAGCCAAAGACGATTTTCCCGAACCCGAAAGACCGGTAATGACCACCAGTTTTTCGCGCGGAATGGTGATGTCGATATTCTTCAGATTATGAACTCGGGCACCGAGCACTTCAATGGTGTTTTCTGTTTCTAGCATAGCAATTTAGCAAAACGCAAAGGTAGTGTTTTGGAAAGAAATTTTAAACAGCCAGAGGGCAAGTTCTGGTGAAAAAAGATTAATCAATCACCATTTCTCTGAGTTTGTGGCGATAGCTCTCCAATACATCAATTTTCGAGAGAAAACCAAAGTATTTTCCTTTGTGAACGACCGGCAAAATAGATGCTTTTGAACTTTCAAACAGCTTCATAATTTTTTCGGGTTTGTCTTCAAACAGGATGAATTCTTTGGGCTGGCTGATGAATTCGCTCAGGGTCATGAATTTCACCGTATTCGGATTGAAGATAAAGGCTTTCACTTCATCAAAATCAATAATGCCCAACAGCGCTTTGTGTTCATCGAGTACCGGGATTATTTTTTGTTCGGTAGTGGCAAAAATAGAAACTACTTCAGTGGTGGTATCCTGTAAGGAAAGGGTTCGGTAATTTTGTTGTACCAAATTGTAAAAATCAATGCTTTGCAGGATGTTTTTGTCTTTATCACTGGTAAATACATCGCCTTTGTCTGCCAGTGATTTCACATCCATGGAGTGTTTCTCAAATTGTTTGGAAACCGCAAAACTGACCGAAGAGACGATCATCAGCGGGACCATCAAATCGTAGCCTCCGGTGATTTCGCCAATAAGGAAGATAGCTGTTAGGGGAGCATGAAACAAACCGCTCAGAATTCCGGCCATCCCTACGATAGTAAAATTGGCAATAGGCAAGTGATGCGTAAAGTTTAACAGATTGACCGTTTTGGCCACAAAAAAGCCCAAATAAGAACCCACAAAAAGCGAGGGAGCAAAATTTCCTCCGTTTCCGCCACTACCTATTGTTAATCCGGTGGCAAAGGCTTTTAACAGCAGTGTTACGCCCACAAATAACAAGAGTATCCATTCGTTGCTCTTGAATTGCTCAAGCATGGTGTTGTCTAATAAAACGCCCGGATTTTTGGAAGCCAACGTTTTGATACTTTCGTATCCTTCCCCAAAGAGTGTAGGGAAGAAGAAGATTAAAATGGCCAAAATGGATGCCCCGAAAAGTGCTTTTCGGTAGCCTTTGTTTTTGAAACTTCCGAAAAACTTTTCAACTTTCTGAAAATTCCGCGCGTGGTAGATAGACGTTAAACCGGCTAAAATTCCCAAAAGGATATAATAAGGCGTGTTGTGGTAATCAAATTTCAGGGTTTGTTCGAAATTCAGCAACGTATCTCTACTCAAAATCACCGTTGAAATCAAGGCGCCGGTGGCCGCGGAGATGATAATTGGGATGAATGCCGAAATGGTTATATCGGTCAGAACCACTTCGATGGCAAACAATACTCCGGCTATGGGTGCGTTGAATGCAGCACCAATACCGGCCGCTACCCCACAAGCCAAAAGCAATATTCGGTCTTTTTGGGATAAATGGTATTTCTGCGCAAAGTTAGAGCCAAAAGCGGCACCCGTAACTACAATGGGGCTTTCTAAACCGGCAGAACCGCCAAGTCCAACGGTAAGGGAACTGGTTACGATTTGGGCATACATTTGTTTTTTCGGAAGGATACCGCCTTTTTTAGCTACGGCATAAAGTACTTTGGAACTTCCTTTTTCTAAATGATTGCCCAAAAAATTACGGACCACAAAAACGGTCAACAAAATCCCGGCAATAGGTAGGAGACTGTTGATGTAGGGAAGCTTTAAAAAAACGTTGATGTCATTGGCCAAAAGGAAAATATTGTGTGCAAAACTCTTCAGCAAAATTACTGCGAACGAGCACGTAATGGCCACCACGACACAAGCAAAATAAATAAAGTTTCTTTCGCTCAACTTGTCTTTCAAAAGAAAAACCAAATGCTCGGCTCTTCTGAAAATACTTCGGAATATGATTTTAAAAAAGGAAGCTTTATTTGATGGCATCAGGGGGTGACTTTTGAATCGCTAAAATACAATAACAATGGTCAATTTTAAAGTTCCGCTAACTTTTGTTGGCAATGTTTTCGCAATTCTTCAAAAAACTGCGTGAATTCGGTTTCAAATTCGATATAAAACTGCTGCAATTCTACAATCGACTCGTGCATGGCTACCCGGTTTTTGGTGCGGTGATCCATTTGGAACATGATCATCTGCAGGCCTTCAATAGAGGCATAACTCACGAGCCAGTTACGGGCAATCATATACGGTAACATTCCCTTGACTTTGTCGGTCAGGATATCGTAATGATCGCGCAGCAAAAAATAAAAGTTTTCGGAATAATCCGCCAAAGCGATGTCAGAATAGGCCGCCCAGTTTTTGGCCAAAAAATGGTCGTAGAAAATATCCATAATTACCCCTGAATAATGCCCGTATTTTTCATGCAAACGATGTTTGCTTTGGCGGTAAACGGGATGGGAGTCTGTGAAGCTGTCTATTGAGCGGTGGAGGAGGATGCCTTTCTTCACATCGTCACCATATTTTTCATAACTGTGTCCGCGAATGCTGTCCGCTATGAAGTTTCCGATTTTAACCAAATCGTTTTCGCCGGAAAGGTAAATGTGGGCTAAGAAATTCATGTTTTGTGTTGCTTCTTTTCAAAGATACTAAAGTTTCAAAATTAAATCCCAAACCTCAAAAAAACTTTGTGACTTTACTACTTTACCACGGTGTAACTTTTATATTTGTAACTCATAATTCAAAACACCAATACTTACAATGACCTTAATCAAATCAATATCAGGAATTCGCGGAACCATAGGCGGCAAAGTGGGCGATAACTTAACGCCGGTAGATGCTGTGAAATTTGCTTCCGCTTACGGTACTTTCCTTAAAAATACGCTTCAGAAAGAGAAACTCAAAGTGGTTATTGGCCGCGATGCCCGTATCTCGGGTCCCATGATTCACAATTTGGTCGTCAATACTTTGATCGGACTCGGGATTGATGTAATCGATTTGGGATTGTCAACTACCCCAACGGTAGAAGTAGCTGTGCCTTTAGAACAAGCCGATGGCGGCATCATATTAACCGCTTCCCACAACCCCAAACAGTGGAATGCCTTGAAATTATTGAATGCCAAAGGAGAATTTTTGAGCGGAGCCGACGGAGCCAAAATATTGGAAATAGCCGAAGCCGAAGCCTTTGATTTTTCGGATGTGGACAGTCTGGGAGAAATTACCATTAACGATGCTTACATGGACATTCACATTGACGAAGTACTTGAATTGCCGTTGGTGGATGCCGAAGCGGTTGCCAAAAGAAAATTCAAAGTGGTCGTGGACGGAGTGAATTCTTCGGGCGGGATTATCATTCCAAAGTTATTGGAACAAATGGGTGTGGAGTGCGTGAAATTATATTGCGAGCCGAATGGTCATTTTCCGCACAACCCCGAACCACTAAAGGAACACTTGGGGGACATTTGTAAATTGGTCGTCGAAGAAAAGGCGGATTTCGGAATTGTAGTCGACCCCGATGTAGACCGTTTGGCCTTCATTTCGAACGACGGTGAAATGTTTGGTGAAGAGTACACTTTGGTAGCGGTGGCCGATTATGTGCTGAGCAAAACCCCGGGCAATACGGTTTCGAACATGTCGTCTTCCAGAGCGTTGCGCGACATTACCCATAAACACCACGGCAACTATCAGGCAAGTGCGGTGGGAGAAGTCAATGTCGTCGAGTTAATGAAGTCAACCAACGCCATCATTGGGGGCGAAGGCAATGGCGGGATCATTTATCCGGAGTTGCATTACGGTCGTGACAGTTTGGTGGGCGTGGCATTGTTCCTGACGCATTTGGCCAATTTAAATATGAACGTAGCCGAATTGCGCGCGTCGTATCCGCAATATTACATGAGCAAAAACAAGATTGAGCTCACGCCGCAAATTGATGTGGACGGTATTTTAAAGGCGATGACAGAAAAGTATAAAACCGAAAACATTTCTACGATTGACGGGGTGAAAATTGATTTTCCGACAGAATGGGTCCACTTGCGCAAATCGAATACCGAACCGATTATTCGCATTTACACCGAAGCCCCGACTCAGGAAGCCGCGGACACTTTGGCCATACGCATCGTGAATGAAATTAAAGCAGTAGCCGGAATTTAATTTTTTTGGTTTTTAACCGTTATAAATAAAAACCCTGAGATGTTCTCAGGGTTTTCTGTTTTTTTAAGGAATTATTTTTGTGGAGTTTCATCAAAATTCACCATCCAATGCACGCCGAATTTATCGACAAACATTCCGAAGTACGCACCCCAAAAGGTTTTGTCCATGGGCATGTATACTTGTCCGCCGGCCGACAAACCGTTAAACAAACGATCGGCTTCTTCGCGGCTCTCCGCATTGATGGATATGTGGAAATTGTTCCCCAGGGTCACATCGCCACTTTGTTGGTTGCTGTCGCTTCCCATCAAGATGGTTTCTTTACTGATGGGGAGTGAAACGTGCATGATGCGGTTGGCATCGGCTTCGGTAATTTCGCCACACCCGTCCGTTTGAGGCATGTCTTTGAATTTGCCCATGTAGGGGAACTCTCCACCAAAAACAGATTGATAAAAAAGGAATGCTGCTTCGCAATTTCCGTTGAAAATTAAATAAGGATTTACTTGTGCCATTTGTTGATTGTTTAATTGATTAATTGGTTTCGGTATATTTTTTAAAATGGTCTAAAATGCTCTGCCAACCCTGGCGTTGCAGGTCTTCGGGATTTTGGGTTTCGGGATCGAAACTTTCGGTAACGGTTACACCCATTGGGGTGGTTTCAAATGTAATGTTTACTTTTCTGCCATCCGCCATGATGTATTCTATTACTGCACATTCTTCTATGGTGGTGTAAGTGCATTCAAAATCAAAACTCATAGAGCCGTCTTTAGAGGCCATAGTGGCACAAAAGGTACCGCCAACTTTTAGGTCATTACTGGCCTTTGGCGTGTGCCAATCATCAGAGGCATGGTTCCATTGTGTAATGTGCCGGGGTTGAGTCCAGTATTCCCATACTTTTGTTAAGGGTACGTTTACGGTAGTTTTTACGGTTATCATTTTTTTTGTTTATTACTGTTTTCGGTTATGTAGAGTTTTTTATGCAAGATATTTTCATTTATATCAAAATTTCACAAGAATATCCTTGTGATTGCATGGTTTCTATGATGACGGACGGATTGATGTTTCGGCCTTCAACGCGGAGTATTTTGTCGCAGTCCTCTAAATCAAATCCAATAGAAAAATCGGAAAACCGATCAGATAAAAGTGCTACCAAAGTAGTGGCCTGCTTTTTTTCCTGAACATTTGTTTTAAATATTTCTATCATACTATTCAAATTCTTTTTTGCTTTAATTTAGATAGTTAAGTATGACTAACGGTTTAGTTTTCGACAACTAGGGTATTCAGTTTGTGATAATACACATATGATACAACCAATATAACCAAGAAAATTAACGGAAATGCTGCAGAAAAATTAAATCCCTCTACACAAGTATAGCTGATGCTGGCAAAAATAAAGTCGAATCCGAAACCGGCATAAGCCCATTCTTTTACATTTTTGGGCATTTTGGGGATAACCAAAATCAACGATCCCAAAATTTTAAATACCACTAAAGCCGTTCCAAAATATTCAGGATATCCTAAGTGTCGAATTCCTTCTTTGGCCATTTCGGTTTGTGAAGTGAGCGCGGGCATGACGCCTTCAAAAAGAAAAAGAATACCGGTGGCAATCCAAAAAATGATTTTGTCTTTTTTCATAAGTTATTTGTTGTTAATAGATTAGTAAAACAAATGTAATTCAGAAATTTGTATTGAGGATAACTAAAGAAGTTAAACTTAGGGGCATTTAGGACAAATTAAGTATTTTTGAACAAACCATCATTATGAAACGCATCGGATTATTGTTGCCGTTGGATTACAAACTTTTGAGTGTGGCGGCACTCCTGGAAGTATTGGAAACCGCGAATAAATTAGTTGTACAACAAAAGCATGACGCTCCTTTTTCTATTCACTTGTATCAAGTAATCGACCAACTTGAAAGCGGTGATGCTACTTTTCACGGCTACAGCATTCAATCTGTAGATGGGGTTGAAGGAATACTGGATTTGATATTGATTCCTGCATTTACGACTTCGGACATGCAAGCTACCGTAGCAAAAAACAGCACCTACATTCCGTGGTTACAGCGTCAATATCAGGGCGGAGCTGAAATAGCCAGTTTTTGTTCGGGGGCATTTTTATTTGGAGCCTCCGGCTTGTTAAACGGAAAGATTGCCACTACTCATATAGACGCCTGTCCGGCTTTTGCCCGTATCTTCCCCGAAGTACATTTGAAACCAAATGAAACAGTAACGGCCGACAGCCGAACGTTTACCAGCGGTGGGTCAACTTCTTTGTTTCATTTGATTATTTTGCTTGTGCAGAAATACTGCGGGCATCAAATAGCCATTCAGGTAGCTAAATTGTTTGCGATTGATATGGATCGGTACCAGCAAAGTTATTTCGGTACTTTTCGTCCTAATTATACGCATAATGATGCGCTGGTATCCTCGGTGCAGGAAAAGATCGAGAAGCATTTCGACAAAATTGAAAGCTTAGATGAAGTTTTGCATGATGTTCCTGCCAGTCGCCGCAATTTGGTACGTCGATTTAAATTAGCCACGGGTATTCCACCGATTGAGTACCTGCAAAACATTCGTATTGAAACCGCCAAAAAGCATTTGGAACAAACCCAACTTTCAGTTTCTGAAATCATCGACAAGTCGGGCTATACAGATCCGAAATCGTTTCGAAAAGTTTTTCAAAAAGTGGTAGGCATGAAGCCGCTCGAATATCGAGAGAAATTTAAAGTGCGTTAATGTTATTTTTTCTCAATCCACAAACTACCGCCAATATTTTGATAAGTTAGAGGCATTTTTTCGTATACTTCTTTATGAAGCAAATGCATGTAGTGATTAAAAAATTTAATTTCATACTGATTGTTGTACATCAAAAATGCTCTTAAAATATAATCTTCATTCCAGTTATACCCTCTGTAAATCCAGTCTTTCGGATATTCAAAAGGATAAAAGATGTCATGAAAATGAATAATCACGCCACTTTTAAGTGAAGGTAAAATTTCAAACAATATGTAATTGACATCACTTCCTGTCTTGGTTACATGGGTGCTGTCAACAAAAAGGATGTCACCGGCATTTAATTTTTCAAATACATCCAGTGAGATGGTTTGTGCATCATTGGGGAAAATTGTAACGTTTTTTTTGTCTGTTTCGGTTATCAACGAGTACAGTCTTTCCGGATACGGGTCGATAAAAGTCAGTTTTATATCGTTATTAAAAAACAATTCATTCGTATCAAGCATCAGGGCAGAAGTGTGTCCGGAACCGATTTCAATGATTTGTTTCGGTTTGTAGTGACGTATCATGGAATACAAGATGATGCCGTCTGTATACGAATAGGACGAATTTTCGAATTGATACCGTTGGTGGTTCTCTTTGATACTTTTAAAAGGCATTTCCTCATAATACCCTTCAAACACTTTTGCCAACTGTTTTTGATGCTCTGTTCTCAGGTCAATTCCTGCAATTCCTTCAACGTTTAGGTTTTTCCATATTTGTTCTTCCCTACTTTTAATTTCGACAATGTTAAAAACCGGGGAGTAAAAATGACCGTTGGGAAAAAGACACTGTTGTGACTGTTGATAGAGCGGTTTTATATAGGGCAACTTGTTTAGTTGCGCTTTGATTAAGTTATAGATTTTAGTTTTAAATTTCATCAATTTATATTTTCTTTGGTAAAGAGAAATAATGTAACGTTCTGAATTTACATAGTACCATCTTCGTTTTCCTTATCCAGATATTCTTGAACAATTTCAATGGCATTGGTCACCACATCGCTTAAAGCAGTAATGAAAGTGCCCTCTTGCGCACTGTTGATGGCGTGTTTAATGGCTTCGGTTTCTTTAGTAATGATTTCATGAGTAACCGATTTCCCAGAAGATTCTATGCCTTCCATGATTAACCCTATGATTTCCTCCTCGGTGCGTCCTCTTAAATGTTTCTCTTGTCTGATGATGATGTGATCAAACATTCGGGCAGCAATGGTGGCACATTCTTTAATATCTTCATCACGACGGTCCCCAACACCGGCAATGATACCAATTTTTTTTGTAGCTTCCACTGACGATAAAAATTCTTCTACACCGCGATATCCGGATGGATTGTGCGCGAAGTCAATCATGACTTTGAATCTTTTGAAATCAAAGATATTCATACGACCCGGAGTTTGAGCAGCACTCGGAATAAAGGTTTGTAACGACAAACTGATGTCCTCGGTTTTGAATCCTTGTAAATAAGCGGCTAGAGTGGCTGCCAATACATTGGCAATCATGAATTTTGCTTTACCACCCAAGGTTAACGGAACATGTGTGGCTCTCTCAACCCTGATTTTCCATTCGCCTTTTTTAATGGTGATGTATCCGTTTTCATAAACAGCAACAATTTTTCCTTCTTTGGCAAACTTTTGTACGGTAGGATTGTTTTCATCCATACTGAAGTAAGCAATGTTACAACTCAATTCGCTGGCAATTTTCAGACACTGTTCGTCTTCGGCATTCAGAATGGCCCAACCTTCTTTTTTGACCGATCGGACAACGACGCTCTTAACGCGTGCCAAATCATCTAATGTATGAATGTCGGCCAAGCCTAAATGGTCTTCCTGTATGTTGGTAATGATAGCAATGTCACATCGGCTAAAGCCTAAACCGGCTCTCAGAATTCCTCCACGTGCCGTTTCTAAAACAGCAAATTCGACCGTTGGATCTTTTAAAATATATTCAGCCGATAATGGCCCGGTAGTATCACCTTTTTCCATCATGTGGTTTTGAATGTAAATCCCGTCAGAAGTGGTGAATCCTACTTTATATCCATTATTTTTGACGATATGGGCAATCAATCGGGTAGTGGTGGTTTTTCCGTTGGTTCCGGTAACGGCTATGATGGGTATGCGACTGGGTTTTCCCGGCGGATAAAGCATATCTATTACGGGAGCGGCCACGTTCCTCGGTAATCCTTCACTTGGCGCCAAGTGCATGCGGAACCCCGGTGCGGCATTCACTTCAAGAATACAGCCTCCGTTTTCTTTGAGCGGTTGCGTAAGGTTCTCAGCCATGATATCGATACCACAAATGTCTAAACCAATTACGCGCGAAATGCGTTCGCACAGAAATATATTTTCCGGATGCATCATATCGGTCACATCTACAGAAGTTCCTCCGGTGCTGAGGTTTGCGGTTGATTTAAGGTATACGATTTCTCCGTTTTTAGGAACGGTTTCTAAAGTATAGTTCAATTTTTCTAACAAATCTAAAGTATCTCTGTCGACGTCAATTTCGGTCAGTACATTTTCATGCCCGTAACCGCGGCGTGGATCTTTATTGGTTTCTTCTATTAATTTTTGGATGCTGTCTGTACCGTTACCTACTATGTGAGCCGGAACTCTTTTGGCGGCCGCTACCAGTTTGTTATCAATGATTAAAACTCTGAAGTCAAAACCCGTAATGAATTTTTCTACGATAACCCTGCGGCTGTATTTTTGAGCATAAGCCAAGCCAGAAACGGCATCTTCCCAAGTTACTACGTTGATAGAAGCTCCTTTTCCGTGATTTCCGTCGAGGGGTTTGATGACGATAGGGTAGCCGATTTTTTTTATGGTATTTTCTAAATCTTCTTCATCTACACAAATGCTGCCACTGGCTACGGGAATAGAAGCCATGTCGAGCATGCGTTTGGTTTCTTCTTTATTACAGGCAATGTCAACCGCTATATTGCTTGTTTTACAGGTAATGGTAGCCTGAAAACGCATTTGGTTGATGCCGTAGCCCAACTGTACTAAGGAATTAGTTCCTAAACGAATCCAAGGAATATCGCGTGCTACGGCTTCGTCTACAATACTTCCAGTTGAAGGCCCCAGACGCACCCGCTCTCTGATTTCTCTCATTTTTTGAATGTCGGCTTCTACATTGTATGGTGTGCCGGCAATCAGGGCTTCGGCTATAGCTACGGCGCTTTCGGCGGCAAACATTCCAACGCTTTCTTCGGTGTAGCTGAATACTACATTGTAAACCCCGGGTGTTTTGGTTTCACGGGTTCTTCCGAAACCGGTTTCCATACCGGCTAATGTTTGAATTTCAAGGGCAATATGTTCAATGACATGTCCCATCCAGGTGCCCCGTTCTACTCTTGAAAAAAAGCCTCCTCTTGTGCCTTCTGAGCAGCGGTGTTCAATCATGGTGGGGAACATGGCTTCTATGCGTTCGCGGAAACCTTCTATTTTGTTGGTAGGCGATTGTTCCATTTCCTCCAGATCCAAACGCATTTGGATTAATTTTTTGCGTTGTACACTCCAAATATTCGGTCCGCGTAATGCTTGTATTTTCAGAATCTTCATAGTTAAGGAAGGTTAGTGATGTGAAATGTTAATGATTTTGTTAAAAATAGAAAATATTTGTTTGTTGCTGCTACTTTTTTTGCATAAAAGTAAAAAAGGCTATGCGGCTGGTGTTTCGCTGTTTTTTTTGAATTTGATTTTCAGGTTTTTAGAAGTTTTGTGCTGTTGCAAAAATGACAATTCAAACTTGTCATGTGTGAGTAATTTTAAAAGAATATTGCATACAGATACAAAAGACGAAACCCGTCTAGCCCCGATGGGAGTGGCTACCGTGTAGCGCGGACAGCGGGAAAAAGGAATGCAAAAGGGCAAAAGCGATTACGCTTCTGCTATGAATTCTGCTATTTTTTGATACAACTCGTCGTTGTGCATGCTGTGACCGAATCCGTTGGTTTCGATATAAGTGGCATTTTTCCAGCTTTGAGCATACATTCTGCCTTCATCTACCAGGATTATGTTGTCTTGCAGGTCGTGAGCGATGATGGCTTTTTGGTGGAAATGCTGGGCAAAAAGATGGCCTGAAAAATCATTGATGTGGATGTTGAATTTTTCAAGATAGTAGTTTTCGAGCAGGGTTTGGATTTTGGTATTCAGGCTCAGAAGCTGTATGAAGTTGTCGCTTATTTTCTTGAAACTGGAGGGGGCACCCAACAAAACGATTTTCTCGACGTGATCGTTGTTGTATTTATGAAGATAATATGTGATGGCAGCGCCGCCGATGGAATGACCAATCAGGATTTTTGGGTTGTATTGTTGGGCCAAAACATGGATAAATTCAGCATATTTTGGTGCGTTGAATTCCTTTCCGTCTGTTAAGCCGTGAGCCGGGGCATCGATAGCAATGATGGTGTTGGGCAGTTTTTTTAGGTGAGGCAGCATTTTTTTCCAACGAGAAGCATTGCTTTCCCAGCCGTGAACCAATAATATGATTTCATTATTGCCCTCCCATTTGTAGGTTTGTATGTTTTCGTTATTGAAGGTAAAGGTTTCCCGGGTGCTGTTGTGCAATGTTTTGGGAAGTTTGTTTTTGTGGAGTCTTCCTTTTCTTGGCTGACTGAAAAAACGATAGGCTATTGTTTTTGCCTTTTCTGCATTGACATAACTGAGACAGTTGAGGTAAAAGCCTATTGATTTGGTGATGAAAAAGAGTTGTATTTTTTTCATAAAAAAATCCCGAACAAGTCGGGATTCATGATATTATAAGTGAGCAAATAATTGTTTCATTTTTTCTCTTTCTTCTTCAGCCAAAGCAGCATCGACTAAGATTCTTCCTGAATGCTCATCGGTGATGATTTTTTTGCGGGCAGCAATTTCCACTTGGGTTTGCGGCGGAATGGTGAAGAACGAACCGGCAGAAGCCCCGCGCTCGATAGATACTACGGCTAAACCGTTGCGAACGCTTGAACGGATTCTTTTGTAAGCGGCCAACAAACGGGGTTCGATTTGAGCTTCATATTCGGCTGATTTTTCCATCAAGAAGTTTTCTTCTTTTTGGGTTTCTGCCATGATGTCATTTAATTCAGCTTTTTTGTGTTTTAAGTGAGCTGTTTTTTGATCTAGTTTTTCTTTAGAATTTGCAATAACTTCTTTTTTGTGTTCGATAGAAGCTTTTAATTCTTTGATTTGTTTTTCAGCCAACTGGATTTCCAATTCCTGAAATTCTATTTCTTTAGATAATGAGTTGAATTCTCTGTTGTTGCGAACGTTTTTTTGTTGTTCGGTGTATTTTTTTATTGCGGCTTGGTGCTCTTCAATGGCATTTTTCTTGGTCTTGATTTGCTCTTCAATCGCAACTAAGTCGCTTTTTAATTTATCTAAACGAGTGCTTAAACCGGTAACTTCATCTTCTAAATCTTCTACTTCTAAAGGTAATTCTCCTCTAACGTTTCTGATTTCATCAATTCTGGTATCTATGATTTGTAAGTCATAGATAGCTCTCAATTTGTCTTCAACACTTAGTTCTTTTACTGTCGCCATATTTTATAAGTACTTAACGGGATTTGTATTTTCTTCCGAAAAAATGATGGCAAAATTAAGGATTTTTTTCTTAAGAAAATCAACAATGTAATTTTTTGTAAATCTTTCACTTTCAAAGTGTCCGATGTCGGCTAAAACCAATTGATTTTCAGCTTCGTAAAAGTTGTGATACTTCAAATCAGCGGTTAAAAAGATGTCGGCTCCGGCTTGTTTGGCGTTGCTGATAGCGAAGCTGCCCGAACCGCCTAACACGGCTACTTTCTTCACAGATTTACCCAATAAAGCACTGTGACGGATGCCTCCGCATTGCATTTTGTTTTTGACGAAAGTTAAAAAATCGGATTCAGACATAGAGCTTTCGAGTTCGCCAATCATACCTAATCCTATGTTTTGATGGGTATTTTGTAAATCGTAAATTTCATAAGCCACTTCTTCGTAAACGTGATGGCTGAAGAGTGCTTTCAGAATTTTGGGTTGCAGGTGCTTTTCAAACGTTACTTCGATTTTGATTTCTTCGTTTTCTACAAATTCGAAACGTTCTCCTACTTCGGGATTGCTGTCTTCGTTGCCCATGTAAGTTCCGATACCTTTAGAGTTGAAGCTGCAGTCTTCGTAGTTGCCTATTTTTCCGGCTCCGGCATCAAATAAAGCATTGCGCAGTTCTTCCACATTTTCAGGAATGGTGTAGGTTACCAGTTTTTGAATGTAATTTTTTTTCGGGATCAAAATTTTGGTATTGACCAGGCCTAAAGCATCGCAAAAAATTTTGTTAACCCCGTGTTTGTGATTGTCTAAAGCCGTGTGTACCGCATAAATAGCGATGTCGTTTTTGATGGCTTTGAGTACGGCTCGCTCCACATAATTTTTACCGGTTATTTTTTTCAAACCCGAAAAAAGAATAGGATGGAAGCATACTACCAGATTACAGTTTTTAGCGATGGCTTCTTCGATTACACTTTCCAAAGCGTCGTGGCATACGAGTATTCCGGTGGCTTCGGCATTGGCATCGCCCACTAACAATCCTACATTGTCAAAATCTTCGGCATAAGCCAACGGTGCCATTTCTTCGAGTATGTGGAGTATTTCTTTTATTTTCATTGGTTGTCTCTGTTATCCGTTGTTTGTTGTAAGTTTTCTGTTCTTTCTCTATTACTGTGACTGTTTACTGAACACTGAGCACTTGCCTAGTGACTAAGTAGCCCATTCGTTTAAATATTCTTTAATTGTCCACACGCCGTTTACTTTTTCAAACAATAAATAACTGCCACTGTTGTGTTCGATGTTTCGGTAAAAAGCAACTTTGACCAGAGCAAAGTTACTTTTGTCAAAATAAATGGGTTTGCTTACTATCATCAGACGTTGATTATTCAGTCCGAAACGGTCGGATACTATTTTGTATTCTTCGAATGACAGACAGGCATTGACTTTACTCTTTAAATATTGATTCTGATTATCGAACAGTATGTTGTATTCTTTTGACCAGTTTTCATCAATGGTGATGTCGATTTGTTTCTTGATTTCGTCGGCGTTTTTTTTCAGCACATCATTTTTAGCAATAACTTCGAGTACTTCTTCGTTATTGGGGGCTTTTTTGCAGTAAAAACTCAGCAGTTGCAGTCTTTCTTTGGCAATAACTTTTTCGTTTTTATAATATTTGGTAAAAATGATTTTCAAAAGAACAGCATTGTCTGATTCTTGCGAGAAGACAGCGGGAGAAGTCAGCAGTAGGGTAAAAAGGATTTTTATAAAAGAGGTTCTCATCAATGCGGTTGAAATCGAATAATTTTCATTCAAAGATAAAAAATCGTTACTTTCGTGCTATGATTTTGTTGCGAAAATTACTTTTCCCTTTTGCCATTTTGTATGGCTTTATTATTTCACTGAGAAATTATCTGTACGATAAGGGGATTTTTAAATCCTATACTTTTGACATTCCGGTAATCGTTGTTGGGAATTTGAGTGTTGGAGGCACCGGAAAAACGCCTCAGATTGAATATTTGATTCGGTTGCTTTCACCCAAATACAAGGTAGCTACCCTAAGCAGAGGATACAAAAGAAAATCAGTTGGTTTTGTTTTGGCGGATAAAAACGCAACTGCTGAGACACTAGGTGATGAACCGTTTCAGTATTTTCAAAAATTTCCTCAAATTCAGGTGGCTGTTGATGCTGACCGTTGCAATGGGATTACTCAGTTGTTGAATCAAAAAGAAAAACCTGAAGTTATTTTGTTAGACGACGCTTACCAGCACCGCAGAGTGAAAGCCGGATTTTATATTTTACTGACTTCATACGACGATTTGTTTTGTGATGATTTTATACTTCCAACCGGAAACCTTCGCGAAGGCAGAAGTGGCGCCAAAAGAGCAGATATGATAATTGTCACAAAATGTCCGCCCGAAATTACGCAACTTGCACAGGAAAACATCCGAAGAAGAATAGGTTTTGATGTGCCGTTATTTTTCAGTTGTATCGAATATGACGAGAAGGTCTACAATCAAAACGGGAGTTTAGAGGTGTGCGAATTAAAATCTGCCGCAAAAGTTATAGTGGCCGGAATTGCCAAACCCCAACCTTTTTTTGATTATTTAAAATCTCAAAATGATGATGTTATGGTTTTTTCGGATCACCATTATTTTAGCGAAAGCGATATTTTAAACATAAAAAACAGAGCAGGCGACAAAATTATTGTTACAACCGAAAAGGATTTTGTACGTTTGCAGGCTGTCATTTTGAAAGCGCAACTATATTATTTACCTATCAAAAGTAAATTGATTTCGAATCGGGAGACTTTTGACCAAATTATTTTAGATTATGTGGGAACTTGTTCAGGAAACCGTTAACTATATTAAGAAAACAACCAACTTCACACCCGAGTACGGTGTTATTTTAGGCTCGGGCTTAGGCAGTTTTACCAACGACATAAAAGTTGAATACACATTGCCGTATAACGAGATTCCCAACTTTCCGGTTTCAACGGTAGAAGGTCATAAAGGAGCTTTGGTTTTTGGAACCATAGGCGATAAAAAAGTGGTGGCCATGCAGGGAAGATTTCATTATTATGAAGGATATTCTATGCAGGAAGTTACGTTTCCGGTTCGTGTCATGAAGTATATCGGAGTGAATAAATTGATTGTTTCCAATGCTTCCGGTGGAGTGAATCCGAATTATAAAGTGGGTTCTATTGTAGTCATCAATGACCACGTAAATATGATGCCCGAGCATCCGTTGAGAGGAAAAAATGACGAACGTTTTGGTCCTCGATTCGTTAACATGAGCGAGCCTTACAGCACCAAAATGATTGCAAAAATCAAAGAAATAGCTGCTTCATCTGATATTGAAGTGTTGGATGGTGTATATATGGGGTTGCAGGGCCCTACTTTTGAAACCCTGCACGAGTACAAAATGGTTAAAACCATTGGTGCCGATTGTGTGGGAATGTCAACCGTTCCCGAAGTAATTGTTGCCCGCCACATGGAATTGGAAACCTTTGGTATTTCTGTTATCACAGACATCGGTAGCGAAGAGCACTTAGAGTCGATTACCCACGAAGAAGTATTGAAAGCCGCTCAGGAAGCTGAACCTCACGTGAGACATCTGATCAAAGAGTTAATCTTGCAGTACTAAGTCAAATTTTGGGCAATCACCCTATAAAAGTTTTCCGGATTAAAAGGTTTGGTGACAACATCCGTCATCCCAAAAGATAGAAGCATTTCTCTATTTTCATTGAGTGAAATGGCGGTCAGGGCTATGATTGGTTTTTTCTTGTCAAATTCGCGTATGTGTTGAGTGGCAATGGTTCCGTTCATGCCCGGTAAATGTACATCCATCAATACCAAATCAAAATTATTCTCGGTTTTAAGCAATTCAATGGATTCTTCTCCATTATCGATGATTTTGCATTTCATGCCCTTGTTTTCGAGCATTTTTTTGGTGACCATTTGGTTGATTTTGTTGTCTTCTACCACCAGGATGTATTTGTCCTGTAGCACTTCTTCGGAATAGAATTTTGGCTTTTCAATCATGATTTGTTGTTCACCACGCAACAGGTTCAATTCAAACTCGAAAGTAGTACCAACACCCACTTCGCTTGTCAGGGTAATCTTTCCACCCAATAAATCAACCAGTTTTTTGACGATGGTCAATCCCAGTCCGGTACCACCGTATTTGCGGTTGATTTCAATAGAACCCTGCGAAAAACTGTCGAAAATAGTTTCCTGTTTTTCTTCAGGAATTCCTATGCCTGTATCGCTCACGACAAAATTGATTCTCGAAAAATCATTTCCGTTTTCTAAGCATTTAGCCGTAACAATCACTCTTCCGTCTTTGGTAAATTTCAAAGCATTATTGATTAGATTGATGAAGATTTGTGATAGTTTAGTCGGGTCGCCCAATAGCATATCGGGTACCTTTTCATCGATGTCTAAAATAAATTCATTGTTGTTTTTGGAAGCGATTTCGTGCATGGAATGTTGAATGTCCGTCAGCAATTGTTTGATATTAAAATTGATGTATTCAATTTCGATATTGTTAGACTCAATGCGATTGATTTCAAGAATTTCATTTATGAAAGTCAACAGATAATTGCCCGAAAATTTCAAGGAATTCAGATAGTGTAGTTGTTTCTTTTTGGGTTTGTCTTCCAGCAACAAATGGGTAATTCCGTTTATGGCATTGAGCGGAGTACGGAGTTCGTGACTCACTGTGGATAGGAATTCGGCTCTGGCTTTGGAGGCTTTTTCGGCTTTTTCTTTAGCAATTTGTAATTCTAAATTCTTCTCTTTAAGGAGAATGTTTGATTGGTTGCGAATGATGTTGTTTTTATACAACGATAAACTCAATAATGATAAAATAGAGATTAAAGCGATGGCTAATACACTGATGAGTTTAGCAAACTTGTTGGTTTTTTGCTGGGCTTCATTTTCACGAGTCATGATTTCCAAGGCCTTCAAACGCTCACTTTCTTTGAAATCGGCATAGTCGTTTGAATCCAGCTTTTTATTGTTGAGTTGCATCAAACTATCTTTTAGTTTGACATGTTCTTTTAAGTAGGTATATGATTTTTTTATGTCTAAAAGTTTGTCGTAAACCGTGCTCAGTTCCAACAAAATTTTTGCTTTTTGATCTAGATTTTTGTCTTGGATATTGAGTTCTAAGGCTCTGTTGAGGTAGTTGGCGGCCAAATTGTTGTGGTTCAGATTTTGCTCAATACAACCCAATTGATACAAAGCTTCTGCCTTGGTTTTGAACACTTCTTTGGAATCATCTTTAGTGGCGATTTCAGTTAATAAACGAACAGCTAGTTTGGTTTTACCTTTGTTTTTGTATAGGATTGCTTTTTGTAAATTCAAAAAACCTGAGGCATCAATTTTCAGCGAGTCATATATGGATTGCGCTTTTTCAAAATTGTTTTCGGCTTTATCAAATTCTTCTAAATTCATGAAACAAAGCCCAATATTGTAGTAGCACAACGCATAATCAGCCGTGGGAGGCAACTGACTGTAATAACCGGCGCTTTTGGTAAAAGTTTCAACAGCATCGTTTGTTTTTTTCAGTTCAAAATAAATGGTACCCAGTAAAAATAAAGATTCGGCTTTGCCTTTAATATCGTCGTGGCTTTTAGCGTAATTGAAAGCTTTTTGAATAAAGGCTAATGAAAATTTGTAGTTGTTGGTCTTTTTATTAAAGTTGGCCAACTGAATATAATAAGCAGTACTATCGATTTTATCGGTAGTTTTCGGTTGAGCAAAACCAAGCGTCTGAAATAGTAATATGAGCCAAAACCATTTCATAAATGGGTGATTACAAAGCATTAGAGAACTAAAAATAGGAATTATTTTTGTAACAAAATAATCAAGTCGATGATTCGGCTTGAATACCCGATTTCATTATCGTACCACCCCACCACTTTTACCATTTTGTCAATAACGGAGGTTAGCTGAGCATCAAACAAGCAAGAGGTGGGATTCCCTACTATATCAACGGAAACTATAGGGTCTTCGGTATAGGAAAGTATTCCTTTCAACTGATTTTCTGCAGCTTTTTTGAAGGCTGCGTTAATTTCTTCGATGGAAACTTGTTTTTTGACATAACAGGTAATATCAGTTAAAGAACCATCGGGAACCGGAACTCTAATACCACTGCCTCCGATTTTACCATTCATTTCGGGAAAAATTTTGGTAAGCGCTTTAGCCGCCCCGGTTGTAGTGGGCACTATTGATTGACTGGCACCGCGGGCGCGTCGCAAATCTTTATGAGGTTGATCGTGTAAACTTTGATCTGTAGTAAACGAATGTACGGTGGTAATGTAGGCTTGTTCAATACCGCACAGTTCGTTAATGACTTTAATCATTGGTGCTGCATTGTTAGTAGTACAGCTGGCGTTTGAAATAATGGTTTCGGTGCCATCTAAAATGGTTTCGTTCACGCCCAAAACCACAGTTTTAATTTCAGGAACTTCAGAAGGAGCAGAGAGTATTACTCTTTTTGCGCCTACCAAGATGTGTTGGTTGATCTCTTCAAACGATTTGAATTTTCCGGTACTTTCCACCACAATATCAATGTCAAGAGTTTTCCAGTTTAGTTTGATTATTTCTTTTTCATGAAAAAACAAATACGGTTTGCCGTCTACAATTATGGAGGTCTCATCAAAAGTAACGTCATTGGGTAAAACCCCGTGAATACTATCGTATTTAATCAGATGGGCCATGGTTCGATTATCGGCAATATCATTGATGGCTACCACTTCAATAGTAGGGTGGTTCAAAAGCAATCGGAATAGATTACGCCCGATTCTCCCAAAACCATTGATAGCAATCCGCGTTTTTTTCATTTTAATCGACTTAATAGTGGAAAAGAATTAATGAATGTGTTTTTCGGCATGGTATGAAGATCGAACTAAGGCACCGCTTTCTACATGTCTGAAGCCCATTTCTTTCCCTATTTTTTCGTATTTTTCAAATTGCTCCGGAGTGATGAATTCTTTTACCGGCAGATGCTTTTTGCTGGGTTGTAAATATTGGCCAATAGTTACTATATCTACATCGTTGTCGCGAAGGTCTTGCATGGTTTGAATTACTTCGGCTTCGGTTTCGCCTAATCCCAACATGATGCCCGATTTGGTTCGGCGAATGCCTCGGGCTTTCAGGTATTTTAAAACAGCCAAACTGCGGTCGTATTTTGCCTGGATGCGCACTTCGCGTGTTAAGCGGCGAACAGTTTCTACG
This sequence comes from Flavobacterium silvisoli, assembly GCF_004329815.1. Classification (GTDB taxonomy): domain Bacteria; phylum Bacteroidota; class Bacteroidia; order Flavobacteriales; family Flavobacteriaceae; genus Flavobacterium; species Flavobacterium silvisoli. Next base: position 83,729 of record NZ_SJPE01000005.1, on the reverse strand, counting down.
TTATGCGATACTACTTCAGGGTTGGCTTCTACGATGCGGTCAATGATTCTTTCTACGCCTTGAAAGTCAGGAATCAACGTTTCCAGTGTGGTTCCCGGATTCATGCGACGGATAGCCTGAACGGTTTCAAACCAAATGATAGATCCCATATCTTTTAAATCATCGCGGTCTACGCTGGTGATCACGGCATGCTTAATTTTCATCAATTTGATGGAACGGGCCACTTTTTCGGGTTCGTCCCAATCAACGGTTTCAGGGCGTCCGGTTTTTACGCCGCAAAAGCCACACGAACGGGTACAAATATTTCCTAAAATCATGAAAGTAGCGGTTCCTTCACCCCAGCATTCCCCCATATTAGGGCAACTGCCCGAGGTACAGATGGTGTTGAGTTTGTACTTGTCAACCAGTCCGCGAAGTTCAGTATATTTTTGACCGATAGGTAGTTTTACCTTCAGCCATTTTGGTTTTCCTATAGGTAGATTGTTATCTATGACAGATTCCATACTTCATTTTTTTTGCGATACAAAGATACAAAGGTAAATGTTAGAATGGCGTTAAGATAGTTTTGATTTTTTAGGCTTTTAAAGAGTTGTTTTTTTTGATAATTTTTCTGACTGTATTGAAACTGAACGCTATTTGTTTTTTTGTTTTTCCTCACTTCTCTTCTTTTTTGAAAAATACCCTTTCAACAAAAAATTATTTTTAGCGGCTTCTTCCAACTCTTTTAAATCTTGCACCCTTTTCTCCAGATTTATTAAGGTAGAATCGATTGATCTTCCCAATTTTGGGTTGTTGATGAGTTTGGATAAAACATTTTCGTCGTTATTGATTTTGGATGTAAGAGTTACTAAATCAGTAGAGCTTTTTTCAAGATTTCTTAGTGTTTTTTCAAAGGCTTGTGCAATTGAATCGTTAGAGATCATTTGGGAGAGCAGGTTGTTTTTATCGTTTAATTTAGTCGTGAAAGCCCCGATATCTTTCGAACTGTTTTCGAGATTATCGATACTGTTTTGGATGCTGTTGGCCCATTCTTTATTGGTGAATAGTTTGTTGAATGCTCCGTTTTTATTATTTAGAGTAGGGGTGAATTGAGCGATTTCTTTAGCACTGATTTGAAGATTGCTGATGGTGTTGTCAATTTTGACAGCAAAATCTTTGTTGGTCATTATTTTAGCCAACAGTCCGTTTTTGTCGTTCATTTTGGTACTGAACTCGATTAACTCATCGGTTATTATTTTGGTGTTGTCGGCACTTTTTTTAACACTGGTCAAAATATCTTCTATTTCAACAGCCTTGTAAGAAGCAATGATATCATTGTCTTTTACCATCGTGTTGGAGCTGTTGCCCGGGGTAATGATAAGCACTTTGTCGCCCACTAAACCATCGGAACCGATACTGGCAATGGCATCGGTTTTTATGTATTGCTGCACGTCTTTTTTGATTAAGAGTTTTACCAAAACCAATGAATCAGATATAAAATCAATTTTGCTGACCGTACCAATGTTGATTCCCGATAGGCGAACATTACTCCCTTGTTTTAATCCGCTCACATTTTTAAACTCAGAACGCAGCACAAAGTTGGAGCCAAACAGATTTCGGTTGATGCCAATGAAATAAACAGTTACTACAAACAGCACTATGCCGATAATAACAAAGGCTCCTAGTTTCCAATTATTTGTTGATTCTTTACCCATAATTTATCTGCTTATTTTTGAAAAAATGATTTTATCCATTCATCAGTATTGTTTTCTATATCATCGTAACTTCCTTCAGCTTTGATGATGCCGTCTTTTAAAACAATAATTCTGTCACCGGTATATTTAGCACAGGTTAGGTCGTGGGTGATGATGATTGAGGTTGCGTTGTATTTTACTTTAATGGAGCGTATCAATTCAATGATTTCACGAGCTGTAATGGCATCTAAACCAGCGGTTGGTTCGTCATAAATGATGATTTCAGGTTTAATAATCAATGCTCGGGCTAAACCGATTCGTTTACGCATTCCACCCGAGAGCTCGCTAGGCATTTTGTCGATAGCATCCGCCAATCCCACATTAGTAAGGGCTTCCAGGATAGCGGTGTCGACTTCTGCTTTGCTCAAATTTCGATTGTTGTGCTCCAGAGTAAATGCCAAATTTTGTCTGACGGTCATCGAATCGTATAAAGCTCCGTTTTGAAACAGAAAACCGATTTTCATTCGGATTTGATTGAGTTCCTGTTCGTTCAGTTTAGTGACGTCTTTGCCCATTACGGTAATTTCGCCTTTGTCGGCTTTGGTTAAACCAACCAGACATTTCACAGCAACTGATTTACCCGAACCTGATCTTCCCAATATGATTAAATTCTCGCCTTTATTGACCGAAAAAGAAATGCCGTTCAGTACATTATTTGCGCCAAATGATTTATAAACCTCTTTAAACATTATCAAAGGCTGATGGTTTGGATGTTCGCCGGTTTTTAATGTGTTTTTCGCCATAGTTTCCATACCCTTCAGAAAAATAAATCGGTTAGCTGTACCGCAATCATATCAATAATAAAAATGGTCAGAGAAGCCGAAACCACAGCTGAGTTAGCTGCTTTCCCTACGCTTTCCGTTCCGCTGGAAGCATTGAATCCTTCATAACAACCGATGATGCCGATAAAAAAACCAAAAAAGAAAGTTTTAATGGTGGCCGGTAAAAGATCGACATACTCCAACGATTCAAAAACCTGTGAAAAATAACGGACAATATTAACTTCTCCGTGCATGTTTACCCCAATGTAGCCGCCTAAAATCCCAATTAAATCAGCGTAAATTACCAAAATAGGAATCATTAAAGTTGTAGCTACTGTTCGGGTCACTACCAAATATTTATAAGGATTGATGGCCGAAACTTCCATGGCATCAATTTGTTCCGTTACTTTCATCGAACCCAATTCTGCTCCTATACCCGAGGATATTCTGCCTGCACAAATTAGCGCTGTGATTACGGGTGCTATCTCACGGATTAAGGACAACGAAACCATACCGGGTATCCATGACTCGGCACCAAATTTGGCCATAGCCGGTCTTGATTGTATGGTAAGCACCAGTCCCATGATGAAACCGGTTATGGTCACTAACGGCAACGATTTGTAACCAATAGAATAACACTGACGAGCAAACTCCCTAAATTCAAAGCCGGTTTTAAAAACTTCTTTAAAAAATCGGGATGAGAATGCAGTGATATTGCCTACAAGAATAAAAACGTTTTTTAAATACAGATTCAAGGTTTTGGATTTATAGCGCTACAGAAAAGCGGTTTTTGCATTAGTACTAAGTTAGTTAATGTTTTTAATAAACCAAATTCCCGTGTCAGAATTTCATTGTTTTGAAGGATACGATGAGTAATACGATAGGAAAAAATAATAGTGACTTTTAAATAAACGAAACAAGTAACAGTCTGCTTAATTGGTTTTCTCCATAATGACTCGAATAATATCTTCTTTTGAAAGCACTCCCGACTGACGCCAAAGTTGTTTTCCGTTTTGAAATAACATCATGGTAGGAACTCCTCTTACCTGATACGATTGGGCAATTTCGGTATTTTTATCCACATCAATGGTGATAATGGAAACGCGTTCTCCTAAGCTGTCTTTTACTTGTTTTAAAATAGGGCTGAGCATTTTACAAGGACCACACCATGTAGCATAAAAATCAACGAGTACCGGTTTTTCGGTGTTGATGATTTGATTAAATTGAGCTTTCATATCAGTGTTTATTTAAAGTTTTGATTCCCAAAAAGGTGTATAACGGGCAAAAACTTACCAAGCTGGTGAGCACAAATAATGTGGCAACTATCAAGGCCAATATTCCAAAAGTACCTGTAATCATATCCGTGAAATATAAAAGAATCAGAACAGCAGCAAGAGCCACCCGAATCTTTTTGTCTAAGGATCCCATGTTTTTTTTCATAAGACTAATTGTTATGAGTTTGAAATCAAAGTTATGGCTTTCATTTTGAATAGTATATGACAGATGTCACATAGTGAACTTTTTGCTAGCAGTAAAGTTAGCTTTTTAGTAAATGCGCGACAAAAAATCCCTATCAATAATCTGATTGAGATTCGAATATGTCATCTGAAGATAGGATGAAAACTCTTTTTATACTTTGATTTAAAGCGTCAAATCTTTTTCATAAACCCCGGTCGCCGTTTCGGTAAATCCAAGTTTTTTGAGATAATTGAAATACCGTTGATTATTTCCCTCAGCAACCACGTGAGTAAATCCTGCTGCAACAAACCGGTCTTTTAACTGAAAATAAATAAACTTTCCGTTTTTGAAGTCTTTGTATTCGGGTAAGACATAATCTAAATCAACATTAAGCGTAGATTGATGGGTACGGTGCGCCAGAAAAAATCCCGCTACAGCCATATTTCTCAATATGAAAAAGCAAACCTTACTTTCATCCGGGACATAGCTAAAACCCGGACAATAACTTTGAATACGGGCATTGTGGTAACGCAAAAAGCGTTTTAGGTATTCACTGTCAGCACTAACTTCCAGAATTTCAAAAGTTTCTTTTTTTGAATAAATGAGCCATAAATAATAAGCATCTACCAAAACGATAATCCCGTTGAGCACTCCAACCGGAATGGCATCAATCAAGAAACCGTAAGCAGAAAACAAGAATGCCCCTGTCAAATTAACCCATCGGAATTTGATGATAGAAGACATCATCATAGAGATTACAATGATAACAGAAGCTAAATAGCCAATCCAAGATAAAATATCGGGATGCATAAGATAATAAATGTTAAAAAAGCTCACAAAAGTACACTTAATTTGCAAAGTCCAATCTAAAATATGACTGTGTTCAAGTAACGGGAACTCATTCTACAAAATCCATTTCCCTATTGTGTGTTTCCTTAATCGTTAATGTGGCGTAAATGCCCAAGCTGAATGCAATCATTCCAATAATAGCGGCTGAGTTGATTACGCTATGAGTTTGTTTCAAATAATCAAAACCAATGAGCATAACAGGAACAGAGCCCCGAACCATATTCGGAACACTGGTGGTGGCGGTACTTCTCAGATTAGTGCCAAACTGTTCGGCAGCTACAGTTACAAACATGGCCCAAAAACCGGCTCCGAATCCAATCCAGGCACAATAAAAATAATACATGTTTTCACTTTTTTTCCCGCTGAAGAGGAGCAGGGCTACTCCCAGAAAAGTAAAAAGCAGCATATACAAAATGGCTTTTTTTCTCGATGCTAAAACATGCGAAAACCAACCGCTTGAAAAATCGCTTACCGAGGTTGCAATATAGGTCCACATGATGGCTTTACCCGGATTGATGGAAGTGATACCCATTTCAGGTGCAAATTGGTTAGCCATGAATACCAAAATCCCAATGCAATACCAAATCGGAACACCAATGAGAATGCATCGCATATATTTCAAAAAAAGTGTTTTATTGGTGAAAAAAGAAAAGAAATTCCCGCGTTTAACCGTAGCGTTTTCTTTAACCGATTTGAAAATGTTGCTCTCTGCTACACTGATGCGAAGCACCAAAAGTGCTAAACCCAGCGCTCCGCCAATGATGTATGCGGTAGTCCAGCTTCCGGCCAATTCTACGGTGAATTGAGCAACTACAGCCCCTAAAACACCAAATCCGGCGACTATAGATGTGCCTATGGCTCGTAACTCTTTTGGTAATGTTTCAGAGACTAGGGTAATCCCGGCACCCAATTCTCCGGCCAAACCCACTCCGGCAATGAATCGGAGCCAGGCATAAATTATTGCTTTGTCGCCAAAGGGTATTTGCGGCAAAAATCCACAGGCAATATTGGCTAACGAATAAACAAGTATCGATCCGAACAAAACTGAGAGCCGACCTTTTTTATCGCCATAAATTCCCCAAATAATTCCTCCCAGGACCAACCCCATCATTTGGTAGTTAATGATCATTGTACCTACTTTGTCAGCATCCATATTCATGTCGTTCAAACTCGGTATGCGCACTATGCCAAAGAGCAATAAATCATAAATATCAACAAAATAGCCCAGCGCAGCTATAATTACCGGAAAACTGAACAGGATTTTAAATTTTTCCTGACGGGTAAAAGTCCTCATGAGGTTGGTTTTTAGGTGGCTAAATATAATAATTAAAACAAAAAACCTGCAAGAAATGCATCCTGCAGGTTTATTGAAATGTATAGGTTTGTTGAGCTTACAATCCTAAGACCGTTTTGGTCTTTTTGGTTAAACCATCTTTGTGTAACAATACTGAAATTGCTTTCAGGCGTATGTAAGGAACGCTCATGTAAACGTAACCATCTTTGCCCGCGTTGGTTCCCCATGAATTTTTTACCTTGTAGTAAACATTTCCTTTCTGATCTTTAACCTTCCCAACGATGTGCATCAAATGATCGTCGGTTGTGGCATAACTTTCAAATTTGGCCTGACGGTATTCAGGAGTAATCTTTTTTTCAGGCTTAATTTGAGTCAGTATGGTTTTCTTATCGGCATCATCTTCAGGAATCACTGCAACTCCTGATTTTCTACCGAAAGTGTCTTCACTAACATCACAATCTAATGATAAAGTAAATCCGTTATCTAGTGCATTGTCAATATTTTGAATAAATTCATCTAAAGGTAAATTGTAGAAAAGTCCGTTAGAGAAATTATCCGGAATATCTAATAAAAAAGGCTTGTAAAACGGTTCGTGAGTAAAAGAAGAAATCGTTACGTAATCTTTAGCGTTGATTTTGGTTGACTCGAAAAAAGTCTTCGGAGTGTACTTTTTCCCTTCATAGGTAAACTCGGTTGGATTTTCCCCCATATAGGTATTTAAAACCGCGTTTACGCTTTCTTTCCACTGAGGAGATAATTCTTTTTCGGGATTGGCTACATAATTTTTAAGCATGCTCTCAAGGGTAGCAACCATTTCGGCGTGATTGTAAATTCCGTCTGAAGTTAACTTACCACTGTAAACGATTTGTGGTACAACGCCAAAATCGCGTGCTGAATTGATGACATCATGCGCCAAACCACCTTCGCCAAATTGGGCTTTGCCCTGTCTCATCACATAAACCCATGCTTTTTTGGGATAAGTATTTCGCACATTGTACATTTCAGAGAGGTCGATGTGTTTACCGGATGTTCGAATGATTTCAGCTTCAAGAAACGAGGTTGTAGAAAAGCTCCAACAGGTTCCGGTTTGGTCTTGAGAGATTACGGGATTGGCCTCGATATCTTTAATTGTTTGAAATTCATAATTTTGGCTAAAGCCGGTTAATCCTAAAAGTAAAAAAGCAAGGCTGAAGATTGTTTTATTCATAAGTATTGCGCTGAGTTTTGAAGTTTTCGATTAAAAATGATTTATTTTTACGCTAAAATAATGCAATTCTACTACGGCACTATTTTTTTAACGAAATTATAAGAAACTATAAAGCATACATTTACTATGAACACAATCGATTGGAAAACAGTCAGAGAATTCGAAGATATCACTTATAAAAAATGCAATGGCGTAGCCCGAATTGCTTTCAACAGGCCGGAAGTTCGCAATGCTTTTCGCCCAAAAACCACTTCCGAGTTGCTTCAGGCCTTTCACGATGCTCAGGAAGACACCTCAATCGGAGTAGTATTACTCTCTGCCGAAGGGCCTTCGCCTAAAGACGGAGTGTATTCCTTTTGTAGCGGCGGTGATCAAAAAGCACGAGGACATCAAGGATACGTGGGGGATGACGGGTATCATCGATTAAATATTTTAGATGTGCAGCGGTTGATACGTTTTATGCCCAAAGCCGTAATCGCTGTGGTACCCGGGTGGGCTGTTGGCGGAGGTCACAGCTTACATGTGGTGTGTGATCTGACTTTAGCCAGTAAAGAACACGCAATTTTCAAACAAACCGATGCCGATGTGACGAGTTTTGACGGCGGTTACGGTTCGGCTTATTTGGCCAAAATGGTAGGGCAAAAGAAAGCTCGTGAAATTTTCTTTTTAGGACGCAATTACAATGCGCAGGAAGCTTTTGAAATGGGAATGGTTAATGCTGTAATTCCGCATGACGAGTTAGAAAATACGGCTTATGAATGGGCGCAGGAAATCCTGGCGAAGTCGCCTACCTCAATTAAGATGTTGAAATTCGCCATGAATCTTACCGATGACGGCATGGTGGGGCAGCAGGTTTTTGCTGGAGAAGCCACGCGATTGGCTTATATGACTGAGGAAGCCAAAGAAGGAAGAGATGCTTTCTTAGAAAAACGCAAGCCTAATTTTGATAAAAAATGGTTACCGTAATCCGTTATAATTATGGGGAATTTTACCAACGAACCGATTGATCTTTCGCAATTACCAAGATACGAAACCTTATCTTTCAGTAGTCTTCACCCATCTTATTGGAAGGTGATGGTGATAAACATAGCCATGTTTTTTGTTTTACTGACCACAGGAGCTGCTTTGGGGATTATTTTTGATGCTGAAATCAGGGAAAATACATTCTTTTTAATAATTGCTTTGATTGTATTGCTGGTTTTGGTAATCATCTTTGCTCGTTTATCGTTCTGTAAGCGAGGGTATGTTTTCAGAAATCACGATGTAATTTACCGCACAGGCATTATAGCCACGAACACTGTGATTATACCTTACAACAGAGTGCAGCACGTGGCTTTGCATGAAGGGTTTGTTGCTCGTTTTTTTGGTTTAGCCAAAGTAGAAATTTTCACGGCAGGAGGAAAAGGAAGTGATATTCAAATTCCTGGAATAGAGAAAGATAAGGCCGAGGATATCAAGCAATTGTTGATGGGTAAAATTCAAAAACAACTCTAATGACTACCGATTTCACATCGCCACAAAAACAAGCTCCTATTGGGATTTTAATGATGTTTCTAGCCACATTAAAAGATCTTTTCAAGGTGTTTTGGGTGGTGTTTATAGTGGCAGTTTTGAAATCGGACAACACCAATTCCTTGTATCTTTTGACTGGCTTTGTCTTGCTGATAGGAATTACGGGTTTGATTTCATACCTCAAGTATGTCAATTTTACGTTTTATATCGATGAGGAAAAGAATGAGTTTATCATACATACTGGAGTAATTAACAAGACTAAAACCGTTATTCAACTCAACAAAATACAGCAGGTAAACGTTAATCAGGATTTTATTCAGCAGTTTATCCGGGTATATTCTCTGGATATTGAAACGGCGGGCAGTGAGAGTAAAGAGGTAGAGATAAAGGCAATATCCCATGAGTTAGCCTTGGCTTTAAAAGAAAAACTAATTCACGGAAAAGTGGTTCCGAAAACCGAGGGCGCTCTTGCAGAGCAGTATCAGTCAGCAACCGAAGAGCCTTTTATAAAAATCAGTTTTTGGAGTTTATTTAAAATTGGGATAACTTCAAACTACATGAAGAGTTTGGGGTTAATCTTTGCTTTCTTTTTTACGCTTTACGAAAATATCAGCCATGTGCTGGGTGATGACGAACTCGAAAATGGTCCTTTGGGAACCTTTATAGCCAAAGGTTTGGCTTTTAATGCAGTGATGATGTTCGTCGCTTTTCTTATGTTGGGAGTGTTGTTGTTTAATTTGGTGCGAACCGTCATTCGTTATTTCGGATTTAAAATTACTAAGCAGAACGGCACATTAGTATTGAATTTTGGTTTAATAAACATCAAAAATTCTATTGTCAGACCAGAGCGCGTTCAGATTGTCAGTGTTTCCAGAAATTATTTTCAAAAGAAATTAAACATCTTTCAGTTGAATATTCGCCAGGCGATGAATGGGGAGAAAGACCAAAGAAAAACGGCTATGGAAATTCCGGGTTGTGATGAGAATGAAAAAAATCAGATCCTGATGTTGCTTTTTAACGAATTGCCAACTCAGGGATTGATGGTTACTCCTAATTTCAGAAAGCTGGTTTTTTCTGCTTTTCTCTCTGTTTTTTTACCGGTTTTAGGCTATTTTTTAATTGGGAAATACCAAGATAGCCGAGTGTATGATTTTTACGGAATTGCTGTTTTTTATTGCGTTCTGACGGCTGTCTTGCTTTGGTTTGGGTTCAGGAATTATCGGCTTTTTATCAATGAAAAATACATCGTCAAACAGAGTGGTGCCTGGGATATCGAAAATAAAATTATTGAAATTCACAAGATTCAGGCTGTTTCCACTTCACAATTGTTTTGGCATAAAAATTTAAATATAGGTTCACTAACTTTGCATACTGCTGCGGGTAACCTCAGTTTTTATTTGGGGAATTACACCACAATAAACGATTATGTTAATCGGTGGTTGTATTTAATTGAAACCTCAGACAGCAATTGGATGTAAATCAATCAACTCTAAAATTAAAATAAAATGAAACACTGGATTGAAGCTGCGAGAGTGAGAACATTACCGTTATCGGTATCCGGAATTATCGTGGGAAGTTTTTATGCGATGTCGCAAGGATGGTTTAATTGGAAGATTATAGTTTTTGCTTTGTTGACAACTTTGGGGTTGCAGATTTTATCCAATTTTGCCAATGATTACGGCGATGGAGTAAAAGGAACCGACAATGAAGACAGGGTTGGACCTAAACGCACCATACAGAGTGGATTGATTACGCCCAAAGCCATGAAAAAAGCTATGATGATTACATCGCTGATTACTCTGGTTTTTGCAGGGTTACTGATTTATTTTGCCTTCAAAGACAGTTATTTGCTGTATTCATTTGTTTTCTTTGTTTTAGGAATTTTAGCTATTGCTTCCGCCATTCGTTACACGGTGGGTAAAGGTGCTTACGGTTACCGCGGTTATGGCGATTTGTTTGTGTTTATTTTCTTCGGCTTAGTGAGTACTTTCGGAGTGTTTTTTATGTTTTCCAAAGAAATTGACTGGTTGCTGCTGTTGCCCGCAACTGCAATTGGTTTTTTGAGTGTTGGGGTGTTGAATCTCAATAATATGCGCGATGAAGAGAGTGATAGAAAATCAGGAAAAAATACCATTGTTGTTAAGAAAGGAGGAGCATGGGCTCGAAAATACCATTTCTTTTTGGTGATTTCTGCTATGCTTTTAGTCTTGGTATTTGCTGTGATTTTTGATTTTACGAATGATCCTGCAAATCCGGACCGTTTTAATTTCGATTTGTATCTGTTTTTAGTGGCTTACATTCCTTTGATTTTACATTTGAAAAGAGTGGCTGCTACCACTGATCCGAAACGATTGGATCCCGAATTAAAAAAGCTGGCAATCAGTACTTTTTTACTATCAGTCTTGTTGGCTTTGAGTATCTTTTACTTCTTTTCAGATATTATCGTAAATCTTTTTCTGGGAGGAAGGTAGCGGTATTCAATTGATTATTAACTTTAAAAAAATATCAAATGAAAATTACATTTTACGGACATTCTTGTATTGGTATCGAAGTGGGTGGAAAATACTTGCTTGTGGATCCTTTTATTTCGGGTAATCCCAAAGCGTCACACATCGATATCAATACCATAAAAGCTGATTACATACTAATTACCCATGCCCATCAAGATCATACGCTTGACGTTGAAGCTATAGCCAAAAACACGAACGCAGTTATTGTTTCCAATTGGGAAATTGCAACGTACTACGGAAATAAAGGCTTTCAGTCGCATCCGATGAATCATGGTGGAAGCTGGTCGTTTGATTTTGGTAAGTTGAAATATGTGGCTGCTTCTCATTCGAGTTCTTTTGCGGATGGAACCTATGGTGGAAACCCAGGCGGTTTTGTAATCGAAGGAGAGCACAAAAACATTTATATCTCAGGCGATACAGCATTAACTCTTGATATGAAGCTTATTCCGATGCGAACCAAGCTCGATTTAGCTGTTTTTCCGATAGGTAATAATTTTACCATGGATGTGGAAGATGCTATCATGGCAGCCGATTTTGTTCAATGTGATAAGATCCTGGGCTGTCATTATGATACATTCGGCTTTATCGTAATTGATCATGACGAGGCTAAAAAGAAATTCTTTGATGCGGGTAAAGATTTGATGCTTCTAGATATCGGAGAGAGTCTCTCGCTTTAATCACCTGTATTTATCTATGTTTAATAGCGCTTTCATCGTTGGGGGCGCTCAAAATACTATTATGAAATTTACCAAATTAGCTGCTTTATTATTGTTTGTCTCTGTGGTTTCGGCTCAAAGCAAAGAGGGATATTGGGACAATGTCAGGTCAACCAATGAAACATTGGGGATAAGTTCGGGGAAAAGAAAATCCATCAAGACCGCTGATTTTCCTGAAGGAACGACTGAGATTGTTTACCGCATATCGCTGTTGGACGACAATCAGAAATTATCGTCGAGTTTGGTCTCTGTTCTCAAGGCAATTCCTGATCCTACGGGAATTAGTCAGGGTTCGGCCGGAGCTATTTTTTTACTTTCAACGATTACCGGCAGTGACAAATGCAAATACGCCGTTTTTACCAACGAAAAAGACGCTTTGGAGTATGAGAAGTCGGGAGTGCTTAAAAACGCCTGCATTGTTCAGGATAACCCCGTAAATAAAGAGGCGAAGCTTTTGTCTGCAAATTCTAAATGCTTAGCAGCTAGAACCAAAAATCTGTGGTTTGTTTTTGAAAGTACCAATTGGGTGATGAACGAGAAGGTTGTTCTGGAAGTAGTTCCGTGGATTGATTATAAACTCAGCTCGGGTTGGAATACCGATACTAAAAAAGAAGTGGTTTCTTTATGTAAAAGTTTGGATGTTACGTCTTCTGTAGCTAAAAAGGATTTGTTTTGCGGAGTTTTTCTGGATATGATTACAGAAGCGTATTCTTATAAAGACTTTAAAAGCCTGATTCAGCAAGAGAGGGCTAAGGTTGTTGAGAGTTTTTCTGAAAAGGCTTTGATTAAAACAGGCGAAACAAAAGCTCTTGTGGTTTCTGCCAAAAATGAAGCCTTACAGCTCTTTACCAAAGGAAAAAAACAGGAAGCAATTAATTTACTTCAAAATACTTTGGATAAAAATAATTCGGGCGTGGCAGCTGATTATAATCTTTTAGGAAGGTTTTATTTGCTTACCCGGCAGTTTGACAAAGCAATGGAGGTTTTTAGTATTGCACAGCAAAAAGATGCGGCTAATCTTGCTGTTAAATTAAATTTGGCACACACGTATCTTTTTAAAAATGAGTTCTCTAAGGCTAAAGAAATTTATAAACAATACAAAAATCAAAACATATCGGCCAATGTGAGTTGGGTGCAACAAACCAAGGCAGACTTTCAGGAATTTGAGAAAAACGGTTTGAATAACTCCAGATTTAAGCGGGTTTTGAATATTATTGAATAAAAGTGAAAGCAACTTACCAAAAATACGTCCTTCATTTTAAACAGCCTTCGGGTACATCACGTGGGATTTTGACCGACAAAGAAACCTGGTTTATTATCCTCGAGCAAGATGGCAAAAAAGGCATAGGCGAGTGCGGAATTCTTCGCGGACTTTCAGCAGATGACCGGCCGGATTACGAAGAAAAGTTGAAGTGGACCTGCGAAAATATCCATTTGGGTGAGCAGAAACTTTGGGATGAATTACTCGAATTTCCATCCATTCAGTTCGGAGTAGAGATGGCTTTTTTGTCGCTGAAGAGTCAAACAACTTTTGAATTATTTCCCTCAAAATTTACTTCGGGCGAAAAAGCAATTCCGATAAACGGTTTGGTTTGGATGGGAGATGAAGCTTTTATGAAGAGGCAAATAGAAGACAAAATCGAGCAGGGATTTGACTGTATAAAACTTAAAATCGGGGCTATAGATTTTGATAAAGAACTGGATTTGTTGCGCTTTATTCGGCAAAATTTTGATGAGAAAACTATCGAGATACGAGTAGATGCTAATGGAGCTTTTGGTTTAAATGAAGCTTTATATAAAATAAATCAATTGACTGGTTTTAAAATACATAGTATTGAGCAACCGATTAAAAAAAACAATACTGACATGATGTCAGTGTTGTGTAAAAGTGCTTCAATTCCTATAGCTTTAGACGAAGAGTTGATAGGTGTCTTTACTCTGGAGGAAAAGGAACAGTTAATCCAAAAAGTGTTACCCCAATACCTTATTTTGAAGCCGAGTTTTATTGGAGGTTTTCGTGGTACTTTAGAATGGATTGCTCTTGCTGAAAAATACCATATCGGTTGGTGGATTACTTCTGCTTTGGAAAGCAATGTGGGACTGAATGCGATTGCTCAATTTACTTTTATGCAAAATAATTTGATGCCCCAAGGATTAGGAACAGGTAGTTTATACACTAATAATTTTGATTGCCCTTTGCTGGTTTCCGACGGACAACTTTGGTATGATAAAACCAAATATTGGAACTTTACGCTATAAAAAAATCCTGCTATCAGAGCAGGATTTTTTGTTAAGGGATAAACCGATCTAATGCATTTATTTGAGTTTTGTATTTCTGCGGAAGCAACATGCTTTTGAGAAGCTTATCTAATTTTAGAATAATACTGATTTTGTAAATGACTATGATTGGTTTGAGTAATGAAAAATTACTAAAGTGTAAAAGTTCTTTAGCTCTTTTTGGAGTTATGGTTTTTTGAACTTCAATCAGCATTTTAAACCGAATTAAGCCAAGGTGTTTTTTGTATTGTTCAAAAAGATGAAAGGTATATTTACTCGTTTCCAGATTTTCTTCCAAATGAGATGTTCGCACAGGCAACCAGTTGACATATGTATGGGGTAGTTCTTTTAAGCCCATTCGATTTCCGACACGATAAAACACGTTGTACACTTCTTCTTTTTCTTCATTTGTCAATGGGGCTTCAAGAATTTCGTATGAGGCAATTGAATAGTGAATTAACATGTACAATACGTCGCGATAAGCCCAATCAGGGATGGTTGCTCCTCTGTTTTGCTCAACGGAGCTATGAATTTGCTTCATGCTGTCGATGACTTTATTAGCCTCCTCCTCAGAAGAGAAGATTATTTTTCCGGCATAACTTACTGTTGAAAAAAGCCTGCCCAGAGGATCTGAAGGCAACTTGCCGGTAAAATAGAGCCAGTCAACCGCTTTGTTTAGGGCAAATTCAGCTGCTGCACCCGCAAAAATGAACAGTACTGTATCGCTTTTGCCCCAAATTTTTCGGACGATTGAATTTTGGTTTACAAATAATGACATTAAGACTGTTGCTGATTATTCATGAATTTTTACCCACTCTACAGTGTTTTCTCCTGAAAATTTAATGACTAGTGTTTTGGTGTGTAAAGGCCAAAAGGCAAGGCGCTGCTGAGAAACGGTATAGAACAGGAAGTTTTCATCTGTACGGTTTGGTTCTCCCAACAACTCTAAAACTTCTTGTTTATGTAAAGTTTTTAAAATACCGCTCTCCATTAAATCAGAAAGCATCTCGTCTCGGTAAGGATAGTCACCTCCTTTTATTTCAATCCATTTAGCTTTTTCAAAAGTCATTTTAGCTTTACCATCAGTTTCACTGTTGTTTGTCTTGCAGGACAGAAAGGTGAATGCAATGAGTAGTATCAAAATTTTGGTTTTCATAATCACAATTTTAGTTATTTATTCCAATCAATTTTTCTTGAAAAGTACATTACGGCTGCCAGTATCCCAAATAAGCCAATGCTGCCCACCAAAAGCGCATAATCTTCTAATTGAATGATGACATAAATGAAAGTGTATAACACCGATAGGGAAAGACCAATGAACATAGGGAATTTTCGATTTTTCAATATAGAAACAGAATAAAGCGATATCAGTGCTACTACTGAGGTTCCGGCTACTGTATAGGCAAAACTGAAACTGCTGTGTTCTGTGATTGAAATCAACAAGGTATAAAACATAATCAATGCTAAACCTATCATGGAATATTGAAAGATATGGATGGAAATTTTACTGATAGACTGAATTAAAAAGAAAATCAGGAAAGTAAGTCCAATCACCAAAAATCCGTATTTGGACGCCCGTTCATTCTGCTGGTACTCATCAACGGTTTTGATGAATTTTACGCCAAACTGATAATCATTTAAATCGGGTAACGCACCGGCATATTGTTGGGTGAATGTACGGTTGATGTCTAGGATTTTCCAATCGGCATGAAAACCTTTATTACTGATGTTTTTGGTGGTGTCGCTGGCGGCAAATGAACCTTCAAAACTTGGTGATTCCCAATCTGAGTCAATGCTGATTTTGGTTGTTTTTCCTATAGGTATGAATTTGATGCTGTTGCTTCCGTTGTATGTGATACTGAAATTGAAATTGACTTTATTATTGGCCAATATTTTTTTATAATCAAAAGTTGAACTGCTCAAGGTGCTATAACCACTGTTATCGTTGTTTTGTGGCTCAAACATCAGTTTCTCATTATTTAACTGAATACTGAGTTCGCTTTTGATGCTTTTCAGGTTAGTGGTTTTTACTACAATAGATGCCTTATCCCACTGTACGTTTTCTTCGGCTATGCCTAATTTTGAAAAATCTGGATTAAAAAAGTTTCCTTTAAAATTCATATCAGCCGTAAAAACCACATGATTAAAAAGTCCCCGTTTGAGCGATTCGTTCTTTTTTACACCGGTAGTATTTTTTAGTTCAGTTGGAAAAAAATAGGCATAATTAGTCGTAGCTTTTTTTTGAAAAGTAGTGGTTTTGGTTTTAACATCTGTAAAGCTGTAATTTTCATAAGAAGTAAAAGGAATTCTGAGCGTAGGGCCATAAAACAAAATGTCTTTACCCCATAAATTGGCAACTTCATCCACCATCTCTGTTTTTCGTTTCGAACGTTCCCGAATTAAATCCTGAACAAAGAAAAGTGGAATTAATAAAACTAATGTCAGGAATCCTATCATCATCATTTTGGCAGTATTTGATTGAAAAAAGATTTTGGTTTCCGCAATTTGATTTTCTTGATTTTCCATAAGTTGTAAATGTTAAATTAAAAGTACTTTGAATTTCAAAGTTTATAAATAAAAAAATAGCGCTAGTTTTTTGATAGTAATTTTTCGAGTGCTTCAATATGCTCCTGAAATGCTTTTTTACCCGAAGCTGTGGCGATGTATTTTGTATTGGGCTTTTTACCGATGAATTGCTTTTCGATCATGATATACTTTTCGTTTTCAAGAGCTTTAGTATGACTGGCTAAGTTGCCGTCAGTCACGCCAAGTAGTTCTTTGAGCATGTTGAAGTCAGCGCTTTCATTCACCATCAAAATCGACATGATACCAAGGCGTATGCGATGGTCAAAAGCTTTGTTGATATTTTGAATGATGTTTTTCACCGGTTAATTTCGCTCGTATTTGAAATGCATGATACCTCCGTACAAGATGTGACAAACGCCAAATCCCATCGACCAAAATAATAATCCGTATTGTAAAAACCAAGTGGATAATAATCCCAAAACAATCATGCTTATTCCTAAATATCGAATATCTCCTAAAGTGTATTTACTAGCGTTGACGCAAGCTAATCCGTAAAAAATCAGCATTAATGGCGCTACCAGCATCAACAACTCTTTTTCTAAAAGAAACAAGATGAAAAAACCACCGGTGAATAACGGAATGGCAAAGTTAATCACCAATCGTTTTGAAGTAGAATTCCAAAAACTTTCCTGGCTTTTAATTGCTTTTTTGTAACTCAATAGAATGCAAGTGCTTAAAGACAAAAGTACTACAAGCGAAGCAATACCAACAAGGTTGTAGATTTTTTCGGGTTGTATTACAGTTTGTTCGTATGTTTCAAAAGAATATCCGTTAGAGTAAATTGTTTTGTAAGCTAACCCGGCTCCGACTAAACAATACACGCCGGCTAATACTCCCGATAAACCACTCAACGATAAGAATCGTGAAGATTGAGCCATCATTTGTTTGATGTCTTGTATGTCTTTTAAATAATCTTTCGTTTCCATATTTAAAGTACTTTGAAAAACAAAGTAAATAAAATATGTTACAACAACCAAATGATTTGATGTTTTTTTATTGAAGAAATTCAAAATAAAAAAAGCGTCCCTTAAATTGGGACGCTTTCTATAAAATTTGGAATGAATTTATTGTTCTCTGTTGATGTAAATCCAGCCTGTTTTTGAGGACTGGTTGTTATTGAAGTCAATTACGTAATAGTAAGTTCCGTCGGGTAATTCATCTCCTTTGTCGGACTGTCCAATCCATTGGTTTGTATAGTTACCTTTAGCGTACACTTTCATTCCGTACCTATCAAATATGGTCAGTTTTTTTACATTGTATCCCGTTAAATCAAGATAGTCATTTTTACCATCAGGGATATTATTTATTGAAATTCCTTTTTGAATGTCACAAAATATAGTTTCCAGAGATTTTAATTTTGTTTTATAGCAACCGTCAACAGTGGTTACTCCAACTGAAAAATCAATCGGTAAGCTTTCTGTTGCTGGGGTAGAAGCCAGATAGTCGGTAACATTGAATGTAGTTGAATTTTCTACTGTTTGTTGATTGCTGTTGTACCAAGTAACATTAGCCGTGGTTATATCGAATGAATTATTCAACGGAACCACTTCTAGGGTATATTTATTTGCTACACAAGAGGCGGTAATGTCAAAATCAAAACCGTTTTGAACAGTTACGTCTATACTGGTGGTTTTAGCACATTGATTAGCGTCAGGAGTAAAGACGTAAGTTTTTGAAATAGTATTGTCGATAACGGCCGGTGACCAAGTTCCGGTAAATCCTTCAATTGAAGCTGTAGGCAGTGCCGGTGCCGGTTCACCAATACATAAAGGAGCTATGGCATTAAATGTTGGCAATGTTTTAGGGTTAACTGTAATGGTTAATGTTGTTGGTGTAGCACATTGTGTAGCATTTAGAGTTGGTGTAAAAGTATAAGTTGTCGTAGTTGTATTGTCTAAAGCGGGTGCCCAAGTTCCAGTATAATTATTGTTTGAAGTTGTTGGCAACGCATTTAAAGTATCACCTGAACAAATAGAGGCCGGGGCAGTAAATGTTGGCAATACATTTGGGTTGACAGTCACTGTTACCGTAACTGGAGCTACACAAACACCAACGGTTGAGGTAAAAACATAATCTCCGGTTTGTATATTACTTACTGTAGCAGGAACCCAAGATCCGGTAAATCCATTATCTGAAATGGTTGGTAATATAGGTGCTATGCCATTCTCGCAGATTGAAGTGTTAAAAGAAAATATTGGATTTACAGGTGGATTTACAATCAGTTTAAATGGTCGTACCTCAAAACAATGTGATCCATTATTTTCGATACGAACGTATACCGTCTGCATGTTGGCTACAACATTTGTGTATGATGCCGGAAGTGGATTTGCTGCTGCATCGGCATTGTTTTCACTATCATAATACGTCAAAGTATATTGCGCAGGATTTAAACTTCCAAGCGCCGAAGCATCATTTTGGTTTAAATTAAACTGACTAAAACCTGAAGCATCACAAGCAGTTAAATCATTTGGTGTTCCCGGTACAATGGGATCGTAGTATTCAACAGTTATAGTGTCTGTAGCTGCACAAGTCGTATTGTTAAACTGCGCGGAAACTCCATAAATTCCTGAACCGGTGATAACCAAATCAGGACCTGTTTCATTTGGAATGGGGAAGCCATTATTGGTCCAGGTAAAAGTGTATTGGTTCGGGTCTAATCCGCTTTGAATGGTGTAAATATCACCCGCGCACAACGCATTATTGGTCGATTGAAGAAAGTCAGTTCCCAAATCTACATTACCAATATCCAAGCTGCCTCCTTCAAGAAAAACGGCTGAATCAAAAGAAGTATCCAGTCTGTCAGCAATCACGAGCTTAATATGATATTGATTTCCTGCAGTAACATTAGCGGTGGCAGTCAGAGGTACTGTACGACCATTGAAATTCGTAGGAGAGGCTAATGGATTTAATCCACCTGCTCCATAGTATTCTCCAAAATATTGGGGATTTACTGATCCGCAACTGCCGTTATACAATTGGTCCCGAATGGTGACTACTGATATAGGTGTGGTTGTGGATGGGATTACAGCAATGTTTGTGGTAATACCAGTGGCAATATCCGTAAGTAAAAAGGCAAAGGCATCAGAGTATGAACATTGAAAAGTTCCGTATTCTTCCGAAGCGAAAATAAAGTTGAAATTAATAGTGTTCACCAATGGAACAAAATCAAATTCGAGTTTAGTTGCATTCTTAGAATTCATAGGGTTACCTGTAGCTGCCAGAACAATGGCTTCCAGTTGAGCATCACCAGGCCATCCATTGGCTCCATCACTCAAAGTTGTACTGTTAGGTCCCGGTGCATTCAGCGCATTTCCGGTGGTTAAAACAATACCATCGTTAAAAGGAAAGTTAGAACCGTTTTTGTTAAAATAGCCAATTCCATTTGTTGAACTGAAATTGGTTCCTGTCGAGGAGGTTATGTTGGTTACACTGGCACAACTTGAGTTCAAAAATACATCTTCAATCAATTGCTTTGCAGTGTATTGTGTTGTACTCGTCTTAATAGGAGGAGGTATAGTAGCTACACAAACATTAAAAGTGGTAGTTTGACCCCCAACAGTTGAGTTGGAATATACTCTGATGAAATAGGTTTGACCAATTACTAAGTTATTAGCAATACTTGAGTTCGGGTCATTACAGGTAAGCTGTGTTAAACTGCCGCAGGTTCCTGAGTATAGTACGTGATATAAGTCGGTAGTGCTCCCAACCAGATTCAATAAAGAAATTGAGTGTTGTGTGCTGGTAGCAGTAAACTGAAACCAAACATCATCATCATCCGCAGTATTGGCACAAGTATTTCCCTGAATAGATGCTGTGGCTCCCAACAAACTACCTGATGCTGTTACGACACAATTGATAGTAGAATTTACAGGTACGACAGTAGCATTACTACATTCATCATTGGCTATCAAAGTCGTGAAAGATTTTTTATTTGACCAAAAACTGATATCTGTTGCCGAGCAAATAGCTCTGATGTACACGTCATAAGTTGTTGCCGGAGTAAGTGAAAGTGTTGGGAAAACAAATGGATTTGAGGTAGTAAAAACACCGGTAGATGTAGCTGTCGGAGCCGGTGAGCCTCCCGGTAAAATGATTACTTCCCATTGAGTTGCAGTGCCGGCTTCTGTCCAGGTAACGGTGGCTCCCGTTTGTGATATTCCGCTGAAAACAATGTTGATTGGTTTAGGACATGTAGCAGGAAAACATTCGGCAGTGCCTGTAAATAATGTTGTCAAAGGAACTCCCGTACCCGAAGGTTTTGTATATATTGTTGTTTGTGGAGCAAGTGCTTCTTTTATGGAAATTCCCATATCACCAGGGAAGGTTCCTCCGGTACTCCAATACAATTCAAATGGTATTCCGTGGCATAACGGAACCGTTACTGTAACTGGGGTTGTGCCTTGGGCAGCTGTTGGTCCGGTTAAGGTCGCGACAACAATTCCGTTTTGTTTTACTTGCATAGTACCTCCTGTCCAGCCATCTCCAAAAGAATCGGTCATTATAAATGAATAATTACACTGATTGGATAGCGGACACAATGCCGTTGTAAAGGTTTTAACAGCACTCCAAGCTCCCGTATTGGTGGCAGAACACACGGGTCTTACATAAAAATCATAAGTAGTTCCCGGTGTCAGATTGTTGTAAGTGAACGGATTTGAGGGTGCTGGAACCCAGTTTGTTTCCGAAGGAGCAGGAGGTGTTGAACCTGTCGGCAATACAATTACCTGCCATGAAGTTTCTGGTCCGTTGGAGGTCCATCCCAAAGAAGCTGATGTATCTGATATATTTGTAACGGTTAAAGTTGTTGCCGGCAAACAGGCCGGAGTTAAACAATCAACCACACCGCTGTATAGTATGCCTCCCAAGCCGGTAGTTCCCGTATTTGGTTGTTTGACAAATAAGGTTTGGCCAAATGAGTTGACAACGGTAATTCCCATGTCAGTCGGAAATGTGCCACCCGTACTCCAAACCAAATCAAAAGATAAATTAGTACACATAGCAACGGTTACACTCACCGGAGTAGTTCCTTGTGCTGTAGTGGGGCCGGTTAACGTGGCTACTACTATCCCGTTTTGTTTTATTTGCATGGTGCCCCCAGTCCAACTGTCACCAAATGAATCTCTCATAATAAAAGTGTAATTACACTGTTGAGCTACATCACATATTTTGGTATTGAAGGGAAAAGGGCCTGACCAAGCACTAAAGGTCCCGTTACCACAATCGGCTCTGACATAATATTGATAGGCAGTCGCAGCGGTTAAACCTCCGGCTTGAAAATTTACATTGGTTGATGCCGTCACACCTGAACCCGAAGGAATTGGATCTCCCGCAGGCTGGACTGCTACTTCCCAAGACGTGGCTCCGCTTGGATTTGACCAAGATAAATCAGCTGAATTTTGCCCTATATTTGTGGCACTCAAATTAGTTGGAGGAGCACAATTTACGGTTTGTATGACTAAAGTGTAGGCTACGGTATTAGGAGTAGGATTTGCCCAAGTAGAGATTACAAAATAATACGTTGTTCCGGCAGTTACGGGCAAATCAAAAACTCTGGGGGTTGATCCGGCATTTGCCACTCCGCCCAAACAGCTGACACCTATGTTGGAACAGCTATTGTAAGCAAAAATTCCTGAATAAGTGGAGTTAGGAGTCATGGTAACATTGATGGTTCCTGTGCTGGTAGCGGTATATGCGTACACGACGTCATTCCCTGCCAAATAATTATTAGTCGATCCGCAACCGCTGGCACCAGGACTTCCTTCTATAGCAGGATTATCGGTGTAATTTGAGGTGTTGTCAGTTGTGCTATATGGTAAAGACGTTATTTGTATTGGCGTATTACAACTGGTTCCGGGAGAAGCTGTTTTAAACGGAAATGGTCCTATCCAAACACTGTGAGTGGCAGAACACAAAGCTCTTACGTAATAAATGTACGAGGTTGACGGTGTCAGCGGAGCTCCTGATGCAGTAGTTGTAGCAAAATAAGGTAAAGAGCCGTTGTAAATTACCCCAACTCCTGAAGGGGTATCCGTTGCCGGTAATACTTCAATTTCCCATGAAGAGGCTCCACTGGGATTTGCCCAATTTAAATTAGCGGAGGTCAGCGTGATATTTGTTGCGGTTAAATTTGTTGGATCTAAACATTGTTGTACTATACTCACATCATCTACCAACCAGCGATCGCCACTTAAAGCAGTTGTAGGTTGGGTATATACCATTACAAAAGAAACATAAACCTGTTGGTTGGCGTAAGCTGAAAGGTTTACTACTTTTTCTTCATAAATGTTAAACACAGCTGTAAGTTGCGCTTCTGTCCACTGTTGAATTGTGGTATAGCCAGCCGGATTTGTTTGAGTGGCTGAAGCAGGTGCTACCCTGATTTGATAAATAGTTCCTTGATTACCACTAGTAAATGAGCGGGTATAAAAGTGCAACTGACCATTGGTTGGTATGGTAACTAGCGGAGTTGCCAAAAAATCTTCAGAAGTATTCCCTAAACCAATATTTTCACGATTTACATAAGCCGCATTACTTCCTTGGTAAACTATAGGAGGGGTAATTACAGTATTGTTAATCCCCCATCGTTGTCCTGTTCCGACTCCATTGTCAAAAACAGCCCAGTTTCCTGTTCCCAATGTCCAGTTCGTTGATGGTAAAGCATCAGGTCCTGTAGTCGATTCAAATCCTTCTACAGCCATTTGAGAATAGCTGCTGGCAGACAAGAATAAAAGTAATAGCAATAATGTAATTCTTTTCATAATAATTGGTTTTGGTCAATAGCTCAGTGAAAATTATACCTTGAAAACTCCTCCGAAAGCAATGATTCTTTGGAGGAATAAAAAGTGTTGAGAAGCTCTGTCCGCCGGATCGTTGGTGGTTCTGATATCCGGCATGTTAATGTAGCCTCCTTTTAATTCTGCTTGCATAAAAAAGTGTTTGAAGAAGGTTAAGTTCAAACCTAATTTTGCCGAAACACCATAACCCGAAATGTGGAAATCATCATGTCTTTCTTTGCCTAAAAGTGTAGAGTTGGTTTTAGGAAGCAAAATACCTGTTCCGATTCCTTCAGTGATGTTCACCTGGAATTTATCCGTATTGGTAATTGTGAATAATTTTGAAATATCATCTACCCGGCAAAACTCTGTATTGATGTAGTTCAATCCGTCGGTATGTTCAAATTTAAGAAATGCTTCAGTAAGCAATAGTTGGTTATTTGGCAATTGCTCTCCGTAACTTCCCTGATTTGGATAGTAACCGCTGTAATCTACAGCTCTATCCTGATACATCACATATTTCATGTGGTCTAAGCCAATTGAAATGTTGTAGTGGTCATTTATAAAATATCCTATTCTAAGGTTGGTCTGCGGGATGGTCATTCTGGCAGGATTTACATAATCCATTTGCCAACCTTTGGGTTTGTCATGTGCCACTACATCGTATAAAGTGAAATCATAATCATCACCTGTAAAATGAATATCAGATTTGGTAAAACTTTCCCGATTTCCACCCCAAAACACATAAAATTTACCTTTGTTATGTGCCGTATACTTATCCGAGGTAGTCATTTGTTCTTGTGCCGAAGCTAATTGGGTAAGGCCCCAAAAAGTAGAGAGTAAAAGAAATTTATATGTTTTCAAAACAAGAATATTAAAATTGATTAATGGTTTTTCGTATAGCAACTAAACGGGTCATAAGTCCTTCAAAATAATCAAGGTGTAGCATATTGGCGCCATCACTTTTGGCATGAGCCGGATCAAAATGCGTTTCTATAAAAATACCGTCAACACCTACAGCAATTCCCGCTTTGGCGATAGTTTCAATCATATCGGGTCTTCCGCCGGTTACTCCTGCGGTTTGATTGGGTTGTTGTAATGAATGCGTTACATCAAGTACGGTGGTAGCGTAGTTTTGCATGGTAGGAATTCCGCGAAAATCTACAATCATATCCTGATATCCAAACATAGTGCCTCTGTCGGTTACCATAACGTTTTGGTTGTTGCAGTCCAATACTTTTTGTACCGCGTGTTTCATGCTTTCCGGACTCATGAATTGTCCTTTTTTAAGATTGACTACTTTGCCTGTGTTAGCTGCCGCTACCACCAAATCCGTTTGGCGAACCAAAAAAGCCGGTATTTGCAGCATATCAACATATTCGGCGGCCATGGCTGCATCTTCATGAGCATGAATGTCGGTTACAGTGGGAACGTGAAATGTTTCGGAAACTTTTCGGAGAATTTTAAGGGCCTTTTCATCGCCTATTCCGGAAAAACTGTCTATTCTGGAACGGTTTGCTTTTTTGAATGAACCTTTGAAAACATAAGGAATTTGTAGTTTGTCAGTTACACTGACCAATTTTTCAGCAATTCGCATTGCCATTTCTTCGCCTTCTATGGCACAAGGACCGGCAAGAACAAAGAAATTTCCACTATCCGTATTTTTGATTTGTGGAATAGCATTAATATTCATAATATTTAGGATTTAAAAACCGCTAAGTTATGAATAATTTGCTTACTTTCTGAGAGCTATTGTGTTAAGTTATCTTTTAACGGAAAGGCCTAGGGGCACTAATAAATATCCTCTTTCATAAATGTTTAGGTAAAGCTTTACCGGAGTTGATTGCCCCGGCCAGGTCAATTCGTATACATCTAAAAAGCCGGCACCCATTTCGCTTCTCTTAGTGGGAAAAGGACAACAACTTTCTAATTTGGTAAACGTTATTTTTTCGCCTTTGGGTCCGGCTAAAGCATTTAAGAAGCGTTCGGCATTTAGATTTTCGTCTTTGGTGTTTTTATAAAAAACATTGATAGGATAATCAGGATCATACCCGTATTTTTTATCCTTGCTGTATTCGGTCAGTAAAAAAGTATTGTCTTTGGTCAACGTTGGAATCGGAGCGTTATCGTCTACATTTTTCAGAGTAGATTTGGTACTCACACAAGAATTTAAAAGAACAGTTAGTGCAATAAAACAGCTTAGTTTGATTATTTTTTTCATGATAAAATGTTTTTTTGAGATTACACAATAACCGTGCAACTTTATTTTTTTGTTCGAATAAATAATGAAACCAGGGCACCGGTACAAATCCCAAGCGATAAGTTACTGAACGAATTTTGAAACATATAAGTTTTCAGATTAAAATACTGTTGGGCTACTGCCTCGGTAATGAAACCGCTTTTTAATTTGTAGGCAATAATAGTTTCAAAAAAATGAGGGGTGATGCTTTTGTAAATCACGTATTGCGTCAACGGAGTCAATAGTGCAATGATAAACGACAGTATTACACCGCTGACAAATCCCTGCGTCCACGTCATAGTTCCGTTGAAGAAATATTTTTTCTTTTCTTTCAAAGCCATAACAAAGAATAACAAGGCCGGTAATCCGAAAAGGTTGGTGTAAAGGGCATAGTCGGCTATGCGTTCGTCATGCAATCCTACGAATTTTTCACCAATGGCCCAAGCCAGCGTAAGTAGACTAAAGCGAATGGCCCATTTTATTTCAATTGAATAGTTTTTCATTTTTGACTTACTAATTTGGAACCAAAAGTACTTTATTTTTACCAAAAAGGAATAAAGGTATAAATGGTTAATATTGCTATTTTTGCAAAAAAAAAACAACAAATGGAATATATTACTCACACATGGCATTGGGCTATTTCAGGTTTTCTGATAGGTCTAATAATGCTGACTCTTATTTACTTCGGAAAGGTATTTGGAATGTCCTCGAATCTTCGTTCGCTATGTGCCATGACGGGAATTGGTAAAAGAGTGCCTTTCTTTGATTGGGACTGGAAATCGCAACGCTGGAATTTGGCTGTTGTAGTCGGAGCTATGTTGGGAGGACATGTGGCCATTCATTTTTTGAACGATCCTTCCAATGTTACCTTAAACCCCAAAACGGTAGAACAGTTAGCGGTAATGAACATTGAGGCTCCTAACGGAAAAGTATTGCCTGATGCTTTATTCGGTAATCAGGTATTTCAATCACCTAAAATGATTTTAATCTTGATAGTAGGAGGTATGCTAATTGGCTTTGGCTCAAGATATGCCGGCGGATGTACCTCCGGTCATGCCATTTCAGGGATGAGTAACTTGCAATTACCGTCTTTAAAAGCGGTCATCGGTTTCTTTGTTGGCGGATTGATTATGGCACATTTTATTTTACCTCTGATTTTTTAAGCTATGAAATTATTGAAATTTATATTGGTGGGTTTTATTTTCGGAATTGTATTAACCAAAGCCGAAGCGGTTTCCTGGTACCGCATTTATGAAATGTTTCAGTTTCAGTCGTTCCACATGTACGGTATCATCATGGTGGCCATTGCTACCGGAGCAATAGGGATTCAAATCATTAAACGAAAACAATTAAAAGACATTGAAGGTAATCCGATAGTTATACAAGACAAAGAAAAAGGGACCGCTCAATACCTTATCGGGGGGCTATTGTTTGGGTTGGGTTGGGCTATGGTAGGTTCTTGTCCGGGTCCTATTTTCATTCTTCTAGGCTCAGGCTTTTTAAGTGTCGGATTGGTTTTGTTTGGTGCGGTTTTCGGAACTTTTCTATATGGTTTTTTCAAAGATAAATTGCCTCACTAATTACCGTTTGAGCGAGAAATGAGCTTTAAATTCTTTCCATTCTGACCCTTCAGGATATTCTACCTTAAACCAATAATCAGTGGCCGGTAGTTCGTGTCCGTTGTATGTCCCGTCCCAACCATCGCCTGATGTGCTGAGTTGTTTCAGCAATTTTCCGTAACGGTCAAATATGTACAAGCGTGCCGGTTTATTTTCCAGACCGGTCACATTCCAGGTGTCGTGGTAAGAATCATTATTAGGCGTGAAATAATGCGGATAATCTATCGTTTGAATATCGACCAAAACAATTTCTCCGCAGCTGTTATTTGTTTTAACATCCCGAATAGTTATGGTATGCGGAGCAGATGATAAATTTTGAAAGATGTTGCTGCTTTGGAATGGACCGTCATCCAAACTGTATTCATACTCCCCAAATCCAAAAACATTGACTGTTACCGTTTGGTTGTCTTCAAAAGCATTACTGATTGTATAGGCCGGATTTGAAGCCACAGGAGGTCCCGATTGGATTACCGTAAAAGTATTTGAGACAAGAGAAGTACAGCCTAATAGAGGAGGATTGTTGCTCGTGGCTGCAACTGTATAGTTTCCGGGAGCAGCAGTGTTTACAAGATGTGTCGGTCCGGTTGCATTCGGAATTACCGTGCCGTTCAATGACCAGGAAAAAGTATAGTTATTGTTAGTTATACCACTGTTCAATTGTGTTCCGCTGATTAGCGTATTGCTGCCATAAGCTACACAAATGGTATCGCTTTCAGAGGTAATTATGGGTTCAGCCAGTTTCTCAACAACCAAAACGAACCGGGCTAACTGGTAACATCCAGTGGTCATATCTTCTACCCGAATCCAAAGCGTATGAGTATATGCCTGATAATTAATTAAATCTATTATCGCGTTAACCCCATTTTGTGCATCGGATAAATTGTTATAAAAAGTTGTGTTCACATTGGTTTGACTACCAATAATTCCGCTGATGTAGGTGCTTAAATCTAAAGTATAGAATCCATCATTAACTCCATCCGTGTCACAAGTTTCAAAATTGGCCGGAGCGGTAGCGGTTGGTTTCGGATTGACTTTGATGGTAAAACTGCCAACAGCACTTTTACATCCGGTGGTTGTATTGGTAATCTGTACAAAAATGAGTTGCGGGTTGGTTATGTTGGTGTAATTTGAAGGGGTATTAATGGGTTGTGTTAAAGTACTGTCTTCATAAAATCGTATGCTGTAATTTGACGTGGGTGTAGTTTGATTACCTGCTAATAATGCGGTTGTTTGTGAAGTTAAATCGAAGATTTCAATACCATCGTTGATACCCGAAGGATCGTTTTCGCATATCTGATAATCCGAGACAGCGGCTGCCACCGGTAATGGATTAACAATAAAGCCCTGTTGTACTTCTTTGTAGCATTTTCTTCCCATATAATCAGCAAAAACCTTGCTTGATACAGCTACATAAACGTATTGGATTTGATTAATAGTGATGCCTGCAATAGAGGCATCACCAACGGTAGCTGAACCGGGGTTTACTATTTCGTTGGTGTTGTTAACCAAATCTGTATGTGATGGAAAGTAATGCAGCTCAACATTTGGATCACCATTCGTAATGTAGTTTTGGTAAGTTGTTAAGTCAAAAACAGCCACATCCGACCCGGCAACGGTTTCACATTGAGCAGGCAAAACCATTTCCGGAACAGTGATATGCGGGTTATTAGGTGTCGGAATAGGTAAAACCCTAATGTCTAATGTTGTATAGCTTCGACAGCCTTGAGCATTTGTAACCATAACGCCCAACGTTTGTACGGCAGGTATTGTATTGGTATATGCCGTCGGATTCGGAATAGGAATACTCGAAGCTGTTACAGGATGACTCGGATAATAGGTCACAATCATGTTGGGCTG
Source organism: Flavobacterium silvisoli (assembly GCF_004329815.1). Classification (GTDB taxonomy): domain Bacteria; phylum Bacteroidota; class Bacteroidia; order Flavobacteriales; family Flavobacteriaceae; genus Flavobacterium; species Flavobacterium silvisoli. Next base: position 54,338 of record NZ_SJPE01000005.1, on the reverse strand, counting down.
CCCTTGAGTGATTTCACTGTTTTTTACAGTTAAATCGAAAACAGTATATAAGTTGTTGGGTACATTGTCATCGTCACACATGTTAAGCGGTGTAGGCGTGGTCAAAGCCAATGGCGGATTGATTAACAATTCAAACCAACCAATGGCAAAACAATAGGTGCTGTTATTTTCTATTCTAATCCAAATGATTTGATGGTTAAACCCGGTATAGCTGGTGGTATTGATGATCGGATTCAGTCCGGAAATCGCATTAGTTTGTGTCGTGTAATAGGTAACACTATAACTCGAGGCCGGTAAGTCTTGCTCAGCCAATACCAAAGGAGTAATCTGTGTTAAATTAAAAACCATCGATTGGTTTTGCGGATTATTGTCTTGATCACACTGAATCACTGAATCAATGTTTACAGGGATTTCAGGTTGAGGATCAACATGCAGTTCAATCGGAATCACACTTCGGCAACCGTTGGTATTATCAACCGCAGCAGCGTAAATAAATTGCACAAAGGGATACAGATTAAAATACGGACTCACCAAAGGATTATTTCCTAATTCCGCATCGGTAAGAGTTTCATGATACGTTATTGTATAATTTGCCCCTTGCAGAATATCGGAAGTCAATGTGTTTAAATTAAAAGCACTGATGCCATCCTGATTGGTATCACAAATGGTATAAGGCTCATCCGGGGGAATCGGACTCGGTATAGGTTCAACGCGTATGTCAATAGTAGAAAGAACAAAACATCCACTGTCGTTATTTTCTAATCTAATCCACAACGTTTGTACGGCAGGAACAGCATTGGTATAAAGCAACGGTAATTCATTTATTCCGGCCAAAGCATCTGCCTGACTGAAATAGAACGTTACATTCACTCCAGTTTGCCCCATCAGAATATCCGGAATTTTAGAGCCTAAATCAAATATCTCATATTGGTCAGGCAAAGAAGTATCACAAAGACTGTAAGGAGTATAACTTGGCTGCATAGTGGTTGGCAACGGATCGACTATCAGCTGTAAAGTAACAATATCATAACAACCGGTAGCGATATTTTCAACCCTAATCCATAACGTTTGCGCGTTAACAGTCTGGTTGGTGAAGTCAACAAGGTTAGTAATCGGATTGGTTTCGGATGTAGCATCTGCTAAATTAGTGTAGTAAACAATACTATGAGTAGCCGGATTTATGGAGCCCATTACTTCAGAAGTGATTGTTGTCAGATTGAAATTGGCAAAGCCATCATAATTGTTGTCACATACATGATAGTCATTCGGTTTTTGGGCTTCCGGTGTTGGGTTTACAATCAGTTCCAAAGTGATAACTTTATAACACATAGGTGTTTCAACTGATTCGACTCTTATGTAAATGATTTGATGGTTTTCAAAAATATTAGGGTAAGCCGAAGGATTAGGAATGACTGTCCCATTGATCTCAGCGTCTGTTATCGTTTCATGAAAGCTTACCGGATAAGGATTTCCACCGGTTATGACAGGAATTACCTGCGTTAAATCAAAAACGCCGAAACCGTCATTATTAGGATCGCAATAATACAATGGCGGAACCGAATTTGATTGTGGTAAAGCATAAACGGTTATGGTTAATGTTGTCGGTGTAATACATTGTCCTGCCGTCGGATTGAAGGTGTAAGTTGTTGTTGCGGTATTATTGAGAGCAGGAGTCCATGTTCCGGTATAACCGTTGTTGGAAATAATAGGTAACGCCGATAATGCATCTCCCGAACAAATTGGTGCGATAGCATTGAAGGTAGGTATTACGTTGGGAATAACTGTGATTGTCAGTGTGGTTGAAGTGGCACATTGCTCTATTGCAGGAGTAAAACTGTAAGTTGTTGTAACGGTATTATCCAATGCCGGAGCCCACGTTCCGGTGAATCCGTTGTTTGAAATGGTGGGCAAAGCCGATAAAGTTGCTCCCGAGCAAATCGATGGAACAGCTGTAAAAGTGGGAGTTAAGTTTGAATTTACGGTTATCGTCAAAGTTGTCGTTATGGCACACTGCCCCGTTGTTGGAGTGAAAGTATAGGTGGTAGTCGCCATGTTATTCAAAGCCGGTGTCCAGCTTCCGGTGTATCCGTTATTAGAGGTAGTAGGCAAAACCGATAAGGTGCCTCCTGAACAAATTGGAGTCACAGCCGTAAAAGTTGGTGTAATGTTAGGGTTAACGATTATAGTTAAAGTAGAGACAGTAGCACATTGACCCGCAGTTGGAGTAAAGGTGTAAGTTGTAGTAGCGGTATTATCCAGAGCTGGTGACCAAGTTCCGGTAATACTGTTATTTGACGTTGTAGGTAAAGCAGATAACGCAGCTCCGGAACAAATAGGTGACACTGCTGAGAAGTTAGGTAGAATGTTCGTAACAATTGAAACGGTTGCTTTTACAAAACACCCATTCTCATCTGTATAAGTTATTGAAGACGTTCCGCCACTAATTCCGGTTACTAATCCTGAATTATCTACTGTAGCGACGGCTGTGTTTGATGAAATCCAAGGGTTAGCTGACGCAGGAGTCCCAACTCCTGTTAATTGTGAGGAACTGCCGCTACAGAATGTCAGATTTCCGGAAATGGTAGGTTTCGGATTAACAGTTATGGTTAAAGTAGTGGGAGTAGCACACTGTCCCGCAGTAGGGGTAAAAGTATAGGTTGTTGTAGCGGTATTATCCAAAGCCGGATCCCAAGTTCCGGTATACCCATTGTTGGCTGTGGTTGGCAAGGATGATAAAGTTCCGCCAGAGCATATCGGGCTTACAGCCGTAAAGGTTGGAGTAATATTCGGATTAACAGTTATTGTTAATGTTGCCGAAGTTGCACATTGTCCTGCGGTAGGGGTGAATGTATAAGTTGTGGTATTAGTATTGTCTAAAGCCGGTGACCAGTTTCCTGTATATCCATTGTTTGAAGTAGTAGGAAGAGGTGTCAAAGTACCTCCCGAACAAATAGGAGTTACTGCCGTAAAGGTAGGAGTAATGTTTGGATTAACAGTCACAGTTAAGGTTGTAGTGGTTGCACACTGACCAACCGTTGGAGTAAAAGTATAGGTAGTGGTAGTGGTAGCTGTATTGTTTAAAGCCGGAGACCAAGACCCTGTGTATCCATTAGTAGAAGTGGTTGGTAAGGGTGTTATAGTTTCTCCTGAACAAACTGGCGGCACGGCTGTGAATATTGGTGTAACGTTAGGATTAACCGTGATGGTTAGTTTTTTGATATTGGCACACTGTCCTGCAGTAGGCGTGAAGGTGTATGTAGTTGTTACCGTATTGTTCAGGGCCGGTGACCAAGTTCCGGTAAAACCGTTGTTTGAAGTGGTTGGTAAAGCTGATAAGGTAGCTCCAGAGCAAATTGGAGCAACAGCTGTAAACGTTGGTGTGATTTTCGGATTAACGGTTATGGTTAAAGTAGTTGTAGTGGCACATTGACCGGAGGTAGGCGTAAATGTATAAGTTGTAGTGGCCGTATTGTTCAATGCCGGAGACCAGGTTCCGGTATATCCATTATTTGAAGTGGTAGGTAATGGTGAAATTGCTGTTCCTGAGCATATAGGTGCTATGGCTGTAAACGTTGGGACAACATTCGGATTAACAGTGATAGTTAAAGTGGTAGTCAAGGCACATTGTCCGGCATTAGGTGTAAAAGTATAAGTTGTAGTATTAGTGTTGTCTAAAGCCGGTGACCAAATTCCGGTTATGCTGTTAATTGAAGTTGTTGGTAATGCCGTCAAAGTTTCTCCGAAACAGATTGGTGCTACTGCGGCAAATGTCGGCAGTATGTTAGTAGCTATTGTTACTGTTGTAGTGGTTGAACAGCCGTTGCTGTCGGTGTAAGTGATGGTCGAAGTTCCGTTGGAAATACCACTTACCAAACCGGTGCTGCTTACGGTTGCCACACTGGTATCGGAAGAAATCCAAGGGTTCACAATTGCTGGTGTTCCTGTACCGTTAAGTTGTGAGGAGCTTCCGTTACAAAAGGTTAAGCTCCCACTGATGGTTGGATTGTTATTGACATTTACCGTTATTGTTGTTGAGGTAGCACATTGTCCTATTGTCGGGGTAAAGGTATAAGTTGTAGTTGTCGTATTATTCAAAGCCGGAGACCAGCTACCTGTGTATCCATTGGTAGAAATATTGGGCAAAGCCGATAAAGTACTTCCCGAACATATTGGCGCAACGGCATTAAAAGTCGGGGTAATATTTGGGTTTACAGTTACAGTCAAACTTCCGGTAGTGGCACATTGTCCTGCCGTTGGGGTAAAGCTATAAGTTGTAGTAGTGGTATTGTTCAATGCCGGAGACCAACTGCCCGTAAATCCATTGGTTGAAGTTGTAGGTAATGTACTAAGTGTTCCTCCTGAACAAATGGGCGGTATTGCGGTAAAAGTTGGAGTAATATTCGGATTGATGTTTATTGTCAATGTAGTTGTTGTGGCACACTGTCCCACGGTCGGAGTGAAAGTGTAAGTTGTAGTGGTTGTATTGTTTAATGCCGGCGACCAAGTTCCGGTAAAACCATTGTTGGATGTAGTCGTTAATGCACTCAGCGTTCCTCCTGAACAGATAGGAGCTACTGCCGTAAATGTTGGAATTGTATTTGAATTAACTGTCACGGTCAAAGTAGTTGTAGTAGCGCATTGCCCCGTTGTAGGTGTGAAGGTATAAGTTGTCGTTGCTGTGTTGTTCAATGCCGGTGACCAAGTTCCCGTGAAACCGTTGTTTGAAGTGGTTGGCAAAGCCGAAAGAGAAGCTCCTGAACAGATAGGTGCTACTGCTGTAAACGTTGGAATAACGTTATTATTAACCGATATTGTCAAGGTAGTGGTTGTAGCACATTGACCAACCGTTGGAGTAAAGGTATATGTGGTTGTTGAAGTGTTATTAAGTGCCGGTGACCAAGTTCCGGTAAAGCCATTATTAGAAAGAGTTGGTAATGCTGATAAAGTTGCTCCTGAACAAATTGGAGCTATAGCCGTAAAAGTAGGTACAATATTAGGATTGACGGTTATTGTCAAGGTAGTGCTTTGAGCACATTGACCGGTATTTGGGGTAAAAGTGTATGTTGTAGTGGCGGTATTGTTTATAGCGGGTGTCCATGTTCCTGTAATGCTGTTATTAGAAGTATTGGGCAAAGCCGATAGAGTACTTCCTGAACAGATAGGAGCAATTGCCGTAAAGGTTGGAATTATATTAGTAGCTATTGTTACGGTAGTTGTGGTTGAACAGCCATTGCTGTCGGTGTAAGTAATGGTCGAAGTTCCGTTGGAAATACCACTTACCAAACCGGTGCTGCTTACGGTTGCCACTCCGGTATTAGATGAAATCCACGGATTGACTGTTGCGGGTGTTCCTGAACCGTTGAGTTGAGATGTACTACCGTTGCAAAATGTCAATGTGCCTGTTATGATTGGGTTACTGTTGACTGTAATAGATGTAGTAGCGGTTGTAGCACATTGCCCGATAGTAGGGGTAAAGGTGTAAGGTGTTGTGGCAGTGTTGTTTATGGTAGGTGACCATGTTCCGCTAATCCCGTTGTTGGAAGTTGTTGGCAAGGCAGCTAAAGCAGCTCCGGAGCAAATAGGCGCTACAACTGTAAATGTTGGGGTAATGTTGGGATTAACAGTAACCGTCAAACCGGTTGAAGTTGCACACTGCCCTGAGTTTGGTGTAAAAGTATACGTTGTTGTAACAGTATTGTTTAAAGCCGGTGCCCAAGTTCCTGTGATTCCATTGTTTGAAGTAGTTGGTAACGCTGTTATTGTTGCTCCTGAACAAACAGGAGTTACTGCCGTAAATGCAGGAGTTACGTTTGGATTTACCGTTATGGTCAAAGTTGTGATAGTCGCACACTGCCCCGCAGTTGGTGTAAAAGTATACGTAGTAGTAGTGGTGTTGTTTAATGCCGGGGACCAACTTCCCGTTATACCATTGTTGGAAGTAGTGGGTAGCGGAGTTAATGTTGCTCCTGAACATATAGGAGTGACACCGCTGAATACCGAAGAAATATTTGGGTTAACTACTATGGTTAATGTTGTTAGTACTGCACATTGTCCAACCGCAGGTGTAAAAGTATAGGTCGTAGTAGCTGTATTATTAAGTGCTGGTGACCACGTACCGGTGATACCGTTGTTAGAAGTAGTTGGTAATGCGGCTAATGTTGCCCCGGAACAAATAGGTGAGACAGCCGTAAAAGTTGGGGTAACCGGTGTGTTTACAGTTACCGTAACCGTATCAGTAGTGGTACATCCGGTACCATTACTGGCGGTTAAAGTATAAGTTGTGGTTGAGCTCGGGCAAACCATAGGGGTTAATGTAGTAGAATTGGTCATGGCTGTTGTAGGTGACCATGTGTAAGGCGGTATATTGTTGTTAAAAGTTATGGTCCAACCGGTTATATTTCCGGTTATTGCCCCGGCATCATCTCTTACGAAAAGCTGCCAGGTTCCGTTAGCATTGCATCCGTTTAATAAACTGAAAGCTTGTTCTGGGGCATAAGTTCCTGTAAAAGGAGGAACTCCTGAAGTAATTGGATTAACGGCTGTAGGCGTAAAACAAGTATTGGTATAGTTGTCGCCCGAACCACCATTGTCGGTTGATAATTCTATTTGGGTTCCGTTAGGACATACCAAAAAAATGTCTACATCAGCGTCCCAGGCATGGGCAATAGACAAACAAACGGAGGCGATTGATGTGTTGTTAATTGTTGCAGGAATGATTCCGCTTACAGCTACAGGTGAATAAACACCAGTGGTACTGTTGTCAGGAATAGCATAGGTGTTATTGTTGGAAAATGAAAACGGTTCAATGGCACCGAGTGCATTAGTTGATCCGTTTAATGTTGTACATCCGCCAGAGCAGACAGGAGCTGCAGTTCCCGCATCTACAATCGGTAAGGGTTTTACAGTAACCGGTAATGTAATAGCATTTTGACATCCACCGGGTACAGCCGTCAATAACAGTGTCACATTATAGGTTCCGGCACTGGCATAAGTATGTGACGGATTCTCCAATGTTGAGGTAAATCCATCACCGAAGTTCCAATTGTATGTATAATTTCCGTTAGTGGTATTTGTGAATTGTGTAGGCGAACCTATACAGACAGTTGTTGCAGTAAAAGAGGGATTCGGACTTGTGACGGTAGCTGTCGTCCCGGTAAAATCAAGAGTAAATCCTGCCGATGAAGTAGAGGTGAATCGGTCTACAAGGATGGTGTAGGTTTGCCCTGCGGTAACATTGATAGTGGGATTACACTGTGGTCCGGAACATCCCAACCCGGTAACACCACCAGGTCCTGTTGTACCGTTCCAGTTGCATGATATTTCTGTTCCCGGACAGGATGAAGTGGTGTTGAAAACCGCAAAATCATAATCGATGACCGAATTTGGGGTTATAGCAAATTGCAATATCCCGGATGTAGCAACCGTAAAGCTGTACCAATTAGAAGAACGTTCTCCCGGAGCCCCAAAACAAGAGGGGCTTTCCTGATTGATTCCCACACTACCGGTTCCGTTCGGAACCGATATACTGTTGAGATTACACAATGTTAAGGCAGTCACACAATCTTGAACGGGTAAGGTAGGACCAATGGGTAGTGCTTCTTGTGCGCAAATGCCAAATGTACCGGTGGTGTTTCCGTTACCGTCAACCATTAGGTAATACGTGTTTCCAATGGTCAGACCATGCAATACAACATCTGTATGAAATAATCCTGAGGCTGCGTTAATGTCTTCCTGACAGGCGATTTGAGTTAAAGAGCCACAAGATCCGCTGTATACCGCTAATTGAGTGTTGGCTAATGATCCGCTGAAATTGGTTGAAATTTCAATGTCTGCGGTGGTCGCCACAAAAGAAAACCAAACACTATGACTCAAACTGTTAGGTAACCAACAGGAGGGTATTGACGGGTCTCCCACTGAAGTTGCCGCTACATTGGTATATAAAGTTGAGCTACAGCTCCCGACAGTTACTGTTATAGGTGTGGCAGATGAACAAGCATCATTAGCAGGTTGTGCATAAAGTATGTTTGAAAAACCGATAAGATTTAAACATAAGAGTGCCTGTAAAATTAACGTCTTCATCCCCGTCTTAATTAGTCTTTTTAGAATTACTTGGCAAATGTTTCAAGTAGGTTTCTCTGCTGACAGGTAGGTCATTTTTTATGTAAAAGATTTCGGGTGCAATTTTTTCGTTCGTCGGAAACGGTAATTTAGAAAATACTTTACTTGATGTACCGGCTATGACAAAAAGTACTCTCTTTTCGTTTTCGAACAGTAATTCTCCACTAGCGTTTAATTCTTTGTAGTTGCCGTAATCTACATAAATGATATCCCCTTCTTTGGCTAAGCGATACGCTGCTGTCAGGGTTAGTTTAGGAGTATCGGGCGTAAGACCGTCGTTACCATCATTACCAATAGATCGAGTGTACAAATCGCCCTTCAAACAGTTGTCATTAACATAAAAATTAACTGCGTTCATATCGCTACAAATAAATACAAGAAGACCTATCAGCGTATGCTTGCTTGCTATAGCCTTGATTGTCTTTGTTTTCAGAATATAAATCATGAAATTAAATGTTAATAAAAACTTAATTCAAATGTAATAAATTGAATAATAAATTTCAAAATGAATTAAGAGTTTTGTTAAAAAACATTTAAGTTTTTTATTTTTTTATTGATTTTTTATTTGTTTTTTAATGAAATAAGCATAAATGTGTAGGTTTTGTGTATGAATAATAAGTAGTCAAACAGGTAGTCGGCGAAGTGTTCATAACTAGGGTTGAATTGTTAATAAGTGTCGTTTTTGTGTCGTTTGTAGAGTTTTTCGGTTAAATATCGACTTACTTGTGTAAAGTGTTGATATGAAGGTAGCTTTGCAGAGTAGTTTTTACCCAAATCTATAATTAAAATTAAAAGATATGAAAAAAGCATTACTTTTATTATTGACTACTTTAGCTTATTCAGTTACAGCTTCAGCGCAATGTACCATAACCGGAGCTACCGTTAATTCAAGTACTTTAACTTGTACATCATTGGCCTCTTGTACGACTATTTATCTTGGCGACGGAACCAACAGCACTGTCTTGAACATTAATGCTAATTTGGATTTGACTTGTTTGGGGGCCATCCAGTTTATTATCAGAAACAACGCCAATATTGATTTCTCCAATGGAAATTATGATTTGTCATTTGCGGCCAATTCTTCTATAATCGTTGAACCGGGAGGAAATTTAAGCGCAGGTACCAACTGTAGTGCTTCAGATTTGATAAAAATAGGAAGCGTAAAAGTAGCTTCATGTAATGGTAGCGGCGGTGGAGTTTTAATGGATTTTCCGGCTTTGGTTTCCGGAGGAGGATACAACACAGTAAATACTACCGTTTCAACTATATGTGGTTCTGGGACAGCTACTATTACAGCTGTTAAAAATCCTACACCAACAGCTTCAACAGTTTATAAATGGTATACTGTAGCCACATCAGGAAGCCCTTTCTTAACTACTACGGTTAGTTCTAGTCCTTATTCTACTACTTACACTACGCCAGTGTTATCTGCCAATACTACATATTATGTTGAGGCTACTACCGGATCAACGACTACACCAAGAAAAGCCGTAACAGTTACTGTAACTCCGACACCTACTTCTCCTAGTTTAACTCCGGTGAATCCCACTTGTAGTGTTTCTACAGGGTCTATCACTGTCACTGCACCAACAGGAGCAGGATATACATACAGTATAGATGGTTCAACCTACACAAATTCGACAGGTAGTTTTACATCCGTTGCTGCCGGTACTTATAATGTTACAGTAAAAAATAGTGCAGGATGTGTGTCTTCTGCTAGCAATATAACATTGAGCGTTCCTACTAATACATGGAATGGTACTTCATGGTCAACCGGAACACCGCCTACAAGTGCTCAAAAAATTGTTTTTGCCGGTGATTATGCTTCTTCATCTGATGTGACCGGTTGTTCTTGTCATGTTACTTCAGGAACTGTGGTTTTTACTACGGGTACTACCTTGAGTGTTGTTAATGAAGTAAAAGTTACCGGAGGATCATTGTCTTTTGATGATACAGCCAGTTTAGTACAAACTAATGACGCTGCTGTTAACTCGGGTAATATTACATACAGAAGAGAAACGTCTCCACTTAAATTATATGACTATACATATTGGTCTTCACCGGTGGCTAACGCTACTTTGAGTCAATTAGCTACTAATTCGTTGTGTTTTTCATTCAGTCCAAGCATCAATAACTGGGTGTACCAAGCCAACTCAACTACTATGACTCCGGGTGTTGGTTATATAGGAAGAACTCCGGATCCTCTATTGTCTGCTACATTGAAAACAAATTTTGTTGGAGTACCTAATAATGGAGTAGTTAATGTACCTATTGTTAAAAGTGCAGGAACTTACAACCTTATCGGAAATCCTTACCCGTCAGCTATCGATGTTGATTTGTTTTTGACTGATGCTGCCAATTCAGGAGTTGTTAACGGAACCGTATATTTTTGGACACACAATACCAGCATTACCAATAATAACTACACCATTAATGATTATGCCAAATACAATTTTACAGGTAGTGTGAGAACTTCAACAGCAGCCCTCTCCGGAGGTGTTCTGCCAACCGGAAAAATCGGAGCCGGTCAAGGGTTTTTCATCGAAGCCAATTCGGCTAAGGCTAACGGAACCTATACAGCTTCATTCAAAAATTCAATGCGTGTGGCAGGAAACAATGCTCAATTCTTCAGAAACAGTAACAGTGCAGCCACTTCTTCTGTTTCAGGTAGCCTTGAAAGACACAGATTATGGTTGTCACTAACCGATGCACAAGGAGCTTACAACCAAATGTTGTTGGGCTATGTTGAAGGAGCTACCAATGATTTTGATGCTATGTTTGATGGTAAAACCATGCCGGTAGGAAATCCTGTAGCTATTTATACTAAAGTAGGAGAGTACGATTTATCAATTCAAGGAAGAAGCTTACCTTTTTCAGAAAACGAGGTAATTCCAGTAGGATACAGTTCAACTACTAACGGAACGCTTACACTTTCTTTGGATAATTTAGACGGTTTATTCGAAACTCAAAACGTGTACTTGTTAGACAAAGTAACCGGTATTTATCACGATATTAAAGCAGGCCCGGTTGATTTCAACACTGCCAGTGGTACCTTTGACGATCGCTTTGAACTTCATTTTACCAACAGCGCCTTAGGTACTGTAACTCCGGATTACAATGCAGCAGTTATTGTTGTAGCCAACCAAAACCAATTGACAGTGCTTTGCGATGCTATGCCAATTGCCAAAGTAGAAGTATTTGATATTTTAGGAAAACAAATCTTATCTCAGAAAGGCTTAAACACTAATCATTTCCAATCCGGAAACTTGTTAGTGGGAACACAGGCTCTTTTGGTGAAAATAACATTGGATAACGATGTAACAATAATCAAAAAAACGTTGATGAACTAACATTAACCCTGTTATCATTATCAACCAACCATCACTTTATGTGGTGGTTTTTTTTTATGAATTATTTGAAACTGTCAGATATCTTTCCAGTTGTTCCTTAATTATATATAAGGGAGAAGCCAAGGCATTGACATATTGAAAATTCCCATCTCTTTTGTTTTCAATGGAAAGTTGAATGGGACAGGCTTCACTTTGAATGGCATTTACCTTAAATCGCTTAGTTTGCTCATCATAAAAAACATAAGGCGCCCCCGAGGAACCAAATCGGAAATATCCCTTTATTAAATACCGCAACCCTTCAAAAGTATAGTTGCCCCCAATAGCATCCTGAAAGAAACTAAAATGATCGGTGTACCCTTCTATTTGTGCTTTGTTAAGCAGCTTACCGATTTCACTGGTAGGGGAACTTTGCAAACAGTAATACCGTTCCTGGTTGTCATTCAAAACAGAAAAATCAACTTCAAGATAAGGCATTGCCTGAATTATTTCAGCAGGTGTATTTATAATTTTATACAAAGCGATATCTTCACTGTAGAATGCTTCTTTCAACTCTAATTCGAGCAAAAAAGTATGCCTGTTGATGCCCGGTTCTTCAAAATACCTTTCCGTGCCAAAATGCTTTGTCAAAGTTTCGTCATTGTAAAACTGATTGTTTTTAAATTGAATAATTAAATGGGGCTTGGCCATGTTTTTATCCATCAATGTTATCCAACGAGTGTCAAAATGGATTTGCCTCAAAATATCAACGGCTAACTGATAATCAGCAGGGTTGGAGCTGTTCCAATATCTTTTGTTTGTAGTGGTATCTAAAACAAAACAAGTCTCAAAAAATTGTGCCTGAACCGAATTCAACCGGGGTAAAACTGCGGTTTCGAAAAGTGATTGTTCGATCGATTTAAATGCTTTGGCTTCGGTTCTCAAATTATGTGCTACTGTGAGAATCAATCCGTTTCCGATGTGGAATGCACAAATGTTGTTTTCAAAATGACGACGATGAGGTTCGTCTGGGTTTTGTATCCACATGATTCTGAACAACGGAGAGGTTTGTTCATGGGTCAGTTCCAATTGTTGTTGCAGCATATTCTTTTTTTTAGCTAAAGTAACAAAAGTTTAACCACAGACAGGATATTTACCAAAACAAAAGAGGCGCAATCAGTGCGCCTCTTCGTATAGGATTGGAACGATTTTATTGTCCCAGCATTTTTCTTTTTTGTTGTTCAAATTCTTCCGTTGTGATAACGCCGGCGTCCATCAGGTCTTTGAGCTTTTTCAACTCATCAGCCAAACTGTTTCCTGTTACTGCTGAAGTTGGAGTCTGGTTTTGAGCCATTTCACGTTGTTGATTTTTGATGTCGGTTTTCCCTTTTTCAATACCTTCTTTGATTTGTTTCACTTCCGCTTTGGTAAACCCATTAGCGGCCATCATCGTGCCCCCGGCAAATATAGTTATTGAAGAAAAGCCCACCAGTGGGGTGTCTATTTCTACCGAAGCAATATGATCGTAGTCGAAATGCTTGGTTTCTCCACTGAAAAGTCCCGGAATCTTGATGGTTACTCCAGTAGGTTCCAAATAAATCTCGGCCGGAAACAGTTTATTGCCCGAAGAAAGGCGCGATGCAACAAATTTCATAAGGTTTTGTTTTAATTTTTAACGGGGCAAAGATAAGTATAAACCAACTCATTTTGCAACAACCCATTACAGAAGTCGTTAGCATTTGAGTTTCTTTTTCTTTCGGCCAACGATGCCTTTGTCAATTGCTTTCTGGATGTAATCCGAAGCAAGAGGGACTTTACAGGCAGTGCCATTCATATCAGCGCGAACTGTTCCTATACTATCTGCAACGGCTTTGGCCTCTTCATTTAAAGCTACAATGTATGTGCCAACGGCTATGATAAAACTGTTCATGGCTTGTTTTTCAGAGTTTCGAGCTGAGTGAATTTCCGCCCCTGCGCGGTGTAGTAATTTTTTATAGACAACGAGATCTAATTCGACATCCTCTTTCAGGGCTGCCATACCGCTTAATGTAGCCCAGCCTGCCACGGCTATGTGTTCTTCTTTGGCCTCAATCCATTGCAGAGCCAATTCAAAACCTAAGGAGCTTCCGGCTGCTACCCACGGCAGGGTATAAGTGCTAATGTTGGTAGATATAGCCTGTTGTGCCCAAGTCTGTAAATCTTTCCGGGTCATTTTATCGTCATCGGATATCAATCCGGCCAGGTACATGGCGTCGGCATTACCTGTAGCGTACAGTTGCAGTGCCAGCGCGTGATCTTTTTTTATTTTCTTTTCAAGGGCTTTCAGGTATTCAATTTTTACTCCGAAAAAGGGCTCTTTTACTCCGTGTTTCAGGAATATTTTTTTGATGTTGTCACTGCCTTTGACTTCAAGTTCAGTCATGATTTCGGCTACAGTCATAATGTTTTGTTTTTAAACAAGGTTGTTTTTGAAGTTAAAAGTATAAAAAAAACGCTGATTTAGATTGGTATTCGTTTTGCGAAGTAGCGGTTTTAGATAAACGGTTCGTGTTCCTGCTGCACAGGTAAGGTTTATCTCCCGAAATAGGTTGAAAGGTCAGATTTAAGGTATGGTTTTTTCTTTATTTTTATTTTTTTGCCGATAAAATCTTTTCTTTTTTTTAATCGGATCAGGCCTTGGTTTGATAGGTTTTTTTGGGCAGTAATACTTGTTTTTTTTAGGTATAGCGATAAAAATCATTCCGTTCAAAATAAGCTCTTATTGACAGCTCAGGTAGGTTGTTTTCGAGAGGAAAAGTATGGTATTAACATAATGTAAATACAGTTTATAAAGTTTTTTTATTACTTTCATTCCCCCGAAATCTAAAAACAACCGATGGTAGTTAAAAAAACATATCCCAAAATAGTACTGTTGATTTTTTCCTCCAGTATTATTTTTATACTGCTCTATGCTTCATTGTATTATTACAATTTGAAAGTACAGGAACAAGTATACGCTGATTCTACCCAACAATTCCAAAGCCAGATTGCCCAGTTGCTTGAACTGAATGCGAGGCCTCCAGCGGTATATATAAACAACGATACCAATTGGGATGAGTTTGGAGCATTCATACGAAAAAGAGACACCGTTTGGTACAATCAAATTATTGCCAAAGAGCTCGGAATATACAAGGCGGATTATATGGTGGCTTACGATGCCCAAAAGCAGTTTGTTACCCATACCCTCACTCCAAAAATCAACTCTAAACTGCGCATACCACCACAAGCCATGACGGCGTTGAATCGCAAAGGCTTGAGTCATTTTTACATGCAAACCCCTTACGGTACAGCTGAAGTTTTTGGAGCTTCAGTACACCCGTCATTTGATTTACACAAAGATAAGACTCCTCCCGGTGGTTATTTCTTTGTAGTACGTTTGTTGGATGCCGCCTATTTGAATACCCTCCAAAAGTTGACCGGAGCTAAGATTGCTTTGCAAAACCAGTGTAAGCCTGTTGATGAAAACACAAACATCATCACGGCTCAGATTATTCTAAATAATTATGACAATACCGTCAGCGGTTGTTTGCAGTTTCAGCGCAATTTTGAGGTGTATTTTGAGAATACTACAACCATATTATACCTAATTATTTTTACCTTTTTTGTCAATCTGATGCTTAGTTTGATGCTTACCCGTAATTGGGTTTATTATCCGCTTCATTTGATTCGCAATGTATTGGAGACCGGTGATAAAAAATCGATTACAGCACTCAAGAATACCACGGGTGAATTCAGAGATATAGGTAACCTTTTTGAGGAAAATAACGAGCAGAAAAAAGAATTGGTTGATGCCAAGATAAAAGCAGAGGAAAGCGATCAGTTGAAATCATCCTTTTTGGCCAACCTCTCTCACGAAATCAGAACGCCGATGAATGCCATCAATGGGTTCACGGATTTGTTGATGACTACCGATCCGCCGCAACAGGAAAGAGAGGAATATTTAAAAATCATCGACAAAAGCGGTAAAAATTTGGTGTCAATTATTGACGATTTGATTGAGATGTCGAAAATTGATTCCAATCAGGTGACTCCTAACTATTCAAGCATCAATCTGGAAGCCTGTATTCATGAATTGTACGAAACTATTAAAATTACCATACCGAAAACCAAAAAAGTAATGTTGTGTATCAATGAAACGGCTACATTGCCCCAACGCAACATCGTTACCGACGAAACCAAACTCAAGCAAATACTTACCAATTTGGTTACCAACGGTATCAAATATACCGAAAACGGAACGGTAAGTTTTGGGTATACATTGAATGAAGAGAAACAGGAGTTGCAGTTCCGCATAGAGGATACCGGTTTAGGGATTTCTGAAGAAAATCAGAAGTATATTTTTGACCGTTTTAAACGAGTTGATACCGATTTAGCCATACGTGAAGGCGGGTTAGGACTGGGATTGGCCATAACCAAAGCTTATGTCGAAATATTGAAAGGAACCATAACTCTGAATTCTATCCCGGGTAAAGGTTCGGTATTTTCCTTTACCATTCCGTTGCAATACGACCGCATGCCGGTTTTACCGCAAGAGCCGGTCAAATTAGTCCGCGAGATTCATACCGAAAGTACCGCTACAGTACTTGTTGCTGAAGATGATAACATCAACTTCCTCCTGTTACAAAAAATACTGAAGTTGCAAAATTTCAACATCATCAGGGCTTTAAACGGTCAGGAAGCGGTAACCATTTGCCTCGAGGATCCTACGGTAAGTTTGGTGTTGATGGATATTAAAATGCCGGTTATGAACGGGTTTCAGGCTCTTGAAATCATTCATTCGTTTCGTCCCGGGCTACCTGTAATTGCTCAAACGGCCTATGCTTCCAAAGAAGACGAAGAGCGTATTTTCTCGGCCGGATTTACCAATTATATCACTAAGCCGTTGGATAAAGAAAAACTATTTGTTTTATTGAAGAAATACCTAGGGAACGGTAACGCTGTCGTTTAAAATACAGGAAATAAAGTCGGTTGTCATTGAAAAAAGTTTAACTTTATCCTAATTATAAACACCCAATAATGACAACGTTAAACGACTTGCACTACATTGCTCAAACGTTTCCCAACACAGACAAGATGCCTGTGTTTTTCTTTGGTCACGGCAGTCCGATGAATGCCATAGAAGAAAATCAGTTTGTGCAAGGGTTTCGCAACAGTGTAAAAGACCTGCAAAAGCCAACAGCTATAGTCTGTATATCCGCACACTGGTTCACCCGCGGGACAAAAGTTACGGCTATGTCTATGCCGAGAACTATTCACGATTTCGGTGGTTTCCCTAAAGAGTTGTTTGCCGTGCTGTATCCGGCACCGGGGAGTCCGCTTTTGGCTCAGGAAACCCAACAATTATTGCAACCTGTTTCGGTAACACTCGATGAGGAATGGGGGCTCGACCACGGCACTTGGTCGGTTGTTAAGCATTTGTATCCGTTGGCGGATGTTCCGGTTATTCAGTTGAGCATTGATTATACTCAACCGGCAGAGTTTCATTTTGGTTTGGGTAAACAGCTTCAGGCACTGCGCAATAAGGGAGTGTTGATTATTGGTAGCGGTAATATAGTTCACAACCTGCGTTTGGTTGATTTTCATAATTTTAACAAGGAAGATTACGGATACGATTGGGCCTTGGAAGCTCGTGAAACCATAAACAGTTATCTGTTGCAGGGAGATTACCAACCTTTGTTGGATTATGACCGACAGGGGAAAGCCTTTAATCTGGCCATCCCTTCGCCTGATCATTACCTGCCTTTACTTTATACGTTAGGACTGCAACAAAAAGGAGAAAACCTGAGTTTGTTTAACGATAAAATGGTAGCCGGCAGTCTCAGCATGACTTCGGTAAAAGTAGCTTAAAACTTACAATTTAAAATCAGATAAGTACCTAAAAATAATAATCCAAGCTTATGATTAATCTAAAAAATATCCAGACCGAAGTTGATGCCAGTTACTTATATAAAGTGTTGGGCGACCATGAAGAGGATGAGAATGTGGCTCGTGTATTCCACCAAATGAGTGAGATAGAACACCAACATGCTATTGCTTTTTTGGCCAAATACGGCAAAGACAGCTCACATTTGCCTCCTCCTTCGGGCAGGGCCAAGACGTTACATTTCATAGGTAAAATTTTGGGGTATGATTATATACTGGGCGTTTTGTTAGACACCGAAAAAAGCATTTCTTCTTCAGTGCTCAGTGCCCGTAAAAAGACGAATACTGCCGAATCATTATCGGATACGGCACATGTCACCATTTTAAAAAATATCCTCAATAACGATAAAAAAGTGTCGGGGCCCAACTTGGCGCGTTTTGAAAAACGCCACCGCTCTGTGGGTGGAAATGCCCTGCGAGCCGCGGTTTTAGGCGGTAATGACGGGTTGGTGTCCAATTTCAGTTTGGTGATGGGAATAGCCGGAGCTACCAGCGGTCAGGAAGAAGTATTATTAGCCGGAATGGCCGGATTACTAGCCGGAGCGCTTTCTATGGCTTTGGGCGAATGGATATCGGTGAAGAGTTCATTGGAATTGTATGAAAACCAAATGCAGTTGGAGATGGAGGAACTGGAAACCAATCCGGAAGGCGAAGAAAAAGAGTTGGCTTTGATATACATGGCCAAAGGCATACCCGAAGATCAGGCTCGTGTAATGGCTGCCGATATCATAAAAAATAAAGACCATGCCCACGAGGTCTTAATCAAAGAAGAATTAGGTATTAACCCGGAAGATTTAAAAGGTTCGGCTATGGAAGCCGCCCTGACTTCTTTTTTCCTTTTTGCCATTGGTGCCATTATACCGGTGTTTCCGTTTTTCTTTTGGGGAGGCATGGAGGCCGTTATAATCAGTACTGTATTGAGTGCCGGAGGTTTGTTTCTGATAGGGGCTGCCATTACGTTATTTACCGGGAAAAGCGTTTGGTATTCCGGCATGCGCCAAGTCTTGTTTGGGTTAATGGCAGCCGCGATTACTTTCGGAATCGGAAAACTGATTGGGGTTTCGGTTATGGGATAAAAAAAAGGAGGTTCGCTTGAACCTCCTCATTAAACATCATGATTTTGATTTATCATTATTAACTTGTACCGTTTTTGTACATCCAACTATTGAATTTTCTTTTTGAGAATCTTCAAGTAATTAATCAAAATCACACACAAATTTACAATTAAATTTGACGTATTGTGCTTGTAATTAATGCTTTAACGATTAATTAACGCGTTAGTATTTCAAATCTTACAGCATGTTAGTAATCACCGTTGAGCAATTCTCCTCCAATAGTTGATTTGGCCTCAATGCCCAATTTCTTCATCATTTCGTAGGTCGTGCACACCGCCGCCGAAGTCACCGGAATGCCGCTTTCTTTTTGTATCAAATCAATGGCTTCCAACGAAGGCATTTGCACACAGGCCGAAGCCACAATCACATCCACACCGGTCAAATCCAAACGTTTGTAAATCGCCAATAAATTCATCGGGTTTTGCGCAGCCACTTCCAAATTATCCGGAATTTCCAACGCTATACTGTCCACCACCTCAAAACCCTGATGCTCAATATAATCCACAACCAAGTCGGTCAGCGGACGCATATAGGGCGTAATAATCGATACTTTTTTTGCGCCCAATACTTTCAATCCGTTAATCAAAGCACCGGCCGAAGTTACAATCGGAGTAGGGAAGTCGTTGGCCACCGTTTCCTGATGCAAATTCACTTCCGACACACAATGATAGCCGCGTCCCATACTCATAATCGCTACCAAACAAGCGTAGCCCATCACATCTACATGCGCATCCGACAATTCCTCGGCACACTTCAAACTCATGGCATCCATGGCCTCCAATTCTTCTTTGGTCACTTTTTTCATCCGCATGCGACTGCTGTGAAACGTAAAACGCTCCGGCAATATCGTTTCTCGGGCCCTGAAAATGGCCGGTATTTCGGTTTCCATCGTCACGTTCGACGACGGAACTATTTGTCCTATTCTATATTTTTTGTTCATTTTGTTTCAAGTTTCAAGTAGTTAGCGGTGAGTTTAACTTTTTGGGCGTTACCCGCCTTTGGCGGGTTGGGCTTTCCGTTACAATCTTTTTAAAATGCCCCGGGTTAAAACCCATGGCAATTTAAAAAGGATTTCCACTGCAATCCCCAACGCAGTAAGTCATTTATTTAGAAATCTCCTTTACCGTATTCACGAGGGTTCCTATGCCTTCCACTGTGGCTTCCACCACATCGCCGTCGTACAACCATTCCTGGGGGTCACGACCGGCACCGACACCCGCGGGTGTTCCGGTAGCGATGATGTCTCCGGGTTCTAAGGTAAACACCGTGCTCAAGTCTTCAATCAAGTCGTTGATGTTGAACAACATGAATTTGGTGTTGGAGTTTTGCTTTTCTACACCGTTCACTTTCAGCGATAAATTCAGGTTGTGCGGGTTTTCAATTTCGTCTTTGGTCACTAAAATCGGTCCCATAGGTGCAAAAGTGTCTTGTCCTTTCGATACAATCCATTGGCCTTCTCTGCGGCAATCGCGTGCCGAAATATCGTTAATCACCGTATAGCCAAACACATAATCCAAGGCCTCCGCTTTAGGAACGTACTTGCCGTGTTGGCCTATGACCACTGCCAATTCCACTTCCCAATCCAGTTGCGAAGTGAGTTTGGTGTTTTTAATAATCTCAGTATTCGTTCCGGTTACAGTGGTAGGCGGTTTGGAAAAAATAATCGGTTTTTGCGGTAATTTACCGGTGGTATCTAAAGTCCGGGCACTCTCGGCTACGTGTTCGGTGTAATTCAACCCAATCCCAATGATGTTTTTTCTCGGTTTTTGAATCGGGGCGAGTAGGGTTACTTCATCCATAGCATAAGCAATTTCGTTGAAGTAGTTTTCGGGAGTATCGGCCACCATTTCGTTTAATTCCTCTATAATTTCAATGCCCATGTCAATCAAATCGAGCATATCAGACGGCAAGGGAAAATTGGAAATCTCACCAAAGTCTTCCATATCGATGACTTGGTTGTTGTGAAGAAAGCCCAATCGGGGTTCGGTGTCTTTGGTAATGTAGGTTAGTAGTTTCATTTGTTTTAAAGTTGCAGAGTAGCAAAGTCTCTGATGGGTCTGTTTGTTAAATTAATTGATGTCCGTTGTTTTCAGTATAGTCTCTGCCTTGAAATAAGCCCAAGCCTTCAATTACCGGCAGGTCGTTGAAGTTGAATAAACAGGCGTCTTCGGTGTCTGAAGAATTGTGGTGTTCGTGCCACGCCCATGACGGTACGCAAAAAATATCGCGTTCCTTCCAGTCAAAACGTTGTCCGTTGATGATGGTGTAGCCGCTCCCTTTGGCACATTGGTACACAAAAGACCCTGTGTGTTTGTGCGCTTTCCCTTTGAAACCGGCCGGTAGTAATTGCATCGCAGCGCCCATCGTTTGCATCACATGACCGCCGGTAAGCGGATTGGAGTACTGCATCAATATCCCGTCAAACGGATCCGGATGGTTTACGATTTGAGCGTCTAAAAGAGCAGGGTACACTTTACTCCACGAATATTTGAATAGAGGCGAATACGGTTTGTCCCAAGTTTTGTCGGCCGGAATTAAACCCGCACAACTGTAACTCAACGGCAAATGATTGATGGGTTTTACTAAGGGCTGTTTGCCATCGTATACCGCATAATCATTGGCTTCTAAAGCATTTACGAGTGGTATATCCAGTCCGTCCTGCCAAATGCAGGTTTGTCCGTCGGGTTCTACCCCGTGTTCGTGCCAAGCGGAGTTGGGTGTGATGACAAAGTCGTTGACTTCTAACATGATTTTATTTCCATCCACCACGGTGTAGCCTTTAGAGCCTTCCATAATAAAGCGTAAAGCTGAGGCGCGATGGCGGTGTGCCGAAGTACTTTCGCCCGGGCGGGTGACTTGAATTCCGGTGTACAACCAACCCACAGCGGCCGAAACGTCTTTGCGTTTGTCGTTAACCAAATACACCACACGGCGTCCCGCTTGTTCCGGAGTTACGAGTTCGGAAGATTTTAAGACCAAACTGCGTAAGTCGTCGTATTTCCACAACATGGGTATCGAGTTGGTTCGGGGTTCCCAGGGTTCGATATCGTTGGCCACCTTCCAAAGTGCGCCCGCTCCCAAAGTTTCTAATTCTTTATAATAAGCTTCGAGTTCGGGGGTATCTTGTACTCGGGCACGGCCGATGACGTCATCTGAGTAGTTGTTGGTTTCCATAGGTTGTTTTTATTTAACCCTGTTAGGGTTTCAAACCCTAACAGGGTTTTATTCGATGATTAAATTGGTTATATCTTCTAAGTTTTGTTTTGAGTTGTGAATTTCTACAAAATTACTTTTACTCCCAAAAAAAATCAATAACATCATTCCGTTTTAGTTTAGTTGTTTTATCTGAAAGTATTGTGTCATATGACGACCAAGGATAAAGATTTAAATGTTGTGTAAATCCATGGTGTACGGGATTGTTGTGAATATAAAAAATCAGCTTTTGTAAATAAGCATCAGAAGTAACTTTTTTTCTTTCAAACGTGGTTTCGAATAAACTTCCGGTGCGATTAAATTTTTTATTTATGGCTTGGGTATAAGCATTGAATAAGTGGGAAAATTGTCTTGATGGCGAAATGACTTTAGGCAGTTTAACTGTTGAGAACTCCATTTTTTCTATATCAACTTCATGATTAAGTTTGATATAAACTAAAATATGAAAGTGATTTTTAAGTAAACACCAGGCAAATGTATCCGCTACCGGTGAAATATATTTATCATAAAGTCTCAGAAAGTAATTATAACTTTCTGTATCAAAGAAAACATCACAGCCATTATTTCCACGGTTGTAAATGTGGTAATAGCATCCTTGTTCGATAGTTTCTTTTTTTTCTGACATTATTTTTCTTTAATTATAACCCTAACAGGGTTTTAAACCCTGTTAGGGTTTATTAAACTCTTCGTGGTTGTCTACAAAGGTAATCTTTCTGGTCGGAGCGGTATTTACCCTTAAATCAAAAATATCAAAGCGGTTGTAATGCCCAAGAATGTCGTGCATTTGTTTCGGTTGGATGCATTTTTCTAAATCAATATCCGCGTATGCAATTCCTTCATCGTCAATTAACGGTGTACCAATCACCGCACCGTTCGGACCGATAAATCCGGAGAAGGCCGAACTTTTGCGCGATAACAATTCGTCTACATTGGGCACATCCGCACGCAAGGCATCTTTGATTTCCTGCGAAATGGTGGAACAAGAAACAATCGTAAACAATTTGCCTTCAAAGGAATGCGCCGCAGCACGAATCTTAATGGCTTCGGCCATGTCATAATCGGGTGGGGCTACGGGCAGGGAAATGTAATTGGCGATGTGTACCAATTCGCCTTGCGATAACAGCGTAAATCTGGCTAAGGTATTGGTGTTTTCGCCACAAGCCAAGGTGCCGACGGGACCTACTTCGGTATCATACACTTTCAAGGATGAACCATCGCCGGAGGTCCACGTGAGCTTTTCGGCCCAGGTTGGGACTAGTTTGCGGTGTTTGCCAATGAGTTTTCCGTGGTTATCAATGATGAGGTTGGTGTTGTAAATTTCGCCATAGCTTGTTCCTCTCTCATTGATGCCGATAACGATATGCATGTTATGGTCTTTGGCAGCTTGGTACAGCGGTTGCATCGCCGCATCGTCTACGGCAACGGAGTTTTTATACAATTGCTCATACCATTTGCTCCCCTGTACCGGTGTCATAATCCAGTTCCAGTACGGGTAACCGGCTACGAAGACTTCGGGAAAAGCGATGAGTTGTGCCCCGTTTTCGCTAGCTTCTTTGACAAAAGCAATCGCTTTGGCTATTGTTTTTTCTACGTTGAGAAAAACAGGTGCCGTTTGTACGGTGGCGGCTTTGAATTTTTTGAAGGTCATGACGTTTATTTTTTGGTAAGCATGGTTAGCTGTTGGGTGGCTTCTTCTTTTTTCCAGTAAATGGCTTTTACCGCTTCTTGTCCGTTTTCATCGATGAACCCGTAGGCACCGGCCACATTTTTGATCAGGGCGTACTTTTTATTTTTGTGAGTTTCGAATGGGTAAATTTTTAAATAGATTGCCGGCACCACTTCTTTACCTTCTTTGTTGATAAAGCCATACGTTCCGGTGATGTTTTGCACTAAAGCCCAATCAGTTTTGTATTCGCCATAATTGAAAACCTTTTTATAATGGTTTTTTTCCTGAGCCATTCCGTTGAGCGAAACAGAGAGCAATAAGAGTAATAAGTACTTTTTCATAATGTATAATTAGCGATTTTTGATTTTATTTCTTCCGAAAAAGGTTCTGATTTTATATTGTGTCTGTCGGCTGCAATGGCAACATTAACTAAGGTTACTTCGCCTTCCAAACAAGTGTTGCCTTGTTCGTCTTCAAAGCGGAAACCACAATGTACAGAGGATCCTCCCAGTTTGATGACCCAGAGTTTTTTGGTGAGGATTTCCCCAATGCGGGCGGCTTTTTTGAATTGCACTTTCAAATCGACGGTTGGAATGCCATTGGTTTCATGGATTTTGGAGAAAGGTCGGTCAAGTGCTTCTTCAAACCAGTCTTCAACCAAGTCGTTGAGCATTTCGAGGAAACGCGGATAAAAAACGATACCGGCGTAATCAACATGTTTGAAACGGATTTTTTCTTGTTTAGTAAAATAGTTGTTCATTAATATTTTTGTTTTTGTGCCTGACAACCAGCGGTTGTCCTTCTTTTAACTTTAAATAGCCCCGATGGGAGCAAGCTACCGTGTAGCACGGACAGCGGGAACCAGCTCCTAAAAACTTTCAGCCGTTGCTTTCTTCCAAAAATACAAATATTCCTTAGGAACGGTATTTTCGTGTAAGAGGCAACCCGTTTCGATTTCGGGATAGGTTTCGTAATAGGTTTCAATTTTGGTGCCGCTGATGCGGGCGCTGACTACTGATCTGTCGACATCATCCGGATGTTTGAGTCCGGCCGAGGCCATGAGTTCCATAGCACTTTTCACGGTTTCGTGTTGGAAACGCGCCACGCGGATGCTTTTTTCTTCGGGTACCAGACCTTTGGTCAATCGCGGGTCTTGGGTGGCTACTCCGGTCGGGCAGGTGTTTTTGTGGCATTCCAACGCCTGGATGCAACCTAAGGCGAACATCATACCACGGGCTGAATTGCAGAGGTCGGCACCGATTGATAAGCATTTGATAATATCGAAACCGGTGATGACTTTGCCGCTGGCGATGATTTTGATTTCGTTTTTGATGCCGAAACCGTTGAGGCTGTCGTATACAAAAGCTAAGGCTTCGCGCAGGGGCATGCCCACATGATCGGAGTATTCCTGAGGAGCCGCCCCGGTACCGCCTTCGCCACCGTCTACGGTAATGAAGTCGAAATACGTTTGTGTGGCCACCATGGCTTTACAAATGGCTAAGAACTCAGATTTATTCCCAATACAGATTTTCATACCGATGGGTTTTCCGCCCGAACCTTTACGCAATAGTTTGATGAATTCCATCAGTTCCAATGGCGTTTTGAAAGCGGAATGGGTGGGAGGGGATATGATATCGTGTCCTTTGTCAACCAAACGAATAGTGGCAATTTCGTCGGTTACTTTTTCTTTGGGTAAGATACCGCCGTGTCCGGGTTTGGCACCTTGGGAGAATTTGATTTCAATCATTTTCACATTGTCCAAGGTGGCTCTTTTGACAAATTCCTCATAAGAGAATTTCCCGTCTTTGCCACGGCAGCTGAAGTAACCGGTTCCGATGTTCCACACTACATCGCCACCGCGTAAATGGTAAGGCGATAAGCCGCCTTCTCCGGTATTGTGATAAAAGCCGCCCTGTTTGGCACCGTCATTCAACGCTATGATGGCATTTTTACTCAAAGAGCCATAACTCATGGCACTGATGTTGAACAAACTGGCCTCGTATGGTTTTTCGCATTGCGAGGAACCGATTTTTATCCTTGGATTGGCATCAACCTCTGCAAACGGAATGGCTTTGATGCTGTGGTTGATCCACTTGTAGCCCGGTTCGTAAACGTTGAGTTGGGTACCAAAAGGCATGGTGTCAATTTCCTTTTTACTGCGTTGGTATACCAAACTGCGCTGCAAACGGTTGAACGGCTTGCCGTCGGTATCACTTTCAATAAAATACTGTCGGGCTCCCGGTCCCAAAGCTTCTAATAAGTAGCGCATTCTGCCCAACAAGGGAAAGTTCCTGCGAATGGTTCTTTTGGATTGGAACATGTCGAAAAACCCCATCAGGATTAGCGGAATAAATATTAACCCTAAGAAACTAAACTTCCAGTTGACATAGGTTAGTAGTCCCATGATAGACAGTGTAGTAATCGCAAAAACTAAAAATGCTTTTCTCATTTTATTTTAATTTAAATCGTTGAATCTTACCGGTTTCTGTTTTGGGCAGGGCATCGGTAAAATAAATCACTCTCGGATATTTGTAGGGTGCCGCAACTTCTTTGAACCAGTGCTGGATATGATTTTTCATGTTATCGGTAGCTTTGGTTTTGTCTTTCAGCACGATGTGGGCACAAACCAGCATTCCTCTTTCCTGATCGGGCAACCCCACTACCGCACATTCCGCTATTTCTTCGTGGGTCAGTAATACACTTTCCACTTCGATGGCGCCAATGTTGTACCCCGAAGAAATAATCATATCGTCGCCGCGTGCCACGAACCAGAAATAGCCGTCTTCATCTTGGCGGAAGATGTCACCGGTAAAATTCCAGCCCCCGGATACGTATTCGCGTTGTTTGTCTTCACGGTTCAGATATTTACACCCTGTAATCCCCCGAACCATTAATCTTCCCGGTTCGTTAGCCGGTACCGTTTTGCCTTCAGGGTCTACAATTTTGGCTTCGTAACCGGTTATGGCTACACCGGTAGCGCCGGGTTTCATATTGGTTTCGTTTGAAGATATAAAGATATGCAACATTTCGGTAGCACCAATGCCGTCAATGATTTTTAACCCGGTCGCATCATACCAATCCTGCCAAACTTTAAGCGGCAGGGTCTCACCCGCGGAAACGCATTTGCGCAGGCTGGAGATATCGAACTCTTTCACTTTTGACGTAATCACACGCCAGGCGGTGGGTGCGGTAAAGCAAATGGTAATTTTATACTCTTGTATGGCCTGCAGGAGCATATCGGGAGTCGGTTTTTCAATTAAGAACGTTGACGCTCCGAAATACAACGGAAACAACACCAAACCTCCCAATCCGAACGTAAAGCCCAGTGGCGGACTTCCGGTGAAAATATCTTCCGGGGTGGGTTGCAAGGAGTATTGCGGAAAGGCTTCACAGATGTTCAAAATGTCTTTGTGAAAATGTGCCGTCATTTTGGGTAAGCCGGTCGTTCCGGAGGTAAATCCAATCAGTGCTATGCTATCGGATTTAGTATGGTAGTTGGTAAACGTCTTTGGTTTGCCGGCCATCAGCGTTTCCAGTTGTGCATTGCCGTAATACCTTGTTTTTTTGAGGTAATCGGATTTTACCAACTGCATTTCATCGGCCAATTCGCTGTCGCATAACGCCAACGTTATTTCGGCACAATCAATGATTGTTGTTAATTCTTTAGCCCGAAGCAACGGCATGGTGGCCACTACAATTCCGCCTGCCTTGAGTATGGCAAACCAACAGGCTACCATCATCGGGTTGTTGGCCGAACGAATTAAAACGCGATTTCCCGATTTCAGTCCCATATCTTCAACCAGTACATGGGCTAACTGATTGGCTTTTTCATATAGTTCACGGTAGGTCCAGACGGTATCAAAAGTACGGATGGCTACCGCATCTCCATGGCCTTTTTCTATATGGTAATCTAACAGACGGTGCACACAATTGAGCATTTCCGGCCGGTTAAACTGCGGTGCGTCTAAGAACACATAATCGGGTTGCAAGTCGGGACTTGGCAAGTGGTCGTGCGCGAAATTGTCGTCATAATGTTTCATAAATAATTACGAATTATAAATTAGGAATTACGAAGTGTTTTTTGGATGGAGCCAATAATCCTCAGTAATTCATCAATATCGTTTAACAGACTGTCCGATTCTTCTTCATTGAGATAATCGGTATCTTTTAGCAGTCTTATCCAGTAATTTGTTTCTCTGGCTTCTTTATACGCTATGCTTAGTTTTGCATAAAAATCTTTTTCTGATTGTCCGCCAATAGCTTCTTCAATATTAGCTCCGATAGAGGTTCCGGAACGTAAGAGTTGTTTACTCAGTACGAATTCTTTTCGGGAGGCACATAACTGTTGATACGTTTTTATAACCTTAACAGCAAACGCATAACTCTTCACCTGAACAACATTATCTTTTTTCATAATTCACAATTCGTAATTCCTAATTCTTCTTATTGCTTTTTGGTTTCAAGGCTTTTTTCATGCCTTCGGTTTGTTTGCGTTCGGTTGCTTTTAACGGATATAAATGAGAACTTCCTGCTTTGTATGGGTTCGGAATATCATTAGCTTCCCATTGTTCGTATGCTTGAGCATGGCGGACAAAATTAGCGTCGGCCAATAACGGTCTGCCCAAGGCTACCAAATCGGCTCGGCCGTTGAGCAGTATGGTATTGATTTGGTCAAGGTCTTGTATGTAGCCGGCCGTTATCGTCGGGATGTGAACCGTATTGCGTATAGCATCCGCAAAAGGCGTTTGCCACATGCGTCCGATTTGCGGTTTTTGGTGGGCTACGGTGTTTCCGGTAGATGCATTGATGATGTCGGCACCGGCATTTTTGAAAGCGGTGGCTATGGCAATGACGTCTTCTTCGGATATCCCGTTTTCGGCCCAATCGCAGGCAGAGATTCTGACCGACATTGGTTTGTCTTTCGGGAAGGCTTTTCGCATTTCGGTGAATACGCGCAGTGGGAATTTCAATCGGTTTTCGATACTGCCGCCGAATTCGTCCTTGCGCAGGTTGGTTAAGGGCGACAAGAAGGAAGCCAGCAGAAATCCGTGATGGGCTTGTAATTCAATCATATCAAAACCAGCATGGTCCGCATTTTTGGCGGCCTGTACAAATTGGGCAACGAGCCTATCCATGTCTTCACGGGTTACTTCCCGTGGAATCGGCATTTGGTCGTTGTAGGCTATAGGAGAGGCCGAAAGCAATTCCCAAGGTACTTCTATAGGTTCATTTGTTCCTTCCCACGGTTTTTTTACGGCTCCTTTTCTACCCGAATGCCCCAGTTGTACGCCTATTTTGGTTGAGGAATGGTGGTGGATGAAATCGGTAACCGTTTTCCATTTACTCACTTGTTCCTGAGTGTATAGGCCTGCACAACCCGGAGTAATGCGACCGGTTTCGGATACCGCTGTCATTTCGGTCAGTATGAGTCCGACTCCTCCGGTGGCTCTGCTGCCGTAATGCACCAAATGCCAGTCGGTTATATTGCCGTGTTCGGCGGTGTACTGCCCCATGGGAGCCATGACGATGCGGTTTTGCAGTTCGAGTGCACGCAAACGGAATTTAGTAAAAGCTGCTGGTGTTTGTTTTGTAATGCTGTGCTGTGTGGTATTGAACTCGGCTAATACTTTATCGGTAAACGATTTGTCGCGTAATCTCAAGTTCTCATAGGTTACTTTTTTAGAGCGGGTCATACAGCCAAAGGCGAATTGGTAAAACGGATGCTGCATGTGACGGTCCATGTGTTCAAACCAATCCAGGGAAACTAATGCTGCATGTTGAATCATTTCTACGGTGTTTCTTCGCGTTTTGTCGTATTGTTCGAAGGCTGCCTGCACGTGGGTTGGGTTGGCGATTACGGCATCCGATAAGGCAATGGCACAATCCATGGCCAGTTTGGTTCCCGAGCCGATAGAGTAGTGGGCGGTGGCTTTCGCATCACCCAGGAGTACAATATTATTATGATACCATTTTTCATTGGTTACATGCGGAAATTGGCGCCAATGCGATTTGTTGGAAATCAGCGGATGGCCGTCGAGTTCCTCCTTGAATATTTCAGCTATCTTGGCCATGGTGTCGGCTTCATTGGTGACTTCAAAGCCGTGCTTTTGCCAAGTTTCATCGCTGCATTCAAAAATCCAGGTGCTCATGCCGGCTTCGTATTGATAGGTGTGGGCTACTATGGTCCCGTGAGGGGTACTGCGGAAGAAATAGGTAAAGGCATCGAGGGGTTTGGTAGAACCTAACCAGACGAATCGGTTTTGTTTCAGCGCTATTTTTGTCCCAAATTCTTTTTCGTATTGGGTTCTGATTTGGCTTCCGATACCATCGGCGGCTATGATGATGTCGGCCTCTTTGAATGGGCTCAGGTCTTCAATATTTTGTTCAAAATGAAGGGTAACGCCTTCTTCACGGCAACGCTGTTGCAACAACTGCAGGAGGGTTTTTCGGGAGCAACCACAAAAACCGTTACCGGCTATGCTGACTTCCTGTCCGTCGCGTGCTACGATGATGTCGTCCCAGTAGGCAAAATTGGTGCGGATGAGTTCATACGACTGCATGTCGCGTTTGAGGAATTCGCCCAGCGTTTCATCGGAGAACACCACTCCGAAACCAAAACTGTCATCGGGTTTGTTGCGTTCGTACACATCAATTTGACAGTGCGGCATTGCTTTTTTAGTAAGTATCGAAAAGTAGAGTCCTCCCGGACCTCCACCTATAACTGCTATTTTCATGGTTCAATTGGTAATTGATTATTGATAATTGTGCTGTATCAATTTTTGGGTTAGTTTCTTTTGATGGCAAATAACTCGCCTAATTTGGCATAATTAGCCCCTGCCAATCTTGAAATGGGTTTGTAAGCGTCTAAGTTGATTTTGTAATGCTCTGACAGCACTTCATCAGCAAAATGCATCATGACAATCCTTCCGATGATTACGCAGGCACCGCCGTGTTGGTGTCCTTCCAGAAAATAGTGGTGTACCAGTTCGCATTCGAAAGCGATAGGGCTTTCTTTTACCCGCATGGGCTTTATTTTGTGAGAGGGGATGGGAGTTACTCCGGCCAGTTCGAATTCGTCCACGTGTTCGGGGACCGATTGTGCGGTTATATTCATCTGTTCGGCCAGTTCTTCGGTTACCATGTTTACGACAAACTGTTTGGTGGTCAACACATTGTTTAAGGTGTCTTTGTTGGTGTTATTTCCGCGGCCTGTAGAAAACATGACGTGTGGCGGGTCTTCGCCTACAGCGTTAAAATAGGAGAAAGGTGCCAGGTTGTTGATGCCGTTTTCACTGATGGTTGAAACCCAGCCGATGGGTCTTGGGATAATGGCTCCGGTCAGTAGTTTGTATACGGCAGTATGCTCCAGTTCTTTGGGATCAAATTGCATAGTGTTGTTTGTTTATTACAAATTAACGTTATTTTTTGTTATTTTTTTACTCAGTATTTAATTTATAAGCATAAAAAATAGGGATACTTTTATTTTATCCCTATTTGTATTTTTGAAGGTGTAATCTGTTTATTTTTCTGCGAAAATGACCCAGGCACTCGAGTCGATGCAGACCTTTCCGTCGGGGTATTGCTGCTGCAGGGCTTCATAGACCTCTGTTTTTATTTTAGCTTTCATGGCTTCATCGGCCTTGCTCAGCGCTGCCACTATGGGAGCCGCTACTTCGGTCATCATGGTCCAGTAGTTATCTGCGGTTTGGCTGTTGAGTTTACCGGTTACTTCTGTTTGTTGGGTATTTTGCAAACCGGCCTGTTTGAACAAATCGGCCATGAATCCGTCTTGGGCACAGCGGAACATGCCCGGTGCACCCGGTGGCGGTGGCGGCAATTGCATGTTGCGGTTGATGGTTCCCATGGCGGCAGTTACCCAAAAGTTTTTCTCGGGACCGTTCCATACTGCGGTGGCTATGCGTCCGCCCGGTTTTAAGACACGGGCCATTTCTTTGGCAGCCAGTAGCATGTCGGGGAAAAACATGAAGCCAAACCGGCAGCTGATGGCATCAAAAGTATTGTCTTCAAAAGGCAGTTCGCATACGTCACAGGCCCGGGTTTCAATGTTGCTGATGTTTCTCGACAGAGCATTTTCGTGGGCTATGGCCAGCATGTCTTCCGAGAGGTCGGTGAGGATTACTTTGCCCTTGGGCACTTTGGTGGCTATGGTAAGTCCGGGTTCTCCCGTTCCTGCCGCTATGTCTAAAACCGTATCGGTGGGTTGAAGGTTCAGTACACCGATGATTTCATCGCCCATGGGTTTGAGAAACTCCATCATGAGGGCGTCCCATTTTTTCCATCCGGGGGAAAACTTATTCCATGAGGCTTTTTGCTGTTCCCGGATTTCTTCGAGTTGTTGTTCCATGATTTTTTGCTGTTAACCGTTAATAAAAGGTCGTAGGTCATGTTGTTCAGGACTGTGAACAAGTGGAGCAGAATGACCTCAAATTTACGAATTATCGATGGTATCTGATTGTTTTTTAACGATTAATTGTATCGATTCTCATCGGCAGATTGGTTAAAAGACCGTTATTTAGTCTGATTGCTGATCCATTGGGTAACATATTCGAGCACTACGGGGGCGAAAGTTTGTTCAATTTCGGCGTACTCGTTGGGTGAGCCGGTTTTGCATTCCTGAAACAAGTGGTTGAGGTTGGGGAATACTTTGGTGGTTAGCTTTTTATTGCCGGCTTTTTGCAACGCTTTGGTGATGGCTTCCAGGTTTTCTTTGGGCGGTACCTGTAAATCTTTTTCGCCGTTAACGGCCAGTACCGGACATTTTACTTTTTCCAATACGGTAGCCGGGTTGAAGCGCAGGAAATACAGCATCCACGGGCTGGTGATTTGTTTGACCTGCTGGGCTACGTTTTCTTCATCGCTGAGGCCTTCCGGTTTTTGCTCTTTGGGAGTGTCCTTCAGAATGCCGCTCAAATAGGTGGTCAGTTCGCTTTTGAGCGTTGTATCGTCTTTTGAATTCAGGACTTTGTTGAAACAGTAGCTGTTCATTATTTGCGTGTCTTTGATTTCGGTGGCTGTGGCGCCTTCGGCACGGGCAATCAATTCCTGTTGCAACAACAACAGTTGGTCGCCCCGCAACCCGGTTCCTGCCAAGAGCACTATAAAGCTCACGTCTTTGGAAGCCGCGGCTACCATGGGGGCTATGATGCCGCCTTCGCTGTGGCCTATGAGTCCTATTTTTTTGGGGTTGATTTCTTTTCGGGTTTTGAGGTAGGCTACGGCGCTTTGCGCATCGGTTGCCAAATCGGCGGTGGTAGCGGTTTCAAAGTTTCCTTTTGAGGCAGCCACACCGCGGTCGTCGTATCGCAAGACAGCTATGCCGTGTCGGGTTAAGTAATCGGCCAATACCAGGAACGGTTTATGTCCCAGCAGTTCTTCGTTGCGGTTTTGCGGGCCGCTCCCGGTTATTAGTACCACTACCGGAAAAGCCCCTTCTTTTTTGGGTAAGGATAAGGTTCCGGCTAAAGTGATGTTGTCTTTGCTGTTGGTAAACGTTACTTCTTCGGTGTAATACCCAAACGGTTCTTTGGGTTCCTGAGGTCTTTTGATTTCCTGCCTGGCGATTGCTTCGCGAGATAGGTTCATGGGAAATTCCATTCCGTTTTGTTTAAAAGTACCCATTATTTGGTTGTCCTTAAGTTCGCCGTCGTACGTTATGCGTCCGGCCGGAATGGCTAAACTCAGTTTGTTGCTTTCAAAAGTGGTGGTGGTTACCGGGATACCGCTGGCTCCCTGATCGGGGCTGTCCATGGTGGCGGTGTATCCTGTTGTGGTTTTGGTAATGTGTACCACTAAACGGAGTTTGGCGCCGGGTACTGTCAGAAGTCCGTTCCACTGTCCGGTGATGTCTTGGGCCGAAACAATAATTGAGGAGCATAAAGCCAAAGCAAATAAGGCTATTTTTTTCATAAAAGTAGTAGTTTATCTGAGGTTAACAATAGTAGCTGTATCAGGATTGCTGTCTGAGCTGTTTAGCAGAGAAGGTTTGCCGTTATTCAGTGGTGGCAGGCTAAAAGAGCTCAATCCAGTAGTAAAGGACTGCCCAAACCGCTATAAAAAAAATGCCCAGGTATAATTCGGCTTTGTGTTTCAGTAGGTCTTTTTTCAGCAGTAAGCGGTAGAGTACCCAACCTGCAAAGAGGATGAAGAATACTATAGGCATGAATATTCGCATGGCTTTTGGTGTTATGGGGTATGGTAGTGTTCACCATACCACAGTTAGTGCTGCTAAAGGTAAGCAAAGTTTTTATAAAACCTTTTGTTAGGAAAACACTTTGCGGGTGGATGCATTACTTTTTTATACCTCAGTTAAGTTTTCCCATTTGCAACGAGAGCCGCTCATTCAGGCGGCTCTTACTGTTGATGGCTATAAGTATGGTGTATTTTAAGCCGTGCTTTACTCGGCTAAATTTTGCTGCAACAGCAGGATGGTGCACAAATTGGCTAACAGGAAGCGCTCTTCAGCGTTGGCGTTTGACAGGTAAACCATGCCTTTGTCCATCAGGGAAACGGCTGCTACGGTTTGTCCGGCGGGATTGCTGATTTCGTATCCTACTGAGCCCATCCACACGGCTTTGGGCCCTTGAGAGGTTTGTAAATGGGTGATGGGTTTCAGTTGGTAATAGCGGCCTTTGTCGTATTCAAACAGGCCGGTGTATTGTTTGGCGTTTTTTTGCGACTCGATGTTGTCTAAGACCAATTGCCAGGGTTTGGCGTCCTGATTGATGAATACCTGAGCATAAAACATGTTTTCCCGGTCGATGTCAACGCTCATCACATCCCGCATGATGTTTACCACGCTGTTGGGGTTGTTGCCCACGAGCAGTCTTTCGGTTTCAAAATGGGCGGAGGCGTAGGCATCGCTATGGTTTTGAAGTCCGTCGCTCAACTGAAAGCAGAAGGTTTGCGATTTATCGGTTGCGTCTACAGCCAGCAGTTCGGGGTACCAGAAATCGACCACCGGATTGACGGCTACCGGCAGGCGGGTGTTGCCTCCTTTGGTCCAGGAGCGTTTTACCCTGGAGGAGGTGTAAGTGTCGAAACTGATTTTTTGGTTGATGAGCAGGCCTTGCCGTCCTTTTACGGGGTATTCGGTCAGGGCATCGGCATTGTTGAGAGCCGGTTTGAAAGGGGTGCAGGCAGCCATGATGAGGCTCAGCACTGAAAAGGCGGTGATTTTGTTCATTTGCTGTTGATTTGATTGATGTTATTTTGAGGCATGAGTAGCTGTAAGGGGGAAAATGTTACGGTTGGTGGGTGATAGATGATAGACGGATAGATGATAGACGAATAGATGATAGACGGATAGATGATAGACTGATAGATAATAGATAATAGACGGATAGATGATAGACGGATAGATGATAGATTGATAGGGGGCTGTTGTGGTGAGAGAATAAAACAACTGAATTTCTTGAGTATTTTGTGTCTTTCTGTTTTGAGATTTGCGAATTTTAGCTGTATTTTTAGCCTATGGAAACCGCCGCCGCCATCAGTCAGTTTACGGACCACATCAGAACAGTAGTTGACCTTAGGGATGATGAGGCTGCGCTGTTGGCTTCGAGCGTTACCTTTGCCACACTTCAGCCGAAGGAGTTCCTGTTTACTGCCGGGCAGGTGTCGAGTCACATGCGGTATATAGCATCGGGCTGTATGCGCAGTTATTACCTGACCGAAGATTCGGAGGAGCATACTTTACAAATAGGTGTTGAGCACTGGTGGATTAACGACCTGTACAGTTACCTGACCCAACAACCTTCGCGCATGTACCTGCAGGCTTTGGAGCCGACGTTGGTGCTTCAGATTCACCGTGACGTATTGGAAAAACTTTACCGCGAGATTCCTGCCATGAATACCTTTTTCAGGCTTAAGATACAGAGCGGTTATGTGGCTTTGCAGGAGCGTACCCTCGACAATATGAGTACCGATACTTTTGAAAAGTACGTGAAGTTTTGTACGCAATACCGTCATATCGAACAGCGGGTGCCCCAATATATTATTGCCTCCTATTTGGGCACTACTCCCGAAAACCTCAGTTACCTGAGAAAAAAATACGCCTCCCGTCTTTCTTAAGATATCTTAATTTTTTTCTGCTTCACCTCCTCTAGTTTTGCTTCATAATGATAATCGATTATGAAGATGGTACGCCTTGTTTTGTGTTTCCTGTTTGCGGAGTGCTCTTTTTTAGCCGCACAGCCTCTGACGGTGACTCCCGAAGTGGTTTTGGGCCACCGCTCCTCGTTTTATCAGCACGAGCTGACCTTTTTGTTGACTGATAAACTGAAACTGCGCAATACCTCCCTGTACGATGCAGCCTATGATGACCCCAAAGCCGTACTGTATTTTTTTCGCAATACTCTGGCTTATGCGGCTTCTAAAAGCATTGTTTTCAGTGTGGCGCACGGTGTCAAGAATCCGGGCGCTTTTGGTACGGCTTCGGTATTGTACCATTACAGCAGCTCACGGATTGTCCTGATGTGCAGTGGGGGCGTTACCTACCAGCGGGAATTTAGTTTTGAACCTTTTGTTTTGTTGGAATACAACACTCCCGTAAGCGCCGGCCGGCACTTGTTTTTTCGGGTGCAGGGCGTGGCCAACATCAGCAAGGAATCGTATATGAGGGGTGTACAGCAAGTACGGGTAGGACTTAAGCAGGACAAGCTTCGCTATGGTTTGGCCGGGAACTTTGACCAATTTGCGAATGCTGCGAAAAAGCTGTCCAATCTGGGTGTGTTTATCCGTTATACGATTTAACCTTAAATAATTAAAAATGAAAAAAGAAAACAGTATTGGATTGTTTGTCATCCGGGTGGCGATTGCCTTCCCGATGTTGGTGTACGGAATCAGTAAATTGATTAACGACATCGGTTTTATCAAAGACCTGTTGACCGCTTTGGGGATGCCTTCGTTTGTAGCCTATGGCGTTTATTTGGGGGAAATTGTGGCTCCCATAGCTTTATTGGTGGGATACCGCACGCGCCTGGCGGGTTTGTTGTTTGCCCTCAACAGCCTGGTGGCTTTGTTGCTCACACAAACCGGAGCTGTCTTTACGCTGAATGCCTATGGCGGCTGGGCGGTTGAATTGTTAGCCCTTTATATACTGGTAGCCTTGGGGTTGTTTTTTACCGGTGGCGGCCGTTTGGCGGTTTCCAGCGAACACCGGTGGGATTAGATGTTTAGTTTTACAATTGGTTGAAAGACAGGCAGGACTTAGGTTTTGGCTGTTTTTTTGATTTTTACCCAGTAGTTTTTTTTCTTAGTTTTAGACAAATGTGTCTTTCTCATTTTACATAATGTGTATTTTTCATACACTACTCATACACTATCTATGCCTTTGCTATGCTTTAGCTATGCCTTTGCTATAGGATTGACAACTATACAGGTTATTAAATAAATCCTATTATAGCTATACAAATATACTTTTTAATCCTAAAGTTGCTATACAACTGCTTTTGTGAATAGCTATTTCAAGACAAGGCAATCTGGTTAGTTTTGTTAAGTGTCTATCATTAAACATGTACATTGGAGTACTGAATTGAACACTTAATTTATGAAATGAAACTTGCTTTATGATTCAGATGCCGATTTATTTTTATAAAAAAATGATTTATAAATAGGAGAGGTTTTTGACAATCAACTTACACCAATTATGAAATTATCCAAATTACAAACCTCTCACTATTTTTAAATTATTATTTTTTTACAAATTTGACTGAGCGTACTTGTGAATTGAAATCATGTATTGACAATAAATAGTTACCGCTTGCCAGTTTGCTTATATCAATAGTATTAGTCGGATTATCAATTTGTTCAATTTTTTTCCCTAACATATCATAAATTGAAACTTTTTTAATTTGATTATAAGTATTAAGATTAAGCGTGTTTTCGGCCGGCACAGGAAATACAATCCAATCATTTTTGTTAACAGGATTTTCGACAGATAGTAGTTCTGAAACATAATAGAAACCTCTTTGTGAAGGTAAAGTTGTATGTGATGCAACAATGTAAGCCCTATTATTGCTGTCAAAAAGTAAATCATCTATCATTGCGTCTGTTGGGAGGGAATCTGGTTTGCCTAAATAAGTCCAGTTTTCACCACCATCACTTGACTTGTACAGTCCAGAATCATATATATAATAATTATCCAAATTATCTACCCATAAATAATTTAAATGATCAAATACTGATGGAGCATTAACTATTACTAAATCATTTGGCTGATCATAGTTAAACGAATATACAAATCCTCCAAGTTGGACAAATGTTTTGTTGTTTTTTGTAAATACAGCCACATCATAATGGTCTATATTAGGGTCGTCAATTACTTTGGTATTCCAAGTTAAACCGCCGTTAGTTGAATAATAAATTTTATAAATTCCGCTGAAAATTTCAATTGTAGACATAGTTACATAAATAACGCCATTACTGTCTTGAGCAATAGTTTTTATTGGATCGGGGAAAAAGGAGAAAAAAGATGGAAATGTATGAAGTAGAGACCATGATTGACCTTGGTCTGTTGAATGATAAACTGTATCTTGTTGATTAAAATTTACAATGAATAAATCACCTGCTTCACCTACATAAAATTGAAAGATATAGTTTGTGTTTTGAGGAGTAATATCAGTATATGTTAATCCACTATTAGTTGATTTTTTTATTTTTGCTCCTGTATTAACGTACAGAATTCCATTAGTTGTCATAAACATATTTCGTATACCCGAGTTATTATTACCCCCAATGTTGACATTTGTCCAATCTGCGAATTGATTTAATGCTATTGATATGTTATTTGTTGTATAATTAGAAGCAAAAATTTGATTGTTTGAGTTAAATAATGCTTTAGTTATGGTGCCAGACAAACCATTGTTGATATTAATCCAATTATCTCCCTCTGCATTAAGTTTTTGTGCTATTTTTTGTTTAGAAAAATTATAGAGATTTCCGTTATTGTCTCCTATTATTTTAATTTCAGATTGTTCCCCATTATTAAATAACGCATTGTACCAAATACTAGTTGCATTATTGATTATCGTTGTTTTATATATTTTTGTTTCACTACCTAACCATAAGTTTTGTGAAAATAAATCGTAATGAATTGTTGTGTAATGTTCTGTTTGATTCGGTAGAGCTATATATTGCCAGTCGATGTAATTATCGGAATAAATTAAGAATGGAGTTCCAGCATTTTCGTCATTCCCCAGTGCATACACTCTTCCACTTGAATCTTCTGTAAAACATGATATTTTGTAATGGTTGAAGTTCGATTGATTAAAACTTGTACCGTTGTTATCGCCAACCCATATTCCACCGGCTTTAGTTCCGATCAATAATTTTTGGTTTGTAGTATAAAATAATTCGGATATTGCATTATCTGGATTCATGCTCGGGTCATATTCAATAAATTCAGCTTGTTGCCCTGAATTAGTGTATTTTACAATCATATTTTCGGAACCAATTTCTCCGATAGTTGCTCCATAGAATCTATTTTGGTTTTTGATATTTGATAATTTTGTAATCGGTTCATGAAGACCAGTCTCAGTGTTGTTAGCGAAGAAACTTTGTTGCCATGTAAGCCCATAGTCTGATGTGTAGTATAAACCTCCGCTATAACTGTCGCCAACATAAAATCGATTGGAGCTTTTATCAACGGAAATACAGCGTGGGTTTATAGGTGAATTTGACTGTTCGTTACTAAATTCTATCCAACTACCATTAGTAATAGTTTTATAAAAAAACCTATTATCCGATGTCCACAAAAACAAAGTCCCTGCATCATTCAATACAATTTCTTTGGTTGATATGTTATTTGGGAAATCTTTGTAATAAGTCCATTCTTGCCCATTTATTAATAATGAGACCAATAATTGAATTGTTAGAATTACTTTTTGTTTTCTTTTCATAGCTATATTTTTTAGGTTTTGTATTTTATTTTAATATATTTTTCATTATTGTTCTTAAACCATAATAATGTGAGCTATGGCATATTATAGTAAAAAGAACAGCATACTTTTCTTGATAGATGTTTATGTTCAAATCTATTCTTAATACATCAGACATGGAATCCCTTAAAAAGGGTATTTTGCACTACCTGAAAACAGGTTTTTTTGGCGGCTTTACCGAGCAAAACATATCATAATATGTATTTTTTGTACTAAATATTATTGGAGTAATAGTATTGCTGATAAATAAAAAAGACAACCCATACGGATTGTCTTTCAAAATAGGAGGTATTCTCGATAATTATTTAACCATTTACCAGAAAGATTTTTTTCTCAAATATCTCACTACTGTTATTTTATCAAATAAAAACTATATAGACTATATTATGCTAATGTCAAGCCTAAATTTTATAAGTAGTAGTTATTCTACTATTTTTTTACAAGAGGTAGATGAAATTAATTGAAATCAAAGAAGTTTGTTTTAGTATTTGCTTGTTCCCTTTAAAGCATTCAGATTGACCTTCGATCATAATACCAAAATTGACTTTTGGGTCAACTTTTATAACAATTCCGGAGAAAACACTGACTCCCATATTCATATAATGATCCTTTTGATTTGTAACATTACTAACGTTGCTTTTAAAAAGATAGTTTCCGAACAGCCCTACTCCGGTATTAAAAATAAGTTGGTTTGAGAACTGGCTTTTATAAATCAAATTTACCGGAATCCTTAAGTATTTATTTTTTATAGGATTAGATTTATTGTCTGAAAAATAGTTTGTATTAAATTCATTATATCCTAAACCATAGTCAATATCCAAATGTTTGTTGATTTTGGAGAGCACAGCAAAATCTATTTGTGTTGAATTTCCATTTATGATTCCATAATCGTCAATTTCTAATTGAGAGAATCCTAGTTTTGTTTTAATTGCAAAAGCGGTTGAATGTACTTCTGTTAATTGTTTAGTATTATTTTCTCCCTCCTGTGCTAACATTATAAAATTAGATGCTAAAAGTAGTGTAGTTAAAATTGATTTTTTCATTTTGGTTTTTATTTAGATATTATTAAGAAGTATTAATTTTCGTTTAAAACAGCCAGTTTATTATTTTCGAGTAATCACCAAAGAAGTACTTTTTATACCTGAAAAAGTTGTTTTTGGGTGTTAAAAGTTATTTTATAATCTGTTCAAAATGCTCTATAACCTGATAATCCTTGTTTTTTACAATAATGTTATATCTTCCTTTTTCTAAGATTAGAGTAGTGTTTTGTTGATTGTTTTGGATTTCAAGTATGTCTACCGGAATACCGTTTTGTTCGTATTCTCCCATTCGGTATGCTAAAACTAATGCCGGGAATTGTTTGATTTTTGATTTTGGAATGTTGAAATATTTTCTTTGACCGTTTAAGGTTAACCAAGTAGGTCGTCCCTTTTTGTATTTTGTTTTAGAATGAATAATTCTACAATCGGTTTGCTTGTTAGTGGGATTTCCAGTGAATAGGTTGTTATTTTTATCGGCTAATATGCAAGGGAAATCCTTGTTAAGCATTTGAATATATGGGGAGTTGAACTCAGCATTTCCATGCTCAGTATATGAAACCTGATCTATAGTAAAAGGGTCAATATTAACTAAATCTTTTAGTCTCCCGGCCATTGCTTTCTCCCAACTTTTATTACCCGGAATTCCTTCAATAACATGGTCATATCCACAGTGAATCAAAAATTTTGAACGTGGATTTTTTTCAATGATTTCGGCAATATTTTCAGCCTGCTCAATCTCTCTTTCTTTGCCGTTTTTTTCTTCAGAAGCTTCATAATTAAAAATTGTAAAACCAATCTGTATTGCCTGATGAATCATGTTGGCCAATTGAGGTTCATTTGTATAATAGCCACTATCTTTTGTAGCAAACTTACGATTGTTAATTGAAGTATCGTTGATTGCTTCCAACCCTAAAAACCGATATCCATTTTGGTATAAATCGTTTAGCAATGAGGTGGTAAACACTCTATGACCTGCATTGTGATGTGCTTCATTTATAATTATTATTTGCTCTTTTTTTGACCGTTTGATTATGTATTCTTTAGCATTGTGGGCTGTGAAATTTTTAAAGTATAAACTATCCTCTTTGGTTATTTTAGGTTTTCTTGAACCGTTTTTATCCCAAGTTGTCAAAGCCTGATTATGATAACCACTTATAGAATAGTCCGTTGCTCCAATTTGATATTTCCAGGATACGGTATCTTTTTCAATTTTTGCGGCTATATCATCTGAAAACAGATACATTTCTTTCTCTGTTTGAGCTTGGAGAGTAAGAGCAAAAAAAAGGATTATTATATTCGAAAGTGACTTCATAATCTGTAATCTGATTATATTATTGATTCTTTAATGATAACTTGAACTATTTAGTTTAAGGGAGGGGTATTTGTGGCTAACTTAATTAAATTTAACTTGGTGTTATGATTTTATAAATTTGAGAGAGTAGGTTTCACCGGTATCCGTTGTGATTTTGGTTATGTACATTCCGGAAGCAATTTTTTCTATGTTGATCATGTCATTATTATGACTTATGCCTTTGGCTACCGTTCGACTATCAGAAGCATATATTTCATAATGATAATAATTAGTAAGCGCTGAAAGTTTTATACTGATGTAGTCTGAAGCAGGGTTTGGAGTCAGTATTATCTGATGTTCTGTATCCAAATCATCATTCCCCAATGATTCGTCAGTTGTAAAACTCCATGTCTCAGACCATAAACTGACATTTTCAAGCATATTGACCCGTACCCTCCAGAAATAAGTCGTGTCAGGTAAGAGTGTGTTGAATGCGGCCGTCAATTCACCTGTGATTCCTGATTGGACTATGTTAGAAAAAGAATTGTCAGTTGCACATTGATATTCATAGGTATTAGCCCCGAAAACCTCGTTCCAAACAAAATGGTTGTTTAATGATACAAGGGTTGCATTATTTGCGGGAGATATTAATAAAACAGGGCTGTTGAAGGTAATATTCAAACCAATTACTTTGGAAAAAACAGGTCCCCAACTACCATCATTGGCTTTAATTCTGACATGTATAACATTTAACCCTTGTGTAGGCAGTAGAGCATCAGCAACACTTATGGTTTCAAATGCCTGATTGAAATTACCATCAAATGCCAACATTGTATTGCCGTTACCTTGTCCAGGGTCTAAATTCCAAAAGTATTCGGCTTCAGTTACTTTTGCCAAGTTATTTGAGCTGTTGTTTTCGGAAACTTTCAGCACCTTTTTGAAAACAGCGCCCCAATTACCATCATCTGCTTTTACTCTGATTCCTAATATGTGATTTCCGGAGGTTGGCAGTATTGTATTATTGCTTAGTATATTCTCCAGCGCTTGATTAAAATTACCGTCAAATGCTAACATTGTATTGCCATTGCCTTGTCCGGGGTCAACATCCCAAAAATATTCAGCCTGAGTTATCTTGACAAGATTATTTGAATGATTATCGTTAGCTACCCTAAACACTCTTTTACAGACAATTCCCCAATTACCGTCATTTGTCTTAATTCTAATTCCTAAAATATGGTTACCCGGATTAGGAAGTGAAGCAGTAGCTTCCAAGATACTTTCAATTGCCTGATTAAAATTTCCATCAGCTGCGTATAAGGCATTGCCATTGCCTTGTCCGGGGTCAACATCCCAAAAATATTCAGCGGTTACAATTGACTGTGCATGCGCCCATATTGTGAATAGTAGTATAGTGGATACCAGTATATGTTTCATAATATTATTTTTTACTATCTACTGCTATCTGTCAAATCCATCTGCTTTTATGTTTAGCGGTCCCCCTGAGGTAGAAATGCCAAAAGGCATATCAATATTATATATTCTTGAACTACCGGTTATTGGGAAATAGTTTTCTAAGGAATATGAACCTCCGTAGCATCCTGCATCCCCACGTGTGAGATCTAGATCATAAAATTCAAAACTTGGATCAGCACCGTTTTTTGCCGGTGATGACTGTACTAACTGACCCGTAGTTTGATCAACCATAGGTGAGGCTACAATTGTGTCTGTAGACGATAAGGAGTTGTATTGTCCTACGGTATTGATAATGAAATTATACGAACTGCTACTTCCTGCTGTAATAAATACATTCGGATTATATGATGTGGTGGTTGATGATACCTGAATTATGTTATTTTTAATCCTGGCCGGTGCATTGAGGTTGAAATATTTTGGTCTTTCCGAAGAGAAGGAACTCGTACCATAAGGAACAATTATGGTATTGTTGATTATATTCATCATGTTGGTTGTTGTGGAGTAGAAATAATATATGGAAAAGAAAGCATTTGATGAATCTGGATTCAGTGCTTTTATAAAATTGTTTTGGATGTTTAAAAAGACATTTCCCGAACACATTATTCTGGGCGTTTTA
Source organism: Flavobacterium silvisoli (assembly GCF_004329815.1). Lineage (GTDB taxonomy): Bacteria > Bacteroidota > Bacteroidia > Flavobacteriales > Flavobacteriaceae > Flavobacterium > Flavobacterium silvisoli. Next base: position 10,563 of record NZ_SJPE01000005.1, on the reverse strand, counting down.
TTAGCAATGATATCTACAGTGTCATTTGAAATTGAAGTGGAATTCTGAATGGCAATTTGGTTTATCTGGTTGCTGATTTCATTTCCAATTACCTTTCCGTGAGAAATATTGATGTTGCCATTTGATAAAATGTTTGAAACGACATTGACATAGTATTGATTACTGAAATTGATATTTCCCCCTTCGAGTAAGCATCCCATAATGTTAACGTTAGTGCGCCATCCTGAAGTTAATCCCTGAATATTTCCGGATACTAGGTGTGCTCCTATGATGGTAATAACCCTGTTGTTTGAAGCTTCCAATGAAATGTTTCCCTGAATTTTGTATCGCACCCCATCTTCAGCAGTAGCAAATTCCAGAGATTTATTGATAGTGATGTTTTCAATGAATGGATTGTCACCAATTTTTGGATATACAATGATTCGGTCACCATCAACGGCTGCCGTAATCGCGGCAGAAATCGTCGGGTATGTTCCTGCTGCTCCGTTTTCCTGCACGATGCGGTCTGTTGCGAAGGCATTTGTTACGATTAGTAATGCGGTAAAAATTTTGATCACTTTTTTCATTTTTTATTTTTTTAATAGTTAAGTTTTACAACCATTGTATGTAATTGACCATTTCCTAATATCATAATTTTATGACTATCCATTTTGGCTACAGCAGTAAAGTTCATCGCTTCACTTGAGGGTTGGTAGCTTTTTTGCAGAAAAGTACCCCAATTATTGTTGGTCAATAAGATATCTCCATAAGGAAAGAAACTATTTTCATAGTGTTGGCCAATACCTATGCATTTTAACGCATTTAAGTATAGCAGTTTATTTACAGGGTTAGGTAATGTAATGGAACTATTATCCAAAAGATTAATCAACTTTCCTTCGTTTTTAACTACTGTTTTCCCGGAAACAAAATAAATGCTACTTAGATTGTTTTGGTTGATTAAGTCAATTGATTGCCAATTTTGTCCTCCATCTATTGTTTTATAGTAAGCGCTACTATTTACCGTTGCTATACCATAATTGCTGTCTCTAAATTTTACATCATTAAAATTTTCGTCTGCATTGGCTAAAACAGAGGTCCAAGTTAATCCTCCGTCAGTTGTTTTTATGAATAGTTTATTTCCGGTTATAAATCCTTCATTTTCATTTTTAAAGAACATTCCGTTTGGGGCGCCGTTTGCGGTATTGTTTAAATTGATAGTTGTCCATGATTGGCCAGCATTAGTAGTTTTCAGAAGGTAACTCCCCGTATTGTCTCCTCCTATTACAAACCCTGTATTTTGGGTTACAAATTGAATTTCCTTCAGAGGAAAAGTGACATTAGAATTCAGTAGATTCCAATTGACACCACCATCAGTTGTTTTGACAATCTTGCCTAATCTTGAAACTGCATAGCCTGTATTTTCATCGGTAAAAGTTAAACCGTCATAGTAGTCCTGAGGAATGTTTGCATTTATTGTAATCAGGTTACTTAAGGATAAATCAGGGATGGTCTCGGTGTTGTTTGTTGAATCACTACTGCAGGAATAGAATACTGACAGGGTAATAGCTGCCAAAAGATAAATTGAATTTTTCATAGTTTTTAATTCAAAATTAATGAGTTCCAAGCGCATTGAAAATCGCTTATAAGCAGTATTTGTATTTACCTGTATTCAGGTATTTTTATCGTTTTTAGTTATCGTTTTGAATCAATGAATTAAATTTGGCGTTAAATGAAATATTATTTTTTGCCTTTCTTTTTGTTTTATACCGCTCTGATTTCTGCTCAGAGTTTTTACTCATTATATGATGACCAGGGTATGATTGATAGTTTAAAGACTGAGATTAATCATGCCAAAACGGATAGTATTAAGGCAATACTTAGCTTTAAACTATCCAACATTTATTTGAAAGACGGAAATGAAAAGTTGTATTTAAAATATTTGAAAGCAGGTCAACGATTTGGAGCGGGAAATAACTATCTAAATGATATCTCGTATTATTTCAGTAGTTCAAAGTACATTTTTACCAAGAATCGGGCTTTGTATCAAAGGGCATTAGAAGAAGCAGACAGTCATTTGCGTAAATATTCTCTTCGGGAAGTTTATTCGATGAGGTCAATGTTGTACAGGAGTCAGTATATCAATCTAACCATGATGAATAAGCCTGAGTTAGGATTTAAGATATTACTTGAAAAGGCTGTTCCTATGGCCAAAAATGCAAATGATTCAGAAATGATGGGAATTTTGTGTAAATCAATTGCAATAACATTTTACAACGATTCTAAATTTGATAAGGCTGAGTTTTATATTAAAGAGTGCATTAAGAATATTGAAAAAAAGACTTATTCCAGTTCTACTTATAGTGAAAGTTTAATTGAAAGTTATTTGCTTTATTCGGAAATACTTATTACACAAGGTAAGTTTCAAAATGTGGATAATCTTTTGCGAAAGACTCAGAAGAAATTGCAACAGCATCCCAATTCAAATCTTTACCCATCCTACTATTATACTAAAGGGCTTTTTGAGCATAGTAAGGGAAAATATAAGGAAGCACTCATAGCCTACGACGAAGGGATAAGATTAGCCAAATTAAACAAGGATAACTTTTCAGTAGTAAGGATAAATTTGATAAAGTACGATACTCTTAAAGCGCTTAAAAGATTTACTGAGGCAAGAGATTTATTGCTGACTGTTATAAACAGTAAAGATATTCATATCATTGATAAAAAAAATTGTATAAGGGAGCTATCCTGGCTATGTAAAAAACTAAACGACCTTCCCAAATCATTATTTTATATTGATGAGTATATTAAACTTAGCGATAGTTTAAATACAGAGTCTTATGAAAAGGAAATAGCTTCGTTGGAAGCAAAGTATAAAGACGCAGAAAATCAAAAGAAAATTCATCTTTTGGAAATCCAAAAGAAGATGATGATTTTGGATGCGGAGCGAAACAAATGGTATCATTTACTACTTATTTTGGTTGCTGTTTTATTGTTAGTTATTGTGGTTTTTTTATGGAGATATTCAAAGAATAAAGGGAAGTTAGCTAAACAAAAAGAGATTAACTATATTCAAAATTTAGAAAGCCTAAAATCACAGAAAACTTTAGATGTCATGCAGGCCATGATTGATGGGCAGGAAAAAGAACGGACCAGATTGGCTCGTGATTTACATGATGGAGTAGGGAGTAGGTTGTCATCGTTGAAGATGCAGATGGCCCAAAAAATCGAAGGCGTTGAGAATAAGAATGAGTTTAATGAGTTGATTAATCTATTGACCGTTTCGATAACAGAACTCAGACAAGTAGCTTTTAATTTGGTGCCCGAAGCGCTTTTAAAATTGGGACTGGAAGCAGCATTAAAAGATTTGTGTTGTTCCATGTCGACAGAAACTATCAAGATTTATTTTACCGCTAATGAAATTAAAACAGATTTAAAGTCTAACGATCAGATTACCATTTTCAGAATAGTGCAAGAACTCATTAATAATGCTTTAAAACATTCGGGATGTACGGAGGTTATAGTTGATTGTAGTCAAAACAACAATCTTTTCTTAATTGTAGTTGAAGATAACGGAAAAGGGTTCAAGAATGATGAGGATCAAATTGTCACAGGTCTTGGAATTAATAATATTAAGAACCGTATAGCATTACTTAACGGAAAAATGGAAATACAATCAATTCCAAATATGGGGAGTGTTTTTAATATTGAATTGCAGATAAATAATGAATGAGATAAGCTGTTTGTTGTTGGCTCTGAAATTTTAAAAACAGTTACAACTAAATAAACAATAAATGATGCCAAAAAAACAGTAATAAAATAAGGAATGCAAAGAGTGAGGTAATTTATATAAAGCGGTTTTGGCGATAATCAGACTCTAAATTTAAGGACTCCTGCCCTTTTAAATTAGGGCATTTTTGATAACAAAACTAACTAATTCTGCTACATTCTTAACCTGAAATTTGTTCAGTAAATTTCTGCGATGTGTTTGAGTGGTTAAAAAACTTAAAAACAGGATGTCTGATATTTCCTGAGTGGATTTACCTTCTATTAATAATTTTAGAATTTCTTTTTCCCTTCGAGTCAATCTCGGAACACTTTTCAGGTCTGAAAACTGAGCTTTATCCATTAAAGATTTGACTTCTTTACTAAACACCACGGTTCCGTTTTGAGCTTTTTTGATACAAAATAAAAATTCATCAAGACTGGCACTCTTTAATAAATAACCACTAGCCCCATTTTTAATCATTTGTAACACAATACTTCTTTCTGCCTGACTACTCATCCCGAGTATCGTTATCCTGGGATGTTTCTTGGCTATTTTTTGACAGACATCAATTCCATTTTCATCTGAGAGAAAAACATCTAATAATAATACATCAACGGTATTAATTTTTTTATAAGTCAATAAGTCAGTACTGTTTTGAAAACCGGCTATTACTTCATAATCGTCAGATTTTGAAAAAAGCATTACTAATCCCTCTATTATTAGGGGATGATCATCAAGTATCGCTATCTTTTTTTTCAGATGCATAGATTTCAATTTGAATTACTCTTACGGGTTATAAATATATTTCAGTTCAAATACAATCATCGAAAAGAGCTTCCTGATTTTGTATATTTAGATTAGTTATTTAACTGTTGTCTTTAAATTGGTTGGCCAAAAGTAAGTAAATTGTTATCGGGGTCAAGAATAGAAAATTCCTTTTGGCCCCATAATTTTTTAGACAGATGACCATTTGGATGTATCACGATATCTTTCTCCAAAAATGATATGAATAGTTGTTCAATTGCATCAGTTCTGATATAGACCTGACCATAATTTTCATTGATATCCAGCTCTTTAAATTCAAAAAAATGTATTTCTACGTTATCTTTTTTTACCATAAGGTAATATTCATATTCCTCGCTGTCTATTTTTTCGAAACCTAATTTATTGACATAAAAGTCAATACTGACATTCCGGTCTCTCATGGGTAATTTTGGGCTTATGTTAAGGAGCATAATCTTTTTTAAATTAAATCTTTTTTTGTTTTTGACGATTATCATTATGGTATTTCAGAAAATAAAAAAGACTGAACTTCTTTTATCTACACTTCAAATTTACTGAATATACAGATTAAAAGTGAAAGAAGTAGTCAATAGAAGTTCAATCAAATTATTTGTTACACAAATGTCTGCCTTTTATTCGAACAAATAAGTTACTGCCCCTGATGTGCTCTGAAAGGTCTGAGATTTTACTACAGTGTTTCCGACCAGTATTTCCAGTTTTACCGTTTGATTCGTGTTAGTACCATAGCCCAATGATAATACATCATTTTTATTGACTGTTCTTTGAAGTGATTTTGTGTAAGGCAGTGAAGCATTGGTTACATCAGTATTGCCGCCGGTTTCATTTTTGTATTGGACTATTGCAGTGCTGTTGGTAGTTGTACTGGTAACCCGATACATGATTTCAACATTCTTTGGATATGAAGTTGTATTTGAACTACTATCACTACTGCAGGATGATAAGAGCAATGAGAAAATAAGTGCAAAAATCGTAACCGGAATCATTAATAGCGTGTTTAATCTTGTTTTCATAGCATTTGATTAATTTTTAATTAAAGTGTTTGTTTTTAAGTTGAAAGACAAATTTACCGGTGACAAATTGATTTTGCTATACCTAGAAAGTAGTGAAGTTTTATACCTGTAATCAGGTATTTACTTTTATATCGAGAGTTATTTGACTTTAAATTAAAGTTTGATTACAATTAAATACAGTATGGAAGTTTACCAGAATCAACAATTGAAAAACTGTATACTATGATGTGTTGTTCTGAAAAATGTAAAGCTTCTATACTTATTTATTGGGCAGACGGTATTTGTTATTGTTATAGGTTTCCAGTGTATTATTGTCTGACTGAATATTTAAAAGTAACTTCCTGTATGGAGTTTTTGGATATTAATTTGGTCATAATTGTCATGGAATGATAATTGACTAAAACCGGCAGGTTTCTAATATTTTTTTAAATTATGAAACATGTTTTTTATAATTTTTTGATATGATGATTGACAGTAATACACAGATAAGTAAGAAACTGAATTCCATACCATTTCTACCTCCACCTACTACAAACCAACCTTCACGTAAATGAACGGTTAGAATACCGGCTGTGAGAATGAAAATATTTATTGCACAGGCCGTTTTGCAATATCTGTTAATGATCAGTAAAAAAGAGGTAATAATTTGGAGGATTACAACTGACCAAGCAATTAAATTTCCAAAAGGAGCAAATCCAATTTTATTTAAAAACAGGTTCCCAAAATCGTTAACATCGTTATTCGTGAAAATTCCGTGTAAGCTATGGGACAGAAAAATTACCGCTAGAGCGATACGCAATATAAAATTGGAGCAAAGTACTGTCATTGTGTTCGGGTTATTCATATGTATGTTTACAAAACAACAACCTGTTGTCATTTTAAGGATTCAATTCAACATGTAAGTATTTTGGTTTTATTTTTTAAATTTAAATCTTTAAAACAATTAAATTGCCTCAGGGGTCACCTTTAATTTTTAATGAACTTTGTTAAGAATACAGCATTGTTTTCGGCAGTAATTTTAATGAAATATAAGCCATTCAGCAGTCGGGTTAAATCGATTTGATTGACAGAAATTAGATTAATGCTAACTTTTTTGCCTAAGATATCATATACGGAAATGTCTTTAATATCTGACTCTGTTTGTATATTTAGTTTATCATTGGCAGGATTGGGTGAAATTGTCACGATTAGATTAGATTCAAATTTTTTTGTATTTAGACTGTTTAAATCAAACTTTACAATACGATTGGCACCACTCTCTGCGATGTAAAGCTCATTATTGTATACAACCATGCTTTGAGGTTGGTTTAGTCCTGTAATCAGTAATTGAGCAGACGAGGAGCCTGTGTAGAGATTAACTCTGTAGACGCTACCGTTCTGGCTATCGGATATGAATAGCCAGTCTCCATTAAGCAGTAAAGAGGAAGGATTAGAGATACCGGTTGTTATTTGGGTAGATACGGGACTTGGATTAGTGATACTATTTGAAAAAACCCCATAATAAGGGTTTGAATAGTAATAGATGTTACCATCTATTATCAGATCACTAGCCAAATCATTTCTTAATAGGGTTGTTTGGAAAGAGGAACCTTGAGGAGTCAATTTTTTTATGGCATAATTTCCAAAATCTCCAATATAGAGATTACCATTTTTAAGATCTAGTCCCATCGGGGTCACTAAACCACCGGTTATATAGGGTGTTATTTGTGGAGTATCTGTTCCACTAATGTTAGCTCTTGAAATTTTACCCATATTCGGATCCGATTCTACTACGTATAAATAAGAGTCGTTTGAAATTTTAAGACGCGTTGGTTTAATGATATTAGTTGATAATAAATCAACTATTTGGGGTTCTGTAGTATTCAGTATAATATATGATACTTTGTAATTAAGAGCATCCGCAGATTGGGATACGTATAATCTGTTTGTTGTTTGATCAAAGGCCAGCCCATACGGACCTGATAAACCTGATGCAACTACGGTAATTTGAGCAGTTGCAGTAAAAAAAGCAATGCACATAATTATTAAAACGGGTAATCTGTTACACTTTTTCATTTTTAACTTTTAGATAAATTCAATATGTAAACTTAATTTCAGAAAGGCAATTATACTATACCTGAAAAAAGGTATAGTTTAACACTATAAATTAGATAATATTCAGTATACAATCCCAGTGAAGGCAGTTATAGATTCTATGACAAAACTGAATTTTCTGAAAAGGATAAATTATAAAATTTTAAAACTATAGAATAAAAACTACCTTTGACAGCGGTTTGACCTAATAGCCAGATTTTCATTCATAGAAAATACATTGATCGTTACAACCGCTTCTTACATTTTCATTAACGTGCTACCACTGCAGAAAGCGCGGAACGTAGTTGGGTAGTCCAACGAGTAACAATATTAAAAAAATGCAGGATATTCTATTTGACTTTATATCAAAATATATCTCTTTGACTGAGGATGAGAAGGGTGCATTACTTTCATTAGATCTGTTTCGCACAGTAAAGAAAGGGACTGTTTTGCTGAAAGAAGGGCAAAAATCAAACGAGAGTTATTTTGTTCTAAAGGGCTGTATTCGTACCTATTATATGATAGACTGTGAGGAGAAAACTACTGCTTTTTATACAGAAATGGATGCTTTAACACCCCCGTGTGTAATTAGTAAAACTCCATCCCTATATTATATAAGCTGTATTGAAGACAGTATTCTGACAATTTCAACTTCTGATATGGAAGCAGAAATAAATAGTAAATTTCCAAAGTTTGAGATGATGTGCAGAATTTTGTCTGAAGAATTGTTAGCCAAACAACAAATGGATTTTGATGAGTTTAAAACGTCTTCGCCAGAGCAGCGGTATTTGAATTTATTGCAATCAAGACCGGACCTTATTCAACGTGTCCCTCAGCACCAATTAGCCAGTTATTTGGGTATAAAACCACAATCATTAAGCCGGTTAAGAGCGAGGATTTTTGAAAAAAATAAAGATTAATACCCATTTCTTAACTTAAGTGAACAATTTTAAGTCTATTGCCAAACTTTCTTTGCAATATCGTTTAACATCAAGTAAAAAAGATATGAAAAAGAAGATTTTACGGATTGGACTTGCACTTGTTATAGCAAATAGCTTAAAGGCGAATGCGCAATATGAAAAAGGGAATAGTACTTATAAAAAGTATTTTATAGGGAGTACCTTATTTATGCTCGCCGATTTAATACCTGATAATAATCCGCCGGGTATGGTTTATTTGAACTTCGGTTATCGCCTCACAGGGAAAGACGTAATTTCACTTGAATTAAAAACATGGAAATATGGTTGGCCAATTGGCATTCCTTATGGCAAATCGTATGAAGCAGACGGTGAGGGGTTTCCCGGTCACATTCGAGAATATGGTTTTTCACTCGCTTACTACAGGTTCATATGGAAAGGTCTTTTTGCCCAAGTTGACGTGATGCCGGCTTGGCAAAAATTCGTGAATGAAGACAGTAACTCAATTGGTAATGGCTTTCAAATCTTTAACACTTATTCGATTGGTTATCACATTAAACTATTCAATGATCGTTTTTTTATACAACCCTCAATTGCGATAACTCATCGCCCTTATCAATCAAAAATGCCTGACACGTTTCAACAGGTTGACGATAAATGGCCAAGATTTTTCTACGGACAGCCTGGATTGCATTTTGGGTATAACTTCTAACAATTACCCTAATCATAAAAGAGTTCGGTAAAAAATAAAAAAGAACACCAGCGGTTTTCAAGCAATAGTTAGTTGTTGCTTGCCTTAGATAAATCTTATCTGTAACAGAAAATAATTAAATCCTAAAGCGATAAGTATATGAAGACAAGTTATGTTGAGGGTTTCTGAATTTACCCTCAATTCATAGGTTCCGATGGTTCTTATTTCGTTTTAAAAGATGTAAATGCCTTTGGTATCCGCAGAAGGATTTTTGCACACAAATCCTAATCCATCAATAGATTGTCTCCCTGATTCTGTTGAAGAGGCTAGGGATTTATGGGCTTTCTGCTTTTGTGCGATTGTCTTTTAAGTGGGCTCAAAAAATGATATTACTGATAAGGGGATTATTATGGTTGGATTCTCGATATGTTTTAATAGATTTTTAGATTTGTTTTTATTAAATCATTAATTTAGAAAAGAGAAAAGTGTTTAAGTAAACTAAGAATGCCATAGGCACACAAAAAGAAGGTAATGTTTTTTCTTTTCATTCTGAAATCTTACACCCCGCCGAGATAATTAACTACCTTGAAGTCGGTATAGATTTGCTCATACAGTGAAGTTTCAAAATGAGGTATTTGCTTTGTTGCTCCCGGCAGGTCCCTGAAATAATCATAAAACATTTTAGGGTAGTAATCCTGCTGCTTTTCATACACTCCTCATACACTATCTATGCTTTTGGTATGTTTTATCTATATAGGTGACCCGTCCTAAAATAACTATACAGGTTATTAAATAAATCCTATTATAGCTATACAAATATACTTTTTAATCCTAAAGTTGCTATACAATTGCTTTTTCATGATTAAAACTTCTATTATAGTTTTTCCATCTCTTGTTTAATATTTCTGATTGTAAATGTGCTTGGTTAGGGGTTAAATAATCACAACTGGCATGTGGCCTTAGTTCATTATAAGACTTAATGCTTTTACTTATTCTATGTTTTGTTTGATCAAAGCCTAACGAGCTACTGTAAAGGTTGAACTCTGTTTTAATGATGCCGTTAACTCTCTCTGCCAATGCATTTTCATAGGGATCTCCGTTCTCAGTCATACTTATAGCAATATTATTTTTCATTAATAAATCAACGTAGTTATGAGAACAATATTGAGAGCCTCTATCGGAATGATGAATAATCGATTGACCATACCGTCTGTTATTCAATGCCATTTTTAAAGCTTCAATACAGCCTTCTGCTGCCAGGTCCTGACGAAAACTATATCCCATTATTTTTCTTGAATAAGCATCGGTTATTAAACTCAG
>NZ_SJPE01000004.1 GCF_004329815.1 Flavobacterium silvisoli | reverse complement strand
TGATAATAATTACCCGAACAATCCATAACATCAAATGTGGCTTTACTGATGTCAATACCAAATGTTTTTTTATCTTTATCCATAAGAAAATAATTTTGGAAAGGACAATCTACTTGTGTTTCATCACCTTAAAAACGAGATCCAACTCTCACAGAACTGTACGAAATAAAAGTAGAAAAGAGAGGGGATTATCACTGTTAACGGAATCTGAAGTTCCTGCGGTTATCGAAAACCTTACTCCTCTCTTTTGTTCTTTCTGATTAATGTATAAATTTAGAAATTGTAAACTTAAGGCGGTTTTATGCAATAGCTGGTTTACTGTATTACTTCACACTTTTCTTTATAAAAAACAGTATCTTTAACCGAAAGAAATAGTTTCGTTATCCGCAGCACGACGTTGTCGGTAATTATGCACAGCCATATAATCAAAGACAAAACAAATATGATAGAAGATAAACTTGCAGTATTAATTGATGCAGATAATGTATCATACACAAATGTAAAAGAAATGTTGGAAGAGATTTCTAAGAACGGAACTCCAACTATAAAAAGAATATATGCTGATTGGACTAAACCGACTGTTTCCGGATGGAAAAATGTTCTTTTGGAAAATGCTATAACGCCAATTCAACAATACAGTTATACAACCGGAAAGAACTCAAGTGACAGTGCAATGATCATCGATGCAATGGATATACTTTATTCTGAAAAAGTGAATGGCTTTTGCATAGTATCAAGTGACAGTGATTTTACAAGATTGGCCACAAGACTTCGAGAAGCAGGAATGACAGTGATAGGATTCGGAGAAAGAAAAACTCCGCAACCTTTTATTTCTGCTTGTGATAAATTTATTTATTTGGAAATTCTGAAAGCGGTCGTTGTAGAAACCGATGATTCTAAAAAGCGAACCACAAAACCGAAACGAAAAGAAGAACCACTCAGCAAAGTAGATTCAAAAACAATCAAGCTTATAACAGACAGCGTTAATGATTTAGCGGATGAAAGTGGTTGGGCATTTTTGGGCAATTTAGGAAGTTATATTCTTAAAATGAAACCTGATTTTGATTCAAGAAACTATGGATTTCCTAAACTTTTACCTTTGATTAAAGACATCAATAAGTTTGAAATCGATGAAAGAGAAACTGGAAAGGGAAAAATAAGACATATATACCTCAAAGAAAAATAACTCCCACCAACAGCGTTTTTAAAAAATTCCTTCGGCAATTGCTACGTTCGTGTGTTGGTTTATTGTACAACTTCACACTTTCTTTACGAAAAAACAGTGTTTTTAACCGAAAGAAATCGTTTTGCCTACTATCTAGTGCATAAAACAGCAATCCGATAGAGTTTCCTGTAATATGATTTAGAACTTTACTAATTTAAAAACCGCCTATTAGGCGGTTTCTAATGTCTGTTATGAATACATTTTCTTTCTCATTTCCTGAATTTTATCATCCTCCAGGTATTCATCAAAAGTCATGTATCTGTCAATTACCCCGTTGGGTGTGATTTCCAATACACGGTTGGCAACGGTTTGGGCAAACTCATGGTCATGCGTGGTAAACAATACCGAACCTTTGAAGTTTTTAAGCGAATTGTTAAACGCTGTAATCGACTCCAAATCAAGGTGGTTGGTTGGCTCATCTAACATCAACACATTGGCGCGAATCATCATCATGCGCGACAGCATACAACGTACTTTTTCGCCTCCTGATAATACCGTACATTTTTTCAGCGCCTCTTCTCCCGAGAAAATCATTTTCCCTAAAAATCCACGAACATAAACTTCATCACGCTCTTCTTCGGTTTTGGCCCATTGGCGTAACCAGTCGACCAAGTTCAAATCAGGATTGGTAAAGAACTCACTGTTATCATTGGGCAAATAGGATTGCGTGGTCGTGATTCCCCAATCAAATGTTCCGGCATCGGCTTTTAGTTTGTCGTTTAATATTTCATAAAAAGCAGTGGTAGCTCTGGAATCTTTAGAAAAGACCACTACTTTATCGCCTTTGGCCATGTTTAAATCTACATTCTTAAACAAAACCTCACCATCAACAGAAGCTGCCAAGTTTTGTACGTGTAAAATTTGATCGCCAGCTTCTCTTTCGGTATCAAAAATGATGGCCGGATATCTGCGGCTTGACGGTTTTATTTCGTCTAAATTCAATTTCTCAATCATTTTTTTACGTGAAGTTGCCTGCTTAGACTTGGCCACGTTGGCACTGAAACGACGAATAAATTCTTCTAATTCAGCTTTCTTTTCTTCAGCTTTTTTGTTTTGTTGGGCTTTTTGACGGGCCGCTAACTGACTGGACTCATACCAAAACGTATAGTTTCCTGAATAGTGATTGATTTTTCCGAAGTCGATATCCGAAATATGAGTACAAACCGAATCTAAAAAGTGACGATCGTGCGATACTACTATTACAGTATTGTCATAATTAGCTAAAAAATTCTCTAACCAAGTGATGGTTTCAAAATCCAAATCATTGGTCGGCTCATCCATTACCAGCACATCGGGGTTTCCGAAAAGTGCCTGTGCCAATAACACACGAACTTTCATCTTTCCTTCCATTTCACTCATCAAAGTATAATGCATATCTGAAGAAATTCCCAAATTCGAAAGCAATGCTCCGGCATCAGACTCGGCATTCCAACCGTTCATTTCTTCAAACTGTACCTGCAACTCGCCTATTCTGTCTGCATTTTTATCATCGTAATCCGCATATAATGCATCCATTTCCGATTTTACAGCAAACAATACTTTGTTTCCCATCATCACGGTTTCTAAAACAGTATGATCGTCAAACATGTTGTGATTTTGGTTCAGTACCGACATGCGTTTTCCGGGCTCTAAGATTACCCTTCCGGATGTAGGTTCGATTTCTCCGGCTAATATTTTGAGAAACGTTGATTTTCCGGCACCGTTAGCACCAATAACACCGTAGCAGTTGCCCTGAGTGAAGGTTGTATTTACTTCATCGAATAAAACTCGTTTACCAAATTGTACCGATAAATTAGAAACTGTAAGCATGAATTGTCCTTTATTTAAATTTGGTGCAAAAGTAGTGAATAGTGTTCAGTCTTTGGTAAAATAGTATTCAGTTTTTTTATATCAAACACTGTTCGTCATCGAATTAAAAACCGAAATATAACATCGTAAAAAAAGATTGGATAATTAACAATAAAACAGCATATTTACGGCGCTTTACATTTAACTAATGATTAACAGTAAAATCCAATTCGTCAGGTTATTTTTGTTTACTAGTTTCGAAAACATGGTTACGCTTAAAAATATAAAAAGTTTTAGCATACTCTTTCCTTTATTCGTCCTTTGCTGTTCGTGTAAAAATGAATTTAAAAGCAATGACTACGTGGCTTATTTTGGTGGTGAAGTAGTCAATCCGAACAATCGATATGTATTGTTTTGCAAAGACAATGAGGTGATTGATACTTTGAAACTAGACAAAAACAACCGATTCTTCATTCAGTTCGATTCGCTATCGCCCGGACTTTACACCTTCAAACACGAACCCGAATACCAATACGTTTACTTTGACAAAAACGATAGCATCATGGTACGTGTCAATTCAAAAGACTTTGATGCTTCTGTGGTTTTTTGCGGTCGGGGCGATCAAAAAAATAACTTTTTGATGGAGCAGTACTTGCGAAATGAGAAAGAAAAAAACAATTTGTTTGAAGTGTTTGATTACGATATTGATAAATTTACGCACACCATAGATTCTTCCTACCAAGAGGCTAAGAAGTTCTACACCGCCAAAAAAGAAGAAATTAAATGGAGTGATGAGTTTGATGTTTACGCCAAGGCATCGGTAGACTTCCCTTATTATTCGAGAAAAGAGCTTTATCCTGTAATTCACAAAATCAGAACCGGTAATGACGTTTTTGAAAAAATTCCAAGTGATTTTTATGATTTCCGTAAAAAAGTGAATTGCAACAACGTAGCCCTATCCTATTACTCCCCTTTTGTCATGTATTTGTCGCACATGCTTAATAATATGGGCGCTATCAATTACCATAATCATTTTTCAGAAGTTGACTTGGCTTTAAAAACAAACATCAACAAACTGAATATAGCCGACACTCTAATTAAGAATGAGAAGGTAAAAAATATTATTCTCAACAACATAGCATTTACCTATCTTTTGGAAGATCAAAACATGGTAAACAACAAAGCCTTTTTGGAAACCTACCACAAGTACTCCACTGATAAAAGCCAGAAAAATGAAATCCTGAAAATTGGCGATGCTATACAATTACTGACTGTAGGTAATAAATTACCTAATGTTTCATTAATAGACAACAAAGGAGAAACTATCTCATCTTCGAGTTTTGCCAATCAAAAGACGGTTATTTTCTTTTGGTCAGAAAATGCGATGTCACACTTTGAAGCCGTTCATAAAAAAATACTGGCGCTTCACAAAAAATATCCGGATTACCAGTTTGTAGCCATTAATCTGAACGATTCGCAGGAAGCCTGGACAAAGATGATGGGCAACTACAATTTTGACGGAATTACCGAATTGCGCTGTGGAGATTTTGAAGATTTAAAATCAAAATGGGTAATTACTAAAGTACACCGAACGATCATTCTTGATGATAAAGGTTTAATAAAGAATGCATTTACCAATGTATTTGAATCTAATTTTGAAGACGAATTGAAGTAGATTTTCAGATTTTCAGATTTTCAGATTATTAGATTATTAGATAAAAAAAGCGTCCCGAAAATCGAGACGCTTTTTTTATTTGGGTGGTTAACACTTATTGATTCCCTTTAGCATAATCAGCCAAGAACTGAGCCAAACCAATATCGGTTAACGGATGCTTTAACAATCCTAAAATAGAAGATAACGGACCGGTCATTACATCGGCACCAATTTTAGCACAGTTTACCACGTGCATCGTGTGTCGGATGGAAGCGGCCAAAATCTCTGTTTCAAAGGCGTAATTGTCATAAATATCACGAATTTCCTGAATCAAGGCTAAACCGTCAGTTGAAATATCGTCTAATCTTCCTAGGAACGGAGAAACGTATGTAGCACCTGCTTTGGCAGCCAACAAAGCCTGACCGGCAGAGAATACCAAAGTTACGTTGGTTTTTATTCCTTTATCTGAAAAGTATTTACAAGCTCTTACACCGTCTTTAGTCATGGGTAATTTCACTACAATTTGTTCGTGCAAATCAGCCAACTCCTCGCCTTCTCTGATCATGCCTTCGTAATCAGTTGCAATAACTTCGGCACTTACATCACCGTCTACAATGTTACAGATGTCAACGTAGTGTTTCAGGATGTTATTTTTTCCTGTGATTCCTTCTTTAGCCATCAACGAAGGATTAGTTGTAACGCCATCAAGAACTCCAAGACTTTGCGCTTCTCTGATTTCGTTTAAATTGGCAGTGTCAATAAAAAATTTCATACCGTAATTGTTATATATATTAAAAAGTTGTGTGTTCTTATTTTGATGCAAAGTTACATATTCAATGACAAAGTAAGGACCTGATTGTAAAAATTTGTTACAATTTATAATGATTCATCAACATACTTTCATAGATTCTGTCGGGCAAAATACGTTTCAGCACTATCGAAAATTTTTGCATAAACAGTCCGACTTTATAGTGCAGTTTGGGATTCTTTTCGTTAATGATTTGATAAATAGCTGCTGCCATTTCATCGGGGTTACTGCCACTGTCAACATGCTCGTTCATTTGCTTCAGCGTATTGCCGTAAGGTGTTTCATAAGCAGAGCCTGTTATCACGGGCGCATGGTAGCGTCCTGAAGCTATATTAGTTGCAAAATCACCGGGAGCCACATTTACCACCTTAATACCAAAGTTTTTCACTTCCATACTTATGGCTTCCGCTACAATCTCTAATGCTCCTTTTGAAGCCGAATAAATGCCGCGGTATGGCAACCCCATGTAACCGGCAATGGATGTAATATTAATGATTAACCCTGAATTTTGCTCCCTCATTTGAGGCAACACCGCTTTTATGACTTCTATAGGACCAAAGAAATTCGTTTCAAAGTTGTTTTTGATTTCTGCTGTCGGAATTTCTTCTATGGGACCGGTAATCCCAACCCCAGCATTGTTAATCACTACATCAATGCGCTTTGATCTTGAAATTACCTGCTGCACGGCCTGTTTAATGCTCTCTGCATTGCGAACATCTAAAGCAATCAAAGGAAATAACGAATTGGTAATTTTATCCGGATTCCGGCTGGTGCCATATACCGTAAATCCTTTGTGAAACAAGAACTCTCCTATGGCCTTGCCTATTCCCGAAGAACCTCCGGTTATTAAAACTACTTTACTCATATATTTAATTTAAAGATGATAGATAACAGATGAATAGACGAAAGACTGTTTTTGTTTATTTTATTTATTTATATCTTGCCCAAATTGTAACATGTAGCCGTTATTATCATAAATGGCAAACTCGCGCATGCCCCAATCAAAGGTTTCCAATTCATAAACAACATTTACGTCATGTCTTAACTGATTCCAAAGCGTTTCCACATCATCAACTTTGATGTAGAATGAGCCGGTAAAAGCAGGCTTTTCAAACGGCGTGTGCTCGTTGGGCTTGGCAATCATCAACTCGCATTCATCATTAAACAAAGCCGCCCATTGCCACTCATCGCTGCATTCGCCACAACGAAAACCTAAAACATTGCAGTAAAAATCAATGGTTTCCTGCAACTGTTCTGTCCAAATTATTGGGGTAATGTGATGGAATTTCATGTTCTTTAATTATAAAAAAAGAATTAAAAAGACAAATAATCATTTGTCTAATCAGCCGCTAAAGATAAAAAAACACCCCGACGTTACCCAATTTTAATACCCAAACCGGGCTTTTCTCTTAAATGAATTGTACCGTTCACAATTTCAGTTCCTTTGGCAATATCATTACTGATCAAATTCGCTCCGTCTAAATCGGCATAATCACACAAAGGTGCTAAGACAGCTCCTGCCGAAATGCCCACCGTTGATTCGGTCATACAGCCAATCATGATTTTGAAACCAAGTTTACGGGCTTTGGCTATTAACTCTAATGCCGGAGTCAATCCGCCGCATTTGACCAACTTAACATTGATGCTTTTATAATGAGGTTGCAACTCTTTCAAAACCGAAATGTCCTGACAGTCTTCATCAGCCATCCAATTGGCGTAATGATCCGCATGCAGCACCTTAAAATGTTCAGAACCAGGCTTCATGGGTTGCTCCAAATAAGTGAATTTGGAAATCATTTCATAGTTTTCCAGCGAAAGACATTCAGCGGCAGTAAAACTCCCGTTAGAATCTAAAGCCAACGATTGATCCAGTTGCAACAACTTTGTTACCGCATCCTGATCAAAATGATTGCATTTGACTTTGAATTTACTCCAGGCCGATTGATTGATTTTTTTAATTTGGTTTTCTACCGAATCGACGCTGATGGTGATTGACGATTGTGGCAATTGACTGTAATTAATATTATTCAGTTCAAAAAAACTTTGGCGTTCTAATTTTCCAAATAAATCCCAGTAAGCGCAATCAAGTGCTGACCTTAAAAAAGAAGGCAGTTCAAGAGTTGACAAAAACGCATAAAAATCATTAGGATGAACTATTTTATGCTGTTCGATTTGAGTTTGAATTCTTTTTAAAATCAACTCAAAATCGGAAAGATTGATGTGGTAGTAATCTATGGCCGTGCATTCGCCAAAACCTTTTTTCCCATGAGCTTCCAACGACACAATCAAGGCTTCGCGGAATGAGTAATTCCCATATGCAATGGCAAAGGTTTCTTTGAGATTGAACGTTACTATTTGCCATTTTACAACCATAGGGTATAAAAATAAAAAATCCCGATAAATTTCGGGACCCAATTTTAAAAAAATGGCAAGCGACCTACATCGCACCGCTCAACCACATACCTTTGCTATGTTCCCATCCTGGAGGATTTTGCAGGAGCTGGTCGTGTAGGACTTGCCGCTGCAAATATACAATCTTTTTCATTTTTTGCAAGAAATTAAGTCCTTTATAAATATATTTGTGAGTGAAAAATTAAACTTTGCGAATGAAAAATTATAATCTGCTAATAACCATTTTATTAGCCTTACACATGGTTGGTTGCGGCGACAGTCAAAAAGAAAAGGAAGACTATTTCAGTATTGATGAAACCCATTTCAAACCCTTATTTCAAGCTACAGATAAGGTAGATTTGTCACTTATCAACGGTAAAAACAAAACCATAGACAGTGTAGTTTATTTTGCCAACGACAACAAACTGGCTACCGTAAAGGGAAATAATAAATATGCTTTTGATTTGAGCGGAAAAAAATTAGGATATCAAAACCTGAAGGCTTTAGTTTATTTTGAAGGAGATACCGTTTCTATAAAATCACGTATTGAGGTGGCAGCCGCTGTCGCTCCGAAATTATTTAAATATACCGTCGTAAACACCTACGACCACGATGTGGAAGCCTTCACAGAAGGTTTTGAGTTTTACCGCGACACTCTGATGGAAAGTACCGGACAAAACGGAAAATCATATTTTGCCAAAATTGATTATAAAACCGGAAAAGCCTATAAAAAAGTTAGTATCGATCAGCAGTATTTTGGCGAAGGCATTACTGTGATTAATGACAAAGTTTACCAATTAACCTGGCAAAACGAAGAAGGTTTTGTATACGATGCCAATACTCTAAAGAAGATTAAAACGTTCCGATTTGACAAAAAAATCGAAGGCTGGGGAATGACCAACGATGGCAAAAATATTTACCAATCTGACGGAACTGAGAAAATTTGGACCATGGATCCGGAAACCCAGAAACTGACGGATTATATAAACGTGTATACCAACGACAGTAAAATAAAAAGTATTAATGAGTTGGAATGGATTAACGGCAAAATTTACGGTAATATTTGGCAAAAAGATGCTATAGCTGTTATTAATCCTCAAACCGGTGCGGTAGAAGCTGTAATAGATTTATCTGCTTTAAGAGCCAAAGTAACCAACAAAGAGGCTGAGGTATTAAACGGAATTGCCTTCAACAAGAAAACCAATACCATTTTTGTAACCGGAAAAAATTGGAATAAAACGTTTGAAATAAAAGTATCCGAATAAATTCAAACCCTACCTGAAAAGAAAAAATCCCGATGAAGTATCGGGATTTTTTTTATTTCTTTTTTGCTGTTACATATTCGGCTTTGACAGGATCGTAAGTAAATTTATTTTCCTGAGTTTTTCCTTTTTGAATAATGGAGCCGTCCGGATTCAATTTGAACTCAAAACCTTCCCTTCTGATTTTCTCCTGTGTTTCAGAAGCATTTTTCAATTTGTCTAAAAATACTTTCTCAGTGATATGATTGGTCATTTGAGTATTGGAAAACACTTGTTTTTTACCAGTAATTTCATAAATATTTGAATAAACAGTCGTAATATCTTCTGTCTTTAGGTCGGTTTTTATTTGGTTTATTTCTGTCCACGTCAACAAATACAACTTAGTCCCATTGGCTGTAAAAGCACTGAGTTTACAATCGCCCGGGACAAACTTAGAATCGACCGTTTTAATCACAATGGCGTCGTTGGGCTTCCCTTTATCAGTTATGGTCAACTGAAAATTTCCCGATTTAACCTCGGCGACTAAATTATCTGTTTTGGCAAA
This sequence comes from Flavobacterium silvisoli, assembly GCF_004329815.1. Taxonomy (GTDB): domain Bacteria; phylum Bacteroidota; class Bacteroidia; order Flavobacteriales; family Flavobacteriaceae; genus Flavobacterium; species Flavobacterium silvisoli. The sequence continues at coordinate 193,713 of NZ_SJPE01000004.1, read as the reverse complement.
AGCCGATGTTACAGCAGCACTTTTACCTGTTTTCTTTTTTTGGGCAAAGGCGTTGACACTCAGTAAAACGACAAAGGTAAACAAGACCATTTTTTTCATAGCAGAAGAATAATTCATTTATAGAAATCGAATATACAAAATAATCGGTTCATTAAATGTTAAATAAAAAAACCGGATAATTGCTTATCCGGTTTCTTGTCATTCAAATAACCTTTTATATTATTTTACTTCTTCAAAATCTACGTCTTGAGTCTGGTCGCCACCAGCAGCATCAGCTTGTGGTTGCGCTTCATGTGTTTGTCCTTCGCTTTGAGCTTTGTACATTTCTTCGGAAGCGTTTTTCCAAGCTTCGTTGATTTTGTCTAAAGCCGGTTGAATAGTGGCTACTTCTTTGGTATCATAAGCCGCTTTCAATTCAGTCAAAGCACTTTCAATAGCCTCTTTATTAGTTGCAGATAATTTATCGCCGTATTCTTTCAGTTGACTTTCTGTTTGGAAAATCATAGCATCAGCTTCGTTTAATTTATCTGCTTTTTCTTTAGCCAATCTATCGTTTTCAGCATTCATTTCGGCATCTTTCTTCATTCTTTCAATTTCTTCCGGAGTTAACCCTGAAGAGGCTTCGATACGAATGTCGTGTGATTTTCCGGTACCTTTATCAGTGGCAGATACTTTGATGATACCGTTGGCATCAATATCAAAAGTCACTTCAATTTGAGGCACACCTCTAGGGGCCGGCGGAATTCCGTCTAAGTGGAAACGACCGATGGTTTTGTTATCAGCGGCCATGGTTCTTTCCCCCTGCAATACATGGATTTCAACACTTGGCTGGTTATCGGCTGCTGTTGAGAATACTTGTGATTTTTTGGTAGGAATGGTAGTGTTGGCTTCGATTAATTTTGTCATTACGTTACCCATGGTTTCGATTCCTAATGATAGCGGGGTAACGTCAAGCAGCAATACATCTTTCACATCTCCGGTTAAAACACCACCTTGGATAGCCGCACCAATAGCTACTACTTCGTCCGGGTTCACCCCTTTTGATGGTTTTTTACCAAAGAATTTTTCTACTTGCTCTTGGATTACCGGAATACGGGTTGATCCTCCTACCAAGATTACTTCATCGATATCTGAAGTAGATAAACCGGCATCTTTCAAGGCTTTGGCAACAGGTTCCATAGAACGTTTTACCAAGCTTTCAGCCAATTGCTCGAATTTGGCACGAGTTAACGTTTTTACCAAGTGTTTCGGACCTGAAGCGGTAGCGGTAACATATGGCAAGTTAATTTCGGTTTGTGTTGAGGAAGACAACTCGATTTTTGCTTTCTCAGCAGCTTCTTTCAAACGTTGCAATGCCATTGGGTCTTTGCGCAAATCAACACCTTCTTCGCTGTTGAATTCGTTAGCCATCCAGTCGATGATTACCTGGTCAAAGTCATCTCCTCCTAAGTGAGTATCTCCGTTGGTTGACAATACTTCAAAAACACCGTCTCCTAATTCCAATACTGAGATATCAAAAGTACCTCCACCTAAATCGTAAACGGCAATTTTTTGGTCTTTACCTGATTTGTCTAATCCGTAAGCCAAAGCTGCTGCTGTAGGCTCATTAATGATACGCATTACTTTAAGACCTGCAATTTCACCGGCTTCTTTAGTAGCCTGACGTTGCGCATCGTTAAAGTAAGCCGGAACAGTGATTACGGCTTCGGTAACGGCATGACCTAAATAGTCTTCTGCAGTTTTTTTCATTTTTTGAAGTGTCATGGCTGACAACTCTTGTGGTGTATATAATCTTCCGTCGATATCAACACGTGGGGTGTCGTTATCTCCTTTTACCACTTTGTAAGCTACAGTAGAGGCTTCTTTAGCACTTTCTGTATACTTATTTCCCATAAAACGTTTAATAGACGCAATGGTTTTGGTAGGGTTGGTAACCGCCTGACGTTTTGCAGGGTCACCTACTTTAATTTCGCCGCCTTCTACAAATGCAATTACAGAAGGGGTTGTTCTTTTTCCTTCAGCGTTTGCGATTACTACCGGCTCTCCGCCTTCCATAACTGCTACACATGAATTGGTTGTACCTAAATCGATACCAATAATTTTACTCATAACTTTATCTCCTTTTTTAGTCTTTTGTTTGATTATTCCTCTACGAGTGAATAGTACTTTGTGTTGTACGGTTTCGAGAATGACAACTATTATGCCAAGCGGCAATCAGTAATAAATTGTCAGTTTCAGACTAAATCAGGCTGACAAGATGACACTATTGTTGGAGTGAATACTTTATCGAAAAATTAAATACACGACCGTCAATTGGCGCCCAAAGCTTGTCGAATTTCGGATTGTCAATGGTACCTGAATAAATTTTACCATAATTACTTTGCTTGAAATCGAACAGATTTTCAATGTTAAGCACCATTGTAAAATGACTCCATTTATACTGCAGCATAGCCGCTGCCAATACATAATTTTTTACCGGTTGGTAATTTTGATCCAGTTGGCTGGCAATGAGACTGCTCTCTAGACCAAAACGCCAGGTTTCTGAAGGCTCATAAAACAGCGTCGAAGAAAAATTATGCTTCGGAGTAACTGTCAAACTTTTGTGAAGGGTATCGTATTCTTTTTGCACATCGGTAAACACATAGCCCAAGTACAACTCAAAATCATCGTGTTCGAGTCGACAATAAGACTGAAATCCTCTTGTAACTAGTGAATTAGAAGCATTTTGCAATGCGGTTTGTCCAGCTGTTGCTGAACTGTCGTAAATAGGATTTTTAATCAGGGTATAAAAAAAAGACTGATTAAAAGTAATACTCATATTATTACCCAATCGTTTTTTGTAGTTCACATCGGCATTCCATCCGCGTGACCATTCCGCTTTTAATGAATTATTGTTATTTGTATTTGCCAAATCGGTTTCTAAATCAAGATAATTAAGCGCTACCGGTGATTTGTAACCAAATCCGCCATTCAACCGTGTCGAAAAATCAGCATTGATTTTGTACAATAGTGAAAGTCTTGGCAGTGCAAAATTGCCGTATTTGGAATTGAAATCATATCGAAATCCACTTTCCAAAACCCATTTTTTTGTTGGTTTATAAGTGTTTTGTACAAATGTTCCCAAAGTTGTATTGTGGTAATCAGAAACCAAAGGCAATATCTGTGATGAATTATCTGTAAAAAAGTCACCATTACAATTAATTCCCGCTACCCAATCCATTTTCTCTGATTTATGAAAATAGGAAGCTTCAGCATACAACAGTGTTTGTTTTCCGCTGAAAACATAGGCTTTAGTATCCAACTTTTGGTCTAAAAAACTGCTGCTGGTTTTGAACATTAGATTACTTTTCTCAGACAAATTGTATTGCCATTTGGCATCAAGGCTGTGCCGTTGCATTTGAGTAACAATATGATATAAGTTGCTGTCATAATGCGCAAAATATCGATTATCCCCTCCTTTTCGGGCATCAAAAGTCGCCGAATAATTTACTGTCACAGTAGACGCAGGAGAAAGATAAAAAATGAATTTAGGATGTATTACTGTATTGTTCACTTTTGCCACATCAGTCAATCCATCGTCATCTATATCTAAATGATGCTGAAATGTTTGCCCGATAAAACATGTAAACCCAAATTTTTTATTTCGTTTTGAAAAATACCCGTTCAAATTAGTTTCAGAAAGCGATGTTTGATTTGCTGTAAAACTGAGTTCCCTCTTAAAGTCGGGATTTTTGCTAATCAAATTGATTATTCCTCCGATAGCATCGCCACCATACAGTGTTGACGCCGATCCTTTGATAATCTCAATTTGTTTTAAATCCATAGGGGGAATCTGCATAATCCCAAAGTTGCCCGAAAGCCCTCCATATAAAGGCATGCCGTCTTTTAATAATTGTGTATATCGCCCGTGAAGTCCTTGTATTCTGGCCAAAGTATTTCCGGTGCTGGCGGACATTTGCTGCATTTGAATTCCGGCAATATCCCCCAAAAGACTCATGATGTTCCCGGGTTTAATATTGTTTTCTTCATTCATTTCCTCCAATCCCAAAACTTCAACGCGTGTGGGGGTGTTTTCTATACGAGAATTGGTGCGGGAAGAAGTTACTATGACTTCCTCCAACTTATTTTCTTTCACAGAATCTTTTACGGTCGCATTTTCATTTTGAGCCCAAAGAACTCCCGAAAACAAAAGGTAACATACAATAACGAAACGGCTCAAAGACATACTGTTTTTATTGCAAATGAAACTAAAATTGATGAAGTGTAAATGAAGATTTGTATAAAAAAATCCCAACTGTCAGGTTGGGATTTTATATTTAGTCGTTCATCGAAATGAGGAACTCTTCATTGTTTCTAGTTTTTTTGAAACGGTCGTTGATGAAATCCATCGCTTCCACCGGATTCATGTCGGCCAAATACTTACGCATAATCCACATGCGTTGAATTGTTTTTTCATCTTGTAATAAATCATCTCGACGTGTACTGGAAGACGTCAAATCAATAGCAGGGAAAATACGTTTGTTGGCAATTTTTCGATCTAATTGCAACTCCATATTACCGGTACCTTTAAACTCTTCAAAGATTACTTCGTCCATTTTTGAACCGGTTTCGGTTAAGGCTGTGGCAATGATACTCAGTGAACCACCGTTTTCAATGTTACGCGCGGCGCCAAAGAAACGCTTCGGTTTTTGCAAGGCGTTGGCATCTACTCCACCCGATAATACTTTACCGGATGCAGGTTGAACTGTGTTATAAGCTCTCGCCAAACGCGTAATGGAATCTAATAAAATCACCACATCGTGCCCGCATTCTACCAATCGTTTGGCTTTTTCCAAAACGATATTGGCTACTTTTACGTGCCGGTCTGCCGGTTCATCAAAAGTTGAGGCAATAACCTCTCCCCTGACACTGCGCTGCATATCGGTTACCTCTTCCGGGCGTTCATCAATCAACAATACGATTAAATACACTTCAGGGTGATTGGCGGCTATGGTGTTGGCAATGTCTTTCAACAACATTGTTTTACCGGTTTTGGGTTGCGCGACAATCATACCGCGCTGTCCTTTTCCAATGGGTGAAAAAAGATCTATAATACGGGTAGAAATAGTCGATTGTCTTCCGGCCAGGTTGAATTTTTCTTCTGGGAATAAGGGTGTGAGGTGTTCAAATGATACACGGTCACGCACTACCTGAGGATCATGTCCGTTAATCTTTAATACCTTTACCAAAGGGAAAAACTTTTCTCCTTCTTTTGGCGGACGCACCACACCTTTTACCGTATCACCGGTTTTTAAACCAAACAAACGGATTTGTGAGGTGGACAAATAAATATCATCGGGCGAAGCTAAATAGTTATAATCCGAAGAGCGCAAAAATCCATATCCGTCGGGCATCATTTCCAGAACACCTTCGCTTTCTATGATACCGTCAAATTCATAATCGGAATCGCGGAAATTGTTTTGCTTCTTTCCTTTGAAATTAGGATTGCCGTTGCCGTTTTGATTAGGGTTATGCTGTTTTGGTTTGTCTTCTTTAATGCTTTCCGGAGCTTGAATTGCAGAAGGAGTATCGGTTTCTTCAGGAGTAGTTTGAGGTTCAACAGCCTCTGTTTCTATGTCAAGAGGTTCGTCTAAAACGGGAGTTGCCGCATTTTTGTTCTTTTTCTCAAAAAGAGGTTTTTTGAATTTTGTTTTTTTATTCTGAAAAACCGGCTTTTCTTCAGTAGCTGCTGCAGAGGCATCGGCTGTAAACAAATCGCTTTGTTGGGTTTCAGGGGTTATTTTGGGGGCTGGGGTAATTCGCGTTCGTTTGGTTTTATTTTCAGCGGGTTGCTCAGGGGCTTGCGATTGCTGTTCTTTGAGAGTTTTATTTTGGTGTTCCAAAATATCTGCAATCAATTTATCCTTTTTGGCACCGGCTACTTTTATGGTTTTAGCCAACTTGGCAATTTCCTGAAGCTCAGTAAGCTTCATTTCTTTTAGGGCAGAAATATCAAACATGAATAGTGTTTTGATTTAAATTCGAATTTGGAAAATAGTACAATTTGTGGGTAGAATTTTTTGTAAAGAATAGTCCGAAGGATGAAGTACTTACGGATTTACCATGCAATAATACAAATAATATTTAATCATGCAATAGTATTTTTTAAAAAGAAACTATATTTTTGTCCCACATTTTTCAAAACCATGTTTAGAAAACAAACTTACTTTTTATTGGTGTGTCTGCTGTTGACGGGAGTATTTCCTTTTATTTTTCCGTTGTGGAAAGATGCTGAGGGGAAACCCTTCTATTTTATGATGGATATTGCTTACGTAGCTTTATTCGGATTGAGTGCAACATTGTCATTACTGAGTATTTTATCACACGCAAAAAGACAACAACAATTTGTCATGGGCAGATTGAATATCATATTGAATTTAATTTTATTAGGATTATTTGTGTATCGGACACTAAACTTATCCGGAGAAGCGGCTACCGTTTCTGAGAAGGGTATTGGGATGTTCTTACCTATTTTTTCTATCGTATTCTTGGTTTTGGCCAACAAAGCCATCAAAAAGGATGAAGATCTTGTAAAATCTGTGGATCGATTGCGATAAACCTATAAACTTAGTTTTTTAGTGCTGCAAAAAACCCGAATCGTTGATTCGGGTTTTTTATTTTATGTGGAGTTATCTCAAACAGATTGCTGTTTCTTACCCAGTTCAATTATCTCTAATTGCTGAATCTTATCACCATCAATCTCAAAACGGAGCATAGTCCTCACCTGATGAAAACCATAAATGCCACAAGCCCCGGGATTCATATGCAGGAGATTCAGTTGTTTGTCAAATTGGACTTTTAATATGTGGGAATGCCCACAAATGAAAAGTTTTGGCGGATTTTGTTGTATTTCTGTTCTTATTGCCTGATTGTATTTTCCGGGATAGCCGCCGATGTGGGTAATCCAAACATCCACATCTTCACAAAAAAAGCGGTTATTTAACGGAAACTCTAACCTTGCCTTGTCGTCGTCAATATTGCCGTAAACACCTCTCATCGGTTTGATTGCTTTAATGGCATCGGTCACTTTCAAATCTCCTATATCTCCAGCATGCCAAACTTCATCTGCCTGATGAACATATTTCAAAATACTGTCATCAATATGACTGTGCGTGTCTGAAAGCAGCAAAATTTTTTTCATAAATTATAAAATAGCTGAGAGGCAAAGTTACAAAGTAAGAAAGTATATTTTTTGAGAAAACTTTAGGCTTTTCACAACCTAAAAACTTTGTAACTTTGTTACTTCAAAAATTGTCTGTCACATCTTGAGATATTTTATCAAATTAGCTTATAACGGAACCCATTACCACGGCTGGCAATACCAACCCGATGCTGATTCGGTACAGGAAACCCTCAACAAAGCACTGAGCATCTTATTGAAAACTGAAATCGACATTGTTGGTGCCGGAAGAACCGATACCGGTGTACACGCCAAGCAAATGTATGCTCACTTTGATTTTGAGGATGAAATAGAACCCACAGGATTAGTCCGTAAACTCAATTCTTTTTTACCAAAAGACATTGTCATTTACGATATTTTAAAAGTAGCTGATGAAGCCCATGCCCGTTTTGATGCGATCAAGCGGACATATGAATACCATATACACACCTTTAAAGATGCGTTTGAAACCGGCAGTTGGCAGTACCAAAACAAATTGGACTTAGATCAAATGAATGCTGCCTGTAAACTGTTATTCAAGCACACAGATTTTGAATGTTTTTCAAAAACTAATTCTGATGTCCGAACGTTTAACTGTGTTATTTTTGAAGCACATTGGCAACAAAACGGCACCAAAATAGTGTTTACTATTTCGGCTGACAGGTTTCTGCGCAATATGGTTCGGGCCATAGTGGGAACTATGATTAATATTGGTTTGGGCAAAATAACGCTGGACGATTTTGAAAAAATTATAGAAAGTAAAAACCGCAGTAAGGCCGGCTTTTCGGTTCCTGCTCACGGATTGTATCTAACCCAAATTCAATACGAATACCTACCTTAAACTATGCAGGCAAAAGCATTCGACACTCATTTGTTTAAACGTATTTTAAAATACACCAAGCCCTATCGAAAAAGGTATTACGGTGTCATTTTATTTGCCGTGTCCTTGTCTGTTTTCGCAGCACTTCGCCCCTATTTATTAAAACAAACCGTGGATGCCTACATCAAACCCAAAGACGAACACGGGTTGTTGTTTTATGTCATGATGATGGGGATTGTTTTATTGTTAGAAACGCTCTCGCAATTTTACTTTGTGTATTGGGCCAATTGGCTCGGACAAGATATCATCAAAGACATCCGAACCAAACTCTTCAAACACATGCTCAGTTTCAGGATGAAGTACTACGATACTGCACCGGTTGGACAATTGGTGACTCGCTCCGTTTCGGATATCGAACAGATAGCGCGTATTTTCAGCCAGGGACTATTCATGATTTTCAGTGATTTAATGAAGATGGCTGTCGTGTTGCTTTTTATGTTTTTCATGAATTGGAGACTGACCTGGATTGTCATTATAGCCATGCCAATATTGGTATACATAACCCGAATTTTTCAGCGCAAAATGCAGGTCGCATTTGAAGAAGTGCGTACACAGGTTGCCAATATGAATACATTCGTACAGGAACGTGTAACCGGAATGAAAATCGTTCAACTTTTCAATCGTGAAGAAATCGAATATCAAAAATTCAAACAAATTAACGAAAAACACAATAAGGCCTGGATTAAGACTATTTTTTACAACTCAATTTTCTTTCCGGTAGCCGAAATCATTTCCTCATTAACATTGGCTGCAGTAGTGTTGTATGGTGGTTTTCATATTTTAGACGGGGATAAATTCACCACCTTCGGAGATTTATTCTCCTACACCATGTTTATTACGATGTTGTTCAACCCGTTGCGACAAATTGCGGATAAATTCAACGAAATGCAAATGGGAATGATTGCGGCCAATCGTGTTTTTGATATTTTAGATACTGATAAAGACGTACAACTTGGAGGAACCAAAGTGGCCGGACATTTTAAAGGAGCTATCCGTTTTGAGAATGTACGTTTCAGTTATATTGAAAAGGAAGAAGTACTAAAAGGCATTAATTTCAATGTAAAACCGGGAGAAACCGTAGCTATAGTCGGGGCCACCGGTGCCGGGAAATCGACAATCATTAATTTGTTAAACCGTTTTTACGAAATTGATTCGGGGGGCATTTACATAGATGAACACAACATCAACGACTTTCAAATGGAAAGTCTGCGCAAACAAATTGCCATTGTTTTGCAAGATGTATTTCTTTTTGCCGACACCATTCACAACAATATCACACTCAATAACCCGTCAATTTCAAGAGAAGATGTTATTGAAGCTGCTAAAAAGATTGGTGTGCACAAATTCATCAAAAGCTTACCGGGCGGATATGATTATGATGTAAAAGAACGTGGTGTGATGCTGTCATCGGGTCAAAGACAACTCATAGCTTTTTTAAGGGCTTATGTCAGTAATCCGAGTATTTTAATTTTGGATGAAGCCACTTCTTCCATTGACACTTATTCGGAAGAATTAATCCAAAAAGCGACCGATAGAATTACCCAAAACAGAACCTCTATTATCATTGCCCATCGTTTGGCTACTATCATCAATGCTGATAAGATTATTGTCATGGACAAAGGGCAAATTGTAGAAGAAGGAACGCATCAGGAATTAATCGATAAATCAGACGGTTACTACAAAAAATTATATATCGCTCAATTTATGACTACAACGGAATGATTACTATTTTTTAAAAAAATATCAAAAAAATGTAAATTTTTAAATAATATCTTAAAAAAATTATATTTTTAGCGCTCTTAAAAAAATTTAATGCGCGCCAAAATCTACTATTTCGTTGTACTCGGTACATTATTTTTATTTTCATTTTCTTCCTACGCACAAGTAGCCGTCGATTCTGTCAAAGTCAATTCACTTCTAACGGATACAATTAAAAATACTTACCAGCAATCAGTACGTATAGATATCAACACAACATACATTTTTTCTAAACCCCGTACCATTGACCTTATTCGATATATTCCTTCCGACATTTATCAATTTGGTGTTTCACTAACCCGCAAAGAAAACCTCAAATGGGATGCATTGGCGGTAGGAACTACTGTCGCTATGATACCGTATGACCAAAAAATATTAGAAGACGGTATTGATTTAGGAGATCGTTTGGGCGGCTGGGATGAATCACCACGATACAAACGTGTCTTGGGATTGGAATTCATTCCTACTAGCGTCAGCTCAGCTGTTTATTACATAGGTAATGGAAATACAACTCTTTTTCTAAGCGGTTTTTTTTATGTAAAAGGATTGATCAATCGACAAGATTACAGAGCTCTTAATACTTCAAGCGAACTTGTAGAAGCTCTATTAAGTGTTGGTGTTACCACACAAGCTTTTAAGAGAATAACAGGACGTCAAAGTCCTGTTGCCGCCCTGGAAACTAATCACGACGGAGGACATTGGACGCCATTCCCAAGCTTTAGTGCTTTTGGCAAACATACTCCATATTACGACGCTATGCCCTCAGGACACATGGCTACCTTCATGGCTACTTTAGTTATTATTTCGACCAATTATCCGGAATACAAATGGATAAAACCGGTAGGTTATTCGCTAGGTGGATTATTAGCCTTTAGTATGGTCAGTAATAAAGTGCATTGGGCCTCCGATTATCCTATCGGAATTCTTATCGGTTACATGATTGGTAAAAACATTGCTGAGAGAAGAATTACTGTCAAGAAAGATGATGCAGTAGGTATGATTCCTAAAAAACCGCGTTATGACATCAGTTATAGCTTGAATCAATTTTACAATACGCCTTTAGCCGGAGTGACTATAAAATTTTAGAAATTCAGCATGAAAAAAATTACCTTCCTCTTTTTGTTTATTTGCCAAACCAACCATTTAGATGCCCAGAACAGGGATATAACCAGTGCCGGAGATATTCTTCAGTTTGCCATTCCTGCAACAGCTTTAACTTCTGCACTCATTTATAATGACGACGGTACCAAACCGGCTCTTCAGCTTACTCTGACCTATTTTACGGGCTGTGCAATTCAACAATCCCTCAAACGCATCGTTCTTAAACCAAGACCCGATTGCTCCGATAATTATTCGTTCCCATCGGGCCATACAACTTCCGCTTTTGCCGGAGCTGCTTTTATTCAAAGACGACATGGCTGGCAATACGGAATTCCGTCTTATGTTTTAGCATCATTTGTAGGATACTCTCGAATACAAGCAAAAAAACATGACGGTTGGGATGTGTTAGCCGGTGCAACTATTGGTACAGGAACGGCTTATATCTTTACCAAACCTTATCAAAAAAAAATTCAAGTCGGATTTGACAAAGATCCAAACGGATACCAAATTGGTTTAACCTATATTTTCTAAAAACAATTAGCCCGCTAAAAAAGACTCCAAATTTCAAAAATAAATCCTTAAATTCGCAACTCAAATCTTTAAAGAAATTTTAATAAAATGAAATACGACATTATTGTTTTAGGAAGTGGTCCGGGCGGTTATGTAACAGCTATCCGCGCATCACAATTAGGCTTTAAAGTAGCCGTAATCGAAAAAGAAAACCTTGGTGGTATTTGTTTAAATTGGGGATGTATTCCAACCAAAGCATTGCTGAAATCAGCTCAGGTTTTTGATTACCTAAAACATGCTTCTGATTACGGATTAACCGTAAAAGAATTCGACAAAGACTTTAGTGCCGTAATCGCACGTTCGCGTGGCGTTGCTGACGGAATGAGTAAAGGCGTACAATTCTTGATGAAAAAAAATAAAATCGATGTTATTGATGGTTTCGGTAAAGTAAAACCGGGCAAAAAAGTTGATGTAACCGCAGCAGACGGTAAAGTAACTGAATATTCAGCTGACCATATCATTATTGCCACCGGCGCACGCTCAAGAGAACTACCAAATCTTCCTCAGGATGGTGTAAAAGTGATTGGGTATCGCCAAGCGATGACTTTACCAACCCAGCCTAAGAAAATGATTGTTGTGGGTTCGGGAGCTATTGGTGTTGAGTTTGCTCATTTCTACAATTCTATGGGAACAGAAGTTACCATCGTAGAGTTTATGCCAAATGTCGTTCCGGTAGAAGATGAAGATATCTCCAAACAATTTGAACGTTCGTTGAAAAAATCGGGAATCACGGTAATGACCAATTCTTCTGTAGAAAAAATTGACACCACCGGTAACGGAGTAAAAGCCTTTGTAAAAACAGCTAAAGGAGAAGAAGTTTTAGAAGCCGATATTTTACTATCAGCCGTTGGTATCAAAACCAACATTGAAAATATAGGTTTGGAAGAAACCGGCATTAAAACCGACAAAGATAAAATTTTGGTAAACGATTATTACCAAACCAATGTTCCGGGTTATTACGCCATAGGTGATGTTACTCCTGGACAAGCATTAGCTCACGTAGCTTCAGCCGAAGGAATTCTTTGTGTTGAAAAAATTGCCGGTTTACATGTTGAGCCTCTGGATTACGGTAACATACCGGGTTGTACTTATGCATCTCCCGAAATTGCTTCGGTTGGTTTAACCGAGAAAGCGGCCAAAGAAAAAGGCTATGAATTAAAAATTGGTAAGTTCCCGTTCACTGCTTCAGGAAAAGCCAAAGCTGCCGGAACTCCGGATGGTTTCGTAAAAGTAATTTTTGATGCCAAATACGGCGAATGGTTAGGCTGCCACATGATTGGAGCCGGAGTTACGGATATGATTGCTGAAGCAGTTGTAGCCCGTAAACTGGAAACCACCGGACATGAAATCTTAAAAGCGGTTCACCCACACCCAACCATGAGTGAAGCAGTTATGGAAGCCGTAGCTGATGCTTACGGAGAAGTGATTCACTTATAGAACAGCATTTAATTAGCATGAAAAAAGCCGAAACTAAGTTTCGGCTTTTTTATTACAGCTAGCTTAAATTACATTTTAGCTTTCAATGCTTTATATTTATCTGTCATTTCAAGCGCATTGTAAACACTTAAAAGGGTCTTTTTAGCTGCCTCATTTGTAGGTTCAATCTCTACAGCTTTTTCAAGGTAAGGCAATACCGCTTTAAAATTTTTATCTCTTTCTCCTTTCAGAACTTCGTATCGTTTGTTGTCTTTTTCAGAAGTCCCCAATTTATTCATCTCATTTACCCATTTTTCATCGGCTCTTAATTTTAACTCGGCTAAATTCAAATTAGCATTGAAATAATTCGGATTTACTTCCAAAGCTCTTCTGTAATATTTCTCAGCTTCATCCAATTTACCGGCATCTGAACTGATTACCCCAAGGTTATAAAGCAAATCAACATTGTTCGGATTTTTTTGCAATGCTTCATTCACTAATTTGGTATAAGTATCGTAATCTTTTATTTTCAGATATAAATCCAATTCGGTCAATAATAATGAATCGTCGTTTGGATTGGCTTTACGAGCTTCTTCAACCGCAGATTTAGCTTCGTTAGTTTTACCTTGTTCAACTAATATCAAGGCGATGTTTTTATAAATCTCTCCTCTTTTTGATTCCAACTTTTCATCTCTTGGTTTTTCGTGACTACCCGCTTTGATGAACAAATCGCGATCAGTTTTAGTCGGAAACGTTTCTTCTTGCTTCGAAGCTTTATTGGTTGCCCAATAAACCGTTCCTTCTCCGGTATAATTCAAAGCTTTCAGTTGACTGTAATAGTCTAAAGCTTTGTCATAATCCTGAGCATTTACGGCATAACTGGCTGCATAGAACAATTTATCCTGATCTTTTTTATCCAATTGATAAATAGCATATAACACCTCGGCAGCTTCTTTGAATTTTTTTACATTTCCCAGACCTACAGCCAAATTCACCATTTGTGGTTTGAATGCACCAATGGTTTCATTGATATCATCGGTGTAAATCTTTTTACCCGTCTTTTTTTCATAGTCTAAAGTAGCATTCAAGCTCACAGCCAAATCGGTTATGGCTTTTGGATTAGCCATTTTCAGTAGGGCTGCCTGAATTTGAGCCGGCGGCATCGTTTGATCTAATGCTAAATACTCGAGTACAGGAGTCATCGCTCTGTAAAAGCTTGCATAAATCTTATCTCCTTCTTCGGTAGCCAAAGGTTGAACTTTGGTTACCAATGCTTTATATTCGGCTAAATCATTTCCTTTGATTTCATCTTTTGCATAAATCTTTTTCAGCGCTTTTAACTCATCTTTTTGAGCAAAACCTGAAGCAGAAACCAGTATTGCTGAAGCCAATACAATGTGTTTAATTTTCATGTGGTATTTATTTTAAGTAATTATTCTTGTGTTTCTGAAGCGTCATCAGCAGTTTCAGCCGAATGGTTTTCAGTACCTTCCTCGATTTCTTCTTCTGATTCTTCTTCTTTCATTACTTTGGTCACAGCCGCAATCGAATCATTTCCTTTGATGTTAATCAAACGAACTCCTTGTGTGGCTCTTCCCATTACCCTTAAATCAGAAACTTCCATTCTGATGGTTAATCCTGATTTGTTAATAATCATCAAATCATCCTCATCCGTTACAGCATTAATAGAAATCAGTGCTCCCGTTTTTTCGGTAATATTTAAGGTTTTTACTCCTTTTCCTCCACGGTTGGTGATACGATAAACATCTTCACCGTCTTCATCCACCAACTTGGTTCTTTTTCCGTACCCGTTTTCGGTAACAACTAAAAGTTGTGTATCGTTGATATCTTCTTTTTTAACTGATACCATTCCGATTACTTCGTCTTTATCGTCTGCTAAAGTAATACCGCGAACTCCCGAAGCGGTTCTTCCCATCGGACGCGTTTTTTCTTCTTCAAAACGCACCAATTTACCGGATTTCACAGCAACTAATACTTGGCTTTCCCCATCGGTTAGTTTTGCTTCTAATAGTTCGTCGTCTTCTCTGATGGTAATGGCATTGATACCGTTTTGACGCGGACGAGAATATTGCTCTAACGGAGTTTTTTTAACTTGACCCTGCTTAGTGGCCATGATAACATAATGACTGTTGATGTATTCTTCGTCTTTTAAATCTTGTGTACAGATGAATGCTTTCACTTTATCATCACTTTCTATGTTGATTAAGTTTTGAATAGCGCGTCCTTTGCTGGTTTTGCTTCCTTCCGGAATTTCGTATACACGCATCCAGAAACATTTTCCTTTTTGCGTAAAGAACAATAAATATTGGTGGTTGGTGGCCACAAACAAATGCTCTAAGAAATCCTGATCACGGGTACCGGCACTTTTTTGCCCTACTCCGCCTCTATTTTGAGTTTTGTATTCAGATAAATTAGTTCGTTTGATATAACCCGCGTGAGAAATAGTAATCACCACATTTTCATCGGCTATCAAATCTTCAATACTTACATCACCACCTGAGTATTCAATAGATGAGCGACGGGCGTCACCATATTTATCTCTGATTTCAATCAATTCTTCTTTAATCAACTCCATTCTTAATTCTTTGCTTGCCAATAAATCTTTCAAGCGTTGAATTAATTTCATGATTTCTTCGTATTCGGCTCTTAACTTGTCTTGTTCCAATCCTGTTAATTGACGTAAACGCATTTCAACAATAGCACGAGCCTGAATATCAGACAAATTGAATCTTTCAATTAACTTGGCACGCGCTTCATCACCGTCTTTTGATGCGCGAATCAAAGCAATTACTTCATCAATATTATCCGAAGCGATGATTAACCCTTCTAAAATATGAGCTCTTTCTTCTGCTTTGCGCAATTCAAACTGAGTTCTTCTTACCACAACATCATGTCGGTGTTCTACGAAGTAGTGAATCAAATCTTTCAGATTCAACATTTGCGGTCTTCCGTTTACCAGAGCAATATTGTTTACACTGAAAGAAGACTGCAATTGTGTGTATTTGTATAAGGTATTCAATACCACATTCGGCACGGCATCGCGTTTGAGTTCGTATACGATACGCATACCGCTTCTGTCCGACTCATCACGAATGTTTGAAATCCCTTCAATTCTTTTTTCGTTAATCAAATCCGCTGTTTTCTTAATCATTTCAGCTTTATTGACTTGGTATGGGATTTCGGTAACTACGATGCATTCCTTGCCATTAGATTCTTCAAAAGCTACTTTGGCACGAATAACGACTCTGCCTCTACCGGTTTTAAATGCTTCCCGAACGCCATCCATACCGTAAATGATACCTCCGGTAGGAAAATCAGGTGCTTTGATGTGATTGATTAATTCATCTATTTCAATGTCATTATTATCAATATATGCTAAGGTACCGTCTACCACCTCAGTTAAGTTGTGAGGTGCCATGTTGGTAGCCATACCTACCGCAATACCCGAAGCCCCGTTAATCAATAAATTAGGAATACGGGTTGGCATTACTGTTGGCTCTTGTAAGGTATCGTCGAAATTTAACTGAAAATCAACCGTTTCTTTATCAATATCTGCCATTATGTCTTCTGACATCTTTTTCATCCTGGCTTCGGTATAACGCATCGCAGCGGGGCTGTCACCGTCAACTGAACCAAAGTTCCCTTGTCCGTCTACCAATAAATAACGTAAACTCCATTCTTGTGCCATACGTACCATGGCATCATATACAGAAGAATCTCCGTGCGGGTGATACTTTCCTAAAACTTCTCCAACAATTCTCGCGGATTTTTTGTGTGCCCTGTTAGAAAAAACACCCAAATCATACATTCCGTATAACACTCTTCGGTGTACGGGTTTCAAACCGTCACGCACATCAGGCAGTGCTCTTGAGACAATTACAGACATCGAATAATCGATGTAAGCTGATTTCATTTCATCTTCGATGTTAATCGGAATTAACCTTTCTCCGTCAGACATATTTTATAAATTATTAATAAAAATTAGTTTAAATTCAAAACGTGCTAATATAGACTATTTGAAAAAAATACAAGGGATTTTCATGCACAAATTTCAATGATTTATTAACAAAACAAGGGCTTTTTTTAGTTAATAAATAACCTTTATCGGTACTTTTATTATTGGCTTTTTTTTTGTCAATTAGCTGACAGTACATTTAGCGGGAATGATTTTTGCATTAACGTCCCATTATAACTAAATTTACAATACAAATCACATACTATTATGGATGATAATTTTTCACCAAGAGTCAAAGATGTAATCACTTACAGCAAAGAAGAGGCACTACGATTGGGCCACGACTTTATTGGAACTGAGCATCTGATGCTTGGTATCTTGAGAGATGGAAATGGTAAAGCGATTGCTATTTTAAATAACTTATCTATTGATTTGGAACATTTGCGCAAAAAGGTAGAGGTCCTGAGTCCTGCCAATCCGAATGTAGAGATAAGCAACGAAAAGAAAAATCTGCACCTGACCCGTCAAGCGGAACGCGCTTTAAAAACAACCTTCTTAGAAGCCAAGGTATTTCAGGCCACTTCAATCAGTACAGCCCATTTACTTTTGTGCATATTAAGAAATGAAAACGATCCTACAACCAAACTGCTGCATAGGCTAAAAATAGACTATAATGTGGTCAAAGAACAATATTTAAATATGACACCGAACGAAGAAGATTTTATGGACAATCTGCCACGAAACGAGTCTTATAATGACGATTCAGGTCAAGATGACAGTTTAAAAGAAGGCAGCTTCAACAATCCGGGCAGTAAAACGAACAAGAAATCAAAAACTCCGGTTTTGGATAACTTTGGTCGCGATTTAACCGAATTAGCTGAAGAAGGCAAACTCGACCCGGTAGTGGGACGCGAGAAAGAAATTGAACGTGTTTCTCAAATTTTGAGCCGCAGAAAGAAAAACAATCCGTTACTTATTGGAGAACCGGGTGTGGGTAAATCAGCCATAGCCGAAGGTTTAGCCCTTCGAATCATACAAAAGAAAGTATCGCGTATTCTTTTCAACAAAAGAGTCGTTACCCTTGATTTGGCTTCTTTAGTGGCCGGTACTAAATACCGCGGACAATTTGAGGAGCGTATGAAAGCCGTAATGAATGAACTGGAGAAAAACGATGATATCATACTGTTTATAGACGAGATCCACACGATTGTAGGTGCCGGTGGTGCTACAGGATCTTTGGATGCCTCTAATATGTTTAAACCTGCCTTAGCCCGTGGCGAAATACAATGTATTGGCGCTACAACTTTGGACGAGTACAGACAGTACATAGAAAAAGACGGCGCTTTGGAAAGACGTTTTCAAAAAGTAATTGTAGAACCTACTTCGGTAGAAGAAACCATTACTATTTTGAACAACATCAAAAACAAATACGAAGACCATCATAATGTAATTTACACTCCGGAAGCGATTGAAGCGTGTGTGAAATTAACCAACCGCTACATGTCGGAGCGTTTCCTACCGGACAAAGCAATTGATGCTATGGATGAAGCCGGTTCCCGTGTTCACATTACTAATATTGATGTACCGAAACAAATCCTGGATTTGGAACGCCAACTGGAGGAAGTCCGCGAACTTAAAAATTCTGTAGTTAAAAAACAGAAATATGAAGAAGCGGCTAAATTGCGTGATGATGAAAAACGTCTGGAAAAAGATTTAGCCATAGCTCAAGAACAATGGGAAGAAGAATCTAAAAGTAACCGAATCAGAGTAACCGAAGACAATGTTGCCGATGTAGTTTCGATGATGACCGGAATTCCGGTAAATCGTATTGCTCAAACCGAAAGCAACAAACTGGCTCATTTACCAGAACTGATTAAAGGAAAAGTAATTGGTCAAGATGAAGCCGTACTCAAAATAGCCCGTTCAATTCAACGCAATCGCGCCGGATTGAAAGACCCTAACCGACCTATTGGTTCATTTATATTTTTAGGTCAAACAGGCGTTGGTAAAACACAGTTAGCCAAAGTTTTAGCCAAAGAACTATTTGACTCAGAAGATGCCCTTATCCGCATTGACATGAGCGAATACATGGAGAAATTTGCCATATCAAGATTGATTGGTGCACCTCCGGGTTATGTAGGATATGAAGAAGGCGGTCAATTGACCGAAAAAGTACGCAGAAAACCTTATTGTGTAGTACTGTTAGATGAGATTGAGAAAGCCCACCCTGACGTATTCAATATGATGTTGCAGGTATTAGATGACGGTTATCTGACGGATAGTTTGGGAAGAAAAATCGATTTCAAAAACACCATAATCATCATGACCTCAAATGTAGGTGCTCGTCAGTTGAAAGACTTCGGTCAAGGTGTAGGTTTTGGAACTTCGGCCAAAGTAGCACAAGCAGATGAACATTCAAAAGGTGTAATTGAAAATGCTTTGAAAAAAACTTTTGCTCCTGAATTCTTAAACCGAATTGACGACGTAATTGTATTCAACGCATTAGAAAAACACGATATCGATTTAATCATCGAAATCGAATTGAAAAAACTATATGCCCGTATCGCTGAGTTGGGTTACAAATTGACCCTTACCGATAAAGCAAAAGCGTTTATTGCAGACAAAGGTTTCGACAAACAATTTGGAGCCCGTCCGCTAAAAAGAGCCATTCAGAAATATGTAGAAGATGCTTTAGCTGAAGAAATCATTACTTCTAAAATTGCATCAGGCGACGAAATCCTCATGGATTTAGACGAAACAGCTCAAGAGTTGACCGTAACTATTCAAAAAGCCGAAAAGCCTACAAAATAAGACTGTTTAACCTTTACAAGCCACGAATTGCGAATTATGATTGTTAGTTATATTCGATAATTCGTGGCTTTTTAATTGATATCCATGCCACAAAACAAAATCATATTAGGTTCCGAAGAATGGTGTTCCTTTCCGGAACTCGGTATTCCTGCTATTAAAGCCCGCGTCGATTCGGGGGCCAAAACATCGGCGCTTCATGCCATAAACATTGCTCCTTTTATAAAAGATGGAGAAAACTGGGTTAAATTTGACATCAACCCCATTCAAAACAATTTAAAAACGGTGATTCATTGCGAAGCCAAACTCATTGACAAACGCATTGTTAAAAGCTCGAGCGGTTTCAGAGAACAACGCTATGTTATCAGTGCCAATTTAAAAATTGGTAATGATGCCTGGGAAATTGAGATGACTTTAACCAACAGGGATTCCATGGGATTCCGCATGTTGTTAGGAAGAGAAGCCATGAGCGGCAGAATTTTGGTTGACCCAGAACAAAAATATCTTTTGGGACAAACATCAACAGAAAGTTTGAAAGAATTGTACATCAATTCGGTTCCCAATAAGAGAGGACTTCGCATTGGGGTATTAGCCAGTAATCCTGAACTGTACAGCAACAAAAGAATCATGGAAGCCGGTGAAATGCGCGGGCATGAAATGCATTTTTTGAACATCAAAGAATGTTACATGAAACTGGATGCCGATAAACCCGAAATTCACTACAGAGGAGGAAAAATCCTCGATAATTTTGATGCGATTATTCCCAGAATACGTCCGAGTATCACTTTTTACGGCTGTGCCTTAACGCGCCAGTTTGAAGCCATGAAGGTATACTGTCTCAATTCGGCAGCAGCCATAACCCAATCCAGAGATAAGCTTTTTTCGCTTCAGTTATTACTGCATCACGGGGTCGATATTCCAACTACCGGCTTCGCCAATTCTCCTTTGGATACTGATGACTTGATAAAAATGGTGGGCGGATCTCCTCTGATTGTAAAACTCTTGGAAGGAACCCAAGGTAAAGGTGTTGTTTTGGCCGAAACCAAAAAAGCGGCTGAATCGGTAATCAATGCGTTCAAAAGTTTGAATGCTAATATTTTGGTACAAGAATTCATCAAAGAAGCGAATGGTAAAGATTTACGCCTATTTGTAGTTGACGGCAAAGTGGTAGCCGCCATTCAGCGTGAAGCAGCTGCAGGTGAATTCAGAGCCAACATCCACATGGGAGGAACGGCTTCTATCATCAAGCCTACCGCCGAAGAAAAGAAAATTGCCATTAAAGCAGCCAAAGCCATGGACTTGAAAGTGGCCGGTGTTGACATTATTCGTTCGTCTAAAGGTCCTTTATTACTTGAGGTGAATTCATCGCCCGGACTCGAAGGCATCGAAGGTGCTACCAACAAAGACATAGCCGGAGAAATGATTAAAGCCATCGAAAAGAATTTTAAAATAAAAGAAAGTGAATCCGTATCTTGACATTGTCATCCGCAGTGTGGCGGTATATGTCTTCATGGTGATAGCCTTGCGCATTTTTGGCAAAAAGGAACTGTCACAACTCAATACCGCCGATGTAATCCTGATTTTGCTCATCAGTAACTCGGTGCAAAATGCCATGGTAGGAACTAATTCTTCTCTTTTAGGAGGCATTACGGCTGCCATAGCACTGTTTATCATCAATATGATTTTCAAAAAAATAATGCTCAATTCCAAATTTATTAAAGATTTGGTGCAGGACAAGCCCGAGATTTTAGTACACAACGGTAAAATTTACTTTAAATCTCTTGCAAAATTAGGAATCACTTCAGAAGAACTTCAGGAAGCCATGCGCGAGCACGGAGTTGAATTTTACAAAGATGTAAAATTGGCCATGTTCGAAATTGACGGCAGCATCAGCATCATTTCGGGTAATGACCATTTGAAACAAACGCATCACAAACGAAAAATTCATAAAACATTAGGAACCCTAAACAACTAGGTTATGAATAAAAACAGACTTGAAGCTTTTAGCGACGGCGTGCTGGCCATCATCATTACCATTATGGTACTCGAATTAAAAGTACCCGAAGGCATGGACTTTAATTCGTTGAAACCACTGCTTCCTAAGTTTCTGAGTTATCTGTTGAGTTTTATTTATGTTGGTATTTATTGGAATAACCACCATCATATGTTGCATACCGTTAAACATGTAAACGGCAAAATCCTTTGGGCCAATTTGCATTTGCTGTTTTGGCTATCCCTCATTCCGTTTACCACTGCCTGGATTGGTGACAATCATTTTGCTCCTTTCCCGATGATGATGTACGGAATTGTGCTGCTGATGAACGGAGTAGCCTATTTCGTTTTACAGCGATTGATACTGACACAGCAAGGAGCCAATTCTATTTTAAAAAAAGCCATTGGTACCGATTTTAAAGGCAAGTCCTCTCCCATCCTTTACATCATAGCCGTAGTATTTGCCAATTATTATCCGATAGTATCCGGACTCATCTATATTTTTGTGGCACTAATGTGGCTGATACCGGACAAACGCATTGAAAAGATTTTCAACGAAAATGACTAAATTATGAATCTGTTATCCCAACTTATTATCGGATTTATTGCAGTACTGCATCTTTACATTCTTTGGCTAGAAATGTTTGCCTGGACAACCCGAGGAAGAAAAGTTTTTAAACACATTCCTGAGGAACAGTTTGAAAAAACTAAAATCATAATGGCAAATCAAGGATTATACAATGGTTTTCTGGCTACCGGATTAATTTGGTCGCTCTATATAAGCGACACAGATTGGAGTAGTAACATTGCCATATTTTTCCTGACCTGTGTTCTGATAGCCGGAATTTATGGTGCAATGACCGCTTCCAAACGAATATTTTTAATACAGGCCGTGCCTGCAATTTTAGGATTGCTGAGTTTTTTGTTGGATTTGAATTAAAAACACTACTCCTCCAAATCAATCATAAAACTGTTTAAGAAAGCCACCGAATTGACAATGTCATAATGAAGAATTCTGTCTTCCTTAACCAGCGGCACTTCTTCGCGGTAAGATTTTAAAAACATTTCTATAAACGGACTTGATTTTAAGGGTGCTCTGAATGATATTGCCTGCGAAGCATTCATCAGTTCTATGGCCAAAATACGCTCCAGATTTTCCATGATGCGCAATGTTTTGGTAGCAGCATTCGCTCCCATACTCACATGATCTTCCTGTCCGTTTGAAGAAACAATACTGTCTACACTGGCCGGAGTAGCCAATTGTTTGTTTTGACTGGCAATACCCGCAGCTGTATATTGCGGTATCATAAAGCCCGAATTTAAGCCCGGATTGTCAACCAAGAAAGCCGGTAATCCTCTCAATCCTGAAATTAGTTGATAGGTTCTTCTTTCGGATATACTGCCCAATTCAGACAAAGCTATGCCTAAAAAATCGAGTGCTAAAGCCAAAGGCTGTCCGTGAAAATTGCCTCCGGATATAATGATGTCTTCATTGATGAATACATTGGGATTATCGGTAACCGAATTAATTTCAGTTTTAAAGACTTTTTTCACATACTCAATAGTATCTTTAGAAGCACCATGTACCTGCGGGATACAACGGAAAGAATACGGATCTTGAACGTGAGCTTTGGGTTGCGCAATAATTTCACTGTTTTCAAGCAAATCCATCATGCGCTTGGCGGTAACAATTTGTCCTTTGTGAGGCCTTACATAATGTATTAATTCATTAAAAGGCTCTATACGCCCGTCAAACCCTTCCAACGAAATAGCGCCAATTACATCAGCCAAATAAGAAAATTTCATGGCTTTCAACAACACATAACAACCATAAGCACTCATAAACTGTGTGCCGTTCAATAAAGCCAATCCTTCTTTTGATTGCAATACAATGGGCTTCCACCCCATCTTTTCCAACACCTTTTTAGCCGGTTGACGAAAACCATCGCAGTATACTTCGCCTTCGCCTAACAAAGGCAACGACAAATGCGCTAGCGGTGCCAAGTCACCACTGGCTCCTAACGAACCTTGTGTGTAAATTACCGGCAGGATATCGTGATTGTAAAAATCAACTAAACGCTCCACCGTTTGTAACTGAACCCCTGAGTGACCGTAACTTAAAGACTGGATTTTCAGCAACAGCATGATTTTTACAATTTCAGCCGGAACTTCCTCTCCTGTACCACAAGCATGTGATTTTACGAGGTTTTCCTGAAGTTGCGAAAGGTTTTCATTGGATATCTTCACATTGCATAAAGACCCGAAACCGGTATTGATTCCATAAATAGGTGTTTCATTCGAAGCCATTTTTTTATCCAAATACTCGCGGCATTTTTGAATGTTTAACTGAGCTTCTTCTGAAAGTGAAAGTGTTTTATGTTGGGCAATGATTTCCTGTAAGGTCTCTAAAGTCAATACTTCCGTACTGATATAATGTGTATTTTCCATTTTGGCAGGTGATTTAAGGCCCAAAATTCCGTAAACAATTGGTAAAAAACAATAAAAACAACTACTATTTTATTGTTGAATCATTAAAAAAAACTGACTTCTGCTACTAATGTCTTTAAAAACAAATACTGAATACGTTAAAATTGATATATTTTCAAAAATTTACCAATTTCTTTTTTAATTATTAAAAAGTTTTATATTTGAAAATCATGATGTGTAGTTTTTTAACAAATAATAATACTTCGTCAACCAACTCTTTGGCTGCCATTTCTGCTACAACCACATCAACAACTACCACCCCGTTTGGGGTTTAATCATTACATATAATCCGCTTTAGGCACTTTCGGAACGAAAGAAAGAAAAACGATGACTTTATATTTCTATAAAAACACAAAACAATGATAGTATTAAAATTTGGCGGAACTTCGGTAGCCAATGCCCACAATATCTCCAAAGCAATTGACATTGTAACCCAAAAAAGCAAGGAAAACAAACTGGCTGTAGTGGTTTCTGCTTTCAGTGGTGTTACTGATTTACTCATTTTGGCCGGTAAAACTGCTGCTGCCAAAGACAGAAACTACAAAGAAATCATCAATCAGATTGATAAAAAACACAAGGAAGCCATTGACGAACTGATACCGTTAAGCGAACAAAGCGATATCATCAACACTATCAACAGCGACATCAATCTCCTGAAAACCTTACTGGACGGTTGCTACCTGCTTGGGGAACTTTCCAGCCGAACCGCCGATATGATAGCCGGTTTTGGCGAATTGCTGTCGTCTCAGATTATTGCTTTGGCTCTGAAACAAAAAGTAAGTAATACCGGCTTTAAAGACAGTAGAGAAGTCATTAAAACCAATTCTAATTTCGGAAAAGCCAGTGTCGATTTTACAACTACCAACCAACTGATTGCTGATTATTTTAAAAACAACACTCATCAGGTAGTTTTATTTCCCGGATTTATAGCTTCTTCTCCTGACGGCAACACCACAACTCTGGGACGTGGCGGTTCTGATTATACTGCTGCTATACTGGCCGCAGCGGTCAAAGCTTCGGTTTTGGAAATCTGGACTGATGTCAACGGCATGTTCACCGCCAACCCGAAAATTGTAAAACAGGCAAGACCTATAGAAACCATTTCGTATCAGGAAGCCATGGAATTGTCACATTTTGGTGCCAAAGTGCTCTATCCGCCTACCATCCAGCCGGTACTTAAAGACCGTATTCCAATTTTTATCAAAAACACTTTTGAACCCGAAGCCTTCGGAACCTTGATTTCAGATCATCCCGCCGAGGGTAGCAATCCCATCAAAGGAATTACACACATAGACCATATTGCTTTACTCACCTTGGAAGGCTCCGGTATGATTGGTGTAGCGGGTTCCTCAAAACGATTATTTGAAGTACTGTCTAATGAAAATATAAATGTCATCTTTATTACTCAGGCTTCCTCAGAGCATTCAATTTGCATAGGTATACTCACCGCCGACGCAGATAAAGCGAAAATTGCCATCGACAAAACATTTGAAACAGAAATTACCCAAAATCGCGTAGATCCCTGCATAGTCGAAAAAGATCTTTGCATTGTAGCCCTGGTAGGCGAAAGCATGAAAAACCATCAAGGTATTAGTGGCAAAATGTTCAGTACATTGGGTAAAAACAATGTCAACATCAGAGCCATAGCGCAAGGAGCTTCCGAAAGAAACATCTCGGTAGTAATCAACGAAAAAGACGTTAAAAAAGCCCTGAATACTTTACACGAACGCTTTTTTGAAGACAACACCAAGCAGTTGAATTTATTTGTAATAGGCGTCGGTAATGTAGGCGAAAAGTTTATCGCCCAAATACAGCAACAAAAGAAATTCCTGAAAGAACACCTTAAAATCAATCTCCGTGTAATTGCTCTGGCCAATTCCCGCAAAATGGTTTTTGATGAAGACGGAATCGCACTCAACGACTGGAAAGATAAAATAGACCAAGGCGAAAAAGCCAATGTGACCGATTTCATCAAACGGGTAATTGCCCTTAATTTACGCAACAGCATCTTTGTTGATATTACTGCCAATTATAACATTGCCAACATTTACGACCAATTCCTGTCGCAAAACGTGGCCGTGGTAACTTGTAACAAAATCGCCTGTTCTTCGGAATACAGCCATTATAAAAACCTCAAAAACTTATCCCGAAAATACAACGCTCCGTTTCTTTTTGAAACTAACGTAGGCGCCGGACTACCTATTATTGACACATTGAAGCACCTGATTGCTTCAGGAGATAAAATCAACCGAATCAATGCAGTATTGTCCGGAAGTTTGAACTTTATTTTCAATAATTTCAGCGAGACCTACAGCTTTCATGATGTAGTAAAAGAAGCCGGTGTTCAGGGATTTACAGAACCTGACCCGAAAATTGATTTAAGCGGAGTAGATGTAGCACGCAAAATACTAATCCTGATTCGCGAAAGCGGTTATGAGATGGAAATGGAAGACATTATCAACAACTCTTTCCTACCCAAAGAATGTATGGAAACAACCAATAATAAGGACTTCTTTGAGTCATTAATCAAACATGCCGATCACTTTGACAGCTTGTTGGCCGAAGCTAAATCCAAAAACAGCCGTCTGAAATTTGTGGCTTCTTTTGAAAACGGCAAAGCCAGTGTAGGTCTGCAGTTCATTCCTGCCGACAGTCCGTTTTACAATTTAGAAGGAAAAGACAACATTGTTCAGTTTTACACCGATCGTTATGTAGAACAACCTTTGTTAATCAAAGGAGCCGGTGCCGGTGCCGCTGTGACGGCCTCAGGTATTTTTGCCGATGTAATCCGAATTGGAAATGTTTAAACACAACAACTAACAGAAATGAACGAAATAAAAGTATTCTGCCCGGCCACCATTGCCAACCTCAATTGCGGATTCGACGTAATGGGTTTATGTCTCGAAGGTATTGGGGACGAAATGATTTTTCGCAAAGTACCCGAAAAAGGCATCAGAATAACCGAAATTACCGGAGCTGACCTGCCTTATGAAACCGATAAAAACGTAGCCGGAGTTGCAGCTTTAGCCCTGATAAAGTCAGCAAATCCCGATTTTGGTTTTGAAATCGAAATTCACAAAAAAATCAAAGCCGGCAGCGGTATCGGAAGTTCTTCGGCCAGTGCAGCCGGAGCTGTTTACGGAATCAACGAGCTGCTGGGCAGGCCATTTTCAAAACATGAGCTGGTAGCATTTGCCATGAAAGGAGAAGTCATTGCCAGCGGGTCGGAACATGCCGATAATGTCGCACCCTGTCTTTTGGGCGGCTTCACCTTGGTTCGAGGTTATAACCCTTTGGATGTCATTAAAATTGAAAGTCCAAGTGAAATTTACGCCGTGGTGCTGCATCCACACATCGAAGTCAAAACAGCCGATTCCAGAGCCGTATTACCTTCCAGTATTCCTTTAAAAACAGCTATCACACAATGGGGGAATTTAGGCGGATTAATAGCCGGCTTATATAGTAAAGATTATGAACTCATAGGCCGATCATTACAAGATGTGGTTGCTGAACCTTTTCGCAAATCTTTGATTCCTAATTTTGATTTGGTAAAAAACAGTGCCCTCGACAATGGTGCATTGGGCGCAGGTATATCCGGCGCAGGACCTTCTGTTTTTGCGTTATGTAAAGGACAAAGCTCAGCTGAAAGAGTGGCTTACGCCATGAGCAGTAGTTATCTTGATACCGGAATTCCTTTCGATATTCATCTATCTAAAGTTAATGATGAAGGAACTAAAACTATTGACTATTAAACAACAACCTCATGAAATACTATAGTTTAAATCACGCCTCTCCTAAAGTTGGTTTTCAGGAAGCTGTCGTGCTGGGCCTGGCCCCTGACAGAGGATTGTATTTTCCGGAAAGCATCACGCCGCTTCCTGCTTCTTTTTTTGATAATATCGAAAAACTTTCACATGAAGCAATTGCTTTTGAAGCCATCAAACAATTTGTGGGTGATGAAATTCCGGAAACGGAACTCAAACGCATTATAGCCGAAACTTTGTGTTTTGATTTTCCGTGCGTGCCGGTGGAAGACAATGTTTACGCATTAGAGCTATTCCACGGACCAACGATGGCTTTCAAGGATGTGGGTGCCCGATTCATGTCGAGATGTCTGGGCTATTTCAACCGAAACAGCGATAAAAAAGTCACCGTTTTAGTAGCTACTTCAGGTGATACCGGAGGAGCTGTTGCCAGTGGTTTTTTAGACGTGAAAGGCGTTGATGTAGTTATATTATATCCTTCAGGTAAAGTTAGTGAAATACAAGAACGCCAACTTACTACATTAGGAAAAAATATTAAAGCATTACAAGTAAACGGTGTATTTGATGATTGTCAGGACATGGTCAAAAAAGCTTTTTTAGACGACAGCCTGAAACATAAAAATCTCACATCGGCCAACTCCATCAACATTGCTCGTTGGTTGCCGCAAATGTTTTACATTTTCTTTGCTTACCAACAACTGAAAAAACTCAACAAACCACTTATCTTATCTTGTCCCAGCGGTAACTTTGGAAATATTTGTGCGGGTATCATGGCTAAACGTTTGGGACTCCCAATCGCACATTTTGTAGCTTCAACCAATGCCAACGATACTGTTCCGCGCTTTTTAGAACACGGAACATACGAACCCAAACCCTCTGTGGTAACTATTTCAAACGCTATGGATGTTGGAAATCCAAGTAATTTTATTCGCATTCAGGAGTTGTACCACAACAATTTGAATGAATTTGAGCAGGACTTTTCCTCCTTCAGTTTTACTGATACCGAGACTCAAACAGCTATGAAAGACATTTATCAACGAACCCAATACATAGCAGAACCACACGGTGCTGTCGGATATCTGGGATTGAGGAAAGAACTGCAAAAACATCCTGACAGCATTGGCGTCTTCCTGGAAACCGCACATCCTATCAAGTTTTCAGACATTGTAGAACCCTTATTAAATGTAAAGTTACCCATTCCGCAACAAATTGAAAGTGTGTTGCATAAAGACAAGATAAGCACTAAGATTAAAACCTACGAGGAGTTAAAGAAATTTTTAGCTTGATTTTTTTACATTTGTTGAAAATCAAATCCATGAAAAAAACTACTCTACTCCTTTCCTTTTTTTTGATAATTACAGCCTGTGGTGTCAAACAAACCCGAGAACTGGTAACCTCGGGCGACTATGACGCTGCGATTCGCAACTCGGTTGAAGGACTACAAGGCAATAAAAACGCCAAAAGCAAACAGGACTACGTTTATCTGTTAGAAGAAGCTTTCGCCAAAGCCAAAGAACGTGATACACGCGACATTCAATCGTGGTTTAAAGATGCAAATCCGCGAAATTTAGAAAAGATATACAACACCTATGTTCAACTCAACTATCGCCAGGAACAAATTCGACCATTGCTTCCTCTGAGACTGTTAAAAGAGGGCCGTGATGCTAAGTTCCCTTTTGAAGATTATACCGATGAAATTGTAAGTAGTAAGAACGCTTTGTGCAAATATTTGTATGATAACTCAAAAGCTTTGTTGGTTACTAAAGATAAAATGACCATTCGCAGAGCTTATGACGATTTGATGTATTTAGAAAGCATCAACCCCGGATTCAAAGACACCTCAAAGCTTATTGAAGAGGCCCGCAGTAAAGGAACTGATTATGTAAATGTATACACCAAGAACGAAACCAACATGGCTATCCCCGTTCGTTTGGAAAATGATTTATTAGACTTCAGCACTTACGGACTGAATGACAAATGGACGGTATATCACAGTAATCGCGTAAAAGGAATTGATTATGATTATGGTTTGATTGTTACATTTCGCGACATCAAAATTTCGCCCGAACAACAAAAAGAAAAACAATTTGAAAAAGAAAAGCAAATCAAAGACGGTGTAAAAAACCTGCTCGACTCCAAAGGCAATGTGGTTAAAGACAGTTTAGGTAACCCTATCAAAGTTGATAATATGAAAACCATCCGTATCAGTATTTTTGAATTTTCTCAACTAAAATCCTGTCAAGTAACCGCTAAAGTTGACTACATTAACTTCAAAAATAATCAACTCCTCGAAACCTTTCCATTGAGCAGTGAATTTGTCTTCTCAAATATTTTTGCCACTTACAAAGGTGATAAGAGAGCTTGTGAAGACACTTATTACAGTAATTTTGACCGAAAAGCAGTACCGTTTCCTGCCAATGAACAAATGATATATGATGCCGGAAACGATTTAAAAAATAAACTCAAAGATCTCATTGCTCAACACAAATTCAGAAAATAAAACATTAAGTCCACAAGAGCTTATAAAAAAACCCCGAAGAAATTTCGGGGTTCGTTATTTTAATTTGAATTGACAGTGGCATCATCATAAACAGCTCTTGAAATTTCACCTATCAAATTAGAGAGCTTTTTCATGTCTTTTCCTTTAGTCATAATCGTCAGCAGGTAACCGCCTCCGTTATCCAGATATACTACTGCTGATTCGTGCAGTTGTTTTTCTACTTGGTCACCCGATTCTCCAAACTTGTGAGCAATCTTAGTACCTGCCGGAATCCCTTTTACAATCCCTTCTTTAAAGTCACATTCGCTCAAAAGTTCGGCTGCAAATTCAGAATTTTTGATGGTCAAATAACCGGCATTGAAAATAACACGCATAAAAAGTGAATAATCACTGGCTGTAAACTGGTATTTATCGGCATAAATATTAGGAATTTCAACACCTACATCCGAAAACAGTTTCTGCAATATCTTGTTATCCATGTTGTTTTCCAGCAAAATAGTGGCTGCATTATCCGAATATTTGATCATGTAATTCAACAATTCTCGAATAGTGTAGGTCTGCCCTAACTGTATGGTTTTAGAGGCGTAAGCAATGTTTTTGCCGGTTTCCACCTTGTTTTTATACACAACCGGCATGTTTAAAAAACCCGGATGTTCTTCTTCCATTTTTAAAATGGTAATCAGTACCGGAACTTTGAACAGTGACCCCGGATCATATTTATCATTCGGATTGATTACCGTCCATTTACCGTTTACACGCAGGTAAACAGAAGCAGTGTTGACCTCGCTGGTTTGTTTATACTTTTCAATAATTTCAGTTAGCTTAATCTTGGTACCCGTCAGTTCATCCGACTCGCAGTTTTCATCAACCCATAAAATAGGCTTTACAAATTTCAAACCTGAAATTCGTTTAATATTGTATTCGCAATTCCTTTTGACCGAATTGATGGCTACAGTAGTAGTGTCTTTACGGCTTATCCAGGCATAAATTCCGGCAGAAGCCATTAAAGAAATCACAACTGAAAAGATAGCTACATGGAAAAGAGAAAATTTCCGGGAAGCAAATAATGTCATTTGTTTAGTTTAGTTTTTTGGTTTTGTTAAAAAGTTCCGACAAAACTAAATAACTTCAACATTCAGTCGACATCAAAAATGTTACAATTTTCTTAAAAATTTGTTAAATATATCGCTTCAAATCATCAGCAAAAATGTCGCCGTGCGAGGCTACATAAACCGGATTTCCGTCTCTGATTAAAAGCAACTGCGGTGACTCATGGGTTACATTAAAACGATGGGCGACAGCATCAGAAACCTTTCTGTTTTCTAGTAAATCGATAAAATATGGCGTAATTTTATCGTGCAAATCATACTCGTTCTCGAACTGTTTCAAAGTCATACGGCTAATACCACAACGGGTGCTGTGCTTAAAAATAGCAACCGGTTTTTCAACCGACTCGGTCATAATTTCATTTAGCTGCTCCTCATGGGTTAAGGGCTTCCATCCTACTCTGGACGTATTTTGTACTTCATCTGAATTGCCGAATATGCTTTTAAATAGGTTCATTTTGACTTGATTTAGGACATTTTGACTTGAAATAAAATGAAAAACACTAATAAATCAGTCATTTTGTCTGGTTTTGTAAATTGGAATACATCTTGACGACTTGTTTTCAAAACTAAAAAAATTAAAACAGTTACAAATTGAATTTAACTTTTACACAACAAATAGACATCAGATAACTCACAACTCACAATTTAAAAAAAAATGAACATAAACAATTTAACCATTAAATCTCAGGAAGCTATACAACAGGCACAAAGCATTGCCCAAGCATTAGGCCATCAGCAAATCGAGAACGAACACCTTGTAAAAGGAATACTCGAAGTAGATGAAAATGTAACGCCTTTCATCCTGAAAAAACTCAACGTAAATGTTGATTTATTTAAAAAAGTACTCGACAGTATGCTTCAAAGTTTCCCAAAAGTATCGGGAGCTAACATCATGCTTTCGCGGGAAACCAATGCTACGCTGAACGAAGCAGAGCATATTGCCAAAAAAATGAAAGACGAATACATTTCAATCGAACATTTATTACTGGCTGTACTCAAGTCTAAAAGCAAGGTAGCTCAAATCCTGAAAGATCAAAGCGTAACCGAAAAGGGTATGGAAGCGGCCATAGCCGAAATACGCAAAGGCGAAAGGGTAACTTCGGCCTCGGCTGAGGAAACTTATAATGCGCTCAACAAATATGCTAAGAACTTAAACGAACTGGCCAAAACCGGCAAACTCGATCCGGTCATTGGTCGCGATGAGGAGATTAGACGCGTGTTGCAAATCCTTACCCGCCGCACCAAAAACAACCCTATGCTGGTGGGTGAACCCGGTGTTGGTAAAACCGCCATTGCCGAAGGCCTCGCCCATCGTATTGTTGACGGCGACGTACCCGAAAACCTGAAAGACAAAATCGTCTATTCGTTGGATATGGGCGCGCTCATTGCAGGAGCCAAATACAAAGGAGAGTTTGAAGAACGATTAAAATCGGTGGTAAAAGAAGTAACTTCTGCCGAAGGCGATATCGTCCTGTTTATTGATGAAATTCACACTCTTGTTGGTGCCGGCGGTGGCGAAGGCGCGATGGATGCCGCTAACATACTGAAACCTGCTTTAGCTCGTGGTGAGCTGAGAGCCATTGGTGCAACCACGCTTGACGAATACCAAAAATACTTCGAGAAAGACAAAGCCCTCGAGCGTCGTTTTCAAAAAGTAATGGTCGATGAGCCCGATACCGAAAGTGCCATCTCTATTCTGCGCGGTATCAAAGAGAAATACGAAACCCATCACAAGGTACGCATCAAAGACGATGCTATTATTGCTGCTGTGGAGTTGTCGCAACGCTACATTACCAACCGTTTTCTGCCCGATAAGGCTATTGACCTGATGGACGAAGCGGCTTCAAAACTGCGTATGGAAATCAACTCCAAACCCGAGGAACTCGATGTTTTGGATAGAAAAATCATGCAGCTCGAAATCGAAATTGAAGCTATCAAACGCGAAAACGACGAAACCAAACTCAAAAGTCTGGGCTTAGACCTCGCCAACCTGAAAGAGGAACGCAATGAGATTTTTGCCAAATGGAAATCAGAGAAAGATGTAGTTGATAACATACAAGCGGTCAAACAAGAGTTAGAAGACTTTAAAATTGAAGCCGAACGTGCCGAACGCGACGGTGATTATGGTAAAGTAGCCGAAATCAGATACGGTAAAAGCAAAGAAGCTCAGGAACGTTTAGAAGTGTTACAGAAGCAACTGATTGAAAACCAGTCGGGTTCTTCTCTTATAAAAGAAGAAGTAACCCGCGAAGACATAGCCGAAGTCGTAGCCAAATGGACCGGCATACCGGTAATGAAAATGCTGCAGGGCGAACGCGAAAAACTGTTGCACCTTGAGGATGCTCTTCACCACCGCGTGGTAGGCCAGGAAGAAGCTATAGAAGCCGTGAGTGATGCTGTGCGTCGTAGCCGTGCCGGTTTGCAGGACATGAAGAAACCTATTGGTTCTTTCCTTTTCTTAGGTACTACCGGGGTGGGTAAAACCGAGTTGGCTAAAGCTCTCGCCGAATACCTCTTTGACGATGAAAACGCCATGACTCGCATTGATATGAGTGAGTATCAGGAGCGTCACAGCGTGAGCCGATTGGTAGGTGCGCCTCCTGGTTATGTAGGTTATGACGAAGGCGGACAACTAACCGAAGCCGTCAGACGCAAACCGTATTCGGTCGTATTGCTTGATGAGATTGAGAAAGCGCACCCCGATACCTTTAACATCTTGCTGCAAGTACTTGACGAAGGCCGATTGACGGATAACAAAGGTCGTGTAGCCGATTTTAAAAATACGATTATCATCATGACTTCTAACATAGGAAGCCATATTATACAAGAGAAGTTTGAAAACTTAAAGGGAAGTCTCGAAGCCGCTACCGAGTCGGCTAAGGTTGAAGTACTGGGCTTGCTCAAACAAACGGTACGTCCTGAATTCATTAATCGTATTGATGAAATCGTGATGTTTACGCCGCTGACTTCGGCCAACATCAAACAAATTGTTGGACTGCAGTTGAAAAGTGTTACCAAAATGCTGGCACAGCAAAACATTACTATGGATGCCACTCCCGAGGCTATTGAGTACCTGGCCGACAAAGGCTATGACCCTCAGTACGGAGCCCGTCCGGTAAAACGAATCATACAACGCGAAGTACTGAACCAACTCTCGAAAGAGATTCTGGCCGGCAAAATAACTACCGACAGCATCATCCTGCTCGACTGTTTCGATGGGCAGCTGGTGTTTAGGAATCAAAGCGAAGAAGTAACTACAGAATAAGAATTTGGTTTTTTAGTTTGATTGAAAAAGCCCTGACGGCATTGTGCTGTTGGGGCTTTTTTTTCAGATAATAGATGATAGACGGATGGATGATGGACAGCAACATCAAAATATTATTTTCAGTCTATTATCTATTATCTCTTCGTCTGTTATCTAAAAGAAACAGTTGGAGTACTGCAGTAACACAATCTTTATCACTCAAAATAAAGCTTTTAAGATGATTAATATCATGTTTTTTTACTGTTGTTTTTATTAAATTTATCAGTGCATAACTTTTTATTTTCATCATTAAAACGCATTGTTATGAGAACAACAATTACTTTTATTAGAGGTGTAACCGCAGTTCCTATGCTGCTGTTTTTTATGGTTGGATTGATATCCTCCGGTTCGTTGTATGCGCAGGCGGTATTGTTTGATTTTAACACGGCACCGGTGCAAACCTCACTTCCTGTAACCCTGACCGAGAACGGTATTACGGCTTATTTGTCTGCCACAGGCTCGGGATTTTCAATTCAACAAGCTAATGTGTTAGGATTTACTCCAGTCGGTTTTGACGGACTTTGTATTTATCCCAATAGTGTTTTTGCTGCCGACCTGCTGATTAGTTTTAATCAAACCCTGAGTGATTTTTCTATCATGTATTCTCCGCAGGAATTAGGCTGTGATGACTCGGCCACTATGCGGGTTACGGCTTATATGGATACCAATTGGGTTGGTACCAATACGGCAACGGTACTTAACCCGGGAACTTGGCCAACGGGTACGTTGAGTTGCAGTTTTCCGGCCGGATTTAACAATGTCATTGTACATTATGCCAGCCACCCGCCTACCTGTCAGGATTATGGTGTGATTTTTATGGCCGACAATATGCAGGTAACCCCCATAAACATGGCGGTGATTTCGCACAATGATGTCAGCGGTGCGGGTATATTGAGTCCCAATCCTATTACCCAAGATACTGTATTGTCTTTTTACCTTGAGGAGACTAGTCCAATAACTGTAACCCTCTTTGACCTTAGTGGTAAAGCCATCACTACAATACATAAAGGTACTTTGGCTGCGGGGCCACATATCCTATCGTGCCCGTTGAGTGCACTGGCAATAGACAACGGACTGTATTTGCTAAAAGTAAGCGGCAGTAATATCAGTCATACGTTTAAAGTAGTAGTGATGAAGTAAGTAAAGCATAGCTATTTATAGCTTTGGTGATAAGGCCCTGACGGTGTTGTGCTGTTGGGGCTCTTTTTAGATGATAGATAATAGACGGAGAGATGATAGACCGCAGAAAGCAAAGAGCTAAAAATTTGAAACCGCCTTTCGAAAACCTTATAAACGATAGCACCTCTATACATCGTTCTTAAAATTTGTGTTATTATTTTAAATAAATACCTAACTTTATGAAAAAATAAAATGAAGAAAATCTTTCTAATAATAACAATGATATTCTATTTCAACTGCTATGCTCAGAATTATGCATTAGACCCAACTTTTGCAACAGGAGGAGTAAAATATGAAAACATTATATCTGAAAGTTACCAATACCATAAAAAAACAATACTGTACTCAAATAATAAATACATTATAGCAATGGATCGTACTTTGGTATGTTATAATTATGATGGGTCTAAAGATCTTACTTTTGGAAACAATGGTTCACTAATTTTACCTACAACACATACGATTTATGGTGCTAAACTGGTAGATCAATTCATATACTTTTTTGGGGGAGTGCATACTTCGGGCTTAGATAGTGCTTTTTTGGCTAAAGCATCGGCAAACGGAGCATTTGACACTAGTTTTGGTACGGGTGGTATAGCTACATTTCATATTGGTGATTCAGAAAGTTCCTCTGGAGGTGACTTTTTTAATGATATAAGAGTTAATTCCGATCAAACGATTTATGCCATTGGAACTGCTTACATTGGTTCTACAACGGAAAGCTATTATGTTCTATGCCGAATTACCTCTTCACAACTATTGGATACCACTTTTGGCATCATGGGAAGCATAAATTACGGTTACGGACAAGGATTCAAAATTTTTGACTATCAAGGAGGTTTACTACTAGCAGGTAAAGGAGGCTATCCAGATTTTTCTTCGAGGATTGTTAACATTGACTTTAATGGTAACAACATTAACTCATTTGGCACCAATGGCATACTAAATATTAGCAAACCCACTGACTTAATTACGCCAAGTTTAGTTAATACCTATGTTTTTGGCACTAAATTATATTTATCTTATACCATAGGAGGAGCAGGAAATGTTTCTGGTTATGTAAAATCCTATAACCTTTTGGCTTCAACTACCCAAGTTATGGGAAACATCAGTACAGGTAGAGATGCTTATTTTAGTGAATACAACGGAAAACTATACATAGCTGATGGTACTTGTGCCTATTGCAATGTTGAAGCATTTCGGGTACAACGACTCAATAGTGATGACAGTCTAGATCTTACGTTTAATTCTATGGGACAATATACTTATAACTATGCTCCGAATGCAAAATCGTTTGCCAATGCAATTTATATACACAATGATGGGAAAATTTTTCTTGCCGGATATGGTGGAAGCCTCACTATGATTCGTTTGCAAGAGACTGCTCTAGGCATCACTGAAGGAAATCAAAAAAACAATTTTACAGTATATCCAAACCCAGCTTCGGAAAAGCTTTTTATAAAAAACGATTTCAACCATTCGATAGATAAATTAATGATACAGGGAATTGATGGGAAAACAATTCTTACCAATAAATCAGACTCTGATCAAATAAATATAGACCAGCTTACTAAAGGAATTTATTTTTTAAATATTTTTTTTGAAGGTAATAATGAGATTTTTAAATTCATTAAAGAATAGCCTTTATCTATTCTAATAAATTTTAAATGATCAAGAAGTATCTAATAATTTGGATAGACTTACTATAATTTGTCTACCCACAAATAGGAAAAGAAAAGAGTAATAGTCTGCTGGCGACAAGGGTTTCATACAAAAACCAGTTTACCTTGTTACTCTTCTCACAGTCAACTAAATAAAACCAAAAACCAACACCATCCAATACCAAAGTACTAACTTTGAAAAAAAAGAATATTAACATCAATACAAGTGAAAAAAACAATACTTTCAATCATTTTACTTGCCAATTTCATAGGCAATACACAATGCCAGGCACCTTCAAATCTTACTGTAATAGATAATATTGCTCTGATAACTACTGCTGAATTGTCTTGGGTAGAAAGCGGTAATGCAACATCATGGGATGTAGCAGTCATACCCAATTTTGATGTTACATCATCTTTACCTTCTACTATCTGGGTTTCTTATGCAGCAAACAATCCTCTCCTATTAACCAATTTACCTCAAAGTTCTGGCTGCTATGCTTTTTTCGTTCGGTCAATTTGTTCATCAACCGATGTCAGCCTCTGGGCAGCTGTTGGATCGACAGAATGTTCTTCTGATATACTCAACTATCTTACAACTTTATCTAATGACTCCTTTTCGGCAAAAGACAACAATGAGTTACAACTATTTCCTAACCCATCCAAAAATGTTATTCATCTAAAAACTGACACCAACATTGATCAAATAACTGTATTTGATTCTACAGGGAAAGCAATCCTAATCCAAACTCAAAACTGTAATGAAATTAATGTAGAAAGTCTATCAAAAGGCGTTTACTTAATTGAAGTATCCACAAATAATCAAAAAAGGCATAAAAAATTCATCAAAGAATAATATTGCTGTCATACTGAACCTGTCAAAGTGCATAACCATGACAAACTCAAACCTACTAAACATTAAAAATTCTGCATTGAGTTAATAGTTACCTAGCCACTAACATTACTGATAGCTTAGATTACTGATAGCTTACTATGTCTTTAAACGTTAGCTCCCTGAGCATGTGCTCGCTCACCTATTTGTTGACGCCACATAGCATAATATAATCCTTTTTCGTCTAATAAATCCTGATGCTTACCTTGCTCTATAATTTGTCCTTGTTCCAGAACAAATATCTTATCGGCATGCATGATGGTTGACAGGCGATGAGCGATTAAGACCGTGATTTGATCCTGCTTAGACGAAATACTGCGAATGGTTTTGGTAATTTCCTCTTCTGTAATCGAATCCAGTGCCGAAGTCGCTTCATCAAACAACAACAACCTTGGATTGCGCAACAAAGCACGGGCTATCGAAAGACGTTGTTTTTCGCCTCCCGAAACCTTGATTCCCCCCTCGCCTATGGTGGTATTGATGCCGTTTTCGGCACGAGCCAATAGGTTTTGACAGGCAGCTTTTTGCAACACATCTTGTAATTCTTCATCGGTAGCCGATGGTTTTACAAACAATAAATTATCTTTAATCGTTCCCGAAAACAATTGCGCATCCTGAGTCACAAAGCCCAATTGTTGGCGCAACTCGGTCAAATCAATTTCCTTGGCGTTCTTTTCGTTATAAAAAATAGTCCCTTCCTCAGGCGTATAAAGTCCCACCAGCATTTTGACCAAAGTCGTTTTACCACTTCCGGATGGTCCAACAAAGGCAATGGTTTCGCCGGCTTTGGCTTCAAAAGAAATGTTTTTCACCGCGTAAGAACTGGCCGTTTGGTGCTTAAACGAAATATGTGAAAACTTCAAACTGTGTATCGGTCCGATGGTTTGCGGATGCAACGGTTTTTCTTCGCTTTTGGCATTCATCAACGCGGCGAAATTATCCATTGAGGCTTTGGTTTCGTTATAAGTAGCAATAACATTTCCCAATTCCTGCAGCGGATTGAACAAAAAGAACGAGAAGAACATCAGGGTAATCAAATCACCCGGTTTAATAATACCGTTAAAAATGAACATGTACAGTGCAAAAACCAGACTGGTTCGCATGAAATGCACCGTTGTTCCTTGTACAAAACTCAGCGAGCGGATGAACCGTACTTTCTTTAATTCTAATCCTAAAATTTTGATTGTAGTACTGTTCAACCTGTTGACTTCCTGCTCGGTCAAACCAAGGCTTTTCACCAATTCAATGTTACGTAGTGACTCGGTAGTCGCTCCGGCCAAAGCCGTGGTTTCGCCTAGTATTTCACGGGAAACTTTCTTTATTCTTTTCCCCAAAAAGGAACTGATAAAAGCAATCACAGGAACGGTGGCCAGGAAAATAGGCCCCAACAACCAGTGGATATTAATGGCGTATACCACGACAAAAACGATACCAATTAACGTTTGAAAAATCATGGAAATTGATAGTGTGATAAACTTTTCGCAATCGATTTTTACTTTTTGCAATTTGCCCAATGTTTCTCCACTGCGTTGGTCTTCAAAATCCTGATACGGCAATTGCAGTGCTTTCTGAATCCCGTCGGTATACATGCGGGCTCCGGTACGCTGAATGATAATGTTGGTAAAATAATCCTGAAAGTTTTTGGCTATACGCGACATCATGGCGGCTCCCAACGACAGTCCTAACCAGCCTAAAACCGCTTTTATAAACATGGGTTGGTTGTGATTAAAATTAGCCACACCAACACCACATTGGTTT
Source organism: Flavobacterium silvisoli (assembly GCF_004329815.1). Lineage (GTDB taxonomy): Bacteria > Bacteroidota > Bacteroidia > Flavobacteriales > Flavobacteriaceae > Flavobacterium > Flavobacterium silvisoli. The sequence continues at coordinate 153,360 of NZ_SJPE01000004.1, read as the reverse complement.
AATAATTTACCAATAATGATAGAATCACTCAATGAAAAACACTGGTTAACGGCTGCTAAAAACAACGCTAAAAACAATAATGCTTTGTGTTCTTTAATGTAAGTATATAATATTTTCATGTATAGAATTGCTTAAAAAGTGATGCAAAACTACAATTATATCGCTGCGTTTTTTCAAATTGTTATTCTTTTTATTTATACTTGTTGTGTTATCTTTTCAGTGAAATTGCAAACGATACAAATCAGACAGGCAGCCGAAACGAAACCAATATCAAACAATCTTTTTATAAACCATGTCACCATTTGAAACACTAAGTACAGAACGTCTTTTGCTGCGCAAACTGACACCTGAAATTTTTGATTACGTCTACAATCACTTTTCTGACGAAGATTTGATGGAATTCATAGGTGCTCCCAATGAAGAAGCATTATCTAAAGAAAAGGAAAAACACCGCAAAGGGTTGTCTACCTTCAACAAGTCGTTTTGCTATTTTCAGATTTTAGATAAAACCAACCAACAAATTATTGGCTGGTGTGGGTATCACACTTGGTACTTAGATCACAAGCGCGCTGAAATAGGCTACGGTTTATTTGACGACAGCTACAAACAAAAAGGTTTGATGAGCGAAGCTACAAAAGTTATCTTAGATTATGGTTTTAACCAAATGAACCTAAATCGGATTGAAGCTTTCATTGGCAAGGAAAATAAAGCCTCCTTAAACTTGGTCAAAAAATTTGGTTTCACTCAGGAAGGTATTTTGCGCGAGCATTATTTCAATAAAAATTGCATGGAAGATTCAGTGGTTTATAGTTTACTGCGCCGCGAGTATAACTCTTAACCCAAACAATTATTTATTTGTATTTTTGATATACTAATTTGTACCGTTATGCCATTTGATTTAGAAAAAGCAATAGAAATTCTCACCCGAACTCCCGAAGTACTAGCTACACTTTTGACGGGTTTGAGCGATGAATGGATTTATCAAAATGAAGGTGAAGAAACCTGGAGCCCTTTTGATGTTATAGGACATTTAATTCATGGCGAAAAGACCGATTGGATACAAAGAATAGAGATCATACTGGACAACGGAAATGATAAAGAATTCAAACCGTTTGACCGATTCGCGCAATTTGAGGAAAGCAAAGGAAAAAATTTAGAACAATTACTTAATGAGTTTCGAGATTTACGGCAACAGAATCTGATGATTCTTTTATCCAAACCTATTGACAAGGAAACTTTGGCCCTAAAAGGTATTCATCCTGCTTTTGGCCAAGTTACCCTCAAACAATTGCTGGCTACATGGGTAGCACACGATTTAGGACATTTGGCACAAATTGCAAGAGTTATGGCCAAACAGTATGCTGATGAGGTAGGCCCGTGGAAAGAATACCTGCCAATTTTACACAAATAAACTTTTGTAAAAATCCGTGAAAAGATTAAAACGCTACAGAGAACTTATCACCTATTCGGCAGCTATGGCAATCCTATTACTGCTTGTACGCTGGTTGGAGTTTAAGTTTGTCCTGTTGCAAAATCAATATGATATTTATATTGGTTTAATCGCCGTTCTGTTTTTACTCTTTGGCATTTGGCTGGCCGGAAAACTAACAGAGCCAAAAATTAATACTGTGGTGGTTGAAAAAGAAATACGCATCCCTGAATCCGAATTTGTATTAAATGAAAAAGAATTAGCCGAACGAAAAATCAGCAAGCGAGAATTAGAAGTCCTTACTCTAATGGCTCAGGGTATGAGTAATAAAGAGATTGCAGAGAAATTATTTGTTTCACTCAACACCGTTAAAACTCACAGCGCTAACTTGTTTGAAAAACTGGAAGCAAAGCGCCGAACACAAGCTATTGAAACCGCAAAAAAATTACACCTTCTGCCTGGTACTTTAGGATGATTACCAACAAAATCACCCTAAAGGATGACTTGTTCTTCGTATCGATAACCAACCTTTGTCGTCAAATTTTAAATCTAAATGAAATGAAAAAAATTGTACTTACTTATGGTCTTATGGCCGGAGGAATTGTAGCCGCTTTTATGCTTTTTGGCGTGTATTTATTCAGCAATAATCCCAATTTTGATGCCGGAATGTTGTTGGGTTATGCCGGAATGATTATAGCCTTTTCACTCTGTTATGTAGGCATCAAAAATTATCGCGACCGACAGAATGAAGGCATTATTTCTTTCGGAAAAGCATTATCAATCGGGTTGATGATTACATTCATTGCCTCTACCATTTACGTTGGAGTTTGGCTGATTGAGTACTATTGCTTTTTTCCTGATTTTATGGACAAATATATAGCCAGTGCTTTAAAAAAATTAGATACAACTACCATGACTGCAGCAGAAATAAAAGCTAAAACCGCTGAATTGATGCAGTACAAAGAGCTTTATAAAAGCCCGATCATGGTCATACTACTCACCTATGCCGAGGCCTTGCTTCCGGTGGGATTGTTGGTTCCAATAATTTGTGCCTGGATATTGAAACGCAAAACCAAACAAGTATAACTAAAAGTACTGCTTCATATTTCCTAAAAAACATTTAACAGTAGATTGACCTCTTTCTTAGTCATTTTTCATAACTTTAGGATTCATTAAAAAATTTAGGTATGATAAGAAATGCAACAGCCGTTTGGAACGGCACCGGAAAAGAAGGCAAAGGTCATTTAACTACACAAAGCACCGTTTTAAATCAAACGCAGTATTCATTTGGTTCCCGATTTGAAAATGGAATCGGCACCAATCCCGAGGAACTGATAGCGGCCGCGCATTCAGGATGTTTTACCATGAAATTGGCTTTCAATCTGCAGGCTGCCGGCTTTGCTGCAACCAAATTAAAAACGAGTTGTGATATACTTTTTGAGGATGGTAAAATCGTAGCTTCCAAGCTGCAACTAACAGCTGAAGTAGACGGCATCACTGAAAGTCAATTTGCCGAATTAGTAAAAGATGCTGAACAAAACTGTCCTATTTCTCAATTGTTGAATACCGCTATAAGCGTAACTTACACTCTGAATTCCTGATTTAGAAAACAGAATAAATAAAAAAGTCCCGATTGCTCGGGACTTTTTGATAATGGGCAATACCCTTATTCTTTAATCACTTTGATGGTCTTAACTGCTCCGTTTTCGGCGGTTACTTTTACCAAGTAAGTACCTTTTGGCAGGTTAGACATATCAACTTGTGATTGATCTGCATTGATTGTTTTGGCCAATACTTCCTGACCTACAATGTTAAACAAAGCAACTTTGGCAATTGTTTTGCTGTATCCGATGTTTAATACATCTTTCACAGGATTTGGATAAAATGTAAATTTATTCGATTCAAAATCAGGAGTTGCTAATGTTTCAACAACACTGATATCATCAACAAGTAAATAAAATTGATCGGCGTCTGAATAAGCATTAAATCCGAAATAGTATATTCCTGAGGTATTCGGAGTAAATTCTACTAATCCTTGTAAAGCCGTTGAAGTTGTTGTACCACCGGTAATTGAAGGATGATCAACTAGGGTTGTCATAGCCGTGTTAACCGGAGAAGTACCATACGAAACTTTTAATTTTTCTACATAAGTTGTACTATTATTACCATATCGGTATGAAATGGTGTAACTGGTACCGGCATTTAATTGAATACCGTTAGTATAGAACCATGCGTTTGCCGCGTTAGTGGTATTCCAAGCATAGCGTAATGTTTTAGAAGTAAAACCATAACCCGGATTGCTCGCTACAGTCCAGTTATTACCATTACCTGCATTTTGAATGGTAGTACACGACGGAATGGCCGGAACAACCGCAGATTCAAAATCCTGGCTGTATGGCACAGTTGAAGCCGGACATGGAGTCGTAAATGTACCTCTTATACTCCAAACGCTGCTATCAGAAGAAGAACATACCGATCTTACCCAAAAATAATATACTGTTGAAGCTGCTAAATCTGTTAAATCTGCAGAAAGGACGTTAGCACCAACAGAGCCCATAGCCGCAGTTGCAGCCGTTGGAGCAGTATTTGATGTAGAATAAAAATATTCATAACCATTCGCTGGAGGTGTAACTGAAGCAGTCCAAGCAATGGTTGCTGATGACTCCGTTACGTTAGTCACTGTCAGAGCCGTAGGCTCAATACATGACGGCAGAGCTTCCCAAACCACATCATCAATTAATATACTATATCCTAAAGTTCCTTTGTGTCTAAACGCTAATACTTGATTAGCTCCCGGTGCTGTTCCCAGTACAGCTGTAAATGAATCGTATACTGAAGTAGATGTTGTGGTGAATTCTTGTAAAGAAACAAAGGTAGTCGCATCTGAAGGATTGGTCAAATAACCAACTTGAACCGTGTCACCGGCGGTGAAATTACCTCTGGCTCTGAAACGCAATCTGTGTGTTCCGTCACCGGCATTAGATACCGGTCTCATGGCTACTACTGCCTGACTTGCAGAACTAGTACTATAAATATATAAATTGTTTGGTGTTGAAGTTGTCGTAGCAGATGCCTGAACATAAGAAGAACCCAGAGGTCCTACTTTAGCCCAACAAGCCGGAAAAGCCACAGCTGCATCAAAGTTTTCGGTAAAATCAGTTACCGGGTCACATGCCGTTGAAAAATTAGCTATCGTACTCCAAAGCGATGTGTCGGTATCACTACAAACAGAACGAACCCAAATATAATAATTTGTTCCAATGGCCAAGTCGGCTAAATCAACCGTAAGTACATCGGCACCAACACTTCCCATGGGAGTTGTGGAAGCAGTAGGTGCTGTATTTACTGTGGCATAATAATACTCATATCCGTTAGCGGGAGGAGTTCCTGAAGCAGTCCACGAAATCGTTGCTGAAGTTGTAGTTATATTAGAAGCTACAACAGCAGTAGGTGCCTGACAACTGGCTAAGTACTTCACCTGAGAATTACGACAAGTATTCCCACCGGCACAAGACGAATCGTCAGCGTAGTGCAATCTGACAGAATCAGTGTTAATGGCGTCAATCGTAAGTGGTGAGGTTCCAAAAGCAATAACGTTATTCGATAAATCTGTTACCGTTAGAAATAAATGGGTTCCCTGCCCTCCTGTTGAACCGGATTGCTCGGAAAACAAATAATTACTACCAACCAACAAACCGGTCACTGTAGAATATTCTGTTGCATAAGCACAGGTTGTAATGGTTTGAGCCACCCCTGAATTGTTAGACACAGCAGAGCCAAATGCTGCTGTTCTGATACACTGCGCGCTACTGAAGGAGTACATTAATAAAAAGAACAGCAGAGCTAAATTGTGGCCTCGCCTTAAAGTAATTTTTTTCATAATAGTTTAGATTTTAATAATTGGTACACAAATATGATAAAATCTTATATGAAAAACAATCAAAAGGCTAAACTAAACATGAATATATTGAAAATAAAATAAAATTTATTTAAACTTGGCTACTCCCTCTTTTAACCAAGTTAAATATTCTTTTGCGTTAGGTGTATAACTGATTGGCTCATTGAGTTTTTGCTCTTCCAAATCTATTAACACATAAAAAGGCTGAGTGTTGGTTTTGTATTTAGTTATGATAAAATCGGTCCATTTATCTCCTATTGTTACAATTTCGTTTCCGGTAGTTTTCGAAACGGTTTGCTCCTCTTTTGGTAAATCTCTCTTGTCGTCTACATATAACGAAATCAATACAACATCATTTTTCAAAACCTTCAAAACTTGTTCGTCTGACCATACATTGATCTCCATTTTTCTGCAATTTACGCAGGCGAATCCGGTAAAATCGAGCATTACCGGCTTATTTACTTTTTTGGCGTAGGCCAATCCTTTATCATAATCATTAAAAGTCATTATACCGTGCTCGCCCCACTTTGCTCCTTCGGGCAAATCATTATTGGAAACTGTAGCCGAACTGCCAAAAAAGCCTGTAGGGCTTTCGCTGTAAGTTTGCGGTGGTGGAAAAGCACTGATTAATTTTAACGGCGCACCGAAAAGTCCCGGAATCATATAAACTGTAAAGGCCAGCACCAACATTCCCAGAGATAATCTTCCTACAGAAAGATGTTGAATCGGACTATCGTGAGGAGTCATAATTTTACCCAAAAGATACAAAGCCCAAGTTCCGAATATTGCAATCCAAATGGCTAAAAACACTTCTCTTTCCAACAAATGCAACTGTAATACCAAATCGGCATTGGATAAAAATTTAAAGGCTAAGGCCAACTCTAAAAATCCTAATGATACTTTTACCGTATTCAACCAGCCTCCTGATTTGGGCAATGATTGCAACCAGCTCGGGAACATGGCAAACAACATAAACGGTAAAGCCAAGGCCGAAGAAAAACCGAGCATCCCAACAATAGGAGCTATTCCCCCTTTAGAAGCTGATTCTACTAAAAGTGTTCCCACTATAGGGCCGGTACATGAAAATGATACAATAGCCAAAGCCAAGGCCATAAATAAAATACCTATTACCCCTCCTCTGTCTGCTTGTCTATCCACTTTATTAGCCCAGGAATTAGGCAGCATGATTTCGAAAGCTCCCAAAAAAGAGGCCGCAAAAACTACCAATAGTATAAAGAAGAATACATTAAACCAGGCATTGGTTGACAAAGCATTCAAAGCATCGGCACCAAAAACACCGGTAATGGCCAGTCCTAGTACTACATATATTGCAATGATTGAAATTCCGTATAAAATGGCGTTGCGTTTCCCTTGTCCCGGGTTTTTACTTTGCTTGGTAAAAAAACTGACGGTCATAGGAATCATTGGGAAAACACACGGTGTTAACAACGCGGCAAAACCACCCAAAAAGGCCAAAAAGAAAATAGTCCACAATCCTCTTTCTTCCTCATGTTTTGGTGTTTCCGCAGTAGTTTTAGCTTGCTCTTTTGCAGTTGCTGTCAGAGTATCACTATCAGTAGTTTTCAGGGTATCAACTGCTGCCACTGTTTCAGCCGAAGCAGCTGTCGGGATTTCAAAAACGAAATCTTTGTTGTCATTTATACAAGCGTCCTTACAAACCTGATAATCTATTTTGGCTTTGATTGAAGTTAATTTCGGATTCAAAATTTTAACTCTCTGAGTAAATGTAACTTGCTTTTCAAAGTAGTATTCGTCTACTCCGAAAATATCATTGAACTGTTTTTTATAAGGTGATTCCTTTACTTTGCCCACCAGTTCATAATTGTCTTTGGCATTTTCAAATTTAAACTCAGCCGGCAGCGGACCGTTTTCAGGCGTATACTGAGAATATACATGCCATTCGGGATCAATTTTACCGTTCATGATTAAATTGAATTCGGCATCCGAAATCTTTTCTACTTTAGAAGTCCATTTAACAGGTTTTACGATTTGTGCATTGGTATTGGCAAAAGCCAAAAGAAGTAAAAGCGTGGCTATTAATCTATTCATTCTTGTAGTTGTATTTGTAATATACTAGTGGTTTGATTTGTTATTTTAAACCGATCATCAGCTCTTTTTCCTATAATCCAAACGATTTGATTCTCTGAACATAAAAGCCAAGTATTTAATTTATCAGGTAAAGCTGTTTTTTCATCTTTAAAAAACTTACTGACTTTCTTTTTTCCGTTCATACCCAGCGGATAAAAGACATCGCCTTCCTGCCATTTTCTGACTTGCAACGGAAACTGAAGTTTGGCTTCGTCTACAAAGATAGTATTAGTTGTTTGAACCGAAACAGCCTCTGCCTTACAAAAGGTCATTTTTAAGGGAACTTTAACGTCTGCTTGGTTTTGCTTAATCAAATAAACGGTTTCTTCAACTTGTTGTATTGGATAAACTATCAAATGATTTCTGTCTTTCAAGACAACATGTGTATCCGAAAAAACCTGTTTGCCTGATTGCGCATCAATTAAATCATAAACTGCCGTCCAATCAGTAAACCCCATTGGTTTGAGCCATTGGTATATATATGCGTTGTGATTTTTATAGCGAATCAACTCCTGAATGTTTATTTTTAACTGATTATCGGCTTCTTCAACTATATTTTGAAATACTATTAGCGATGCATCATCTACCAATGATTGCGCTTGTTTCAAATGTTCGGTTGTTTTTTCAAAAGACTGTAACAGTCCCGAATTAAGCTCTTTTAAAGCAGGAATGATTTGGTGACGAAGTTTGTTGCGTAGGTATTTATCCGTTGCATTACTACTGTCTTCTCGCCAAGGCACTTTGTTTTCTTTGGCAAAAGTTATAATTTCTTCTCTTGAAAAAATCAACAGAGGCCGGATGATTTTATCATTTTGCTCAGGAATTCCGGTCAAACCGTCAAGTCCGGTTCCGCGGGTGAAATTGATTAAAAATGTTTCCAGACTATCATCTAAATGATGAGCGGTCAGAATGTAATCGTAATCGTGGTTTTGCAAAATGGTTTCAAACCAGTCGTAACGCAGTTTTCGGGCTACAACCTGAATGGATAATTTATGTTGAGCGGCAAAGGCTTCGGTAACAAACTTTTCGACAAAAACAGGAATGTGCAATTCCTGACAAAGCGTTCTCACAAACTGTTCATCTCCATCGCTTTCATCCCCGCGTAATTGAAAATTACAATGAGCAGCGGCAAAATTCAGCTGCAACTGATGACATAAATACAACAAAACCATACTGTCAATACCTCCGCTAACGGTAACGAGTAACCGTTTTTCTTTTAAAAAAGGAAAGTTTTTACGAATATGATTTTCAAATTGTTGCAGCATGTTCAAAAATAGTAATTATTTCTATTTTAATACTTCAAACATGGCTTTCGCTTTTAACAAACACTCTTCGTACTCCTGTTCGGGAACTGCCTGAGAAGTAATGGCGCTTCCCACTGAAAATGATAAATATCTGTTTTGGGCATTATACAAAATACTGCGAATGACCACATTAAAATCGAAATCTCCATTAGGGGTGAAATATCCAACAGCACCGCTGTACAAACTACGTTTGGTTTCTTCCAATTCTTCGATGATTTTCATGGCTGAAATTTTGGGCGCTCCCGTCATGCTTCCCATAGGAAATGTAGTTCTTAAAATATCAACAACAGGAGTTGCAGTATCAACTTCGGAAACTATGGTGGATATCATTTGATGCACTTGTTCAAACGAATAAATACCACACAATTCCTCTACCTGAACAGAACCTTTTGTAGCAGTGCGCGACAAATCATTGCGAACCAAATCAACAATCATAATGTTTTCGGAGCGTTCTTTCGGATTTTGAACTAAATCAACTTTGGCTTTTTCATCTAAAACTGAGTCATTAAAACGTTTGGCTGTGCCTTTTATAGGTTGTGAAATGATTTTGGTGCCTTCTTTCCTCAAATACCGTTCGGGCGATGCAGAAAGCAGAAAATGATCATTGTTTTTAAAAAAAACAGCAAAAGGAGGTTTGGAAATACTGTTGAGTTTACTGTAAATTTCAATCGGATTAATGGTAACATTTTCGGCAAAAAATTCCATGCAGAAATTGGCTTCATAAATATCCCCTCTATGAATATACTCAAGCATCCTCGCTACTTTTGCCAAATAATTTTCTTTTGAAATGCGTTGCTGAATAGCCTGAGAAGCTTGATGATGAACTGTTTCAGTATAGCTCAGTATAGCTTTAAAATCCTCTTCCATTTCATCGTCACACAAACGCAGGTACTGAATTTCGACGGTATTGTTTTTTATCAGAAATATCTTTTTGGGCTGAAAGAAAAACAAATCTGCAAACTGCAATCCGTCAAAATTATTGGAACGCAAATCCTCTACATCATTTTTCAAATCATACGACAAATACCCAAACAGCCAGTCTCTGGCTTGGGATTGGTATTGTTTTAAATCTTCAAAAGCGTTGTGGTAATCTGTTTTTATCGAGGTAAACGCTTCAACAGCTAAAACACAGTCATAGTCTGAATACCGCTGATGATACTGATTTGAATCTAAAAAAATTACTTCTCTAAACTGTTTTGACCAGCCTAGCAACTGATTTTTAAACGTTTTGGAATTAGCAATTTGTTTGGATAATAAGGTTCTCAAAGTGTGTATTTAATGCATTCAAAATTACGACAAAATTTATTCCCGATGCAAAATCAAAGGATTCAAAATTTTGGCACGCTTTTTAGTAAGATTCCAATTAAGGTTTAACCAGTAATTCATTTTAGTATTGATAGAAAACTACACTTTGTCTTTTGATTGATCAATAATCGACAGGAACTCTATTACTAACTATTTAAAATGAACGAAAATGAAACACTTATCAAAATTATGTTTGGCATTACTCCTATTCGGATTAGTCTTTGCCTGCAAACAAGCTGATTACAATGCAGAAGCTACAGCAGCAACTGAATCAGCAGCCATCACCGCCGACAGCACCGTTAGTGCGAAAAACAATCCAACTAAAAATCTTGAAAAGAAAGAACTCGAACGAAAGTTTATTCGAACAGCAGATTTAAAATTCAAAGTGAAAAACGTTGCCAAATCAACCTATGCCATTGAAAGAATTGTTGAAAAACACGGCGGATTCATTACATTTTCGGACTTAAAAAGCAACATCAGCGAGCACAAGTTAACTCAAGTCAGTCAGGACAGTACGCTCGAAACGACACGCTTTACGGTTGACAACACCATCACATTGCGGGTACCGAATACACAGTTGGATACTGTATTAACTGCTATCACCAAGGAAGTTAATTTTCTCGACAGCCGTTTAATCAAAGCTGATGACGTAGCGTTGCAATTGCTCTCGAATAAATTAGCCCAAAAACGAATGACCAACAGCCAAAAACGATTGGAAAAAGGGATTGATACTAAAGGTAAAAAACTCAATGAAATTTCAACAGCCGAAGACAAGGTATTAGAAAAAGCAACGGAAAGTGACGATACCCTACTTAAAAATCTTTCGTTGGAGGATCAGGTTAATTTCAGCACAGTTACGTTATATCTGTATCAAAAAGAAACCATTAAAAATGAATTGATTGCCAATGAAAAAAGCATCAATGCTTACCGACCACATATTGGTTTACAAATTTGGGACAGCTTAAAAACAGGTTGGTTTATGCTTGAGGGTATTATCGCCTTTGTGGTACAACTATGGGCTATACTACTGATTGCATTTTTGGGCTACTTAGCCTATCAAAAACGGAACAGCAAACAAAAATAAACTGCTGATTGTTAAATAAATACCACAGTTTTTTAAGCCGTGGTATTTTTTTGATTAACTTTGATAGTGCATTCTTTTAAAACTATCTAAGATGAAAACCAGCACTACTATTATCAGAGTTCTTATCGGTTTGTTTTTATTGTTCGCTTCTGTCTGTTTCTTTTTAAAATTAACTCCGGAAACGGAAGCAACAGGAAATTTTAAAGCATTTAACACTGGATTAATTGCTTCAGTTTATTTAATGCCTCTGGCAAAGGCAGTTGAATTATTGTGTGGTTTGTCATATGTATCAGGAAAGTACGTAACCTTGGCCAATATCGTTATTTTACCGGTTACGTTGAATATATTGCTGATTAATTATTTTATGACTCCCGAAACACTGCCCATTGCTATTGCTCTTTTCTTAGGTAATTTATTCCTGATTTATAGGTACTGGCCCAATTACAAATCTGTTTTTACTCCATAAAAAAAGCCCCGAAACGGGGCTTTTTATTTTTAACCAATAATTAATTGTGGCTTAAATATGCGGCTGTACTATTGCGGTCAGCGTGCATGGCTTCTTGTCCCTTTTGCCAGTTAGCCGGACAAACCTCACCAACGGTCTGTACGTGAGTATAGGCATCAATTAGTCGTAAATACTCGTTTACATTTCTTCCCAACGGCATATCATTTACGCTTTCGTGGAATATTTTTCCGGTTTCATCAATCAAATAAGTAGCTCTGAACGTTACGTTTGATCCTTCTAAAATCTCATCGTTCAATTCGGCATCATAAACCCATTCGGCATCAAGAATATCCAAAGCCGCAGAAAGATTTCGGGTAGTATCTGCCAAAAGCGGGTATTTTACACCTTCAATTCCTCCTTGATTTTTTGGAGTATTCAACCAGGCAAAGTGTACTTCATTAGTATCACATGAAGCACCGATTACCATGGTATTTCTTTTTTCAAATTCTTCCAAAGCCGCTTGAAAAGCATGTAATTCCGTTGGACATACAAATGTAAAATCTTTCGGATACCAAAATAAAATTACCTTTTTGTTGTTTTTGGTTGCTTCCTCTAAAACGTTAATTTTCAAATTCTCTCCCATGAATGAAATGGCATCCACAGTAATGCTTGGGAATTTCTTTCCTACTAATGACATAATGTATAAGGTTTAAATGTTATATATTTTTGATGGCGCAAAACTAAGAAATCTACTCCGTCTTACACATGATTTTCATCATATTTCACTATTTTTTAATAGTCTTGTTCTATTTTATAATTATTGCTGAAATACCTTTATAATAAAACATTGAGAGAGTTTTATATATTTGTTGAAATCAAACCTTTTGTTTCAAAGCTTTGTACAAAACCCATCAAACTATGAATTTTTCCAATTTATTCCGAAAAAAAACTGTTCAGGATATTCTAAATCAAGTAGCTAAAAATGAAGCTGACGGACATCAGGGACTCGGAAAACATTTAACTGCCAGAGACTTAACCGCCTTCGGAATTGCCGCCATTATAGGAGCCGGTATTTTCAGCACTATAGGAAAAGCCAGTGCCGATGGCGGACCTGCCGTAATTTTTTTGTTCATTTTTACCGCTATTGCCTGTAGTTTTGCTGCCTTTGCTTATGCCGAATTCGCTTCGATGGTGCCTGTTTCGGGCAGTGCCTACACGTATTCTTATGTGGCTTTTGGAGAATTAATCGCTTGGATTATAGGCTGGGCTTTGATTATGGAATATGCTATCGGGAACATTACCGTCGCCATTTCCTGGAGCGATTATTTTACCGGACTGCTTGAAAGTGGTGGAATAACGTTACCTCAATGGGTTCAAATGGATTATTTGACCGCCTCGAACGGTTTTAAAGATGCCTCTGCCCTGATGCAAGGGGGGAAATCGTTTGACAATTTATCCGAAGGCTTACAAGCCGCCTACACTGCCTGGACAACTTGTCCTACCATAGGAAACTTCCACCTCGTGGCCGATTTACCGGCGTTGCTTATTATCATTGTAATTACTTATTTAGTTTATCGAGGGATGAAAGAATCCCGAAACGCAAGTAATCTTATGGTTGTGGTAAAGTTGTGTATCATTCTGTTAGTCATAGCCGTTGGAATATTTTATGTTGATACAGCCAATTGGAATCCGTTTGCGCCAAATGGTGTTGGAGGTATTTTAAAAGGTGTATCCGCAGTATTCTTCGCTTATATTGGTTTTGATGCGATATCCACCACAGCCGAAGAATGCAAAAACCCTCAGCGCGACTTACCCCGAGGGATGATGTGGGCCATCATTATCTGTACCATTTTGTACGTCGTGATTGCTTTGGTGTTAACGGGGATGGTAAATTATGCCGATTTGAATGTGGGGGATCCTCTGGCATTTGTGTTCAACAAACTGAATTTAAAATGGATGTCGGGTATCATCGCGGTAAGTGCCGTTGTTGCCATGGCGAGCGTGTTGTTGGTTTTCCAGATGGGACAACCGCGCATCTGGATGAGCATGAGTCGCGACGGATTGTTACCCAAGCGATTTTCTAAAGTGCATCCGAAATACCACACTCCTTCCTATGCGACCATAGTTACCGGTTTTGTGGTGGCTATACCCGCTTTGTTTTTAAATTTAACCATGGTAACCGACTTGTGCAGTATAGGGACTTTATTTGCTTTTGTATTGGTATGTGCCGGAGTTTTAATTTTACAAAACAAAAAAGACATCCCGAGAGGTAAATTTAAAACGCCTTATATCAATTCGAAGTACGTGTTTCCGCTGCTCTTGGTTGTTGGTGCTTCCATTGCTTTTACGATCAACAAGCAAGCAACGATGGATTTTTTAACCAATGAAAAACAGGTGAACGCTCCGGCTGATATTGTAACTTCGCTCGATAAAACACAAGCCAAACAGGTTTATGACTATTTAGTCACGCAAAATCCGACTACGGAAACCACCGATTTAGAAGCTTTGTTGAGTTCTTTAAACGAAAATGAAACAACCTACAAAAAGGTAGTTGACTCCCTACCTATTGATCAGTCTTTGAAATACGAAAGTGGTTTTAAACTGTTCAAACACAAAATTCCAATGTGGATTTTCCTATTGTCGTTGATTGGATTTGCCGTATGGTCTTGGAAACAAAATCTATCGTTAATTCCACTATTAGGATTGATTTGTTGTTTGTACATGATGGCCGAATTGAGTATTTGGAATTGGATTTACTTTACCTGCTGGTTATTGTTAGGCCTCATCATTTATTTTAGTTTCAGTTATAAAAACAGTAAATTGAATACAATATAAAGTAAAAAAGGTGGCCTGATTTAGACCACCTTTTTCTTATTATTACTTTATTTATGCTAAGTCAAAACGATCTAACTGCATTACTTTATACCATGCCGAAACGAAATCGTTTACAAATTTTTCCTGTCCATCAGCGCAGGCATATACCTCAGCTAAAGCTCTGAGTTCTGAATTGGAACCAAAAATCAAATCAACACGAGTTCCTGTCCATTTTAAAGTTCCTGTTTTACGGTCATATCCTTCAAATACTCCTTCTGAATTGGCAGCTGGTTTCCAAGTTGTACCCATATCAAGTAAATTGACAAAGAAATCGTTGGTCAATGTTTCAGGTCGTTTGGTAAATACTCCGTGTCTTGAACTGTCAAAGTTGGTATTCAGTACTCGCATACCACCGATAATAGCCGTCATTTCAGGAGCAGTAAGCGTCATCAATTGAGCCTTATCAATCAGCATTTCCTCTGCAGAAACCACATATTTAGTTTTTACGTAATTACGGAATCCATCCGCTTGCGGCTCCAAAACGGCAAACGATTCCACATCGGTTTGTTCTTGAGAGGCATCACCTCTTCCCGGAGCGAATGGCACTGTCAAATCGTAACCGGCAGCCTTTGCCGCCTTTTCAACTCCTACATTTCCTGCCAAAACAATCAAATCTGCCAATGATACTTGTTTACCACCACTATTGAATTCAGATTGAATTGCTTCCAGTTTTGATAACACTAAGACCAATTGTGACGGATTGTTTACTTCCCAGTTTTTTTGTGGCATCAAACGAATACGGGCACCATTGGCTCCTCCTCGTTTGTCAGACCCTCTAAAAGTAGCTGCCGAAGCCCATGCTGTGGAAACCAACTGAGAAACACTCAATCCTGAATCAGCTATTTTGGCTTTCAAAACCGCTATTTCGTTGTCATTAACTGGCTGTTGAGTCGGTACCGGAATAGGGTCTTGCCAAATAAGTACTTCTTTCGGCACTTCAGGCCCCAGATAACGGGTAATTGGTCCCATATCGCGATGGGTTAATTTATACCACGCTCGGGCAAAAGCATCAGCAAAAGCATCAGGATTTTCCAAAAAGTACCTAGATATTTTCTCATAAGCCGGATCAGCTCTCAATGCAAGATCTGCCGTAAGCATGATTGGTGCATGTTTTTTGGAAGGATTGTGTGCATCAGGGACCGTTCCTGCTCCAGCTCCGTTTTTGGGTCTCCATTGATGGGCTCCTGCCGGACTTTTTGTTAACTCCCATTCAAAACCAAACAGATTTTCAAAATAATTATTACTCCATTTTGTTGGAGTGGTTGTCCAGGCACCTTCAAGTCCACTACTTATAGTATGTTCCCCATGACCGGTACCGAAAGTATTTTTCCAACCTAAACCTTGCTCTTCAATACTGGCGGCTGCCGGCTCTGGCCCTACATATTTGCTCGGATCAGCCGCTCCATGCGTTTTCCCGAAAGTATGTCCTCCGGCAATTAAAGCAACTGTTTCCTCATCATTCATAGCCATACGACCAAAAGTTTCCCGAATATCTCGTGCTGAAGCCAATGGATCAGGATTCCCGTTAGGTCCTTCCGGATTCACATAAATAAGTCCCATTTGAACTGCAGCCAGAGGGTTTTCTAAATCACGGTCGCCTGAATAGCGTTTATCTTCGAGCCATTTCCCTTCAGAACCCCAATAGATATCTTCTTCCGGTTCCCATACATCTTCTCTTCCTCCTCCGAAACCGAAAGTTTTAAGTCCCATAGATTCTAAAGCGCAATTTCCCGCCAAAATCATCAAATCTGCCCATGAAAGTTTTTTTCCGTATTTCTGCTTGATGGGCCATAACAACAAACGGGCTTTATCTAAGTTCACATTGTCAGGCCAACTGTTGAGTGGAGCGAAGCGTTGGGTACCCGAGCCTCCTCCTCCCCTTCCGTCAGCAATGCGATAAGTCCCCGCACTGTGCCATGCCATACGAATAAAAAACGGACCATAATGACCGTAATCTGCCGGCCACCATTCTTGCGAATTGGTCATCAAATCATAAATATCTTTCTTAACTGCAGCCAAATCCAGGCTTTTGAATGCTTCTGCATAGTTAAACTTTTCTCCCATTGGATTAGACAAGGAGGAGTTTTGTCGCAGTATGTTTAATTTTAACTGATTAGGCCACCAGTCACTGTTTCTTGTCCCATTTCCTGCTGTTTGTTTGGGAGCACCGCCCGAAAATGGACATTTGCTTTCTCCGTTGTGATTGTTACTATTTTCCATAATTATACCTGATTATTTGGTTTATAAATTAGTTGAGCTAATTTATTTATTATATCTTATTGAAATAAAATTCATGATAGATAAAAACTATTCTGTTTGTACAAATTGATTATGATGTAACTACAACTATAATTTAAGGATATAGCATAATTATTACAGTTTAATAATTTTCTGAGTTGCTGATGCACTATCTGTTTCAATGACTACAAAGTAAACCCCTTTAGATAATGTACTTAAATCAATTTGGGCTTGACCAGAAACCGTAATTAGATTTTGCCCCAAAGTATTATGAACTGAAATCGTTTTAAGGCTAGTGCCGATGGCAACAGACACCTGCAACTCATCTCGAACCGGATTTGGATAAAATGTAAATAATTGTTCCCCATTAAAAGTTTCAGTTCCCAACGCAGTAACAGTAGTGGTTACAGTATTCGTTATAATAGGAAAATTATAGTCAAAATAGATACTGGCGGTATTTGAAATAACGTCATCTATGGCAGTCGTATTTTTGGGTTTTATTTTAAAAGCAATGTATCCATGACTAGCATCCTCGTCAGTTATGGATGATACCAAATTAATACCTTCATAAAATACTTCTAATTTATTACCTGAAGTCAAGACACTTCGATACGGATGGCTGCTCGAAACCATTTCTAATGTGCTCCAATCCAATGCAGGATCGAGTAAATCTTTTATCACAATATTTTCTGCTACAGCAGTACCTGTATTTTGAAAACGGACAATATAATGCAGATAATCATTGACATGAGCTATGCTAAGTTGCTCACCTTGTAATACAGTTTTATCATTTGGATCAAATGACCCCACAACCGTTTGACTGAAATCCATTAGATTATCATTAGGCGTTTCATCGTTTTGAGCGGTGGCTATAACAACTTGATAATGCAATATATCTCCGTTAACAACGGCCGGAGTTTCTGTTGGTGCATTAACATTTAGTGTAACCACAATACTTCTGTTTTCAAACGGATTTAAATTCATAAAATCCCACGACAACAAATTTTCCGTTTGAAGACTCAAAGACTGAGTTGCTGTAATAAAATCCAAAACAGTGTCGTCAAATGTTAGGGACACAGTACCCGATTGAATTTGATTTCCTTTATTTTTATAAACAATTTTATATACGACATCAAATCCCGGACGTGCTGGAGTAACCGGAATCAAAGCAACCTCTACATCCGAATGGAGCCCGTTTGGTGTCAAACAAAAATTTGCCGTTTCAGTATTCCCAATGTTAGTAAAATTAAAAGTGTAATTGGTTGGAGAAACCGTAAAATAGGTAGAATTTTCCAATTGCGGCATAACGGTAACATTCCCTACACCGGTATAAAAGGTGTAGTTTCCAGCGGTATTGGTATACGTAAATCCAGTTTGGAAACCGTTTGTTATGATTATTTTTTGATTGTAAAATGAAGTATCCGATCCAGCACAATCAAATTTGACTGTACCATTAACTGTATTATAAGTGCCACCAGGTTCGAACGAACAATACGTGCCATGACTAACGTTTTCCAAACCCGGGTTGTTACTTATGGTCGCTGCTCCAATCTCTCCCTCATCATGACAGATATAATTTAGAGCAGGTAGATTTTGCAAATAGAAATTATAGAATGGAAAAGGCACCATTGGTTCAAG
The DNA here is from genome assembly GCF_004329815.1 of Flavobacterium silvisoli. GTDB lineage: Bacteria > Bacteroidota > Bacteroidia > Flavobacteriales > Flavobacteriaceae > Flavobacterium > Flavobacterium silvisoli. The sequence goes on along the minus strand of NZ_SJPE01000004.1, from coordinate 135,036 downwards.
ATAAGTATCAGACGAAACAAAACCATTTTTAATATTAATAAACACAAGATTAGGATTATTACTGCATTTCAGTTTGCGAATTCCGGTAGCGGAAAAGTCTAACTGCACCAGAAGATTGTTATCACCATTAAATTCGGTCAGCAACGGATTATCATCAAAGACAATGGTATTAATTAAATTATAGTTGCAATTAACCGATTTTAAATTGGGATTGTGTGAAAAATCCAAAATAGCAATATTGTTGTAAGAACAAACCAATCGGTTCAAGAGAATGGCATTCCCGGTATCTAAAGCCGTGAGAAGATTATTGTTGCAGACCAATGTCAGTAATTGGGTAGACGTTGATAAATTGAGTGCCGTAAGCAAGTTCCCACTACAATTCAAAGTTTTCAAATACATTAAATTGCTTATTTCCAATGATGTAAGTTGATTATTACTACAAACCAAACTTTCCAATTGCAGGCTGTTGTTTACGTTGATACTGGTCATTTGGTTACCGATGCAACTGAATGATTTTAGTGCCGAAAGTCCGTCTGTAGTGTATGTGGTAAATAAATTATTACCGATACCCAAATTTTCCAAATGAATCAGGCCGGACAGGTTAAGGGAATTATTCGTTAACTGGTTATCATTGCAATTCAAAGAAATCAATAAAGTATTAGCAGTGAGGTCTAATGTGGTAAGTTGGTTTTGATTGCAGTTCAAATACGTTAACAGTACGTTATTACTGAGGTCCAATGTTGTTAATTGATTTCCGCTTATATTTAAATACCTCAAATTTGCAAAAGCGGCTATCCCTGTCAAATCTGATATAAGACCATAGGCCAATTTAAAGGGCGGCGTTGACGCTGTAATATCAAATAACTTATATACCATGAGCGCTTCACTCTGTTCTATCTGACCATTACCATTAACATCAATAACAATACTGTTGCCATTGATATCTTTTGCATATTCATTGGTTGTATTAGCTGCAAGTAATTTAGCCTTAAAATTCGCATCCGGAAAATTTATAATCTGTGCCGGAGCAGTAAAACTCGCTATTACAATCAAAAATAAGAGGTAGTTTTTTTTCATAGCCAAATGATTTTAAGTCATAAAGTTACGAAATATTCTGTAAGATAAATATCAAAGCAGAAAAACTATTGCTTTTACTTCTAATGATTTAAAGGGCGCTTCTTAATCATCCCTCCTTTGGTATCTTTTACACTGGTCATGACTACAAAAGCATTTGATTCGATTTTTTCAATTTCAGTATTGAGTTTGTTTAGTTCCAATCGGGTTATTACCGTATAAATAATATCAACTTCTTTGCTGACTCCTCGCTTACCGTAACCGCGTTTGCCGCTATAAACTGTGACACCTCTCCCTAATTTATTCACAATCATACGTTTGATTTCATCGCTGTAAGCAGATACTATGGTAACCCCTATGTATTCTTCTATTCCTTCTACTATAAAGTCTAAGGTTTTAGAAGCGGCCAAATAAGTAATCATGGAATACAAAGCTATTTCAATGCCTAAAAAATAAGCTGCTGTAGAGAAAATAATAACATTTATTACGATGATAAAATCACCTATAGTTGTTCCTAACTTTTTACTTAAATAAATTGCCAATACCTCTGTACCATCAATAACAGCTCCGCCTCGAACAGCAAAACCGATGCCGGCTCCGAGAAAAAATCCGCCGAAAACAGCCACTAACAAATTATCATTGGTAACATTCGGAAAGGTAACTAAAGCCAAACATGTCGAAAGCCCTGCAATGGCTAATGCTGTTTTGATTGCGAAAACTCTACCCATGACTATATAACCCAAAATAATAAACGGAATATTAATCCCTATAATGAGTAAATACAACGGAATTCCGGTTATGGCAGAGACCAATAACGAAATCCCGGTGGCTCCGCCGTCAATGAAATGGTTAGTCAATAAAAAAGCTTTAAAGCCAAAGGAAGCCGAAAAAATTCCTATTGTAATCAGAAAAAAGTCTTTTATGTGTCTGCGGGTTGTGATGACAAATAATCGGTAAGCTTTTGCCAAAACATAGCTTGAGTAATCTTTGCTTTCGTTAGTTTTTAATGTGGTATTCAGTATTATTTTCTTCCAAAGTGAATTCATATGTAAGTGCTTGTATTAATTAATTATTCAACGTTTCATTTATTTTTTTGCAATTGCTGCCAATGGCTATGGTTCATTTCAAATTTTACTTCATTAGAGCCGTGTCTACCCGTCGGTTTCCAACCCATTTTTTTGTAAAACCCCTCAGCTCGTGTTCCGGGTGCGGTTCCCAGCCAAACGGTTTCCAGATTTTGAGAAAAGTACCACTCCAACATAAGATCATGCAGTTTCCTGCCAATCCCTTTTTTATCATGCTCAGGATGCACAAACAAAGCCCAAATGTTCTGTTCTTTCAAATCGGCTATGGCAAAACCTACTATTTGGCAATCTATTTCACAAACCTAGCCTTTGCCTCTTTCAAACATAAAAGTTTTGCAATCCTCATCAGTCACCAAATCAGGGTTAGACAACGTATTTTCGGTAACCGCATTTCTGACGATTTGTATGGCTTTAATATCGGTTTCTCGTGCTTCTCTGAAAATCATTTTGGTATGAATCATGAAATGAATCAACAAAAAAAGCAAGTGTCTTTTTATGGAATCACTTGCTTTTTTTTATTGCGCTTTATTCAGCCGTTACCGGATTGATAATGGCTGTAATCTTTGAAATGCTGTTCGCCGGAAACCCACCCTGTCGGGCATGCTCCAATATCATTTTTTCATCTGGGGCAATGTAAACACAATATACTTTGTTACCGGTTACAAAACTCTCCACCCACTGAATCTGGGGTCCCATATTACTCAACACCCCGCAAGAGGTTTGTGAAATACCTTTTAATTGCTCAGGAGTTAAGTCGCCTGCTCCCGGAATTTCTCTTTCAATAATATACTTTGGCATAAGGCATTCTATTTAAATTCCTATTCATATGGCTTTTCGGATACGCCCCGTTTAGTAAGTGGTCTCTGGACTCCACGTTTAATTGAGCCCTAATTTACTAAATTTTAAAATGAATTAGTCAATCCTAACATCGATTTAACTATGTTTATTAGTTGTAAATTGGAAATTTATTGTAAAAGTTTGGACTTGAAATAATTTGAAAAGAGTATTTCTATTGATAAAATACTCAGAGCCAAACAGTGACCATCAGCTCCTCTTCTGCCGAGATGGATTCTTTTTTTCTTATCTCGCTTTTTAGAGGTAACAAATAGGTGCCGCTTTTGGTATCAAACCATAAGGCTGTATCCCATTCTGTCTTTCCAATCAAGGCGATTGCTTTTAACCTGCCCCAGCCTTCTTCTTGCACTTTCAGCATGCTTCTTATTTCTTCTGACATTGTTTGGGGAAGCGCCACAAAACACCATCCGCCTGGTGGTGAATGCTGCCAGGTTTTTGCCCGAAATTCATATTTAATTTTTCCGTTCAATGGGAATGCTGTCTTTTTTGGAGTAACTTAATTTTCAATTTCAAATTATCGAAAATAATGCCCAGAATTAAAGAAAGTGAACCTATCAGTAAGACCAATAATCCTATTCTGGAATAAAAAATTCCACCGATGATTCCGCCTATAAAAAAGAAACTGATGATTATCAATCGTAACTTAACAGATGAAAACAATTTTTCTCTGGATTCTTTCTCCCTATAAAAAAACAACTGTGACAATTCGATTCCTAAATCTGTGAAAAGTCCGGTTAAATGAGTGGTTCTGACTGTGGCGTTGGAAATTCTGGTAACCAACGAATTTTGTAAACCCATAGCAAAAAGTAAACTACAAGCTATCAAATTAGGATTTTCAACTATTGTGCTTTTGCCCATGAACGCTACTAACATCAAAATGATACTTTCTACCGAAGTTGGGATGATATATACAAAACTATGGTTTCGGCGTGAAATCAACTCCACCATAAAACTGGAGGTAAAAGACCCCAAAAAGAAGAAAAAAATATAGAGGAAGTAAATAAATCCCTGCCAAAAGTTGAGTTTAAATATTTCATCTACAAAAAAGGCAAAGTGTCCCGTAACATTTGTAGTGAGTTTGGCTACCGCCAAAAAACCGGCTACATTTACAATGCCCGCCACAAAAGACAACAAGGATGCTATTTGTAAATTGTGCTTGGCGGTTCTTCTTTTGCCTTGATGGATAAACATCTGTTCTTAATTTTACATTTACAGGAAAACCCTCCCTGTATAAAATCTCACTCAAATATATACATTTGTGATTATTTTTTTAGCTTTAAAATACAATCAAAATAGTTAAATACAATTTATGCTCTGGATAATCTAATGACTAATAAGCCCACCATCATTAAAAAAATACTTATTTTTTTGTTGCTTATGAGCTTCCAATTTGGGTATTTGTCATGGGGAAACAATAGCTCTTCATTTGTTTTTCAGACAGAAGCTAAACTATTCCGCGAGCTGATGACCGACCCATTGTCACTGATTCATCCTTTTATAATGATACCGTTATTAGGCCAGTTTCTGCTGCTGTTTGCATTGTTTCAAAAAGAACCCGGAAAAACAATTACTTTCACAGGAATAGCTTGTTCAGGATTGCTCATGTTGATGCTTCTTTTTATAGGGATTTGGACTTTAGAGTTCAAAATATTAAGCTCAGCAGTACCTTTTGTCGTTTTGTCTTTATTACTATTTCGCAGTTATAAAAAATGACTTCATATAAATACTGATTTTTTTTACCCAACTCTTCTTCTTTCTTTTTTACAATAAATCATATTTTATTGCTTGTTCAACAATTCCTTATGAAGGTCCACCAAACCTACTCTTTTCTAAAAATTAAATAAATCGAAAATTATTTGCGTAACCGATTAGTTACACATATATTTGTAACCGATTAGTTACCTATTAATGTAAAACCATGAGAAGAGATGTATTTCAAGCCATAGCAGACCCTACACGAAGAGCCATATTAAGTCTATTAGCAGCTCAAACATTGACGTTAAATGCTGTCGCAGAAAACTTTGATATAAGCCGCCCGGCCATATCCAAACATATTAAAATACTCAATGAATGCGGTTTAATTGAAATTCAAAATAAAGGTAGGGAAAGGTATTGTATAGCCAAGCTCGAAAATTTGAACGAAGTATCTGTTTGGATTGAACAATACAAACAATTCTGGGAAAATAAATTAGATGCATTAGAAAACTATTTAGATAAAATTCAAAAAAACAACAATGACAACAACAAGTAACACTGCAGATCGTGAGATAATAATTTCAAGACTGCTCAATGCCCCCATCGAGTTAGTATGGGAAGTATGGACAAATCCGGATCACATTAAAAACTGGTGGGGACCAAACGGATTTACCAATACCATAACAAAAATGGAAATAATACCCAATGGTCAATGGAACTTAATCATGCATGGACCTGACGGTACTGATTATGATAATCAAAGTATTTTTACAGAAGTTATTCATCACAAAAAAATTGTTTATCGTCATTTGGGAGATCATCAATTCACCGCCACAATTGAGTTTGAAGCACGAGGTAATCAAACTTACATCCATTGGCAAATGCTTTTTGACACAGCTGAAGAACTAATCCGAATTGCCAAACTATATCCTATCAATGATGGCTTGAAACAAAATGTTGACAAACTGGAAGTATACCTAAAAAATCATCAATAATTAAACATATGGAAAAAACAGACAACAGCCTTACGCTCAAAAAAGTATACAAGGCGCCGGTAGCATTACTATGGAAAGTAATCACCGAAAGGAAGCATTTACAACAATGGTATTTTGATTTTGACGAAGATTGGAAGATGGAGATTGGCAGTACATTTGAGTGGTCTGCCGGAGACAACAAGGGCAAACAATGGCTGCATCGTGGCAAAATGTTGGAAATTATTGAAAATCAAAAACTGGTTCATAGTTGGGAATATGTAGGTTACACAGGAACTTCTGTAGTAACTTGGGAGTTGCACTCCATTGATGAACACACTACCGAACTGCTGTTCAGTCATGTATTTACAGTCCCATTTGATGTTACCCAACCTGAATTGGCAACGGAAAACTTTGAAAAAGGATGGAATCACATCCTCAACATCAGCTTGGTGGAATATCTGGAAAAAATGTAATCCCCTTTCAATCATCAATCAAACATAAAAATCCGCTTCAGAACTTACTCTTTAGCGGATTTTTAACAACCAAATTAAAACTTATAATTATAAGATCTGTAATTCTTGCATGCACTTTTTCATCATTTGATAGGTACGTTCAATGTCATTATCAAGACCTATTGAAAATCGGATTAAACCGTCGGTTAAGCCCATTTCTTTTTGTTCCTCTAGCGGTATTTCAGATGAAGTTGAAGTACCCGGAGCGCTGAACAAAGTTTTATAAAATCCTAAACTCACAGCCAAGTAACCTAAATTTCGGTTTTGCATCAATTCCATCAATTCATTAGCTTTTTCCAAACTTCCCACATCCAGCGTCATCATTCCCCCAAAACCATATTCCTGGTTTATCATTGTTTTATAAATGACATGACTCGGATGGCTTTCTAATCCTGGATAAACAACTTTCAAACCGTCATTTTCAAATTTTTGTGCCAAATACATCGCATTATGACTATGTTGTTTCATACGAATGTGAAGAGTTCTCAAATTCTTCAAAATACTGGCCGAACGCAAACTGTCCATGGTAGGCCCCAACAGCATACTTGCTCCATCATTTACATTTTTCAAATCATTGATAAATGCCTGCGAGGCACAAACCACCCCTCCTACTGTATCACTGCTTCCGTTGATGAATTTAGTCAAACTGTGGATAACAATATCTGCTCCCAATTTTGCCGGAGCAACCGATAAAGGTGAAAAAGTATTATCAACAACTAACTTTATATTATGGCGTTTGGCAATGGCCGCCAAGCTTTCAATATCGGCTACTTCCAGCAATGGGTTACTTACGGTTTCACAGTATAACACTTTGGTATTAGGTGTTATAGCAGCTTCTACTACATCTAATTTAGTAATGTCAACAAAATGGGTTTTGATGTTCCATTTGGGCAACATATTTTTCATAAAAGCATAGGTACCCCCATAAATTGTACGGCTGGAAACAATTTCATCGCCCGCACCGCACAGTTGCATTAAAACCGGAGTTATTGCTCCCATTCCTGAGGCCGCAACATTGGCACTTTCGGTACCTTCCATAGCAGCCAGCGCCTGTCCTAAATACAAATTCATTGGCGATGAATGACGCGAGTACAAATAGCAGCCCTCGACATTTCCTTCAAAAGTATCAAACATGGTTTTGGCCGAAAGAAACGTATAAGTCGAACTGTCTGAAATAGAAGGATTAACCCCTCCGAATTCACCAAAATATTGCAAATCCTGAATCTTATCAGCCGGGTTAAAATCAAGTAATGTTAAGTTTTCGGTATTCATATAGTTTTTTGGGATTTAATAGGAACCAAATTTCTTTTTATTTAGATTAAAAATCAATATTTAAATTAAAATATAGATAAATAAACTACTAAAACTAATTTTAATAAAAAATAAATCTATTTTTGACATAACAAATAAACAATTGTAGATTTAAAAACTAAATTTTAAATTCCAGAAATATACTGATGGATACTACCGATAAAAAACTTTTGGCGTTACTACAACAGGACACCAAAAAAACGACCAAAGAATTAGCCGGAAAACTGAACTTGTCGGTCACAGCGGTATACGAACGCATCAAAAAACTCGAACGTGAAGGAATCATCCATAAATATGTCGCGCTACTGAATCGGAATAAAGTTGACAAAGGGTTTGTAGTCTTCTGCCACATCAAACTCATCCAACATTCCAAAGAATTCCTGACTAATTTTGAACGTCAGGTCATTAAACTTGATGAGGTACTGGAATGTTTTCACGTGAGCGGTGATTACGATTACATTTTAAAACTGTTTGTCAAAGACATGGAAGAATACCGCGAATTCATGGTCACTAAGCTTACCACATTAAATCATATTGGCAGTACCCACAGTACTTTTATGATTGGCGAAGTGAAGAACACCACCGCTTTTACACTATAAAATTCGTTTATCAATTCATCTGAAATTGCGGTAATTATTGAATTCAACATTGCGATTAAATTTGTAGTTTTGTGGCACAAAAAGAAAAACACACAAATCTTAACAATATTATGAATTCATTTGACGTTGTCATCATAGGTTCCGGCCCAGGCGGATATGTTTCGGCTATTCGTTGTGCTCAATTAGGTTTAAAAACCGCAATCATTGAAAAATATTCAACTCTCGGAGGGACTTGTCTTAATGTAGGTTGTATCCCTTCTAAAGCACTATTGGCTTCTTCTCATCATTATGAAGAATTGCAGCATTTTGCCGATCACGGAATCGAAGTATCGGGCAAAGTAAAAGTAAACTTAGAAAAAATGATTGCCCGCAAACAAGCAGTTGTCGACCAAACCTCGGGTGGTGTTAAATTCCTGATGGATAAAAACAAAATCACTGTTTTTGAAGGTGTTGGTTCTTTTGAAAGTGCTACACAAGTTAAAGTGACTAAAGCCGACGGTTCTTCGGAAATTCTTGAAGCTAAAAATACTATTATTGCTACCGGTTCTAAACCATCTACTCTGCCGTTTATCAAATTAGATAAAGAACGAATCATTACTTCTACCGAAGCGTTGAAATTGCCGGAAGTTCCGAAACACTTAATCATCATTGGTGGAGGCGTTATTGGGATTGAATTAGGTCAGGTATATTTAAGATTAGGAGCTCAGGTTTCTGTAGTTGAATTCATGGACCGCATCATTCCGGGTATGGATGCCGGATTGTCTAAAGAATTGACTAAAGTTTTGAAAAAGCAAGGCATGAAATTCTACACTTCACACAAAGTGAAATCGGTAGAACGCAAAGGCAAAAACGTAACCGTTCAGGCCGATGATGCCAAAGGAAATACCGTAATATTTGACGGAGATTATTGCTTAGTTGCTGTAGGACGTCGTCCTTACACTGACGGATTGAACGCTGAGAAAGCCGGAGTTAAAGTTACCGACCGAGGTATGATTGAAGTAAATGATCATTTGCAAACCAACATTCCAAATATTTATGCCATTGGAGATGTAGTTCGCGGTGCGATGTTGGCTCACAAAGCCGAAGAAGAAGGAACTATGGTGGCCGAAATTTTAGCCGGACAAAAACCACACATCGATTATAATTTGATTCCGGGAGTTGTTTACACTTGGCCCGAAGTAGCCGCAGTAGGTAAAACTGAGGAACAACTAAAAGAAGCCGGTATAGCCTACAAAGCCGGAAGTTTCCCATTCAAAGCTTTGGGAAGAGCGCGTGCGAGTGCTGATAACGATGGTTTTGTAAAAATATTGGCCGATGCCAAGACTGACGAAGTTTTAGGGGTTCACATGATTGGTGCCCGCTGTGCCGATTTGATTGCCGAAGCCGTAACTGCTATGGAATTCAGAGCCAGTGCGGAAGATATATCCAGAATGTCACATGCTCATCCTACATTTGCTGAAGCAGTTAAAGAAGCTGCGTTAGCGGCTACCGACAACAGAGCGTTGCACGTGTAATTTTATTAAACATAAAACATGAAACAAAAGAGTCAATTTATTTTAAAGTTGGCTCTTTTGTTATTTTCTTTCGTTCAAACCCACAAAAAATAAAATTCTGAACAGTATCAAAAGGAGTTTTATGATTTTCAATAAAACATCCCTCAAGTTGAAATTCTTTTTCAAATACGAACCGAAGACTCTCCATAGAATATTGTTTGATATCCAAACCACTGCACTTTTTAGGTCCTTCTGTAGAAAAAGCCCCAATGAATATTCTGCCTCCTTTATCCAGAGCTTTATCAACTATGTCTGCATATTTTTCTATCTGAACCGTTTCGGTCAGGAAATGAAAGCAGGCTCTGTCGTGCCAAAACAGGTATTTTTTAGCAGGATTAAAATCCAAAATATCCGACTCAATAAAGGTGACAAATTTGGCCTTATCCCCTAATCTTTTTTTGATGCGGGCAATGGCATTACCCGAAATATCAAGTAACGTAAGATTAGTATATCCTAACGCAAGTAATGCATCTATAAAATAACTGTCACCTCCCCCCACATCTATAATCTCGGAATCCAAAGGCAATTGAAGGGTTTTAAAAAAATCTACCGATGTTTGCGGATATTCCTGATACCAGCTGACTTCTTTTTCAGTTTTTGTGGCAAATACATTTTCCCAATGTTCTTTTTTATCCATAATCTAAAGAGTATTTGTAAAATATTTTTTCCTAAGCCAAAAAGCTACATTTACCAAGATAATCAATACCGGAACTTCTACCAATGGACCAATAACTCCGGCAAAAGCCTGACCGCTATTGATACCGAAAACACCAATTGAAACAGCTATTGCCAATTCAAAATTGTTTCCCGAAGCGGTAAATGACAAAGCAACAGCATCCTTGTAATCTGCTCCTATTTTCTTCGATATAAAAAACATCAAAAAGAACATTATTGCAAAGAATATCATCAGTGGAATGGCTATTCGAATCACATCTAACGGTAAATCTACAATCATTTCACCTTTTAAACTAAACATGATTACAATAGTAAAAAGTAAAGCCAATAGTGTAATTGGTGAAATAAAAGGGATAAACTTCTGATTGAAAAATTGTACTCCGAAGTATTTCCTTATAACAAATCGGCTGATAACAGCTATGGTAAACGGAATTCCTAAATAAACACCTACTGTTTTGGCTATATCTGAAATCGTAATATCCAGTTCCAAACCTTTAACACCAAATAACGGCAACATGATTTTCAGATAAAAGTAAGCATACAAACCAAAAAAGAAAACCTGAAGCAAACTGTTTATTCCAATTAAACCGGCGGTCAATTCGCGATTGCCTTCAGCTAATTCGTTCCAAACAATAACCATAGCAATACAGGGGGCAATACCGATAATGATCAATCCGGTCATATATTCGGGGTAATCATTCAGGAAAAGTGTAGCCAATACAAACATCAAAAAAGGACCAACTAACCAAGTGATAACAAAAGAAGCTGTCAGTAATTTGGGCTTTTTAAACATCAACGACACTTTAGAAAAATCAATCTTTGTGAGCGGCGGATACATCATCAATATGAGTCCGATAGCCAAAGGAATATTGGTTGTCCCTGAAGAAAAGGAATGAATAAAATCAGCTGATTTTGGAATAAAATAACCTATACCAACTCCGAGTAACATGGCCAAAAATATCCATAACGTTAAAAATCGATCCAGAAAGCCTAATCTTTTTTTCATGATACTATTTTGCTAAAAAGCGTTTCCTTACTCACTGTGACCATATTTAATACAAAGTGCCATTTGCCCGGCATGGTAGGCTGTATGAGATATAATTCTTCCAAAAGCTTCGGCTTTAGTTTTGACGCCAAACTCTTTGGTTTCGATTTTTGAATTCCAATCTTCTTCTGATTGTTGTTCTACAATTTTCTTCAAAATTTCAAAAGAATAGTCGACATAGGCTATGAGTTCTTCCAGATTTATCCATTCTCCGGTATCTTTTTTATCAATAACTGTTTTGGCGATTACTTTTGCCTCAATTGAACCAAAAACATTTTTTGCAAATAATAATTCCACATCTCCTATGTGCCTAATCAGAAAACCCACGCTATTGGTTGAAGGAGGTAATTTTTTTAGCAAATCTGTTGCCGATAAAGTAGTCAACTGATTGGTAAATCGGGATCTGGATTCAATCCATAACTGAAGTAATGTTGTTGTTGTTGTTGTCATAAAAATAGTTGAATTATTTGATATTTGAAAATACAAAGTACATCTCAGTTGCAATTTGCAAACTGCGTTCCACATACTTATCATCCATCAAATCGGTTCCGTCAAAGTCTTTAGGGTCATCGTATTTCACAGGAAATCGGGCTTCGGCGCCAAAAACCATAGGACACCCTTCATCGGCACTATTACAAGTCATGATGGCAGCAAAACGGGATTTCGGATTAAAAGTATCAAAATAGGTTTTGGAAAAACAAATAACCGGATGTTCGTTTTTATCAAATTGAACAGCATAAATAGGATTCTGTTCCTGACTTAATTTTTGAATCTGAAATCCTTGTTTGATTAAAGTCTCCTCTATTTTAGGAAACATCGCTGTCGCTTCAGTTCCGCCTGAATAACAATACACCTGTTTGATGTTGAAATGAAAAGCCATGGTTTGAGCCCAAATTTGCGACAAATGACTTCGGCGAGAATTTTGGGTACAAATAAAATTCAAACGGATTTCTTCTTTGTGATTGATTTTGTTTTGGATGTAATCTACCAAAGGAATCAAAACTTTTTGGCGCTCATCAGGGACAACCATTTTTGAAATCTGTTCAATTGATTTGGATAAAATTTCGTGCATAACAATAATACCTCAAAGTACTTAAAGCTCATAAATTATATTGTTAACAACAATTGGAATTCGGCGTACAACATTGCGTTTCTTTAGATTTGAGTTCGCCAATTTTAACTTTCATTTTTTCTGCCGGAATTCCACATTTATCCTGAGCTAAACAATCAGTCATTTTAGATATCAATAAGAAATTGGTGCCGTCAAAGTCTAACCCGAATTTACCGATAGTATCTTTCATTTGGTATTCAACTTCGATTTCAGCGTCAGGCAAACCCAAAACCTTTTCCGAAAGTTCTATGATGTGCACCAGTTTTTCAGGATGTAAACGGTGATCATAATCATTGGCTTCCCATAACTGAAAATTAACCACTTCTTCATTGCGAACAACGCCTCCGCAATCGATAAAATATTTAGTGACTTTGCCCACTTCGGTTACGTGAAAATGACCAGGAACCAGATCTCCGTTTGGCAACTGAAAAGCTATTGAGTTGAGCTTTTTTAATTCGTTTTTAATTTGTGAGAGTTTCATGACTAGATTTTTTTAAAAGCATTTTACTATTCTAACAACATTTGTTTTTTAGTTTGTACCGAATCATACTAAAATGATTTTCGATTTTGGCAACAGTATCCGGATTAATGCAATAACAGATGGAAGTTCCTTCTATAGTTCCTTTGATGAGATTGGCATTTTTTAATTCTTTTAAATGTTGCGATATGGTAGGCTGCGCCAAAGGCAGTTCATTAACGATATCGCCACATATACAACTGTCAACCTTTAGCAAATAATCAACAATGGCAATTCGAGCCGGATGCGAAAGGGCCTTAAACAAGATAGCCATTTCATTTTGTTCAGCAGAAAAAGATTCGGTTTTTGAAGCACCCATGATGTCTGTATATTTTTATATTGCAATATTACGATAAAATAATATTACAAATGAAATTAACTTGTAATTTTTTATACTTATGTGAATCTCAGACCAAAGACAAATCTTAAACCTTAGTTCCATTTATAAATATTTTCATTACTTTTGGCTTTCAAAAAAACATTATAAATGGCAACTATAACTTTAGGAGGAAATCCAATACACACCAACGGTGAATTACCCAAAAAAGGTTCAAAAGCACCTGATTTTCAATTAGCAAAAACTGATTTAGGTTATACTTCCTTAGCTGATTTTAAAGGATCAAAAGTAATCTTAAACATATATCCGAGTGTAGACACCGGTACTTGCGCAGCTTCTACCCGAACTTTTAATGCTAAAGCCAGTGCCTTAGCAAACACCAAAGTATTGTGCATCTCGCGCGATTTGCCTTTTGCTTTCAAACGTTTTTGCGGTGCCGAAGGATTAGACAATGTGATTTGTCTGTCGGATTTCAATACCGGTAAATTTGGTAAAGATTACGGCCTAGAGATGACTGACGGAGCTTTGGCCGGTTTACATTCACGCGTGGTTATTGTTTTAGATGAAAACGGAACAGTTCTATATACCGAACAAGTAGCCGAAATTGCTGATGAACCCAACTATGAATTGGCATTAGCTGCATTATAATTTTACTGTATGGAATTCCAAAAAGACAATTCATTTTTCACTGGTCGTCTGAAAAGTGTTGGATTTGCCGTTAAAGGCGCCATCAAATTGATTACCACCGAACACAGCGTAATGGTGCAATCTTCGATTGGAGTACTAGCCATTATAGCCGGATTTTATTTTCATATTGACCGTTATGAATGGATGTTGCAACTCCTTGCTTTCGGATTGGTATTGGGGGTAGAAAGTCTGAATACGGCTGTAGAAAAAATAGCTGACTTTATTCATCCTGAATTTCATGAAAAAATTGGCTTTATCAAAGATATCGCTGCCGGTGCTGTAATGTTTGCAGCCACTGCCGCCATTGCCGTATTATTATTAATTTATGTTCCTAAATTCCTGTGAACATTCGATTAAATTTCTATTTTTATAGCGTTTATAAATAACCAATGGCAAAAACAGTAAAAAAAGAAACTACCAAAACCCCAAAAGACCCCAACTCGGATATCAAAATCCTAAAAACTAAAAAACAGTATCGTACGCTTTTTGGTTTTTTGTTGATTTTAGTATCAATTGCTTTTCTGGTTTCCTTTATTTCTTTCTTTGTTTCGGGTCAGGCAGATCAAAGTGCTGTTGATGCTTTTACTGACAGAAATGAAACAGTTCAAAATTGGTTAGGGAAATTCGGGGCTTACATAGCCGATTTGTTTATCTATCGTGGTTTTGGCGTAGCCTCCTTTTTGTTTGTCAAATTATTATTCCTCAGCGGTGCATTCTTAATTCTGGATTTACCATTAAAAAAACTCAAAAACACTTGGTTTTGGGACTTATTTGCCTTGGTAGTCTTATCCGTTATGTTTGGTTTTTTTGCCACAACCTTACCTGAATTGGGCGGTACCATTGGCTACGAAATGAATTTGTTTTTTCAAGATTACATAGGTAAAACAGGAACTTTATTAGGTTTGGTATTTGCCATAGTAATTTATTTAATTTTCAAAATAAAAATATCCCCTGAAGCCATCAAGTCATTCTTTGAAAAGAAACACAAAGACATCAAAGCAGATTTGAACAGTATGGTAAATGATGCCAAAGGGACAGATTACAACCTGGAAGAATTTGCCGTAAAAGAACCCGAAGAAGAGGAAGAAGAAATTGAAGAACCTGTTTTGAAAACCTCTGCATTTGAAATCAACAAAGAGGCTCTGAAACCCACAATTGAACATCCTTCGGAAATCAGTTTGGAACCAACCATCAAAACAGTTGTTCCAACTCCTGAACCTATCATCATTGAAACCGATGATGAAGCTTTTGTTATTGAACAGTCTGCAGATGAAGATGTTATGGAAGAAAATTTAGCTGCAAAGTTAGTAGCTGATTTTGGTGAATTTGATCCTACCTTAGAACTGTCCAATTACAAGTTTCCGACCATTGATTTGTTAAAAGAATATTCATCTGTTGGTATTACTATCAATCAGGAGGAATTAGAAGAAAATAAAAACCGAATTGTAGAAACACTCCGAAACTACAAAATTGATATTGCCCAAATCAAGGCGACAGTAGGTCCGTCAGTTACTTTATACGAAATTGTACCCGAAGCCGGTATACGCATTTCAAAAATCAAAAGTTTGGAAGACGATATTGCCTTGTCGTTATCCGCTCTGGGAATTCGTATCATTGCTCCTATTCCGGGCAAAGGAACCATCGGTATCGAAGTTCCGAATAAAAATCCGACTATGGTACCTATGCGAACTGTAATTTCTTCTGCCAAATTTCAGGAAGCGGAAATGGAATTACCGATTGCCTTAGGAAAAACAATATCGAATGAAACTTTCGTTGTTGATTTGGCCAAAATGCCCCACTTGTTGATGGCGGGAGCCACCGGTCAGGGTAAATCGGTTGGTCTGAATGCCGTATTGGCTTCTTTATTGTACAAAAAACATCCGGCCGAAGTTAAATTTGTTTTGGTCGATCCGAAAAAGGTCGAGCTTACTTTATTCAACAAAATTGAGCGTCATTATTTGGCTAAATTACCGGATACCGAAGATGCTATCATCACCGATAACACCAAAGTAATCAACACACTGAATTCACTTTGTGTAGAAATGGACAACAGGTATTCGTTGCTCAAAGATGCCATGGTACGTAACATTAAGGAATACAACGAAAAATTCAAATCCCGAAAGCTGAATCCGGAAAACGGCCACCGATTCCTTCCTTATATAGTCTTAGTCGTTGATGAGTTTGCCGATTTAATCATGACTGCCGGCAAAGAAGTAGAAACTCCTATTGCCCGTTTGGCTCAGTTGGCGCGTGCCATTGGTATTCACTTGATCATTGCTACCCAAAGACCCTCAGTAAACGTAATCACCGGTATTATTAAGGCCAATTTCCCGGCTCGTATAGCGTTCAGAGTAACCTCTAAGATAGATTCAAGAACTATCTTGGATACACAGGGAGCCGATCAATTAATCGGTAGAGGAGATTTATTGTATACTAACGGAAATGATTTAGTTCGGGTACAATGTGCTTTTGTGGATACTCCTGAAGTAGAAAAAATTGTTGATTATATCGGTTCACAAAAAGCCTATGCCAGTGCTTATCTCCTACCGGAATACATTGGTGAAGAAGGCAGTAGCGTAAATCTGGAGTTTGACATCTCTGAAAGAGACAGCATGTTCAGAGAAGCCGCCGAAATTATTGTGACCGCTCAGCAAGGTTCGGCATCATTATTGCAAAGAAAGTTGAAATTGGGCTACAACCGAGCCGGAAGATTGATTGATCAATTGGAAGCTGCCGGAATTGTCGGTCCGTTTGAAGGAAGTAAAGCGCGCAGTGTTAACATTACCGACTTAGCTTCCTTGGAACAATTTTTTAACAACGAACAAAATAATTCTTAAAATGAACAAACTACTTTCGATTGCATTATTCTTACTAGTTAGCTTCAATAGCCAAGCTCAGGATAAAAAAGCAAAAGATTTATTAGATCAGGTAACGGCTAAAATTAAAACTTACAACAACATTACCATTGATTTCAAGTACACTTTAAACAATAGCAAGGAGAACATCAACAAAGAAAGTAAAGGAAATTTATTGTTGGAAGGCAATAAATATGTACTTAATTTTATGGGAGTAACCAAAATATTTGACGGTAAAAAGAGTTACACTATAGTACCTGAAGATGAAGAAATAACGGTTTCAAGCCTTGATGATACCGATGAAAAAGCCATCACTCCCTCTAAAATGCTGACTTTTTTCAACAATGGTTTTAAATTTTCCTGGGATATTTTGCAAGATGTAAAAGGCAGAAAAATTCAGTACATCAAATTAGTACCCACTAATGCTAAGGATCAACGCAAAGAAATCTTACTCGGCATCGATTCACAAACTAAAAACATCTACAATGTGATTGAAATGGGTAAAAACGGTACTAAAACCACATTGACTGTTAATTCTTTTAAAACCAATCAACCTTTGTCAAAAAATCAGTTTACCTTTGTGGCCAGTAAATATCCAAATTACTACATCAACAAAATAGATTAAGCTCGGGTGAAAATACTTGACAGGTACTTACTAAAATCCTTCTTGGTTACATTTGCTACGGTATTTGTAATTCTGTTTTTTATATTCGTGTTGCAAGTCGTGTGGCTTTTCATCTCTGAATTAGCCGGGAAAGATTTAGATGTCTTAATGATTGCTAAATTTCTTTTGTTTAAGATGCCCAGCGTGGTTCCTTTAGTACTTCCCCTTTCCGTTTTATTGGCATCCATCATGACATTCGGCAGTTTAGCCGAAAATTATGAGTTTGCAGCCATGAAATCCTCAGGAATATCACTGCAAAGAGCCATGAGAGGACTCATCTACTTTATTTTTATTCTCGGATTTGTGGCTTTTTTATTTGCTAACAATGTTATCCCTTATGCCGAATATAAGTTTGTCAATTTCCGCAGAAATATTGCTCAGGTAAAGCCGGCAATGGCTATAGCCGAAGGACAGTTCAGCGAAGTGGGAAACTACAATATTAAGGTAGAAAAAAAGTCAGGAAAAAACGGAAGATACCTTAGTTTGGTTACCATTCACAAAAAATCTGTGTTGGGTGACGGAAGCAACACTGTAATCAAAGCCAAAAGCGGTGAGTTGGTCAGCAGTGAAAATTCAAACAACCTGCAATTGGTTTTGAAAGATGGGAATTATTATGAAGATATCATCCCCAAAAAATTTGAAGACCGCAAAAAACTGCCTTTCGCCAAAAGTGAATTTAAACGCTACGTTCTCAACATTGATTTGTCGAAATTGAACAATGCCAATATGGAAGATGAGCAGATTACTAATACGAATACCATGCTCACCATAGGAGAACTGCGTTATACGATTGATTCTCTGCAAAAAAACTACACTAAAGACGTATTGTCCTACACCGAAAACATTTACCAGCGTTCGATTGGCAATATGAATTTTTCCAATTTTGCCGATTCAACAGCAACCAAACTAAATTCAAGTGATTTACTTGAAAATTTTGACCTCAACCAGAAAAACCAAATTCTTCGCGTTGCCAGCGGAACTGTTGATGCTACCAACTTTGCGTTAGACAACTCAAAATTTGACCTGGAAGAAAAGCAAAAAAACATCAACCAACACTGGATTGCGTTCTACGATAAATTTGTCATTGGTTTTGCCTGCATACTCATGTTCTTTATTGGTGCACCACTAGGAGCTATCATTCGTAAAGGAGGTTTAGGATTGCCGATTGTCTTTGCTATCCTCATTTTTATTACGTTTCATTTCATCAATACTTTTGGTAAAAAAGTGGCTCAGGAAAACGGAATTACTCCTTTTTTAGGCTGTTGGATGTCAACCATGATTTTACTCCCATTGGCCATATTACTTACCAAAAGAGCAACAGAAGACAAAGGAGTTTCCATTAATTTTGATTGGCTGATAAATGTATTCACCAGATTCTTTCCACAAAAGGAAGAACTGGTATTTGAAACCGCCTCAACTACGGATTATTTTCATCCTGAAGAAATAGATCCTGAATTAATTAAAGATATTAATGAAAGTAGTACCCCGGCCAAAACTCAAAAAACAGTTATACCCGAATCAAAACCTGTAATGATTGATTCAGGTAGTATTACAATTTTAAATCAACAATACAACAAATTCGCATTACTGGCACTCATCAGCAACCTATTGCTGTTGGCAGTCTTGGTATCAGGATTATTTGAAGGGCAAGCCCAAAAGATAATCAGTATTGTATTGGCTGTCATTTTTTATGGCGCCTTACTTAAGTCAGAACAACTACTAACTAAGATTACTACCGGAATACAACAGCATAAAGATTTGAACTTTTTCATAATGCTTTTAGGCGGGTTTCCGTTTTACATCTTGTTTTATTTCTTTAATAAAAGTTATTTAAACACTGCTTTATCAAAACTAAGCCAAACTGATGGACAACACTAAAATACAACTCAACACTATTGAAGAAGCCATAGAAGACATCCGTCAGGGAAAAGTCATTATCGTGGTAGATGATGAAGATCGCGAAAATGAGGGCGATTTTTTAGCTGCCGCCGAAAAAGTAACTCCCGATATGATTAACTTCATGGCTACCCATGGACGCGGGTTGATTTGCGCCCCGCTTACAGAAAAGCGTTGCCATGAATTAGAACTGCATTCGATGGTCAAAAATAATACCGACCATATGGAGACCGCGTTTACAGTTTCTGTCGACTTAAAAGGACATGGCGTTACTACCGGAATCTCGGCTTCAGACCGGGCTAAAACCATCTTAGCTCTGGTAAATGAAGAAACTAAACCCTATGATTTAGCGCGTCCCGGGCATATTTTTCCGTTAACCGCTAAACAAGGAGGTGTATTGCGCAGAACCGGACATACAGAGGCTGCCATTGATTTTGCCCGATTAGCCGGATTTAAACCGGCAGGTGTGATTGTAGAAATCATGAATGAAGATGGAACTATGGCGCGTTTACCACAATTAGTAGACGTGGCCAAAAAATTTGATTTAAAGTTAGTTTCCATTGAAGACTTGGTCGCCTATCGCATGCAGCACGACAGTCTTATTGTGAAAAAAGAAGATTTTGAAATCGACACCCGATTTGGAAAATTCCGATTAAGAGCTTACCTGCAAACTACCAATAAGCAAGTTCATTTAGCATTAACCAAAGGAAGTTGGAATTTGGGCGAACCAATCCTCACCAGAATCAATTCCTCGCAAGCTAATAATGATATTTTAAATACCTTAACCAACGACATGGACAAAAAGCTGGAAAATATGTTTCAGCAAATTAATGACGAAGGTCGCGGAGCTATTCTATTCATCAATCAGGAAGTTGATTCCTCTGATTTGCTCAACCGTTTAACCGAATTGAAGCAACTGCAAAGCGAAGGAATCTTTAAAGCTCCACAAATTAAAATGGACAATAAAGATTTTGGAATAGGTGCTCAAATACTACATGATATTGATATTTCCAAAATAAGACTCATTTCCAATACCACTCAAACCAAAAGGGTGGGAATGATTGGTTACGGCTTAGAAATAACAGAATATGTAAACTATTAATGATTTTCCATTTAAAGAAAAACAGCAGCCGAAGTAATTTACTTCGGCTTTTATATTTTATAAGATGAATAGACTGTACCATCTTGAAAATCAAATACTGCGCTGATTTTGAATCGCAAAATTTGAAGTAATAGAAATCTAGTTCGTTTGAATGATTTTTATAAAATTTCCATCTTTGTCAAACACAGCATCATAAAACTTTCCGGCCATGATAATCCCAACTTCATAGGTAGTCACTTTTTTGTCATCTTTAACTCTTGCTGCTTCTTTAAAAGTATACCCTTTATATTCCCGATTCAAATAAGTAAGAGCTTTTACAGGTATGGCTTTTTTGGCAATAGAAACTTCGAATGCTTTCATTTTTCCCAAATTATCGTAAACCGCCAGTACCTCAGAAGAACCTTGTTGAAATTTTGCATTGTATCGAATTTGGTCTAAATCTTCTCCGCCGAAATTTTTTGTCCAGTACGGCACCACATTAGGAAATTCTTTTTCAAATGCTGTTTGTACCTCTATAGTTGGGATTACTTTTTCCTGTGCTTCTGTTTTTAAATTAAAAAGCAACACCATACCCAGAAGAATCATCTGATTGAGCACAAAAAAAATATTTGTTTTAGTCACTTTTCCGAATTTGTAATCAACAGTTTTCATAACTTTAATTTTAAATTATTGGGTATTGTTTTTCAATACGTTAAAATTACGAAACCCACATGAAGAGAAGATGAATTTTAATTACTTTGAGTTCTTGATGAAAATTGATCAAAAACAAAAAACCCGAAACTTACGTTTCGGGTTTCTTTCGCGGAGAAAGAGGGATTCGAACCCCCGGACCTGTTACAGTCAACAGTTTTCAAGACTGCCGCAATCGACCACTCTGCCATTTCTCCAATAAGTCGTGCACTACTGCTGTAATGCGGATGCAAATATAACAACCTTTTTGATTTTGCAAAATGATTTTCACTAAAAAATCAACTTATTTTTTATCCTAAAAGCTATTTAATTAATGCTGTGCCACTTAACTACTCCAACAAGAATAAACTTTTTTTAAAAATAATACCTCTAAATCTGGATTCTGAAAAAACCATACTCTGATATGATGAGTTTATGGGTGTTTTTATAGGTTTGATGAGCGGCAATCTGAGCTATTATTTCATCAGATTTGGGAAATTCGTTTTCAAAAACAGAAAGATTGGAACTAAAAAAAGTTTTTGGGTCAGCAAGAAAATCTCCTTTATAATAAAACTCAACGGTTATCGGGAGTTTTCCGCTTTGGGTGTACTCAATAATTTTAGAACACGGCATGCTAATAGGTTATTTATTTTATTTTGTTTTGGGATGGTAAATGTACACAAAGTGACCTATCTAATTCAACTCTGAAATGTTAAAAAGAAGTACCATTTTTCTAACTGTTTGCCAAGTAATAAACTACACTTAAAAATATTGCGAATTTCAGGTAAAAGTTAACAGTAAAACAATAAAAAACATCGTGATTTAAGTAAATAAAATTTAATTCGTAACAACAAGAAATTTATTTTTCAATAAAATAATTATTTGGATATTATTAGTCTGATACAGTTTTCTTCTTAAGATGATAACGGAAGAACAGAATTTTTAGAGCATCGGCTGTAAGTACGTAAAGAAGCACAATTACAAATAAAGTTAATGCAATCAAAGGTGGCAACGGAACCAGTCCTAAAGTATGTGCTATAGGTGTATACGGTAAAACCAATGTCAATCCTAATCCTAACAAACTCAAAATAAAAAGCATTCGACCGGGACGGCTTTTAAAAAAGTTTTTGTAGGTACGAATGATAAAAAGTATAAAAAGTTCTGTAAGTATAGATTCTGTAAACCAACCTGTTTGAAAAACAGATTCAGAAACTTTGAATCCGTAGAAAAGAGTCAAAAAAGTCACCAAATCAAACAGGGTACTGTGAAACCCGAACACAAACATGTAATTCCGTATGAGCTTCATATTCCATTTTCCGGGCTTTTTGAGTTGCTCTGCATCTACATTATCAGAAGAAACACTCAGGTAAGGTAAATCGGTAATGAAATTAGTCATCAAAATTTGTTTGGGTAACATGGGTAAAAATGGCAGCAATAAGGATGCCGCAGCCACGCTGAACATGTTCCCAAAGGTAGCTCCGGTATTGATGTAAATATATTTCAGCGTGTTGGCAAACGTTTTACGCCCCTCTACTACTCCATTGGCAATGACGGAAAGACTTCTTTCGAGCAATACAAAATCGGCGGCATCTCGGGCAACATCTACAGCATTATCAACAGACAATCCCACATCAGCAGCTACCAATGCACCAACATCATTGATTCCGTCTCCCATGTAAGCAACCGTATAGGTTTGCCGGAGCGCACGTATGAGTTGTTCTTTCTGCTGTGGAGCTACCTCAGCAAAGAGACTTATCTTTTTAACCTTTTGTGCCAAATCCTCAAAACTAAGTTTTGACATTTCTTCACCTGTCAGAACCTGCGCATTGTTCATACCTATTTTTTTAGCCAAAGCAGCTGCCACATGCCGGTTATCTCCGGTAATAATTTTAAGATTGATTTGCAGTTTATGAAGACGGTCAATAGCTTGGAGTACTCCGGTTTTAACAGGGTCATGCATCACTATAAATCCGGCAAAGATCATGTCGGATTCCATAGATTTATCAATAATTGTATCGGCTGTAATTTTATAACATAACGCTATACAGCGGTACCCATCAGAACCGAATTGTTCGTAACGGTTAACAAGTGCCTCATGAAAGTCTGTTACAGGCACCAATGCCCCTTGTTCTGTTCGGAGTTGTGTACAAATGCTTAGTGTTTCCGTAAATGATCCCTTAGTGATTAATAATCCGCCTTGTGAAGTACTGACAGCAATGCTGAGACGTTTGCGGTTAAAATCATAGGGAACTTCACCGGTTTTTTGAGGTTGTAGTGTCGGTTGCAAAGCCATATTCTTAAGGGCTTCATCAATAGGGTTGGTATAACCCGATTCGAAAAAAGCATTCCAATAAGCCAATTCACGCACATAGTTATCGGAAACTCCCATACCATTCACAATGTCGGCCACCACTATAACACCTTCTGTAAGCGTACCCGTTTTATCGGTACACAACAAATCAATTTCTCCCAAATTCTGAATAGACGCAAGTTTCTTCACCACTACTTTTTTAGCAAGCATGCGTTTGGCTCCGGCACTCATAGCAATCGTATTGATAGCCGGAAGTAACTCGGGTGCCATGCCAACAGCGAGAGCCAAAGCAAACAAAGCAGACTCCATTAAAGAGTTATGATGCAGCAGATTGACTAACAGTATAAAAAGACTCAATGCTAATGTGACCCGCATCAACAACAAACCAAAATTGCGGATGCCTTTTTCAAAACCGGTTTCTACTGTAAGAGAAGCACTTTGTGCAATACTGCTGAAAATCGTGTCTTCATCAGTTGCGATAACGATGGCTTTTCCGCTCCCGCTCACTACACTTGACCCTTGCCATAAACAATTGCTTCGATTGGCCAAAGAGGTTTTAGCCGCTACTACTCCGGGGTCTTTTGTTACCGGAAAAGACTCCCCGGTAAGACTCGATTCATTAACCTGAAGTAAATTAGCCTCTATCAGCAAACAATCCGCCGGTATGCGTTGCCCCGCCTTAAAAAGCAGTACATCTCCCGGAGTTATCTGAGCCGATTCGACTTCAACAATTGCGCCGTCGCGTATTACGGTAACTTTGATTTCCAGTAACGATTTTAATTTTTCAACTACACGGCCTGCATTTCTTTCCTGCCAAAAACTGAGTGAGCCGGTAGAAAGAAGGATGAAAAGAATGATAATCACATCGGAAGTATCGCCCAAAACCGCCGACAACATAACAGCCACCAACAACAAAAGCATTAACGGGCTTTGGTATTGTCGAATAAAAAGCTTTAAATCCTGCCGAAAAGGGGAACTGGTGTGAGGCAGTTTTTTTCTTTTAGAGAGCCTTTGACGTGCTTCAACAGATGAAAGACCGTCGGTAGTACTGTTCAACTTTTGCAACCAAAAAGTAATATCGTATTGCCAAAATTCTGTTCCCATGTACTGTGTTATATCGCATAAATAACTTAACCGGTAAATAATCCTCTGATTATTCTGAGCTGAAGTCAGATAAAGGTAAGAAAAAATCAGTTTGGTTATTGCTTTTACTAGTGAGTAAAAGTATTTTCATTGCCTAACAAGTAGTATCTTTGAACAATTCTGAGAGACTAAAAACTGAATGATGGAAAACATTCCGATACGACAATTTCCGGATGCTCCTAAGGAACCCCAACTTTCGGACCGTTTCAGCATAAGAGCTGTAGAGGAATTGCTTTTGGGTAAAGACCTTAATGAAGAATTGCACCGACATGATTTTTACTTATTGCTGGTTCTCGAAAAAGGAGCCGGAACGCATGAGATTGATTTCATCTCTTATGAAATAAAAAATCATTGCCTCTTTTTACTGCGGCCGGGTCAGGTACATCAGCTTCAGTTAAAGGCCGGAAGTACAGGCTATTTGCTTCAGTTTAAAACCGATTTTTTATACTCACACAACAGTGCTTCTCAAAATCATTTGACCAAACTAATCCAGTTTTCTTTTTATCCGTTTGAAGATACGGGCTTTATAAAAATAGCTTCCTTATTGGCTGAATCCCTAAAAGAATACAAGGAAAAAGTAAAAGGCTATCAGGAAGTATTGAAGGCTAACCTGAGTATATTACTCATCGAATTGCTTCGTCAACGTCAGGATAAAACGACACCAACAGTAACCGGTGCCCCGTATGCACAAGAAAAACTGGAAGCCTTTTTGGCACTAATAGAATCGCACTACACCACACACAAACAAGTTGCTCAGTATACCGAACTGCTTCATCTGTCCTCCTACCAGCTGAGTGCTATCACCAAAACACTGTTGAACAAAACACCTTCCGAAATCATCACTGAGTACATTCTTTTGGAAGCCAAGCGACAATTATTAGCTACTTCCAATCAGGTAAGCCAGATTGCTTATCATTTGGGATATGAAGATGCCTCTTACTTCATTCGCTTTTTTAAAAAACACATGGGGTCATCTCCCGAAGCTTTCAGGCAAAACTCCAAATAAGTCCTATTCCTCTTCATTTTTGTCCTATTCACGGGGGCCGGTGCCGAAGTAATTTTGTCCTGTAAAATTATTTCAACAGCAAACATTATGAAAACAAAAATGAAACTTATGGCTTCCCTAAAAATCTGGTTGGCCATTTATCCGTCGATTACTCTATTTTTATTTCTGTTCGGTAAAGCCTTGGCAACAATACCCTTATATCAACGCACCTTTCTCCTTACCATTACTTTGGTGCCTTGGATTGTATTTATCGGAGTCCCTTTTATCGATTTTGTACTTCGTCAGATAAGTTCAAAACGCGAAAACCAACAGCGATGAATTCTCCCTCCTCAAGACGTCAATTCATCAAAAAAAGTGGCTTGGCCTTGACCGCATTTGCTTTACCCATCCCTTTTCAAACAACTTTAAACGGCACTGATATGAACACAACAAAACTAATGGATACCATTGTCATCGGAGGCAGTTATTCCGGACTGGCCGCAGCTATGGCGTTGGGGAGAGCTTTAAAACAAGTCATCGTTATTGACAGTGGCAAACCCTGTAATGCACAGACCTCTTTCTCTCATAACTTTTTAACCCAAGATGGAAAAAAACCAAGCGAGATTGCTGCTCTGGGAAGACAACAAGTATTGCAGTATCCAACTGTAAAATTAGTCAACGGTCTTGCCATACAAGGAAAGAAAACCAAAAAAGGGTTTGAAATCACATTGGAAACCGGTGAAACATTTGAAGCACTACAATTAATCTTCGCCACCGGAATCAAAGACAATATGCCCAACATTGAAGGTTTTGCCGATTGCTGGGGAATCTCGGCTATTCACTGCCCTTACTGCCATGGGTATGAAGTAAGACATACTAAAACCGGAATTTTGGGCAATGGCGAATTTGGATTTGAATGGGCCAAAATGATTGCCAACTGGACATCGGATTTGACGCTGTACACCAATGGTAAATCGACTCTGACTGACGAGCAACAGGCTAAACTTAAAGCGCATCACATTGGTATTGTTGAAACCGAAATTCTTAAACTGAACCACGTAAAAGGTCATATGGAGCAAATCGTTTTCACTGATGGCACACAAGCCCCCTTGACGGCTTTGTATGCACCCCGACCTTTTGTACAACACTGCCCCATTCCTGAGTCCTTGGGCTGTGAACTAACAGAGGATGGCTATATAAAAGTAAATGCCGCTCAGGAAACTTCCGTGGTCGGTGTTTATGCCAGTGGTGACAACACTACTCGAATGCGAACCGTAGCCAATGCAGTAGCCACAGGAACTGCTGCCGGTATGTCCGCAAGCAAAAAACTGATTTTGGAACAATTTTAAAAACACCGCAAACTGATTAGTAACACATTACTTTACATCAGTCCTATCCAACTTCATTTTTGTCCTGTTGCTGGCACATCATGCCAAAATACCTTTGTCAAAGAAAAATAAACACTTAACACTTTAACATTTAAACATATGAAAATTATCATTGTAGGTGCCACCGGTACCATGGGAACACACTTAGTAAAAGCTTTAGAAAAAGAGCATGAAATCATCAAAGTAGCTTCAAAAGGAGGCGATATTGAAGCGGATATTACTTCAACGGCATCTATAGAAAAAATGTTTGAACAAATAGGCTCGTTTGATGCCTTAATCTCTACTGCCGGGCCAACATTTGTAGGACCTTGGAGTAAACTGAACGACACTACTTTCAGACAAGGCGTTGAAGGCAAAATGATGGGGCAAATCAATTTGGTATTGATTGGTCAGAAATACATCAATCCGAAAGGCTCTTTTACATTGATAACCGGAGCTTTAACTCATGAACCTCAAGTAAACTTTGCCAATGCCTCTGCAGCTAACGGTGCTGTAGAAGGCTTTGTTCGTGCAGCGGCAATTGAATTGGAAAACGGAATCCGAATTAATGCGGTAAGTCCAACAGTAATTGAAGATTCTCCCCAATACTTCCCTTATTTCCCGGGTGAGATTCCAACAACCATGAAACAACTGGAATACATGTTCCGCAAAAGTGTGTTTGGTAAAGTAACCGGACACGTGATTAAACCTTAATCAAAAACAACCACAGGTCATCATTAACGGTGACTTGTGGTTCTGTTACTGTTACTGTTACAGTTTCAATCATCAACAAAATCATCATTTATGAACAAACTAACAAAACCTATTCACCTCATAGTATGGTTGGTAAGTATCGTCTTTTCAACTTTAAATGCCCAAAACAAAATCAGTTGGGAACGTTATGACGATAACTTCACTGTCTTAAAAAATGACACCTTAAAAAAAGGACTGGAGCAATTGAAGTACATTCCATTAGGAAAAAACAACTATATCTCTTTTGGCGGTGAGCTACGCGAACAATTTCAGGTATACAACAATCTGAATTTTGGCGACGTTCCTCCTACTTACACCAGCAAAAATGCGCATCAACTTTGGCACCGACTAATGGCTCATGCCGATATAGAACTGGGAAATCACTTTCGATTTTTTATACAGTTGAGTAATACTGCCCGATTTTTTAATGAAAATCCCATAGTTCCTGAACTGGATGAGAATCAACTGAGTCTTCATCAGGCTTTTGGAGAGTTGAAACTTCAAAACTGGAAATTCCGCTTGGGACATCAGGAAGTGTTTTACGGCAATCATCGCTTAATCACTTTCAGAGAAGGTCCTAATACCCGCCTGGCTTTCGACGGATTGGTTGTAAAACGACAGTTTAAAAACGGTTCTCTTGATTTTTTTGCCGTTTCCAAAGTCATTTCAAAACAGTATGTTTTTGATGACGAAAGCATGCACGATGGCTTGGTGGGAATTTACGGCACTCAGTTTTATGCGGCTAAAAAATTAGGATTGGATTATTTTCTGGTCAATTTTCAATCGAGAGACCGACAGTATAATTATCAAACAGGATATGAAAACCGTGAAACTTGTGGCATTCGACTCTTTTCAAACCTGAAAACTATAAACTTTGAATTGGAAGGCGCTTATCAAACCGGTAAATTTAAGGACCTGACTATAGATGCCTATAACGTTTTGGCAGATATAAATGTTACCCTAATCCCTTCCAAAAAAGGAATCGTTGGGTTTGCGGCGAATCTGGCTTCGGGAGATAAAAACCCGAATGATAAAAAACTGAATACCTATAACTTATTGTATGCTAAACCGGCATACGGACTGGCAGCTCCTATCGGAGCAACCAATATGCTGAGTTTAAATCCTTACATTAAAATAAATCCGTCAGCAAAATTCAATGTATTGGCCCAAGTGTTTTTCCTGTCGCGAAACAGTAATCAGGATGGTACCTACTCGCCGGGAATGGTACAAAACCGACCTAAACCAAATGCCCTTTTTGAATCCAATAAAAAAACGTTAGGACAACTCTATGTATTGGAAACCAATTATCAACAAAACAAAAATCTTTCTTTTGCCTTTGACGCTTCCTATTTCAAAGCGGGTAGCTATCCTAAAGCCACAGGAAACGGAGATAATCTTCTTTACTTATCGTTTAAATCAACTTACAAATTTTAAGAGTACCTTTGTTATGATTCTGTTTGAGTCTTAACCCAACCTTCTGAAGATGAAAAAAACACTATTCTTACTCATGCTTTGTTTAGTACAGATCAGTCCTGAAAATTCAACAGCCCAGACTTGCGGTACCCGAAATTTAGCACCGGATATTGCCTATTTTCTGAACATGATTGGGTACAAAGATTTAACGCTGGAACAACTCCGACAAATACCAATAGAACAGCTAAAGTATGCCGGCCCTCCGGCCATGCCCTACCCTGTTGCCGATGTACAGCGCATCAAAATAACTGTCGACAGCATTCCGGTTTTGGTGTTTAATGCTACCCACGGCAAGCATTTGCCTATCATCATAAATTACCACGGAGGCGGCTTTATCTCTCCTTTGTTACCTTGTTTAGAGCAACCGCTGTGGTTGGAATCAAAGAACTTGGAAGCCGTTGTATTTGCAGTTGATTACCGTGTTGCCCCCGAACACCGATTTCCGGCAGCACTGAATGACAGTTATTCGGCTTTTAAATGGATTAGTGAACATGGAAATGAATTTGGCGGAGATATAGATAAAATTGTTTTAGAAGGAACCAGTGCCGGTGCCAATTTAGTGGCGGTTATGGCGCAAAAAGCAAAAAAGGAAGGCATCAGCCGTAAAATAAAATTACAAGTCATGAACGGACTCCCGGTTGATTTGAGTCCGAAAAATATGGAAACTTCGATTTCTTACCAAGAAAATGCTGTGGGCTATTTTCAAACTAAAGCAGCGTGTTATTTTGCGTTAGAACAATACGCTCCCGGGCAATATGACAATCCCGAAGTTTCTCCCATACTGACCAAAGATTTAAAAGGACTGCCTCCAGCGGTAATCATCACGGCCGAATTTGATCCACTCAGAGATGACGGTGCTTTATACGCCGCTCAATTAAAAAGTGCCGGAGTGCCGGTTTGGGAACATTGTTTTCCCGGACAAATACATTGCTTAATAGGACTACTGCCCGGTGCTAAAGAGCTGCAAACTTTTGAAGATTTGGTAAAAGAAGCGATGAAGATTAGCTTTGTCAAAAAGTAATTACGATTGATTTATTAAAAAACAATATTTCTAATCATAAATTCAAGTGTTTTTGCCTGTAAATGCAATGAACATAAATTCAAAAACAACAATGAATATACAAACCGAAAGACTCCTCATAAGGCCATTGGTAGTAACCGATGCTCACAATTTTCATGTTTATCGTTCCAACCAAGAAGTAACCCAATACCAGGGATTTGACGTAATGACTTTAGAGGAATGCACCGCATTTATCAATGACAATGCCGAAAAATCGTATGGCAAACCCGGAGAATGGGTACAGTTCGCCATAGCCAACAAAACTACAAACGAGCTTATAGGTGACTGTGCCGTAAAATTAGATTCCTACGACCCACGCATAGGCGAAATAGGCATAACCATATCGCATTTAGAACAAAAAAAGGGCTATGCCAAAGAAACTTTACTGGGATTACTGAAATTCCTATTTGACCAAGAGAATCTTCACAGGGTTGTTGAAATTGTAGATGCCGAAAATGACGCTTCCATAGCCTTGTTAAAGAGCATCGGTTTCAGACATGAAGGCCATTTTATTGAAAATATCTTTTTTAAAGGAAAATGGGGCAGCGAATTCCAATACGCCATGCTGCAACGAGAGTGGAATGCTCTAAAACGATAGTAAATCTTAGGCTTCTCGATACATCCGCCTGAGGCGGACACTTGAAGTAACTCTATAACACTCTAAAGTTTAAGTTTGACTTTGGTAAAAGCTATACAAAAAAAGCCCCTCGATTTAGGGGCTTTTCGTTATTATTTTGGGAAAATTATACTAATCGCAATTAATATTTAGTTATTACTCTTTGACAAACTTAGTATTGGCCGTTCCTTTGCTAGTGTTGACTTTTATGAAATAAGTACCTGCTTTAAGGTATGCAACATCTACAGTTGAAATACTAACTGCATTGGGTATTGCAATTACCATTTGTCCTAAAAGATTGTATATCTCTATTGACTTTATTTCTATCATTTCCTTTGTTTGCAAATTCAATATTTGTTGTGCCGGTACAGGATACACACTAAAATAAGTATTGAAATCAAAATCCTGAGTAGCCAATGCCTGAACAGTAGTTGTAAAAGTATTGGTCACAATAGGCGCATTATAATCAAAAAAGATGCTGGCTGAATTAGCAAATGTACTTCCTACTACTAAAGTTGGTTTCGTTTTGATTTTAAACGCCACGTATCCGTCATTATTGGCATCATCAAACGGCAGGTTGATATTTTCAAAGATAAATTCAACCCTATTGGTGTTTGCTACACGGGTTTCAAATGGAGCACTGCCACTTAACGGAATTAAACTATCCATATCAAACTTAGTGATATCAATCATATCTTTCACCACAATATTTTCAGCGTTTGCCGTTCCTGAGTTTTCAAAACGAATCACATAATGTACATACTCCCCTACCATGCTTGGCGTAATGGTTGTTCCTTCAATACAGGTTTTATCATTAGGATCTAAAGAGTTAACAATTATTTGATTAAGAGTGGAAATATTATCGTTGGGAGTTTCGTCAACAGCGCCTGCAATAGTAGCTGTATAATGCAACGTACCCCCAGCAGACAAAGGTGGAATTTCTACTGGTGAATTTAAATTGAATGTCAGATTAATAACTCTGGTTTCAAAGGGATGTAAGTTGCTAAACGACCAATTCAGATTATTTACTGAAGTGCTTTGTATGGCAGGCGTTGCGTTTACAAAATCGAGAGTAGTATCATCAAAACTTAAATTAATAGAACCATCTTGAATGTGATTTCCTTTATTTTTATAAATAATTTTATATGAGGCATCGAAACCCGGTCTTGCTCTTCCAATCGGAAGTATGGTTATTTCTAAATCATTATGGATTCCGGATGGAGTCACACAAAAGTCTTGTATTTGTGGATTAACAACATTAGGAAATGTCAACGCAAAATTGATAGGACTAATCGTATAATAACTTGAATTTTCAAATTGTGGAGTAACTGTATAACTTCCATTTGGGAGGGCAATACGGTAAAAACCCGAATTATCAGCATAATAATTAGCGGTGGTGCTACCGCTAACCACTTTAAATTTCATGGAAGGATAGTTATAGTCATTCACATCGCAACCGTTTTCATCCGAGTCAATCCTAACATTTCCTCGTAGAGTGCCATACAAATTTCCTCCGGGTGTAAAAGAACAATAGGTATTAACTGTACAAAATGGAATTCCAAAAGTAACTATCGCATTTTGAACCGACGTTAACTGGCTTTCATCGCAACAGATATAACTCAAATTAGGGTTATTCATAATATAAAACAACGTTTCAAACGTGCCATTTTTTACAAACAAACTAGTCAATTGATTATTGTTGACATACAAAGTACCAACTTTAGTATCACTGATGTCAAGAGTGGTAAGTAAATTGTGGTCTGCTTTCAATTCGGTCATGTTTATACAACCTTGCACATTAATACTGGTGAGTAAATTGGTATTACAATCTACCCAAGCCAGTTGTTGATGATTGCTTAAATTCAGAGTGGAAAGGTTGTTGGAGTAACATTGCAGTTCAAACAAAATTGGGCAGCTACTTACATCTAAAGCAGTCAATACATTGGAATATGTATAAAGACGTTTGAGACTTGAACATCCGGCCAGGTTTAAAGAAGTTAATTGATTTGAATAAGAATACACTTCATCTAACAGAGGCATACCTGAAAGGTCAAGACTTGTCAATTGATTTTCATAACAATAAAGATTAACTAAACTCGTCATATTATTGATATTTAGAGACGTAAGCAGATTGTTGCTGCATTTAAAGTAAACTAAACTTGATAATCCGGACAAATTAATGCTTGTCAGCTTATTATCATTACAACTAAGATTGACTAAATTAGATAAACCGCTAATGGATAAACTGGCCAATTGAGAAGAGGTCACTGACAAGTCGGTCAAATTAGTTAGAGTATTAATATTCAAACTGGTAATAGAGGTTCCATTACTGCCAAATTTTCGGAGATTGGTGAAATATTCTATCCCACCCATACTAGTGATACTGGCACCGTTGGCTGTTAACTGGTATATAACCAAAGCTTCACTAACTTGTATCTGGCTGTCACCATTGGTGTCAATAACTACACTGGCACCCGCTTGATTTTTGGCAATACCATTGGAAGTGGTTGCCGATAAAAGCCTGGTTTTAAAATTAGCGTCGGTGAAATTGATTATTTGAGCATTTCCAAAACATACGGTAAAAAATAATAATAAGTACAGGTATTTTAGCTTCATATAAAATAATTTGATAATCAAATATATAAAAGTTTTTAAATAAAAAAAGCCTCACAAGGGTGAGGCTTTAAATTATAATACAAGTTTGGGATATTATCCCATCACTTCTTTTACTTTTTTACCGATTTCGGCAGGAGAATCTACTACGTGAATTCCGTTTTCTCTCATGATGCGTTTTTTTGCTTCAGCAGTATCGTCGGCTCCTCCAACGATAGCTCCGGCATGTCCCATGGTTCTTCCTTTCGGAGCTGTTTCTCCGGCAATAAAACCAATTACAGGTTTACGGTTTCCGTCGGCTTTAATCCATTTGGCCGCATCAGCTTCTAATTGCCCCCCTATTTCACCAATCATGATGATACATTTGGTTTCAGGATCGTTCATCAATAATTCAACGGCTTCTTTAGTTGTAGTTCCAATGATTGGGTCACCACCAATTCCGATAGCTGTTGTGATTCCTAAGCCTTGTTTTACAACCTGATCAGCCGCTTCATAAGTCAAGGTACCCGATTTAGATACAATCCCTACACTTCCCTTTTTGAAAACAAAGCCCGGCATGATGCCTACTTTAGCTTCTCCCGGAGTAATAACTCCCGGACAGTTAGGACCTACCAAACGACAATTTTTACCTTTGATGTATTGGTACGCTTTGATCATATCGGCAACAGGAATACCTTCAGTAATGGTAATAATTACTTTGATACCGGCATCAGCAGCTTCCATAATAGCATCGGCTGCAAAGGCTGGCGGAACGAAAATGATAGTGGTATCTGCACCCGCTTGCTCAACCGCATCTTTAACTGTATTAAAAACCGGACGGTCTAAGTGAGTGGTTCCTCCTTTTCCGGGAGTTACTCCTCCTACTACATTGGTTCCGTATTCAATCATTTGCGAAGCGTGGAATGTTCCTTCGCTTCCTGTAAATCCTTGTACTATTATTTTTGAATCTTTATTAACTAAAACGCTCATGTGTGTGTTTGTTTATTTGGTGTTTATTTTTTGTGTTGCAAAAGTAGCAATTAGTGATTAGTATTTAGCGATTAATACTCAGTTTTTTTGCAAATTTGTTATAGTTGGCTCATTTGATATCCGCGGTAAAGCTTGTTGCCTTTGAGTTCCCAAACCACCATGAAATGAGCCAAGAGCATTTCTTCTCTGGGGTTTTCAAACGTTTTGACGTAATGCGAATACCTAACCGAAACGGTATTCCCTTCGGCTAAAATGTGGGTAATTCTTGATTTAGACCGAACATAAGCTTTGCCTAATTCGGTTATTAATGAAATAATATCGTCGTGTTTGAGTTTTAAAAAACCTTTGGAACTGTGCCATTCCAAAACAACATCAGGATGCAAAAAATCATTGACTGTGTTGGTTTCCAACAGTACATCTGACTTGTAAAAATTTTGAACGATTTCTTTGGCGCTCATAGTTATTTCAATTTGTTTAAAATATCCGGTATTCTTTTTACATTGGCCAATTGCTTTAATTTTTCACGTGATTCCTCAACCGGAGTACCAAAATAGCTCTTTCCTCCTTCTATTGATTTGGTCACTCCTGTTTGCCCTAAAACGACAGCTTTCGCACCGATAGTAATGCCACTGGTAGTTCCTACCTGACCCCAAAGCGTTACTTCGTCTTCAATCACGACACAACCGGCTATACCTGTTTGTGATGCAATCAGACATTTTTTTCCGACAACCGTATCATGACCAACGTGCACTTGGTTATCTATCTTGGTTCCGGCCCCTATAGTGGTGTCACCGGTAACCCCTTTATCAATGGTACACAAAGCCCCTATACCCACGTGGTCTTCAATGACTACTCTCCCACCGGAAAGCAATTGGTCAAACCCCTCCGGACGTTTTTTATAATAAAAAGCATCAGCTCCCAAAACGGTTCCCGAATGGATGATTACGTTATCACCAATCACAGTGTTGTCGTATACAATAACATTGGCATGTAGCAGACAATTTTTACCAATCGTTACATTATGTCCAATAAAACAATTAGGTTGAATGATTGTTCCTGCACCGATAGTAGCTGAATCTGCTATACTGGCATTGGCAGCCACAAACGGACGAAAGTGCTTGGTCAGCACATTAAAATCGCGGAAAGGATCATCTGAAACCAAAAGTGCTTTGCCGTCAGGACAATCAACTTCTTTGTTGATTAAAACAATAGTGGCTGCTGACTGCAGTGCCTTTTCATAATATTTAGGATGATCAACAAAGACGATATCTCCGGGTTCTACTACGTGAATTTCGTTCATGCCATGAACAGCAAAATCATCGGCTCCCACGTATTGGCAACCGATGATTTGAGCTATTTCTTTGAGTGTATGTATTCTTGGAAATTTCATATTTGATTGAACATTTGAAGATTTGAGCATTTGAAAAAGAGGAGTGTATAATCTTCAAATTTTCAAATTAACACATTTTCAAATTAATTACACTCTTTCCATGTATTTACCGGTAGCTGTATCAATTTTGATCTTATCCCCTTCATTGATGAATAAAGGAACATTAACTGCGGCACCGGTTTCTACTTTTGCCGGTTTAGTGGCGTTAGTAGCGGTATTTCCTTTTACACCCGGCTCGGTATAGGTAACCTCTAAAATAATAGAAGCCGGCATATCAACAGACAACGGCATGTCGGTTTCAGTATTGATTTGCACCATTACGTTGGTTCCTTCTTTTAACAAATCCGGAGCGTCTAATACGTCTCTGTTTAAAGTAATTTGTTCGTAAGTTTCTGTATTCATAAAGTGGAAATCATTTCCTTCAGAATATAAAAATTGGAACGTATGCGTTTCAACGCGAACCACATCTATTTTGTGCCCGGCCGAAAAGGTATTATCCAATACTTTTCCATTGGTTAAACTTTTCAATTTAGTTCTAACGAAAGCCGGTCCTTTACCCGGTTTTACGTGAAGAAATTCGATAATTTTATAAATATCGTGATTGAATTTGATGCATAATCCGTTTCTAATATCTGCTGTAGATGCCATTTTGTATTATTTGTTAATTAAATTATTCTGTTATTTATATCTTCTACTATCGATTCGCATTTTAATACGATCCCGAATAGCCTTTCATAATTCCTCTTGAGGAGTTACGGATGAAATCAAGAATCTCGTCGCGTTCCGGTGAAGCAGCCATTTCAGCTTCTATTATTCCCATAGCTTGAGAAGTATTATAATTTTTTTGATATAGTATTCGGTAAATATCCTGAATTTCTCTGATTTTTTCAGAAGTAAATCCTCTCCTTCTCAATCCAACCGAATTAATCCCTACATAAGAAAGCGGCTCTTTGGCAGCTTTGGTATAAGGGGGTACATCTTTACGCACTAGAGAACCACCCGAAATCATGGCATGGTCACCAATATGAATAAACTGATGAATAGCAGCCAAACCGCCAATGATGGCATAGTTCCCTACAATCACGTGACCAGCCAAAGCCACACCGTTTACAATAATGGCGTTATCTCCTATATGACAGTCATGGGCAATGTGAGCCGTAGCCATAATCAAACAGTTATTTCCGATTTTGGTTTGCCCGGAAGCAATAGTTCCTCTGTTGATAGTCACACACTCTCTGATGGTAACATTATCACCAATTACTGCTAGTGATTCTTCTCCTCCGAATTTTAAATCCTGAGGCACAGCGGCAATAACAGCTCCCGGAAAAATATTGCAATTCTTCCCGATACGGGCGCCTTCCATAATGGTTACATTCGAACCAATCCAAGTTCCATCACCGATGACAACATTGTTGTGAATAGTAGTAAAAGGTTCTATAACGACATTCTTAGCGATTTTAGCACCAGGATGTACATAAGCTAACGGTTGATTCATACATTTTTAGATTTAGTTCTTTTTGACAATTTGTGCCATCAATTCAGCTTCGGCTACCAATTTTCCGTTGGCATAAGCGTTAGCCTGCATGTGGCAAATACCTCTGCGGATAGGAGAAATCAAGTCGCATTTGAAAACCAATGTATCTCCCGGCAACACTTTGTACTTGAATTTTACATTGTCAATTTTCATAAAATAAGTCAAATAATTTTCAGGATCCGGTACCGAACTTAAAATTAAGATACCTCCGGTTTGTGCCATGGCTTCTACAATTAAAACGCCAGGCATTACCGGTGCTCCCGGAAAATGACCCACGAAGAAATCTTCGTTCATGGTCACGTTTTTCAAACCTACCACATGGCTGTCTGACATTTCCAATATTTTATCGACCAACAAGAAAGGTGGTCGGTGTGGCAACATAGACATGATTTTGTGAATGTCCATCAAAGGTTCTTTATGTAAATCATACACCGGAACTTGATTGCGTTGCTCTAATTTAATGATTTTAGATAATTTTTTGGCAAACTGCGTATTCACAAAGTGCCCCGGTTTGTTGGCAATTACTTTTCCTTTGATTCGGGTTCCCACCAAAGCCAAATCGCCAACCACATCAAGCAATTTATGACGGGCCGCTTCATTTGGATAGTGCAGGGTAAGATTGTCCAAAATTCCGTTTGGTTTTACTGAAATTTGTTCTTTACCAAAAGCAACTTTGAGGTTCTCCATGGTTTTAGGAGAGATTTCTTTATCAACATACACAATGGCATTGTTCAAATCTCCTCCTTTAATCAGACCGTTGTCTAACAATGTTTCCAATTCGTGCAGGAAACTAAAGGTTCGGGCATCCGCAATCTCGGTTTTGAACTCGGAGATGTTTTTCATGGTGGCATTTTGCGTACCTACCACTTTGGTCCCAAAATCAACCATAGCCGTTACCTGATAATCGTCAGAAGGCATCAGCAAAATTTCACTTCCGGTACTTTCATCGGTAAAAGAAATAACTTCTTTAACCACGTAATATTTACGTTCAGCATCTTGTTCAACAATGCCTGCTTTTTCAATAGCTTCTACAAAAAACTTAGAAGAACCATCCATGATAGGAGGCTCTGATTCGTTTAACTCGATGATTACGTTATCCACATCACAACCAACAAAGGCCGCGAGTACGTGCTCCGAAGTTTGAATTTTAACACCTAACTTTTCAAGATTAGTTCCTCTTTGTGTGTTCACAACATAATTGGCATCCGCCTCGATAACAGGACTCCCTTCTAAGTCTACTCGAACAAAAGTATAACCGTTGTTGACCGGTGCCGGTTTAAAAGTCATTTTGACTTCCTTTCCCGTGTGAAGTCCAACGCCCGTAAGCGAAATCTCGTTTTGGATGGTTTTTTGTTTAACCATGGGTATGCTATTTTAGTTTAGTTTATTGTTGTTGCGTACCAAACAATTTGGTTACGACTCAGATGAATGATTCTTTTTTAATTCTTCCAAATCAGCTACTATCTTCGGTAAATTTTTGAAATGTACATACGACTTGCTGTAATCGCCATAATTGAAGGCTGGCGAACCTTGAATGGTTTCTCCGTCTTGTATATTTTTACCAATACCGGATTGAGCCTGAACTCTAACGTGATTGCCAATAGTCAAATGACCGGCTATACCCACTTGTCCGCCTATCATGCAATGGCTTCCTATTTTGGTTGAACCCGCAACACCGGTTTGAGCAGCGATTACGGTATGTTCTCCAATTTCAACATTATGGGCAATTTGGATATGGTTGTCGAGTTTCACTCCCTTTCTGATTATGGTAGAACCCAAAGTAGCTCTGTCGATGGTAGTAGAGGCACCTACGTCAACATAATCTTCGAGAATGACATTGCCTATTTGGGGTATTTTAGAATAGGTTCCTGTTTCGGTCGGAGCATATCCAAACCCGTCAGACCCTATTACTACACCGGAATGCATGGTGCAATTGGCGCCTATTACCGACTCAGAATAAATTTTTACTCCGGCAAACAAAATGGTATTGTCACCTATGGTAACGTTATCGCCTATGAAACAATTCGGGTATATTTTGACATCATTACCTATTACTACATTTTTACCGATATAACTGAAACTTCCGAGGTATAAATTTGCTCCGTAAGTCACATTTTCAGAAATCACAGAAGGCTGTTCGATTCCTGATTTCATCAACTTCACCTGATTGTAATACTCCAATAATTTTGAAAAAGCCTGGTAGGCATCATCCACTTTTATCAGTGTGGTAGTCAAGGTATTTTCGGGAATAAAGTCGTGATTGACTATGGTAACGGTAGCAGCGGTGGTATAAATAAAATTAACATATTTAGGATTGGCCAAAAAAGTAAGCGAACCTTCGGTGCCTTCTTCTATCTTAGCCAATTTGAACACTTCGGCATCTGGGTTTCCTACCACTTCGCCATCAAGAATTCCTGCTATTTGAGCTGCTGTAAACTTCATTGCCACAAAAATATAAAAAAAACAATTTTAATATTAAAATTCTTCAAGTAGTTTTGGAAAACAGATATAATATTTGGTAACCGGCTTAGACAAGGCTTTTAAATTAAGTTGATCTGATGCTTCCACTACATCTTCTATTGATCGGTCCTTTTTCAGAATTCTGATGGGTTCGGCTTCTTTGCTGTAGGCCTGATTTTTAATTTTTCCTTTAAAAATAAAATATTTAGCTTCCTGCTGGGTAACGTGATGTTCCTTAACAAATCGGGCCGTCATGGCTTCGAGCACTTCAACAGGAAACTTTTCGCTGTTGAGTTTTATTTTTGACAAATCGCGATTAATAATCATTTTACTCAAACTTGACAAAATAAAATCATCGTTATGCTGCCAATTTTTCAATGCACTAATTACATCAAAATCATCCAGTTGCGCAAAAGTATTTAAATCTGTATCCGAAAAGTTATCCAAAGTAACTTTGTGCTCCATAAAATACTTTAACGGTCTGCTGCATTCCACCGGAACTCCTTTATGAAAAAGTTCTTTAGCTCTTTGTAATGTTTTGGTCAAAGTCAGTTCGGCTACCAAACTCGTTTTGTGCAAATAAGCTTGCCAATACATTAAACGGCGGGCCATCAGGAACTTTTCTATCGAGTAGATTCCTTTTTCTTCCATCACCAACACGTCGTCAACTACATTCATCATTTGAATCAATCGATCGGAATTGATATTGCCTTCTGCCACCCCCGAATAAAAACTGTCACGCTTTAAATAATCCATCCTATCCATATCCAATTGACTGGAAATCAACTGCAACATGAACTTTCGGTGGTATTCACCTTTAAAAACCTGAATCGCCAAACTCAAATGACCGTTGAATTCTTCGTTAAGTTTATTCATGAATAACAGCGAAATGGCTTCATGGTTTACCTCTTCTACTATACTGTGTTCCATAGCATGAGAAAAAGGTCCGTGGCCTATGTCGTGTAAAAGGATAGCTATGTAAAGTGCATTTTCTTCTTCTTTGGATATTTTGACTTCTTTAAAACGAAGTACCTCAACCGCTTTCTGCATCATGTGCATGGCTCCGAGCGCGTGGTGAAAACGGGTATGGTGCGCTCCCGGGTAAACCAAATAGGATAATCCCATTTGAGAAATACGTCGCAAACGCTGAAAATAAGGATGCTGAATCAAATCGTAAATCAGCGAATTAGGAATGGTAATGAACCCGTAGATCGGGTCATTGAATATTTTCAATTTATTAGTTTGACTCACTATACAATGGATTTTAGTAAAGATATAAATTTATACCAAAGCTTTAAAATACGCTTTCAACTGTTTGTCGTTTTCACGGCTTGGTGTAAATACTTCTAATATCATCGGTTGATCATTTTGGCCGAACAATTGTTTCAGTCCTTTTGACAATGATTTTTCATCACTGGCAATAGCATACTCAAAACGGTACATTTTGGCCAAATGTTCTGCTGTCAGACAATGTGAAGTTTCAAAATAGGTATGAAATGTTTCGTTCTCCTGATGTCCGGGCAGAATCCGGAAGATACCTCCTCCTCCATTATTAATCAGAATGATTTTAAAGTTTTTCGGAATATAATTATTCCAAAGAGCATTGCTGTCGTACAAAAAACTAACATCTCCGGTAATCAAAACGGTAGGTTTTTTACTCCCCACAGCCGCCCCGATAGCCGTAGAAGTACTTCCGTCAATGCCACTGGTACCTCGGTTGCAAAACACTTCTACCGATGCATCTATATCAAATAGTTGAGCATAACGGATAGCAGCACTATTACTGATTTGTAACTGAATGTGCTGAGGCAGTGCACTCAAAATCCCTTCAAAAGCTTTCAAATCAGAAAAAGCTACTTTCGACAAATAATTATTGTGTTTTTCTTTTCTGGATTGATGAATGGCATGAAAAGTTGCTTTGTAATCGCTTTCTACATTTTTTACAAATGGCAAAAACTGTTTAAAGAACTGATTGGGCGTTACCTGAAAATGGTTGGTCAGGATACCAAAGGTATCATAAGCTCTCAGTTCATCGATATGCCAATGATGTCTGGGTTTGTATTTTCGTAAAAAAGCCTTGATTCGTTTAGACACTATCATGCCTCCGAACGTAACTAAAATACGAGGTTGTAATTCAGTAAATTCAGCAGCGGTAAAAGGAGTAATTAAGGTGTCAATGTTGTTGATGAACGATGGATGGTGCAAATTAGAGGTGGTTTCGGTCATGACCACCACCGATGGTAATGAAGCCAATTGTTCCATCCATCTTTCCTCTATTGAATTCGGGAAACATTCACCTACCAACACTAAAATCTTTTGACTGTGGTTCCACAAAGTAGAAAAGGCAATGATATCTTCTACCCTTACCGTTCGATGGTCTTTAAACAAACCTGTAACATTGCAATCTACCGAAAGCTTGTTGGTGGTTTCATACAAAGGCTCTTCAAAGGGCGCATTGATGTGTACCGGTCCTTTATGAGCAATAGCTACATTAATCGCTTCATTGATAAACACATCATTTTCTTCAGAAGCATCTTCGAGTAAATTAGCATTGTAAAGCGAATGATTCACAAACACATTCTCCTGTCTGATGGTCTGTCCGTCACCAATATCAATTTTATCATGCGGTCGGTCGGCAGATATGACAATAAAGGGAATCTGACTATAGAACGCTTCTGCCAAAGCCGGATAGTAATTTAACAAAGCAGAACCCGAAGTACATACCACGGCTACCGGCTTTTGAATTTGCTGGGCAATTCCCAAAGCAAAAAATGCAGCACAACGCTCGTCAGCAATACTGTAACAACGAAAGTTTGGATTGTTGGTAAACCCAATGGTCAAAGGAGCATTTCGGGAACCCGGAGAAATTATTATATCGTGAACTCCTTTGGCAAGACATATTTCAATAATACTCTGCGCTAAAGGTATTTTGGGATAAATCATTTAATTTTCAGTTTCAAAGTAACAAAGGTACAAAGGTTCGAAGTTATTTTTTACATTTAACTTTTAATTCTGATATGACTAAATTAACAATTAGGCCCTATAAACCCGAAGATGTAGAGGCCATTACGGCTATCTTGAATTACTACATTGTCAATTCGACAGCTTTATATGATTATAAGCAGCGTACGTTTGAACAACAACGGGCTATCTTTGACGATAAACTCAACAAAGGATACCCGGTTTTGGTAGCTACTATTGAGGAACGATTGGTTGGTTTTGGATACTACAGTGAGTTTCGTTTCCGCGAAGCGTATCAATTTACTGTTGAACATTCGGTGTATGTTATGCCTAATGAACACGGTAAAGGTATTGGTCATGCCATCATGAGAAAGTTGATTGATTTAGCCAAAAAACAAAAACGACACACGATGATTGCAGTAATTGACTCAGAAAACCAAAGCAGTATCGAATTTCACGAAAAATTCGGGTTCAAAACCGTAGCTGTGCTCAAAGAAACCGGCTATAAATTTGACCGATGGCTGCATTCCGTTTTTATGCAATTGATGCTAGAATAACAAGCAAGCATAAAAAAAACCTGATTTAGGGTCATCAGGTTTAAAAAAAAAAATTGGGTTATAAATGTAAACTTATAGGATGTCAATGCCGTTTTCTTCCAGTATTCCTAAAAGATAACTGCTT
Organism: Flavobacterium silvisoli; assembly: GCF_004329815.1. Taxonomy (GTDB): domain Bacteria; phylum Bacteroidota; class Bacteroidia; order Flavobacteriales; family Flavobacteriaceae; genus Flavobacterium; species Flavobacterium silvisoli. Next base: position 91,504 of record NZ_SJPE01000004.1, on the reverse strand, counting down.
TGATTGGGATTGTATTTTTCTACGCCACTTTGATACCATTTTTGAATGACGTCAATCTGAAAGGCGGTATAATCATCGGCATCAATATCCATTCCCAACATACCGGCTAATAAAAAATCGTCAAGCACCTTATTAGTCACTATCAACTTGGGAATACCGTGAGCAATTTTTCCGTTCAATCGTTCGTATTCTTGTCTTCCTTGTTCAAATCCAAAAGCAAAAGCTTCATTAGCATCCCCAACTATATTTATATAAGGATTGAGTCCGCTCGCGTATCCGTCTAAGTAATCTTGTCTGTAAACGGGATTGAATATATTTTTCATCTTAAAAAGAGGTTGTGGCTTTTATTATTTAATTCAAAGCTAAAAACAATGCATTTTATATTCTCTAAAAATCGTTAAACGGATTAAAAACTCTTTAAATCACTAGGGACGTGACGTTCGTCGATAGAATTGCAACAAAAAACCCGATGAATTTCTCCATCGGGTTTGGCTTTTACTGAGCGATTAATTAGGATTTACCATTAATCCAATCAACTATTTCCGGATCGGTTGGCAACACTCTTGGAGATAACACCTTAACCAATTCGCCTTTTTCATTTAGCAGGTATTTTTGAAAGTTCCATTCCACCTGACTATCCTGTAACCCGTTTCTGCTTTTTTGAGTCAGGAACTGATACACTTCGTGTTGGTCATTCCCTTTCACCGAAATCTTGCTCATCATAGGAAATGTGACCCCGTAATTCATTTTACAAAACTTAGCAATTTGGTCGTTGCTTCCGGGTTCCTGAGCCCCAAAATTGTTTGCCGGAAAACCTACGATTACAAAATTTTTGTCTTTGTATTTTTCGTAAATCGCTTCCAAATCTTTGTATTGAGGTGTGAGTCCGCATTCAGAAGCCGTGTTGACTACCAGTATCTTCTTTCCTTTCAAACTTGAAAAGTCAAATTGTTTTCCGTACAAATCATTAACCTTGAACTGGTAAATCGTTTCTGTTTTAGTTTGTGTATTCATGACCGTGTTTTTTGTGGTTGATGCAAACTGTTTCGTTTGAGCATTGTTTTGGCAACTCCAAAGAAACAAAGCACTGCAGCTTAATAGCAAAAGTTTTCTCATCTTTTTATTTTTTCCATAAAATTACTCATAATCCCAAAAAATGATGTTATACAATTCCTAAAGTTTTTATAAAAAAGAACTCAATGATTTTAAAAAACCATTGAGTTCCCAACAAAACATGATAGAAATTTATTTTCTACCAACCAAAACAAAATGAAACAATCTCATTCATAGCAGATTTTTCCTCTGGTATACTAATTCAAACAAGCATGAAGAGGTTTCCCCCACAGCAGAAAATGATAATTTTTTGTTAAAAATAATTCACAGCGCGAAACAGTAAAAAACAAAAAATCCCGATTTCTCGGGACTTTCTTATTTCTTTCTGTAATGCTTTCTGTATTTCGGATAAGCTATGGCTCCTATCAATGTCATACTTCCCAAGGTGTACCAAATCCAACCGAGCGATTTTGCTTCTCCACTGGCATAAGAGTGTAATCCGACCAAATGGAAGTTTACTCCGTAATACGTAAATAAAATAGACACAAAAGCGTACATCGCCATTAAGTTAAACAACCATTTATTGCGCAAAGACGGAACAAAACGGGCGTGTATTACAAACGCATATACCATTATGCTGATGAGTGCCCAAGTTTCTTTAGGGTCCCAACCCCAGTATCTTCCCCAGCTTTCATTGGCCCATTGTCCTCCGAGAAAGTTACCAATGGTCAACATAATCAATCCGATAGTCAGAGCCATTTCATTGATGTATGTAATTTCTTTGATGTTCAATTCCATTTTGGCTTTGTTTTTTTCATTGGTGAAAAATATCAATACCAAAGCAACAAATCCCAGAATCATTCCCAAGGCAAAAGGTCCGTAACTCGCCACGATAACCGCCACGTGTATCATCAACCAATACGAATTCAGCACCGGTTGTAAATTGGCAATCTCCGGATCTATCCAGTTGGCATAGGCCGCCGTCAAAATCATGGCTGTAACAAAGGCAGAAGAAGCCACTGTTAGTTTTGATTTTCGGTCAAAAGCCAAACCAAAGAACATGGTTGCCCAAGCTACATAAACAATAGACTCATAAGCATTACTCCAAGGCGCGTGTCCCGATATGTACCATCGGGCAATCAATCCGAGTGTGTGCAAAGCAAAAAGGAGCCCTACCAACACATGCAGGATATTTATTGTAACTGATAACCATTTTTTTTCTTTGAAAATTTGAATAATGGTAAACAGGAACATTAATGCCGCTACAGTTACATACCAATACGGCAACTTTTTGAAAACATCGTATTTGTTATATAAAATTTCGTAATCTATTTTTTGATCCGAAGGGCGCACAGCTTTACCGAATTTCTTTTGATAGGCTATGATGCCATTCAACATGGTGTTGGCCATGGTGTAATTTTTCGATTTTTTGGCCAAACTAAGAGACTCCAAATAATAAGGAAAGGCATTTTTGATGGTATCAAGAGCCGTACCTGTTGGCTGGCTGATTTCTAAATTAGAAACCCATTTGTTGTTTTTGTCATTCGGAACCGGATAAATTTTTAAAATACTGCCAAATAAGGCATTGTTCATCAGGTTGATTTTCTTATCGGTTTCAACAAAATCTTTCTCAAACTGATTAGGATTGGCCGTTTTATAAGCGTCTTCCAGATATGGAGCCAATTTGTAGTTGCCTTTGGCATCAAAAAATTTCTTGAACGGAATAAACTTCATATCGGCATCCACCCCGATAATTTTACGAATACTGTCATTGCCGGGTTTGACGTAAACCAACGGAACTTCTATCCAGGCAAAAGGAAATTGTTTCATTGAAATCAAAACCTGATCGGCATTCATTCCGTTATAGGTATCGCTGTGGCTCACTTTTCGCAACAATTCAGAAGCAAAAGTATTAACCGGTTTCATTCTTCCTCCGGCATCCTGTATTACCAAACGACCAAATTGTTCGGCTTGTTTTTCGGGAACTTTATACGATAAGATTGAATCTAAAAAATTGATTTCTTTATTCGGATGCGGATGATTTTGGGCCAATCCGTTCAAAGAAAACAACAATATCAATATCGAAGCCATTTTGGCCTTTTTCTTTTTCACGGTTTCGAGTTTTAGTTTCAAATCTGCAAAACGTGATTTTTTGACAAACATTATTGCCATAAGACAGAAGAACAAAATAAAATAACCGATGTAAGTAATCGTAGTTCCCCAGAAATCGTGGTTAACCGACAGTACTGTTCCTTTCTCATCCGGATCAAATGAAGCCTGGAAGAAACGGAATCCTTTGTAATCAAGAATGTGGTTCATGTAGATGCGAGCATCAAACTTTTCTGTTGAATCGATAACCGTAACCTGACTTTCAAAAGCGGAAAAACTTTTCTCCGTTCCCGGATATTTTTGAGCGATAAAATCATTCAATTTCAAACTAAACGGCAATTGATAAACCTTACTGCCGTAACTCAGCGTAAATTCTAATTCCCCTAACTTACATATTTTGGGCTCCCCTTGCTTTCCTTTTGAGCCGGTTAGCGTAACTTCCTGTTCTTTTCCTCCTGATTTAATAAGAACCGTCAGGGCGTCAGTACCGTTTTTAGGTTTAAAATTTCCACTCGATTCAAACGTTATGAATCCTTTTTTGGGAGCATCAGGTATTACGAACTGGGTTCCTCCTACGTTATATAAAGACCTGTACATCAAAGGCTGTACCGAATCTTTACCTACTTTTCCTTGTAACCTGTCCGCCATTCGCATAAACTGACCTTCAAAAGGCGAAGTGATGGTATTGTTCTTTGTATCGATGTTGATAGCGCCTTTGGTGGGTTTATTAACCGCAAACAGCACGTTGTGAATATCCTGAATTTCACCTTCCTTCAACATGTGCTCATGACGCATACCGTCACCCGACTCGACCAGTTTTAAGTAAACGGTTCCCTTCTCGTCTTCTTTGATGGTTTCTTTGGCATCTAATACAAAGTTTTTATACTCTATTTCGAATGGAATTTCTGCAAATTTTTCGTTAATCGAAAAGTAGTTTTCCGTTACCGGCGACAACAACATGGGTTTTTCAAAAATGCGGCGCTTTAAACTGCCTTCATACATTCCGTCAACAAATACAGTCAAATAGCATTTATCCGAGAAAAGCTGGTTTGATGTAGCTCCTTCTCGAATGGGCATCATTCCTTCATAACTGATGTAACGAGTTATAAAAGCTCCCGTGATGATAAATATGAAGGACAAATGCAGTAAAAGAGTTGCCCATTTTTCTTTTTTGTACAATTGATAACGTTTGATATTTCCGATGAAGTTAATCACAAAAAACAGCATAATAGCCTCAAACCACCAGGCGTTGTATACCCAAATTCGGGCTGTATCGGTATTGTATTTGCTTTCAATAAAAGTTCCGGCTGCCATAGCCACGGCAAAACCTAAAAACAAAACCGCCATTAATCGTGTAGAGAATAAAAAAGCGTATAGTTTCTTTTCCATATGAAGTTTGGAATTTTTTTTAAAGTGCTACAAAAATAGGGTAAATAAATAGATTTCAACTGCATTTGTTTTGGGTTTTAATACTTTTTTAACCCTTGTTTTTTTCTTTAATTTACTAACGTATTTTTTGATAATTTAGCCACATGATTCGAGTGACACTTATTGGTTCCGGAAATGTTGCCCAGCATTTAATCCAAGCATTCAGCAAAACTACTGATGTTGATTTGGTTCAGGTGTTTTCAAGACGAACAGAAGCGGTCACACATTTGGTTGATTCCCGCAAAGTCATCTCTGATTTTACTAAACTGGAAGAAACCGATGTAATCATCATTGCCGTTACTGATGATGCTATTGAAAATGTATCCAATCAGATTCTGCTGCATAACCAACTGGTTGTTCACACTTCGGGCAGTTTGGCCATGACGGCTTTACATTCCAACCACAGACGAGGCGTTTTTTATCCGTTGCAAACCTTTTCGAAAACCAAAGCGATTGATTTTAAACACATCCCGATTTGTCTGGAAGCTGAAAATGAGACCGATTATCAAACTCTTGAAAATCTGGCTAGAGTTATCTCGGAAGTTCACTACAGGGTAAACTCAGAACAAAGGAGAGCCTTGCATGTAGCCGCTGTTTTTGTGTCTAATTTTGTCAATCATTTGTATCAAATCGGAGATGATATTTGTACCGAAAACCACTTATCATTTGATATTTTGAAACCCTTGATACAGGAAACTGCCAACAAAATTATGACGTTGTCGCCAAATGAAGCTCAAACAGGTCCGGCAAAACGCCAGGACACTACTACCATCAATGCCCATCTGTCTTTTTTGACAGATGCCAACCAAAAAGAAATATACAAACTGCTAACTAAATCTATTATTGATAATGGGAAAAAGCTATAAAGAAATTCTGAACAACATTTCGACTTTTATTTTTGACGTAGACGGTGTTTTGACTGATGGTTCGGTACACATAACCCAAACCGGAGAAATGCTGCGCACCATGAATATCCGAGATGGATTTGCCATGAAAGCCGCAATTGAAAGCGGATATCATGTATGCATCATTTCGGGCGGAAACAATGAAGGGGTGCGCATTCGATTGAGAAACCTGGGAATTACCGATATTCATTTGGCTTCATCAGATAAAGTAGCCACTTTTAAAGAATACACGGAACTGTACAACATTAATCCTGAACATGTGCTTTACATGGGCGATGATATTCCCGATTTTCATGTCATGCAACTGGTAGGATTACCCACCTGTCCTCAAGATGCCAGCCCGGAAATTAAAGCTATTTCAAAATACATATCCCATAAAAAAGGCGGCAAAGGAGCGGTTCGGGAGATGATAGAACAAGTGATGAAAGTACAAGGCAAATGGCATTTGTACTACAACGGGAAACACGATTAACTGAATAGTTTCGTTCTGACAAATGAGAATAAATTAAGTAAACATAAATATGAATTTTTTAAAATTAATCCGTTACCAAAACTTATTACTACTGGCATTCATGCAGCTTATTTTTCGTTATGGTTTCCTGAAATACCAAGCTGTTTATTTGTTTCTGAATGATTTTCAATATGGATTATTAGTATTATCGACGGTATTGATTGCGGCGGGTGGCTATGTTATTAATGACATCATGGATCAGGAGACAGATGCCGATAACAAACCCAACAATGTTATTATTGGAAAAAGCATCTCTGAAGCCATGGGATACAATTTGTATTTTGTACTGAATGTAACCGGAGTCGGGATTGGTTTTTATTTGTCCAACGTGATTCAAAAACCAACATTCGGTGGACTCTTCATCATCATAGTCACTATTCTGTATTTGTATGCAACAAGCTTCAAAAAGATACTATTAATTGGCAACATCATAGTGGCATTGGTCTTATCTATGAGTATTTTAATCATCAGTATTTTTGATTTATTGCCTTTAACCTATGCGGATAACCGTAACGAAATGTCAGTCATTTTTTCATTTATGGTGGACTATGCCATTTTTGCTTTTATCCTGAATTTTATTCGCGAAATTGTTAAAGATATGGAAGATGTAGATGGTGATTATAACCAAGGAATGAATACGTTACCCATTGCTTTAGGAATATCGCGGACCGTTAAAGTAGTTTTTGTTTTAGGAATCTCGGCCACTCTACTTTTGCTGTGGTACATCAATACATACTTGATGGCAAACCAACTCTATTTTGCAGTCATCTACGGATTGTTACTCATTGTCGGTCCGATGATTTTCTTTGTGATAAAAATTTGGAATGCTACCTCCAAAAAAGATTTTCATTTGTTAAGCACTGTATTAAAATGGATCATTTTCTTCGGCATTCTTTCGGTGGCAGTCATTACTTTTAACATCAAAAACCATGGGTAATTTAAACCTCAAAAACCTGCAAATCATACTGGCCTCTGGTTCTCCCAGAAGGCAGCAATTCTTCAGGGACATGGATTTGGCTTTTGAAATACGCCTGAAAGACATCGAAGAAACATATCCTGATCATCTTCAGGGTGTTGAAATCACGAACTATTTGGCCGAACTCAAAGCCAGTGCTTTTGAAGGAGAAATCAATGAAAATGAGCTATTGATTACCAGTGATACCATCGTTTGGCTCGAGAGCAAAGCCTTGGGAAAACCAAAAGATTACCAAGATGCGGTGGCTATTTTAAAATCACTGTCGAATAAAACACATGAAGTAATCACCTCTGTTTGTTTCAAAACCAAACACCAAACGGAAACTATTTTTGAAGTAACCAAAGTTACCTTTAACACACTCTCCGATGAGGAAATTCAGTACTATTTAGACAAATACAAACCGTTTGACAAAGCCGGTGCCTATGGCATACAAGAATGGATTGGATTGATAGGCATATCCAAAATAGAAGGCTCTTATACCAATGTTGTGGGACTGCCTACCGAAAAAGTATATCAGTATTTGAAGCAGTTGGATACAGGGAATTAAAAAATTGACTATCTTTCAAATTAAACTGAAGAAATATGTCAGAAACCGTAAAATTTCCTTTTTATATCAGATTGGCAGCCATTTTACTTTGCTTGATTGGGCTGTTTGCCATAGTCTATTTGGGCCGGGATATTATTTTTCCGCTGTTACTTTCACTACTCTTTGCTATCCTACTTCGTCCGGTAGTTCGCTTTTTAATTACCAAACTCCGTTTTCCTCATTTCGTAGCGGTCGTCTTTGCCATAGTCTTATTTGTAATGATTTTTCTGGGAGTTTTTTACTTTATTTCGTTACAGGTAAGTGACATGGCTCATGATTGGGACAAAATCAAAAACAATTTCTTTTATCATATCGAAAATTTCCAACAACTGATTCGGGATAATTTTCATTTGAGCAAAAGTGAACAAAATAAAATCATTCTCAATGCTACCAAGAACAGTTTAGATTCAGGAAAAGAAATTGTAGGCAGTACCCTCAATTCGTTCACCGATATTGTTTTGAATCTGACACTGATTCCTATTTATACTTTTCTCTTTTTGTTGTATCAGAACCTGTTCGTCAATTTTTTAATCAAATTATACAAACCGATTCACCACAAAAAACTCAGAGAAATTTTAATCGAAATTAAACTTGCCGTACAGAGTTATGTGGTGGGATTGCTCTTTGAAATGATTGCTGTTTCAATACTCACTACCATTGGTTTATATATTATAGGTGTCGAATATTTTATCTTATTAGGAATCATTACCGGAATTTTGAATTTGGTTCCGTATATCGGAATCTTGTTTGCCGGAGCTTTGAGTATAGTAGTCTCACTATCGGGTTCAACCGATCTGTCAATTGTCATTGGCGTAATTGTGGTTAATATTATAGTCCAATTTATTGATAACAATATACTGGTACCTATGTTTGTCAATTCAAAAGTACAAATCAATGCATTGGTTTCGATTGTTGGAATCATTATCGGAAATGTTTTGGGCGGAATTACCGGAATGTTTTTGGCTATTCCTATCATTGCCATACTGAAAGTAATCTTTGACCGAATAGATTCGCTCGAACCTTGGGGTTATTTGATGGGCGATGATTTACCCAAAACCTTTGAATGGCACAAAATTAAAATCCCGATGTACAACTACAATACATCGACTACCACAATCAACTTCGGTAACGAAGATATGGATGATGTGATTCCCGAATCAGAACAGAACAACGGTCCTGAAAACAACGAACACTTATGACTATGACTTTTTTTTCAGATTTTATCAAAGAGGTTATTGCCACCGGAATTCTGCTGATTGTTGTCATCTTTCTGCGAATTTTGATAGCCAAATTCATTCGCCGTTATGCCAAGCTTTCCTTCATAATGGAACATCGAACAAACTTGGTAATCAAATACATTCATTTGCTCATCAACATACTGACATTGGTCTGTCTTATTGTAATTTGGGGCGTACAAAAAAAAGACATCCTATTTACACTTTCATCAGTCACAACTGTGGTGGGTGTAGCTATGTTTGCCCAATGGTCTATACTGAGTAACATTACTTCCGGAATCATTTTATTTTTCTTTTTCCCGTTCCGCATTGGCGATATCATCAGCGTGCATGATAAAGATTTTCCGATTCAGGCTGAAATTGAAGACATTAAAGCTTTTCATATCTATCTCAAAACCGATAAAGGCGAACGCATTACCTACCCTAACAATTTACTGCTCCAAAAGGGTATTTCGATTATTAAACACAAATATGATCATACAGAATTTACGGATTAATTTTAATTATGTAAATTTTTTAAAAAATCTTGTAACACAACTTTACAGCTCCGAATCTAAATTTGTCTTATACAATAACAAAAATTAGGTCTAATCTAATCTGCTTCTTTTTTTACGCAATCATAAACAGAAGCGATTATATTAAAAAGAAAATTATGAGAACAACAAAATTAGTATTACTAGTAGCACTATTTGCAGCTACGGTAAGCAGTAAGGCACAAGTTTCGGTGAATGTTAATATTGGTACCCCACCGGTTTGGGCTCCGGCAGCTCCGGTAGAAGTACAATACTATTACCTCCCTGATATTGAAGTATATTATGATGTTCCGGCACGTTGTTATATTTATTTAAGAAAAGGCAAATGGCACCGTTCAGCCGTGCTGCCGGCACGATACAGAGGATACGATTTATACCACGGTCATACGGTATATTTAACCGATTACCACGGAAGAACACCCTATGTATATTACAATGAACACAGAGTAAAATATGTGGGGAACAAAGGCTGGAAATCTAACGGTCATGACAACGGAAACCGCGGAAACGGCAGAGGTCATGGTCACGGAAATGGCAAAGGCAAAGGTCACGGTAAACACTAATGCACCTTCTTTTTATGGATAACAAAGGCTGAGGAATTTTCTCGGCCTTTGTTTTTTACAATTTGACACGATTTTTACAACCACTTAATAATCAAGCGTTTAAAATAATACAATTCTTATCATTTTAATAAAAAAATGCATTTCATCGATAAATTGGTGATTTAATCGTGTTTTTGATTATTTCTTTGTATATCTTTGCCTTAGATTTTTACAGAAAATGCCGCTCAATATTTTTGTTAACCCCAAATCTACAAAAACATGAAAACGACTAAATTGCTCTTCGCTATCCTTATACTATTGATAACCAATGGCATCAGCGCACAAGAAAACACATTAAAGAAAGAATCGTTACCGATCAATAGTAAAAATAACTGTTACCTTCGCTACTATTATTTCCCCAATTTAGAGGCTTATTTTGATAACCTGAAAATGGTTTATTATTATAAAGAAAAAGGAGAATGGGTATCTGCCCCTGAACTACCCGAAAATTATGGTGGCTACTCTCTTTACAATAAAGCCCGAGTAACCATCAATAACTTTGACGATGACAATCCGTTTCAATTAATCTTGTTACACAAAAAAATCTACCCGTACAGTTCAAAAGGAAGATTTGCCTATGCCACTACTACCGGAAATGATTAGGTAAACAGGCGTTAGGATTTAGTTAAAATAAAAATAATTAAAACATCTATTTTTATTTAATCTGTATATTTGAAGCTATTGCACTCTTAACGATTATAAAATGCAAAAGCTTTACTTTTTTTCTATTTATTTTTTACTTTTTACCTTACCAACCGCATGGGCTCAACAGCCGCAAAAACCCAATGCAGTAGAGCTCTACAATCAAATTCAGAAACTGAACTTTTTGGGGTCTGTTCTGTATATTGCAGCACATCCCGACGATGAAAACACCCGATTAATCGCTTATTTATCAAATGACGTAAAAGCCAGAACCGGATATTTATCATTAACACGAGGCGATGGCGGACAAAACCTGATAGGTCCCGAATTGCGCGAACTGCTTGGCGTTATCAGAACACAGGAACTAATTGAAGCCCGAAAAATAGATGGTGGAGAACAGCTTTTTTCGCGTGCCAATGATTTTGGTTTCTCCAAAAATCCTGATGAAACTTTGCAGATCTGGGACAAAGACCAAGTATTGAGTGACGTTATATGGGCCATTCGAAAATTCCAACCCGATGTAATCATCAACCGTTTTGACCATCGTTCGCCGGGAACTACTCACGGGCATCATACTTCTTCAGCTATGTTGAGCTTTGAAGCATTTGACAAAGTCAATGACCCGAGTATTTTTCCTGACCAATTGCAATATGTAACTACTTGGAAAGCTAAACGTTTGTATTTCAATACATCCTGGTGGTTTTATGGCAGTAAAGAGAAATTTGATGCCGCCGACAAATCAGGAATGAGTAATCTCAAAATAGGAACCTATTACCCGTCAATAGGCAAATCCAATCAGGAAATTGCCGCTTTGAGTCGCAGTCGTCATCAGTCACAAGGCTTCGGTTCAACCGGAACCCGCGGTGAGGAAGAAGAATATTTAGAGTTTCTGAAAGGCGATGCTCCGACAGATAAAAACAACCTTTTTGAAGGTATCGACACAACCTGGAATCGGGTAAAAAACGGCAAGCCTATCGGGGAAATCTTAGCTTCGGTTGAGAAAAATTTCGACTTTAAAAACCCATCCGCCAGTATACCCGAATTAGTAAAAGCATACGACTTGATACAAAAATTAGAAGATTCACATTGGAAAAACATCAAATCGGAAGAAATCAAAAAAATCATCGCCGGTTGTGCCGGTTTATACCTGGAGGCAGTTGCTGAAGTGCAAGAAGCTACACCGGGAAGTACCCTAAAAGTAAAACTGGAAGCAATTAACAGAAGTTCAATTAACATCAATTGGAATGCAACTACTACTTTTCCGAATTCGATGAATACTCAGGAAATCACTCCGTTGCCCAACAATAAATCAAGCTCCAAAACCATTACTTTGGAACTTCCTAATAACCTAAATTATACGAATGCTTACTGGTTAAACCAAACCGGAACTGTAGGGATGTATCGGGTAGATGATCAGCAAAATATTGGTAAACCGGATGTTATCAGAGAAATAAAAGTACTTTTTATACTCGAAATTAATGGAGTTACCATTCCGTTTGAACGCAATGTGGTTTACAAATACAACGATGATGTAAAAGGAGAAGTATATCAACCGTTAGATATCGTACCGGTTGCAACATCTTCCATCGCTGAAAAAGTATACATTTTCAACAATGATCGAAGTAAGACCCTTACAGTAAAAGTAAAAGCCGGAAAAGATGCTGTAACTGGGACCGTGAAACTTGAAGTTCCGCAGAGTTGGAAAGTTAGTCCTTCTGAAATTCCGTTCACCATTGACAAAAAAGATCAGGAAGTGTTGGCGATTTTTAGTGTAAAACCCTCTGAAGAGGCCAGCGAAGTTGATATTAAAAGCATCGTAACTGTAGACGGGCAAACGTATGACCGAAACAAGATTGATATCAATTATCCACATATTTACAAACAGATGGCTTTGAAACCGGCTGAAGCCAAGGGTATTCGGTTAAAAATCAAAACAAAAAACGAGAAAATTGCATACATCATGGGTGCCGGCGATGAAGTTCCGAAAAGTTTAGCGCAAATGGGATACGAAGTTCAAATCCTGAAACCCGAAGAAATTACCAGTGAAAAGTTAAAGGGGTTTGATGTTGTAATGACCGGTATAAGAGCATATAATGTGGTAAATACATTGGCGTTCAAACAACATATTCTTTTAGATTTTGTTAAAAAAGGTAAGACTATGATTGTTCAATACAACACGACCGATGATTTGGTTACCAAAGACATAGCACCATTTAAATTGAAAATCTCCCGCGACCGTGTTACCGAAGAAAATGCTGAAGTGCGCTTCTTGACTCCCAAACATGCGGTATTGAACTATCCTAACAAAATTACTGCTGACGATTTCAAAGGATGGAAACAGGAACAAGGCTTGTATTATCCTAACGAATGGGACAGCAACTTTACTGCCATTTTATCTGCTAATGACAAAGGCGAAAAACCTAAAGACGGTGCTTTATTGATTGCCAAATATGGCAAAGGGAATTATATTTATACCGGACTGAGCTTCTTTCGTGAATTGCCCGAAGGCGTCTCCGGAGCGTTCAGATTAATGGCCAACTTAATCGCAATTGGTAAATAAAATGGAAACTAAAAAAACATCCTGGAAAAATAGCTATACCTGGGTTTTAATTGCCAACGCTATTTACATTGTCATCTTTTTTATTTTAATGCAATTATTCTTTTAACATGCAGCAACTCGACTGGATTGTTTTATCAGCTACCTTACTTTTCATAGTATTTTACGGGGTTTACAAAACCAAAGGAAGCAAAAACGTAGAAGATTATATTTTAGGCAACAAGGAAACACCATGGTGGACCGTGGGCTTATCTGTAATGGCAACACAAGCCAGCGCCATTACCTTTTTATCAACGCCAGGGCAAGCTTATCATGACGGAATGGGATTTGTACAATTTTATTTCGGGCTGCCTATAGCTATGGTGGTTATTTCGATTACGTTTATTCCCATTTATCACAAGTTGAAAGTCTTTACCGCTTACGAATACCTCGAAAAACGATTTGATTTAAAAACACGTTCCTTTACCGCTATTTTGTTTTTAATCCAAAGAGGATTGGGAACCGGTTTGACTATTTATGCACCGGCCATCATCCTCTCTTCTATTTTGGGATGGAACCTTACCCTGCTCAATGTGATTATCGGAATTATGGTCATCATTTACACTTTTGCAGGAGGAACCAAAGCCGTAAACGTAACTCAAAAGCAGCAGATGTTCATCATCATGAGCGGCATGTTCATCACGTTCTTTTTAATCCTGCATTTGCTTCCAAACGACATGACTTTTTCTAATGCCTTACACATTGCGGGTGCTAACGGTAAAATGAATATTCTTGATTTTTCTTTTGATCCCGAAAACCGTTATACATTTTGGAGCGGAATTACGGGTGGATTCTTCCTGATGCTTTCCTATTTTGGCACCGATCAATCGCAGGTTGGACGCTATCTTTCCGGTAAATCTGATCGCGAAAGCCAGATGGGACTAATCATGAATGGTTTTATGAAAGTTCCGATGCAGTTTTTTATTTTACTGACCGGTGTAATGGTGTTTGTATTCTTCCAGTTCAATCCGGTGCCGTTGCATTTTAATCCTATAAATAAAGATGCTGTAGCAAAGTCAAAATACGCCGAACAATACCACTCGCTTGAAAAAAAATTAGCCGATTTATCTGAAGAGAAAAAAGAATACAACTTATTGTATATTGACCATTTAAATCAAAACTACGACAACCCTATTTTGAGAAACAAACTGGTTTCGCTCTCAGGAAAAGAAAAAGATTTACGCGAACAAGCCAAAGAAATCATAGAAAAAGTGGACCGAAAATCGGAAACCAATGATAAGGATTATGTGTTTATTTATTTCATTTTACACTACCTGCCGTCCGGGTTGATTGGTCTTTTGCTGGCTGTCATTTTTTCAGCAGCTATGTCTTCATCGGCCTCAGGTTTAACAGCGCTGGCATCTACGACCGCAATTGATATTTACAAACGAAACGTCAAGGGCGAAAAATCGGAAAAACACTTTGTAAATGCAACCAAAGCGTTTACCCTGCTTTGGGGAATTATCGCCATTTTATTTGCCTGCGTAGGAACTTTGTTTGAAAATTTAATTCAGTTAGTGAATATAGTCGGTTCAATATTTTACGGAACCGTTTTAGGTGTATTTTTGGTTGGTTTTTACATCAAATACGTAAAAGCCAATGCCATCTTCTTTAGTGCTGTTATCAGCCAAACGACCATCTTTTTCATTTATTATTACACCATACACATCTACCCTACCGGTCAGGAAAAACTGGGATATCTATGGTTGAATTTTATTGGTGCCACATTAACCGTAGTATTGTCAATATTGCTTCAATCGGTAATGAAAAACAAAGAAACAGCAGAAGTTACAGCATAAAAAAACCACGAATTCCTGAGGGAGTTCGTGGTTTTTCAGTTATTCAGAATGAATTATTTTTTGCTCCATTCTTTAATGCTGTCATTGTTCATTTTGATGTAATCATCGTTTTTGGCTTTTTGTGCAGCAGCTAACGATAATTTGGCTGTTTCTATTGCTCCTTTTTTGTCTCCCAATTTAGCTTGGATTAAAGACTTTAAACGCAATTGCCAAAACGGTACTTCCTCTCCGGCCTTAACCATAGAAACCGCTTTGTTTACGTACTCTAACGCCTTGTTTAAATCTCCATTTGACTGGTAAAAATATTGAGCGGCTGAATAGTAATCACCTGCTGCAGGACCGGCCAATACTTTTTCAATACTTGCCATGGCCATTTTTTGTGTCGGCACTTCAAATTTTAAAGACACCATTGTTTTTTCCCAGGAAATATCTAAAGTAGCACTGTCATTCGTAAGATTGTTGATTGAAATAGTTAATGATTCAACCGGATTTCCCAAAGCTATAGGATCTACGTTAGTAGAATAAGCCACTTTGTTTACGTTCCAATTTTCAGGAGTTCCCCAATTATCGGTATCCGAATAAAAAATTACCTCCCACATGTCCGCTTTTGGAGTAGTGTATAAAGCATATTTTCCTTTTTTAAGGGTAGTTCCCTTAATTACTACATCTTCGCTGAAAGTTACAGTAGTATTTAAATTGGCTCCTGTTCTCCATAATTTTCCGAATGGTACTAAATCTCCAAATACCACTCTCCCCTTTGCACTTGGTCTTGAATAATCAACAGTAACTTCTGTTAATCCAACCATTTGTGTCAGGGTTGCATGCGGACTCGGAGCGGGAGTTTTCACTTGAGCGTGAGTAACATAGTTAGCAATAATTGCTGCGAAAACTAGAATAATTCTTTTCATACGTTAGGTTTTATTGATGTTTGTCCAAAATTACAAATAGTATGAGTTGACGTATGTTAAGAATAACTTAAATATATTTGTTTAACTTTTATTTAATTTTATTAAACAAATATTTTGTAATTTTACAAAAAATTAAACCATGAAAATATATTCTCTACATACCAAACAAAAATTACCCATTACATTGGAAGAAGCATGGAAATTTCTGTCGGATCCCAAAAATCTAAAAACAATTACACCTGATTATATGGGTTTTAAGACGCTTTCAGGCGATGACCGAGCCATGTTTCCGGGACAAATCATTCAATACATAGTAACACCTGTTCTCGGCATTCCGATGAAATGGGTAACCGAGATCACTCACGTACAGGACAAAGTATATTTTGTAGACGAACAGCGATTCGGTCCTTATGCTTTATGGCATCATAAGCATTTCTTACAAGAAATTCCGGGCGGAGTTGAAATGGAAGATTTGGTTCATTACAAATTACCTCTAGGCATTTTAGGTCAATGGGTGCATCCGTTTTTGGTAAAACCCAAACTCAAAGAGATATTTGATTACCGTCAAAAAAAATTAACTGAACTTTTTGGAACTTATAATTAAAACAACATGAAAAAACTATTTTTTTTACTTCTGCTCTGCTCTTCACTGGCATTTTCTCAGGAAAAATTTCAATTGAGCACACACATACTTGACATCAGTAAAGGAACCGGTGCTCCTAATGTTGAAGTGGAACTCAGAAAACAAGACAACACCAATCAAAACTGGCTTTATGTTGATAAAAAAATGACTGATGACAAAGGAAGAATAAAAGAATTTCTTCCGATGAATAACTCAAATTTTGGTATTTACAAGCTCATCTTTAAAACAAAACCTTATTTTGCTAACAACAAACAAGAGAGTTTTTATCCCTTTATTGAAGTTGTTTTTGAAATAAAAGACAATGAACATTACCATGTTCCGATAACACTGAGTGCCAACGGATATTCAACATACAGAGGAAATTAATCATGAAAAATATACTTTTGATAGGAGGATCGTATGGTATCGGCTTGGCTTTAGTCAAAGAACTTCAGCATGACCACAACGTTTTTGTGGCTTCAAGAACAAATGAAAATTTAGAGAACATCAACTGCACTTATATACCGTTTGATGCAACGACCGACACCCTCGACGTCACAAAATTACCCGAAACTCTTGACGGATTGGTTTATTGTCCGGGCAGTATTAATTTGCGACCTTTTAAAGGACTCAAACCTGAAGCTTTTGAAACCGATTTACAAATCAATTTCATCAACTTAATCAAAGTGATTCAAACTGTTTTGCCTAATTTAACGGCTTCAAAACAATCAAGTATTGTATTATTCAGTTCAGTGGCTGCCGGTATGGGCATGCCTTTTCACACCAGTGTTGCCGCTGCAAAAGGTGCTGTTGAAGGTTTCGCTAAAGCTTTGGCTGCCGAATATGCTCCGAAAATACGAATTAACGTAATTGCTCCCTCTTTAACCGATACGCCTTTGGCTGATAAATTCCTGAACTCTGAAGAGAAAAAAGAAAAGTCAGCCTTGCGTCATCCGATGAAGAGAGTTGGTACCGCTGACGATATTGCTCAAATGGCTAAATTCCTGCTGAGTGATAAAAGTAGTTGGACCACAGGACAAATTTTTAATGTAGACGGGGGGATGTCTACTCTATTAGTAAATGCATAAACAATAAATGATGAATATTTTTTGGTTTCGACGCGACTTGCGTTTGGATGATAATGTAGGGCTTTTTCACGCGTTGAACAACGGCGATGCAGTACTGCCTATTTTTATTTTTGATGAAACCATATTATCACAATTATCCAAAGACGATGCGAGAGTAACCTTCATTCACGAACAATTAGAAAAAATACAAAAAGAACTGAAAAAAATTGGACGCTCGTTAGCGGTATTTCACGGAGAACCCTTTGAAGTATTCAACAAAATCCTCACTGAAAACAGCATCCAGGCAGTGTATACCAACCACGATTACGAACCTTATGCTCGCAAACGCGACTTAGAATTATATCGTTTGTTCCAAGAATACAACATCAAATTCAAAACCAGTAAAGATCAGGTGATATTTGAAAAAAATGAAGTTGTAAAAGACGATGGAACTCCTTATGTAGTATATACGCCCTATTCAAAAAAATGGAAAGAAAACTTCAGAAAAACTGAATTGCACCATTACAATTCAGAAGATTATCTGTATAAAATAATAAGTCACTCCTACCCTTTTCTGAGTTTGAAAGATATTGGTTTTGTTCCTTCCAAGATAAAAGTTACCTCTTACGATATTTCTGAAACACTCATCAGGAATTACGAAGCAACCCGCAATTTTCCGGCACTAAACAAAACATCATATCTGGGAGCATATCTGCGTTTCGGAGCAGTATCCATCAGAAAAATAATCGCCAAAGCCATACAGGAAAAAAATGAAACCTTTTGGAACGAACTCATCTGGCGCGAGTTTTTCATGCAAATTCTATGGCATTTTCCGCATACCGTTAGCAAAAGTTTCCGAGATAAATACGATGCCATACATTGGGAAAACAACGAAACCTTATTTCAAAAATGGTGCAACGGACAGACAGGTTATCCTTTTGTAGACGCCGGCATGCGCGAACTGAATGCCACCGGTCACATGCACAACCGTGTACGGATGATAGTCGCCAGTTTTTTGTGCAAACATCTGTTAATCGACTGGCGCTGGGGTGAAGCTTATTTTGCCAATAAATTACTCGACTATGAACAAGCCAGCAATGTAGGCAACTGGCAATGGGCCGCCGGCAGTGGCGTAGATGCTGCTCCTTATTTTAGGATTTTCAATCCAACCGAACAAATCAAAAAGTTTGATAAAGATTGGGTTTACATCAAAAAATGGGTGCCTGAACTCAATACTTCAAAATATCCTAAGCCCATAGTTGACCACAAGGAAGCACGCGAAAAATGTCTTAAAGTGTATAAAAGTGCTGTAGGCTAACGGATGTTTTTGATAAAGTTATAACTCAATTCGCTGAAATTGCTTATCACCATGTCGGCTTGGCTGTAATCCTGCATTTTTGAGTGAAAACTGTCGTAACCGATGCAATATATACCGGCTGCTTTTGCTGCTAATATTCCGTTAGTGCTGTCTTCTATGACGATGCAGTTCTCAACAGGAGTTTGTGCCAAAAAAGCTGCGTGCTGAAAAATGGCAGGATGTGGTTTCGATTTCGGAAAATCTTCTCCCGAAACAATATGACTAAAGTACGGATGCAAACCAAACCGATCAAAAATCTTAGCAATGGTTACCGTAGCCGATGAAGAAGCCAAAACCAACTGCATCCCATTGGCGTACAAATCTTTGATTAAATTCTCTACACCATCCAACAAATACAAATCTGCTTTTCGGTCAAAAGCTTCGTTAAACAAATTGCGTTTAGTTTCAACCAAAGCGGGAACATCTTCCTTTAAATTAAACTGAGCTTTGAGTCGTTCAAAAATATTCTTGGTCGAGTTGCCCGTAAACGAAGCATACATTTCAGGCGAAACCTCAATACCTAACTGTTTAAAATGTTGATTATAGGCATAATGATGTACCGGTTCAGTGTCAACAATTACACCGTCCATATCAAAAATTACGGTTTGTATCACGTTAGCTGTTTTTAGATAATTGTATAAGAAAATAAAAAAGCGGAACAAAAATAAGACTCATCACCAAAAACATAAACCATCCACCCAAATTCTCGCCTTGTTCTAAGCTGGCTTGTACCGTTTTATATTCAATAGCAAAAAAGATAAGAATAACCGAAAGCTTCAATACTCGTATCATGCGGGTCATTATGGTATATTGTTGTAACGCATTGGTGGGCGTTATTGGTGTGGTATAATTAAACTTATGAGGATAACGACTTAAAACCGTCAATGCTATATAGGAAATAGTTGCGATAGTGGTCGATAAGAATAAAGTCCACTTACCTCCGTACCCATCAACCGTTCCGTTTGCTCTGAAGTGAATTGGAATTACCTCAGGTAAGGCAGCATAGTTCCAAAAAGTAAAAACCCAAAAACACACTAAAAACAATACCGCTAAGACTTCAAAAACTTTATCGGTTATCGATAGGGCTATCTTGATTCGGGGCCTTTCAGAAAGTTCCATTCCTTGCTATTTTTTCAAAAGATATTTGATTACTGTTTCGGTGGCATGTAACCCAAAAAGACATGGCATCCAACTGTTAGTACCGTAAAAAGACTTTTTAAAATTGGTGCCATCGGTCATTTTAACACTACCTTCATCCGGTCTTTCATACGAATACACTACTTTGACACCACTCGAAATACCTTCTTTTTTAAGACGCTTGCGCACCACTTTGGCTAAAGGACAGTAATCGGTTTTGCGAATATCGGTTACTTTGACTTTCGAAGCTTCATATTTTCCTCCAGCTCCCATATTACTAATCACTTTGACTCCTTTACGTTTGGCTGCTATTATCAAATTGAGTTTTGGTGTTACGCTGTCAATACAATCTAATACATAGTCAAACTCAGATGTCACTATTTCATTCGCTCTTTCAGGAGAAAGAAATTCTTTCACCGGAACTAAATTAAGTTTCGGATTAATGTCTAATAGCCGTGCAGCCATCAACTCTACTTTAGACAAACCAATGGTAGAATGTAAAGCCGGTAACTGACGATTAATATTGGTTATATCAACTACATCACCATCAACAATTGTCATGTTTCCCACTCCGGCACGAGCCAAAAACTCGGCCGCAAATGATCCGACACCGCCTAATCCGACCACTAAAACATTAGCATTTTTTAATCGTTCTAATCCTTCAGGTTTAAATAAAAGCTCTGCTCTTTCCTGCCACTTTGCCATTTGATTTACATTTTTAAAGGCGCAAAAATAAACAAAATTATCCAATGGTTTGTTAAGGTACTCCAACCGGTGGGTATTAAAAACAACAAACGAAAAACACTTTAAACTCCAAAAACCTGCCTTCGGTTAGTCAAAACTTGTTGCTGCAGAGTATGTACTGAGATGCCACGGTATTCAGCAGCTACAGCATAAACTTCTTCAAGAGATTCTTCCATAGTATCGGTTTCCAGAAAAAAACGATCATCGGGCACCGAAAGGAAAACATCTTTTAAATCCGGATTGCGCAATAGGTATTTGCCAAACGAAAGATAACAACCATTGTCTAACAATTGCTTTGCTACTTGTTCATTTTTGGAAAATCCGTGGAGGATGACCGGAACAGTAATGTGCAATCTTTTTTTAATTTCAATTAACTCCTGATAAGCGGCTACCAAGTGCAACACCAAAGGCTTCTGATGTTTTTCGGCTAAGGTAATCTGACGTTCAAATACTATCGCCTGCAAGTCAATCGGAATAGTAATGCGTTTGTCTAAACCACATTCGCCCAAAGCCAAACATTCGGGTAGTGCTAATTTTTTGTCTATTAATTGCAAATCGCTTTCTAATCTACTTTCATCAATGTACCAGGGATGAATGCCTATGGAATACTGCGGAATTGTCTCGTCAAAAGCCCATGGATATTGGTTCACCAGCTCTAAAACATTCGAACGATTGGTATATTTGTGTGTATGAAGATTGAAATAGGACATGTTCAAAATTAGTGTAAAAGTTACAAAAGCACAACGCCTCAGAGCTTTAAAGTTTGTTATTTTTGCACTATCAATCATCAATCATCATGCTCCTGAACGCTTTTCAACGTTACATCAATAATTTCAGAGGCTTTACCCGCGAAATTTGGATACTCACCATCATCACCTTCATCAACCGTGCAGGAACTATGGTGCTCCCCTTTTTGTCTAAATATTTAAGAGAAGATTTGCATTTTTCCTATAGCGAAGTGGGCTGGATTATGGTTTGTTTTGGTTGCGGATCGATGATTGGATCCTGGCTTGGCGGTAAATTATCCGATAAAATAGGATTTTACAAAATCATGATTTTCAGCTTGTTTACAACCGGTATACTATTGTTGTTGGTTGAATTTGTTACCAGTTTTATAGGACTTTGCATTGGTATGTTTACACTGATGATTATTGCCGATATGTTCAGACCCGCCATGTTTGTGTCTATAGGAGCTTATGCCAAACCCGAAAATCGGACCAGGGCCTTAACTTTGGTCAGACTAGCTGTGAATCTGGGGTTTTCTGCCGGGCCAGCTTTAGGTGGTATAATCATCATGTCAATGGGCTACCGAGGTTTATTTTGGGTAGATGGAGCAACTTGTATGCTGGCGATATTGGTATTCGCATTATTAGTTAAGGAGAAAAAGAAATCTCCCTTCTTAGATAAAGAACACCATAACGAGGCACTGCCCCAATCTGTATTCAAAGACAAACCATTCTGGATTTTTCAGGCCTGCTGTTTGGTATGCGGCATTTTGTTCTTTCAGGTATTCACCACCATTCCGCTTTACCATGGTGAACAATTTCATTTAACTGAACTGCAAACCGGACTCCTGCTTACCATGAACGGTTTATTAATTTTTTTTCTCGAAATGCCATTAGTTAGCTTTGTTGAGCGCAAAAAAATCAGCAAAATCAAAATGGTTTTTATAGGTTGTTTTCTCATGGCCATCAGTTTGTTTTTAATGCTGGTTAAAGTTTGGGCCGGTATTTTAGTTATCATGATGCTGTTTATGACTTTTGGCGAAATGTTTGCTTTTCCTTTCTCTAACTCGGTTTCTCTGAGTCGGGCTCCCAAAGGGCACGAAGGCCGCTACATGGCAATTTATACCATGAGTTTCAGTATGGCTCACATCTTAAGTTCTAAAATGGGTATGCAGATTATTCAGGATTTTGGTTATGCCGCCAACTGGATTTTCATGGGAATCCTCGGAATCATGGGAACTTTCTTTGGTCTTTGGTCCTACCGACTGATTAAAGCCGAGAACACTATAGCGAATTAAATCAACAAGTTATATTCAAAACACTTGATGTATTCCTTAAAATTTAGTTAAATAACTATAAAAACAGTTTATCAACTAAAAAAATAGTTGTATGTTTGATTTCAAATTAATCACTCATGCAAAAGTTAACCAACAAGGAAGAAGAAATCATGCAGATTTTATGGAAGCTCAAAAAAGCATTCGTAAAAGATGTACTGGCAGAAATTAAGGAAGACCAGCCTCATTACAACACCCTTTCGACCATTATCCGCAATTTGGAAGATAAAGGTTTTGTGGCTCACAACGCCTATGGAAACACACATCAGTATTATCCCATTGTAAAAATGGAAGACTACAGAAAGCGTTTTATGAATACGGCCATTGAAACGTATTTCAATAGTTCTTATAAAAATTTAGTCTCCTTTTTTGCGGAAGAAGAAAAAATATCGGCTGAAGAACTAAGGGAAATTTTAGCGTTAATCGAAAAAAAACAATAGGATGGAAACCCTTTTCATTTATCTGATAAAATCAAGCGGATTACTGGCTATGTTCTATTTGGCATATCATTTTTTGGTAAGAAAAGAAACTTTTTTCGATGCAAATCGATGGTTCCTTTTGTCCGGATTACTCACCTCTGCCCTGCTGCCGCTATTCTTCATCAAAAAAATCATTTGGGTGGAAAGTCCGAAAATATCAATGGAGGATTTGGTGGCTTATGCACAACAAGGACCTGTAAACACTAAAAATGTTGCTATTGTTGAAGCATTCGATTGGATGCAACTACTTTGGATGGGTTATACTCTGGTTGCATCAGCGTTACTATTCAAAATCATACTTAATTTATTTTCGCTGTATCGAATGCTTCACAAGCAACAACAATTTAAACGAGAAGGTTTTACCCTGGTTGACTCCGATGATCATATCGCACCCTTTTCTTTTTTTAAATATATTGTTTACAATTCAGATTTTTACACTGGTACCGAATTGCAAAGCATCATTTTACACGAACAGGTACACAGCAAAGAGCATCACTCTGTTGATGTATTGTTGGTTAAATTATTTACTGTTGTATTTTGGTTCAACCCGTTTGTTTGGCTCTATAAAAAAGTAATAGCACAGAATCTGGAATACATAGCCGACCAAAAAGCCATCGCACAACTCAATGACCGACAAGCTTATCAGCACGCTTTACTCAAAGTAGTTACTCATCAAAACTGCTTATCTATAACTAATCATTTTTATCAATCATTAATCAAAAAACGGATCGTTATGTTAAACACCAATCAATCACACAAAAGAAATTCCTGGAAGTATGCCTTAATTCTTCCAGCACTCATCGGTTTTGTATTCTTGTTCCAAATAAAAGTTGTGGCACAGGAAGTAGAATCTGATATTTGGGTAAAAAATATCAGCAATAATGGCGATGTAAAAGTAAAAATCGACAAAAACTGTTCTGATGAACAGTTGAAAAAAGAAGCCAAAAAACTAAAAGAAGAACACGGCGTTACGCTTAAATTTTCAAAAGTAAAACGCATACCTCGGGTGAAATTACCGGCATCAAAGTAGAATATAAAGACAAAAATGGGAATAAAGGAACCACCCAATGCAGCGGAGACGAACCTATAGCTCCTATCCATTTTTACAAAAGTGCAGGCACCATTGGGTTTGGTCAACCCCGAAATATGAAAATTTATGCCAATACAACTGGTAACCATCCCCTGGTTTCAAAAGCTTTCACTTATCATTTTAACAATGACAGCCTGGCGGAAATCAAAGATGTTGATGTCAACATTGAAATCCCTGAAAACATCATAGCACTTCAGGATGCAGACATCGATAAAAAAATAATGATAAGAAACGGCAAAAAACCACTGGTTATCATCAACGGAAAAGTGATTTCAGATGATAGTGAAATTCAAAAAATCATAGGAGAAGCAGGTGCTAAAGGGCACTACAGTTTTAGCTACAGCAGTAGTGACGATAAAGGCGAAACTGAAGCATTTACTATGAGTCCGGAAGACATTTCAAAAATAAAAAGCGATGCGATGAACAATGTTCGCATGGAGATTAAAAAAATCAGACCTCAGGTAAAATCACAAATCAGGATGGCTAATGCCGACTGGAAAAAAGTAAAAGAAGAATTGGAAAAAACCAGAATCAAAACCGAAACATCCAAACCCGAAATGGAAAAAGCCAAAGCCGAAATGATGAAAGCTAAAGAAGAAATGATTAAGGCCAAAGAAGAAATGCTCAAAGCCAAAGCTGAGTTTGAAAAAGAAAGAGCCAAACTTAAAAAAGAAACCCAAAAATAGTTAAAAAATTGTCAAACACTTTTTTCAAAAAAAGGAAACACAATAAGTTTGTTACTGATTTTTAAACCGTTAAACCCCACTTAAAGTATTACTATTATGAAACGAAATCTGTTTTATTTATGGCTGATGATTCCGTTGCTCCCTTTAACTCTTTTAGGACAGGGAAAAAAATCATCAACTTTACAGGGTAAAGTTCCCAGTGATAACATTTACATGACCTGGAACAAAAGCACTCCGGAAACCGAAATGAATGACGATGTGAAAGCATTGGCTGAACACGGTGTTACCATTACCTACTCGGATGTAAAAAGAAATGAAAAAGGCGAAATCACCGCTATCAAAGTAAGCTACAGTGATGCTAATGGCAGCAAAGGTTCACTGGAGTTTGACAACAAGAAACCCATCAATACCATCAAGTTTTACAAACAAAACGATGAAGTTGGTTTTGGAGAACCAAGCAGCAGTGAAATCTTCGGAGGAAATTCATTCCTTGGAAGTGATCCGCAAAAAATGATGAAAGAGTACCATTTTAATTTTAATGATGATAAATCTTTCCCTTTTGGGAATGGTTCAGGAAAAACCAGTTCGCGCATCATCATTCAAAAAGACGGTAAAAAACCATTAGTCTTAGAAGATGGAAACGTAGTTGAAGGTGGTGACGACTACACTGCTGAAGAACTGGAGGAAATCAAAAAAAATAATAAAGTCGAATTGTTCAGCAACGAAGAAATACCGGGTTTCCAATTCAATCAGGGCAATAATTTTAATGATTTAGCCGAGCAAATGAAAAAAATGCAAGAACAAATTGACCAAATGATGTCCAAAAACGGATTGACTCCTCCGGAGAAACCCAAAACCAAAACCGATGATTTAAAAAATTCGAAAGCTGAAATGCAAAAAGCAAAAGAAGAAATGCTGGATGCTAAAAAAGAAATGGAAAAAGCCAAGAAAGAATTAGAAAAAGCAAAGTCAGCATTAAAAACTCAAAAAGCCTAAGTGTAACAAAACCATAGCAAAAACCACTAGCTCAATTAGTGGTTTTTTTACATCAATCAATTAATCAATCAATCAAAAAATGAACAATCAAATCAAAATGCTGTTCTCGGTATTTTTTCTAATATCAGGAATAACCCAAGCACAATCCGGTTTAAAAATAAAAGGAAGAGTTGCGACAACTTCAAATCAACCAATTAGCCAACTTCCGGTAACATTAATAGTTCCGAAAACAAATGCGGTTATTAAAATTGAATTAACAGACTCCGAAGGAAATTATGTTTTTGACAACTTATCAGAAAACGAATATCAAATTCAAATTGAAAACCCTTCTTACAAAGGATTTATTGGGAAAGTCATAGCTCTAACCATTGCTAATCCTGAGATCGAATTACCTCTTGTTTTGCTCGAAGCATCCAATGCAAACCAACTAAATGAAGTAGTCATCACCAAAAAGAAACCCTTTGTAGAAAACAAAATCGACCGAACAGTAGTCAACGTTGATGCATTTATTACAGCCGGTGGCGGCGATGCAATGGATGTGTTGGAAAAATCTCCAGGAATTTCCGTAGATCAAAACGGCACCATTACCTTCAAAGGTAAAAGTGGCGTTCAAGTATTTATTGATGACAAACCCACCTATTTGTCAGGAGCCGAACTCGAAGCTTACCTTAAATCATTACCGGCCAGCACACTCGATAAAATAGAATTAATGACCAATCCTCCGGCAAAATACGATGCTGCAGGCGGCGCCGGAATTATCAATATTGTCTCCAAAAGATCTAAAGCCAAAGGTTTCAACGGCAACCTGACTTCCAGAGTTGGGCAAGGCAAACGCTTTCAAACCCGACAAGGCTTCAACTTTAACTATATGAATAATAAGGTGCGGATCTTCGGGAATATTGGCTATGGCGAAAACAATCCGATGAATGATTTGTACATTTTTCGGAAATTTAAAAACGATGACGGAAGCACTAAGAGCTTTTTCCATCAGGACAGTGATATTCGGGTTAAAGTACATTCAGTCAATACCAAAATCGGTATGGATTATTATGTTTCAGAAAAGACAACCATCGGAGTCGGTTTAAGCGGGACACTGAGAAATGTCAACAAGAACTCGGATGTACTGAGCGATATTACCGATGCCAATTCGGTTTTAGATTCATCAATTGTGGCATACAACCGCCAAAAAGAAAAATTCAAGAACGGTGGTGTCAACCTGAATCTGCGCCACGACATTGATAGTTTGGGGCAACGAATTACTTTTGATGTTGATTATCTGAAATACGATACAGCCACCCGCCAAAAATTTAACAATTATACGTACCAACCCGATAATTCGCTTTCCAATCAGGATGAGTTGAAAGGATATTTGCCTTCCGATATTGCTATTTATTCCTTCAAATCCGATTATACATTGCCGTTTAAAAATGGAAGCCAATTGGAAACCGGTTATAAAATCAGTTATACGAAAACCGATAACATCGCGGATTACAGAGATATAATAAACGGTCAGGAAATACCAAATTACAACACCAGTAATCATTTCAAGTATGATGAAACCATCAATGCGGCATACATTAATTTTAATACCAATTTCAAACGTTTCAACATCCAAACCGGTTTACGTATTGAAAACACAGAATCCAAAGGCCATCAGTTAGGCAATGTAGAACAAACGGGATCAAAATTCCGTAAAAATTACACCAACCTCTTCCCTACGATTTATGTACAATACAAATTGGATACTATCGGAAACAATTCCTTAGTGGTAAATTACGGGAGAAGAATCAATCGCCCGTATTTTCAGGATTTGAATCCGTTTGTGAGTCCGCTCGATAAGTTTACCTTCTATTCGGGAAACCCATTCTTGAATCCTTCGTTTACCGATAATTACGAGTTATCGTATCGGTACAAAAGTCTGTTTTCAACCACTTTAAGTTATGGCTATTCGAAAGATGACATCAACGAAACCATCGAAATCAACGACGGAATTTATTACAGTCGCCCGGGAAACATTGGTAAAAGTCAATACTTCAGTTGGAATGCCAACGCCCAAATTTCATTAACCCAATGGTGGACAGCCAATGCATATACCGAAATAACCCATTCCCGATTTAAAAGTAAATTGTATACTGAAGACTTGGAAACCTCTGGTACCTTTTGGAACTTCTCGATGAATAACAGCTTTAAATTTCAAAAAGGATGGTCGGCAGAACTGAGCGGAACCTACCAAACCGATGTAGTAAGCTCTCAATTTGTTCTCTTATCGAGATCTAACATTAATATAGGAGTACAAAAGAAAATACTTAACGATAAGGGTAGTATCAAACTGGCTGTAAATGACCTCTTCTATTCCAATCTAAACAACGGAATCATTCGAAATCTTCAAAACACTGAAGCTAACTGGAGAAATAAATTAGACAGCCGGTTTGTGGCTTTGACGTTTACTTACAGTTTCGGAAAATCGTTTAAAACTAAAAATCAGTACGATTCTAACGGAGCCGAAAGCGAAAAAAACCGCGTAAAAGTGTGATGATTGATAATCTGAAAATAGCCAAAAGTTGTTTTTTGTTATCTTTATACCAAACACAAAAAAATGTACAGAATATTAGCCAAACTAAACAAGCTGCTTTTACCCAGCTTTACCAAGCGTCAATTAGATTTGGCCAAAGCTAAAAAATGGCAGCTGGCCATTATTGCCTGGCGGTACTTTGTAACTTCAAGAGCATTGGAAAACTAAAAAAATATTGCTTTAATTTTCACAATAGGCTTGCAAGTTTACCAAATATATCTATATTTGCACCCACAAAAAGGCCTCGTGGCGCAACTGAATAGCGCATCTGATTACGGCTCAGAAGGTTACAGGTTTGAATCCTGTCGAGGTCACAAAAAAACGCTCAATCACTTGAGCGTTTTTTATTTTTAACCCTTTTATTCTCTTATTTTATACTTCAACAGACTTCCATTTTCCTTTTTTGAAGAAATAAAATGCCAATAAAGCCAACACTGTTTCGGCTGCAGGAATGGCAATAAAAGCACCAACAGGTCCAAGTTCTAAATGCAAAGCCAAAAACCAGGCTAACGGAATCTGTATCATCCAAAAACAAAAAATATTAATCCAGGTCGGCGTTTTGGTATCACCGGCTCCGTTGAGCGACTGAATCATCACCATACCGATGCCGTAAAAAATATAGCCTAACCCTATTATGCGCAAGGCTTGACTCCCGTATTTCAAAATGACTTCATTGGCGGTATAAATCCCGATAATCGCTTCGGAAAAAAACACAAATAAAAAAGTCACCAAACTCATGAAAATCACATTGTATTTTGTAGTCAGCAGTACACTTTTTTCGGCGCGTTCCGGTTGTTTGGCCCCCAAATTTTGCCCAACCAAAGTTGCAGCCGCATTACTCAATCCCCAAGCCGGAAGAATAAAGAACACTACATTTCGAATCGCAATTTGATAACCGGCGCTCGCATCGGTACTTCCGGTGATGGAAACGATATACGTCAAAATAATCCAACTACCACTTTGGATAAAAAACTGAAACATAGCCGGAGTCGATATGCTCAAAAGCGATTTTACAATTTCTAAATCGGGTTGAAAGTACTTTTTGTAAATTTTAATGGTACGACTTTTTAAGAATAAATGCCAACACTGGTACACCACTCCTATCGTTCTTCCCGTGGCTGTAGCAACAGCTGCTCCGGTTAATCCCAATTCAGGAAACGGTCCGTAGCCGTAAATGAGTAACGGACATAAAATGATGTTAATCAAACTGGCCAACCACAAGCTTCGCATGGCCATCGCTGCATCGCCGGCACCACGAAAAATTCCGTTGATTAAAAACAATAAAATGATGGCCGGACTGCTGGCAAAAATAATCTTGGAAAAAGAAGTTCCATGAGCTATTACTTCTGGCTGAGCTCCCATTATTTTCAATATATCAGCAGCAAAATGAAATCCTAAAACTGCAACAATTACAGATATTATAAATGAAATCCAAATGGCTTGTGCGCCCGACTTAGAAGCGGCTTCAAAATCTTTCTCTCCTACACGACGGGCCACAATTGCCGTTGCCCCGGTGCTTAGTCCGATTCCCAGCGTATAAACAAGAGAAATCACGGCTTCGGTAAGTCCGACTGTCGCCACAGCCACATCGGCATTGGGTAAATGGCCTACAAAATAAATATCGACTACAGCAAAAACCGATTCCAAACTCAGTTCGAGTATCATGGGAATCGCCAACAATACAATAGCAATTTTTACATTGCCTTGAGTGTAATCATGTGCTTCGCCTTTGAGCGATTGTACAATAAGATTAAAAATTCTGTTAATTTTTGATTGATGAATGGTCATGATGATTGGATTATTGGTTATTTTGACGGATGCAAACCTTAAAGTAAGGTTGGGTTATATTCATACATTTTTATTTCTGTATCAATATTACAAAAATTAGTAGCTTTATCGATCAAAAAAAGACTCATGCATCCCGATTATATTTTAGACCAGGAATTTCAGTTCGATATCTTTGATGATGACAACACCCAGTACAAAGAATTTGAAAATTGTACATTTCGTCACTGCGACTTTACCAATTGCACCTTTAAAACGGTTTCGTTTTTAGATTGTAATTTTGTAGAATGCAATTTTAAAGAAGCTAAAATCAATTATGTTTCGTTTCGCGGAGTTTGGTTTACCAAATGTAATT
Organism: Flavobacterium silvisoli; assembly: GCF_004329815.1. Lineage (GTDB taxonomy): Bacteria > Bacteroidota > Bacteroidia > Flavobacteriales > Flavobacteriaceae > Flavobacterium > Flavobacterium silvisoli. The sequence goes on along the minus strand of NZ_SJPE01000004.1, from coordinate 60,672 downwards.
TTACCAACGTGAATTTTGCCATGACTGACCAAGTGATACACGAATTTCACTTCAAAGATTGTTTGTTGGATTATGCTAAATTTTACGCGTTGAAACTGCGTAAAATTCAATTCATCAATTGCAGTCTGATTTCGGTTGATTTCATGGGTTGTGATTTGACGGAAGCGCTATTCGATAATTGCAATCTGAGAAGAGCCGTTTTTATTGACACTATCGCCAATAAAGTTGATTTTTCCACCAGTTATGATTACGCTTTTGATCCTGAAAAAAACAAAATCAAAAAAGCCGTTTTTTCGACTGAAGGTTTGAAAGGATTGTTGGAAAAATACGATTTGGTCATCAAAGATTAAGTAATAATCCGGCCGTCCTCCATCGTTATGGTTCTTTGCGTTCGGGCTGCAAAATCATTATCGTGGGTAACCACCAAAATGGTTTGGTTGTGATCCTGAGTCAGATGCTTGAAAATATCGAATACTATATCACTGTTTTTCTTATCCAAATTTCCGGTTGGCTCATCTCCCATAATAATTAAAGGATTGTTGATTAAAGCCCTCGCAATAGCCACCCTTTGTTTTTGGCCTCCACTCAACTGATTGGGCATTTTTAAGGCTTGATCCTGCATTTCAAGTGTTTTGAGATGTTGCATAGCGTTGTGTTCAATCTCTTCTTCCGACAATTTATTGAGCTTCATGCCCGGCAACATTACATTCTTCAGGACATTATATTCCGAAAGCAAGTAGTGAAACTGAAATACAAAACCAATTTTTTCATTTCTGATTTGAGCCAATTCTTTATCAGACTTACCGGTTACTAACTCTTCATGCATGTAGATTTCGCCTTCATAATCGGTATCCATCGTAGACAGCAAGTACAATAAAGTTGATTTCCCACACCCTGATTTCCCTACAATTGACACAAATTCGCCATGATTAATACTCATATCAATTGACTTCAACACCTGAAACTGAATCGGGTCGTAAAAGTATTTGGTCAAACCTTTGGTTTCTAAAACAATATTGCTCATTTATTTTCCTCTGATAATTTCCACCGGATCGATTCTACTGGCTTTCAACGCCGGAAATAACCCGGCTATAAAAGTGGTTACTAAGGCAAAAGTAATTCCGATAACATAAAACATCGGATTGTAATTGACAGGATACGTTTTGATGGTGGGCAATGCCGCCGTGTTGAAAGGAACCACATCGATGATACTTGAAAAAACATAACCAAAAACCAGTCCCAAAATACCACCCGCAATCCCAATAACCATAGAAAGCGATATAAAAATCCACTTCACGTCATTACCTGAAAATCCGGTGGCTTTGAGAATAGCAATGCTGTCCATCTTTTCAAAAATCATCATATTTAAAATATTGTAAATCCCGAAACCGGCCACAATCAGTAACACTATCCCCACGGCATAGGAAATAATACTTCGAACAGAACTTCCGGTTTCAAATTGTGAATTGGTTGTTTGGTAATCTATGGCATCCAAATCGTATTTCAGGGCAAATTCCTTAGCTAATGCCGGAGCTGTAGTAATATCAAAGGCTTTTACCTGAATATCCGTTATGTAGTTAGTAGGTTCTCCCAACAGCTTTTGAGCCGTAACTAAGGATGTATAGCTCATCACATCATCAATTTCGGAAATCCCAACTTGGGAAATCCCGACAATTTTTAACGATGCTAAATTGCCTTTGGATGTGGTTACTTTGATGATATCTCCTTTTTTTAACAACATCTTATTGGCTAATCCTTTCCCTATAATGATACTGTTGTTCTCTAGCAAATCGGGGATCTGACCTTCAATAATGTATTCACTGATTTTGAATAATTTTTCTTCTGCCAACACATCAATACCATTGATAACTCCTGAAATTTCAATAGTTCCCGAATTAAAAAATACCGGCGCTGTGATTTTGGGTGCCACATCAACAATACGTTTGTCTTGTTTTAAATCGTGTATGATTGATTTGCAGTTGTAAATAGCTTTGCCCCTATCTTTTGGTTTGACCGAGGCGATAAAATTGGTGTTGTTTTTATAATTTTCAGCATAGGATATAGGCTGATTTTCAGAAGGTTTTATTTCGTTATATAAACGAACATGCGGCGTTCGATTGAGCATCAAACCATCAAGCAAATCATTCAACCCGTTCATAAAACTCACCAAAGTTATAAACATGGCAATACCGAAAGTAACCCCTACTCCGGCCACCACGGTTTGTTTCAATCGCGCACGGAGCAAGTGTAATGCAATGTTGATGATGAGTTTGAAATTCATTATTTCGGTCTGTAGATGGTTTCTTCAGCGGTCAATCCGTCTAAAATTTCAACATGTTGATAATCGCTTAGCCCAATTTTTACTTTGCGTTTTTCATCACCATTCACCAAAACATACTGGTTGTCAATCAGGTAATTTCTGGGAATAGTGAGAGCTTCTTTTTTGGTTCTGACAATAATATTGGCTTCAGCCGTCAGATTGGGATACAGTTTTTCGGGAAGATTGATGAAATGCGCTTCAATCTTAAAAGTACGTGAACGCACATCCATAATGGGATAAATTTTATCAACAGTAGCTTCAAAAGATTTGCCTTTATAACTGTCCATGGTTACAATTAATTTTTGTCCCAATTTTACGCGAACCATATCATTTTCATCTACATCTAATTCGAGCAGATAGGCATTCTTTTCGCCGATAATCGCCAAAGGCGTTTGCGGATTGACCAAAGTTCCTTCTTTTACCAAAACATCAAACAACTCTCCATTAATGGCACTTTTCACTGTAAAATCGCTTTGTGATTTTTCGTTGATTTTAAGGTTGATGTTGCTTTTACTTTGTTCGTTTTGCAACTGCAATTTTAACTGTGACAATTGCTTTAAAGCTGCTTCATAGTTAGATTTTGAATTTTTATAGGCCAATTCCACCCGTTCGTATTCAACCTCAGAAATGATGTTGTATTGTTTGATATTCTTGTTGCGATTGTAAACCGATTGATCCAAGGCCAGCTTGTCTTTCGCTGCCTGAACTTTTGACTCCATTTCAGCTATTTTATCCTGAATGTAGCGACTGTTTTCATTGCTTAGCTGATAAGCCAATCGGGCATTTTCGGTACTTAAAGCTGCTTTGTCACTTTCAATTTGAAACAACGGCTGTCCCGTCGAAACCGTTTGTCCGACCGTAACTTCTATTTTTTGCAGTAGGCCGCTAACCGTAGCGTATACTGTATATTGATTTTCAGATTTTACTACTCCAGATGCATAGACACTTTCGGTGATGCTGCCTTTGGTGGGTTGGATTTCACCATTGTCTTTTTTAGAACAGGAAATTACTAAGAGAACAGAAAAAAAGGAGATGGCTTTGAGCAACTTCATGCAATTTTGGTATTTATGAATTTTGTAATTCAAATTTACAACAATTGCTCTAATGAAAATCTAACATTTGTCATAAAAAAACCTTCAAAAGCGAACTCTTGAAGGTTTGATTTTATTGATTTAAAGCTGTTTTAGTAAACAAAAATGGCTCTTTCGCTCATCATGTCGTTTACTTCATCTGCTATTTCTTCTAATAATTCATCGTTGGTAGCGTTCATCAAAACCCTGTCAATTAAATCAACAATAGTTTCCATATCGCTTTCCACCAAACCGCGTGTTGTGATAGCCGGCGTTCCAACTCGAATTCCCGAAGTTACAAAAGGTGATTTGTCATCAAACGGCACCATGTTTTTATTCACAGTAATTTCGGCTTTCCCTAATGCAATTTCTGCATCTTTACCTGTGATATTTTTGTTTCTTAAATCAATCAACATCATGTGGTTATCGGTTCCGCCTGAGATGATGTTGTACCCTCTTTTAACGAATGCTTCTGCCATAGCTTTGGCATTTTTCTGAACCTGCATGGCATACGTAAAAAACTCATCGGATAAAGCTTCACCAAATGCTACTGCTTTTGCGGCAATAATATGCTCCAAGGGTCCACCTTGATTACCCGGGAACACAGACATGTCTAATATGTGTGACATCATTCGGATTTCACCTTTGGGAGTTGTTAATCCCCAAGGATTAGGGAAATCTTTACCCATCATAATCATTCCGCCTCTTGGTCCGCGCAGCGTTTTGTGCGTAGTAGTGGTCACAATGTGACAATGCGGAATAGGATCATTCATCAATCCTTTGGCAATCAAACCGGCAGGATGCGAAATATCGGCTAACAAAAGAGCACCAACACTGTCGGCAATCTCTCTGAAACGTTTAAAATCCATATCGCGGGAATACGCTGAAGCCCCTGCAATGATTATTTTAGGCTGTTCCTGGGTAGCAATTTCCTGAATTTTATCGTAGTTTAATACTCCGGTTTCTTTATCTACTCCGTAAAACACTGGATTGTATAATTTACCTGAAAAATTCACCGGAGAACCGTGAGTTAAATGTCCGCCATGAGCTAAATCAAACCCTAAAATTTTATCGCCCGGTTTTAAGCAGGCAGCATAAACAGCCGTATTGGCCTGAGAACCGGAATGCGGTTGTACATTTACATATTCGGCGCCAAACAGTGCTTTTGCTCTGTCAATAGCGATTTGTTCGATGACATCAACCACTTCACAGCCTCCATAATACCGTTTTCCCGGATAACCTTCGGCATACTTATTAGTAAGTACCGACCCCGCTGCTTCCATCACCTGATCGCTTACAAAGTTCTCAGAAGCAATTAGTTCAATTCCGTGTATTTGTCTTTCTTGTTCTTCAAGAATTAAGTCAAAAATTTGTTCGTCGCGTTGCATTTGAAATTATTTCGTTAAATTGAGGTCAAAATTACGAAAATCGTTTGGTAAATTAATAGTTAATGATATATTTGATTGCTTAATTTTTCAACAACTAAATCAACAAAATCATGCCCATAACAACTAACGATCCTACAAGAAAATCCTGGCTTACTGTTCCGGACGACAGCGACTTCCCTATTCAAAATATTCCTTTCGGTGTGTTTTTGACCAAAGAAGATGTCATCACCATTGGTACCCGAATAGGTGATTATGCGATTGATTTAGGTGCATTACAGCAGCTGAATTATTTTGAAGGAATTGAGTTGACCGACGATATGTTCATGCAGGACAGTTTGAACGATTTTATATCCGACGGAAAAAAAACCTGGCGTTTGGTCAGAAACCGTATCGGAGATATTTTTGACAGCAACAACCCCAAGTTAAGAGACAACAAAAAACACCGCGATATTGTTATTTTTAAAATGGAAGATGTAGAGATGCAACTTCCGGTGATGATTGGTGATTATACTGATTTTTATTCGAGTAAAGAGCATGCAACCAATGTCGGTAAGATGTTCCGCGATCCTGAAAATGCTTTACTGCCTAACTGGCTTCACATTCCGGTAGGTTACCACGGAAGAAGTTCTACTATAGTGCCATCGGGAATTCCGGTGCACCGTCCTATGGGACAAACGCTACCCAACGGAGAAGACACCCCGGTATTCGGACCTTCCCGACTGGTTGATTTTGAGTTAGAAACTGCTTTTATCACCACAGATGCCAATATCATGGGCGAAAACATTCCCATCAACGAAGCCGAAGACTATATTTTCGGGATGGTTTTATTGAACGATTGGAGTGCCCGCGATATTCAAAAATGGGAATATGTGCCTCTTGGTCCTTTTTTAGCTAAAAACTTTGCATCATCAATATCACCTTGGATAGTGACCATGGATGCATTGGAACCTTTTAAAGTTAAAGGTCCGAAACAAGAACCTACACCGCTTCCTTATTTGCAACAAAAGGGTAAAAATGCCTACGATATCAACCTGGAGGTATATATAGAACCCGAAAATGTGGAAGCTACTCTGGTTTCCAAATCCAATTTCAAGTACATGTATTGGTCGATGATTCAACAATTGACGCACCACACTTCTAACGGTTGTCGGGTAAACTCAGGCGACATGATGGGCTCCGGAACCATATCAGGACCTACAGAAGACAGTTTTGGCTCTATGCTTGAATTGACTTGGGGTGGTAAAAAACCAATCATCATGAAAGACGGTACGGAGCGCAAATTCATCAACGACAATGACACTGTGATTATGAAAGGCTATTGTCAAAACAGCTCTGTACGCATTGGATTCGGAGAAGTATCAACCAAATTACTGCCTCCATTCGTCAGAAATTAAAAAAAAATTATAAAACACAACACTAAATATATAATGAAGAATACTGCATTAACACACATTCACGAGAGTCTTGGAGCGAAAATGGTACCATTTGCCGGTTTTAACATGCCGGTACAATACGAAGGCGTGAATGCCGAACATGAGACCGTAAGAAATGGCGTAGGCGTTTTTGACGTGTCACACATGGGCGAATTTTTACTGAGCGGTGAAAACGCACTCGCTTTAATTCAAAAAGTAACTTCTAACGACGCTTCGGTTTTGGAAATCGGACGCGCCCAATATTCCTGCTTACCAAATAACGAAGGGGGAATCGTAGACGACTTAATCGTGTACCGTATGAAAGAAAACCAATATTTATTGGTAGTCAATGCCTCCAATATTGAAAAAGACTGGAACTGGATTTCGTCACACAATGATTTAGGAGTAGATATGCGAAACCTTTCGGATGAGTATTCTCTTTTGGCCATTCAGGGTCCTAAAGCAGTAGAAGCCATGCAATCGTTGACCCCAACTGATTTAGCTGCCATTAAATACTATCATTTTGAAGTGGCTCCATTTGCTGGGATTGAAAATGTAATCATTTCTGCAACGGGTTATACCGGTTCAGGTGGTTTTGAAATTTACTGTAAAAACGAAGATGCCGAACACATATGGAACAAAGTTTTTGAAACCGGTGCTTCATTCGGTATCAAACCTATAGGGTTGGCAGCCCGCGATACTTTGCGTTTGGAAATGGGATTCTGCCTGTACGGTAATGACATCAATGATACTACTTCGCCTCTGGAAGCCGGTTTAGGTTGGATTACTAAATTCACTAAAGATTTTGTCAATTCAGAAAATCTGAAAAAGCAAAAAGAAGCAGGTGTTACCCGAAAATTGGTGGGCTTTGAATTAACTGAAAGAGGTATTCCGCGTCACGATTATGAAATTGTAGATGCAGACGGCAACAACATTGGTATCGTTACCTCGGGAACTATGGCTCCTTCTTTAGGAAAAGGAATCGGTTTGGGCTATGTGAAAACCGAATTTTCAGCGATAGACAGTCCTATTTTTATCCAAATCCGAAACAATAAAGTAGCCGCCAAAGTGGTGAAACTTCCCTTTTATAAAAAATAATCCAAAGTGAAAAAACTCTTTTATATAGGCTTGCTGTTTCCCGGTTTTATCTTTTGTCAAACCGAAAAAAATCCGTGCGAAACACTCTTAAAACTGAATGCCTTAATTCAAGAGAACCATTATAAACCAAAACCGGTAGACGACAGTTTATCGGTTTATGTTTTTAAGACTTTGTTGAGTCGGTTAGATGAAGAAAACCGATTGTTTATAGAGCCCGAAATCAAAGCTCTTAAAAAACACGAATACAAAATTGACGATTACATCAAAGAGGGTAATTGCGATTTTTTGCACGAGTTTTATTTGGCATACAACAAAACCATTGCGCGCTACATCACCTTGCTGGCCGCTATCGAAAAAGAACCGTTTCCGCTGAGCAGTACTGAAAAAGTGGTGTTTTCTAAAAAAGCATTTCCTTATGTCAAAGATGAAAGCGAAGTAAAACATTTATATAAAAAGAGAATACTGTTTAACATATTGCGCGAAGTTGCTGAATTGAGTACCAACAAAGATTCATTGTTGGCAAATTTTGATCATCTTGCTCGGGAAAGTAAAACCAAAATATTTGACAAATACCGATGCAAGATCGAAAGTTATCAATATACCGAAGCCGAATTTCAGGCGATTTTCTTTGAAGTATTTTGTTCATATTTTGATCCGCATACCGAATATTTCTCGGCCAATGACAAATCATCCTTCTACTCTACTGTAAGCTCAGACAACATGACTTTCGGACTGTATGTTTCAATGACCGAGAAAGATGAAATGACGGTTGACGATATCATTCCGGGGAGTTCAGCCTACATGACTGAGAAAATCGATAAAGGCGACCAGCTTTTAAAAATAAAATACAAAGAAACGGAGTACGAGATTGATTGTGCTTCGATGAAAAAAATTGATGAAATCATCAGTTCTAACGAGTATAAAACTGCTGATTTTACCTTCCGAAAGAAAAGCGGAGAAATATACAGTGTGCAATTGGTCAAGAAAATAATGAAAGACTACCAAAACAATGTCTTTAGTTTTAAACTGAAAAAAGACAGCGGCGTTTTCGGTTATATTCGCATCCCCAGTTTTTACTCTACCTTTGAAAACGGAAAATCCAATGTCAGCACTGATGTATCGAAAGAAATCTACAAACTGAATACCGACAAAGTTGACGGCATCATCATCGATTTAGAAAACGACGGTGGGGGTTCTATGGAAGAAGCCATACAACTTTCGGGCATGTTTATCGATCATGGCCCTTTAGCGGTAATGAACAATAACCGAAACAAAAAAGAAATCCTGAAAGATACCAATCGCGGCATTGTGTACAACGGACCAATGGTGGTTATGATTAATGGTTTTTCGGCTTCGGCCAGTGAATTTTTCACTAATGCCATGCAGGATTATAACCGGGCAATCATCATTGGAAACAAATCATTGGGAAAGGCAACTATGCAGCGCATTTTTCCGTTGAATAAAAATAACGATGAGTTTTTGAAGCTGACGCTGGAGAAATTCTACCGCATTACAGGCAAAAGTAACCAGTATATCGGCATCACTCCCGATGTGGAAATTCCGTTATTGTTTGACAAACAAATGCCTCGCGAAGACAGTAACGAAACTGCCTTGAAAAATGATGAAATCGGGGTGAGACTGAAATACAACAAATGGTCAGATGAATTGTATGCCGGAGCCATCGCACTGAGTAAAAAACGCGTTGAAAACAGTAAAGAAGCTGCCGAAATTAACGCACTCAATGCTAAAATAAATCCGTTTTACGATAATGATTTTCCTCCGATAACGTTGCAATTTGATGCCGTTTTTAATGACGTAAACAAAATCAATGACCTCTGGAAATCTATTAAATCGGCTACCGAAAAGGAGTATCCGATAACCGTTGAACAAAATTCGTTTGACGATGAATTTCAAAAACATGATGAGTATTTAAAAAGTTGCACCATGGAAAGAATGAAAACCATCAAACAAAATTATCACATACTCGAAGCTGTAAACATACTGAGCGACATCAAACAATTAAGACCTTAAGAGTTACCCGGTTTGATTCCTATTTATCATTTGCATAAATCGAATATTACTTTATTTTTGCACCCACAATTAAATTAAATAAAACATTCTTAGCAATGGGAAGAGCATTTGAATTCAGAAAGGGAAGAAAAATGAAACGTTGGGCAGCAATGGCCAAAGCTTTCACACGTATTGGAAAAGATATCGTAATGGCGGTAAAAGAAGGAGGTCCGAACCCGGAAGCTAACTCGCGTTTGAGAGCCGTTATGCAGAATGCCAAATCGGCCAATATGCCTAAAGAAAATGTAGAACGTGCTATCAAAAAAGCAACCGACAAAGATACGGCCAATTATAAAGAAGTATTGTTTGAAGGATATGCACCCCACGGAATTGCCATACTTATAGAAACCGCAACAGACAACAACAATAGAACCGTAGCCAACATCCGTAGCTATTTCAACAAATGCAACGGAACTTTAGGAACTCAGGGTTCGGTAGAATTTATGTTTGACCACACCTGTAATTTCCGCATTCCTAAAGCCAATATCGACATCGAAGAAATGGAATTGGAATTTATTGATTTTGGTGCCGAAGAAATCTTTGCCGATGAAGATGATATTTTGATTTACGCGCCGTTTGAAAGTTTTGGAGCCATTCAAAAAGAATTAGAAAACAGAGGTATTGAAATCCTGTCTTCCGGTTTTGAACGCATTCCGCAAATTACCAAAGAACTAACTCCGGAACAAGTAGCTGACGTTGAAAAACTATTGGAAAAAATTGAAGAAGACGATGATGTGATGAACGTATACCACACCATGCAGGAATAATTCAACTGATACAATCTTAAAAGCTCCGATTTTCGGGGCTTTTTTATTTGAATACATTGACTCTGAACTAACCACAGACAGAGGCATAAATACGGATTCTTGAGCCTAAAAAAGAATTCCTTACCTTTGCGGCAAATTACACCCATAATGAGCACTTTCGAGCAATTCAATCTCCCAAAATCTTTACAAAAAGCCGTTGACAGTCTTGGGCTTACGACCCCAACTCCTATTCAGGAAAAATCATTTTCGGTTATTATGTCGGGACGCGATATGATGGGAATTGCCCAAACCGGTACCGGTAAAACCTTCGCCTACTTATTGCCCATCTTAAAACAATGGAAATTCGTCGCAACTGATACTCCCCGAGTAGTGATTTTGGTTCCAACGCGAGAACTGGTGGTTCAAGTAGCTGCCGAAGTGGAAAAATTAAGCCAATTCATGTCGGTTAGAACTTTGGGCGTTTATGGCGGTGTCAACATCAACACTCAAAAAACAGCTGTTTATCAAGGGGTTGACATTTTAGTTGGAACACCGGGACGTATCATGGATTTGGCACTTGATAATGTAATTCGTTTTGACAGTTTACAAAAATTAGTCATTGATGAGTTTGACGAAATACTGAACTTAGGCTTCCGTTTTCAAGTAACCTCAATTTTGACCATGATTAAAACCAAACGTCAAAACATCTTATTTTCGGCCACAATGACTGATGAAGTAGATGAAATGCTGGAAGAATATTTTGATTTTCCTGAAGAAGTTTCGTTGGCACCAAGTGGTACGCCATTGGAACAAATTGAACAATTGGGATATCATGTACCCAACTTTTTGACAAAAATAAATCTGATTGTTGAATTATTAAAAGAGGAAGCTTACGAACGCGTATTGCTTTTTGTCAACAATAAAAAAACGGCGGATTTACTGGCGGATAAGCTGGAAGAAATCTATCCTGAGCAATTTGGCATCATCCATTCGAATAAATCCCAAAACTATCGTTTGCAGACAATGGCTTCATTTCAAGCCGGAGCTATAAGAGGTATTGTTACTACAGATGTGATGGCAAGAGGTTTGGATATTTCGGATATTACCCATGTGATTAATGTCGAATTTCCTGAAATTCCGGAGCAATACATTCACCGTATCGGTAGAACCGGTCGCGCTGATAAATCGGGTATTGCCATCAGTTTAATCAGTCCGAGAGAAGAAGAAATTCAGCTTGAAGCCGAAGTATTAATGGAAAAGGAAATTCAATTCGTCGACCTGCCTTCAACCGTTGAAATAGCTGAGCGCTTATTGGAATTTGAAAAGGACAAAAAGAAAAAAATGAAATTTTTGTTGAAAAAACCCAAACTTGAAGGTGGAGCTTCTTTTCACGAAAAGAAAGAAAAAAACAAGAAAATAAACCTTGGAGGTCCTTCAAAGACCAAAAAGAAAACCGGTTCATCTGTCAATAGAAATATTTTAAAAAACCGAGCTGCCAAAAGAAAGAAGAAATAATTGATAGTTGATAATTGATAATTAACAATTGATTACTATTTTTGACAAATCCAAGATTCGCCGAACAGCCGGTAAAATAAATCGTATGAGGTAAACCATAATTGAAATGCAATTTAAACACCCAGAAGTACTGTATTTTCTTTTCTTATTGGTTATCCCAATTTTAGTACACCTATTTCAATTACGCCGTTTTAAGAAAGAATATTTCACCAACGTACAATTCCTAAAAGAACTTTCTATACAAACCCGCAAAAGTTCAACCATCAAAAAATGGCTCTTGCTTTTTACCCGTTTACTATTGTTCGCTTGTTTGATTTTAGCATTTGCCCAACCATTTTTTACAGCCGTTGACAGTAAAAAAGCCAATAACGAAATGTACATTATTTTGGACAATTCGTACAGTATGCAAGCCAAAGGCAAAAAAGGTGAATTACTCAAACGTGCTGTTCAGGACCTACTGGAGCACACTCCTGAGTCACAAAACTTCTCCCTGATTACCAATTCTGAAACGTATTGGAATACGGACATTAAAAACGTTCAAAAAGATTTACAAGATTTAAAATACAGTGCCACACCTTTCAGATTGGATAATCTGATTGCTAAAGTCAATGCCCGCAAATCGGCTTTTAACAAAGATATCATTGTAATTACCGACGCTGTTGGATTGGAAACCAATCAAACCAAAAGCTTCCGCAAAGAAGACAATGTTTATTTCATCCTCCCGCAAGCCGAACAAAAAAACAATGTAGCCGTTGACAGCGTTTACATCCAACAAACATTAGATAGTTTTTATGAAATTGGTGTAAAACTATCTGCCAATGGAAGCGGTTTTACAGAAGTTCCGATTGCTTTATACAACCAGAATAAACTCATTGCCAAAACGCTGATTACTTTTGAAACGAATACCAAAACCGTCAATTTCACCATTCCGAAAGAGGATTTTCATGGCTATGTTTCGATTACAGATAAAGGTTTAGCCTACGACAACACCTATTTTTTAAGCATTTCTAAACCCAGCAAAACCAATGTTATCAGCATAGGAGATACCGATAAAAGCAAATTTTTAAGCCGAATTTATACCGCTGACGAATTCAATTACAACAACTATCCGATTGCTAATTTAGATTACAATTTATTGGACAAACAGGATGCTATAATTCTCAATGAGTTAAAGGATATTCCTCAGGCTTTACAAACAACCCTGAAATCTTTTGTAAACAAAGGCGGAAATTTGGTGGTTATTCCGGCACAGGAAAGTACTGTTGCTGCTATCAATTCATTCCTTTCAAATTTTGGAGCTATTCAAATGAAAGCCCTTACTTCGGGAGAAAAGAAAATGACCAAAATCAATTTCAACCATCCGCTGTTCAGTACCGTTTTTGAGAAGAAAATCGATAATTTTCAGTATCCTTCTACCAAAACTTCGTTTGGATTGAGCTCCACCTCTCCGGCAGTTTTAACATATGAAGATCAGAGCCCATTTTTAACATCCTTATCAAATCCGCTATCGGCAGTATACGTTTTTGCGGCACCGATTAATAAAGCCAACAGTAATTTTCAAAACTCTCCTCTGATTGTTCCTACGTTTTACAACATGGCGCAGAGCAGTCAAAAAACAGGGGTTAATGCTTTAACGATTGGCGAAAATCAACCCTTTGTGGTAACTACTACGGTAACTAAAGACGAGATTTTAACCGTGAAAAACAATACCGAAAGTTTCATTCCGGTGCAACAACTGTTGAACACGAAAATGAAAATGACTTTTAATGACAATCCAAAAGAAGCCGGGAATTTTGGTATCTTTAACCAAGAGAATTTAGTGCAAAACATCAGTTTTAATTACAATCGAACCGAAAGTAATTTGGCCTTAGCCAATACCGATGCCGCTGCCAATTTTAAAACTATAGACGACATAGAATCGGTTTTCAACACTATACAAACCGACAGAACCGATACGCAAATCTGGAAATGGTTTGTGATGCTCACCTTGCTCTTTTTAGCCTTAGAATTGCTCATTCAAAAATTTGTAAAATGAACCTAATCATTCGAAAAGCAACCATTGTAGACCCTCAAAGTCCTTATCATCAACAAATTGTTGATTTAAAAATCACCAATGGCAGTATCGAGGAAATTGGCACTTCTATTCTGAATATTGAAACTCATCAGGAATTTCAACATGAAGGGTTACACGTTTCACAAGGTTGGTTTGACTCGAGCGTTTCTATGGGGGAACCGGGATTTGAAGATCGGGAAACCATTGCTAACGGATTGGATGTTGCTGCCAAAAGCGGTTTTACGGGAATTGCATTGCAGCCCAACTCCTACCCTATTATCGACAATCAATCGCAAGTTCATTTTGTAAAACAAAAAGCAACTGATGCCGCTACTGATTTATATCCCATCGGTGCTTTAACCAAAGCCGGTGAAGGTAAAGATCTGGCCGAAATGTTTGATATGAAAAACGCAGGAGCGGTGGCTTTCGGTGATTATAACAAAAGTTTGTCCAATGCAAATCTGCTTAAAATAGGCCTGCAATACGCACAGGATTTTGACGGATTAGTGATTGCCTTTTGTCAGGACGAGACCATCAAAGGAAACGGTGTAGCCAATGAAGGAGCAGTTTCTACAAGATTAGGTTTAAAAGGAATTCCTAACTTGGCCGAAGAACTAATCGTCGCCCGAAATTTATTTTTGTTAGAATATACCGGAGGAAAATTACACATTCCGACAATATCTACCGCAAAATCAGTAGCGTTAATTGAAGAAGCCAAAGCTAAAGGATTGGCTGTGACCTGCAGTGTGGCGGTACATCATTTGGTTTTAACCGATGAAAAGCTGGAAGACTTTGACACCCGTTATAAAGTAACGCCGCCTTTACGCACAGAGGAAGATCGAAAAGCATTGATTGCCGGAGTTTTAGATGGTACGATTGACTGTATTACAAGCGATCACAATCCGATAGACATCGAACATAAAAAGATGGAATTTGATTTAGCCAAAAATGGCACCATTGGATTGGAAAGTGCTTTCGGAGCCTTGTTAACGGTATTACCATTAGATAAAGTAATTGAAAAACTGACTTTCGGCAAGTCTGTTTTCGCTATTAAAAATGAATCCATTACAGAAAAAAATAAAGCCAATTTGAGTCTGTTTCTGACTGATACTGACTGGACATTTACCAAGTCAAATATTTTATCTAAATCAAAAAACTCTGCCTTTTTGCACCAACAAATGAAAGGTAAGCCAATTGGCATTTACAACAACGGAAAACTAGTTTTAGCATAAAAACCTATGGAAAACTTAGACAAATCAAAAAACACCGCTATCATTGCTTACTTAACCATTATTGGAAGTGTGATTGCCATTTTTATGAATCAGGAGGAAAACAGGAGTGAATTCGTTTCCTTTCATATCCGACAAGCCCTGGGGTTATTTATTTCTTTCTTTTTATTGGGCTACTTTGTAGGCTATGCCGACAGTTGGACAGCAACTTCTGCTTTTTATTTGTTTTACTTTATCCTATGGATATTTGGTTTTTCCGGAGCTATACAAGGACAAAAAAGAGAAATGCCTTTGGTAGGCGGTTTTTTCCAAAATAT
Organism: Flavobacterium silvisoli; assembly: GCF_004329815.1. Lineage (GTDB taxonomy): Bacteria > Bacteroidota > Bacteroidia > Flavobacteriales > Flavobacteriaceae > Flavobacterium > Flavobacterium silvisoli. The sequence continues at coordinate 45,454 of NZ_SJPE01000004.1, read as the reverse complement.
ATTTAAGAATCTGTAATGAATTTATCTCTTCACCATCTTGTCAGGGCTCCTAAAATTAAAAAAGAAAAGAATCCTCTGCTCCTATTACTTCACGGTTACGGAAGCAACGAAGAAGATTTGTTTTCATTTGCCTCTGAATTACCCGACGACTATTATGTAATTTCTGCCCGAGCACCTTACAGCCTGATGCACGGCAGCTACGCTTGGTATGCTATCAATTTTGATGCTGATGAGAATAAATTCTCTGACACAGACCAAGCTCAGACTTCGCGTGATGTTATTGCCAATTTTATTGATGAATTGATTGCTAATTATCCTATTGACTCACAAGCTGTAACCCTTATAGGGTTTAGTCAAGGATGCATACTCAGTTATGCCGTGGCTCTTTCTTATCCTGAAAAGGTTCAGCGTGTTGTGGCCATGAGCGGGTATTTGAATACTGAAATTGCAGTTGATACTTTTGCGGAAAACGACTTCAGTAATTTGAAAATTTTTGCTTCTCACGGAACTGTAGACCAGGTTATTCCGGTTGAATGGGCTCGCAAATCGATTCCGATTATTGAACATCTCGGAATTGCCATTGTTTATAAAGAATATCCGGTTGGACACGGGGTAGCACCGCAAAACTTCTTTGATTTCAGGAATTGGTTATCTTCCTAAAATAAAAAAGGTCTTGAAATATCAAGACCTTTTTTGTTATTGTTCAGTATCTGTTCCGGTTACTTTTTTTCCTATTTCTCCGTCACCGGTAAATTTGGTTTCAGTGCCTTTCTTGAGCACATAACCTTTCCAAGGAATCAGTTGCCAGTCCTGATAAATCCAAGGCTTCCCTTCGGCACTTCTGGATAAAACCATAGAAGTCGTATCATTGGGCAGAAAAATTTCGGCTTTTTCAGCATCCTGACTAAACAAGACGTAAGCACTTAATGTTTCATCTTCGTTATTTGGATTGTTTACCGGATTAAGTTGAATGCCTGAAAATCCTTTGACACATTCTTTATTAACTTTTGACCAAATATAACCCGCTGACGCCAGGCAACCGTTTTCATCTTTATCATTAACAGTGCTGGAATCTTTGACTGTTACGTTGGTATTTACCTCGTCTGTTACTTCCTCATTTTTATTGGTCAGTTTACAAGAAAAAAGGACAAGTGTAAAAACCAAAAGTGTAACTGTTTTTTTCATGGTATAGAATTATAAATGGCTAATTTAACTCTTTTGGATACAAATAAGAACTCATTACTTCAAAAGAAATCGTTTGGTCATCGTTTACAAAGTATTTCAATAGGACTTCTCCCCAAAGCTCTCCATTGCTGTAATTGGCAATAATCCAACGGTGGTTTAAAATTTTTATCTTGTTGATAATAAACTTTTGTTCCCCCATTTTGGTTTGGTCTGTATATTTATTACCTTCTTTATCATCGTTATATGCTAAAAGCGCCTGTTTCACTTTTTCTTCAAAAGCTTTGATATCATTTTGTGATAAATAATTTTGGGCTCTGTCGTTATTTTCTAACGAAAAAGCATCGGCATCATATAGTTTGTTTGTCATAACCGACAAACTGTCTTTCATTCTTTTATTTGTTTCAGTTAATGTTTGCAGTTCACTACCATCTTTAGATGAAAAGTATTTATAAGTAAACACATTCATTAAAACAGCAATGATAAAGAGATATAAAAACAAAGACTTTCTCATAGTATTAAAGGGTAATTTTTAAATTATCGTAGGCCAAATAAACGTTTGCAGGCAACCGTTGCTGAATTTCTTCATGAAATCCCATCAAATGACTGATGTGAGTCAAATAGGCTCTCTCCGGCTGAACCAAATGTATAAAATCTAAGGCATCCTGCAAACTAAAATGTGAATGATGTGATTCTTCTCTTAAAGCATTTACCACTAAGACCTTTACTCCTCTTAGCTTTTCAAATTCGGAATCGTCTATTGATTTCACATCAGTTAAATATACAAAATCCTGAATTCGATAACCAAAAACAGTAAGATTTCCGTGGTTTACATTTATAGGAGTTATTTTAGTATTGCCTATAGTAAATTCTTGATTGTTTTTTACTTCAAATGTTTCCACTCCGGGTGCTCCGGGGTATTTGTTCTCAGTTTTAAAAATATAATCAAATCGTGTCTTTAGATTTTCTAAAACCCTCTTGTGCCCGTATATAGGGATATCCTTTTTTTGTCGAAAGAAAAAAGGACGAATATCGTCCAAACCGGCTGTGTGGTCAGCATGCTCGTGTGTAAAAAGAATGGCATCCAACCTATGGCATTCAGAGGTAAGCATTTGTTGTCTGAAATCGGGACCGCAATCAATCACAATTGAATTATCATCCCAAGTAATCCAAACCGAAACACGCAAACGTTTGTCTTTCAAATCGGTACTTTTACACACCGGATGATTACTGCCAATAACAGGAATTCCTTGAGAAGTTCCGGTACCAAGAAAATAAACTTGCATCATAGCACAGTTTTTGATAATGATATTTTTGAGTGAATCTTAAAAGTAATTAATTACAAAAATAGACTTAATTATCTTTTTATAAAATAGCTATTTTACTAACTTTGCAATGTATATAAATTACTATGGATAATATTGTTTCAAACATTAAACTGAAAGGCGACAAAGCCATCGAATCGGTTCCTGCCATTAAAGATAAAGCACTGAGAATCAATTTAAATGAAAATATTTACGGGACTTTTGCAGAAATTGGAGCCGGTCAGGAAACAGTTAGACATTTTTTCAGAGCCGGAGGTTCATCGGGAACGATTGCAAAAGCTATGTCGGCTTATGACAAAGACTTTAGTGATGCCATTTATGGTATTGAAGACGATGGTCGTTATGTAACCGAAAGCCGTTTGAAAAAAATGCTGAATCATGAAGTTGAGCTAATTGAAAAACGGTTAAAAAGAGATAAACATCCGAACAAAATATTCTTCAGTTTCGCCAATACCGTCGCTACCATCGACTTTGCAAAGCAATTCAAAGGTCATGGGTGGGTTGGAATTAAATATCAAGTAGAGCCCGATGAAGACTACAACGAAATTACACTCCACATTCGTTTCAAAGAAACCGATGCCCGTTTGCAACAGGAAACTTTGGGTGTATTGGGTGTAAATCTTATTTACGGTGCCTACTACAAGTACAACGATCCTAAGAAATTATTACGTTATCTGTATGATCATTTAGATAAAGACCAATTAGAAATTGATACTATCAATTTTTCAGGACCGCGCTTTGCCAACGTAGACAACCGATTGATGAGTTTACAATTGGTTAAAAACGGCATGACTGATGCGGTAATGTTTGGCCCGGATGGAAAAAACATTTTGCCGGCTTCTATACTATACAAAAAAAACATATTAGCTCTCAGAGGAAGTTTCCGCCCTGTTACTCAGGTAAATATGGACATGTATGAGAAATCATTAAAAATGTTCCTTGAAGAAAGTAAAGTAGAAAAAGACAATACCTTGGTAATTTTTGAAATTACACTTTCGAATCTTCGCTCCGAAGGTGAAATTGACGAACGTGATTTCATGGACAGAGCCGAATTACTTTGTTCGCTCGGGCAAACCGTAATGATTTCTAACTTCCAGGAGTATTATAAGGTAGTTGAATATTTTTCAAGTTATACCAAAGCCCGTATGGGATTGGCCATGGGAGTAAATAATTTGATTGATATTTTTGACGAAAAATACTATCGTCATTTAAGTGGGGGAATCCTGGAAGCATTTGGTAAATTATTCTACCGCGATTTGAAAGTATTCTTATATCCTATGGAAGATGAAAACGGAGAAATCATCACTTCTCAAAATTTAAAGGTGCACCCGCGCATGAAAGAATTGTATAAGTTCTTCGCCTATAACGGTAAAGTGGTTGACATTACTGATTTTGACAAAGAACACTTAAAAATTTTCTCCAGAGAAGTACTAAAAATGATCGGCTCAGGAAACCCTGGATGGGAAAAACTATTACCGGAAGGGATTGCCGAAATCATAAAAAAACATCAGCTCTTTGGTTACAATCCGAACAACGTATTACAAAAAGCATAATAGCAACCCAAAACAAAAAGCCAAGATTACATCTTGGCTTTTTGTTTGACATATTATTTTAAAATCTGAGCGGCGTGCTCTTTAGTTTTTACGTTAGTAATAACCTCATCAATGATGCCCTCTTCATTAATAATAAAAGTAGTTCTGTGTATTCCGTCAAACTCTCTACCCATAAATTTCTTAGGCCCCCAAACTCCAAAAGCCTGAATTACTGCTTTGTCTTCGTCTGCCAGTAATGGGAACGGAAAATTATATTTGGTTTTAAATTTAGTCTGTGACTTTGCAGTATCAGCACTTACGCCCAATAGTGCATAGTTATTAGCTTTGAAACGTTCAAAATTATCTCTTAAATCACAGGCTTCAGCCGTACAGCCCGGAGTATCTGCTTTAGGATAAAAGAAAAGAACTAATTTCTTTCCTTTATAATCGGCAAGTGAATGGATGTTTCCGTCTTGATCTTTTGCAGAAAACTGTGGTGCTCTATCTCCTTTTTGTAATGTTGTCATATTTTGATGTATAAGTTTTTATAAATTTACAATCCAAATTTAGACTAAAATGACCAAACAGGAACGTGCAACATTTGTTATTAATACGTTAAAAGAATACTATCCTGAAATTCCAATTCCTCTAGATCACAAAAATGCTTATACTTTGTTGATTGCTGTGTTGCTTTCAGCTCAATGTACTGATGTTCGTGTAAACCAAATAACACCTTTGTTATTTGCTAAAGCAGATAATCCATATGATATGGTCAAACTTTCAGTAGAGGAAATCAAAGAAATCATCAAGCCTTGTGGTTTATCTCCCATGAAGTCAAAAGGGATATACGGTTTGTCACAAATACTGATTGAAAAACACAATGGTGAAGTTCCACAAAGTTTTGAAGCTCTAGAAGAATTGCCTGCTGTAGGCCATAAAACGGCAAGTGTGGTTATGTCACAAGCGTTTGGAATACCTGCATTTCCGGTTGATACTCATATTCACCGACTGATGTATCGTTGGAATCTTTCGAATGGAAAAAATGTTCAACAAACAGAAAAAGATGCCAAAGCAATTTTTCCAAGAAACCTTTGGAATGAGTTGCATCTTCAAATCATTTGGTATGGTAGAGAATATTCTCCTGCCCGCGGATGGGATTTAGAAAAAGACATCATCACCAAAACCATCGGAAGAAAATCGGTTTTAGACGAATACTATAAAATGAAGAAATAAAAAAAGCCTTGTCTTTACTGACAAGGCTTTTTTATGATATCAATAAGATTACAATGCAGCATTAGCTTGGTTTCTCATATCAGTATATACAGCTTGAGAAACTTCACCAATGAATTGAGATAATTTTTTATTGTCTTTACCTCTAGTCATAATGGTTAATAAGTATGGCTTGTTTTCTAAATAAATAATAGCAGATTCATGCAGTTGTTTCTCATTTTGATTGCCCGCCTCCCCAAATTTATGAGCCAATTTAGTCCCTTCCGGTAAACCTTTTACTATACCATCTTTAAATTCAGACTGACTCAATAATTCTCCTGCAAATTCTGAATCTTCTACGGATAAATAACCGGCATTATAAATAGCCCTCATGAAATAGGAATATTCTTTGGTTGTAAATAAATACTGCGTCGCATAAATGTTTGGCACTTCCAACCCCACATCTGAGAAAAGCTTTTGAAGTATTTTAGGCTCTAAATTTTCTTCTAATAAAATAGTTGCATTATTATCTGAATATTTAATCATGTATGTCAAAAGCTCTTTAACTGTATATGATTGACCTAACTTTATTGTTTTTGAAGCAAAAGCAACATTTTTACCGGTATTTACAACCTTGTTGTAAGTAAGTGACTTGTTTAAAAAACCCGGGTGAATTTCCGCCATTTTTAATATAGCAATGAGTACCGGTACTTTAAAGAGTGAACCCGGATCAAACTTCTCATTCTCATTGACACACATCCATTCATTATGAGCATATTCTCTCAGATATACAGAAGCATTAATTAAATCCCCCGTAGCTTTGTATGCATCAATAATACCCGTTATTTTTTGTTTAACCTCCATCAAACCATCTGATTCATATTCATCATCAACAAACATCAATGGTTTAATGTATTTAAACCCCTCCATTCTCTTTACATTATAATTGTTGGAAAAAGTAGTAGAATTATTCATTTTGGCAACAAATTGACGCTCTTTCCAAAAATTGGTCAGACCGAACGTAATTAAGGCAGTTAATGCAACAAAAATTATGGCATGTAGTAAAGAAAATCTTTTGTTTTTAAAGGATATCATTCTGTTAAGGGGTATTCATTAATTTTGTGCAAAAATAATCAATCCAATCAAAGAAATTAACAAAAAAAGTAATCAATTATGGTGTCATTCGTCGATTTTAACAAATTACTGAACAATAGGAAGACAACTTAATTTGATTTTACCCCACAAAAAAAGCAGACATTCGTCTGCTTCTCTTATAAAGTTAAATTTACTGAACTTTTATAACTTTCGATTCATCAATATGGTATGCTTTGATAACCGCATTGTAATCATTAAAATCTACTTTAATTGTACTGCTTTGTTTATTTCCAAAATAAGCTGGGATTACTACCACTCTGAAAACTTGTCCCAATCGGTAATTTGTTGAAATACCTGCTAAATCAAAGCCGTTCATATAAACATTAGTATCAAAACGGGTAAAATCAAAATTGTATTGAAAATCTAGTGTCCCGTCATCGAAGTAGAATGTTTCCGGTTGTAATTTCCAAACATCGGCTCCTTGAAAAACTCCCGACAATCGGTATACTAAAACCATATCTGAAGTATACAACTGATGAGGATAGGTTAATATCTGACTGAATCCGTTTCCGGTAGTAAAATTAACATTACTATATTCAAATACTTCACTTATGGTATCGTTATCAACAATAGGCTGTGAGTTATTATCATTAGAACAACTTTGTAGCGTCATCATCCCGACAAAAGCTAAAATTATAGTCAAATTTTTCATGGTTTTTAATTTATATGTTATAAGATGTAAAGGTCTGCTCAATTGCTGTGCCAAAATTTATTTTTAACATAATTTTGTATTTTTGGCTCATGGGAAGAAACAATCTGAAAAACATTAAAGCGCATAACGACAAACTTCACAAAGCTCAGGAAAAGACCAAAGCTCAAAAAATCTTACGCACCGAAAAATTGAAAGCTATTGTTAAAAAATTTAATGATACTCAAAATCCTTAATCATCATGGTCAGTTGTTATTGCGGGAGTGAGTCTTCTTTTAAAAATTGCTGTCAACCCTATATAAATAAGAGTCAAAAGGCACCAACTGCTGAAGCCTTAATGCGATCACGTTACAGTGCTTTCGCCACGGGATCAGCCGATTACCTGATAGCTACCACACATCCCTCTAAAAGAAAATTTCACAAAAAAGCAGATATTCTTGCATGGAGTAAAAGCAACCAATGGGTAAAATTAGAAATACTTGTTTCAACCGAAACCACAGTAACTTTTAAAGCCTATTATTTAGATGCTCAATTACAGGCTCAAATTCATTTCGAACACTCCACTTTTGTTTATGAAAATGATAGCTGGTATTATGTAGAGGGAAGTTATTAATTCGTATTATCCTTTATCGGAATCCAAACTTCTTCTTCAGAATCGGGATGGTTGTGTTGGTATTTTGCGCCCAAAATTTCAAAATGAGGCCGGTTATCGAGTACATAGCCCGATGTCGGCAACCATTCCGTAAATATAAACCGGAAAAATGGTTCGGCATCGGCAGGAATCCCTTTGTACAGAAAAACAGCATAGAGTCCGCCGGGAATAACCAGCTTTTCCATGCCGTCGGGGATCAATGCGCTTTCACTAACCCGAACCGTCGCCCATTTTGTAAAAGGAGTATGCCTACCAAAATCAAATTCCTCCGGATAGACCTGAACACTATATAAATCCTCTCCCAGTATGTTTTCTATTTCATGCCGTCTGGGCATGAAGCTTTGCCACATTACCACCGATAAATCCTCCGCAAAAGTCATCGCTTGACGTTTGCCGATTAGGGTTATGGTCGAATGATTTTTGATAACAGGTTGCATGAATTGGTACTGTTGCTTAAAAAATCCGGAGCTGTTTTCTATCAAAACGACTCCGGATGCTATGGAATTACATATTTCTGCGGTACTGTCCGCCTACTTCAAACAAGGCCGCGGTAATTTGCCCTAAAGAACAGTATTTAGTTACTTCCATCAACTTTTCAAACAAGTTTTTGTTGTTGATCGCCGCATCCTGTAACGCTTCTATTTGCTCCTGCTCTTTGCCGGCATAAACCTTATGCAAATTAGTCAACGTTTGTATCTGAAATTGTTTTTCTTCTTCTGTAGCTCGTATCACCTCAGCCGGAATCACTGTTGGCGAACCTTTAGAACTCAAGAATGTATTTACGCCAATGATTGGAAACTCTCCGGTATGTTTCAACGTTTCATAATACAAACTTTCTTCTTGGATTTTACTTCGTTGGTACATCGTTTCCATGGCGCCCAAAACACCGCCACGCTCCGTAATGCGATCAAATTCCTGCAATACGGCTTCTTCTACCAAGTCGGTAAGTTCTTCGATGATAAACGATCCTTGAATTGGATTTTCATTTTTGGCCAATCCCAACTCTTTGTTGATGATCAACTGAATAGCCATGGCTCTGCGTACAGATTCTTCAGTTGGCGTGGTAATCGCTTCGTCATAGGCATTGGTGTGCAATGAGTTGCAATTGTCATAAATTGCATACAAAGCCTGTAAGGTAGTTCTGATATCGTTAAAATCGATTTCCTGGGCATGCAACGAACGTCCCGAAGTTTGGATGTGGTATTTCAACATCTGCGCTCTCTCGTTGGCTCCGTATTTCAATTTCATGGCTTTCGCCCAAATTTTACGCGCCACACGGCCAATCACGGCATATTCCGGATCAATTCCGTTTGAGAAGAAGAACGATAAGTTGGGTCCGAAATCATTGATATTCATCCCGCGGCTCAAATAATATTCCACATAAGTAAACCCATTGGCCAACGTAAACGCCAATTGCGTAATCGGATTAGCCCCGGCTTCGGCAATGTGATACCCCGAAATAGAAACCGAGTAAAAATTGCGGACATTCTTTTGAATGAAATATTCCTGCACGTCTCCCATCAAACGCAAGGCGAATTCAGTAGAGAAAATACAGGTATTCTGTGCTTGATCTTCTTTTAAAATATCGGCCTGAACCGTTCCTCGAACCTGCGACAGGGTTTTGACTTTAATATCATCGTATACTGCTTTCGGCAATACCTGATCTCCGGTAACGCCCAAAAGCATTAAGCCTAAACCGTTGTTTCCCTGCGGCAATTCGCCATTGTATCGAGGTCTTGGCAAACCTTTCTTTTTGTAGATTTCGTTGATTTTTTCTTCGACTTCATCCTGTAAATTGTTCTCCAAAATGTATTTTTCACAGTTTTGGTCGATAGCCGCATTCATAAAGAATCCCAACAACATGGGCGCGGGCCCGTTAATGGTCATCGATACCGAAGTCAACGGATGACTCAAATCAAAACCGGAATAGAGTTTTTTGGCGTCGTCCAAACAACAAATTGAAACCCCGGCATTCCCGATTTTTCCATAAATATCCGGACGCAAATCAGGGTCGTTTCCATATAAAGTTACGCTATCAAAAGCCGTAGATAAACGCTTAGCAGGCAAGCCTAAAGACACATAATGAAAACGTCGATTGGTACGTTCCGGTCCGCCTTCGCCGGCAAACATACGGGTCGGATCTTCTCCTTCGCGCTTGAAAGGATACAAACCGGAAGCAAACGGAAATTCACCCGGCACGTTTTCCTGTAAGTTCCATTTTAAAATATCTCCCCATGCCTGATATTTTGGTAAAGCCACTTTTGGAATTTGGCTGTGAGACAAACTCTCGGTATGCGTTTGAATTTTGATTTCCTTGTCGCGTACTTTAAAACTGTACACCGGATTCTTATATTTATTTACCTTATCGTTCCAAGTCAGGATTATCTCCCAATTGAACGGATCCAGATTCATTTTTACCCGGTCAAATTCCTTCACCAATAAGTTTAGGAAGTCCTTGTTATATTCATTGATATTCAAACTACTAGCATCAATACCGGCTCTGTCAATATCGACTTGCTTTTTATTGACCGATTCAATGGTTTTGTAAATACCGTATAGCTTTTGAGCGACTTCCACTTGGGTCAAAACCGTTTCGTCGTATTTGCGGTTGTTCTCGGCGATTTCCGATAAATAACGGGTTCTATGCGGCGGAATGACGAATATTTTTTCACTCATTTCACGGGTAATCTCGAACGTCGATTTTAAATCAGCTCCGGTTTTCTCAACAATCTTATCCATGATTCTCTTATAGAGCGTATTCATTCCCGGATCGTTGAATTGCGAGGCAATAGTTCCAAAAACCGGCATATCATCGGGGTTGACATCCCAAAGATTGTGGTTACGTTGGTATTGCTTCTTCACATCGCGCAAAGCGTCTAATGCCCCGCGTTTGTCAAACTTGTTGAGGGCTACCAAATCGGCAAAATCCAACATGTCGATTTTCTCCAATTGGGTGGCCGCCCCAAATTCAGGCGTCATGACATAAAGGGAAACATCAGAATGCTCGATAATTTCGGTATCACTCTGTCCGATACCCGAAGTTTCTAGGATAATCAAATCGTATTTGGCAGCTTTTAAAACCTGTATGGCTTCGTTCACATATTTGGATAAGGCCAAATTGGATTGGCGCGTGGCCAACGAGCGCATGTATACTCTAGGGTTGTTGATGGCGTTCATACGTATTCTGTCGCCCAGTAAAGCGCCGCCTGTTTTGCGTTTTGAAGGATCCACCGAAATCAATCCGATGGTTTTTTCAGGAAAATCGATTAAGAAACGACGCACCAATTCATCCACCAAAGAAGACTTCCCGGCACCACCGGTACCTGTAATCCCCAACACGGGTATGTGTGTGGTTTCATTTTTTTTGTGAATGGCATCAAGGGTTTCTTTCGCTATATCAGGAAAATTCTCCGCCGATGAGATAACACGGGCAATGGCTGTAGGATTCTTTTCTTCCAGATGCTGTATTTCTCCATTCAAAACATCGCCAACCGGATAATCCGATTGCATCACCAAATCGTTGATCATGCCTTGTAGTCCCATGGCACGCCCATCATCGGGGGAGTAAATGCGGGTAATACCGTACTCGTGTAATTCTGAAATTTCACTAGGCAAAATAACACCGCCGCCACCACCAAAAATCTTGATGTGTCCGGCTCCTTTTTCTTTCAACAAATCGTACATGTATTTGAAATACTCGTTGTGCCCTCCTTGATATGAGGTCATGGCAATGGCATTAGCGTCTTCTTGAATGGCTGTATTGACAACTTCTTCTACGCTACGGTCATGCCCCAGGTGAATCACTTCTACACCCGTGGCCTGAATGATACGTCGCATGATGTTGATGGCCGCGTCGTGCCCGTCAAAAAGAGAGGCCGCGGTTACAATTCTAACTTTGTTTTTTGGAATATAAGGAGTTTGTGGTTCCATGTTGCGGATATGAAAATTTAAGTGCCGCAATTTACATAATTAATAAAAATTACACCTAAAACCTCTGGCATAATTTTTGGCAAGTTTAGCCAAACTTTAACAAGTTGCTTCAACACATTTTTTACCTTTGACAATTAAATCCTCATTATGAAAAAGTTCCTTTCTACTGTATTTGTTTTCGGTTTATCCTTTATTCTGTTAAGTTGTGCCGAAATGCAGCAAATGGCCAATCAATTTCCTGAATTGAATCCCAACAGCCCAATCGATATTTCCGGTGGTTTAAAAGAAGCCTTAAACAACGGAATCTCAAAGCAAGTTAGCAAGTTGACTGCGGTTGACGGTTTTTATAAAAATGAAATGGTCAAAATCCTGCTACCCGAAGAATTGCAAAAAGTGGATAAAGCCTTGCGAAAAATTGGGTTAAACTCTTTGGCCGATGATGGCATCAAAATGCTAAACCGTGCCGCTGAAGATGCCACCAAAGAAGCCACCCCTATTTTTGTAGATGCTGTAAAAAACATGAGTTTTACAGATGCCAAAAGCATTTTGATGGGAAATGAACGTTCGGCAACGACGTATTTGCAAAATAGTACTACTACTCCGCTCTACGCCAAATTCAACCCGGTGATTAAAAACTCCTTTGCCAAGGTGGGGGCTGACAAAGTTTGGAACAACATCATTACCAAATACAATGCTATTCCGTTGGTTAAAAAAGTAAATCCCGATTTGACCGATTACACCACTAATAAAGCTCTGGAAGGTGTTTTTAAAATGATAGCCGTGGAGGAAAAAAACATCAGAACCAATCTCAAGTCAAGAACATCAACCCTGCTTCAAAAAGTATTTGCTATGCAGGACAAAAAATAAGCTTAATTTTTTAGAAACCAATAACATAAGTATAACAAAACCTTAACATGATAAGCTGAATTAGCGCCGTATCTTTGTAATGTAATAAATTTGGTTTTTTATTATTTTGGTTAGGGTTAGTTTAAAAATGCCGGTATCTTAGAGTGCCGGCATTTTTTTATGCTATGCTTTGATGAATTTTTTTGAAATATTCAAAAGCTTTAATCAAACGGCTGCCATACCAGGAAAACATTTCACCATCCACAAAAACCGTTTTGGCGTGATGTGTATAGCGTCCCAATTCAAAAGCGTGTTCATCTGTAAACGGAAACGGTTCGGAAGATAACAATATTAAATCAGGATCACCTTCCTGCCTTATTTTCTGAATGATAACTTCAGGATACCTTCCTTCATAATTGGGATGATTATCATAAATATTTTCGAACTTATTCAACCGAAGCATTTCGTTTATAAAGGTGTTTCCGCCGGCAACCATATACGGATTGGCCCAAATAAAATATGCTACTTTATGAGCCGGCTTGTCCCTCATAAAGTTTTGAAAATCGTGCAAAGCAAAGTGTATTTTATCTCGCCATTTTTGAGCCTCCGTTCTTTTGTGAAACAGCGCTCCAAAATCAGCAATCATTTGCAAGCTATCATCAATAGTAATAATATCGGTTACCCAAACCGGACAAATTGCTGACAATTCGGCTACGATTTCGGGAGTATTTTCTTCTTTATTGGCAATAATAATATCAGGATGGAGCAATTTGATTTTTTCGTAATGCACCTTCTTCGTGCCACCAATTATTTTTTTAGTCGATTTAAAATGAAACGGATGCACGCAAAACTTGGTAATCCCAACAATACTATCCTCTAAGCCCAAATCAAATAACAACTCGGTTTGCGAAGGCACTAAAGACACGATGCGCTTTGGAGTCGCATTAAAAACATGGAGTGTTCCCCGTTGATCGGTAAATGTTCTCACGTCAACTTAGGTTTTCAAAATTACCGCCATTTCCTGTTGTACTTTCAAGGCTTCTGCTCGGGCTCTTTCGGCAAAATCCATCCCGGAAGACGCATAAATTATGGCTCTTGAGGAATTGATTAACAAACCGACATCCTCATTCATGCCATAGGAACAAACGTCGTATAGACTGCCCCCTTGCGCACCAATACCCGGAACTAATAAAAAGCTACTTGGGATTATTTTTCGGATTTCGGCAAAATATTCGGCCTTGGTAGCACCCACCACATACATCAGATTTTGAGAATTCTTCCAAGTTTTGGAGGTTTTAATGACTTTTTTATAAAGTGCTTCGCCGGCAGCATCTTGGGTCTGAAAATCAAAAGCTCCTTCGTTAGACGTTAGAGCCAACAAGATAGCATGCTTGTTTTCAAAGGCCAGAAAAGGCTCAACCGAGTCTTTACCCATATAAGGGGCGACCGTAACACTGTCAAAATTCAAATCTTCGAGAAATGCCTTAGCATACATGGATGAAGTATTGCCGATGTCCCCTCTTTTGGCATCGGCTATGGTAAAAATTTCGGGGTGATTTGCATTAAGATACTCTATGGTTTTTTGAAGAGATTGCCAGCCCTTTAGCCCGTGAGCTTCGTAAAAAGCGGTATTGGGCTTGAAAGCCACGCATAAGTCGTGGGTAGCTTCAATTATAGCTTTGTTGAACTCAAAAATAGGATCTTCAAGCTGTAATAAATGTGATGGAATTTTGGTCAAATCGACATCGAGACCGATGCACAGGAATGATTGTTTTTGGTGAATTTGCTGAACGAGTTGTGTTGTTGTCATGTGAGTAGTTGTGTAGTGCAAAGTTACAAACTAGAAGTTGACATGTGCAAATTTTATAACATTCACCCAAAATTATGTAACCATCAATCGCTCCTGCCAAAATATCTTTGTATAACAAACGATAAGTACTTGATACATGTCATTTGGTAATAATAAAAAAAGTTGGGGTTAAGAACGAAAAGGCCGTAGTTACTACGGCTTTTTTGATGAGAATATTTTAGTACATTTACAACTAATAAACCCAAATTCTGTTTTATGAAAATCTTCATCAAATTTGATTTCAGTGCCGTTTGCCGAAAAGTACTGGAAGATAAACTTATCAAACATCAAATCAAGCACAGGATATTAGGCTTTGGTGAAGTAGAACTTCTGGAAAAAGTGTCTGATGCCAAATTTGCAGAATTGACGCAGGAACTCCGGGAATATGGAATCGACATCATTGAGAATCAGAAGAGTATTTTGGTACAAAAAATAAAAGACACCATAATTGAAATGATACACAACCCTGATTTGGTGAATGTCAAAAGCTCTGTGTATCTTGCAGAAAAATTGGGTCACAGTTACGGGTATCTTTCCAATTTGTTTTCGGATGTTACCTATACTTCTATTGAAAATTTTATCATTTTACAAAAAATTGAACACGCCAAACAACTCATAGTAAGCAGCGATTTGAGTTTGACTGAAATTGCGTTCCAGCTTAATTATTCGAGTGTGGCACATTTGAGCACCCAATTCAAAAATGTAACCGGAATAACACCTTCGGCTTTTCAACGAATCATTGTTAAACGAAGAGAAATGGCTAATAAAAAATAACCTATGCAAAAAGATTATATACACATCATATTGGCTGATGACGATGAAGACGATCGACAATTCTTTACTGAGGCTTTTGAGGAATTAAAAATCAACACACGTGTTAATACCTTTAATGACGGCGTGGAACTGATGGATTATCTCAACTCGCCCGAAGCCATTTTGCCCAATGTATTGTTTCTTGATTTAAACATGCCCAAGAAAAACGGAATCGAATGTTTACACGAAATCAAAAGAAACGAAAAATTCAACGATATAGCCATCGCCATATTCTCAACTTCTTCCTCTGAAGAACACATTGAAGAAACTTTTGTAAACGGGGCTAACATTTATATCAAAAAACCCAGCGATTTTGCAACACTCAAAAAAGTACTTTCGGATGTAGTTACCATCAACTGGCAGTATCACACTTCGGGATTGAATAAGGACAATTTTTTACTACGCATATAAGAAGCTATGAAACTGAATTCGTTCTATAAGTCGCCGATATTTTTAAAGAGCATTTTCGTGGTTTCGATTTTTGCTATTTTTTTCATTTCTGCGATTACCTTTAAACACATCAATTTGCTCAATGATTCCTCCAAAAGAGTGAAACATTCCTATGATGTTAATTTAGAATTAGAACGTTTATTTTCATATTTAAAAGATTCAGAAACCGGACAGCGCGGCTTTTTAATTACCAAGGACTCTACTTTTTTGGTTCCTTATATCAATGCCAAAAAAAAGATAGACCGATCCTTCAGTATTGTAAAAGGATATACTAAAAACGATCCGGTACAAGAAGACAATCTTCGGAAATTACAATTTTACATCAATAAAAGACAAAACTATCTTTCGATTGCCCTGCACCTTTCGTTAAAAAAACCACTGAATGACCCCGAACTGAAGCGTAAGCTTCTCATCGGAAAAAAGACCATGGACAGCGTGAGAAGCCAGATTAATTACATGATTGCTTTAGAAAAAAAAGCACTGAAAGGAAGAGACAAGCGCTATAAAGACACCATCAAAGTCACTCCGGTTTTCATTTATGTGACCTTATTAATTACCTTGTTATTGATTTCAATATCATACATAAGAATCAATCGGGATTTGGAAAAAATGCAATTGTCTAACAACCGCCTAAAACTCATGAACGAGTCGAGCAGTTTGGCCGAAATTGTGGGCAGTTTTGGAAGCTGGCAATTGAATATAGCACGCAACGAATACTCTTTTTCGGATAACATTTACCGATTACTGGGCTGTGAACCTCAATCGTTTGAAAACGGACAAAACGATTTCCTGAAATATGTTCATCCCGAAGATGTGGCGCTTTTCGATTCTTTAAACACTAACGATTTAGAAAATGATACACTGCCTCCGTTTACTTACAGAGTCATCAGAAAAGATAAGCAACTGAGGTATTTCAGAACTACCGGACGTATAGTAACCAACCGCTCCGGCGATACTATTTTGATTGGAACCACGAGTGATGTTACTGACGAAGTGTTGGCTTCCTTATCATTAGAACAACAAAATATTGAACTCGAAGCGAGTAACAAGGAGCTTTTGGCTTTTAACTATGTTGCCAGTCATGATTTACAGGAACCTTTGCGCAAAATTCAAACCTTCATTTCAAGATTGTCCGAAAAAGAATCCGACCATTTATCCGATAACGGTAAAGAATATATTGCCCGAATTCATGCCTCAGCAGATCGCATGAGAATACTGATTGACGATTTACTGCAATATTCTAGAGCCAACAAAACAGAAAAGGTTTTTGAAAAGGTAAATCTGAATGACTTGTTGGAAAATGCTAAGTTTGATTTGGCCCAATCTATAGAAGAAAAAGAAGCGATTATAAAAAGCGATACGTTGCCAACGATGACGGTAATTCCGTTTCAAATTCAGCAATTATTCATCAATCTTATCGGAAATTCTTTGAAATACAGTCGTGAAAAAGTAAAACCAAAAATCAAAATTTCGTATCAAAAAGTAACCGCAGCAGATGAAGAACTGATTCCGAAAAACACCAAAGAGAAATATTGTAAAATCACCTTTGAAGACAACGGCATTGGCTTTGAACAGGAATATGCCGAGAAAATATTCATACTGTTCAACCGCCTGCACAACAAAAACGAATATGCCGGTACCGGTATTGGCTTG
Organism: Flavobacterium silvisoli; assembly: GCF_004329815.1. Lineage (GTDB taxonomy): Bacteria > Bacteroidota > Bacteroidia > Flavobacteriales > Flavobacteriaceae > Flavobacterium > Flavobacterium silvisoli. The sequence goes on along the minus strand of NZ_SJPE01000004.1, from coordinate 28,209 downwards.
GCCATTTGTAAAAAAATAGTGGAAAATCATCGGGGTTATATTTTTGCCGAAGGCAAACCCAATAAAGGAGCCATATTTACTATTTATCTTTCAGAAGACTGTTAATTCGGTCAACTCTAAAATTCAAATCCTATGGTTACCATAGGATTTTTTGTTTGTAATGGAAATTGTATAACAAATACAAAAATTCTTGTAACACTTACTGTTCACTTCTGTCGCAACTTTGTAGAGCTCCTTTCGGACGAAATCAGCACAACTTAAAAATTTGCCTCATGAAAAATTGTATTACACTCTGCTTTGTAGTGGCTTATCTGGCAAGCGCAACTGCACAAGAAATCAAAGTTCGTAATTTGATTTCTAACGATACTGATACAGCTGTTGAAAACAGTGTTATCAATAGTCTTATTTCCTACTATTATTTCCCGAACATGGAAGTGTATTATGATCTGGAGAAAAAAATCTACCATTATCAATGGGAAAAAAATTGGGTAACCTCAGAAGAATTACCGGTGAACTACGGAGGGTATTCGCTATTTAAAAACGAACGAATCATGATTACTATTCCAAACGGAGATGAACCTCAAAAATACATCAAACTACACCGTAAAGAGTATCCGTATAATGCCAAAGGAAGAATTAAAAGGCCCTCTCAAATACTGGCTGAAAATCCATCAGCCCTGGTACAATAAACATTAACATTAAAACAAAATAAAATCATGCAAAATTTGTTATACACTATAGCCGTAATCCTGGTCATTCTATGGTTTCTGGGTTTTTTGGTTTTCAATGTAGGATCCATCATTCATATTTTATTATTAATTGCCGTAATAGCCATATTGCTCAGAATCATTAAAGGAAAAGAGATATAGAGAAAAACTACACTGCTAATTATTAAATTCCACATCATGAAAACTATTTTTAAGCATGTTCTGAAATTAGTAGTTGTACTTCTTTTGCTTGGTACGACTGATTCTTTTGCGCAAGAAACGGAAAAGAAAAATTACGATCAAGGCTTCCGTTTGGGATTTGGAGTAAGTGGCGGACTTCCGCTACAGGATCCTTATAATTTTAATTTAGGAGGCGATGTAAGAATTCAATACGATTTATCTACGAGATATTCCCTGACTTTTACAACCGGTTTCAACAATTTCTTTGTCAGCGGTGACAACAATGATTTGGGATACATTCCGGTGAAGGGAGGTTTTAAAGCTTTTGTTTTAAAAGATAAACTGTATTTACTGGCTGAAGCGGGCGCTGCGTTTGCGGTGACTAACGGTTATAATAAAACATCCTTACTCCTGAGCCCGGGAATTGGATATGCTACCGACAAAATAGATATTAGTTTACGTTACGAACATTATAATGATTTTCCGATATTAAATTCTAACGATACACCCGGAACAGGTTTGGGACAAATTGCTTTGAGAATTGCTTACGGATTTAAACTTTAAACGGATAAGCGATAAAAAAGGGCTAACAAATTGTTAGCCCTTTTTTATTTAGAAAACTTCGCTTTCTTTTAATTTTTCGGTGTTGGAAACCAACTGAAGTTCATCAATCATTTTTTGAATGTTACCATTCATAAATCCGTCTAAATCAAAAATACTCAATCCTATTCGGTGATCAGTGATTCTTCCCTGAGCATAGTTATAAGTACGAATTTTAGCCGAACGGTCTCCACTGCTAACTTGCGAGTTACGTTTCTTGGCATCTTCGTCTTGTTTTTTGGCTAACTCTAACTCGTACAAACGCGAACGCAATACGGTCAAAGCTTTATCCTTGTTTTTGTGCTGCGATTTTTCGTCCTGACATTGGGCAACTAATCCGGTAGGGATATGTGTCATACGCACTGCTGATTTGGTGGTGTTTACCGATTGTCCGCCCGGTCCTGATGAACAGAAATAATCAATACGAACATCATTCATATCAATCTGTACATCAAATTCTTCAGCCTCAGGTAATACCATTACGGTTGCAGCTGATGTATGTACTCTGCCCTGAGTCTCAGTTTGTGGTACACGCTGTACACGGTGTACTCCGGCTTCAAATTTTAATGTTCCGTAAACATCTTCTCCTGTTACTTCAAAAATTATCTCTTTGAAACCACCGGAAGTTCCTTCATTCATATCCACAACCGAAGTTCTCCAACCTTTGGTTTCACAGTATTTGGTATACATTCTGTACAAATCACCGGCAAAAATTGAAGCTTCATCCCCACCTGTTCCGGCACGGATTTCTACCATCACGTTTTTGGCATCCTCAGGATCTTTCGGAATCAACATAAACTTGATTTCTTCCTCTAAATGAGGTAACCGCTCTTTGGCTTCGTCTAATTGCATTTTGGCCATTTCTACCATTTCAGCATCAGAACCATCTGCAATAATTTCGTTAGCTTCTTCTATATTCCCGGTTACATTGATGAGTTCTTCACGCTTTTCCATGAGCGCTTTCAAACTTTTATATTCCTGATTTAACTGTACATAACGCTTTTGATCGGCAATAACATCGGGTTGAATAATCAAATCCGAAATCTCATCGAAGCGTTGTTTTACATATTGCAATCTTTCTAACATTGTGTATTCTTTAATTGGAGTGCAAAAATAGTAAAAAAAGTGTACAAACGGGAGTGTTCAATTAACCATTTTTTATAATATTGTATGGATAAAAAAAATAAAGAAAATGAAAATCATTACCTGCTCAGCAGTGGTTCTTTTATTAGTTTCCTGCCAAAAAAAATCAGAGAAAAATTTTGATAAACTCGAAAAAATGAATTGGTTAGTTGGCCAATGGGAAAACAAAATGCCCGAAGGCCTGTTGGTAGAAAACTGGAAAAAAGAAAACGACAGCACATTCAGCGGCAGCAGTTATTTCATCAATGCCAAAGACACAGTGCACTTTGAAAGTATTCGACTGACACAAAAAGAAGAGGATTTAATTTACACCGCTACCGTAACCGGACAAAATGATGATCAACCGGTTGATTTTAAACTGACTTCGGACAACGCTAATTCTTTTACATTCGAAAATCCGGCACATGATTATCCGCAAAAAATCACTTATAAAAAGGTGGATCAAAATAATTTAACTGCTACAATCTCGGGAAAACAACAAGGAAAAGAAAGCCAGGAAAGTTATCCGATGAAACGAAAATAAGACTGTTTTCGTTACTTTTTTATATAAACCTCACATTCAACGTGAGGTTTATTCATTTGTAAAACCAACTAAATCAATCAACTAAAAATATTATTTATATTTAATCTAAATAAACTTTTTTAATTCAAATTCTGCCTTTATATTTGCATCGTTATTTTTAATTATTCTAAATAAATGTGTAAATATATTCCAATTGTAGCCATCGCACTTACTTTAAGTACTTCCGTTTTTGGCCAAGTTAACAAAAACGACGATCAAGAAGAACTCTATGCGTTTAACAATGATACCGTTAAAAACAAAAAAGGAGAAACCTTAAAAGAAGTTATCATCATTTCGCAACAGCAAAAAACAATTGTAAAAAGCGGAAAAGCCAACATCAAACCTTTGGATTTACCACAAGCATCAATGGTTATCGGTAAAGAAACTATTAAACAACAACAAATCTTACGACTCTCAGAAGCGTTAAAAAATGCAAACGGAATTTATGTTTCGGGAGCCAGTAACGCATCGGGAAACAACCAGGAAGAATTGGGCTCTCGCGGATTCACTTTCAGTGGTGGTAACACCTTCAAGAATGGAGTTCGCATCAATGGTTCCATAATTCCGGAGGCCAGTTCGTTAGAGAGTATTGAAATCCTTAAAGGAAGTTCGGCCCTCTTGTACGGAAATGTTGCCCCGGGCGGAATTCTAAATTTAATTACAAAAAAGCCCCGATTTGATCATGGCGGCGAACTGAGCTTCAGAGCAACTGAATATAATTTCTTTAAACCTACTGTGGATGTTTATGGTGCTGTAAACAATAGTAATACTGTAGCCTATCGCTTCATCAGTAGTTACGAGCAAGGAAATAGTTTCAGAGACGATGTGCAAACCAAAAGAATTTATTTCAACCCCTCTTTTTTACTGGATATATCGGCAAAAACAAACATCATTATAGAAGCAGATTACACCAAAGACAACAGAACACCCGATTTTGGTTTGGCTACTATAGATTATGAAGTGATAGAATTACCCAGAAACGCATTCCTGGGATTTAATTGGGGAAAATTTGATTCTGAACAAGTTGGTTTTACTACAACCATCAATCATGATTTAAGCAAAAACTGGCAACTTAAAGGCCTCTTTTCATACCAGGGATACAATACAAACTTACTATCCAGTTTAAGACCAAATGCCACGAATTTAGTACAGTCAAATGGCGACTGGACCCGAGGTGTTCAAAAAACAGATACTGAACAGGATTACAACCTCGTTGAAGCTGATTTAAACGGAACTTTTAAGACCGGAAAAATCAAACACACTTTGCTTTTTGGTGCTGATGCTGATCAAAGTAACACTACAACTTTGGCGTATAAAAACATTGTTTGGTTTGACAAAATCAACATTTACAACCCTCAAGTGTCTTTTGATAAGAATCCGATATATACCAATGCTGATATCCCGTCAATGGAAAAAAACACTAATGCTTTGGCAAATGTAAAGAGAGCGGGAGTCTATTTTCAGGATTTGATTGAAGTTACTCAAAAGGTTAAAGTTTTAGCCGGATTGCGCTACAGTTACCTAGAGAATACCACTAACACACTCACATACTCTACTTCGGCTACTGTTGAAACAAAAACCAATGACAATATTGTTTCTCCCAAATTAGGTGTAGTTTTTCAACCTACGAAAACCAATTCTGTTTTTGCCAGTTATTCCGATTCATTTGTATTAAATACCGGAACCGATATAAACCTTAAAGCTTTGCCTCATTCAACCATCAATCAATACGAATTAGGTGTTAAAAATGAATTCTTCAAAGGGCACTTGGTTGCCAATGTAACCACCTACTTAATCGATTACAGTAATTTGGCACAAACCGATTTTAGCAATGGGAATACCAACACCAACATTAAAGAGTTAGCAGGAGCTTATCAAAGTAAAGGAGTGGAAGTAGACATTACGAGCCAGCACAAAGGATTGAAATTGATTGCCGGTTACAGCTTTAATGAAACCCAATATACCAAAAGTAATATTTACGACAAAGGAACACATTTGCGTTTTTCACCCAAGCACACTGCCAATGCCAGTGCATTTTACACTTTTGAAAAAAGTAAACTTAAAGGTTTAGAACTTGGTTTACAATCGACTTACATTGGAGAGCGATTAGGTGGAAGGCTAAAACCCAATAACGCCTCCACTCCGGCTGAATTGGCTCGAAAACCAATTCCGGTTGATGGTTTTTTACAATTTGATGCTTCCGTTGGTTATGCAATTAAGAATTTTACCATCAGAGCAAAATTGGCTAACCTTGGTAATGTCGTGAGTTATTATGTATACGATGACAATACCGTAACACCTATTGCTCCAAGAATGTTAACCACTACACTATCTTATAAATTCTAAAAAAAAATGAAACAAACCACTATCCGTAATCTCCACCGTGACTTAGGCTATTTCTACATTGGATTAATCATTTCTTTTGCTTTTTCAGGAATTCTGATGAATCACCGCGAAAGCTGGCATCCGGAAAAGTATACTATTGAAACAAAAGCCATTGAGGTAAAATTACCTTCCAAAGAAGCTATCAATGAAACGTTTGCCGATTCCTTGGGAAAAGCTTTAGGCATTGATGATAAAATGCGTCGTCATAAAGTAGATGAAGACAAGTTTAAAATTTCTTTTGAAAAACACGATGTGGAAATTGATTTGAATTCCGGAAAAGGTGAAATTGTTTCCTACATCAAAACACCTGTTATCAGCCAAATGATGAAGTTACACAAAAGTACTTCCAATTGGTGGATTTACTACGGTGATATATTCGGGCTATCCTTGATTACTATTGCGGTTACCGGTGCCGTCATGATACCGGCAGGAAAATTTAACTTCAAACGAAGAGGTTGGAAACTGGCTCTGGCCGGAATCATCTTCCCTCTCATGTTTTTGTTTTTGTTTGGTTAATTTTAGAAACTGAAAAGCTCCCCAATTGGGGAGCTTTTTATTTACATTGAATAGTTTTTGAAAATGTAAATCCAAATCATTCTCGACAAGCGTATGTTGAAACAACTCAACAGTACAATCACAACGCCAATGATGGGAATGATACGCAAATCGAATGTTTCATCGAAGAACGGACTTGCCAAAAAATAGGTGATTATTCCTTCCCCCACGGTTAACCCGTAGTTGACAAACATGGCTCCAAAGAAATATCCCGGTTCTTTTTCAAATTTGAAATTGCAATGATCACAGTATTCGTTCATCTTGGGAAAACCCAGACTGAAGAAGAAACTTTTGTCGGCAAAAACTTTGCCTTTGTGACAGTTAGGACATTCATTGCGGAAAATATGGTACAGACTTTTTAACATGAATCATTTTTGGGCAAAGGTAACATGTTGAAGCTAACCAAATGTTTAGTAAATTCGCCAATGCTAGCACAAAAAAGACATTTTGAAAAAACATCCCATTTACAGCATCCAAAATTTCACTGCGCCCATCAGCCAGAAAGATTTGTATGTCAATAGTTTTAAAAACCATTTGAAAACGCACAATTTCATTGAAAAACCCCATAGACACAACTTTTATTTGTTGGTGTTATTTACGAAAGGCAGCGGAACTCATGAAATAGATTTTGATCAGTTTGACATCAAACCCGGAAGTTTATTTGTGCTACAACCGGGACAAATACACCATTGGGCACTATCTTCAGACATCGAAGGCTACATAATTTTCTATTCGCAGGAGATTTATAACTTGTATTTTGGTCAAAAACGAATTGAAGATTATCCCTTTTATCAGTCGGTTATGAATCAGCCCGAGCTATATTTTCAGTCGGATGAGTTATTGCAGATTCAATCTTATCTCGATTTAATGCTGGCCGAAAATCAAAATAATTATCCGAAGAAAGCAGAAAAATTATTGAATTTACTGGATTGTATTCACATAGAAATCTCGAGGAAATATCTTTCTAACAACCAACATATTGCTCACTCCTATAATCACAAAATCCAACAGTTTGAACAATATTTAGAGGCTTTTTACAAAACGGAAAAATCGCCTTCATTTTATGCGGCAAAAATGAACATCACTCTCAAACATTTAAATCGCATTTGCAAAGAAATACTCAATCAAACGGTCACTGAACTCATTACGCAACGCATAATATTGGAAGCCAAACGGCTTTTAACCCATCCCTCTAAATCAATCAATCAGGTTGCCGATGAATTAGGATTTGATAATTATTCCTATTTTTCCAAATTGTTCAAAAAGCAAGCTCATACAACACCTAGCGAATTTAGAAATAATTTAAAATAAAAAACCCACTCTATAATGAGCAGGTTTTCTAAATATTTGATATTTTTTTGCTGAACAGCAATCTAATTCTTAACTGGAATATTGGCCAGAATCTCTAAGAAAAACTTCCAAAACTTCTGTGATGATTTGATTGAAGCTCTTTCATCAGGGCTGTGGGCTCCGTGAATCGTTGGACCGAATGAAATCATATCCATACCGGGATAATTTGTTCCGAGAATTCCACATTCCAATCCGGCGTGACAAGCCACAACATTGGGTTTTGTTCCGTTTTGTTTTTCATAAATATTGACCAAAACATCTAATATTTCCGAATTCACATTAGGTGTCCAACCCGGATAGCTTCCGGCAAAAGTAACTTCGCAACCAAACAATTCGTAAGCCGAACGCAAAGCATTGGCTAAATCCATTTTAGAACTTTCTACCGAAGATCGCGTTAAATTTTGAATCGAAATTTCACCATCTTTCACAATTACGCGGGCAATATTATTGGAAGTTTCCACCAAATCAGCCATATCAGCACTCATTCTGTATACGCCGTTGTGCGCCGCGTAAATTGAACGCAATAAACCTTCCTGAACACCTAAATCCATTACTTTTAACGGCAAATCACTTTTCACAATTTCGATGGTAAGGTTTGGTTCCATCGTTTTGTATTCGGTTTTGATATCGTTGATGATTTCCTGCATGTCGAACACAAAAGCTTCGTCATACATACCGGCCACGATTACTTTGGCGACACTTTCTCTCGGAATCGCGTTGCGCAAACTTCCTCCGTTGATTTCAGCAATCTGCAATCCAAAATTCTCAAAACCGTCAAATAAAAGTCGGTTCATAATTTTGTTAGCATTACCCAAACCTTTGTGAATGTCCATACCCGAATGACCTCCGTTTAACCCTTTTACTGTAATGGTGTAACCGACAGAACCTTCGGGAGTTTCTTCTTCGTTGTAACTTCTATTGGCGGTAACATCAATTCCACCGGCACAACCGATATCAATTTCATCATCCTCTTCGGTGTCTAAATTCAAGAGAATCTCTCCTTTTAAAATCCCTCCTTTTAAGTTCAAAGCTCCCGTCATTCCGGTTTCTTCATCTATGGTAAAAAGGGCATCAATAGCCGGATGCGGTATATCTTTACTTTCCAAAACGGCCATAATCGCAGCAACGCCCAACCCATTATCGGCTCCAAGCGTAGTTCCTTTGGCACGTACCCAATCACCATCTACATACATCTCGATACCTTGTGTTAAGAAATCAAAATCTGTATCATTATTTTTTTGATGTACCATGTCTAAGTGTCCTTGCAGTACAATCGGTTTACGGTTCTCCATACCCAGTGTAGCGGGTTTGCGGATGATTACATTGTGAATTTCATCTTCAAATGTTTCGAGTCCTAAACTGTTCCCGAAATTTTTCATGAATTCAATTACTCGCTCCTCTTTTTTTGACGGACGAGGTACCGCATTTAAATCGGCGAACTTGTTCCAAAGTGCTTTGGGTTCCAGATTTCTAATTTCTTGACTCATTATGTTATTGTAATTTTAGTTTTCTGATTGCCAAAGTTACAAAGTTAAATTGCTTTGAAAAATCGAATTGTGATTATATTTACATTTTAAAATCAACTTTTGAAACGCAAATACATACTCCCGTTATTCCTGCTGATTCAGATTCTCTTTCTGAGATTGCTGGCTTTTTTCCCGGAAACAGTCGAACGTTTTTACAGCAACGGATTGTATATGGGAATTTCAACTATATCGAGAACCCTTTTGGGAAGTATCCCATTCTCAGTGGGTGATGTGCTCTATGGAACTCTCATTATTTATTGCATTTACTGGTTCCTAAAAAATAGAAAGATCTCTTGGAAAGACAAATTATGGACAACGCTGAATTTTGTTTCGGTTGCTTATTTTTTATTCCATTTGTTATGGGCCTTCAATTACTATCGTGAGCCGTTATTTGAAAAAATGAATATTCAACGCGATTACACAGATGATGATTTGTATGCTTTTACCGAAAAGCTGATTGCCAAAACCAACGCAATTCAGTTTCAGATTACCCATGACAAAAACAAGAAAGTAACCAATCCATACACTCAGGACAGTATTTTTAAGCTGACGCAAAACGGGTATGATAATTTGGCTAATGAATATCCGTTTTTCAAGTATGAAATTCCGAGTCGTAAACAATCCCTTTTCAGCTTGCCACTCACCTATATGGGGTTTGGCGGTTATCTGAATCCGTTTACCAACGAAGCTCAAGTCAATGCAAAACTTCCCATGTACGGTTTTCCGAATGTAATTTGCCACGAAATGGCGCATCAAATAGGCTATGCCAGCGAAAGCGAGTGCAATTTTATTGGTTTTATGGCTTGTATTAAAAATAAGGATCTGTATTTTCAGTATGCTGCTTACGTAACTGCACTCAGATATTGTTTGGAAAATATTTACGTAAAAAACGAATCCAAATTCAAATCTTTAAAACCAACCATTCACAAAGGAATATTTGAAAACTATAAAGAAAGTGAAGCATTTTGGGAACAATATGACACTTTTATCGATAAAGGATTTCATATTTTTTATGATCAGTTCCTAAAAACCAATCAGCAACACGACGGCATGGAAAGCTACAGTAAATTTGTAATTCTTTTAATCAATTATTATAAAGACAAAACATTAGGCTAAACTGTACTTTAAAAAACAAACTAAAACAACAGGAAACAAAAAAAGCCGTTGTAAACAACGACTTTTATGTGATCTCAGAAGGATTCGAACCTTCGACCTACTGCTTAGAAGGCAGTTGCTCTATCCAGCTGAGCTATGAGACCAAGCTCTTAGAAAATTCTTATTCGTCGGGGTGGCAGGATTCGAACCTGCGACCTCCTGGTCCCAAACCAGGCGCGATAACCGGGCTACGCTACACCCCGAGAGCGGAGAGACAGGGACTCGAACCCTGGCGACGGTTACCCGTCGACAGATTAGCAATCTGCTCCGTTACCACTCCGGCACCTCTCCTAAATTTTCAATATTGTTATAAGAACATTTTCTTTAAGCGGTTGCAAATGTAATTTATCATTCTATAATTTACAACTATTTCATTTCTTTTTTTAACTTTTAAATCAAATAAAAACTGAAATTACTCACTTTCAATGCACTAGAATTACAATATTTCTCTAAATCTTTTCACAATAAGATTTATTACGGTTCTAATTCCATAATTTGCAATAAAAGTTTAGTTTTGCAATACAAATAAACAACATACATTATGAGTAAAAAAGTAGTTATTGTTTCAGCTGTGAGAACCCCTATCGGAAGTTTCATGGGTTCTTTGTCAACCGTTACGGCAACACAATTAGGAGCAACAGCCATCAAAGGCGCCTTAGATAAAATCAATTTAGACTACAACTTAGTCGATGAAGTATTAATGGGTAATGTAGTACAGGCTGGCGTCGGACAGGCACCGGCGCGTCAGGCTGCCATTTATGCCGGATTACCAAACAGTGTAATTTGCACAACCATCAATAAAGTATGTGCTTCAGGAATGAAAGCCGTAATGCAGGGAGCACAAGCTATCATGAGCGGTGATGCCGAGATTATCGTAGCCGGTGGTATGGAAAATATGAGCTTGATTCCCCACTATGTTCACATGAGAAACGGTGTAAAATTTGGCCCAACTTCTTTGACCGACGGAATGCAAAAAGACGGACTGGTGGATGCGTACGACAACAACGCCATGGGAGTAAGTGCGGACTTGTGTGCAACCGAATACAAAATCACAAGAGAAGAACAGGATGCCTTTGCTATTCAATCGTATGAGCGTTCTGCTAAAGCTTGGAATGAAGGTAAATTTGACAACGAAGTAGTTCCGGTAACCATTCCGCAACGTCGAGGCGAACCGGTGGTTTTTGCAAAAGATGAAGAATATACTAATGTAAAATTAGATAAAATTCCGACCTTAAATCCTGCTTTTACCAAAGAAGGTACTGTAACTGCTGCCAATGCTTCTACCATCAATGACGGTGCTGCTGCCTTAGTATTGATGAGCGAAGAAAAAGCACAAGCGTTGGGATTAAAACCATTGGCTTATATCAAATCATATGCTGATGCCGCACAAGAACCAAAATGGTTTACAACGGCTCCCGCCAAAGCATTACCAAAAGCGTTAGACAAAGCAGGCTTGAGCCTGTCAGATGTTGACTTTTTCGAATTCAACGAAGCTTTTTCAGTAGTAGGTTTGGCTAATGCCAAAATTTTAGGCCTTGACAACAATAAAGTCAATGTTAATGGTGGTGCCGTTTCTCTAGGCCATCCGCTGGGATGTTCGGGTGCGCGAATCATTGTGACATTAATCAATGTCTTAGAACAAAATAATGCAAAAATCGGAGCTGCCGCTATCTGTAATGGTGGTGGTGGTGCTTCAGCTATAGTGATTGAAAGAGCCTAAATAATTAACAATTTACAATGGACAATTGATAATTCTTACAGTATCATTTGTCCATTGTCGATTATCAATTGAATTTAAATGTTTGCCATTTGTAACCTAGCCATAATTCCTCTGCGTGCCGAACCAAGCGATCGAAGCGAGATTGTTTCACAGGTCTTATTTGGTGAGCATTTTGAAATTTTGGAAACTCAAAATCAATGGTCAAAAATCAAATTGCATTTTGATGAATACGAAGGCTGGGTTGATTCAAAACAATATCAAACCATTTCAGAAAAAAGCTTTATTTCACTTTCAAAAGATGCCATCATTTTGAATTCGGATTTGGTTGAATATGTTTCCAATCCTTCAAATGTACTATTGCCTATACCCTTGGGTGCTTCGTTGTCTTTTTTGAATCACAACGAAATCAATCAGGAAAATTTTGAATTTGAAGGCATGAAAATCAGTGGTATTAAACCTAAATCTAATTTGATTACTACCGCTTATTTATATCTGAATGCCCCTTACATGTGGGGAGGAAAAACACCTTTCGGTATAGACTGCTCAGGATTTACTCAAATGGTGTACAAGCTGAACGGCTACAAACTCTTACGAGATGCTTCGCAACAAGCTACTCAGGGAGATGCTTTGAGTTTTATTGAAGAAAGCGAACCCGGAGATTTGGCATTTTTTGATAACGAAGAAGGTAAAATCATCCACGTAGGCATCATGATGGAAAACAACTACATCATACACGCCAGTGGTAAAGTTCGCATTGATCGTTTGGATCATCTGGGAATTTATAATGCTGAACAAAACCGACACACCCATCGATTAAGAGTCATCAAAAAAATCATATAAACCGAAGCAGAAGTTTCGGTTTTTTTAGGCAAAAAAAATCCCGAATCCTTGTAAAGTATGATTCGGGAATTTTATTAATTGCTTTGATGTTATTTCATTAAAAAGTTCATACCAAAATTCAAACTGGAACGACTGTTGGTTACCGCTGAATAATCATTTTCTTTAAAAATATCATTGAAACCACCCTGACCTTCGAACTCGAAAAATATCTTTATTTTCTTTGAAACCGGAATTTTCACTCCAATTCCAACCGCTAAACCAAAATCATTGGTATTGAAAGAATCGGTAATATCGGTACCAAATCGACTGTCTTCCGCATTTAAAAGAAACCCAAAATAGGGTCCGAAATCTAAATACCAATTTCTATTATTACCAAAATGCCAATTCGCCATGATAGGAACTGTCAGATAGTTCAGGTCAATATTGGTTCTGTATAAATTTCCGTTAGGACCGTAAATCAAATCATTATTCCATCCTTTTTGGTCGTAAATCAATTTACCTTTAATACTCCAGGCTCTCGAAAAATAATAATCTACCGAACCTCCGAAGTTGAAGCCATTACCGGAATCGGAATTACTTTGATCATCAGAAACCGATGAATTGTTATATCCGATATTTATACCAAATTCAACATCGCCTTTTTTTTGAGCCGAAGCCGTTGTCAATCCCAACGCGACTAGTATTATTAACACATTTTTTTTCATGATTGTCTTTTTTGCTACTTCAAATGTACTCATTTTGAAAGAAAATATGCTACAGTTTAAATTTCTTTTACAGCTGCTATAAAGAAATCTATTTCTTCTTTGGTATTGTAGTGTGAGAAAGAAATACGGAGACTGGGCAGTTTCAATTCGGCCTCCGATAACATCTCAGCCAAAACGTGCGACGGTTTTACACTTCCGCTTTGGCAGGCACTTCCTCTGGAAACCGCTATGCCTTTCATATCCAAATTAAATAAAATCATCGAGGTTTTCTCGGGAGAAAATGGCAATAATACATTTAAAATAGTATATAAAGTGAATGAACCGTTGACGCAAATTTCGGGAAAGGCAGTCTGTAATTTTTGCAAACAATACTCTTTCAATTCTTGAATATGACTGCGTTCTTCATTTAAATTTTGATACGCAAGTTCCAATGCTTTTGCCATACCGGTTATTTGATGGACTGATTCGGTTCCGGCACGCCAGCCTTTTTCCTGCTCACCGCCAAAAAGCATAGGTTGAAGTACTAAATTTTTACGTACAAAAGCAAAACCAACTCCTTTAGGTCCGTGAAACTTATGGGCTCCGGCCACCAAAAAATCAATCGGTAATTGCTGCAAATCAAATTCTATTTTACCAATAGATTGCACAGCATCACAATGAAATAATGCTTTATTTTGATGACATAAAGTTCCAATTTTAGCAATATCATTCACAACTCCCGTTTCATTATTCACATGCATCAACGATACCATGGTTTTAATGTCTTCTGAAAGGAGGCTCTCTAACTGGTTATAATCCAATACACCGTCATGGGAAACATTTACATAATCAACCCGAATGTTAAACTCTTCTTGCAAAGCTTTAACAGTATACAACGTGGCATGGTGTTCTACTTTGGAAGTGATGATTCGTTTTACACCAAAATCTTTTACTGCACTTCTTAAAATCCAATTGGTTGCTTCAGTAGCCGAAGATGTAAATACAATTTCCTGAGCAGTGCAGTGCAGATACTTAGCAATGGTTTTTCGGGACGTTTCAATCACAGCTTTGGCACTTCTTCCGATGCTGTGTGTAGAGGACGGATTGCCAAAATCAGACTCCATTACTCTTATCATTTCATCAATAACTTCCTTGCGAATTGGCGTAGTTGCCGCATTATCGAGATAAACTTTTTTCATGATGCAAATATAAAAAGTAGTCCTCCTAATAAAATGATAAAAGATAAATTTAATAGTTTAAAAAACTTATTTTTGCTAAAAATTACAGTCCGAATGAAACGAATTCTAGGTATACTTTCTCTTCTTTTTATAATCAATGCCTGCGATGATGGCGATTTAACGATTGACACTATCGACTTCTCCGAAGTATCCGCCAAAAAATGTGATCTTAAGGATATCATTTATAAAGTAAAAGATTCTGAAATGTTGATTCTTGCTATCCCGGCCAGTACATTTCCTAACGATCAAACACCTAACGGTACCCCCATAACCCTGCCAATAAACAGCAGTAATCAGGTAATTTACAGACAATATAACGGCACTGTCAGCAGCGACAACATCTGCCCTACCGTACCTTCTGCTACGCCTTCATTAACCGAAGAATGGAAAGCTACCGCCGGAACAATTCAAATCACATCTACTGCCCTATATGCCACAACAACGGGTAACGGCACGAAAATCACTAAATACAACCATTACATCGTTTTCAAAAATGTAACGTTCCAAACCCCGAACGGGACTCAGGTTTATGAAAATTATATTTTTGGAAATTACACTACAGATGCTACTGCTTTGGCTTTTGGATTTGACAACGAAGTACAAAAAAGCAGTTGTGACGATCGAATTTTTAATTTCAACGGCAGTGAAGCACTAATATTGGATGTAGCGAATTATGCCACTCTTTTTGAAAATGCTGTGACTGTTACTCCGAGAAAAGCAATTATTGGTTCTGATAACAAATTAACGTATCAATTGTATACCAATCAAGTAACTGATGCCTATTTTTGTGCTACTACCCCTCCGACAACGCCTACCCTTTCGCAAGAATGGAAAGCTATGGATGGTGTTACTGACGTAAGTGGTATCATAGAAGTAAGTACCACTACTTTGGGCACCGATTTTCAACACACTATTCGATTAAAAAAAGTTACTTTCAAAAGAGGCAACAGTACATTTTATCTAGGTGATGATGTCTTGTATGGAAGTTTTATAACCACTCCGTAAATCACTCATATCATGCCCAGCGATTGTATTTCTTATCAAAATTCAGGCTATTTTTCTAAACTGGTTGTTGACTATTTAGCAGAAAAGCCCGAATTGAAAAAGTACTACAACCATTTTCCTAAACTTGAAAACTTCGAAAAGCAACTCAACGAAAAAAAACTGAATTTTTCACAAAATCACAGAACCGTTTTGGTTTCTGAATTAGAAAAACAGTATCAAAACTTCGAAATATCGGAAGCAACCCGAAAAAATATCAGCTTACTATCGGATTCCAAAACATACACCGTTACTACGGGACACCAACTCAATTTATTCACAGGACCTTTATACTTTTTGTACAAAATTGTCAGTACTATCAATTTGTGTAATGAATTGAAAAAAGCCTATCCAAATCATGATTTTGTGCCTGTATATTGGATGGCAACCGAAGATCATGACTTTGAGGAAATCAATTATTTTCACTTCAAGAAAACCAAAATCAAATGGAATAAGGACAGTTTAGGACCGGTAGGAAGACTTTCAACCAAAGGCTTAGCTGAAGTTTATGATGTATTTGCCCGAGAATTGGGAGTTGGTACTCACGCAGAAACCCTAAAAAACTTATTTAAAAACAGTTATCTGAAACACGATAATCTAGCCGATGCAACACGCTACTTAGTAAATGAATTATTCGGAAATAAAGGCTTAGTAATACTTGACGGAGACTCCGTTTCCTTGAAAGAACTGTTTGCTCCGTTTGTGAAACAAGAACTCACGCACCGTACTTCTTTTCACAAGGTAACCGAAACCAACAACCAGTTGGAAAAAGACTACTCTATTCAGGTTAATCCGAGAGAAATTAATCTTTTCTATATTGAAGACACACTAAGAGAACGAATAGTCTTTGAAGACAATTTGTATAAAGTAAACCATACTAAACTGGTCTTTTCCGAAGAGGAAATCCTAGATTTATTAGAAAAAAATCCGGAGAAATTCAGTCCAAACGTGATTCTGCGACCTTTATACCAGGAAGTAATCCTACCCAACCTTTGCTACATTGGCGGAGGTGGAGAGCTGGCCTATTGGCTACAATTAAAAAGTAATTTTGAAACTAACAACATTACTTTCCCTGTGCTTTTGTTGCGCAATTCAGTTTTGTTAGCCACCGAAAAGCAAGTTACAAAAGCCGATAAATTGGGTCTTAGTTGGAAGGATTTGTTTACCCAACAGCAAGTATTATTTACTCAAAAAACAAATGAATTTTCACAATTCGATATCGATTTTACAGAGCAAAAAGAATTCCTGAAACAACAATTTGAAAAGCTGCAGGCAATAGCATTACAAACCGACAAATCGTTTACAGGAGCTGTAAAAGCTCAGGAAATTAAGCAAATAAAAGGATTGGAAAATTTGGAAAAAAGATTACTCAAAGCAGAAAAAAGAGTACATGCCGAAAAACTGGAACGCATCATTACCCTTCAAAATGAACTGTTTCCAAATCAGGGATTGCAGGAACGCAAAGCCAATTTTGCTGAATTTTATACCGAGACAGAAGGAAAATTACTTGAAAAATTGCTCCCGGAATTGCATCCGTTAGAAGCAAATTTCACAATAATTACTTTATAATTTGACTTGGAAATAGCTAAAAAAGACCTACTTTTGCACCCAATTATAAAAAAACAAATAAAATGACAACAAATAGAACATTTACTATGATTAAACCGGATGCTGTTGAAAACGGACACATCGGTGGAATATTAAATATGATTACTGAAGGTGGTTTCAGAATCGTATCATTAAAATTAACGCAATTGACTGTAGCTGATGCTCAAAAATTTTATGCAGTTCACTCGGCCAGACCTTTCTTTGGGGAATTAGTTGAATTCATGACTCGTGGTCCGATTGTAGCGGCAATTTTAGAAAAAGAAAATGCGGTTGAAGATTTCAGAACTTTAATCGGAGCAACAAATCCTGCAGATGCTGCCGAAGGTACTATTCGTAAAAAATATGCAACTTCTATCGGAGAAAATGCTGTTCACGGTTCAGATTCTGACGAAAATGCAGCTATTGAAAGTGCTTTCCATTTTTCAGGAAGAGAACAATTTTAATACTGTATTGTTATAGTTTTAAGACCGTAATTTACAACTATATAAGAATCCCATTTCTAATGAAATGGGATTTTTTTTTGTTAAAATAATTGCTTCTTTAAACTTTAATGTTAAATTTACCGTACCCCCTTTTAATATTTGCTACCTATGAATGAAAAGTACAACCATCTGTGTGACACCTATAACACGGAACTTTTTTTTGAATTGTCGGCCGATTTGCTTTTTATAGCCGGTTTTGACGGTTACTTCAAAAAAGTAAATCCCGCTGCTTGTCAATTATTAGAATATTCTGCTGAAGAATTGTTGGACAAGCCTATTAATTATTTTATTCATGAAGACGATAGAGATATTACTACTCAAAACCGCAATAACATCAAGGCAGGAATCCCTCTATTAAACTTTGAAAATCGATACGTGACCAAAAGCGGTGATATCATTTGGTTGTCATGGACATCTATGCCTCTAGATGATTTAGAATTAGTATATGCCATTGCAAAAAACATCACCCATATTAAAAAAATGGAAGAAGAACGGAATACACTTTTACTAAATCTTCAAAAAATCAATAAAGATTTAAAAAAACTCACCTATACCGCTTCTCATGACATGCGTTCACCTGTGAACAATTTACTCACAGTTTACAGCTTATTGGATACCTCAAAAATAGACGATGAAGAGACTTTCGAATACATAGAAATGTCAAAAAAAGCTACTGAGGGACTCAAACAAACACTAGACAATTATGTGGATAATATCAGTCATAATGAAAGTCTGCTGGTAAAAAGTGAGCCGCTTTCTTTTGAAAAATCTTTACAATCAGTGTCCGATTCGATTAAATCATTAATCAAAAGCACCCGAACTACCTTGGTCTATGATTTTTCTGAAGCCGATACAATTCAGTTTAACAAGTCGTACTTAGACAGCATCTTTTTAAATCTGATTACCAATGCAATTAAATACGCCAACCCCGAGGTCATGCCTATAGTTACAATAAGTTCCAAAAAAAAACATGACATCACTCAGTTAATTGTTACTGATAACGGACAGGGCTTTGACATAAAAAAAGTAAAAAACAAAATCTTTGGTTTGAATCAGAAATTCCATAATAACCCTGACAGCAAAGGAATAGGATTATATCTGGTTTACCATCATGTTATGGATATGGGAGGAAGCATCGATGTGCAAAGTCAAATTGGTGTGGGTACAACTTTTACTATCAACTTCAAAAATTAAATTTTTGGAATTTGTTCTTGTTAATTTTTTAATAAAAGTAAATTGTATTTACCGGAAAAATCTTTTTTTTGACGCTTAAATCATTAACAAAAAACAAATCAAGATGAAAAAACAAGTACTGGCTATTTTATTTATGGCCATTTCGGGCATTGCCATGGCACAAACTGCACCCGAAAAAAAGAACAACAATCCTGAATTTACAGTTAACGGAAAACTGGGATTTGCCCGTTTAAAATCAACCGGAAATGCTCCACTTAATGGAAACATTAATGGTAGCGACGTCATGGTTGCTTTTAAATTGGGACAAAAGTGGGATGTCTCAACCGGTCTCGGTTATTTTGAATTCAACGGCAACACGACTGCTGCCGGAAACAATGCCAGCCTTAAAAACTCTTACCTGCACATCCCCTTACAATTTAGCGGGGACTTCAATTTATTTAAAAACGAAAAACCTGAAAATGACAAGCTGTTCTTTACCATTGGTCTAGGTCTATACGCCAACACCTTATTAAAACAAGAATTGGAAACAGCTCTTGACCGATCCAGTACCAAAAATATGGGTTGGAATTTTGGTCTATCGAGCCAGATTGGACTTAAGTTCATCCTGAGCGACGCCTTTAACATTGGTATCGGACTTGAAAGTCAAAGTGACTTCAACAAAATGAAAAAAGACGGAGCTGAACAAAAAATTGAGCAGTTTAACGGTATGTACTTTAAATTGGGGCTTAAATTTTAAATCCTCTACCCTAAAAATCAAAAAAAAACTGTTTCATACGAAACAGTTTTTTTTTGATCAATCTTTGCTGAATATCAAATTATAATTATCACTACAAGCAACAGCCCTACAAATGTGACAGGACATAATTAAGACATTAAAAAATCTATAATCTTGATTAGATCTGACTCTTTTTCAAAATCTATATTATGCTGTTTGATAAAATCTTCTAGTACTGATTTCTTCTCCGGAAACATCTTTACCAACCCTTTTCTGTTTTTCGGAAATTCGATAATATCCTTGTCTTCATTCTTAAAATAATATGTATCATCTGTTTGAACAAACTTTGCAGGAATAATTGTCTCAAAAGGAACCGAATTTACCTTCTTTTCAACAAATATGATGTTTTGCTTTTTAAATAAAATGCAATTACTTTTTTGATATACATTTATAAGATAACCAAAAATTGGCTTATTCTTTTTGGTATAGTTCACCAGTTGATATTTAACATTTTCATCTGAAAAGGTAATTGGATTAAATGTTGCAACTTTATTTAAAATGAGAGTATCTTTTTTTGAATTGATAAATTCAAATTCATCATTAAAAACGTCATAACGCATCAAAGCAACTTTGGATATACCCTCTATTTTGGCAGGAAAGAAACTCATTTTCAAATAAGGAGATCCTTGAGTTTCAGGAGAAGATTTACGTATACTTTTCGCACCAAATGTAGCAGTTTCCAAATCATCTATTAGACGGGTTGTTGTGTTGTTTTGGCTGTAAGCATTCATTATAAATACTGAGGAAATAACAGCTAAGATTAATCGTTTTTTCATTTTATTTTATTTTATTTAAAGTATAAAACTACAAATTTAGTTTTTGTCTCTAATCATTCAAATCTGTTAAAAAATGAAACAGATATCATAATCTTAATCAAAAGTGACTTCAACGAAACGGAAAACATGTTTCTAAAATAGTGAGGAACACAACATAGCATATTTAAATTCAATCATTAAGATTTTCAACACTTAGCATAATTAAAATAAAAAGCCCCAAATCAAGGGGCTCAGATATATAATTATTATACTAAACAGATAAAAACTCTATTAACTTAATCAAATCCTCTTCTTTCTTAAAATCGGTCTTATTTTGTTTGATAAAAATTTCTATCTCCATTTTTTTCTCAGGAAAAAGTTTTAACAACCCTTTCTTATTTGAGGGGAATTCAATAATTTCTTTGTCCCTATTCTTAAAATAAAAAGCATCTTCAGCCTTTACATAACTTGCCGGCCTATCACTTTCATAGGCGTTTGCTGCTAATTTTTCTGCAATCAAAATAACAAACTGTCTTTTGAATAATACAAAATTATTTTTCTCAAATAACCGAATAAGATATCCCTTTGTCAACTCTCCTTTATTAACAAATTCTACTAATCTATATTGATTTGTAGTGTTTACAAAGGTAATTAAATTGTATTGATTATTTTATTCAAAACAAGTGTATCACGCTTGTTATCAATAAATTCCAACTCATCTCTATAAGCATTATAACGCATACTCACATTTACGCCATTAACTGTAGCCGGTAAAAACACTTTATTCAGATAAGGTGAACCTTGAGGTGCATTCTTGCCATCTTTGTTGTATGCCATCCTATTTACAATACCCAGGATATTTTTACTTTGGTCCATTTTTTCCTGACTCGTATTAAAATTTTGAGAATTAACACTCATTGAAAACAATAATGGAATAAACAATACAATTTGCTTTTTCATAACATTTAAGATTTAAATTTCTATTGCAAGCTTGCTAAACTTTGTTCTATAGTGGCAATCTTGGCTAGTGCATCGGCTTCTTTTTTGCGCTCATTTTCTATGACCTGTGCAGGTGCACCGGCAACAAACTTTTCATTCGCCAATTTGTTTTGTACACTGCGTAAAAACCCTTGATTGTATTTCAACTCTTCGGTTAGTTTAGCTATTTCAGCAGGTACATCAATAGCACCTGAAACCGGTATAAAATACTCATTCGATTTTACGCGGTAAGTCAAAGATCCGTCAACTTTATCCTTGATATACTCTAAATCACTTATATTTCCCAGTTTGATTATAATACTGTCAAAATAAGTCGAAGACTTTTCATTGTTAATCACTTTCATCGCTACGGATTCTTTCATCGCAATATTCTTCTCTTTACGAATCGTTCTCACTCCGGCAATTACCTCCATCGCAAAATCAAAATCGGCAATCAACTGTTCGTTAAATGAAGTCATAGCCGGATATTCCGAAATGATTAAGGCTTGCTCTGGAGTTCTCTCAGTGATATGTTGCCAAATTTCCTCGGTTAAGAACGGCATGAACGGATGCAGTAATTTTAAATTAGCTTCCAACATTTCAATTGCTTTTTCGAAAGTTGCACTATCTATTGGCTGTTGGTAACCCGGTTTAATCATTTCCAAAAACCACGAACAGAAATCATCCCAAACCAATTTGTAAATAGCCATTAACGCATCAGACAAGCGGTATTTGGTAAAATGATCTTCAATTTCTACCAAGGTTTGCTGTAACTTGGCTTCGTACCATTCAATAGCAACTTTAGAACTTTCCGGTTGAGCAATATTGGCGACTTCCCAGCCTTTGATTAAGCGGAAGGCATTCCATATTTTATTAGCAAAGGCTTTTCCGTTGCTGCACAATTCTTCATCAAACATGATGTCATTTCCGGCAGAGGCACTCAATAACAAGCCTACTCGCACGCCATCGGCACCAAATTTTTCAATAAGTTCGAGAGGCTCCGGAGAATTCCCCAACGATTTCGACATTTTTCTGCGTTGCTTGTCGCGTACCAATCCGGTTAAATACACGTTCGTGAACGGTTTTTGACCGGTATATTCGTAACCGGCAATTATCATTCGGGCAACCCAAAAGAACAAAATATCCGGTCCTGTAACTAAATCACTGGTTGGATAATAGTATTTGAAATCTTCATTTTCAGGGTCAAGTATCCCTCCGAATACGGCTATTGGCCATAACCATGAAGAAAACCAAGTATCTAATGCATCCGGGT
The DNA here is from genome assembly GCF_004329815.1 of Flavobacterium silvisoli. Classification (GTDB taxonomy): domain Bacteria; phylum Bacteroidota; class Bacteroidia; order Flavobacteriales; family Flavobacteriaceae; genus Flavobacterium; species Flavobacterium silvisoli. Next base: position 5,459 of record NZ_SJPE01000004.1, on the reverse strand, counting down.
CCTGATGCAAGTCTTCAGCTTTCAGTGTCGAATTACCAGTTTTTGTTTTTGCTAATTCGAGTGCTGCTTCTTTGGTTTCCGCTACTACAAAATCTTCTTTTCCTTCACCGTAATAGTACGCCGGAATTTGTTGTCCCCACCACAATTGACGGGAAATATTCCAATCGCGAATGTTCTCCAACCAATGACGGTAAGTATTGTTGAAGCGCGACGGATAGAGCTTAATTTCTTCGGTTTCTAAAACCGCTTTAATGGCCGGTTTTACTAAATCTTCCATGCGAAGGAACCATTGGTCAGACAAACGAGGCTCGATTACCGCTTTGGTTCTTTCTGAAGTTCCTACTTTGTTGATATGATTTTCAACTTTTGCCACAGCATTGATGTCTTCTAACTCTTTCACGATTTCCTCGCGAACCACGAATCGGTCTTTGCCTTGGTAGTGCAATCCGAAACTATTTAATGTAGCGTCATCATTAAATATATCGATGATTTCTAAATTGTGTTTTTCACCTAAAGCTTTGTCGTTTATATCGTRTGCCGKCGTCACTTTTAAACAACCGGTTCCGAATTCCATATCAACATAGTCATCAAAAATGATGGGAATGAAACGATTACAAATCGGTACTATGGCTTGCTTTCCTTTTAAATGCTGGTAGCGTTCATCATCCGGATGAATGCAAATAGCGGTATCTCCCAAAATAGTCTCAGGGCGAGTGGTAGCAATGGTAACAAATTCATTACTGCCTACGATTTGGTATTTTAAATGGTACAGTTTTCCTTGTCGTTCTTCATAAATTACTTCTTCATCTGAAAGCGTTGTTTTAGCCTCTGGATCCCAGTTTACCATGCGGTAACCGCGGTAGATTTGACCTTTATTGTACAAATCAACAAAAGATTTGATAACCGAAGCCGACATATCGGGATCCATAGTAAACTTTGTACGATCCCAATCGCAGGAGCACCCCAGTTGTTTTAGCTGTTCTAGGATGGTTCCTCCGTATTTTTCTGTCCAATCCCAAGCGTGTTTGAGGAACTCTTCGCGGGTTAAATCATTTTTGTTAATGCCTTCCTGTTTCAATTTTGCCACTACTTTGGCTTCGGTAGCAATAGAAGCATGGTCGGTTCCCGGCACCCAACAGGCGTTGAACCCTTTTAATCGGGCACGACGAATTAAAACATCCTGAATGGTGTTGTTGAGCATGTGTCCCATGTGCAAGACTCCGGTCACATTGGGTGGCGGAATGGTAATGGTATAGGGTTTACGATGGTCGGGTTTAGAATGAAAATAGTTGTTTTTCATCCAGTAGTCGTACCACTTTTTTTCGGCTTCTTTGGCGTTGAATTGAGCTGGAATCATATTGAGATTCTTAGATTGTTAGATTATTAGATTTTCAGATTACTGAAATGCGATGCGGTTTTCTTTTAGCCCCGATTGCAGTGGCTACCGTGTAGCGCGGAAAGCGGGAATATGGATGGCCGGCACTCACTGTCTTTTCGCTTCAAAACGATTGTGGCACATCTTTTGTAAACTGAACTGCAAAAGTAATTAATAAAGACTTTAGAAAAAATTAAGAATTAAATTTTTGCTTATTAATTTAAACGAAGTAAATTTACGAACCAAAGAAAAAAATTTGACCTATGAAGAACTTTTTACTTATCACAGTACTCCTTATAAATGCTGCTGTTTTGGCTCAGGTTGGTCCCAAAATTGAGTTTAAGGCAAAAGACAATACCATTGATTACGGAACCGTGAACAAAGAAGATGATAATGGTATTCGCGTTTTTGAATTCACCAACACCGGAGATGCTCCACTCATCATTACAAATGTGCAATCGACTTGCGGATGTACCGTTCCTTCAAAACCAACAGAACCGATTTTACCGGGAAAAACAGGCAAGATTGAAGTGAAATACAACATGCATACCGGCCCTATCCGAAAAACAATTACTGTTGAAAGTAATGCCGTAAATGTGGAAGACGGCAGGGTTGCCATAAAAATTAAAGGTGAAGTGGTTGAAAAACCGGTAGAAAACCTACTTGAGAAAAAGACTAAAAGTCCCTTGATGCAATAAAAGAAACGCCCCGAATTCGGGGCGTTTTTTTATAGAATACTTTTGAGTTGAAATTGATAGGTAAAAGTAGCATTGTTGCGTTCGATTTCCATTTTAATGGTTTTGCCTTCTTCTGATTTCAATAATTCGTTTATTTTTTCAATGGTCAGGTCTTGCGCACTGTGGCTGTTGATACGCAATATTCTGTCGTCTTTTTTCAGACCTGCTTTTTCGGCGGCAGAATTACTTCTGACGTTGGCTATTTTGAAGATGGGTTTTAATTCAAATCGGATTTGAAGGTTGTCCTGTACTCTTTCATCGTTAGAGCCGTTGTATACCTTTATTCCCTGACCGCCTCTGTTTTCATATAAATGTTTGGTCCACTCCAATCCGGCATGAGCCACTTCAATTCCACTCATATTAAAATTAAACGGATCGTGAATTTTGTTGTTAGGATTGGTATAAATTGCTTTATTTTTATAATCAAAAACAATGTTGAATCGCGATAATACCTCCCCTCCGACAGAGCCAACCCGGTTAGGAACAAAGTTAACACTCATAACCGAAGTCGAATCGGGAAAAGTAACAATCGGATTTTTGAAAACCGTATTGCCGAAACTAAAAGCTTTTATCCGCCCTCTTAAACCAAAAATATCCCCGCTGAAACCCCTTCCTAAAAAGTCATGTATGGTCTTTTCAGGTTGCTTGAGCCTACCGTTTTTATTCAAAAAAATCCAAAGGGCATCGCTGTTCCCGGTATCCAATAAAAGTTTTGACGGAATACTTTTTTCATCTTGCTGAATCTCTGAAACAACATAGGGTTTATTAAGTTCAAGCGAAATACTGTCTTTCTTAAAGTTGCGTTTCAGTTGTTTGATAATCTTCTGATTAGCATCGGCATAAACCGTTATTTTTTTACGTTCATAATCAATCGCTACTTTGTGATTTTTGAAAAAATGATACCCAATAATACCGTTGACCGGAATACCCACCTGCGATGAAAAATTAAACTCCTGATCCAGTACTATGTAAATTTCGTGTTCCAAATCAACAAAATCGTTGACATTCAGTTTATTTTTAGATGATTTATAAGCATCGATAGCTTCGTTACTTCCTAAGCCTTTGAGCTTTAACTGTTCGATATGAAAAAACTGAATTTGTTCCTTGTCGTCTAAACTGAAGAGAATGGTTTCTTCAACACCCGTATCTAGCAAAAAAGTCAGCGGTTCACCGTTTACTTCGATAGGAATAAAAATTAAGTTATTGATGAGCTTAAAAGGAATGACTACCCTTTTTTTGGGGCTATCAATTTTAAATTCCGATTGACAAAATACGGTAGTGACAAAAAACAGAAAAAAGTATACAATAAAGAATCTCCGCATCGAAACTGATTTGGTATAAATTTAATAAAATAAATCTACCTGAAATATTTTTTAAGTTGTATTAAAGTATACACCGGAATTGTTTTCGAGCGAAAAATGTCGCAAATTTGCATTTCAAAAATAGAAATCATGCCAAAAATATCATCCAAAGGGCAACACATGCCCGAATCACCTATTCGAAAACTGGTTCCTTATGCAGAAATTGCTAAAAAGAAAGGACATAAAGTATACCATTTGAATATTGGTCAGCCCGATATTAAAACGCCTGATGTGGCATTAAATGCTGTGAAAAATGCCGATATTAAAGTATTGGAATACAGTCACTCAGCCGGATTTGAAAGTTACAGAACCAAGCTCTCAGCCTATTACAAATCACACGGTTTACCTATTGAAGTTGCCGATATCATTATCACTACCGGTGGTTCTGAAGCATTGCTTTTTGCTATGGGAAGTACCATGGATTCAGGCGATGAAATTATTATTCCTGAGCCGTTTTACGCCAATTACAACGGTTTTTCAACGGCTTCCGGCGTGAAAGTTGTTCCGGTAATTTCAACTATTGACGAAGGCTTTGCCCTTCCTCCTATTGCTGCTTTCGAAAAATTGATTACACCCAAAACAAAAGCCATCCTGATTTGTAATCCCGGAAATCCAACAGGCTATTTGTATTCAAAAGAAGAAATCATGCAATTGGCCGAAATCGTTAAAAAACATGATTTATTCCTGATTGCCGATGAAGTGTACCGCGAATTTATTTACGATGAAAACGACAAACATTTTTCTGTCATGAATGTTCCCGGAATTGAAGAAAACGCTATCATGATTGATTCGGTTTCTAAAAGATACAGCATGTGCGGTGCCCGTATCGGTTGCATAGTTTCTAAAAATAAAGAAGTCATGGCTACCGCCATGAAGTTTGCACAAGCACGTCTAAGCCCGCCAACCTATGCCCAAATAGCCAGTGAAGCGGCTTTAGATACTCCGCAAAGTTACTTTGACGACGTAATTTCAGAATACAAAGAACGAAGAGATACTCTGATTGCCGAACTACAAAAAATTGAAGGTGTCAAAGTAGCAACTCCTAAAGGAGCGTTTTATTGCATCGCAAAACTACCGGTAAAAAGCGCAGACGATTTTGCACAATGGTTATTGGAAACTTATGATAACAACGGCGAAACCGTTATGGTAGCTCCTGCAGCAGGATTTTATTCCACCCCAAATGTCGGTTTAGATGAAGTCCGTATTGCGTACGTCCTCAAAAAAGAAGATTTGATTCGCTCAGTGGCTATTTTAAAAGAAGCTTTGAAAGTTTACAATCAAAAATAAAACAATAAAATTTACAAGACGAGAACTCTCCATTTACGGGGAGTTTTTTGTTTTCAGCAGCGGCACTCCCTGCACCTGTTCACTCCCCCTCCCGCTATCCGCGCTACACGGTAGCCAGCTCCTATCGGGGCTATAAGCACGTGCAAAGTTTCAATGATATCTTGTGGCAAATTTTTACCCCAGATAAATTTGCCACACTTTTTGTGGCATTTTTTTTATACTGTTTTTTTTTTGCCATAACTTTTGATGAGTTTCTTTTGTGTTTGTTATAAAAAAAAACTCCTCAATGTCTTGAGGAGTTTTTTTTCATTTATAAATCTACTTGTCTTATCGTTTCAGCGAGAAGTGTGCCTTAAACTGTCGCATGCCACTACCCTCGGCAAAGTCTACCGTAAACCAATAGTCATCCGATGGCATCAGATGCCCGTTGTAAGTTCCATCCCAACCCGCACTCAAAGGACTAAGCTGTTTGAGTAACTTACCATAACGGTCAAAGATGTAAATCTTAGCTCCCGGCTGATCATGCAATCCGCTTATATTCCAATGATCGTGATACCCATCGCCATTCGGAGTGAAATAATGTGGGTAATCAATCGTCTGGATGTCTTTAATCATCTCCACGCCACATGAATATCCGTTAGGGTCTCTTACATCCCATACATAAACTGTGTGTTCGCCTAATGAAACATTCTCAAAGAT
>NZ_SJPE01000039.1 GCF_004329815.1 Flavobacterium silvisoli | reverse complement strand
AATGTTGAGCACCTCCTGAAGAATGACATCTTCTTTGACTAAACTACTTTCTTTACGCCATAAACAATCGTAATAGGCGTGTCTTGTTTTGCCAAACAATCGGCATAAAACAGCTATTCCCAGTTTAGGAAAGTCTTGTTTCATTTTTAAGACTGTTTGGCACCAGACTTTTTTCTAATGTCAATTTTGAGTTGTTCTTCGGCTACATCAATCAGGGTGTTCAGGGCTTTTATTTTAAGTTCTGCCTGCTGTAAAGCTTTTTCTAAAGCTTCTTTTTCTAAATCCTTGGAAGATGGTTTGTCCTTAGCCATGGGTGATGTGTTTTCAATACAAATTTCGACTTTTTCTGATTTATATTGTACTATCCAATTTCTGATTATTTTCTCGCTCTTGATATTATAGGACACTTTAGCATCCTTAATGGTCAATCTTCCTTGTTCTATAGCTCTAACAATAGTACGTTTTTGAAGGTTTGTATAACTCCTGCGTTTGATTTTTTCTTGATATTCGGGTGAGCCATAATCCCTCATCCAACCATCTAACGATGCTTTTCCTAATCCATAAATCCGGTTAGCCTCTTTTCTAGGCAATCCTTGTTCAACTTCTTTGACAATTTTTAAAATCAAGCGTTTGTCATAACGGCTCTGTTTGTGCTCCCGTGAAGCATAAATCTCTTGTGCTGGGTTTTCCATATACACTTTTTTAGTGTATAGCTATTTTAGGACAAGACATAAAACTTCTATTATAGTTTTTCCATCTCTTGTTTAATATTTCTGATTGTAAATGTGCTTGGTTAGGGGTTAAATAATCACAACTGGCATGTGGCCTTAGTTCATTATAAGACTCAATGCTTTTACTTATTCTATGTTTTGTTTGATCAAAGCCTAACGAGCTACTGTAAAGGTTGAACTCTGTTTTAATGATGCCGTTAACTCTCTCTGCCAATGCATTTTCATAGGGATCTCCGTTCTCAGTCATACTTATAGCAATATTATTTTTCATTAATAAATCAACGTAGTTATGAGAACAA
>NZ_SJPE01000038.1 GCF_004329815.1 Flavobacterium silvisoli | reverse complement strand
GTTACAATATCGTAACAACCCGTAGCGATAGTCTCTACCCGAACATACAACGTCTGGGTGTTGGCAACTGTGTTAACGTAATTGGTAACATTGCCTATAGCCCCAGTAGCATTTTCAGCATTACTCTGTGAAGTATAGAACGTTACAGAAGTAACTGCCGGGTTGATACTGCCCAAAATCTCAGGGATTTTTGTCGTTAAATCAAACGGCTCATAACCAACAGCACCTGTGTAATCACACAAATGGTAATCCGTTGGCGTTACTGCCTCTGGTGTTGGGTTGACTATTAGTTGTAATTGGACATAATTAGAACAACCGGTCAAAGTGTAGAACACTTTKACATAAATGGTTTGTGTCCAGTTAGAAATATTACTGTAAGGACCTAATATCGGGTTGGCTCCTGTTAAAGCATCTGTTGGTGTTTCGTGATAGGTAACCGACACCCCTATACTCGCAGGATTAGGTGTACCCGCTATGGCGGCAGTAGCATCTTCTAAATTGAAAACAGCTATACCGTCATTATTCGGATCACATACCTGCAATGGTAACGGCGTATTAGCCACAGGACCTAAAGTCACATGCAACAACTGAACAGTAGTAACATAACAGCCCGTAATGGTGTTTTCTACACGAATGAATACTTGCTCATTATCGGTACCCAAATACGTCATTGGTGTGGCAATAGCGCCTATTTTATTTTGAGCATCTGCCAAAGTATGGTAATACGTGAAGGTTACTCCTCCGCTGCTGTTAACCGCTCCTTCATTGATTGTTAAATCAAATATAGCCTGATTGGTAGCTCCGTTACTACACTGATAAATCGGTGGTGGTGTAGCAGCTACAGGCAACGGATTAACAATCAAATTAAATGAACTCACCGCATTACAACCTGTAGCCGTATAGCGAATGTTTATCCAAATCTGTTGTGTTCCCGAAGTGTATACATTTGGTAACGGATTGGTCTGGCTCAAGGCATCTGCCTGAGTAAGGTAGTATCCTATGGCAACACCTGATTGACCATTGGCAATCTCTACGTCTTTACTGTTAAGGATAAACTGCTCCACTCCATCTCCAGGGCTGTTGTAATCACACTGTACATAATCCGAAATGTTCGGCTTCGGAACAGGATGAGGATTTACTATCAACTGTAAGGTAGTAGTCGAATAACAACTCGGTGAACTAATATCATATACCCTAACATATAACGTCTG
>NZ_SJPE01000037.1 GCF_004329815.1 Flavobacterium silvisoli | reverse complement strand
TAACAAAGAACTGTGCTTGCAACCAAATAAAAAATGATATTTTTTAAATAAATTTAGGCATAGGGCTTCTGTACTCTTTATTGTATTCGACTCCTGATTTTGCGATGGCAAAAGCCTGTCTTAACAGCTTATTACAAACAGCTATTAATGCCAGTTTTTTACTCTTCCCTTTTGCTGTAATTCTTTCATAAATCTCTCTACAGGCTTTATTGCATTTACAGGCTGTAAAGCTGCACATAAAGAGAAGATTTCTAAGTTTAGCATTTCCTATCTTACTTATTCTGGTTCTGCCCTTTATACTGCTGCCTGATTGTCGTATGACCGGTGTCAGACCGCAAAATGAACATAGCTGACTACCACTCTCAAAACGTTCAAATCCATCTGTTAAGACAATAAGCATCATAGCTGTCTTTCTACCAATACCAGGGATACTTTCTATTTTAGTCAATACTTCCTGATAGTCCGATTTAACCAACTCTAACAAGTGAGTTTCAATTAAGAGYACTTCTTTTTCTATATTTCGTAAGCTTCTTTTAAGAGAGCTAACGACTAACTTACTTGGATTTCCTAAAGCTTGCTCGSCCTGAATCTTATTTTGAAGTGAGGTGCTTTGTTTGGTATACGTATCCAGTAAACGTATCTGTTGAAGACACTCCATTTGATTTTTTGAATAGCCAACCCATAGCTTTAATTCTTGCTCCTGACCATATAAACATATCATCCCGGCATCTGACTTATCGGTTTTAATTCTGCTGAGTTTCATTTGAATAAATCGCTTRATTGATAATGGATTCTCTACCGAAACAGCTATATGATTATCGACCAGAAAGTAAGCTAATTGATAATGATAATAACCTGTAGCCTCCATAACACAATGACTGTCAMAGGATAATAACTTTAAGAACTTTACAAAACCTTTAGTGTTATTATCAAACTGATAATAATTACCCGAACAATCCATAACATCAAATGTGGCTTTACTGATGTCAATACCAAATGTTTTTTTATCTTTATCCATAAGAAAATAATTTTGGAAAGGACAATCTACTTGTGTTTCATCACCTTAAAAACGAGATCCAACTCTCACAGAACTGTACGAAATAAAAGTAGAAAAGAGAGGGGATTATCACTGTTAACGGAATCTGAAGTTCCTGCGGTTATCGAAAACCTTACTCCTCTCTTTTGTTCTTTCTGATTAATGTATAAATTTAGAAATTGTAAACTTAAGGCGGTT
>NZ_SJPE01000036.1 GCF_004329815.1 Flavobacterium silvisoli | reverse complement strand
CTACCGTTGTCATAAGTATATATAAACTTGTGATTCCCTTCAGCAACATTAAATGCGTTAAATAAGGAACCATTCAATACACCAACATTATCAACATTAGTCCATGTTCCATTGGTAGGGATAGTGTTTGATAAATAACTGTTTAAGTCCCAAAGAGTGGTTTTATCATTACAGATTTCATCAGGTGAAGTTATTTCATCTCCCACTTGAACCTCGATAGTCACATCGACTGTTTGAGTCACCACAGTTACGTTTCCGCAAGCATCAGAAGCAGTCCATGTTCTGGTTATTGTATAGGTACCATTGGCTACCGGTGTTTGTGTTTCAACCGGAGCAGGAACATTTACAGCAGAACAATTATCTGAAAACTGTAAAACTGGTATCTGTGGAATATTATTACAAGTAACCTGAGGATTCGGATCAAAGTTAGTTGTATCCAATACCGGTTTCGTTGTATCCTGAATTGTAATTACCTGAGTAAATACGTTCAATGTAGCATTAGAACAAGCATCAACGGCTATCCAAGTATTGGTATAAGTACCTCTGTTGGGACAATCCCCGGCAACAAAAATTCCCGGAGTTTTGATATAGGTTACATTAGTTGTACAGTTATCAACCGCTTGCGGAGCAAGAGCTTGCGCATTAGTCAAACCTTGAGCATCGCTGCATTCCAGTGTTACATCTAAACTACCGGCAGGAGTTACCCAAGTAGGTCTTGTATTATCTGATACGCTAATGGTTTGTGCATGTGTAGTGGTATTACCGGCACAGTCGGTAAGAGACCAAGTACGGGTAATAGTGTACGATCCTGCACAAGCGCCAACTACCGGAGCTCCATCTGTAAATGTAGCATTCAATCCTGTAGAACAGTTATCAGCTTCATCAGTTACATCGCCTGTAAACTCAACCGAAGCATCGTAAGTACAAGCATCTGTGGTGTAGATAGTGATATCCGCCGGAGCAGTGAAGGTAGGCTTGATGTTATCCGATACCGTGATGTTTTGAGTATGTGTAGTGGTATTACCGGCACAGTCGGTAAGAGACCAGGTACGAACAATAGTGTAAGCTCCAGCACATTGACCTGCTACAGGCTCCGCATCAGAGAATGTAGCATTCAATCCGGTAGAACAGTTATCAGCTTCATCAGTTACATCGCCTGTAAACTCAACCGAAGCATCGTAAGTACAAGCATCTGTGGTGTAGATGGTGATATCCGCCGGAGCTGTGAAGGTAGGCTTGATGTTATCCGATACCGTGATGTTTTGAGTATGTGTAGTGGTATTACCGGCAC
>NZ_SJPE01000035.1 GCF_004329815.1 Flavobacterium silvisoli | reverse complement strand
CTACCGTTGTCATAAGTATATATAAACTTGTGATTCCCTTCAGCAACATTAAATGCGTTAAATAAGGAACCATTCAATACACCAACATTATCAACATTAGTCCATGTTCCATTGGTAGGGATAGTGTTTGATAAATAACTGTTTAAGTCCCAAAGAGTGGTTTTATCATTACAGATTTCATCAGGTGAAGTTATTTCATCTCCCACTTGAACCTCGATAGTCACATCGACTGTTTGAGTCACCACAGTTACGTTTCCGCAAGCATCAGAAGCAGTCCATGTTCTGGTTATTGTATAGGTGCCATTGGCTACCGGTGTTTGTGTTTCAACCGGAGCAGGAACATTTACAGCAGAACAATTATCTGAGAACTGTAAAACTGGTATCTGTGGAATATTATTACAAGTAACCTGAGGATTCGGATCAAAGTTAGTTGTATCCAATACCGGTTTCGTTGTATCCTGAATTGTAATTACCTGAGTAAATACGTTTAATGTAGCATTAGAACAAGCATCAACGGCTATCCAAGTATTGGTATAAGTACCTCTGTTGGGACAATCCCCGGCAACAAAAATTCCCGGAGTTTTGATATAGGTTACATTAGTTGTACAGTTATCAACCGCTTGCGGAGCAAGAGCTTGCGCATTAGTCAAACCTTGAGCATCGCTGCATTCCAGTGTTACATCTAAACTACCAGCAGGAGTTACCCAAGTAGGTCTTGTATTATCTGATACGCTAATGGTTTGTGCATGTGTAGTGGTATTACCGGCACAGTCGGTAAGAGACCAAGTACGGGTAATAGTGTACGATCCTGCACAAGCGCCAACTACCGGAGCTCCATCTGTAAATGTAGCATTCAATCCTGTAGAACAGTTATCAGCTTCATCAGTTACATCGCCTGTAAACTCAACCGAAGCATCGTAAGTACAAGCATCCGTGGTGTAGATAGTGATATCCGCCGGAGCAGTGAAGGTAGGCTTGATGTTATCTGATACCGTGATGTTTTGAGTATGTGTAGTGGTATTACCGGCACAGTCGGTAAGAGACCAGGTACGAACAATAGTGTAAGCTCCAGCACATTGACCTGCTACAGGCTCCGCATCAGAGAATGTAGCATTCAATCCTGTAGAACAGTTATCAGCTTCATCAGTTACATCGCCTGTAAACTCAACCGAAGCATCGTAAGTACAAGCATCCGTGGTGTAGATAGTGATATCCGCCGGAGCAGTGAAGGTAGGCTTGATGTTATCCGATACCGTGATGTTTTGAGTATGTGTAGTAGTATTACCGGCACAGTCGGTAAGAGACCAGGTACGAACAATAGTGTAAGCTCCAGCACATTGACCTGCTACAGGCTCCGCATCAGAGAATGTAGCATTCAATCCGGTAGAACAGTTATCAGCTTCATCAGTTACATCGCCTGTAAACTCAACCGAAGCATCGTAAGTACAAGCATCCGTGGTGTAGATAGTGATATCCGCCGGAGCAGTGAAGGTAGGCTTGATGTTATCCGATACCGTGATGTTTTGAGTATGTGTAGTGGTATTACCGGCACAGTCGGTAAGAGACCAGGTACGAACAATAGTGTAAGCTCCAGCACATTGACCTGCTACAGGCTCCGCATCAGAGAATGTAGCATTCAATCCGGTAGAACAGTTATCAGCTTCATCAGTTACATCGCCTGTAAACTCAACCGAAGCATCGTAAGTACAAGCATCCGTGGTGTAGATAGTGATATCCGCCGGAGCAGTGAAGGTAGGCTTGATGTTATCCGATACCGTGATGT
>NZ_SJPE01000034.1 GCF_004329815.1 Flavobacterium silvisoli | reverse complement strand
AGACAGGTGATATTTATAGTTTGTTTTACGAATTAGGAATCAAGCTTTTAAAACCTAAGGGGTATTTGGCATTTATAACCTCGAATAAATGGATGCGGGCTGCCTATGGTGAAAGTCTTCGAAAATACTTTGTTGAGAAGAGTAATCCAGTCATATTGATTGACTTTGGTGGTGTCCAAGTTTTTGATACGGCTACTGTTGATACCAATATATTGATATCTGAAAAGGCAAAATATGAAGGAGAAACAAAAGCTTGTATTTTAGATAAAAATTTTAGTATAAATAATACCAGCGATTATTTTAACACTCTTTTCATTAAAGCTTCCTATACTTCTGCTAATTGGACTGTTTTAGGTGCTGTAGAACAGACAATAAAGAATAAAATTGAAAAGATTGGAATACCGCTTAAAAATTGGGATGTTCAGATAAATTATGGTATCAAAACTGGATATAATGAAGCTTTCATAATTGACGAAAATAAAAGAAATGATGAAATTATTCGACCGATTCTTTTAGGTAAAAATATTAAGCGTTTTACTTATGAATGGAGTGGCAATTGGCTCATAAATGCGCATAATGGCATAAAGTCTAAAGGCATTCCACGAATAGATGTTGAGAAAGATTATCCAGTTGTATATGAATATTTATTAAAACATAGAACTGAATTAGAAAAGCGTTTAGATCAAGGTGATCATTGGTCTAATCTTAGAAATTGTGCCTACTTGGAAGACTTTAATAAGGTGAAAATAGGATGGGGAAATTTAGCTTTGAAATCTCAGTTTAGTTTTATTCCAGCTGATTATATTCTTAATGCACCATCTCCTTTTTTCGTGACCGAAAATTATTATTTATTAGCAGTGCTTAATTCCACTATCGCAGACTATTATATAAAACAATTAGGCGTTTCCCGTAATGGTGGTTATTTCGAGTACAAACCAATGTTTGTAGAACAATTGCCGATTCCCTTTATTGACGAAGCAGAGCAAAAAAAATTCTGTGACATTGTGGAAAAAATAATATATGAAAAAACGAATAATCGTGAGACGTCAGAATTGGAGAATAGTTTAGATAAAATGGTATTCGACCTATATAATTTAGTTGAAGAAGAAATTAATTTAGTTTCTAACTATTAAATTAATAAAGACCTCTTCATCTTCCGAAAAATTAAAAATACCAGAAAATATTTTGTCTATTTCATGTTGTAATTCCTTTTTTTTGAGAATTTCTTCTTCAATTAGGATCTTATCAACCAAGATTTCTATGGAGTCTTTGATTTTTTTTTCTGGATTCGGAATAGGAATATTTTCTAAATATATTTTTTGCATCATAAATCCGCTATCATCCCATGCCGTTACATATTGTGGAATTAAATACTCCATTATTTTCGAATTCATAAATGCTAAAAGATACTTTATCTCAACTCCAGTAATTGAGAAAGCTGTTTTATCACAAAAATAATTTCCTGAATCATACGTAAATCTTGGGAAAGTCTCATTATTATTTTTAAGTAGCCGCATAGTTTCGGGGTAAATTAATTTGGGACCAGTAAATATATCAATGTATGCACAGTTTCTCAAATTACTCCAGTGATCTCCCTTGTCACTCCTAGATTCAAGTTTTGACTGAAAATGTTTTAGGTGTTCATAAATAACGGGATAATCATTAACTACGTCGATACGTTTGGTACCTTTTTCCTTCACACCATTATGCGCATTAATTAAATACAAATTTGAAAAATGAATATCATATTTTTTAATATCTCTGCCTCTTAAAATCGGTCGAATAATTTCATCA
>NZ_SJPE01000033.1 GCF_004329815.1 Flavobacterium silvisoli | reverse complement strand
GCTCCGGCGGATATCACTATCTACACCACGGATGCTTGTACTTACGATGCTTCGGTTGAGTTTACAGGCGATGTAACTGATGAAGCTGATAACTGTTCTACCGGATTGAATGCTACATTCTCTGATGCGGAGCCTGTGGCAGGTCAATGTGCTGGAGCTTACACTATTGTTCGTACCTGGTCTCTTACCGACTGTGCCGGTAATACCACTACACATACTCAAAACATCACGGTATCGGATAACATCAAGCCTACATTCACTGCTCCGGCGGATATCACTATCTACACCACGGATGCTTGTACTTACGATGCTTCGGTTGAGTTTACAGGCGATGTAACTGATGAAGCTGATAACTGTTCTACCGGATTGAATGCTACATTCTCTGATGCGGAGCCTGTAGCAGGTCAATGTGCTGGAGCTTACACTATTGTTCGTACCTGGTCTCTTACCGACTGTGCCGGTAATACCACTACACATACTCAAAACATCACGGTATCGGATAACATCAAGCCTACATTCACTGCTCCGGCGGATATCACTATCTACACCACAGATGCTTGTACTTACGATGCTTCGGTTGAGTTTACAGGCGATGTAACTGATGAAGCTGATAACTGTTCTACCGGATTGAATGCTACATTCTCTGATGCGGAGCCTGTAGCAGGTCAATGTGCTGGAGCTTACACTATTGTTCGTACCTGGTCTCTTACCGACTGTGCCGGTAATACCACTACACATACTCAAAACATCACGGTATCAGATAACATCAAGCCTACMTTCACAGCTCCGGCGGATATCACTATCTACACCACGGATGCTTGTACTTACGATGCTTCGGTTGAGTTTACAGGCGATGTAACTGATGAAGCTGATAACTGTTCTACCGGATTGAATGCTACATTCTCTGATGCGGAGCCTGTGGCAGGTCAATGTGCTGGAGCTTACACTATTRTTCGTACCTGGTCTCTTACCGACTGTGCCGGTAATACCACTACACATACTCAAAACATCACGGTATCGGATAACATCAAGCCTACATTCACTGCTCCGGCGGATATCACTATCTACACCACGGATGCTTGTACTTACGATGCTTCGGTTGAGTTTACAGGTAATGTAACTGATGAAGCTGATAACTGTTCTACCGGATTGAATGCTACATTCTCCGATGCGGAGCCTGTAGCGGGTCAATGTGCTGGAGCTTACACTATTGTTCGTACCTGGTCTCTTACCGACTGTGCCGGTAATACCACTACACATACTCAAAACATCACGGTATCGGATAACATCAAGCCTACATTCACTGCTCCGGCGGATATCACTATCTACACCACGGATGCTTGTACTTACGATGCTTCGGTTGAGTTTACAGGTGATGTAACTGATGAAGCTGATAACTGTTCTACCGGATTGAATGCTACATTCTCTGATGCGGAGCCTGTAGCAGGTCAATGTGCTGGAGCTTACACTATTGTTCGTACCTGGTCTCTTACCGACTGTGCCGGTAATACCACTACACATACTCAAAACATCACGGTATCGGATAGCATCAAGCCTACCTTCACTGCTCCGGCGGATATCACTATCTACACCACGGATGCTTGTACTTACGATGCTTCGGTTGAGTTTACAGGCGATGTAACTGATGAAGCTGATAACTGTTCTACAGGATTGAATGCTACATTCTCTGATGCGGAGCCTGTAGCGGGTCAATGTGCTGGAGCTTACACTATTGTTCGTACCTGGTCTCTTACCGACTGTGCCGGTAATACCACTACACATACTCAAAACATCACGGTATCGGATAACATCAAGCCTACCTTCACAGCTCCGGCGGATATCACCATCTACACCACAGATGCTTGTACTTACGATGCTTCGGTTGAGTTTACAGGCGATGTAACTGATGAAGCTGATAACTGTTCTACCGGATTGAATGCTACATTCTCTGATGCGGAGCCTGTAGCAGGTCAATGTGCTGGAGCTTACACTAT
>NZ_SJPE01000032.1 GCF_004329815.1 Flavobacterium silvisoli | reverse complement strand
CAGGTACTTATACCATTGTAGCTACTGATGCTAACGGATGTACAGATGCTAAAACAGTAACCATCACTATTCCAACCAAAGTTGAATTAACAGCTAATGGAACTAACCCATTGTGTTTTGGTGGTTCAGGTTCAATTACATTCAGCGCTACAGGCGGAACAGGAGCTAAAACGTTTACGGTTAACGGTAACGCAGCTACTTCACCATTCACAGCATCAGCTTCAGGTACTTATACCATTGTTGCTACCGATGCCAACGGCTGTACCGATACCAAACAAGTAACCATTACCATCCCAACTAAAGTCGAATTGACGGCTAACGGTACCAACCCATTGTGTTTTGGTGGCAGCGGATCAATTACCTTCAGCGCAACGGGAGGAACAGGTACTAAAACCTTTACGGTAAACGGGAACTCAGCTACCTCGCCATTCTCGGCTTCGGCTTCCGGTACGTATACTATTGTCGCTACCGATGCCAACGGCTGTACCGATACCAAACAAGTAACCATCACCATCCCAACTAAAGTCGAATTGACGGCTAACGGCACCAACCCATTGTGTTTTGGTGGCAGCGGATCAATTACCTTCAGCGCAACGGGAGGAACAGGTACTAAAACCTTTACGGTAAACGGGAACTCAGCTGCCTCGCCATTCTCGGCTTCGGCTTCCGGTACGTATACTATTGTCGCTACCGATGCCAACGGCTGTACGGATACCAAACAAGTAACCATCACCATCCCAACTAAAGTCGAATTGACAGCTAACGGCACCAACCCATTGTGTTTTGGTGGCAGCGGATCAATTACCTTCAGCGCAACGGGAGGAACAGGTACTAAAACCTTTACGGTAAACGGGAACTCAGCTGCCTCGCCATTCTCGGCTTCGGCTTCCGGTACGTATACTATTGTCGCTACCGATGCCAACGGCTGTACGGATACCCAACAAGTAACCATCACCATCCCAACTAAAGTCGAATTGACAGCTAACGGCACCAACCCATTGTGTTTTGGTGGTTCAGGTTCAATTACATTCAGCGCTACAGGCGGAACAGGAGCTAAAACGTTTACGGTTAACGGTAACGCAGCTACTTCACCATTCACAGCATCGGCTTCAGGTACTTATACCATTGTAGCTACTGATGCTAACGGATGTACAGATGCTAAAACAGTAACCATCACTATTCCAACCAAAGTTGAATTAACAGCTAATGGAACTAACCCATTGTGTTTTGGTGGTTCAGGTTCAATTACATTCAGCGCTACAGGCGGAACAGGAGCTAAAACGTTTACGGTTAACGGTAACGCAGCTACTTCACCATTCACAGCATCAGCTTCAGGTACTTATACCATTGTTGCTACCGATGCCAACGGCTGTACCGATACCAAACAAGTAACCATCACCATCCCAACTAAAGTCGAATTGACGGCTAACGGCACCAACCCATTGTGTTTTGGTGGCAGCGGATCAATTACCTTCAGCGCAACGGGAGGAACAGGTACTAAAACCTTTACGGTAAACGGAAACTCAGCTACCTCGCCATTCTCGGCTTCGGCTTCCGGTACGTATACTATTGTCGCTACCGATGCCAACGGCTGTACCGATACCAAACAAGTAACCATCACCATCCCAACTAAAGTCGAATTGACGGCTAACGGCACCAACCCATTGTGTTTTGGTGGCAGCGGATCAATTACCTTCAGCGCAACGGGAGGAACAGGCACTAAAACCTTTACGGTAAACGGAAACTCAGCTACCTCGCCATTCTCGGCTTCGGCTTCCGGTACGTATACTATTGTCGCTACCGATGCCAACGGCTGTACCGATACCAAACAAGTAACCATCACCATCCCAACTAAAGTCGAATTGACRGCTAACGGCACCAACCCATTGTGTTTTGGTGGCAGCGGATCAATTACCTTCAGCGCAACGGGAGGAACAGGTACTAAAACCTATACGGTAAACGGAAACTCAGCTACCTCGCCATTCTCGGCTTCGGCTTCCGGTACGTATACTATTGTCGCTACCGATGCCAACGGCTGTACGGATACCAAACAAGTAACCATCACCATCCCAACTAAAGTCGAATTGACAGCTAACGGCACCAACCCATTGTGTTTTGGTGGCAGCGGATCAATTACCTTCAGCG
>NZ_SJPE01000031.1 GCF_004329815.1 Flavobacterium silvisoli | reverse complement strand
TATTACTACACAACCGGCTACAACTAATATTTGTGGAGCAGTAGGCTCTACCGCTAGTATGTCTGTTGCCACAAATGTACCGGTTTCAAGTTATTCGTGGCAGTATAGAGTGCCAACTACAGCTAACCCGAACCCGGCTTGGATTACCATTACCGCTGCTAACGCTGCTGTGTATTCTAACTACGACACGGCTACCTTAGGCATTACCAAAACGTCTACTTTACCTGCTAAAGGCACTCAGTATCGTGTTTTGATTAACGAAGGAGATTGCGGAATCCTGGCATCTGATTTAGCTTCAATTAATATTATCACTGCTGTAAAAGCGGGCTCTATTACAGTTCCTTCTACCTCAGTATGTTTAGGAGGAAATCTTACCATGACTTTAACCGGTTATGTGGGTACTTCATTCCAATGGCAGTCAGCTTCTTATTCAAGTACTACAGCTCCGGGAACATTTGCTGATATAGACGGGGCTACCGGTACAACGTATACGCTTACCAATGCTCAGTTGAATTCAGACCGTTCATACCGAGTAATTGTTACTAACTCATGTGATAACACTACAGCTACATCAGCTACTAAGACCATTACAGTAAACCCAACTTCAGTAGCGGGAACTATTATTTCCGGTGGAGGAACCGTTTGTGAGGGAGCTTCAGGAAGCATGAAAGTTGCGGGTTATGTTGGAAAAACACAATGGCAGTATTCAGAAGACGGAGTTACGTATTATGATGCGCCAAAAGCATCAGCCGTTCCGGTTGGACTAGCTTTCAATACTACTTCAGTTTCAAGTACGGGAGCTACTTATGTTGTGACTAATATTACTGCTGATTTGTATTTCAGGGTTAAAGTGACCAGCGGAGTTTGTTCATCCGCTTATACCGCACCKGTTCAATACGTTATAGGGACTACACCTTTAGTAGGTACTGCTTCATCAGCCAGCTCACCATTGTGTGCCGGTACAGGAACTACCTTGAATTTGAGCAGTGCTACCGGAGTAATCAGTTGGAAGAAAACCACTAACGGTGGAGCTACTTGGAGTGCTATTGCTAACTCAAATAGCTTGAGCATCCCTACCGGTAACCTTTCTGTTACTACCACCTTTAAAGCTGTTGTTTCTATCGGAGGTACTTGTGGCGAAGTAGAATCTAACTTGGTTGTAGTGAATGTTGATAAAGTTTCCAAAGGAGGAACTGTATCGACAGTTGTGGCTGGAACCGAAGCCTGTTCAGGTGTTGTAAAACAATTGAAAGTGGCTTCYAATGTTGGTAGTATTCAATGGCAGTCATCACCGGATAACAATGTGTTTACGGATATTGACGGTGCTACATCAGCTATCTATAATGCCGTAATCACTACTCCGACCTGGTTCAGAGTAAAAGCCACCAGCGGGGTTTGTTCATCAGCTTATTCCAATGCTATTCAGTTGACCTTAAGTGCKCCTGCMGTAGCAGGAACCTTATCAGGAGCTAATGCTACGGTATGTTCAGGAACCGGTACTTCACTTAGTTTGAGTGGTACTACTAACGGTACTTTGGTATGGCAAAAATCAACCAACTGGACATCAGCCACACCGACATGGAGTGCTATTTCAGCTACATTGATTATCAATAACCAATTTTCAACCGGTAACCTTTCAGCGTCAACGGCTTATAGAGTTGTAGCGACTAATGTTGCCTGTGTAGATTACAGCAATGTATATGTGGTTACTGTAAATGCTAAGCCAGTGGCTAAGTCTATTACTGCCAATGTTACCACACCGGCAGGAACTGCCGCAACCAGTGCTTTATGTACAGATAACAGTGTTGCAAAAGTTCTGACAATCGGAGCAGGTTCAGTAGGAACTATCCAATGGGAGACTGTAGTTTCGGCTACCGCACCTACTGCATCGACCGTTTGGACTCCTATTGAAGGAGCTACAGGAACCAGCTACACCATCACTAATCCATCAAACGGAGTGAACTACTTCAGAGCTAAGTTCAGCAATGGTGTTTGTGCGGATGTTTACAGTGCAGCCTTTAAAGTGTACTACAAAGATTGTGTACCACCGGCTAAAGTTTCAACAGCAGTACCATTTGCGGTTGTGGCTTATCCGAACCCATACAGTGATAACTTCCACTTGAACCTGACTACCTCAAGCGAGGAGCGAGTAGGAGTATCTATTTATGACATGACCGGAAAATTACTGGATAAACTGGAAGTAGGAGCTACAGAGGCTTCAGAACTTTCTATCGGTGATCGTTACGCGTCAGGAGTATACAATGTAGTGGTAACCCAAGGAAATGAAGTTAAAACACTTCGTGTGGTAAAACGATAATTGTAGATCTCAATACTAAACAGAAAGCCTCTTC
>NZ_SJPE01000030.1 GCF_004329815.1 Flavobacterium silvisoli | reverse complement strand
CAATTACAACTAATAGTCAACCCAACACCAGAGGCAGTAACGCCAACGGATTACCATTTGTGTGATTACACAGGTGCTGTTGGTTATGAGCCGTTTGATTTAACGACAAAAATCCCTGAGATTTTGGGCAGTATCAACCCGGCAGTTACTTCTGTAACGTTCTATACTTCACAGAGTAATGCTGAAAATGCTACTGGGGCTATAGGCAATGTTACCAATTACGTTAACACAGTTGCCAACACCCAGACGTTGTATGTTCGGGTAGAGACTATCGCTACGGGTTGTTACGATATTGTAACCCTGACATTAGTGGTAGACCCACTACCGATAGTACCACCGGTTAGTTACCCTCAATATTCATTGTGTGATGATAACAATCCGGGAGATTGTAAAGAAATCTTTGACTTAGGGTCTAAGGTAGCCGATATTTTAAACGGTCAGACCGGAATGATAGTTACGTTCTATCCGAGTTTAACCGATGCACAGAATAATACCAATGCTATAGGTAATTTATTGTACCAAAATGTATTACCTTGTGTTCAGACTTTAGGAATCCGTATTACTAATTCGGTTACGGGTTGTTATGTTATCTCTACGATGGATATCCGGGTTAATCCATTACCAACGCCGGTTCCGCCGACACAGCCTTTAACGGTTTGTGACGGGGATCAGGACGGTATTACCTGCGGTATTGATTTGACCAGCTTAACGGCAGACATCCTTCAGGGGGCAAGTTATGATATCAGCTACCACGAAACGCAAACGGATGCCGAATTAGGAGGAACTACCATTCCAAACCCGGCCAACTACTGTAACATCAATAACTTTAACCAAACTATCTATGTAAGAGCAGAGGATTTGCTTACGGGTTGTGTTACGGTTATTCCGATTCAGTTGACGGTTAATCCGAGTCCGGTAAAACCGGTTGTGATTCCGGATTTAGTGACTTGTGATCAGGACAATAATCCGCAAAGCGGCAGCACTATAGTTGATTTAACTACGCGCACGGCAGGGGTAATAGCTTTGCAACCACTACCGGCGAGCAATTATACGGTTACGTATTATATAAGTCAGGCTTCGGCTGATGCCGGAAACCCTGCAATAGTGAATGCCGCTACTTATTTTGGCAGCGATGGGCAGGTAATCTGGGTTAGAATAGAAGATAACGTAACGGGATGCTATTCTTTGGGCTCTTTCCAGTTAATCATCAACAAACCGCTGTTGCTGGTTACTCCTCAACCTCTGAGCAAATGTGATGATGATGCCAACCCGAATAACCTGTATTACACTTTTGATTTAACCGTAAAAGATGCGGAGATTAATCAAAACACAGGCTATACGGTTACGTATTACCCAAGCCTTACCGATGCACAAAACAATACCAATGCCATTACAACTCCGACGGCTTATACCAACGGGAACCCGGCGGTACAGACTTTGGGTGTGGTTGTAACTACAGCAGCAGGCTGTAAAAGCATCACGACATTAGACATCAGAGTCTTACCAATCCCTACACCGAAGAGTACCAATATTCCGGTATTGGCGGCTCAGTGCGAGAACGCAACGGGTAGTGGAGTGGCTCAGTTTGATTTGACACAAAATCAGGCTTATATTGCCAATGGAGATACGAATGTTACTTTCCATTACTTCCCAACGCATGCCGATTTAGAAGCCAATACCAATGAGATTCTGAATCCAACCACCGCTATAGTAGGAGATCCTTCTATAGCCGGTACGACCATCAATCAGGTTCAGTACGTTTATGTGGCGGTAACCAGTGCCTTCTCGACGGATTACACCGGTAGAAAATGTTACAAAGAAGTACAACAGGGCTTTATTGTTAATCCGCTTCCGGTGGTCAATACCATAGCTGATTATCAAATCTGTGAGGCTGACCCATCAGGAGTTAACGACGGAATAGAAGTCTTTGATTTAACCAGTCAGAATGTAGCCTTGTTAACCGGCAATCAAACCACGCCTGCTTCAAATTACAGTGTATCGTTCTATGAAGATGCGGCTATGACGGTTTTAATACCAAACCCGGCAGCGTATACCAATACGTCTAACCCACAAACGATTTATGTATCGATTACCAATACCACTACCGGTTGTAAGAGTGCCGGAGGCAGCTTCAATATTTTGGTTAATCCGAAACCGACCATCAATTACATTATGGCCGATATGAAAGTATGTGATGATGACGGAAACAACAACGGAACCAAATTGTATACACAGAACCCCACAAGTCCATTGGGCAGTTTGGCGGGTTATGTGTCAGATATCTTAGGTCCTGCGCAAACGGCACCGACTTATATTGTAGAGTTCTACAACAACCAGGCGGATGCTGAAGCGGGTAACTCAGGCAGTGCACTAACCAATTTAGATACGTATGAAGTACAAACCGGCTTCTACTGGGTACGAGTTGAGAATACCCTAACGGGCTGTTATGCATTAGACTCGTTTGAAGTGATAGTTGAGAAACTGGCTGAGCCGGTAATTACCAGCAATACGGGCAGTAACATAGCCTGTGTGAGATGGAACACTACGGCGGTCACCAATGGTTTGATTTTGAACAGCGGTATTACGGCACCGGGCTATACTT
>NZ_SJPE01000003.1 GCF_004329815.1 Flavobacterium silvisoli | reverse complement strand
TAAAGTTTCAACAGCAGTACCATTTGCGGTTGTGGCTTATCCGAACCCATACAGTGATAACTTCCACTTGAACCTGACTACCTCAAGCGAGGAGCGAGTAGGAGTATCTATTTATGACATGACCGGAAAATTACTGGATAAACTGGAAGTAGGAGCTACAGAGGCTTCAGAACTTTCTATCGGTGATCGTTACGCGTCAGGAGTATACAATGTAGTGGTAACCCAAGGAAATGAAGTTAAAACACTTCGTGTGGTAAAACGATAATTGTAGATCTCAATACTAAACAGAAAGCCTCTTCAGAAACGGAGAGGCTTTTTTATTGGTGTAATAAGAAAATGAACAGATTACTGTTTTGTTGTATTAGTTATAACAATCTTAGTCAGCTTTTTTTTAATACTGTTACATAAGATACTCCAGTTCTTTAGTTGATTAAAATATTGTCAGTCAACAATAATAATTGCGATGATCAGCTTACCCAATAAAAAAACCTCCAACTCAGTTGGAGG
This sequence comes from Flavobacterium silvisoli, assembly GCF_004329815.1. Classification (GTDB taxonomy): domain Bacteria; phylum Bacteroidota; class Bacteroidia; order Flavobacteriales; family Flavobacteriaceae; genus Flavobacterium; species Flavobacterium silvisoli. The sequence goes on along the minus strand of NZ_SJPE01000003.1, from coordinate 213,401 downwards.
TTTTTTTATGCTTTTTTGTTTTCCAGTCTGTACATGTTAAAAACAAACGCGATACCTAAAATGACTAAAATAATCAATTGCGTGTTTATTGGTGCAGGTGGCGGATCGCCATCCTGAAGTCCACCGCCTCCTCCGGATTCATCTCCGGGTAATGTTTGCGCGTATGAGGCAAAATCAGCCATTAAGACAAATGCCAGTAGGAAAAATATAAAAAACTTCTTCATAGTTGAAAATCAATTCGTATCGCAAATATAGCAATCATTTTTAAAAATTATCTTATTGTACTATTTATTTTAAATATATTAATCGAATTCAGAAGTGAAAAAGAGTTTTACCGTAGGGAATTTACTTTGTGTCATCTGGATAGTGAATTCTGAATCGGCTAAAAATACCAATTGTCCGTATTTGTCATGGGCCAGAAATTTTTGTTTGATTCTTTTGAATTCTTTGAATTCTTCACTTTTGGCATCATCGGGTTTTACCCAACAGGCTTTGTGAACCGGGAAGTTTTCATAACTGCATTTGGCGCCGTATTCGTGTTCCAAACGGTATTGAATTACTTCATACTGTAATGCTCCTACGGTTCCAATTACTTTGCGGTTGTTCATTTCCAGTGTAAATAACTGCGCTACCCCTTCGTCCATTAATTGATCAATGCCCTTGTCGAGTTGTTTAGCTTTGAGCGGGTCGGCATTGTTGATGTATCGGAAATGTTCCGGAGAAAAACTCGGAATCCCTTTGAAGTTCATCATTTCTCCTTCTGTTAGGGTGTCGCCTATTTTGAAATTCCCGGTATCGTGTAAACCCACAATGTCTCCGGGGTAGGAAACGTCAACAATTTCTTTTTTTTCCGCAAAGAACGCATTGGGACTCGAGAATTTCAAACTTTTATTCAGTCGCACATGAGTGTAGGGTTTGTTTCTTTCAAAAGTGCCGGAAACAATTTTAACGAAGGCCAACCTGTCGCGATGTTTGGGATCCATATTGGCGTGTATCTTAAATACAAAGCCGCTCATTTTTTCTTCTTCGGGTCTTACCAAGCGGGTTTCAGATTCTTTAGGTCTTGGAGAAGGAGCTATTTGGATGAAACAATCCAACAATTCTCTTACTCCGAAGTTGTTTAGGGCGGAACCGAAGAAAACCGGTTGTAAATGACCGTTCAGGTATTGTTCGCGGTCAAAGCTTGGGTATACTTCACTAATCAGTTCCAGCTCTTCCCGTAGTTTTATTGCCGGTTTTTCGCCGATTATTTTTTCCAATTCCGGACTGTTGATATCGGAAAAGGCTATAGTATCTTCAATGTTTTTACGGCTGTCGCCACTGAAAAGATTGATGTTTTGTTCCCAAATATTGTAAATGCCCTGAAAGTCATATCCCATACCGATAGGAAAGCTTAAGGGGGTAACGCTCAGGCCCAGCTTTTGTTCCACTTCATCCATCAAGTCGAAAGCGTCTTTCCCTTCACGATCCAATTTATTGATAAACACAATCATCGGAATGTTGCGCATGCGGCACACTTCTACCAGTTTTTCGGTTTGTTCCTCAACCCCCTTTGCTACGTCAATTACCACAATAACACTATCTACAGCGGTTAAAGTTCGAAAGGTGTCTTCGGCAAAATCTTTGTGTCCCGGAGTATCCAGGATGTTTATTTTGATGTCTTTGTAGTTGAATGCCAAGACCGAAGTGGCTACCGAGATTCCTCTTTGTCGCTCAATTTCCATGAAGTCGGAAGTAGCTCCTTTCTTGATTTTGTTGTTTTTAACCGCGCCGGCTTCCTGAATGGCTCCTCCGAAGAGCAACAGCTTTTCGGTTAGTGTTGTTTTTCCGGCATCGGGATGCGAGATGATTCCAAAGGTTCTGCGGCGTTGTATTTCTTTTAAAAAACTCATAATTTTCAATAAATAGGTTGCAAAAATACTATTATTTACTCATTATTTTGACAGGAATACGACAACTAAATTTTTAGCCCTTTAAGGCTAGTACAGAAGTGTTAATAAAATTTTGTTAATACTATGGCCTATGCTTGTATAATGTGATTGAATTGTTACTTTTGTTGATTGTAACAACCCTTTTATTTATAGATTATCATTAAATTTTAAGCGTTTCATTTTAAAGAAGAAAATTGTCAGCAATGAATATAAAACATTTGTTTTTCGGAATGTTAGCAGCCGTAACTTTTACCGGTTTTGCTCAAAACAAGACTAAAGAAGTTTTATTCACCATCAACGAAAAACCCTATTACACCGATGAGTTTTCGAGAGTTTACAAAAAGAACCTCGACTTGGTTAAAGACGAATCCCAAAAAGATTTAAATCAATACCTTGAGCTTTTCATCGGGTACAAATTAAAAGTAAACAAAGCCTACAAATTGGGGCTGCAAAATAATCCGCAGTACCAAAGTGAATTAAAATCTTACCGAGCCCAATTAGCCAAAAACTATTTTAACGATACTAAAATTACGCAAGAGCTGATTGAAGAAGGGTATAACCGCTTACAAAAAGAAATCAAAGCTTCTCATATTTTGATTATGGTGGATGAAAATGCTACCCCGGCTGATACCTTAAAAGCGTATAAAAAAATAGAAGATTTAAGCAAAAGAGCAGCTGCCGGTGAAGATTTCGGTGCTTTGGCTGCTCAGTATTCCGAAGATCCTTCGGCTAAAGAAAACAAAGGAAATCTTGGGTATTTTACCGCATTCCGAATGGTATATCCTTTTGAAAGTGCCGCATTCAACACTCCGAAAGGAAAAATTTCGAAAATTATCAGAACCCGATTTGGTTACCACATCATCAAAGTGGATGATATCAGAACCAACCGCGGCGAAGTTACGGTGGCGCATATCATGATTTTGAATCCGAAACCGGAAGATGCCGATCAGGATAAGGCTAAAAATACCATTAACGATATTTATAAAAAAATTCAACAAGGGGAGAAGTTTGAAGATTTGGCCCGACAATTCTCGGAAGATAAATCGTCATCGTCTAAAGGCGGATTGCTGAACCGTTTCGGTTCGGGTCAGTTGAGTTCGGAAGAATTTGAAAATGCTGCCTTTGCGCTGCAACAGCCTAATGAAGTTTCGAAGCCATTCCAATCTCAATTTGGCTGGCACATCATCAAACTCATCGAAAAGCATCCGGTAAAAACACTGGATGAAATGAAAGGAGAGTTGGAAGCCAAAATAGGAAAAGACGACCGCTCAAAAAAAATTACGGCTTCGCTTAACGAAAAACTCAGAAAAAAATATTCGTATAAAAAAGATGCCAAGCAGTTTGCTTTGGTTGCCAAACAAATCACCGATGCCTTTTACGATTCGAAATGGTCGGTTCCGGCTAATGTAAACGACTTTACGGCTCCGATATTGACTATCAATACGAAGAAGATTGACGGGAAAACCTTTTTAGAATATGTAGATAAACAACAAAAATCGGGTATTGCTGTGAAGCCGGTTTCTAAACTGGTTGATGTGTTGTACGAGAAGTTTTTAGACCAACAGCTAAATGCCTATTACGATGACAATTTGGAAAATGAATTCCCTGATTTTGCTAATGTGATGGAGGAATACCGCGACGGATTGTTGTTGTTTGATTTGATGGAAAAGGAAATTTGGGAGCGTTCTAAAAACGACACTATCGGGCTGCAAAAGTTTTATGATGATCATAAAATGGAGCACATGTGGAAGAATAGAGTAGAGGTTACGATTATTTCTTCTACCAAGATGGATGAAATCAAAAAAGCACTGGCTTTATTGAAGAAAAAGACAGAACCGCAGGAAATCAAAGCCAAACTGAATGTTGGGAATACCGTTAATATCATGACTAATAGCGGTGTTTTTGAAGAGGGGAATGATGCATTGCCTAAAAGCATGAAATACCAAGTCGGAATTTCGGATATTTTCAAAGAAGGCGAGTATTATTTTGTGACCAAAGTAGATAAAGTTATTCCGGCCTCGGTTAAAACACTGGATGAGTGCAGGGGTAAAGTGGTGAACGATTATCAGCAATACCTTGAACAACGTTGGGTTGATGATTTGAAACAGGAATTCACGGTGAAAGTGAATAAAGACATTTTTGAGCGTGTAAAAAAACAATTAAATCCGTAACATGGTAAGAGCCGGTTTTCTCTTTTTGCTTTTGATGGCGTGTTCCTGTAACTATTTTAAGCCAGAACAAAAACCGGAATCCATTGCCCGAGTCGGAAAAAGTTATTTATACAAGAGTGATATTGCCAAATTGGTTCCTGCCGGCACTTCGAAACAAGACAGTATTTTGATGGTTCGGGATTTTATCGACCGTTGGGCCAGCCAAAAGTTACTGATTGATGCCGCCGAGCGGAATCTGAGTGAAACCAAAAAAACGGAATTCAACGCCCTGATTAGGCAGTATAAAGTTGATTTATATACCAAGGCTTACATAGACGAAGTGGTCAAAAACACGGTAGATACCGTAGTAAGTCAGGATGAATTAAAAAAGTATTATAACGAAAATAAGGAGAATTTTAAAACCACCGGAACTTTAGTCCGAATGCGATTCATCAATTTGGCAAAAGATAATCCCCGTTTTACAACCATCAGCAACAAGTTTTTTGATTATAATAAAAAAGACAAGAAGTTCTGGGAAACTTACGCTTTGCAGTTCAAGAGTTTTGCTCTGAATGACAGCGTTTGGATAGATATGAGCCAAGTGTATGTTAAGCTTCCGGTTATCAATCCCGGAAACCGAGATGAATACATTCGTGCCGGCAAAAAAATACAGATTCAGGACAACAATGATGTGTATTTGATAAAAGTTACCAACGTAATTGACAAGAACCAAATTTCTCCGTTTGAATACATCAAGCCGACGCTGAAGGAAGTTATTTTAAACAAGAGAAAATTAGAATTGATAAAGAAATTTGAAAAAGAAATCACCGATGATGCCATTAAAAACAAGGATTATGAAATTTATAAATAGCCAAATTACAGTTGTCGTACTCACCACAGTATGTACTGTATTTTTTGCCAATGCTCAGGAAATTATTAAAGACACGGTGAAGACCAAAGCACCGGTTAAAAAACTCAGCAGACAAAAGGCAGACGGGGTTATTGCCACTGTCGGCGATTATATTATTCTGGAATCGGATATCGATAAAACTTTTTTAGAATTGTCAAGCCAGGGGAACTCTGTAAAAGACATTACCCGTTGTCAGATGTTGGGCAAATTGCTGGAAGATAAGTTGTATGCCCACCAAGCGGTGCAAGACAGTATTGTGGTCAGAGACGAAGAGATTAAAGAAAAAATGAACGACCAAATCAACTATATGGTTGACCAATTGGGATCGATGGATAAGGTGGTGCAGTATTTTAAGAAGAATAATGAAGATGAATTCAGAACCGAATTGTTTGACATCATCAAAATGAACAAGCTTGGTGCCGAGATGCAAAAGAAAATCATCGAATCAGTACAGATTACACCCGAAGAAACCCGTACCTTTTTCAAATCGATTCCGACCAATGAATTACCGGTTTTCGGTGCTGAAATGGAAGTAGCCCAAATAGTGGTTATCCCTAAAATCAGCGAGGAAGAAAAGCAAAGAGTTATCCGAAGATTAAAAGAAATCAAGGCCGAAGTATTGGCCGGAGCCAGTTTTAAAACCCGTGCAGTTATTTATTCTGATGATCGCGGATCGGCTGCCAACGGCGGTTTTTATAAAATAAACCGAAAAACGCAGTTTGTGAAAGAATTCAAAGATGTGGCGTTCAGTTTGTCTGAAGGTGAAATTTCCGAACCTTTTGAAACCGAATACGGCTATCACATTATTATGGTCGAAAAAATATTGGGTCAGGAAGTAGAGTTGCGTCACATACTGATGATGCCTAAAGTTTCTGATCAGGCTTTGAAAGAGGCGAAAGAAAAAATTACTTTGATTAAAAAACGCATCGAAAACGGCGAAATATCTTTTGCTGAAGCTGCCCGTACTATGTCGGATGAAAAGGAGACCCGCGCTAACGGAGGAACGTTGATTAACCCCAAAACACAAGATACCCATTTTGAGTTGACCAAGATGGATCCCAGTTTGTACAGCGAAGTATCCAATCTGAAAAACGGTGCGGTTACACCTCCTATTTTAGATGACGATCCGAGAACCGGAAAAAAATACAAAATCATCACCGTAACCAACAGAATTGATGAACACGTGGCAGATTATGCTAAAGATTACACTAAAATCAAAGATTTAGCACTGAAAGAAAAGCAAATCAAAGCCATTGGTAAGTGGAGTGATGAAAAAATCAAAGAAACCTATATCAAAATTAACGGTGAATACAGAGATTGCGTATTTACTAATAATTGGTTGAAAAAATAATTGTAGTTTAGAGCTTTTAAATGTTACTTGCTTAATCCTAAAATTCCAGTACAATGTCTGATGTTGCTGCCATTCAAAATTTAGTTCAAAAGAGAGTTGAACTCAAGAAAGAGATTTCGAAGATTATCGTTGGTCAAGAAGAAGTTGTTGATCAAATTTTACTCAGCATCTTTTCGGGAGGTCACGCTTTGCTTGTCGGAGTTCCCGGTTTGGCCAAAACGCTGATGGTGAATACTATTTCTCAGGCTTTGGGATTGGATTTTAAGCGCATTCAGTTTACCCCCGATTTGATGCCGTCGGACATTTTGGGAAGTGAAATCTTGGATGAAAACCGTCAGTTTAAATTCATCAAAGGTCCCATTTTTTCCAATATCATTTTGGCGGATGAGATTAACCGTACGCCTCCTAAAACGCAAGCGGCTCTTTTGGAAGCCATGCAGGAGCGAGCCGTTACCATAGCCGGACAAAATTACAAACTGGCATTGCCTTATTTTGTTTTGGCCACGCAAAATCCTATTGAACAGGAGGGAACATACCCGTTGCCTGAAGCACAATTGGACCGTTTTATGTTTGCTATCAAATTGGAATACCCAACTTTTGCCGAAGAAGTTCAGGTGGTAAAAAGCACTACTTCTGATGAAAAACCGGTAATCAATCCGTTGTTTCAGGCGCAGGAAATTATTGATTTTCAACACTTAATTCGTCGCATTCCCGTGGCTGATAATGTGGTAGAATATGCCGTGACTTTGGTTGGAAAAACCCGGCCTAAGAGTCCGTTAGCTTCTGAGTATGTAAATAATTACCTCGATTGGGGTGCGGGTCCCAGAGCTTCGCAAAACCTGATTTTGGCGGCTAAAGCACATGCGGCTTTTAACGGTAAATTTTCTCCGGACATAGAAGATGTAAAAGCTGTTGCCGTGGGGATATTGCGCCACAGAATTATTAAAAACTACAAGGCAGACGCCGAAGGTATTTCGGAAGAAATGATTATTGCCAAGCTGCTTTAGTTTTTTTGCAATATTGCTTCCAATTCTTTATCGTAAAAAAACAGGAACATGCTTCCCATCATGTCTTGTTGTTCTGTTGTGGTATTGTTAACGTCTAATACTATTTCGTAATCGTGATTTTGGTAGAGCCAAACCCCTGTTTCTGAGGAGAAGGGTTCGATACTGCTGATCCCTGTTTTTCCTATATGATTTTTCACTTTGCTGGTAAAAATAGCTTTATCAGTTGTTTTGTCAACCAATGAAATGGCTGTTGCAAACGGGTGCACATGTATAGCCGCTGCGTGCAGTCGCAAGCTGTCCTGAATTTGTAACTGTTGATTAATACTGCTTCTGTAGGTGTTTTTTCCAATTGGAATCACCCAATGTCCGGATAATTTATTGTCCTTGCCGTCATCGTAACTGTGATTTTTGGTTTCTACCGGAATACACTGATTAGTGCCCGGATCTGTAGGTTGTTTGTACGGGTTTGATTTGTCGTAGGGCAACATGACAAAGGCGGTTCGACTCATCAATGGTTTTATGTTTTTCGCTTTAGTGTACTGTATATCTACTTCATGTCGAATCCAAAAATTGGCATCCGGCAGGTTGTGATTCAAGGATTCGGTTGTTACGTAAAGTAATTCATTTCCTTTCATGGGTACGCCGTATCCTTTCGGGAAACTGAAATTTTCCATGCCGTGTGAAAGCGAGGTCAATCGCGGATATTGAGAGCCGATTCTTTTTTCGAGATGAAATGAGCTGTAATATTTCACATCGTTAAAATCAATGTTGGTATGACAAATGAAATCGTTGGAGACCGGTTGGAGCGACTTGGCGGTCAGTGCTTTTACCCGAAACGCGGTCAGCCAAAGTACCGTTGAGTCTTGAGAGAGTTGTACATAGTTGGAAGCTTTCGGTCCCTCCATCGATTTGTAAATTCCATCAATATAAAATTCGGGAGAAATCATTTTGTAGGTTTCCGATAGGTTGGCTACTTTCCAGCCTTTGTCGACTATACCCAGTTTTTCGAATACAAATGATTTTACGATTGCTTTGTGTCGGTTAGTCAGTTGTCTGTACCAAATTCCTCCTGTCAATAACGCAATCAACACAAGTGCTGCTGAAATTTTATATATCTTTGATTTTAACATAGTAACAAATGTACATTTTCTATGACAGGAAATCAAAAGGAGTCCCGGGTATTTGGTTTAGATTTGATGAGGGCGATGGCTATTTCGTTAGTGGTTTTTGGACATTGTGTTTGGATTTTTCCCGAAAGTAACGGTCTTTTTCATCAGTTGATGGTCTTGTCGGGATTTTTGGGAGTGGAAGTCTTTTTTGTGCTGAGTGGTTTCCTGATTGGAAAAATCTTATACCAACTGTATCTCAAAGAACCTTATTCAATCAAAACGGTTTCTTATTTTCTTAAAAGGAGGTGGTTCAGGACCTTACCTAATTACTATTTGATTTTGCTGATTAATATAGGAGTGGGCACTATCGTGGGTTATCCGTTGTATGCTTTGTGGAAGTATTTTTTCTTTCTGCAAAACCTGAATACTACCATGCTTGCTTTTTTTCCGGAGTCCTGGAGCCTTTCCGTGGAGGAGTTTGCTTATGTAATTTTGCCGGTGTTTTTGTTATTGCTGTCTTTAATCATTAAACCTAAAAATAAATCCCGTTTTTTTGTGTTTTCGGTTTCGGTTTTATTGTTGTTTTTTTTCTGTACCAAAATTTACTATCAGTATACCACAGCCAATACAAGCCTTACACAATGGAATACGTCTCTAAAGGCGGTGGTGATTTACCGCTTGGACAGTATTTTTATTGGTGTTTTGTGTAGTTGGATTTACCTCAATTTTACCTCTTTTTGGCAAAAGAACAAGTTTGTTTTTTTTGTTTTAGGAACCCTTATTTTTTTGTTTCAGTTTGTAGGTATCGGTTATTTCAGACTGTTAATTGAAAGCCATCCGGTATTTTGGAATGTTTTTTATCTTCCTTTGGGTTCAATTGCAGTAGCCTGTTTTTTGCCGTTTTTGTCTGATTGGAAGGAAGAGCGTGCGGTTTGGAGTAAACCTATAGTATTTGTCAGCCTTATTTCCTATTCGGTTTACCTACTGCATTACAGTGTGGTGTTGCAACTTTTAAAGTATTTTATTTCGTATGATGCTCAAAAACCTCTTGAGTTGTATGGTTTTGTTGCTGCTTATGTCGGAATCACTTTTGGACTGAGTTATTTGCTGCACCGTTTTTACGAAAAGCCGATAATGGATTTGCGGGATAAAAATTAATATTTTTCATTTTTTGTTAATTTAAATATCGAATTGGCAAAAATAACGCATCAAAAGTTCGCTTTTCATAAATCATTCTTATCGAATAACTTATTCTAATCAAAACTTTTTAAAAAGTATAACGTTTTCGTAAATTTGCGGGTAAACAAATAAAACCCAATATATATGGCTTTTGATATTGAAATGATTGAAAAAGTGTACGCCAACATGGCTGCTCGAGTTGACAAAGCACGAGCATTGGTAGGTCGTCCGCTTACGTTATCTGAAAAGATTTTATATTCTCATTTATGGGAAGGCATGCCTTCTCAATCTTTTGTTCGAGGTAAAGATTATGTTGATTTTGCACCGGACCGAGTGGCTTGTCAAGATGCTACGGCACAGATGGCTTTATTACAATTTATGCATGCCGGAAAAAGTAAAGTTGCCGTTCCGACTACGGTGCACTGCGACCACTTAATCCAGGCAAAAGTTGGCGCTACGACTGATTTAGCGGTGGCCAATTCGCAATCAAAAGAAGTTTTTGATTTTCTTTCTTCTGTTTCCAATAAATACGGTATCGGGTTTTGGAAACCGGGTTCGGGAATTATTCACCAAATCGTTTTAGAAAATTATGCCTTCCCTGGCGGAATGATGATTGGTACCGATTCACACACGGTAAATGCCGGCGGATTGGGAATGTTGGCCATTGGTGTTGGTGGAGCAGATGCGGTCGATGTCATGTCGGGCATGTCTTGGGAGTTAAAATTTCCGAAATTGATCGGCGTAAAATTGACCGGAAAATTAAACGGTTGGACCGCTCCTAAGGATGTTATTCTTAAAGTGGCCGATATTCTTACCGTAAAAGGCGGAACCGGAGCCATTGTTGAATATTTTGGCGAAGGAGCTATCTCTATGTCGTGTACCGGAAAAGGAACTATTTGTAATATGGGGGCCGAAATAGGAGCCACCACGTCAACCTTTGGGTACGATGATTCCATGAGACGATATTTAGCGGCTACAGGCCGTCAGGATGTAGTAAATGCTGCCGATAAGGTAGCGTCTTATTTAACTGCCGATGCGGAAGTGTATGCCAATCCGGAACAGTATTTTGATCAAGTAATCGAAATTAACCTATCCGAATTGGAGCCGCACATTAACGGGCCTTTCACGCCGGACAGAGGAACACCGGTTTCAAAAATGAAAGAAGAGGCTGTTGCCAACGGTTGGCCGTTAAAAGTAGAATGGGGATTAATCGGTTCGTGTACCAACTCGTCTTACGAAGATATGGCGCGCGCGGCTTCTATTGTGGAGCAGGCCGTTGCCCATGGGATTACTCCTAAAGCTGAATTCGGAATCAACCCGGGTTCGGAACAAATTCGTTATACCATTGAAAGAGACGGTATCATTGCTACCTTCGAAAAAATGGGAACTAAAGTATTTACCAATGCCTGTGGTCCGTGTATCGGGCAATGGGACAGGGAAGGAGCCGACAAAGGCGAAAAGAATACCATTGTGCACTCGTTCAACCGAAACTTCTCGAAACGCGCTGACGGTAACCCGAATACGCACGCTTTCGTAACCTCGCCTGAAATGGTGGCTGCTTTGGCCATCTCCGGAGACTTGTCTTTCAATCCGATTACCGATACCTTGTTGAATGATAAGGGTGAGGAAGTGAAATTATTGCCACCGGTAGGAGACGAACTGCCGAAAAGAGGCTTTGATGTAGAAGATGCCGGATTCCAGGCACCAGCCGCTGACGGTTCGTCGGTAGAGGTGGTGGTTTCGCCAACGTCTGACCGCTTACAGTTATTAGCCCCTTTCGAAGCTTGGGACGGTAAAAACATTACCGGCGCCAAGTTGCTGATCAAAGCTTTCGGTAAATGTACCACCGACCACATTTCGATGGCGGGTCCATGGTTGCGTTTTCGTGGGCATTTGGATAACATTTCCAACAATATGTTGATTGGGGCAATTAATGCCTTCAATCAGGAAGCCAATAAAGTAAAAAATCAATTAACCGGAGCGTATGATGCCGTTCCTGCCGTACAAAGAGCTTACAAAGCCGCCGGGGTTCCTTCGATAGTAGTGGGGGATCAAAATTACGGCGAGGGTTCTTCGCGTGAGCACGCGGCTATGGAACCTCGTTTTCTTGGTGTGAAAGCGGTATTGGTGAAATCATTTGCCCGTATCCACGAAACAAATCTGAAAAAACAAGGGATGTTAGCCTTGACTTTTGCTAACGAAGCGGATTACGATAAAATTCAGGAAGATGATACCATCAACTTCTTAGACTTAACCGAATTTGCACCGGGTAAACCACTAACATTAGAGTTTGTGCATGCTGATGGTTCTAAAGATATTATCTTGGCCAATCACACGTACAACGAAAGTCAGATTGGTTGGTTTGTTGCCGGTTCTGCTTTGAATTTGATTGCTGCCGGAAAAGCGTAATGCTTTTTTGGCCTCCATAAAAAAAACGCTCCACATCTTGATGTGGAGCGTTTTTCTTTTGAATTAAATCCTTTTATAAATTTCCTTGAGTCCGTTGTTCCATTCTACCGTTTCGTAATAAAAATCTACCGCGGTTAAATCTTTCTTTTTTCTGATGACACATTTTCCGGTGACATTAGCTTCAAGACCATTAACGGTAATCTTCTTGTCGGTTTCTAATTTGTTTTCCAAGTACAAACCGTAAATTTTATTCGCAATATCTTTACGAATGGTCATTTTGGAATTGTAAGTGCTGATGATTACTGTTCCTTTCTTAGAACGGGCAACTAATTCCATTCCGCTTTGACCAAAGTTGTAGGTTTGTGTCTTCGGCTCTTCATTAGAAAAAGCAAAAGAGGTCATCAGTATTAAACAAAAAAATACTTTTTTCATACATCAAGATTTGAGGACTTAATTGGGAATCGAAAATACTAATTTATTGTATACAACAATGCTTTATTAACATAAAATTGTTGATAACAACAAAAAATCCGTCCAAATGCTCTGTTTGGACGGATTTTTCTGAGTCGGAGTAACCGATTTATTAGTAGTATGTATAACGTCTTACTTTGGCAATGTACTTAGACAGTCGAATTACTTGGTGGCTGTAGCCGTATTCGTTGTCATACCAAACGTATAGTACTATATTTTTCCCATCGTTTGAAACGATAGTGGCATTACTGTCGTAAATAGATGGTTGTGCCGTGCCGACAATATCGGAAGAAACCAGCTCATTATTCAGTGAGTATCTGATTTGTTCTACTAATTCGCCTTCCAGAGCGTACTTTTTCATAATGGCATTTACTTCCTCTATGGTCGTTTCTTTGTTTACTTCAAGATTTAAGACCACCAATGAGCCGTTTGGTACGGGAACACGAATGGCATTAGAGGTTAGTTTTCCGGCCAAACTTGGTAAGGCTTTGGCAACGGCTGTACCGGCACCGGTTTCTGTAATTACCATATTCAAGGCAGCTGCACGACCACGACGGTATTTTTTATGCATGTTGTCTACCAGATTTTGGTCATTGGTGTAGGCATGTATGGTTTCTAAATGACCTTTTACAACTCCCAAAGTATCTTCGATAGCTTTTAAAATAGGAGTAATGGCATTGGTAGTACAAGAAGCAGCTGAAAAAATATGTACTTCATCCGGATTGTATTCGTTGTGATTTACACCGTACACAATGTTAGGTACGCCTTTTCCGGGAGCAGTTAATAAAACTTTGTCTACTCCTTTTGAGGTTAAATGACGTTTTAAAGCTTCTTCTGTAGTAAATGCACCCGTGTTGTCAATTACCAGTGCATCTTCAATTCCGAATTGAGTGTAATCAATCTCTTCGGGAGCGTTAGCTGTAATGACGTGAACGGTAGTTCCGTTTATGATTAAGGAGTTGTTGTCAATATCTGCCTGAACAGAACCTTCAAAGTCACCGTGAACAGAGTCGTAACGCAACAAAGAGGCTCTTTTTTCCAAAGAAGAAGCATCGTTTCGGTCGCGTGTTACTATGGCACGAAGACGTAATTGTTGCCCTTTTCCTATTTTGCTCATCATTTCACGAGCTAACAAACGACCAATTCGACCAAAACCGTACAAGACTACATCTTTTGGTTTGATGTTTTTAAAATCTTTGGCGTCTTTTAGTTTGTCGATGACAAATGCTTTGCAATCGTGGTATTTGTTGTCTTCCAGATGGTATTCGTAAGTTAGTTTTCCGATATCGATACGGGAAGGAGGTAAGTCTAAGCTTTCGATAGCCCTAGCGATTTCAACCGAATCGAAAATATTGATTGGTTTTTGCACAAATTCACCGGCATATTCATGCAGGTTGATGATGTCGCTTACGTTGCGATCAATCAGTTGGTTTCTGAAAAGAACCAATTCTATGGATTTGTCGTACCATAAATCACTGATGATTTTAATGAATTCTACGCCGGCCTTTCGTCTGTCGGCCTGAAAAGACAATTCTTTTTCGTATAAAGTGTTGCTGCTCATAAAAGAATAAAATTTAGTTGTGTTGTTATTTCTGAATTCGTTTCAGAGGCTCATTAATTTGAGCGCAAAAATAGTAATTTGATGTGTGTAACGAAAACGTTTTCGTAACTTTTTTTGTTAAAAAAAAGCCAATCCTGAAAGAGATTGGCTTAGCAAATAATTAAGCAAGTATGAATTATAATATAATCTGAATGATTTGTCCGATTCGATTAATCATTTGGATGTTGACACTCTGATTTTCATCTTTTTTGTTTAAAAATCTGGAGATGCTTTCCACGTCTGTAGCTTTTACGTTGTCGACTGACAATATGATACTTCCTTTAAGTTGGTCAGCATAAGGAGCCAAATTTTCATTGTTGATGTCTTTGATTCGAACCCCGTAGTCAATTCGGTATTTCTTTTTGTCGGAAGCATCAATGTTTTCCAATTCTAATCCTTTAAATTCGGTAGTGACAACCTCGTTTTTGATAAGGGTAACCGGAACTGTTTTGGTTTCGCCATTTCGGATGAAAGTTACCTGTACTTTGTCGTTTGGTCTTTTGGTGCTGATGTAGCCGGTTAATTCGGCGAACGAATTTATTTTTTGAGTATCAATTTTTTTAATGATGTCGCCTTTGCGTAATCCTGCTTTTTCAGCTCCTGAGTTTTTAGTTATTTTACTGATATAGAAACCTTCGGTGTCTTTAACTCCCAGTTCTTCTGAGGCTTTGCTGTTTAGTTCATTTCCTTCTATGCCTAAGACTCCTCTTTGTACGCCTCCAAACTCCATTATGTCTTCAATGATTTTTCGCGTGATGTTTGACGGAATGGCAAAAGAATATCCTGCATAACTTCCGGTAGGTGATGAAATCATCGTGTTGATTCCGATTAATTCACCACGGGTGTTCACTAAAGCTCCACCACTGTTTCCGGGATTTACCGCGGCATCGGTTTGAATGAATGACTGCAACCCATTAGTGTTTAAATTTCTGGCTTTGGCCGAAACGATTCCTGCTGTAACGGTTGAATTCAGGTTGTAAGGATTTCCGACTGCCAGTACCCATTCGCCGACTTTGACCTGATCGGAGTCAGCAAACGTAGAATAAGGTAGTTTTTCATCGGCATTGATTTTCAGCAAGGCAATATCCATTTTAGAATCGGTTCCGATGAGTTTTGCTTTGTATGATTTGTTGTTGTTGAGCGTAACCTCTAATTCAGTTGCGTCTTTAATCACGTGGTTGTTGGTCACAATGTAGCCGTCTTCAGAAATAATCACACCCGAACCCGTGCCTATTTGTTCTTGTTGTTGGCCGCCGCGTTGCCCATAGAAAAATTCCATGATTGGATTTGAAACTGTTCTTACCGAAACATTTTTAACGTGAACCACTGTGTGTACCGCATTTTCGGCAGCCACGGTAAAATCTGCTGCTTCTCCGTTAAAACTAACGGCTCTGTTATAATTGTTCGGAGCTGTGGTTACGATTGAGTTATGACCACTTTTCCCTTCTATGAATAGTTTGTAGGCCCCCAATGTAACGGCGCCGCTCATTAAAGAAACCAAAAATAAACCTGATAATCGTTTCATAGTCATTTACATTTAAATTATTTGTATAGTAAAATTAGAAACTTTGAATTTTTCATCCAACAGTCTTTAACGCCTGTTTAACAATTTTTAAGTTAATCTTAATATTTGTTATCTTTGTGTTACTAAACACTGCTATGAAAATTAATTTCACCAAATACCAGGGCACCGGGAATGACTTTGTTATGATAGACAACCGGGAAGGTATTTTTCCTAAAAACGATACTGTACTTATAGAAAAGCTATGTGACCGAAGATTTGGTATTGGCGCTGATGGGTTGATTTTGCTCGAAAACGATCCTGAAACCGATTTCAGGATGGTTTATTACAATTCTGACGGAAACGAAAGTTCAATGTGTGGTAACGGAGGACGTTGTTTGGTGGCTTTCGCCAAAAGTTTGCGCCTTATCGGAAATGAAACCGATTTTTTAGCTACAGACGGATTGCATCATGCCTCTATTTTGAATGACGGTACTATTTCTCTGCAAATGAAATCGGTGGATATGGTAACCATTGCAAACGATTATGTTTTTTTGAATACCGGCTCTCCTCACCATGTGATGTTGGTGGACGATTTGAAAAATTTTGACGTTAAGACTAAAGGGGCTCAAATTCGCTATTCGGATTTGTACGGAAAAGCAGGGAGCAATGTTAATTTTGTCAAACAATTGGGAGATAATCATTTTGCTTTGAGAACATATGAACGAGGAGTAGAAGATGAAACCTTATCCTGCGGAACCGGTGCCACAGCCGTTGCTATAGCTATGCATGCTTTGGGAAAAACAGATTCTCATCACATTATGTTGGATGTTGAAGGGGGGAAACTCGAGGTGAGTTTCGTTAAAGAAGGGTCTGTTTACCAAAATGTCTTTCTTAAAGGACCCGCAACTTTTGTATTTGAAGGCGAAATCACATGGTAACATTACAAGGCCAACAAATTTACCTAAGGGCATTAGAACCTGAAGATTTGGAGTTTCTTTACCAAGTGGAAAATGACGAAACGATTTGGGAGGTCAGCAACACCCAAACGCCTTACAGTAAATTTTTAATTCGGCAATATCTTGAAAACGCTCATCAGGACATTTATGAAGCGAAGCAGTTGCGTTTAGCAATTTGTAAGAAAGACACCGATGAAGCAGTAGGTTTGATTGATTTGTTTGATTTTGATCCTAAAAACAGACGCGCCGGGGTGGGGATTCTCATTCAAAATGAACCCGACAGAAACAAAGGGTTTGGTGGTGAGGCTCTGGGTTTGGTCATAGACTACGCTTTTCAACAACTACAACTTCATCAGTTATTTGCCAATATCGGCACCGATAATCAGCCCAGTTTAACGCTTTTTACTACATTTGGATTTGAAAAAGTAGGAGTTAAAAAAGATTGGAATTTCACTCATAATTCCTTTAAAGATGAGGCTTTGTTTCAATTGATTAAAAAATAATTAAATACACATTCTGTTTTGAATACCAAGAGAAATACAATTTTAAAAGCTGCGGCAGCTGTTTTTTTGCTGGTTGTCCTGATTGTTTTTGTTAAATTTTTTACTTCAAATACCCTTTTTGAACAAGAAGAGGTATATGTTCATGTTCCAACAGGATCTACTTATCAGGATGTTGAAAAAATCCTAACTCCTTATGTGCAAAGCATGGGAAGTTTCGATTTCATGGCCAAACGCCGTTCGTATGCCGAGCATGTTAAACCCGGAAGATTTTTGTTGAAGAAAGGGATGAGTGCTTTTCAATTGGTTTCGGCTATGCGAAGAAATGTGCCTGTAAAATTGGCATTTAATAATCAGGAACGACTTGAAAATTTATGCGAGCGCATCAGTTCGCAAATTGAGCCGGATACCACAAAATTGCTGGCCACTTTCCGCGATTCGATTTTTCTTCAAAAAAACGGATTTACCAAAGAGAATGTTTTTGCTATGTTTTTGCCAAATACTTATGAGTTTTACTGGAATATTACTGCTGAAAAATTCAGGGACAAAATGCTCAAAGAATACAATCGCTTTTGGACTAAAGACCGAATAGCTAAAGCTGCTGCTTTAAATTTGACACCGGTACAAGTTATCACTCTTGCCTCGATAGTGCACAAAGAAACCGTGAAAAAGAGTGAAAGACCTATCGTAGCCGGAGTTTATCTCAACCGTTTAAAACAAGGAATGAAACTACAGGCCGATCCAACGGTAATTTATGCTCTTAAGTTGAAGGATCATAATTTTGATCAAATTATTAAGAGAGTACTCTACAACGATTTGTTTATTAATTCTCCTTATAACACTTATCAAAAAGAAGGTTTGCCTCCGGGACCTATTGCCATGCCCGATGTTGATGCCATTGACGCAGTACTGAACCCTGATAAAAACAACTATTTGTATTTCTGTGCCAGTGTTGACCGATTTGGTTACCATGAGTTTGCGGCTACTATGACACAACATGATATAAATGCCAAGAAATATGCCGATTGGTTGAATACACAGGGAACCAAAAGATAATTCTTGAAAAACTGTGTTTACATAATTGTATTGCTCTTTTTTTCAGGGTTTGTTTGGGCGCAAAATTCCCTGGAGCGTTTTTTAAAACCTTCCGATACTTTAAATAAAAACAGACTCCAAACTCTCGTTATATCTGAGATTGCCATAGGCGGCGCAACTCTAATTGGTTTGAACCAAATTTGGTATGCCGATTATCCCCGTTCTAAATTTCATTTCATCAACGATAATGATGAGTGGTTGCAGATGGATAAAATGGGGCATCTGTTTTCGGCTTATCATTTGGGCAGTTTAGGAGCACAGGCTTTGAAATGGTCGGGTGCCGATAAGAAAAGGCAGTTGATTTACGGCTCCACACTCGGTTTGGTTTTTTTGACCGCGGTTGAAGTGTTTGATGGGTATTCCGCTAACTGGGGAGCTTCTCCCGGAGATGTCATTGCAAATGTCTCGGGTACTGCTTTGTATGTTTCACAAGAATTGCTTTGGAATGAACAGCGTGTCATTCCTAAATTTTCCTTTCATACGACATCGTATGCTAAGGAGCGCCCCGAAGTTTTAGGCAGTTCGATATCGGAACAAATTTTAAAAGATTATAACGGACAAACCTACTGGTTGTCGGCAAACCTACACTCTTTTGCCAAGCAGTCAAAAATTCCGAAATGGCTGAATGTGGCAGTTGGTTATGGAGCCGAAGGAATGATTACCGGGACTAAAGATGATTTAGCTGTAGCGAATTCGTTTCCGGAAAGCAAAAGATACCGTCA
The DNA here is from genome assembly GCF_004329815.1 of Flavobacterium silvisoli. Classification (GTDB taxonomy): domain Bacteria; phylum Bacteroidota; class Bacteroidia; order Flavobacteriales; family Flavobacteriaceae; genus Flavobacterium; species Flavobacterium silvisoli. Next base: position 194,507 of record NZ_SJPE01000003.1, on the reverse strand, counting down.
ATTTTACCTCAGTCTTGATGTTGATTTGACTAAAATCGAGACTAAATCCCATTTTCTTAAGACGATTTTAACAGTTTTCAATTCGATTAAAATCCCGGCACCCGCCTTTGAAATCAATGGGTTAGGCGATTCTAAATTGCATTTTATCTATTTTTAGAGTAGTTTAACTGCTTGATATTCAATTTTATAAATAAAGTTGTATATTTGCACCCGTAAATTTCATGTCGGTGACAGCGCTTGAGAAATAACATTTAATGATAAAAAAAGGAACTTTTTACATCGCTATCCTACTCACAGTAGCTTTTATAAGCTCGGGTTTTAAACCCTACAATTCCCAAATCAACAACGGTTTTAGTGTTGATGAAAACGAAGGACTTTTTTATGTTTTTCCTTCTCAAAACAACATAGATTATGTAACTCTTAAAATCCCATACATGGGCAAATACTTCATTGGATATAAAGAGGCTATTGCTCACAAGGAGTCGCAAGGAAAGTACAGAAAAATAAATACATTAGGGTATTTGGGTAAATACCAGTTTGGTATAGAAACCCTTAAGTCAATTGGTATTGATGATAGCACTCATTTTATAAATAACCCTAAACTTCAGGAAAAGGCTTTTGTGGCATTGTTGTCGAAAAACAAATACGAGCTGAGAAACTATATCAATTATTTTGAAGGTAAAGTTGTTGATGGAGTCAAAATTACAGAATCCGGAATTTTAGCTGCAGCGCACTTAGGAGGCGCCGGTTCGGTAAAACGCTTCTTGAATTCTAATGGTGAAAAACAAAGCACGGATGATTACGGGACCTCGGTACGAACGTATTTGAGAGATTTTGGCGGTTTTGAAACAAAGGGCATCAAGGCGGTTAAAAATGCCAAAGTCAAGTAATTACATTTTGTGAAGAATAAAGATAGTAGGTCGGTTGTGTAAATCGACCTTTGTTTTTTTCCAGTCTGCCACGCGGAGCGTCTTAATGTATTCGGTGGGCAGTGTCAGGTCTGTAGCTATACACAGTTGCGTATTGGGTTGTAATACTTGCAAAAAATCTTCCAGTAATTTGTTGTTTCGATAAGGCGTTTCTATGAAAATCTGGGATTGATTTTTGTCTTGTGAGAGTTTCTCATAATTTTTTAGTGCCGATTTTTTCTCTGCTTTGTCAATGGGCAGGTAGCCGTTAAAAGCAAAACTCTGTCCGTTCATTCCCGAACCCATCATGGCCAATAAAATAGAAGAAGGACCCACCAAAGGTACTACTTGTATCCCTTTTTCATGGGCTATTTTTACAATCGCCGCACCGGGATCAGCCACACCCGGGCACCCGGCTTCACTCATCAATCCAACATTTATTCCATTCAGGCAAGGTGCAATCATAGCGTTGTAATCAGCTACGTCGGTGTGTTTGTTGAGTGTTGAAATTTTCAAGTTTGCCTGAACTTTTTCAGGATGAACAGACTTGATGAATTTTCGGGCCGTTTTTTCATTTTCTACTATATAGCAGTCCATGAAATCAATCGCTCTTTTAACCGTTTGCGGCAACACGTCCTCCGGATTCATTTCACCCAAAGTGGTTGGGATCAGGTATAATTTTCCTTTGAGTGCAACTGGTTTCATCGATTGGTTTTTTAAAGGGATAAGATAATTAAAAGGTTACGGATGCTTTTCGATTAATTTTTTGGCCAATATAGTGCAGGTTTCATCCAGCATTTCATAGACCATGTCAAAGCCGTTTTGCAGACCGTAGTAGGGATCCGGTACGTCAACATTTTCGCCGGGAAAGAGGTGATTTAAAATCAAATCCACTTTAGCTTTGTGCTCTTCATTTTTGGCCAAATCAATTACATTGTCATAATTGGAACTGTCCATGACATAGATGTAATCGAAAGCATCAAAATCTTTTGAGGTAAATTGTCGGGCTCTTTGATAGGTGATGTCGAGTCCGTGTTTTTTTGCCACAAGCACAGAACGTTGGTCGGGTTGTTTTCCTGTATGATACGCACCGGTTCCGGCTGAGTCGACCATGAATTTGTCTTTCGGAAGTTTAGACGCTAACAAGCCTTCCGCCAATGGTGACCGGCAGATGTTTCCTAAACAAACCATTAAAATTTTAACGGGCATATGGTGATTTTATAAACCACAAACTTAGTTAAAAAGCAAATTAGAGCGATAGTTTTTTATGAATATCTTCTACAAACTTTTTGAATTGTTTATCGGTTGAAACCAGGTTGTCCACTGTTTTGCAAGCGTGTAAAACCGTCGCGTGGTCTCTGTCGCCAATTTGTGAACCAATGTTGGCTAAAGACGACTTGGTGAATTTTTTTGCGAAAAACATAGCCAATTGTCTTGCTTGTACCACATGGCGCTTACGGGTTTTAGACTGCAGTGTGTCAACATCCAACTGGAAGTAGTCGGAAACTACCTTTTGAATATAATCGATGGAAATTTCGCGTTTTACGTTTTTCACGAATTTTTCGACTACGCTTTTGGCCAAATCTAATGTTACCTCTTTTTTGTTAAAAGAAGATTGCGCAATCAAAGAGATGATAGCTCCTTCTAATTCGCGTACATTCGATTTGATGTTGCGGGCTACATATTCTACAATTTCTTCAGGCATTTCCACACCGTCACGGTACAAAATGTTTTTCAGAATCGAAATGCGGGTTTCGTAATCCGGTTGGTGCAATTCGGCAGATAATCCCCATTTGAAACGCGACAGCAAACGTTGTTCGATGTCCTGCATATCAACCGGAGCCTTGTCTGAAGTAAGGATAACCTGTTTTCCGTTTTGGTGTAAGTAGTTAAAGATGTGGAAGAAAACGTCCTGTGTTCCTGATTTTCCGGAAAGGAATTGAACGTCGTCAATAATCAGCACATCTATTAATTGGTAGAAATGAATAAAATCATTTCGGTTGTTTTTCTTAACGGAGTCTATATATTGTTGTGTGAACACTTCTGCGGAAATGTACAACACGGTTTTTTCAGGGTACTTGTCTTTAATCTCAACTCCGATAGCATGAGCCAAGTGGGTTTTTCCCAATCCAACCCCACCGAAAATCAGCAAAGGGTTGAAAGATGTTCCTCCCGGTTTGTTGGCAACCGCCATACCGGCAGATCTTGCCAAACGGTTAGAATCTCCTTCAAGGAAATTGTCAAAACTGTAGTTTGGGTTGAGTTGTGATTCGATTTTCAGATTTCTGATGCCCGGAATTACAAACGGATTTTTAAGTTCCGGATTCAGGTTTTTGAACGGAGCATCAACATCTTGAGATTTTATAGGGCTGCGGTGTGCACTTGGCAATTGTTCCGTAAACGGTTGTTTGTTGCCATAAGTGTTTTCCATTTTAATTTTATAGAGTAACTTTGCGTTTTTACCAAGTTCTTTAGTTAACGCCACTTTCAATAATTTAACATAATGCTCTTCCAGCCATTCGTAAAAGAATTTACTCGGAACCTGAATATACAAAGCATTGTCAGTAAGTTCGACTGATTTAATCGGTTCAAACCAAGTTTTGAAAGCTTGCTCTTGAATATTGTCTTTTATAAACAGAAGACAGTTTTCCCATACCGATTGCGCAGTTTTGCTCATATATTGTTTTAAAATTATTGTAATTATCTATAGGTTTTCCAACAGAAAAGGTGTCAAAAATATTCCTGTTTTTCGGGATAACAAATATGTGAATAAAATTCAGTAAAAAAAATTTTAAGGGTATTGATTTTTTAAAAATATTGTCGTAAAGAGACGTATTGATTATAGATTAAAAGCAAAAAAAACAGATGAAAGAACATCAGATTCAGGTTAGAGTCCGATACTCGGAAACCGACCAAATGAGTGTGGTTTACCACGGAAATTATGTGCCTTATTTTGAGATGGGACGCGTGGAATGGCTTAGAAATAAAGGGGTTTCATATAAATCGCTCGAAGAGAGCGGTATTGCGCTTCCCATAGTTTCGATGACGATAAATTACAAAAAGCCAGCACGTTATGACGACTTACTTACAGTCATAACCAAGTTCAAAAGTCAGAGCTCGGTGAAGATAGAATTTGATTGTGAAATTCGGAATGAAAATAATGAGTTATTAACAACGGCTCATTTTTTATTGGTGTTTGTAGATATGAATTCGGGTAAACCAATGGCTCCGCCCCAATACATTTTGGATGTTTTGGAAAATTAAGAAAAACATCATAGTTTTTTTATCTCAATTTCAAAAATATTAGTAAAAATGTCGAATATCATTTCGGCATTTTTTTTTCGGGTAGCAATCTCAATTGCGCAACTCTCATTCATCTGTTGATCTATGATTTCAATGTTTTTTTCTTTGATAACCCGCATTACTTTATTCATGTTTTTATACTCAAACAGAATCTGAAAATGAATATCGATAGTTTTTTCGATGATTTCGGCTTCTTCGAGGGCCATTTGCGCAGCGGTTCGGTAAGCTGAAATCAATCCGCCGACACCGAGTTTGACTCCGCCAAAAAAGCGAACCACCACCACTAATGTATTGGTCAGACCAAATGACTGAATTTGGCCATAGATGGGCATGCCGGCAGTATTACTGGGCTCGCCGTCATCATTAGCGCGAAAATATACTTGCTCGGTGCCCAACTGAAAAGCGTAACAAAAATGAACCGCTCCATAATGTTGTTTCCTCAATTGTTCTAAGTGCAGTTTTATTTCTGTTTCGGTGGTAACCGGAAAGGCATACCCGAAAAATTTGCTGTTTTTTTCTTTGAACAATATTTCGGGTGATGGGTTGGCTAAGGTTTTGTAGGTATCGGTTGCATTCAAAACTTAAAAGGGCAGGTGTTTTTGTTCAAACAAGTTTACCACATCGTCAGTACCTACCTGTAAGTTCCATACATGTAAGCCTAAGCTTTCGGCTACATCGGTATTGCTTTTTTTGTCGTCAACAAATAAGGTGCGCTTGGGTGATAGGTCGTGTTTGCGAATCAAAGTATTGAAAATTTCGGGATCCGGTTTGCGCATGCCCATTTCATAAGAATAGTATACTTTTTCGAAACAGCGGTAAAAGTCGCTGTAAAAACTCATGCCGACTTTGTGTTCAAAACGACTGATGTGTATCGAATCAGTATTGGTCAGTAAAAATAAGCGATATCGGGTGCAGAGCATTTGTAAAAATTCTAATCGGTGTAATGGAAATTCACCAATAGAAGCATTCCAGGCATGTCGAATATCGTGAACGGTAGCGTTGGGAATGTATTTAAAGAAGGTTTCAATAAACTGCATTTCCGAAATTTTACCTTTTTCGAATAAGTCGTTAATTTTTAATAAATCTTCATTCGGACCACTTAACCCTAATTTTTTGAATGCTTGTATCGAGGCTTCCTTTTCAAGATTGATAAAGACATCTCCAAAATCGAAAATGATAGTGTTAATCATGGTTGATGAAAATTTTAAGTTGATCTTCTTTTACCTGTGTCTTTTTCGGAATTCCATTGAGCGTGGGAGCTTTCACACCTTTATTAAAGGAAGCCACTCCGATAAAAACCCGGGCTTCGTCCCAAAGATCAGCTTCTATAAAACTTTGCAGGGTTTGTTTTCCTCCTTCAATAATTACAGACTGTATGCCGTGTTTGTACAGTATATCCGCTATTTTTTGGGTCAGCTTAGTATCAAAGGTAACACTTTCGGGAATACGATTTTCACTAAATGTTAAATTTTCTTGCTCGGTTATCAGGATTGTTTTGGTTTTTCCATCCATAACCTGATAGTCGTTTGATATTTTTCCGCTTCGGTCTAATACAATGCGAATCGGATTGTTGCCTTTCCAATCGCGTACGTCCAGTTTCGGATTATCGTCTAAAACGGTTTGAGTTCCTACCAGTATAGCCTGTTCTTCGCTCCGCCATTTATGAACCAGTTGTCTGGAATAGACATTAGAAATCCATACCGGTTCCTGTTTGTCTTTGGTTAGAGGGGCAATGAAACCATCTGAACTTTCAGCCCATTTTAGTATGATGTATGGCCGTTGCTTGTTGTGAAAAGTAAAAAAACGTTTGTTGAGTTCGTTGCATTCGGCCTCTAAAACGCCAACAGTAACCTTGATGTTGTTTGCTGCCAGTCGTGCAATTCCGGTTCCGGCTACTTTACTGTTGGGGTCAACGGTGCCAATGATCACATTCGGAATTTGGTGTTTGATGATTAAGTCGCAACAGGGTGGTGTTTTGCCAAAATGACTACAGGGTTCTAAAGAAACGTAAAGGGTTGACTGTTTTAAGAGTGATTTATCCTTCACAGAGTTTATAGCATTCACTTCGGCGTGAGGTTCCCCGGCTTTACGGTGCCAACCTTCCCCTATGATTTTGCCTTGGTGAACAATGACACTGCCTACCAACGGGTTTGGATAGGTTGTGCCTAAGCCATTTTTAGCCAATTGTATGCAGCGTCGTATATATGTTTGGTCGGTTGTTGTCATTTATTTCCTGAAACGCTTTAAGGTTATTGTTCTAATTGTTGTTTGTCATTTGCGTTTCCTGTATCTTCACCCCACAAAAATAAGCGATTACTTTTAGAATGGAAGGCATACGAATCAGAGAAATTCAAAAGAGCGATAATGAGCAGTTGGCTGCTGTTATTCGGGAAGTTTTTATTGCTGACGGATACCCTAAGACCGGAACAGCTTTTGCCGATCCTCAACTCAATTTCATGTTCGAGACTTACAACAGGCCACGGTCGGTTTATTTTGTTGTGGAAGAAAACAACAGCATCATTGGCGGAGCAGGAGTAGGGCCGTTAGAAAATTCGACTGAGAATATCTGTGAACTGCAAAAAATGTATTTTCTCAAAGAAGCTCGTGGCAAGGGAATTGGAGCTCAACTCATACAAAAATGTTTGGCCAAAGCCCGTGAGTTCGGTTACGAAAAATGCTATCTCGAGACGTTACCCGAAATGTTGGCGGCCCAACATTTATACCGAAAAGCCGGATTTGAATACCTTTGTGAGCCCTTGGGAGCTACAGGTCATACCACTTGTCCTATTTGGATGCTGAAAGAACTGAAAACGGATAACTAATAATTGACAGATGCTTTTTAAACAGTACAAAGCCATTTTTCTTCGGGAGCTGGCCTCGCTTTATGATGAAAAGGAAATTGAGAGTTTCTTTTACCTCACCCTGGAACATTTTCACCACAAAAAGAGAATCGATTTGGCGCTCAATCCTGAAATGGAAATGGATGCCTCGCAACTTTCGCAATGGGAAAGTGTTTTGGCTGATTTGAAAAAGTACAAGCCTATTCAATATATTTTAGGAAATACAGAGTTCTATGGTTTGCCATTTGTGGTTAATGAACAGGTGTTGATTCCCCGACCGGAAACTGAGGAGTTGGTTGCATTAATTTTGACTAATAACTCCAATCCGGTATCGCCGGATATGCTAACAATTCTTGACATTGGTACCGGGAGTGGTTGCATTCCCATTAGTTTGAAAAAGAATTTGCCCAATGCAGCGGTTTTTGCCATTGACGTTTCGAAAGAAGCTTTGGCAACGGCCCAAAAAAATGCAGCGCTCAATAAGGTTGAGGTTAATTTCATGTTGCAAAATATTTTGGATACCCAAGATTTGGGACAGCAGTTTGACATTATTGTTTCTAATCCGCCCTATGTTCGTCATTTGGAAAAAAACGAAATCAATCCTAATGTACTCGATTATGAGCCGCATCTAGCCTTGTTTGTTGAAGATGATGACGCGTTGCTATTCTATCGAAAAATTGCTGAACTGGCCCGGATTAATTTGAAACCCGGAGGGCAATTGTATTTTGAAATCAATCAGTATTTAGGAAACGAAACGGTTGAATTCCTGCAAAGTTTGGGCTTTTCGGAGGTGAAATTGCTGAAAGACATTTATGGGAATGACAGGATGGTTTTTTGCCTTCTGCCTTCTGCCTTCTATTCATAACGAAGCGCCTCAATCGGATCGAGTTGTGATGCTTTTATAGCAGGGTATGATCCCGAAACGACGGCCACGATAAAAGTGGTAATCACAGCTGCCATGATGGCCAACCACGGAATTACAAAACTGAAATCAATAGCCACAGCAATGAGGTATCCGGTAATGATACCGAGTATGATTCCGACTAAACCACCCAATTGTCCTATGATTAAAGTTTCTACAAAAAACTGAAAAGCAATAGTGCTTCTTTTGGCACCCAACGCTTTTCTGACTCCTATTTCACGGGTTCTTTCGGTTACCGATACCAGCATGATGTTCATCAAAGCAATCGAAGAACCAAAAATGGTAATGATGCCAATAATCCAGGCAGATATGTTTAAGACCCCTGTAATCTCGGCAATTCTGTTAATCAAATCGTCGCTTCTTGAAACTCCGAAATTGTTTTCGGCTACCGGATTCAGTTTTCTCACCTTTCGCATGGTGGTAACGGCATGGTCAACGGCTTCATCCAACAACTCGGTCTTGTCTACCATAGAGCTGATGGTGTAATTGATGTTGGGCTTCGAAAACATGGAACGCGCCACCTGAATGGGAATCAGCATTCTTAAATCCTGGCGGTTGCCAAATGTGGATCCTTTTTCTTTTAAAACGCCAATGACTTTAAACTTAGCGCCTCTCACGGAAATGGTTTTTCCGATGGGGTTCACGTCTTTCAGCAATCCTTTGGTGGCAAAATCAGAACCCACTATACAGGAATAGGTGTTGTTTTGAATGTCAAAGGTGTTGAAGCTGCGGCCTTGTGTAACCTCCAAACCCGAGTTGGTCAGGAAGTAATCATCTACGCCCATTACCGTGATTTCCGGATCGGTTTTTTGATTTTCATACTTAACTTCGGCGGTGGTAGTGGCCGTAAATGATAACGAAGTATGCGTCATCGGGTAGTCGTACATAGCCTTAAAGGCTTTTGCTTCGGGGTACGAAATAATAGGATTTATTTTTTCGATTTCACCCCCGCCATGTCGTCGGTTGGTGTTTTCGTATTGATTGATGTTGAATGTATTGGAACCCATCGAGGCAAAATTGGACGAAAGCGTATTCTGCAAGGCCGATACGACGGTCAGAATTCCGACCAAGGCCCAAATTCCCAATGCAATAATCAAAATCGTAAGTATAGTGCGCAGCAATTGGGTTCTGATTGAACCGGTGGCTATTTTTATGTTTTCTCTGAATAATCCAATCATGATGGCAATTTGACACGAATTTACGGTTTTTGTTACAAGAATAGTTATTTTAAATCCATAAAAAACTAGATATTTGCAGGGTGATTTTTATGGTAAAATGAATCAACTCTTAAATCCTCATTCCTAAATTCGTAATAATAAAATGGCACAAAAACCCAGTATTCCCAAAGGCACCCGAGATTTTTCACCCGCAGAGGTTTCCAAGCGCAACTACATCATTGCTGTGATGCGTTCGCATTTTGAGCGATTTGGTTACCAGCCCATAGAAACACCCTCGTTTGAAAACTCCGATACTCTGATGGGGAAATACGGCGAAGAAGGAGACCGTTTGATTTTTAAGATATTGAATTCAGGTGATTATTTAGATAAAGTACCTGCTGAGGAACTGCAAACTATAAACTACAAAAAACTTACCGGAAAGATTTCCGAAAAAGCCCTGCGCTATGACCTTACCGTGCCGTTTGCCCGTTATGTAGTGCAGCACCAGGGAGAAATTGAGTTTCCGTTTAAGCGGTACCAAATCCAACCGGTTTGGCGTGCTGACCGTCCGCAAAAAGGGCGATTCAGAGAGTTTTACCAATGCGATGCCGATGTGGTAGGTTCAACCTCTTTATGGCAGGAAGTAGAATTGGTGCAGCTTTATGATGCTGTTTTTGCCCAATTGGGACTGAACGGCGTAACCATCAAAATCAACAACCGCAAAATACTGTCGGGCATTGCTGAGGTGATTGGTGCTTCGGATAAACTGATTGATTTTACCGTGGCTTTAGACAAGCTCGACAAAATAGGAGAGGACGGCGTAAAGAAAGAAATGCTCGAAAAAGGCATCTCAGAAGATGCTTTGCAAAAAGTACAGCCGTTATTCAACTTCACCGGAACGATAAATGAAAAACTGGAAAAACTTTCCGGCCTGCTTTCGGCTTCCGAAGAAGGAAAGAAAGGAATAGAGGAACTGCGTTTCATTTGTGACAACGTAACAAAACTAGGTTTGCAAAAAGCCTATCTCGATTTAGATGTGACCCTGGCGCGCGGGCTCAATTACTACACCGGAGCCATTTTTGAAGTGGCTGCTCCCGCGGGTGTGGCTATGGGTTCTATAGGCGGTGGCGGACGCTACGATGATTTGACCGGAATTTTCGGGCTGAAAAACATGAGCGGTGTGGGGATTTCTTTTGGCTTAGACCGCATTTATTTGGTGCTCGAAGAATTAAACCTCTTCCCCGAAACGGTGACTACATCCACTAAAGTGTTGTTTTTGAATTTTGGCGAAGGCCAAGCATTTGAAGCCATGAAAGCCATAGCTGTGTTGCGAAGCCACAACATCAAAACCGAACTTTATCCGGATGCTGCGAAGATTGATAAGCAGTTCAAACACGCCGAACGCCGAAACATTCCTTTTGTGGTTAAAGAAATCTCCGGCGATTGGTTTACCCTGAAAGACCTAAATTCAGGCGAACAAGCGCAACTGTCCCTTGCCGATTTGTTGCAAAAGCTGCAATAGCGACGATTCGTATAAGCTGTCGGAAAAAATTATGCAAATTTCCTGTAAACATATAATCAGGATGAACTGTTTTTGTGCTGACTATAAGAAAAGTATAATCCGGCAGAAGTATTTATGTGCTGACATCATAGGGGTATAATCTGGCAGAAATATTTATATGTTGATGTAATGAAGATATAATCCGATAGAAATTATTCTGTATTAACGTAATGGGTGTACTTTTTTTCGTAATTTAGTCTGATAAACTCCAAAGAATCAGTTGTTATGGAAACTTCAGTACACATCGGAAACCTAATCAAGCAGTATATTGATGCGCATCGCCTGGTAAGAACCGAGGTCGCCAAGCAAATGGGAACTCCCAACACGGCCATTTATGCCTACGAAAAGCGGCAGTATATTCATTGCCAAACCCTGATGCGTCTTTGTAAGGCCACGAAGCACAATTTTTTTATGGATATTGCCAATGCCCTGCCGCGAGAGTATACGTATAACCCCCAACTGGTTTCGGATAAGGATGCTTTACTGGCACAACAGGCCGCCGAAATCAATAAACTTACCCTCGAAAACGCCCTGCTGAAAGAGCTCATTATGGGCAAAAAATAAAAAACTCCCAGCCAGTGGGAGTTTTTCGGTAAGGCATTTTTATATTAATTAACTAGAATTTTTTTGTTGATTTCACCATCATCGGTAATGGCTTTTACAATGTAAGCACCGGTCGTCAGTCCGCTCGTAGAAAGTTCAATATTGGTTTGATCCTGCTGTTCTACATCCCAGGCGGCTACCTGCTGACCAATCATGTTGTACAACAGTACCGATTTGACCTCAATTTCCGGCATTCCGTTGGTAATGGTAATGGTTTTGGTGTCACTGATGTTGCTCACGGTTATGGCATGTTCCATTCGGTTTTGATTGCCGTTTCCATTGCCGTTTCCGTTTTTAAAGCGCAACGAAAAACGATCTTCTATCGTTCCCGCCGGTAGTGCAATAGTGAAAGGTTCCGATTTGATATTGTTGTATTTTTTGGTCACATTGTCATAAATGAATACTTTTTGGCTCTGCGGAAAGTTCTCTTTGCCGTCAATAGCAAAAGTCACGTTTCCGGCAGTTGCATTTTTAACGCCCAACGGATAAATGTTGGCATGGTTAAAATAGCCTTCGCCCTGAATATTCAATTTGGCTGTTCCGTTGATGAAGTACATATCATTGGATAAATTTTCGAGACTCACGGCATCATATCCTACATCAATTCCTGAAGTGGCCTTTTCGTTCATAAAACCTATCAAAATCTGACGGTGCATATTATCGCTCGAAGTAAAGCCCAATCGGAGTTTCATGAAATCATCTTCTACATATACATCTTCACTGTTGTCAAAAGTTTTGCTCTTTTTGCTGACCGTAGGATTGGCCGTTCTGAATAAGGTATTGGATTGTGAGTCTTCTTCTTTTACAAAAAGTCTTTGACTGTTGTTGAACGTGATTGTTCCTCCGGTAGCAGAACCCGATACGAAGAAGCCTGAGCCCACCGGTATGAACCTGCCCGGAGTTTTACTGCTCGAACCCAAACCGCTGATGCCCGCAGGGGCTACAGGCGGAGTTCCTCCTACGAGGCTGCGTGTGGCATACCCTCCTTGGTATTGTACGGTTACGTGCGAACTGTTGGTGCTGTAGTGTTCCCAAAAATAAAGGGTTCCGGTAGTGGCAGTACTATTGTCTGTTATAAAAGCATTAGCATCGATAGCAGAGGCATAAGGATTTCCGCAAAGAATTAAATTATTAGCCGAAACAGTCGAGGTTATGGTTCCATTATTGGGTTTGCCGACGAATGTATAGTTTTGAGTCGGGGTTAAAGCGTTGCTGCCTTTCAAGGTATAGCCTTGTCCCGGAAGCAAAGAACCATTTGGCCCAACCGCCTCCCAATTGTAATAGTTGTTATTGAGGTTTTGGTATTTAAAAATCCAATAGCTGCTCAAGGTAATTGGGGTGGTGGCAATACTGTTTAAGTCGCTTGTCCAAAGTAAATCCTGAATGTTGTCAACATCGGTGCCGTCTTTCATTACGCCTGCTACAGTATAACCATTGTTGATGCTGCTGTTGTTGATGCTGCTCACCGGCGATGACCAATAATTGTAATTGAATTTATTGGTTTGTCCTTGTTGGTCGCGTTCAATGTATCCTGAACTGGTTGGTTCTAAATCGCTCTCAGCCGTCTGAACCAACTGTGATTTTCCTTTTAAGTCAATTTTACCATTGAGGAGTAAGTACCAATCGTTTTGAATTTTGGTGTCATTATTCATGTTGATGGTTACGCCCGAATCAACAAACATACCCAAATCGGTATTGTTGGCCGTTTCGGTGATGTCGTGTTTTACCTGAACGATTGACCAGTCCTGATCCATGATGTCCAATCCGCGAATGTCTTTGGTCGGACTGTTGACAGCGGTGGCAAATGTTCCGGCTCGTTCGGTTACAAAAGGCATTGGGGCCTGTTGCACATAAATATTTTTATGGTTGTACATTTTCATACCGGTTCCGATATCTATAGCCGGAGTGGTCAAGTCGTCAACAATATCGTCTTTGTACGTATCCATTCTGAAATACCCCAGCAAGTTGGCAAATGGGAGTGCACCAATGTCTTTCGGGATGATGGCACCTCTTACCTGTGAGCTGTTGTTTTGAATTTCCTGATACACCATTCTTTGCAATTGTGCGTCAGACAACGCCACATTAAAGATTCTTACTTCATCCATTTTTCCTTTGAAGTATTTATCGGTTCCGTTCGGATTTCTGCCCAATGTTAGTTTGGTGGCATCGGCCGCAATGCTTCCGGATAGAGACTGTGTGGCAACTAAATTCCCGTTGAGGTAGAGTTTTAACGAACCGCCTCCGTATACGGCAGCAACGTGGTACCATTGTGCAGTGTTTAAGGCCGTGTTATAGGTTAGTGTAGTTCCGTTAACGGTAGCCGCAAGTTTTTTATTGCTGTTGATTTTCAGGTGAAATTTATCCTGGCCCACTACTACACCTTCAGCATTGAACGCCGGGTTTAAATCAATCCAAGCCATGATGGAAGCGTTGGCCAGGCCTCCCAAAACAGCTGTTTTTTCGGCATAATCATTTCTTCCGTCAAAGTCCAGCAGGAGTTTTCGGTTTAAATCTCTCGGCGAACCATAAACGGTTATACTGGTATCAAAAGCATCCAGAATTCCGTCACGGTCAGCATCGGTTGTGCCGTCAATTATTCCGTCATTATTAGCATCTAAACTGGCATATAATGTTGTTGAAATGTCATAAACACCCGGTTTAGACATGACGTTCAAATAATCCGGATTTGCAGCTCCGTATGAATTCACCGGCAATGCTTTACCCGAATTCCCATAACCTGAAAGCGTATCAAAGATGCCTACAATTCCATCCGCATCGGGGTCAGCACCTTCGCCTTCGCCATCACCGTTCACATCGCCGTCTCCATTGTAAATTCCGGCTTCATCTACATCAAAAAGCGAATCGTTATCCGAATCTAAGTCGATATAATTGGGTACGGCATCGCCATCAAAATTAGCGGGTCCATGGGCGGCATACCATGCCTGAACGGTATCGTGCCAACCATCGCCGTCAGCATCAATCCAAACAGAAGGGGATAAGTCCATGCGGTCTTTACCGTTGCTTAATGCGGCCCAGCCATCTTCAATGATTCCGCCAATCCCGTCGTTATCGGAGTCTAAATCGTATACATCGCCTATACCGTCTTGGTCTGTATCGGTGATAGTTTGAATGATTTTAATGTCGTCAAGGGCTAAGTCGTTTCCTAATCCGCCGGGTTGGTTGTTTTTAAAAACAATAGAAAAGCCGGTGGTCGTAGGGGTAAAGGAAGACGAGAATTGATACCAATCCCCCGTTGGATTAGCAGCTGAGGTTGGAGGGATATTACCGGTGTTGAGCGTACTGATTAAATTGTTGCTCAAATCGCGAAATTCTACCGTCAGATTCGGACGGTTTCTTGTGGCAATTCCGGGGGCATCGGTTCGGTCCAAATTCAGTACATAAAAACTATAGGTTAGAGGAGCATTCGGAATTACCCCCTGAATGATGGTTCTGTAAAATTCATCAGTAATATTGTTCGTTGCATTGAACAAAGCCATACGGCCGTTAGTGTCTGAAGGTGTATGGTCAGGCCCTTGGTACCAATAGCTTGGTGCCCACGAAGCCACAGCTGTGGTTCCTGCAATGCTGTTTACGGTATATTGTCCGTCGTTCAAATCCAGAACAGTATCGCATTCATCGGTAGCCTGAGCCGTTGTTCCGTCTTCATAACAATAAGTGGTAGACGCTGTTGGAACAAAAGAGTTGATTCGAGATCTTCCGGTGCCGGCACCAAAAGTTTCATTCAGTAAGGTGATTTGCACTTGTGCGCTCAACACCGAACCAGAGGCGTAGCTTTGTTCAATATAATCGGGAATACCATCATTGTCATCGTCATTGTCTACGTTGTTAAACACTCCGTCACCATCGCTGTCAATGAATGTTTGTACAGCAGTTCCGGTTACTCTAAACGTATATGGGTTTTTCCCGGCTCCACTGTCGTTATTGGCTATGCTTATATCCGCCGTTTTTATGCCGACAACTGTTGGTGAAAAACTAACGGTAAAACTTACCGCATTGTTCTGCTGTACAGTTGAAGCCGGCTGCATACTGATGGTAAAATCAGTACTCCCCGATATGCTGACAATTGGAGTTCCTGTTAAATTTAAAGCCAAATTCCCACTGTTTTCAATGGTATATACTCTGGTAATCGGAGAGTAGATGTTGGTTGAATTGAAATCGGTCCAATCGGTAATGGTTGGAGTAGTATCGCCGTCGCTAATAGCAACATTGTTTCCTTTTACGGTCATGTTAGGCGCTACTCCGGTACCTTGTATTTTAAAATCATACGGATTTTCATTACTGTCATTGTTTATGATAGATATGGTGGCCGAACGTACACCAGCCGCACTTGGTGTAAAGGTTACTGTAAACATGGTGCTGGTGCCCGGTGCCACAATGCTGTTTGGTGCTGTGGTTATGGCAAAATCACCCGGATTTGTTCCGCTTAACGATAGTGTTCCTATGGTCAAATCGGTTGTTCCTGTGTTGTAAATAATGTAGGTTCTTGTTGGGTTGGTTGAACCAAAATCAGTCCAGTCTGTTGTAGAAGGTGTGGTATCGCCATCTACTATAGAAACACCATTGCCTCTGATGTCTATTTCCTGTTCCAACCCTGTTCCCTGTATGGCAAAGTCGTATGGGTTTTCGTCGCTGTCACTGTTTACTATAGAAACAACTGCACTTCGGGTTCCACCGGCACTTGGGTCAAACGAAAGTGTAAAAGTAGTACTTCCGCCGGGAGCGATTGAAGTACCCGGATAAGTTGTGATGCTGAAATCAGCAGCATTAGCACCGCTAAGAGTGATGGTTCCCAAGGTAAGGGTTACCGTTCCGGTATTTTGAATGGTATATGTTTTAGTAATGGTTCCTGAAGCTACTGCTACCGAACCAAAATCAGTCGCGTCAGTGGTAGATGGAGTTATATCTCCGTCTGCTATGGAGACAGCGTTTCCGGTGATATTGATTTCGGCTTCATCCCAGCTGATGACTACCTGACCGTTTGCACCATTTCCTCCATTTCTGGTATTGGATGAGGTGCGCAATGCACCTCCGCCTCCGCCTCCAAGTCCGGTGGCTGCAGTTCCGTTTCCTTGGGTTGTACTTCTTCCGTTGGCACCATTTCCGCCATTGGTTGGAGCGGTTGCTCCCGTTGCTGATGTAGCCGAGTTTCCTGCCTGAGTATTACCTGCTGAAGAGCCTCCACCTCCGCCATAAGTAGTGCCCGAACCATTAGCGCCATTTCCTCCATTATAAGAAACAAATGAAGTACATGGGATGCAAGCAGCCGTGGCAATACCTCCTATAGCCCCTATAGAAGAGTTGTCTGCAGCACTTGAGCCTCCTTTTGCAATGA
Organism: Flavobacterium silvisoli; assembly: GCF_004329815.1. Taxonomy (GTDB): domain Bacteria; phylum Bacteroidota; class Bacteroidia; order Flavobacteriales; family Flavobacteriaceae; genus Flavobacterium; species Flavobacterium silvisoli. Next base: position 177,860 of record NZ_SJPE01000003.1, on the reverse strand, counting down.
TGGTTGTACTGTTGTTAAACCAGGAATCCCCACCTGCGGCGGTGGTTGAACTTCCTGTTCCGACTGTTACTGTGTAAGTGGTGGAAGGAGTTACGTTAATGATTCCTTTCATGTAGGCACCACCACCGCCACCGCCACCGCCTATGTTGGTCGTAAGAGTACTTCCTTTTCCGCCTCCTCCCCAAGCTTCAACTGTGAGTTGCGTCACGCCGGCAGGAACGGTAAACGTACCGGAACCTGAAAAGGTTTGTGATTTGTTTTGACTGTACCCGATTGATCCGGTCAATAGTATCCCGAATAAGACATAGTAGGTTTGTAATTTAAGTAATAAATTCTTCATAGCTTGGGGCTTTAATTAGTGATTTATTATTTAAATGAAGTTTAAATTCGGCTTCAAATTTTTAATATTTCAAATCTAAAGTATTTAAACTTAATTGTCGATAAACAGATTTATATAATCGATAAAATACATTTAATTTTATTTTATACAGGTAAAAAGATTACATATTTTTGATGATGGTACAATGCCAATTTTACAACTGAAAAACTCCTCATAAAAGAAGATTTTTATGTTGTGTAAAGGATGTTATTTTACCAAAATCTTTTTAGAAACCTCGCCTTTGTCTGATAACACTTTTACAATGTAAGCTCCGGTGCTGAGATTAGTGGTTGGTAACAAAATGTTGGTTTGATTACGGTCATCTAATTTCCATGTCAGTATATTTTGTCCAAGCAAATTATACAACTGCACTGATTTTATAGTGGTATCGGTAGTTGTGTTTTGAATGCTGATTGTTTTTGTCGTTTGTAAATGTGTTATAGCAATTCCGTTTGATATTTCACTTTGATTTACTCCTAATGCATCGGTTCTTTTGAAACGAAGGGAGAATCGGTTTTCTATGGTACCTGCCGGCAGATTGATTTCAAAAGCTTGGTTTTGTATGCTGTTGTATATACCGGTTACATTGTCGTGGATGTAAATTTCCTGATTGGGTTCAATGTTTTCTTTGTCGTCAATAACAAACTTTACGACTCCGGCAGTTGCTGTTTTTATGCCTAACGGATAAATGTTATTTTCATTAAAATATCCTTCGCCTTGGATATTTAATTTATTATTGTTGTTTATGAAATACATATCCATAGACGGGTTGTCCATACTGATGGCATCGTAACCTTTATCCAATCCGGATGTGGCGTATTGATTCATGAAACCGATTAAGATTTGTCGGTGATAGTCGTCCGGAGAATTGAATCCTAATCTTAATTTCATGAATGGTTCTTCAGTAAAACTATCGTTGCGATTGTCAAATTCATGGCTGAAAGTATCAGTGGTTGTCGCGTTAGAAACTTTAAATAAAGAATACGAATTGCTGCTGTTTTCTTTTATAAAGGTTCTTTGATTGTTATTGAATACAATGTTTCCTCCGGTAGCCGAACCGGTTACAAAGAATCCTTGTCCGACAGGGATGTATCGGTTTGGCATTTTTGAACTTGAACCCAAACCACTCACTCCCGATGGTGAAACCGGAGGTGTGCCTCCAACTAATGTACGTGTTGCGTAACCTCCCTGATATTGGATGGTAAGATGGGATGAGTTTGTAGCATAGTGTTCCCAAAAATACAGTGTTCCCGTGATGGTGTTAATGTTGTCGTTAATAAAATCATTGGCATCAATGGCAGAGGGATATGGGTTTCCGCAAAGATTCAGATTGTTTGGACCAACGTATGAGGTAATGGTTCCGTTATTCGGTTTTCCGATGAAGGTGTAATTTTGATGTATTGCATCGGTATTGCTCCCTTTTAAGGTAAATCCCTGACCCGGAAGCAACGTTCCGTTTTGTCCTACTTGAATCCAGTTGGCAGCGCTGTTGTTTTGGTTTTGAAATTTAAATATCCAATAACTGCTCAATGTAATGGGACTGGTTGGAGCGCTATCGATTCCGCTAGTCCAGTTAATGTTTTGAATGTTGTTAGGGTTTGTGCCGTCTTTCATTACTCCCGCTATAGTAAACCCATGATTAATGGTAGAAGAGTTGATTGAACTCACAGGTGAAGACCAGTAATTGTAATTGAATCTGTTGGATTGCCCTTCCTGGTCTCGTTCTAATGAACCGGAACTTGCAGGGTCTAAATCGCTGTTGTTGGTTTGAATCAATTGTGATTTGCCTGTTAAGTCGATTTTCCCGTCTATTTTCAAGTAATGAGATACTTGGATTTTGGAGTCATTGTTAACCGATAAAGTATTGCTGTCTACATCCAATGCCATCACAACTTTATTTCCCGTTGTTGTAATGTTATGCGATGTTCTGACGATGTTCCAATCTATAGGAGTGGATCCGTCAATAATAGAAAGACTGTATGGCACGGCTTGAGAATTTCCATTTACCCATGTAGAATTGTCTGACCAAAGCCCATCTGCCGCAGTTTGATAGGGCATAGGGGCGGTTTGAGGTTCTACAGTTAAATTTCCCAAACTCAAAATATTGCCGCGATGACTGTTGTTTGAATCATCATTTATATGAGTACCGATGAAGGAGTTCATCGAATAGTAAGTGTCCAATGAAGTCCAATTTAAAGTACTGATATCGTTTTTGGTAAGGTTGTTCGGTAGTATTTTTCCGATTGTTTTAGTGCCGTTTTGTTGGATTTCCTGGTTCATGATGAATCGGATTTGCGCTTGTGATAAGGCTTTATTCCAAAGTCTGAATTCATCGATGCCACCCTTAAAGTGGTTGGTGGTAACGGATTTACTCCGGTATTCAGCGCCTATAGAAAAACTAGCTGTATTGGTTGTTGGCGCTGCCGATGTTACGGTAGTGTCTAAAACCCCGTCGATATACAATTTGATGTTTGAACCATTATAAGTAACAGCTATGTTGTGCCATTCCGAATTGGGCAAAGCAACACTTGAGGTAATGCCGGTTCCGCCCGACCATGATGCGTTGATTTTATTGTCTGAGGATAAGTACATTCTGAAACCTGTTGTGCCGTCGTGTTTGGCTGCAATGGTTCTGTCATTTGATAAACTGTTTGCTCCTTCCGGTTTAATCCAGAACATGATTGAAAATGAAGCGGACAGATTGTTGTGGTTATCTGTTTTTACTACATTGTCAGTGCCGTTAAAATCCAAGCTTCTGGAAAGAACTGTTTCGTGAGCCACACCAAAAGTGAAATATTGAACCCCATCAAAGTCATAAGTTGCTTCCTGTTTGGTTCCGTTTGTGGTTAAAAAAACGGTTCCTACATTGGTAGTAAAAGCTTCATCGCCGGCAACAATCATCACATAAGCATCGTTGCCTGCTAAAGCCGGAAGTTGGGCTAAATCTGAAGTAGCTAAAGCAATTTTAACAGTTCCGATATCACCTCCGGTTTCAACAATTTTCCATTTTTTGTTGGGCAAGTCGGTCGTGGTTGTAACATTTGAACTACCGCCAAAAGTAATTATCAAATCCTTACCCGAGTCATTCATAGTCCCGTTATTATCTCCCCAAACAAGGTATTGTCGGTCACTGCCAAAAGTGTTGGTATTGGCAGTGTTTGTCAAATCAATGCTTCCCAATCCGATAGTTATTACTGGATTTGTATTGGAGCTGGTGGATTGTTTTTGATATAAATTTGAAACATCATCTCTTCCGATTCCGGCAATATTATAATTGAAGCCCGAATTGACAGTTGCATTCCATACGACTGTGCCGTTTGAATCGACATAATTTTGGGCGATGCCGTTTTTACCCAGAGTAACGCCGTACTTTAAAGCTAAAGAACTTTCTTTTGCGTCGCTTTTTCTTTTGTTGAAATCAGTTTTGTTGACAACTTTTTCGTTTGAGTTGCAGTTATAGTTTTTACTTCTTCCTATCCAAAATCTACTGTTGTTTACATTTCGGAATACCCAATTAGGGGCATTGTTATTAAAAGGCTGGCAAGACAGGTTATAGTTGTTGATAAAGTTAACTGTCGGATTGAAATAGATGTTGTGAGTAACACTGTTGCTGGATATGGAAGTAATAACCGCAGCCGCTTCTGTTGTGTTTGATTCTTTTATTTGGGTGTGCCACAAAGATCTTGTGAAGATTCCTGTAGATGTGCAGTTTTGTGAACTGATTTGACCATTTGTTATTACACTTAGTAGGAGTATAAGAGCAAGCCCATAGTTTTTCTTTAAATTAAGTAATAAATTTTTCATAACTCGGGGGGTTTATGATTTATTATTTAAATGAAGAAACAATGCTTCATTTGATTATTTGACATTTCAAAAGTAAAAAGTCATTTCAAATAATCGATAAAAAGCATAAAATAATCGACAAAATGCATTATATAAATAATTTAATATATAAAAATCTTACAAAAAAATTAAATTTATTTTGCTTAATGGTTTTTTGTCGTTGTTTGAATATCAGTAATTTATGTAAAGAGAAAAGCAGAAGTGTGTTTGCAGAAAAAGAAAAAAGGTTTGGAAGTCTCCAAACCTTTCTATTTGTAGCGAGAGGGAGATTTGAACTCCCGACCTCAGGGTTATGAATCCTGCGCTCTAACCGACTGAGCTACCTCGCCAATAAGTAATATTCCCTGAATGCGGGTGCAAATATAAAATTTAAATTTAGGGTTGCAAACTTAAAACACTTATTTTTTTTATTTTTAAAAAACGTTTTTATATTGATTTTATATTCTATATATTTCCAAAAAATTATTGTGACTATGGATAGTAAAATTCGTTATGAGCTTGAGTTTCCTTTAAATTCATCCCCTCAATTGCTATATCAGTACATATCAACGCCTTCCGGATTGCAGGAGTGGTTTGCTGATAATGTGAATTCAAGAGGTGAATTTTTTACGTTTATTTGGAATGATACTGAAGAAAATGCTCGTTTGGCCTCAAAAAAAACCGGGGAAAAAGTAAAATTCAAATGGGTGGATGACGCCAAAAAAGATACCGATTATTATTTTGAGCTGCGAATCTTAGAAGACGAGATTACTAAAGATGTGTCGTTGATGGTTGTTGATTTTGCCGAAGAGAATGAAATTGATGAAGCTAAATTGTTGTGGGAAAATCAAATTTCGGACCTAAAACACGTCATTGGTTCTATATAAATACTTATTATTGCCTTATATTTGTCCCGCTTAAAACGGGACTTTTTTTATGGTAAATTTTAACGGTACTATTCAGGATTCTGATTTACAAATACGCGTTTCAAATCGTTCATTTCTGTATGGTGACGGTGTGTTTGAAACTTTGAAAATTGTAAACAATACAATTTTATTCTTTGAAGATCACTATTTCAGATTGATGGCTTCTATGCGAATTGTTCGTATGGAAATCCCGATGTCGTTTACCATGGAATATTTAGAGGCGCAGATTTTAGACTTAGTCAGAACTCAAAATTTACTCGAATCTGCTCGTGTCCGATTGACGGTTTTCAGAAATGAAGGCGGATTTTACACTCCATCGGACAATTCGGTTTCGTTCGCGATTACAGCTTCTGAATTGAAAAATAAGGCTTATGTACTTTCAGAATCTTCTTTTGAAGTTGATTTATACAAAGATTTTTCGGTGTCAAAACAATTGATTTCCACACTCAAAACCAATACTAAAATCATTCATATTACCGCGGGTATTTTTGCAAAAGAAAATCAATTGGATTCTTGTTTGCTGATTAACGAAGATAAGAATGTAGTGGAAGCGATTAATGGTAATCTTTTTATGTTGATGGGTGACAAATTAATTACACCGCCACTTACAGAAGGTTGTTTGAATGGTATAATGAGAAAGCAGGTGATGGCTTTGGCTAAAAATACAGATAATCTTGTGGTGTCGGAAGAATCCGTTTCGCCGTTTGATTTGCAAAAAGCGGATGAGTTGTTTATAACAAATGTTATCACGGGAATTCAACCTATAACGAAATACCGCAAAAAGGAATTTGAAGTCTCGTTATCTAAAAAGTTAGTGGAGCAGCTGAATGCATTGATAGTAGCTTAATTCAGTATAGGGTTTTCGGGAGCGTTTGACCAAATGAGGTACTCCCCACCTAACTCGATAATTTTTTCTTTCCAGAAATGAGCCGACGATTTGCCTAAAATGTTGTTTTTATAAATGTTTTTAGACAGTATCCAAGAACTGGCGTGCATTTCGTTTTCGAGTTGTTCAGCATCCCAACCGGTATATCCCAAAAAGAAACGAATATTCTTTTTCTTGATGATGCCTGAGTTAATCAAATCTTTAGTGAGCTCAAAATCGCCTCCCCAAAATATACCGTTCGATATTTCGACACTGTTGGGGATTAAATGCGGGACGTTGTGTATGAAATAAAGATTATCCTGTTCAACAGGGCCGCCGTTGTATATCTTAAATTTTGAATTGATCTCCGGGAGCAAATCCCGTATGGCGTATTTCAGAGGTTTGTTGAGGATGAAACCCACAGAACCTTCTTTGTTGTGATCGGCCAATAAAATTACAGATCGGTTAAAAGACAAATCGCCAATAATGGACGGTTCGGCTATTAATAATTGACCTTTTTCTAATTTTTCTGAGATCATTGTGATAATTTTTTACTAAAGTTGGTAAAAAAAAATTAAAAATCCAAATGATTTTAACAAAAAACAAAAAATCCATCCCGGTTTCTCAGGATGGATTATGTATATCAGAAGAACTAATTATTAGTTTACTGCTCCGTCTAATTCAGCACCAGCTTTGAATTTAACTACATTTTTAGCAGCAATTTTGATAGTCTTACCAGTTTGTGGATTTCTTCCTTCTCTGGCAGCTCTTTTAGATACTGACCAAGAACCAAAACCTACTAAAGATACTCTTCCACCTTTTTTCAAGGTACCGCCCACATTTCCTAAAAATGATTCTAAAGCTAGTTTAGCAGCTGCTTTTGTGATTCCAGCGTCAGCTGCAATTGCATCGATTAATTCTGATTTGTTCATAATGTTAGTTATTAATTGTTGGTTAAACATTTTGTTAATGATAACAAATTTAATAGGAATTGCTTACTGTGCAAGCGTTTTCGTGTTTTTTTCAAAATTTTGTTGATAACTTGATTTATTTGTTGATAAACCAATGCTTTTTATCGTGTTTTTGTGTTTAAAAATCGCTTCAGACCTTATTCTGCCTGAGCTTTTTCCGAAAAGGCAACACCGTTTAACAGTTCCTGAGCTTGCATTTTTTTCTTTCCCGGAAGTTGCAGACTCAATATTTGAATAAAACCATCTTTTGCTGCAATTTTAATTTCTTTTTTAGAGGTAATGATTTGACCGGTTTTGAACGAATGATGCTCAGGAATAATTTGTGCCGCGTAAATTTTGACATTCCATTCTTCACCATTATCCTTAAAGATACACCAAGCTGCCGGATAGGGAGATAAGCCGCGAATTAAATTGTGAATTTCGGCAACCGATTTTGTCCAGTCGATTTTACAGTTTTCACGGTTGAGTTTGTAGGCTGTTTTGATTTCCGGATTGTCTATTTGTATGGTTGTATTGACCACACCTCTTTCAATCATTGTCAAAGTTTCTGTTACTGCTTTACTCCCTAGCTTCATTAATTTGTCGTGAAGTTCGCCTGCGTTTTCTTCTGAACCGATTTCAATTTCTTTACTAAGAATCATGGCGCCTGTATCTATCTTATCGTCTATAAAGAATGTAGTTACTCCGGTTTTGGTTTCTCCGTTAATAATGGCCCAATTAATAGGTGCAGCACCGCGGTAATTTGGCAATAAGGAGGCGTGTAAATTGAAGGTTCCTAATTTTGGCATGCGCCATACCGCCTCGGGCAACATTCTGAACGCAACCACTACCTGCAGATTTGCATTGAGACTTTGTAATTCGGCTAAAAACGTTTCGTCTTTCAGGTTGACAGGCTGTAGGAGTTTTAAGTTGTGTGCTAGGGCATATTCCTTCACGGCCGAGTATTTTATTTTTTGTCCTCTGCCGGCAGGTTTGTCAGTAGCAGTAATGACACCCACTACTTCATAGTTGTTTTTGATAATTGTGTCTAAAATGCCTACGGCAAACTCAGGGGTACCCATGAAAACAATACGCAACTTTTCCATATATTATATATTGATTTAGTAATCCTGACTCTGTTTTAGGAATGAATCCTTTATTGTAAGGAGTATGAATTATTTGGTTTAATGCTGATGATTTGATCGTCCAAAAGCTTTTGCAGGGCAAAGATAACATCGTCCTTGGGAAATTTGGTCAATTTTTGAATATCTCTCGAATTGAAATCCTGTATTTTCAGTAATTCGATTATTTTTTCAGTAACAGTTTCCGGATGTTGAGTTGGTTTGTTTTTCGTAATGCAGTAGGAACAAATGCCGCAATCTTCGTTTAGACTTTCGCCAAAATAGGCCATCAGCAGTTTTTGTTTGCAGGTTTTGGTGTCTTTGCTGTAATGCAGTACCGCTTGAAGTTGCTCAACCTTCAGTTTGTTTTGAGTCTCTAAATATTTAGAGATTCTGTTGATGGTGCGCTCGTCTTCTCTGACTTCGTTAAAAGTTATCGCAGCATCATTGTTTTTGGCAATCATTTCAAGGATATTTTTTTCTTTCAGTTTTTGCAACAGTGATAGTACCGCGTTATCAGTGCTGTTCGATTTTTTAGCAATGAGCTGCGGATTGAAAGCGGTCTGCATGTCATAAATTCCGGGATAAGTACGCAAAATCGTCAGAATGATTTCTTCATCATTTGGGTTGAGACTCATGTATCGAATTACTTCTTTTGAAGGAATGATGAATTGAATGTTGATTTTTTCTGAAAATTCCTGTGACAAGGTAATGATTCCCTGACGGTCTAAAAACTGCAGTGCATTATAAGTTTTCAGCATCGGTAAGTTGTATTTGATGCAAAACTGATTCAGGTTGAACCCAAATTGTTCATCTATACCTTCACCATAGGCTATTTGAAAATAATTGCAGAGTTTGGAGAAAGCTAAATTTAAAAAAGCTTTGTCGGGCAAAATGCTCAGAAATTGTGCTTCGGCATGTAACACGTCCGAAGGATTGTTGAGCATTACTGCAAATGCTTTTTCACCATCGCGACCCGCCCGCCCGGATTCCTGATAATAGTTTTCTAGGTTTTGCGGCAAATGCAAGTGGATTATGGTTTTGACATTAGCTTTGTCAATTCCCATTCCGAAAGCATTGGTGGCTACCATGACCTGTACTTTTTCCTCCATCCAGAGTTGCATATGAGCAGCTTTGTCTTTGTGGGTTAGTCCGCCATGGTAATATGTTGCTGTAAAACCCATGGTTTCCAGTTGATTTACGGTTTCCAGACAAGACTTTCTGTTGGTGACATATATGATGGATGGTTGCGGATTTTTTTTCAGGATTTGTTGTAAAAGATGGAGTTTGTCTTCGGTTTCAAAAACCATATAAGCAAGGTTTTCTCTGTAAAAAGATTTTGAGAAAATTTGCGGTTTATTCAGCTTTAACTGTGCTATAATGTCTTCTTTGACTCTGGGTGTGGCCGAAGCTGTCAAAGCCATAAAAGGGACTTTAGGAAAATACTCTTTCAGTTGAGCAATTTTTAAATAGGCGGGCCTGAAATCATGGCCCCATTGCGACACACAATGTGCTTCGTCAACAGCAATCAGTTTAATCGGAAGGTTTTTGATGCGTTCCAAAATCCAATCATTCTGTAAACGTTCGGGTGAAAGGTACAGGAATTTATAATTGCCAAACTGACAATTGTCTAATAAATCGATAATTTCATCCTGATGAATTCCTCCGGTAAGTGCAATGGCTTTAATACCTTTGTTCTGCAGATTCTTGACTTGGTCTTTCATCAAAGCAATGAGCGGTGAAATAACCAAACAGATACCGCTTTGCATTAACGCAGGTACCTGAAAACAAATCGATTTTCCGCCACCCGTCGGCATTAGGGCAAGCGTGTCATTTCCATCCATCACCGAATGGATAATGGCTTGCTGTGGTTCGCGGAAAGCATCGTGTTTCCAATACTTTTGGAGTATTTCCAGAGCTGTATTCAAATGTTGAAAGGTTCGTTAGGAATTAGCAACTAATTCGGATTTTGGATAAAAATAGAAAAAAGAATCGGCTCTGAGTTACACAAAAAGTGTAATTATGCCAGTTGGTTTAAGATGAACTCAACGCGTTCTTCTACTGTTCCTCTGGGAACTTCAATTAATTCGTACCCGTATTTTTGGTATGTTTCGAGTAAATGAGCGAAAATAAGTTTGGCCTGTTCAAAATTTTCGTAGCGGGCTTCATCACTTTCGTAGATTTCTTCCCAAGGTGGCAATACAAAAATTTTAGAGTATTTATGGTCTTTACTTGCTTGGTCAAAAAAAGAAGGGTAGCTGTCGCCTATGTAATGCATGTAGGCTAAAATATCAGGAATACCGCGGTCTAAGAATACAATTTCGGCTTGATCCTGAAGTGCTTGCTGGTGTTGTTTTTTTCTGCCTTCGAGTAATAGTTCGCTGAACAGTAGTGGTTTTTCCAGAAATAATTGTTCAATTCCCTGTTTTTTGGCTTCCATAGTCACCTGACGGGAAATTTCGGGAAAACACGCATAACCCTGTTCGATAAGTGTATCGATGATTGTGGTTTTTCCCGTGCCCGGACCACCGGTTATGACTATCAGCTCTTTTTTCAAGTTTTTTTTTGAAATAAGGCGCAAATTTATTGAAACAAATTAGAATACCGAAAGTGTTTTGACTTTTATTTTTTGCTGATGATGCTGATTTTTTTTAAATCGTGGATTCCTAATTCCGATATCTGAAATCAATACTGTATATTTGCTTTTATTTTGAATAAATGGATAAGAAGACGACAGAATTTTACATCCGCTTGCGTGAAGAGTTGAATAACACTTCAGATTGGCCAAGCGAATACCTGTACAAGTTTATTGTACCTACGGATCCTAAAAAGGTCGAAGAAGTAGAAAACGCCTTTGATAATATGGGAGCCGTAATCCAAACTACACAATCAAAAACCGGAAAATATACCAGTATTTCTGTGAATGTAATGATGGAAACCCCGGATCATGTGGTAGAGAAATACATTGAAGTTTCAAACATAGAAGGGATAATTTCATTATGATGGCTGAAAAATATATTAAAGAAAATGCCAATGATGTGGTTCATCATTTAGAATATAATGCCGAAAGACCGCATTTGATTATTCCTGAGTATGGGCGCCATCTGCAAAAGTTGATTGATCAGGCTACTTTAATCCAAGACAGGGAAGAACGCAACAAAGCGGCAAAATACATCATTCAGGTGATGGGAAGTTTGAATCCGCATTTGCGCGATGTGCCCGATTTTCAGCATAAACTTTGGGATCAAATCTTTATCATGTCTGATTTTAAATTAGACGTCGATTCGCCATATCCGATTCCGAGTAAAGATGTAATTCATCTTAAACCGGAACGATTAGCTTATCCGCAAAAAAACCCTAAGTATCGTTTTTACGGCAATAATATCAAATACATGATTGACGTGGCCAACAGTTGGGAAGAAGGCGAAATGAAGAATGCTTTGGTAAAAGTCATTGCCAACCACATGAAAAAATCATACCTGAGTTGGAATAAAGATACGGTGACCGATACCGTAATTTTTGAACATTTGTTTGAATTGTCGGGAGGCAAGTTGAATTTGTTGCAAAGCACAGAAGAGTTGCTGAACACCAATGATTTGATGCGTACTAACAAAAAAATGTCAAACAAAAACATGCCGCAACAAAACAACAACGGTAAATCCAACAAGAATAAAAACGGCAAAAAGAATTTTCAGAAAAATAACAACAATCAGAAATAGTTAAGAATTGCAGGGTTGGATTTTAATTTATTTCGTGCCAGCCGTGATTCGCAATTCACGATTTTATAATTACAAAAAATGGGAACTTTTAAAATAGAAGGTGGCATCCAACTAAAAGGAGATGTTCATCCGCAAGGTGCTAAAAATGAAGCGTTACAAGTTTTATGTCCGGCATTATTAACCTCAGAAAAAGTAAGGATTACCAACATTCCGGATATTATTGATGTCAACAAACTTATTGTTTTATTAGGTAATTTGGGTGTTAAAATTCAGAAAAACGGTCCCGGTGATTATACATTCCAAGCCGATGAGGTAAACATCGATTATTTAAAAACAGAAGCGTTCAAAAAAGAAGGAGGAAGTTTGAGAGGATCAATCATGATTGTTGGTCCGCTTTTGGCTCGTTTTGGTTGCGGATACATTCCGAAACCGGGTGGTGACAAAATCGGACGTCGTCGTTTGGATACTCACTTTGAGGGCTTCATCCATTTGGGCGCCAAATTCCGTTACGAAAGAGAGGATCATTTTTATGGAGTAGAATCGAAAGGTCGTTTGAAAGGAACCTATATGTTGCTTGATGAAGCATCGGTTACCGGAACAGCCAATATAGTAATGGCAGCCGTTTTAGCCGAAGGGACTACCACCATTTACAATGCTGCTTGTGAACCGTATTTGCAGCAATTGTGCAAAATGCTGAATTCTATGGGGGCCAAAATCAAAGGAGTTGGTTCTAATTTGTTAATCATTGAAGGTGTGGAAAAACTGGGCGGTTGTGAGCACAGAATTCTTCCGGACATGATTGAAATAGGCTCTTGGATTGGTCTTGCAGCTATGACCCGCAGTGAGATTACCATTAAAAATGTGAGTTGGGAAAATTTGGGAGTAATTCCGAATGTATTCAGAAAGTTGGGAATTACCCTTGAAAAAAAAGGAGATGATATTTACATACCGGCACATACCAAAGGCTATACGGTAAAAACCGATATCGATGGTTCAATCTTAACCATTGCCGATGCGCCATGGCCCGGATTTACACCTGATTTGTTGAGTATCGTATTGGTTGTGGCTACTCAGGCTAACGGAGATGTGTTGATCCACCAAAAAATGTTTGAAAGCCGTTTGTTCTTTGTAGACAAACTGATTGATATGGGAGCCAAAATTATGTTGTGCGATCCGCACCGAGCGGTGGTTATGGGACATGATTTCAAATCGCAGTTGAAAGCTACTACCATGTCTTCGCCGGATATCCGCGCAGGAATTTCATTGTTGATAGCCGCGCTTTCCGCTAAAGGAACATCTACTATTCAAAATATTGAGCAAATAGACAGAGGATACGAGCGTATTGATGAAAGACTTCGGGCACTGGGAGCTAATATTGTGAGAGTATAGTTCTAGGATAATAGAAGATAGACAAGAATAAATATAGAGGCGCTGATAGTGCCTCTTTTCATTTTCAAAAAAAAATATGGAACCATACGTCATAATACTACTTTGTCTGGCCGCTTTCTTTGCGGGTTTTGTTGATGCTATTGTGGGTGGTGGTGGTTTGATTCAAACCCCGGTTGCTATGATTTTATTGCCTAATTTAGCTGTTGCCTCTGTAATAGGTTCTTTAAAAGTACCATCCTTTAGCGGTACTGCTTTGGCGGCACGACAATACCTCAAAAACGTTGAAATCAACTGGAAGCTGCTTTCGGTCATGGCTGCAGTGGCTTTTGTTTCGGCTTTTTTAGGGTCAAACCTGCTGACACTCGTACACAACGATTTTATGAAACCATTACTGCTGATAGTGCTCAGTGTGATTGCCGTTTATACTTTTATCAAAAAGGATTTTGGTGCCCATCAGATAAAGGCTTATTCTTCAAAAAAGCAATTACTTTTTGCGGTAGTTATGAGTGTATTCATTGGGTTTTATGACGGATTTATAGGTCCGGGTACCGGTAGTTTCTTGGTATTAGGTTTTGTAACTCTATTGGGTTTCGATTTTCTTCACGCTTCCGCCAATGCCAAGATGGTGAATTTGGCTACCAATTTTGGTTCTATTTTTCTTTTTGTTTTAAAAGGAAAAATCATTTGGACCATAGCGGTTCCTATGTCTGTTTGTAATGCTTGCGGAGGCTGGTTAGGAGCCAAGTTGGCCATCAAAAAAGGGAATCAATTCATTCGTGTCTTTTTTTTAATTGTAGTTATCGGAACACTCATCCGTTTTGGTTATGATGTGTTTGGATTCTAATTATTCAAAGACATTTAAAAACTTCAGCCCAAAGATAACTCCATCACCCCGATAGCCATTTTGATAAGCACGAACGTAATCAATACGCAACAAGCGGTATTTACCAAAGCCTAAATTATCTAAACCGATGGTGAATTCCTGATAAGGCTTACGCTCCGGAATGGCAAGGTTGTGAAATCCTAAAACCAATTGTGCCTGCAGGTATTTGAGTAAAGGCAGTTTGTTCATCAGATACCCCTTGTCGTTGTGCTCCAGGTGGCTTTCAAAATAACTATCATTTGTACTGGCGGTGTAATAAGGCAGTAAATTGAATACGTTGGTGTAACTTTCGCTTTGAGCAATATGAGTTTGGTTGCCATTGAAATGTTTGTAATCTGCAAACGAAATGCTTTCAGCATTGAAGAATTTACCGACTTTACAATTCATTTGCATGAATCCTTTGTTTCCCAAAGTCACTTCATAGTTCAGACGGGATGAAAGTAAGTCGTACTCGTATTGTTTTTCGGTAGCGGCAAACGTTTTTTCATAACCCAAAGTCAGTGTGGGATAATCGTCATTTGGAATGTTGAACTTGCCGTCAGGTCTGGATAAATATTTTTGGCCGAAATTAAATCGCAGTGCTATGTTGGTTTTTACCAAATTGTGCTTGGTAATGGCCGCTGAGGTTTCATTTTCCGGCGCAAGCGGATTGTTGGAGCTGTACAAGTCATTGCTTTTGATAATGGTGTAATCGGTAGTGTTGTAAAGCGGTTTTCTTTCGGCATACTCAACCGCGGCATTCATGTAAAATCCGTTCACCACTTCTCTGCCGAAAAATGCCGACACAAAATTCTTCTCATACAACTTCATGTAATTATTTTTAAAGAATAAAGAACCGACAGTATTTACTAAGGAACTAATGGGATTGTTTGAATTGAACTGACTCACCGAACTTCCTACGTTAATCGTTAATAAGCTGTTGTTGGTGTTGTTGAATTTGTGAGCATAGTTGAATACTCCTCTCACTTTATCTTCTGAAAAACCATAAGTAAAACGGGTACCTATACTGGTGTAGCTTTTTTGTTCTTCATCGCGTTTAAAATATGATAAACCGGCATCTATACGCCATCCTTGTACGGTATTGAAAGAAGGCAAAAACAGCGGTCCGTCATAATTGAGGGACCATTTTTTAAACGAATTTTTATAACTGTAACCACTCAGAATTGACATGGGTTTGAACTTATTGTGCTTGGCATCAATAGAATCAAGATACTGCTGCGATTTCTTTTTGGTTTGTAAAATGTCTTTTTTGACATAATCAGTAGCTTCTTCCTGAGTCAGCGGTACAGGTCGAATAGTGTTCCAAAAAACATCATCTTTTTTGTTGGCGTTTTCTTCAAACGAGAGAATTTCGTTGGTAAAAGTTCGTTTGGCAAACTCTTTTTCAAATTCAAAATTTGAATAGACATACGTAAAGCGGCCATTGACTTTGATGCTGAGCATGCCGGCAACAAAATCGAGCGTTTGTGTATTTTTTACCCATATCTTGTTGTTCGAATTATAACTGAAGCTCTGTTTCAGAGTCAAATTATCGATAACGGGTGTCTGCATCTGATTGCCTTTGATTGACAAATCAATCGCATAAATAGAATAGGAATCGTCTACTATATAAATGTATCCTTCCATGGCGGGTTCGGTATCGCGACGTGGGATGACTTTTATTTTGTTAATCTGTTGTCGGTTTTCGGTAAAAAATGAACCTTCAAATTTGTATTTGTAGTAGTTAAATGCATTGTCAGCAATAGGGGAGACCACATTAACTTCAAAAGGCAGGTAGTTTTCATAAAAATCAAAATTCACCGAGGCAGCATTATTAAAGCTAAAGCCGTTGTCTTTTCCGCTTACTTTTGAAGCCACGATGACCTCCTTCATTTTGTCGGGTTTCTGAAATGTGATTCGGGAAACTGTTTCGGAAAGGTAAACGATGCCGCTTCGCGTAGAGTCGAGGATTTCGTCAAAAAAATCAAACTTTTGTCCCATGATGGTTTTGGGTGCATCTTTCAGGCGTATGATACCGCGCGAATAAAAATCAGATTTGTAACGGGCGGTTTTTTCCGAATTTTCTTTTTTGTTTCTTATTGCATTCCTGATGATTTCATTGGCCGGATTGTCTTTTGGGTTGATTACAACTTCGTTGAGCGTGATGTTTTCCTCTTGCATCATTACATCAATAACCACTGCTGTTTTGTTGAGTTCTATTACCTCTTTAACCGTTTTATATCCTAAATACTGGAAAATAATTTTGTGTGTCCCCGGGGTTTTGATGTTCAATTCAAATTTTCCCAAATCATTCGTAGTGGTGCCGTTATAAGTGTTCTCTTCAAAGATGTTTACGAATGGCAGTGGTTTGCCGTTTACATCGCTGACGGTCCCTTTTATTTGTGCCAACGAAAAAAATGTTGACAGTAAGCAATAAAGAGCTAGTGTTTTTTTGAGCAACATGGGAGTTATGGTTGGGTTTATAAAAAGGATTGCAGAGCCAATTCGTAACTTTTGAGTCCGAAACCAATGATGATTCCTTTGGCGTTTGGCGAAATGAAAGACTGATGGCGGAATGTTTCCCGGGCAAAGGTATTGGATATGTGTACCTCTATAACCGGTGTGGTGATGGCTTTAACCGCATCTCCGATTCCGATGGAAGTATGGGTGTATGCTGCAGCATTGAGAATGATGCCGTCATACGAAAAGCCTACTTCCTGAAGTTTGTCAATAATTTCACCTTCTATATTGCTTTGAAAATAGTGTAACTCAACGGTTGTGTATTTTCGTTTCAGACCGTTAAAAAAAATGTCAAAAGACAGACTGCCATATACTTCGGGTTCTCGTTGCCCTAATAAGTTAAGATTGGGGCCGTTTATTATTATAATTTTCATACAATTTTATCTTTCTGTAAATGTAAAAATAATCTTTTATAAAGATAACTCCCTCTGAAAATCCAATTATTTGTGGGAAATCGCCCTAAAATGACGAAATATTGCCAGTTTGGAATTTATGATTCATTCGTCTTTTTTTGTTGAAAACCACTTATTCTTTTGTTTTTAAATAAGTTACAGAAATATTTTGTTAATAAAATTGTTGATAACTGCAACAACCCTTGCTGTTGCTCGAATTAGAATACTTATACTTTTGCTATATTAATTTTAAAATTAAACAAACATGAAAAAAATTATTTTAACAGTAGCTGCAGTATTCGCTTTATCGTTTGCTAACGCTCAAGACAAAAAAGAAAGCTCATTCGGTTTTGGTAAAGGAGATATCTACTTAGGTGGTAGAATTTCTTACTCAAGCGAAGATGACGATGTTGTTAAAACTACAAGTACTACTTTCGCTCCTGAAGCTGGTTATTTCATTTCTGATAACTTCGCAGTTACTTTAGGTTTAGATTACACTACTGTAGATAACGGTGTTAACAAACCAAATTCATTTGACGTAAACTTAGGAGGTAGATATTACTTCTTAAACCTAGGAGAAAGATTCAAAACTTTCACTAACTTCGGAATCAACATTGGTAGTTCAGATCCAGATACTGGTGCTGATAAAACTAATACTTTTGGTATCAGAGGTGGTTTAGGAATCAACTATTTCGTTACTCCTAAATTAGCTATCGATTTTGGTCTTGCAAATGTATTGTCTTACCAAAACCAAAAAGCTGGTGATGCTAAACAAACTAATACAGACTTGAATGTTAATGTTTTCAATAACTTCTTCAATGCTGCATCATTCGGTTTAATCTACAAACTATAATTTTGTAGAACCAAAAAATCTAAACCGCGTCATTGACGCGGTTTTTTTTGCGTTTAATCGGATTTTTACCAGAAAATTTGTATGCCATTTTGTAAATAATATTTTTGTTATACTAATTTTAAAATAACAAATCATGAAAAAAATTATTTTAACAATGGCAGTGGTGTTAACTGCAGCTTTTGCCAATGCGCAAAAAAAAGGAGCTTCTGAAGATATGAGATATGGTATCAAAGGAGGTTTAGTTTCAGCTAATTATGGTGCAGATGCTAATGATGGAGATCCAAGAACAGGCTTCTACTTAGGAGGTTTGGTAGATTTTACCATTTCAGAAAAGTTTCATGTGCAGCCTGAGTTGTTGTATACTATGGAGGGAAATGGTGAGAAGGAGTTTGATTTGAATTTTATCAGAATTCCTGTTCTGGCAAAATTTTACGTAGCAGACGCATTTAGTTTGCACGCCGGACCAGAAATCGCTTTTGTTGCAGGAGGTGGTGATGCAAAAGATTACTTGAAATCGATGGATTTTGCCTTAGGATTTGGTGCTGCCTATGAGTTGCCGTCCGGATTGTTTTTTGACGCAAGATATAATTTAGGTTTGTCTGATCTTAATGATTTTCCTTCAGGTTCTGGTTTAGAAACTGCAAAAATAACTCAGAACTCGTTCAATATTGGTTTAGGATACAGATTCTAATCTTTTGGATAGATTTTAAATTTAACCACGCCAATGGCGTGGTTTTTTTATTGCGTATCATTTTGTTTCTTTGTCAGATGAACTGGAATAGTTATATCAAAAACTTTCAATCGTATTTAAAAATCGAACGCGGTCTGTCAAAGAATACGCTGGCCAATTATACGTTTGACTTGGAGCGATTGTGTAGTTTTTTGGCTCAAAATGATATCAATGTTTCCCCCGAAGAAATCAGTGATGAGACTATACAGGAATTTATTTATTCGGTTTCCAAAGAAGTGAATGCCCGCTCCCAAGCTCGTATTATTTCGGGGTTGAAGAGTTTTTTTTCGTATTTGGTTTTTGAAGATTTCAGAACTGATAACCCTATGGAGTTAATAGAAGCTCCTAGAATAGGACGAAAACTTCCAGATACTCTGTCTGTTGAGGATATTGATAATCTTATTGCAGCTATTGATTTGTCGACACCTGAAGGGGAACGAAACCGGGCAATTTTGGAAACACTTTATGGTTGCGGGCTCAGGGTTTCTGAAGTCATCAATCTTAAAATATCGGATTTGTTTTTTGAAGAAGGTTTTATAAAAATTACGGGTAAAGGAAATAAACAGCGATTTGTTCCGGTAGCCACTGCCACTCAGAAATACATTGAATTGTATAAAAATGAAATCAGGTCCCATTTAACGATTGCAAAGGGTTTTGAAGATACCTTGTTTTTAAACCGTCGTGGGAAACAACTCACCAGAGCGATGATTTTTACCATTATCAAAACCTTGGCGGTAAAGATTAATTTGAAAAAAAATATAAGTCCTCACACACTAAGGCATTCTTTTGCAACACATTTGCTTGAGAACGGTGCTGATTTGCGTTCCATTCAATTGATGCTGGGGCACGAATCGATTACTACCACCGAAATATACGTGCATTTGGATCGTAAACATTTAACACAAATCATGCACACATTTCATCCCAGAAAAAAGTAAGTTTGTTTAATTTTAATTACATTAGCGACAGTTTTAAATAAAAAGTAAACCCAAATCTCTTTTCAAAAATGAAATTCAATGACGTTTTTGTCGTAGATGATGATAAGATTTACCACTTTCTTATCAAGAAGTTATTAGCTTGCAATAATATAGATGTCAACCCGCTTTTTTTTGAAAACGGTTTGCTTGCTATTGAAGGCATTAAAACTAAAATTGACAATAGGGAATCTCTTCCTGATTTGATTTTGTTAGACATCAACATGCCTATACTTGACGGATGGCAGTTTTTAGAAGAGTTCAGACTGCTTAAAGATAAAATCGAGAAAGAGATTATTATTTACATTATCAGTTCTTCCGACAATACGGTGGATAAGGACAAAGCAAAAGAGTTTAAAGAAGAAGTAAAAGATTATTATTTAAAACCGGTTACGGTTGACGCTTTAAAAGCAATATTCTCCATATAAAAAAGGCGATCAATTTGATCGCCTTTTTTATTTAAAAAGTTACTTCGCTTTATTTTGCAATGTTTACCGCTCTGGTCTCACGAATTACAGTAATTTTAACTTGTCCCGGATATGTCATCTCCGTTTGGATTTTTTGTGAAATTTCGAAAGATAATGTAGCTGCATTTTCATCGCTTACTTTTTCGCTTTCTACAATTACGCGAAGTTCACGTCCCGCCTGGATAGCGTATGCGTTTTTAACTCCGTTGAAGCCAAAAGCGATATTTTCTAAATCTTTCAAACGTTGAATGTACGAATCCAATACTTGGCGTCTGGCGCCCGGTCTTGCTCCGGATATAGCATCACAAACCTGGATGATAGGAGAAATTAAATATTTCATTTCAATTTCGTCGTGGTGCGCTCCGATAGCATTGCATACTTCTTCTTTTTCACCATATTTCTCAGCCCATTGCATTCCCAATAAAGCGTGTGGTAAATCACTTTCAGTATCCGGCACTTTACCGATGTCGTGAAGTAATCCGGCTCTTTTGGCTAATTTAACATTCAAGCCCAATTCAGCAGCCATGATTCCGCAAAGTTTGGCAACCTCTCTGGAGTGTTGTAATAGATTTTGTCCGTAAGATGAGCGGTATTTCATTCTTCCGACCACTTTAATCAGTTCAGGGTGTAAACCGTGAATTCCTAGGTCGATTACCGTGCGTTTTCCTACTTCAATGATTTCGTCTTCTATTTGTTTGGTGGTTTTAGCAACCACTTCTTCAATTCTAGCCGGGTGGATTCTACCGTCAGTTACCAATTTGTGTAATGATAAGCGGGCAATTTCTCTTCTAACCGGATCAAAACAAGATAGGATGATGGCTTCAGGCGTGTCGTCTACAATAATTTCAACGCCGGTGGCAGCTTCTAAAGCTCTGATGTTTCTACCTTCACGACCAATGATTCTTCCTTTGACATCGTCAGATTCAATGTTGAAAACAGAGACACAATTTTCGACGGCTTCCTCGGTTCCAACGCGCTGAATGGTGTTGATGATGACTTTCTTAGCTTCTTGCTGTGCGGTTAGTTTGGCTTCTTCTATAGTGTCCTGAATATGGGACATAGCTTTAGTTTTGGCCTCTGCTTTTAAGCTTTCTATCAATTGCTCTCTGGCGTCTTCCGCAGAAAGCCCAGAAATCACTTCCAATTGCTCTACCTGGCTTTTGTGTAATTTTTCAAGTTCCTGATGCTTCTTGTCTAACAGCTCTATCTTAGAGTTGTATTCTTTGGTTTTGGCTTCAAAATCATCGTTTACTTTTTTGGCTTTTGCCAGTTCACTTGAAACCTGAGATTCCTTGTCTCTGATTCTTTTTTCAACTTCGGCAATTTTTTTGTCTTTGTTTAAAATCTCTTTTTCGTGTTCCGATTTTAATTCCAAAAACTTCTCCTTTGCCTGAAGCAGTTTGTCTTTCTTAATGTTTTCGGCCTCAACGTTAGCGTCTCTCAAGATTGTAGAAGCTTCTTTTTTGGCATTTTTAATCATGTTGGAGACATTGTTTTTTTCGAGATATTTAGCTATCCCAAAACCTCCTCCAATTCCTGCGATTAACGCAATTATAATTAGTACAGTTCCCATTTTGTTGTTAAAGTTTATATATAAAAAAAGCCTACATTAGGTGAATGCATAAACTCGTAAAGACAAGTTTTGAGCTAACTCGTTGGTCAAGGATCCGTGATAAAAACGGCATGCTTTAGTAACGATGACTGGCTCATTCTAATTTGTTAGTGTTGAGTTTACCAATTAAAAACTAATGTAGGCGGTATTGTAATCTATGTAAAGAACGTTATTTTTTTTCGAGATAATCGAATAATAAATCATTAATTTTTTTCAGTCGTTCCAATGTGGCTGTACCATCAATGGAATTTTCGACTTGTTTTTGTTCTATTTGCGAAGCAAATTGTAACGCACACATGGCCAGTACATCTTGCTTGTCGCGAACTGCATAGTTCTCTTCGAATTGCTTAATCATAGCATCAATCTTCTTGGAAGCGCTTCTCAGTCCTTCTTCCTGAGACATGTCTACCGTTAACGGATAAACTCTGTCGGCAATTGATAATTTTATTTTAAGCTTATCCTCCATGCTCTTTAGTCTGATAACTGTGCAATACAGTAGTCTATCTCGCGAATTAATGAATTTATTTTAAGCTTCGTATCTCGATTGTTTTCTTCACCGCCCAGTAATGAATTTGCCATTTTGAGTGAATCACATTCCGATTTTAATGCGATAATTTCGCCCGATTGTGATTGAATTAATGCTGCAGCTTTGTTTAATTCTGCTTTTAACTCGATAGAATTTTTCTCTAAACTCTCTATTTTCATAAAAAGTTTTTGAATTCTATTTTCAAGAGAATCAATTATTTCTGCAATTTCACTCATGAAATACCTTGTTCATTACTTACTTTACAAAGTTAGGATTCTATTTTGTTTGCACAATAGTTTTGTCAATTATTTATTTCTTTTTTAAGTCGATATTATAATATTTTGTTTTTTAACGAGTTACAAAAACATAATGCGATTGTAATTTTTTACGCACTTTTTTGTATCTTAGCGTATCAAGTTTTTTTTATGAAATTTTTTTGGTTCTTTTTACTAATGGTCTGCTTCGCATCGGGGCAAACTCAATATCCGAAAGATTATTTCGGCTCACCCTTGGATATTCCGTTGCAGTTGTCCGGAAATTTTGGAGAATTGCGTTCCAATCACATTCATTCGGGTTTCGATTTCAAAACGCAACAAAAAGAAGGATTCAGCGTTTATGCTGTAGCTGACGGATATGTTTCTCGGATTAAAATTTCCGAAATCGGATACGGAAAGGCTATTTATATCACACATCCTAACGGCTTTACTTCGGTATACGGACATTTACAATCGGGATTCGGAGAGCTTGAAAAGAGAATCAAAAAAGAGCAGTACAAAGCCAAATCGTATGAAATTGATGTTTCTCTGAGTTCCGGCGATTTGATGGTGAAAAAAGGCGATGTTATTGCAATTTCGGGGAACACCGGTGGTTCTGACGGGCCGCATTTGCATTTTGAAATTCGGGATACCCAAAGCGAAAAAATCATCAATCCGTTGTATTTTGGGTACGATATTTTAATACCCGATGACAAACGTCCTCTTATCAACAGTTTGTGGGTTTACCCTTTGGATGAAAATGCAGTTGTCAACCAATCCAAAAGACCCATTTCGGTCAATTTGTCTTTGCAGGATGACGGAAGTTATATTGCAGAAACCATAAATGCCACTGGAAATATTGGTTTCGGGATTACTGCCATTGATTATGATAATGTGTCGTGGAACTCGAACGGTATTTTCAGAGTACAAACATTTCTGAACGGCAAGATCGATTTTGGGTATCAGTTTGATACATTTGCCTTCGATGAAACACGCTATGTTAATGCGCTCATTGATTACGGACGGTATAAAAAACTGGGACAGCGCGTGCAAAAATTATTCATGAAAAAGCCGTATCCGTTGAGTATTATCAGGCCCGGAGCGAGTAACGGAGTTATCAATGTGGCTAACAATATTTCGCAGTCTTACCGGATAGAAGTAGCTGATTACAGTGAGAACATCTCCAAAATTTTTATTCCCATTAAATATTCAAATTTACCGGCAAAAATCAGTGAGGTGCCGATAACATCTAAATATTTTATCCAAGCCGGAAGAGACAATATTTTCGCTTTAGAAAATGTTACAGTTTCAATACCGGCCAACACGTTTTTGGAAGATTTTTACATGGATTTTGAAGTGAAAAACGGTTTAGCGAAAGTTCATGAAGATGTGATGCCTGCTTTTGCCAACTTTTCAATCACGTTTGAAGACAGCATTACTCCCCAAAGAGAGCGGGATAAACTGTTCATAGGGCTTGTTGACGGAAAAAAAACGTATTTCTATAATACTAAACGCTATGATAATTCGTTTACGATTTACACCAAATACTTGGGCGATTATAAATTGCTCAGAGACGGAATGCCTCCTAAAATAAAAAGCGATAAGAGGATAGGAGGAAAATGGATTAGTAATTTAAATGAATTGCAATTCACTATCTCTGATGATCTCTCAGGAATTAAAGGCTATGACGGGTATTTGAACGGAAAATGGATTTTATTGGAGTATGAATCCAAAACCAAAAAACTGATTCACCGTTTTTCGGACGGAATAGTAGCTGAGGGCAAAAACGATTTAAAAATCACAGTTACTGATAATGTTGGAAATTCTACTATCTTTGAAACTCAATTTTTCAGAAGTCAAAAACCTTAATCATACAGTTTGAGAACAAATAAATCACTTTTCACGCTTTTTTTTCTACTCGTCAGTATAGTTGCTTTTACACAAAATCAAACCGCCAAAGTGGCCGGAGTAGTTCTTGACGAAAACAACAAGCCGGTTGCCGGTGTCAATGTTAGTTACCAAACCAAATCGGCTACTACCGATAAAAATGGATTCTACCAAATCAGCGTCCCTGCCAATCAAAAAGTGGTATTGGTTTTTACACATATTGCCCTCAAAAATATTACGGCCACTTTACAACTCAAACCGGGAGAAAATTTTGAATTTCATGTGGTGATGAGCGATAAGGCGGAACAGCTGAATGATGTGGTCATTACCAACAACCGGAAACAAGTGCAGGGAATCACCACCTTGTCTCCTGAAACAGTTCGCAGAAATACCAGTGCCATGCCAGGTGTGGAAAGCGTTTTAAAAACTTTTGCCGGAGTAAATGCGAATAATGAGTTAAGCTCAGGCTACAATGTTCGTGGTGGAAATTACGATGAAAATCTGGTGTATGTGAATGAGATAGAAGTTTACCGTCCGTTCTTAATTCGTTCCGGACAACAGGAAGGATTGAGTTTTACCAATACGGATATGGTCCAAAATATAGATTTTTCTGCCGGTGGATTTCAGGCAAAATACGGAGATAAATTGTCTTCGGTATTAGATATAACTTACAGAAAACCTACGAAATACGGCCTAACTGCCGAAGCCAGTTTTTTAGGCGGAAGTTTAACCGGGGAAGGGATTTCAAAAAACAAAAAATGGTCGGCCATCACCGGAATTCGCTACCGGGATAATTCGCTTTTGGTGAACAGTCAGGAAACACAAACCAACTTCAGACCCACTTTTATTGATGTGCAAACCAATGTCAATTTCAGCCCGAATAAAAGATGGCAATTCAGTTTCTTGGGAAATGCTTCGCAAAACAAATACAATTACCAACCGCTGACCCGACAAACCAATTTCGGGACAATTGATGAGCCGATAGCCTTGCAGGTTTTTTATGAAGGGCAGGAAAACGACAAGTATCAAACGTTGTTTGGTGCTTTCAAAACTACTTTTTCAGCCAATGAAAATAATACCTACAAGTTGATTACTTCTATATACCACACACAGGAACAGGAGTATTATGATATTCTCGCGGCTTATTATTTAGGCGAAGTAGATACCAATATTGGTTCGGAAACTTTGGGTGAGGTAAAGTATAATCAGGGAATAGGAAGCCAGTTGAACCATGCTCGTAATGATTTGGATGCTTTGATTGTCAATGCTGAAATTAAGGGGACACATCAAATCAATAATAAAAAACATCAAATTGATTGGGGATTTAAATACACCCGTGAAAATTTCCGTGACCGAATTGTAGAATGGGAAGTTATTGATTCAGCCGGTTTTTCTATCAATCCACCACAATTTCATGTTCCGAATAATCAGCCGTCGAGCTCCTATGTGGGGCCGTTGGTGCCTTACCAAAACGTGAGAGCAACCAATTTTGTTGACATCAATCGACTCTCAGGTTACGCACAATGGAGTACCAAAACCAAATTGGGAGAAAATCAACTGTGGATTACAGCAGGTTCTCGTTTTCACAGTTGGAAAGTTTCTGCCGATGGCGTTGCAGGAGGGAAAATGCAGACCGTAATCAGCCCGAGATTGCAACTCACCTTAAAACCCGATTGGGAAAAAGATATGTTATTCCGATTTGCAGTAGGTCTTTATCATCAACCGCCATTTTATCGCGAACTACGAGACGAGGACGGTGTAGTTAATCCGAATGTTAAAGCTCAACAATCGGTGCATTATGTGTTGAGTAACGATTACAACTTTAAGATGAACAACCGACCGTTTAAGTTGGTCACCGAGGCTTATTACAAGTCGATGACAGATGTTAATACTTATACTTTGGAAAATGTACGCATTCGTTACAGAGCTAATAACGATGCCACCGCTTATGCATACGGTTTAGATATGAGATTGAACGGAGAATTCGTTCCTGGTACCGAGTCATGGTTGAGTTTCGGATATATGAAAACCGAAGAAAATCAAAACAATCGCGGGTATATTGCCCGACCAACCGATCAAAGACTGAAGTTTGGGATTTTATTTCAGGATTATATGCCCAACATACCTAACATGAAATTGTATTTGAATTTGGTATACAACACAGGTTTACCGGGTGGTTCACCGTCGTATGCGGATGCTTACGATTACCAAAATCGTTTGCGTGATTACCGTCGTGCTGATGTTGGGTTTTCATATGTTTTGACCGAAAGAAACAACGAAAGACCGGACGGACATTGGTTAAAGAAATTCCAGGATTTATCTGTTGGATTTGAGATTTTTAACTTGTTCAACAATCAGAATGCCATAACCAATACCTGGGTGCGTGATGTGTATACCAAAAATCAATACGGAATACCAAATTACATGACTACCCGAGTGTTCAATGTAAAATTGACAGCCAAACTGTAAAAATAAATCACTATTTTTGAGTGTTCAATTCGATAGCCATGAAAAAATACCTGTCTTATCTGTCTGTGATGCTTGTTGTGTTTTTTGTAAGTTGCAAAAAACAAGAAGAGGAGAAACCTAAAGTAATTTATGATGCAGCTTCCAAAATAAAACCCGAAATACCTGCGGATACTAATCAGATTCTGATAGCGGATTTGCCGGTAAATATGGAAGGAACCCAGTATTTAATTCATCCGGTGGGAATTGTATCTGGGAGAAGTAAAGGATTTAAATCTTCTGCAGAATCAGGTGAAAGTTTTACAGTTTCCAATTATGGCGAATATCAAATTACAGGTTACTTAAAAAACCTCATGTTTCAGGAGATAGGGAAGGATACCATTTATGCTTTGACCGATAAACCGGTTTTAATAGAAACGGCTACCTACCTGAAGACTTTTGCCGACAAAACAAAACAGCAATTGATGATTTATTCTTTGGCGGATATGGATACTAACAAAGATGGGAAATTAGATTCAAGCGATATCAAATCTTTATACATCAGTACTGTTTCGGGACAAAAATTCACCAAACTATCGGCTGATTTTCAGGAATTGGTGGATTGGAAAATCATAGAGTCAAAACAATTGCTTTACTTCAGAGTCATTGAAGATACCAATAAAAACGGAGAATTTGATGCCGAAGACAAGATGCAGTACCGCTTTGTTAATTTGTTCGATAAAGATTGGAAAGTACAGGAATACAGACCTATTTAAATCAGGATATCACTTTCTAAGTCTGATTTCTCAATCTCAAAATCAAAACCCAACTTAGACACCAACTCGATTACCAGACGTTTATACCAGTTTTCTGATTTGGGATGGATGTATATTTTTTCAATCAATTGGTTGATGTCAACATCAATTTTTAGTCCGTCATTGATTTTAATATTTTCAGAAGAAATATCAGCAATGATACGCACTTCGCGTTCGTACTGAAAACTTTTTCGTTTAAACAAAAAGGGGAAAAACATATCATCAAAGGGGATGTATTCTTTTTTGTAGTCGATATAATTGACTTCGCCTATGTATTGTTGAAACTCTTTCTCAGCCTCAAGTGCTTTCTGCAAACGGCCTATGGTAGATTGAATAGCTAAACCTTCACTGTTTTGGGTGAAAATTTGCCACATGGCAAATGATTCGTATTCGTTGATGTGCCAACTGCTCACCACTACTTTCTCACGATGCGTTTTGTAATAGGCTAAAAATTCCGGATTGTTTTCGGACAGTTTTTTGATTTCTTCATAAGTCGGTTCGCTGAACGTACCTTCGAATTGATCTTCAAACTTGTCGGAGCGCGAGAGGAATAACTTCTTAGAAAGCAGTAAATCCAGGAATTTAGACAAATCCAAGTATTTCCAAACCACCGTATCGGGATCTTCAGGCAATTTGATATTTGGATTATGCAGGTACATTATTCAAAAGATTGCATAGAAACCAATTTAGAATACATACCGTTTTTGGCCAAAAGTGTTTCATGAGTTCCTTGCTCTACAATTTCACCTTTTTGCATAACCACTATCACGTCTGCTTTTTGAATGGTAGAGAGTCGGTGGGCAATGACTACTGAGGTTCGGTTTTGCATCATGTTTTCTAAAGCTTGCTGTACCAGTCTTTCACTTTCTGTATCCAAAGCCGAAGTAGCTTCGTCCAGAATCATGATCGGTGGGTTTTTCAGCACGGCACGAGCAATGGATAATCGTTGTTTTTGTCCGCCCGAAAGTTTGTTGCCGCTATCACCTACATTAGTGTAAATGCCTTCGGGTAAATCTTTGACAAATTCGTAGGCATTGGCAATTTTCAATGCTTCAATCACTTCTTCGTCGCTAGCGTCTTGTTTGCCTAATGCAATATTGGCCTTAACCGTATCATTAAACAATATCGAATCTTGGGTTACCAATCCCATCATGGTGCGTAAGGATTTGATATCGATGTCTCTGATGTCGGTGTTGTCTATTTTGATTTGTCCCTCATTTACATCGTAAAAACGCGTAAGCAAATTAGCAATGGTACTTTTTCCGCTTCCGGATTGCCCTACTAATGCTACCGTTTTTCCTTTCGGGATGTGTAATGAGAATTTTTTGAGTACATTTTCTTCCTCATAACGGAAGTCAATGTTTTCAATTGAAATTCCGCTTTCTACGGTTTCTTTTTTAATGGCATTTTCTTTATTGACAATTGGATTTTCCTGTTCCAATATTTCAAAAATACGTTCTACCGCAGCATTTCCTCTTTTGACACTGTATGAGGCTTTTGAGATAGATTTGGCCGGAGTAAGAATGTTGTACGCCAATCCCATGTAGGCAATAAAAGCCGCCCCATTCAGAGTTTTCTCGATTAAAACCATATTTCCGCCATACCAGAGTAAAATAGCAATGACCATAATTCCCATGAACTCACTCACAGGTGAAGCCAGGTTTTGACGGTTTCCGATGTTGACCGACAGGTTAAAAAAACGGTTGGTTGATCCTTGAAAAACTTTGTTGAAATAGTTTTCAGCATTATAACTTTTAACGACTTTTAATCCACCCAAGGTTTCTTCGATGGTAGAAAGAAAAGTTCCTTGTTCTTCCTGCATGCGGGTTGATTTTCGTTTTAATTGTTTTCCAATCAGTGAAATAATATATCCGGAAACCGGGATGAAAATAAATACAAATACTGTCAATTTTACACTGATGGTAAACATCATGATGATGGTAAAAATAATCGTCAGAGGTTCTTTGACAATCAGTTCCAGCATTGACAACATCGAGGTTTGTACTTCGTTGGCATCCCCCGAAATCCGTGAGATTAAGTCGCCTTTTCGCTTTTCGGAAAAAAAAGAATGTGGCAATTCGAGTGTTTTTTTGTAAATCGCATTTCGCAAATCGCGCATGATGCCGTTTCGCAAAAAGTTGATGAAAAACATCGCAAAATAATCGCTTAGATTCTTCAGTAAAAAGATTGAAATAATGATGGCAACCATGACAGCCAACGTGAAGCTGACTCCTTTTTCATCCGTAGTGGTTGTGATGTAGTAGCTCAGAAAATCTTCCAAATAATGTTTGAAATGAGCGATATCCTGAAAAACAGGTTTAACGGTATTGCGTTTGGTTTGGTCAAACAATACCTGCATCATCGGAATCAAAGCCATAAACGACAACGTGCTGAACAAGGCATACAAGATGTTGAAAAAGATGTTCAGGTACGCGTACTTTTTGTACGGCTTGATAAAGGGAAGTATTTTCTTAAAACTACTCATTAGTTCAACTGCATTTCAGAAATTATATTTTTGATTTTGATATCCAGCTGTTTTTCTGCAGCCGGAATTTCATCCATACTTTCGATAGCTACATTAACACTGAAATAGAATTTTATTTTGGGTTCCGTTCCGCTCGGGCGGGCACAGATTTTTGATCCGTCTTCTAAGTAATAAATCAATACGTCTGATTTTGGGACCGACAAAGTTTCCAATTCATTAGTCAATAAATTTCGGGCAGTAGAGTTTTGATAATCTTCAACCATAATTACCCGTTGTCCATTGATTTCAGAAACAGGTTTTTCTCTCATATCAATCATCATTTGTTTGATTTGATTGGCTCCCTCTATTCCTTTTTTAGTTA
The DNA here is from genome assembly GCF_004329815.1 of Flavobacterium silvisoli. Lineage (GTDB taxonomy): Bacteria > Bacteroidota > Bacteroidia > Flavobacteriales > Flavobacteriaceae > Flavobacterium > Flavobacterium silvisoli. The sequence goes on along the minus strand of NZ_SJPE01000003.1, from coordinate 147,506 downwards.
TTGAAATCAGGTGTTCTTTGTAAAAACCAAAATCAACAAACATTTGTTGTAATTCTTGATAGACAGAACCGCCTTTTTCTTTGGCCTGTGCGGCAATTTCGCACATCAGCAAAATCGCTCCGACCGCATCTTTATCGCGAACGGCATCACCTACCATAAAACCAAAACTTTCTTCACCTCCGCCAATAAATTGTAAATCAGGGAAATCTTTGATGAATTTGGCAATCCATTTGAAGCCGGTCAAACCCACTTTGCATTCTACGTTATAAGCCGAAGCCAATTCGAGCATCATTGGGGTCGATACAATAGTAGAGCCGATGAATTGTTTGCCGTTTAGTTTGCCTGCTTTGCGCCATTGTTCCAAAAGATAATGCGTCATTATCGCCATGGTTTGGTTTCCGTTAAGCAAAATCATTTTACTGTTGTTGTCGCGTACAGCAACGCCTAAACGGTCGCTGTCGGGGTCGGTGCCAAAAACAATATCGGCATTAATCTTATCGGCCAAAGCCAAAGCCATGGTCAGTGCTTCCGGTTCTTCTGGGTTTGGAGAAATTACCGTCGGGAAATTACCATTGGGTTCAGCTTGTTCCGGAACAATATTGATGTCAGTATAACCGGCGGCTTCCAATACTTTAGGAACCATTTTGATTGACGTTCCGTGTAAGGAAGTGTAGGCAATTTTCAGGTTTTGACGAGCAGCTGCCGATGTGTTGAAACTGGCATTTTTTACTGTTGAATCAACAAAAGCAGCATCTATGTCCGCATCAATATATTCGATTAAATCTTCATTTGATTCAAACTTGATTTCGCTGTATTTTAAATTTTCAATGACCTGGATGATTTCACCATCTTGTGGCGGAACCAATTGACCGCCATCCTGCCAGTATACTTTATAACCATTGTATTCCGGCGGGTTGTGTGAAGCGGTTAAGACAATCCCGGCATGACAGTTAAGATGTTTTACTGCAAAAGACAATTCCGGTGTAGGGCGCATTTCGGAAAACAGAAACACTTTTATTCCGTTGGCCGAAAACACATCGGCTACAACTTTTGCCAGGGTGTCACTGTTGTGGCGACAATCGTAAGCAATAACCACTTTTAGGTTTTCGCTCGGAAATGATTTTTTTAAATAATCAGATAAACCCTGAGTGTTTTTACCCAAAGTGTATTTGTTAATGCGATTAGTACCCACGCCCATAATGCCACGCATACCGCCGGTTCCGAATTCTAAGTTTTTATAGAAACTCTCCTCCAAATCTTTAGGAGAAGAAGTCATCATCACTTTAATTTTATCCTGAGTATCGTTGTCAAAAGTTGGCGTAAGCCATTCGTTTACTTTATCTAATATATTTTGTTCAATATGCATTGTAATTTTTTTTAATCTGAATGGTGAGAAGATGAATTACAAATTCACTTCGTTAGCAATTTTATAGCGTTCTTCATTGTTTTTGGTGCGCAAAATAATTTCGCCCAAAAAGCCTGCTAAAAATAATTGTGAGCCAATAATCATGGCGGTTAGCGCAATGTAAAACAGTGGGTTTTGCGCCACTAAAATAGTTTGTTGATGGAAGGCAAATAATTTCAAAAGCTTAATACCTATAATCAAAAAGGTTGAAAGAAATCCGATGATGAACATCACCACACCAAGCGCTCCGAAAAGGTGCATGGGTCGTTTGCCGTATTTGGATAAAAACCAAATGGTAATCAGATCAAGAAACCCATTGATGAAACGGCTTATGCCGAATTTAGATTCGCCATACTTCCGAGCCTGATGAATGACTACTTTTTCGCCGATTTTTGCAAAGCCCGCATTTTTGGCCAATACAGGAATGTACCGGTGCATTTCGCCCGAAACCTCAATGTTTTTGATGACCACTTTTTTGTAGGCTTTTAATCCGCAGTTAAAGTCATTCAGATGGACCCCCGAAGTTTTACGAGCGGCCCAATTGAATAATTTAGAAGGCAGGTTTTTGGTTACCGCATTGTCGTAGCGTTTCTTTTTCCAGCCCGAAACCAAATCGAAATTTTGGTTCACAATCATGTTGTACAAATCCGGAATCTCATCCGGACTGTCCTGTAAATCGGCATCCATAGTGATAATGACATCGCCTTGGGCTTTGGCAAAACCAGCATGTAAGGCTTGAGATTTACCAAAGTTTCTCATGAAACGAATGCCTTTTACATTAGGGTTTTCGTGCGAGAGTTTTTCAATAATTGTCCACGAATCATCGGTACTGCCGTCATCTATAAAAATAACTTCATAACTGTACTGGTGGGTTGTCATGACTTTGACAATCCATTGGTGTAATTCGGGTAGAGATTCCTGCTCATTAAGAAGCGGAATTATGATGGATAGATTCATTTATAATCCTTGATTCGATTTTGTTTTGAAAATGGCTGCCAAAATTAAACCAAAAATTGCAACAACAATATACATCGTTAAAAGTCCCATGAATATGTTGCCCAGCGAGTAGTTGTCAGCTTTTTGCATTTCGGCTATAGTTTGGTTCAATACCTCGGTAGGTGTGCCGAATTTTTGCATCATTTCAACCGTATATTTAATAGTCATTTCTTTCAGCGTTTCTTTGGCTTGAGGATCGATGAAATTGAATAAAATGTAATTGTACAATGCAGAAACTGTACTGCCCAATACTCCTGATATGAAATACACTGAAAATGCTTCTTTGAAACTGATGATGTTATTCATTTGACTCTTGGTTTTTGTAACCAATAGCACACCGATAGTAATGTTAATCAGAAGACTAATTCCGCCTATCCACCAATTCATAAACAGCTTCATGTCAATAACATAAAGAAGGGTTGTGGATACAATTGAGATTAGGCCCAAAATAAGACCGTAGGTAACAGCATTTTTCTTAATGATTTCGTTCATGATTTTTTGGTTTTAATTATTTAACAAATATAAGTAATTCCGTTATTACTCAATATTAAGTGGGTAACATTTAAAAAAAGTTACAGATTGATTTGATTTTTGAAAAATAGTTGTATTTTTGCACACTCAAATTAAAAAAGAATTAATTAAAAGTTGTAGCCAGTTTATACCTTCTCAGTCAGAAGCTTCAAAACGAAACTACTTCAAAACCATAACAAGATTTATCATGAAAAAAGGAATCCACCCGGAAAATTACAGATTAGTTGCTTTCAAAGACATGTCAAATGAAGATGTGTTCATCACTAAATCTACTGTAGAAACTAAAGAAACGATTATGCATGAAGGTGTTGAATATCCAGTTTACAAAATGGAGATTTCAAGAACGTCTCACCCTTTTTACACAGGTAAATCTAAACTTATCGATACTGCAGGACGTATTGATAAATTCAAAACCAAATACGCTAAACACGCTAAGTAATAGTTATAGTGTTCAAATTTTAGAAAGACCATTCACGAAAGTGAGTGGTTTTTTTATTTAAATTAGCCAATTATTACAAAGCAAAGACAGGACAATGTCTGGTCTCAAATCAATAACACATGAACTACATACTTTTTGACGGAACCGTTCGCAATGCCTTATTGCCTTTTACTTTCACACGACCTGTTGCTGATATCCGCATCGGAATTTTGACCATACGCGAAAAATGGGAAAAATATTTGGGGTACACCACCACAACATTAACCGAAGAATACCTTTCCGAAAAATTCCCCATGGTTGAAATGGAGGAGAACGTTATGATTAATGCTGCGTTTCTGCCCAATGATGTTTTAGCCGAAATGGTCAAAAGTTTAGAAAAAAATCAGGCTATTTTCAAAGGAGAAGAGGTGATTGCGTTTTACACCAATGATACACAAGACGAAGTTGATTTTGATAGTTATGAAATAATAGACTATCAGGAAGATGGTTTAAAAATAGAACACACTTGGGATATTTTTGCCAAAAACGATGCCGCTTTGCGCGAAGATTTCGAATTAATTACCGAAGGCAGACATTCGCAACCGATACCTAAAAGCGTGAACGTTATTGCTCCGGAAAATATTTTTATTGAGGAAGGCGCTAAACTCGAGTTTGTTACGTTAAACGCCTCTACCGGCCCAATCTACATTGGAAAAAATGCCGAAATCATGGAGGGTTCCGTGATTCGTGGTCCTTTTGCTTTGTGTGAATCGGGAAGGGTGAAACTGGCTACTAAAGTCTACGGTGCTACTACGGTAGGACCTCATTCGGTGATTGGAGGAGAAGTAAATAACTCAGTTTTAATGGGGTACTCCAATAAAGGACATGACGGGTTTTTGGGTAATTCTGTTTTGGGCGAATGGTGCAATATTGGAGCCGACAGTAATAACTCTAATTTAAAAAACAACTACGAAGAAGTGCGTTTGTGGAGTTATGAAACCGAAGGTTTTGCCAAAACCGGTCTCCAATTTTGCGGACTCATGATGGGAGATCATAGTAAGTGTGGTATCAATACTATGTTCAATACCGGGACTGTAGTGGGTGTTTCCGCTAATATTTTCGGTGCCGGATTTCCGCGCAATTTTGTGCCGAGTTTTTCTTGGGGTGGTGCTTCAGGATTTACAACGTATTTGACTTCCAAAGCTTTTCAAACAGCTAAAATTGTGATGGCAAGACGTCAAGTGGAATTTTCGGAACAGGATGCTAAAATCTTAGAACACGTTTTCGAAGTGACCCAAAAATATAGAAAAGAATAACAATGAATTGAAAACTAAAAACCCGTAAAAATGATTTTTTTTACGGGTTTTTTATTGCGAAAGAATTAACAGTTGCTCATTTTTTTTGGCTAAATAATAAATTACCTTTACATGGTAAATTATTTAAACCAAATGAAAAAATGTATAGAATAGAAAATGATTTGTTAGGTGATTTAGAAGTTCCCGTAGATGTCTATTACGGCATTCAAACTCAAAGAGCCATTGATAATTTCAATATTTCAGGAATAAAATTATATCAATTTCCGGAGTTTATAAAAGCATTGGCTTATGTCAAATGGGCAGCAGCTGAAACCAACTTTGAGTTAGGTTTATTAGATGAGAAATTAAAAACAGCTATAGTTGCAGCTGCGAAAGAAGTTGTTGAAGGAAAATTTGATAAAGAATTTCCTGTAGATATGATTCAAGGTGGAGCAGGAACATCAACAAATATGAATATCAATGAAGTTTTAGCTAACCGAGCACTTGAACTTATGGGATATCAAAAAGGCGACTATCAATATTGCTCGCCAAACGATCATGTTAATTTATCACAATCTACAAATGACGCTTACCCAACAGCAATAAAATTAGGAATAATTAATTCTAAAGCTGTATTAATTCAACATTTATCTCCATTAATAGATTCGTTCAGAAAAAAAGGTGTAGAGTTTAAAAATGTTTTAAAAATGGGTCGTACGCAATTGCAAGATGCAGTTCCCATGACATTAGGGCAAGAATTTGAAGCTTTTGCAGCTAATTTAGAAGAAGAAATAGAGCGACTAACTCAAAATTCAAATCTTTTTTTAGAAATCAATATGGGTGCTACCGCTATCGGAACAGGTATTAATGCTGCGCCCGGTTATGCGAAACTTTGTGCAGAAAACCTAAAAAAAATTACAGGCTTGGCATTTGTTTCAGCTCCAAATTTAATTGAAGCCACGCCGGATACAGGTTCATATGTAATTTATTCATCTGCATTGAAACGTATGGCTATTAAAATTTCAAAAATTTGTAATGATTTAAGATTATTGTCTTCAGGACCACGATGTGGTTTCAATGAAATTAATCTTCCGGCAATGCAACCCGGATCGTCTATCATGCCAGGAAAAGTTAATCCCGTAATTCCTGAAGTTATGAATCAAATTTGTTATCGTGTAATTGGAAATGATTTAACAGTCACTATGGCTGCTGAGGCCGGACAATTACAACTTAATGTTATGGAGCCAGTTTTGACTTTTTCTATTCTAGAATCAATGCAATTACTCATTAATGGAATGGATACTTTACGAATGAAATGTATTGATGGTATTACGGCAAATGTCGAGCATTGTTACGAAATGGTTATAAATAGTATCGGTATTGTAACGGCTCTAAATCCATATATTGGTTATAAAAACAGTACTAAAATTGCAAAAGAAGCACTAGAAACAGGTCGCAGTGTTTATCATTTGGTTTTAGAGCATAATATATTGACCAAAGAACAACTTGACGATATTCTCAATCCGGAGAATATGTTGGCACCAAAAAATGTAGTATAAAAAAGGCGCGAATGATAAAATCATTCGCGCCTTTTTTATTTTAAACATGCTTTTCTCAAAATCAAATAAATGACTTAAATTTGCACCCTCAATTTTTGACAACGATTTCATTAATTGAGATAACTTATGGAACAAAGAAAAAAAGTGGCGTTCTACACGCTGGGATGTAAGCTGAACTTTTCAGAAACATCGACCATCGCCCGAAATTTTCAGGACGAAGGATTTGACAGAGTCGACTTTGAAGAAGTCGCCGATATTTATGTCATCAATACCTGTTCGGTTACAGAGAATGCCGACAAACAATTCAAGCAAATCGTAAAGAAAGCCATGAAGCTCAACGAAAAAGCTTTCGTTGCAGCGGTTGGTTGTTATGCACAATTAAAACCCGAAGAATTGGCTGCCGTTGACGGCGTCGATTTGGTGTTAGGAGCTACAGAGAAATTCAAAATCACCGATTATATTAATGATTTGTCCAAAAATGATATGGGCGAAGTACATTCCTGCGAAATTGAGGAGGCTGATTTTTACGTTGGCAGTTATTCTATAGGCGACAGAACCCGTGCTTTTTTGAAAGTGCAGGACGGTTGTGATTATAAATGTACCTATTGTACAATTCCATTAGCAAGAGGGATTTCAAGAAGTGATGCATTAGAAAATGTGCTGAAAAATGCGGCTGATATTTCCAAACAAGGCATCAAAGAAATTGTCTTAACAGGTGTAAATATTGGCGATTACGGGAAAGGAGAGTTCGGAAACAAAAAACACGAACACACTTTTCTGGATTTAGTAAAAGCATTAGACGAGGTTGAAGGAATTGAGCGCTTGCGCATTTCTTCTATTGAACCCAATTTGCTTAAAAACGAAACCATAGAGTTTGTGTCCCAAAGCCGAACTTTTGTACCGCATTTCCATATTCCGTTGCAAAGCGGGAGCAATGAGATTTTGAAAAAAATGAAACGCCGTTATCTGCGAGAGGTTTATACCGACCGTGTTTCCAAAATTCGCGAAGTAATGCCGCATGCCTGTATTGGGGTGGACGTGATTGTGGGCTTTCCGGGAGAAACGGACGAACATTTTTTGGAAACGTATAATTTTCTGAACGAACTGGATATCTCTTATTTACACGTTTTTACGTATTCCGAAAGAGATAACACCGAGGCTGCAATAATGCAGGATGTAGTACCCATGAATGTGCGTAATAAAAGAAGTAAAATGCTTCGTGGATTGTCGGTTAAAAAACGTCGGGCTTTTTATGAGAGTCAAATCGGCAGCAACAGAACCGTCCTTTTTGAAGGTGAAAACAAAGAAGGTTACATTTACGGATTTACTGAAAATTATGTAAAAGTAAAAACACCATGGAATCCTGAATTGGTCAACACCCTGCATGCTATCAATTTGACCAAAATTGATGAGGACGGAGCCGTTCGTATGGAGTTTTTAACTGTTGAGGTTTAATATTTGTAGTGAAATCGGATTTTGGTAATCCGAAAGACGGTTTCGCTGTATTGTTCTATAAATTCAAATTCGTTGCGGCCCAGTTGTTTGAAATTAGCAATTCGGTCGGCTGAAATTTCGTAATACATATTGCGGCCTTCAATCATAAATTTTTCGCCTGCAGTACGGTATGCGGAGCGAATTAATTCAAATTCGGATAAATTCCAAGTCGTCAAATTAGCATCTGATGCTTGTGCATCAGTGCACAAACCTTCGGTTATTTCGGTTTTAGAGCCGTAATATTTGTCGATGCATTCAAAAAACGTAATAATCTCTTGTCGGAAGGAATCTTTATTCATTGTATAAAAATAGAAAAATAAAGTACAAAAAAAGTCGTTCTGAGCAATCAAAACGACTTTTTTCGTAATTCGATATCCCTTAAATTTTAATTCCGGGAGGCAGCAAATCGCGGTACGTGGTATGTTTTCTGAAGAATTGCGCAATTTTTGGCAAAATCGGAACTACTTTCAGTTTCCTCTCGTAGGCAATCTCCATTATATTTTTTAACAAATCAGTGATAAATTCTTCATCTTCAAAACCATCAAAAGTATTTATTCTTGTCAGGAATATTTTCTTTTCTTGAAATGAATATTCTACAGAAATCATCTTCCCGTCAACCAAAGTTTCAAATTGGCGGGCAAAAGTATTGTCTTTGATTTCTATTTTTTCCGAAAAAACAGTTGTGTTCATAATCAAGTAAAATAAAAGGATTATTTTTATGCAAATTTACTAAAAAATCACCAGTTTAACGTTAAATAATGTCAAAAATTCATGTTTACTTCATGCCCGGAATGGCGGCCAGTTCTACCATTTTTGAGCGAATACAACTGCCAACCGATACTTTTGAGATGCATTTGCTTGAGTGGATGCTTCCGGAGAAAGAAGAATCCCTGCAAAATTATGCCCGGAGGATGGCACAAAAGGTGCAACACGAAAATGCTGTTTTAGTAGGGGTTTCTTTTGGCGGTATTCTGGTTCAGGAAATGAAATCGTTTGTTAAACCAAGCAAAGTCATTATCATCTCCAGCGTCAAGTCAAATACCGAACTGCCTAGGCGTATGAAAGTGGCAAAAGCAACTAAGGCCTACAAACTCATCCCTACCAAACTATTTGAAAACATAGATAAGCTGGCCAAGTTTGCTTTGGGTGATTATGCTAAACAACGACTTAAATTGTATGAAAAGTTTCTTTCGGTTCGCGACAAGCATTATTTAGACTGGTCGATAGAAAACATTATTAATTGGAATAGGGAGGTTATTGATCCCGAAGTCATTCATATTCATGGCGATGCGGATGAAGTTTTCCCGATTAAGCACATAAAAAAATGTATGATTGTAAAAGGCGGGACTCATATTATGATTCTCACAAAATACCGCTGGCTCAATGACAATTTGCCTAAAATTATGTTAGAATAGGGACGATTGCGGTCTGATTTTTGTAGATTTACAAGATAAATAAAGTATTATGAAAACGAATAAAGCCCTATTATCGACACTTGCAGCGGTTTTGATTTCCGGAATATTGGTTTTTGGCGTAGCCGGTGACAATAAAGACAAAGCCATGCATGAGGGCACTGCCAGTTATTTTCCGGAAAGTGTTGATTTTGCCGGTGAACTTACACCGTTGCAAATTGTTGACGTAAAAGAACGCTTGGACCGAGAGTTGCTTATTAATGCTAATTTAGATGCTACTACAGCTTTGATTATAAAACGTGCCAACCGAGTATTTCCTATTATTGAACCAATATTGCAACAATACGGAGTGCCTGACGATTTTAAATATTTAGCCGTGATTGAAAGCGGATTGATAAACGCATCTTCTCCGGCAGGAGCCAAGGGGGTTTGGCAGTTTATGCCCGATACGGCCAAAGAAAAAGGGATGGAGGTCAACGACATTGTTGATGAACGCTATCATTTAGAAAAATCTACCGAGGCTGCTTGTAAATATTTTTTAGCGGCTAAACAAAAATTTGGGTCCTGGACTATGGCTGCGGCATCCTACAACGGAGGAATGAATGGTTTGAGTAAAAAAATAGAAGAGCAAAAGGTTACCAATTATTATGATTTGGGACTTACAGAAGAAACATCGCGTTATGTTTTCCGAATTTTGGCCTTGAAAGAAATCATGAAACAGCCCGCAAAATACGGGTTCAGCATTTATCCAAGCGATTTGTATCCGCCGATTCCCACCAAAGTCGTTGCAGTTGACAGCACCATCAATGATTTGGCCAGTTTTGCCTTTTCACAAGGAATCAATTATAAACTCTTGAAAATTCAAAATCCTTGGTTGCGAGATAAAAAGTTGATAAATCCCGCTAAAAAGCGATACGAAATCAAAATTCCCTTATCAGGATATTAAATTATGAAGATGGATGGGTCAACGGTTTTAATTCTGGTTTTTGTTGGTGTTCTAGCAGGGATGCTTAGTGGACTAATTGGAATTGGCGGGGGCATTATAATTGTACCAATGCTTTTGTTTATAGGATTGACACAACAGCAAGCTCAGGGAACAAGTTTAGCCGTGATGTTGCCACCCATAGCATTTTTAGCCGTCTTAAATTATCACAAAGCCGGACAAATTGAATGGAAATACGCGATGATTATTGCTGTCTTTTTTATCATAGGAAGTTATTACGGAAGCAAAATAGCCATCAATATTGATCAAAAAACATTGCGAAAAATATTCGGCGTGGTACTGCTGATTATAGCCGGTAAAATGCTATTGACTAAATAAAAAAAAACATCCCGGGAAACCGGGATGTTTTTTTTTAAAATATATTGTTGTTTGCTTAAATCTTCTTCATCTGCTCTTTCATCATTTTGATTTGATCAGCGAGCATATTTTGTTTGTCCAGTTTTTTAGCTTCGTTGAGTAAAGCGGTCGCTTCCAGTTTACGTCTTCTTGACATGGCAATCCCGGCCAAGTTTAATTTGGCTACGGCCAAATCCATGTCCATGCTCAATCCTAACTCGATGGCTTTTTTGAAAAACTTCTCCGATTGGTGTAAATTGGTTTGCGACAACATCAATCCGTGTAGGTAATTGTAGTACCCTTGTTGTTTTCTTACTAAGGCCGTTTCCGGATTTTTGATTTTATCTAACCACATTTTGGCTCCTGCAAAATCCTGCTTTCTCAATTTCAGGAATGCCATCAATATAAATTCATTTTTGTAATAAAGGAAAATTGGAATAGCAGTCAGTAAAATCAGGAAAATTCCGTTTCCGATATTGCTTTCCGAGAATTGCCAAACGGCTGTGGCTACCAATAAAGCCGCTATAATTAATTTAATAAATCTGTGGAACATAATAGTTATTTTTGTGGTCGCAAAGGTAATAAAAGGAATTGAAAATATTTTTATAAAACTACTTGCCAGAAAAAAAAAGGTTTGTATATTTGCACTCGGTTTTGAAGAAGCCGTATACCAAAGATATTAATACACGATTTTAAAGATACAAAGCAATGAGCAAAAGAACGTTTCAACCATCGAAAAGAAAAAGAAGAAATAAACACGGATTTATGGACAGAATGGCTTCTGCAAATGGAAGAAAGGTCCTTGCGCGTCGTAGAGCTAAAGGAAGACATAAATTAACCGTATCTTGCGAACCAAGACACAAAAAATAATGATTAGCATTAATCAATACCAAGCCGTTACTTTTATCAGTAACGGCTTTTTTTTAACTTGTTTATAAATAATGATAAATATTAGGAGCTATTTCCCGCTGTTCATTACAATCTTTTTATTTTTAAAAACAAAAAATAAAAAGGATTTCCACTGCCATCGGGGCTAGGGTCTCCTAACAGAATACAACTAACTACAACAAACAACAACTAACTACAATGCCCAAAGACAACTCCATTAAATCGGTTTTAATTATTGGTTCCGGTCCTATTGTTATCGGACAAGCCTGTGAATTTGATTATGCTGGTTCTCAATCAGCACGTTCTCTGAAAGAAGAAGGAATCGAAGTTATTTTGATCAACTCCAATCCGGCAACGATTATGACTGATCCTAGTATGGCCGACCATGTTTACCTTCTGCCTTTAACTACCAAATCCATCATTCAAATCCTCAAAGAACACCCGCAAATTGACGCAGTATTGCCTACCATGGGCGGGCAAACCGCCTTGAATCTTTGTTTGGAGGCAGATGAAAAAGGAATCTGGAAAGATTTTGGTGTGAGGTTAATAGGAGTAGACATTAATGCCATCAATATTACCGAGGACCGCGAACAGTTCAAACAATTACTCGAAAAAATAAAGGTGCCTACAGCGCCCGCCAAAACAGCCACTTCATTCTTAAAAGGAAAAGAAATTGCTCAGGAATTCGGTTTCCCGCTGGTGATTCGGCCGTCATTTACATTGGGCGGAACCGGAGCTGCTTTTGTACACAAAAAAGAAGATTTCGATGAGTTGCTTACTCGCGGTTTAGAAGCATCACCTATACACGAAGTATTGATTGATAAGGCTTTACTGGGTTGGAAAGAATACGAATTGGAATTACTCCGTGATAAAAACGACAATGTAGTCATCATCTGCTCCATCGAAAATATGGATCCTATGGGAATTCATACCGGAGATTCCATCACTGTAGCACCAGCCATGACATTATCTGATACCACTTTCCAAAAGATGAGAGACATGGCTATTTTGATGATGCGCTCCATCGGAAATTTTGCCGGTGGGTGTAACGTACAATTTGCTGTTTCCCCCGATGAGAAAGAAGATATTGTTGCTATCGAGATTAATCCGCGTGTTTCCCGTTCTTCGGCTTTGGCGTCAAAAGCTACGGGGTATCCCATTGCCAAAATCGCCACCAAATTGGCTTTGGGCTATCATTTGGACGAACTTCAAAACCAAATCACTAAATCGACTTCCGCCTTATTCGAACCAACCTTAGATTATGTTATCGTAAAAATCCCGCGCTGGAACTTCGATAAGTTTGAAGGCTCTGATAGAACGTTGGGCCTGCAAATGAAATCGGTGGGCGAAGTTATGGGAATTGGTCGTTCGTTTCAGGAAGCCTTGCATAAAGCGACTCAATCTTTGGAAATTAAGCGCAACGGAATAGGTGCAGACGGCAAAGGATATAAAAATTACGAGCAGATTATAGAAAAACTGACTTTTGCCAGTTGGGACAGAGTCTTTGTGATTTATGATGCTATTGCTATGGGTATTCCGTTGAGCCGCATCCATGAAATCACCAAAATAGACATGTGGTTTCTCAAACAATACGAAGAATTATACTTGTTGGAAAGAGAGATTTCTAACTATAAAGTGGATACTTTACCAAAGGAACTATTGTTAGAAGCCAAACAAAAAGGATACGGAGACCGCCAGATTGCTCACATGATGGGCTGTTTGGAAAGTCAGGTTTACAAGCTGCGCGAGGAGATGAACATCAAACGCGTGTATAAATTGGTAGACACCTGTGCTGCCGAGTTCAAGGCCAAGACGCCGTATTACTATTCGACTTTTGAAGCTGAAATTGAAACGGCCACAGGAGAGCGCTATGTGCAGAATGAAAGTGTTGTGACACCTAAGAAAAAAGTTGTGGTTTTGGGTTCAGGACCTAATAGAATAGGGCAGGGTATCGAGTTTGATTACTCTTGTGTGCATGGGGTTTTAGCTGCTAAAGAATGCGGTTATGAAACCATCATGATTAACTGTAACCCCGAAACGGTTTCAACCGATTTTGATACCGCCGATAAGTTGTACTTTGAGCCTGTTTTTTGGGAGCACATCTATGACATTATCCGACATGAAAAACCGGAAGGTGTCATTGTACAATTAGGAGGACAGACTGCTTTAAAACTGGCAGAAAAACTAGACCGTTACGGGATCAAAATATTGGGAACTTCTTTTGACGCTTTGGACTTGGCTGAGGACAGAGGAAGATTTTCGGAATTACTGGAACAGCTACACATACCGTTTCCTAAGTTTGGCGTAGCCGAAAACGCTGACCAGGCGTCGGCTTTGGCAGATGTGCTCGATTTTCCTTTACTGGTTCGCCCTTCATACGTATTGGGTGGGCAGGGGATGAAGATTGTTATCAACAAGCAGGAATTAGAAGAACATGTGATTGATTTGCTGAAAAACATTCCGGGCAATAAATTATTGTTGGATAATTATTTGGATGGCGCTATTGAGGCTGAAGCAGATGCTATTTGCGACGGCGAAAATGTATACATCATCGGTATCATGGAGCACATAGAACCGTGCGGTATTCACTCGGGCGATTCAAATGCGACTTTGCCTCCTTTTAATTTGGGAGAGTTTGTGATGCAACAGATTAAAGATCACACCAAAAAGATAGCTTTAGCTCTGAAAACAGTAGGATTGATTAATATACAATTTGCTATTAAAGACGATATTGTGTACATCATCGAAGCCAATCCGAGAGCTTCGCGAACCGTGCCTTTTATTGCTAAAGCTTATGGAGAACCTTATGTGAATTATGCGACCAAAGTTATGTTGGGCGAAAATAAAGTAACCGATTTTACATTTGCACCTAAATTAAATGGTTTTGCCATCAAGCAACCGGTATTCTCTTTCAGCAAATTTCCAAATGTAAATAAAGCCTTGGGGCCTGAAATGAAATCAACGGGCGAGAGTATTTTATTTATTGACGATTTAAAAGACGACCAATTCTACGAGTTGTACTCGCGACGTAAGATGTACTTGAGTAAATAGTTACTTACTGTTATGCTCTTCGACAAGCTCAGGGTGACAATTGAGATATGAGTTATGCCCTTCGACAGGCTCAGGGTGACAATTGAGATATGAGTTATGCCCTTCGACGGGCTCAGGGTGACAATTGAGATGTGAGTTATGCCCTTCGACAAGCTCAGGGTGACAATTGAGATGTGAGTTATGCCCTTCGACAGGCTTAGGGTGACAATTGAGATGTGAGTTATGCCCTTCGACAGGCTCAGGGTGACAATTGAGATGTGAGTTATGCCCTTCGACAGGCTCAGGGTGACAATTGAGATATGAGTTATGCCCTTCGACGGGCTCAGGGTGACAATTGAGATGTGAGTTATGCCCTTCGACAAGCTCAGGGTGACAATTGAGATGGTGAGTTATGCCCTTCGACAAGCTCAGGGTGGCAATTGAGATGTGAGTTATGCCCTTCGATAGGCTCAGGGTGACAATTGAGATGTGAGTTATGCCCTTCGACAGGCTTAGGGTGACATTATGTTACTCATTATATAAAGTTACCGCTCCTTTTATTGGGGCGGTTTTTTTATGGTTTTAGGGATAGGATTTCTTTGTAAATAGAGATTTCTTTTTTCAGATCGTTTATTTCCTGTTGTTGGGTTTGGATGGTTTGTTGGAAGCTGGTTTTATTGGTGTTTTGGAGTTCTTCGGGGAGTAGTTGAATGATATCGGTGAAGAGGTTGTAGTTTAGTGCTTGAGATAGTTTCCAAATTATTCTTGTTTGCAGGGTTTCCTGAATGAAGTAGCCGTTTAGGGTAGATTGTTTGATGTTCATTCTGCGTGCTGTTTCGGCATAAGTTATGTTTTGTTCCTGGATTTTATTTTTGATGAAGGTGCCCATGTGTGGGAGTTTGGCCAATGTGTTTGGATTTGGTTTCATGTTGATTGTTATTTGATTACTAATTTTTGGTACAATCAAATTTAGTATTTATTGTAATTAAATACGGTATAGTTTTGATTAAATTTAGTATTATGCTAAAGATATTTATGATTACACTAATGAAATTTAGGATTAAACAAAGGGGGTTTATTATTACCCTAATAAAATTTATGATTACCCTGATTAAATTTATGATTATGCTATTGAAATTTAGAAAAACCCTAATAAAGTTTAGTATTACCCTAAAGATTAGTGTTGTTTGTATGGTGTTTCGGGAAGTGGAGGGATGTTTTTTTTATTTAGGATTGGTTTCGTGTTAATTTTTCATATACTTGTCTCACTAAATTTTAAAAATGTTATTGTATGAAAAAAATACTTGTGCTGACGGTATTATCGACTTTGTTGTTTACTTCCTGCTCCTCTAGTGATTCTTCTCCTGCTGCTGAGAATGATGTGTTGATGACAAAGTCAATTGCGACTTATGATAATGGTACACCTATAACAACAACTTATGTTTACAGTGGAAAGAAGATACAGAAATCAATGTCGTCTAATGGCTATTACGAGAAGTTCTATTATACCGGTGACTTGCTTACGAGAATAGATTACTTTGATGACTCTGATGTTTGGATTTACAAAGAAACGTATGACTATAATAGCAACAATCAATTAATCAGTTATGGTTGGATAGAACTCACTAATGATTATGGCAGCAGAGAGCTTTATACCCACAATAGTGACGGTACCATTTCGGTAACTAAGTTATATGGGAATGCCAGTGTTCAAAGTAATTTTTCCGATTCGGGAACTATTTATTTAAACAATGGAGATGTGAGTATGATAGATATGGATTCAGGAGGTATGTATATGTATAGTTATGATTCTAAAAACAGTCCGTTTAAAAATATAACCGGGCTTGATAAAGTTAATTTTACTGATGGGGATCCTACGGGAGTTTTTCATAATATGCTGACTGAGAGTCATGACGGTTTTCCTTCGGAGACCATGTCCTATAATTACACTTATAATGGACAAAATTTCCCGTCAACCAGAGAATGGAATGAGGGTAGTCATTCTATTTCGGTTCAATATTTTTATAATTAAAATAAATAGTATTTTAAATAAGAACGCCCAAGTAAAACTTGGGCGTTTTTTTATAGTATTTATGTTTTTGTGTTGTGAAAAATCTTTGAGATTTTGCCAATAATTACATTTTGAACAATTCAATTCGTTTCATCCACAAAATTTCAGATTCTAAAAACAATAGTTTTGTTTTGATGATTCGGTCAGAGGTGTCCCTGGGTGATTTAGTAACAAATCGTGCTTTTGAATTGGAAAAATCCAAGGTGTTTTTGTCATCAATATCAATTGTTTTTTCGCAGAAGAATGAGATTATATCCTTGTTGAGTTCCCATTTTCCCTTTCCGTATTTATCTACCTCGGGCGGAATTCCGTTTTTAATCTTTGAATGGTAATGAAAAGTAAATGTCCCATCCTGAGCCAACGTCAAGTCATATTCAAATAAGTTATTTTCTTTGGTCCCGAGTTTAAGGGAGTACTCTCCGATAACTTTATCTGTTTGCGAAAAGGAGGTCAATCCTGAAATTAGAAGCAGTAAGGTGATTATGCTTTTCATGAGTTTTTAGGTAATTATTTGGTTCCGCAGTGCTCATCATAAAGCTCTACAATACGCGAGATACCATTGGTTTTGAAATCATTTTTGTCAATAAACGTTTCTAAGCTTGGGCAATCTGCCTCAAAGTGTTCTCGAGTCAGTCTTTGGATGACTTTAAAATTATTTACGGCAATCATACCACCTGAACTCTCCATATACATCCAGAAGAATACGGCATAATCTTTACCGGGGCGTCCGAGGAAAAAATTGGTTTGTGCAGGCCAACCTGAGTCATGCACGGCACCTCCTCTAACACCCGGACGATACCCAATGTAGCTGGAGTATAAGGTTATTTTTCCTTCTTTTTCAATGCGTACCCAAGACTTTTTTTTGTCAATCTTACATTCTTTGGTTCCAAATAATGGTCCTCTCGCCAGGAAAATTGGGATGAATTTGGTTGGTGTTGCATCTCTGCCACTGGTGATTTCAAATCCTTTCACATTGTTAATGTCAAAACTTTCCGGTTTAGCTTTTAAATCGGTTTTGAATTTGAGTGTTTGTTCACTGGGTTCTGCCGGAAGTTCTATTAAACCGGTTTTAGAAGTACCGTCATTGAAATTTATGGTTCCGTCAAAAAATTTGGCAAAGGCAGCCAATGGAAGCAAAGTCAATAAAAAGAGAATTTTTTTCATATAAAAAGGATTAGCTTAGTGCTAATGTATGAAAAAAACCTACAAGTTTTCACTCGTAGGTTTTTTGATTGATTTTTTGATTGATGATTATTTTTGAAACGGTGGGTTTTTATACACGGTAAAAGCCATCCAGAAATAGGCGCAGCCCCAAATCATATTGGCCATAAACTGCACGATCACTCAGGGAAACGGAATCAGGAAAAACCCCAGAAATACCAGCCATCCGCTCCATTTGGGCAATTTGCCCGAGCGCCAGATTGCCACCGCCATAAAGGCCAAACCGGTCAGGGTAATGAGTAAGGAACTTCCCATCAGTAGGGCCAGTTCATCTTTCATGGTGGCATATGCCATAACCGAGGTATTGCCTTGTTGGTAAAGCGTTCCGAGAACCGGAAACATAAAATAAATAATGCTGAATACGCCAAATCCGAGTATTTGGTGGGTTAGACTCAGAAGCAAGCCTATGAATGCGGTTTTTTCTGCCTTGGTTTTTTGCAGGTACAAATACAATCCTACCGTACCAATCATCTCCATGAGTACTCCCAGAAATCCCCGGGCAGCCCAGTATCGAAAATTTGTTGTGGTTACTAATTCGGCAAAGTCCGATGGGTTTTTATCTGCGTCAAAAATGACATTTTCCTGCGGAATTAACAGGTCGCCAAAGGCAAATAACATTCCTGCCGCCCCGATAATCATCAGGCAGCTTACAATTCTTTTTTTCATTTTGTGGTTTATTTAATTAATTAACGGGTAGGTACCATTCGATAAATTGATTGTCCGGATTTTGATAGTCGGGTAGTGTGTTGAATTTAAAATACGATACTCCGGCGGAGTGCTCGGCATCTTCTAAACTAAACAAATGGTTGTTGACCAAAGTTGCTGTGGCGGCATAAGAGGCTACCGGACAGCAAAATTTATATCGGATGAATGTACCGCCCAGTACCGTGGTTTGAAACAATTTGGACAATGGAAGCTTTTGTCCGTTTTTCGGAACCAATGCTGCATCGTACCGCAATAATTCCGAATTGTTTACATTGGGGCAATCGTGCAAAATGGCATAGTAGTCAAAGTCGTTTTTGTGGAGTTTGTTTTCGTTCAGAAACCATTCAACCTTTTCCCAGACAGCATAACTTTCTTTGCTCAAATAGTGGCACAAATGCGGAAAAATGTAGGCTTCCTGTTCTGCTATTTTTACCGTTTCGTGGCAGAGCGAAAGATAATTGTCTTGAGGTTGGTCACTCTGAAGGACTTCTTTTTGGCGGTTTCGAAAGGCTTTCGGACTTATGCCTTTGTGCGCTTTAAAAACTCTGGCAAAGGCACTGTCGTTTGAATATCCTACCAATGCTTTGATTTCGCTGATTTTTAATGATGTCATGGCCAATAAATAGGCGGCGGTTTGGATGCGCTGTCTGATTATATAACTGCCAATGGGTTCGTTGAGTTCCTCTCCCAGTTTTCGGTGCAGATAATGAGGGGAGTATCCGCTGATGGCCGACAATTTTTCCAGGCTGATTGTTTCTTCCGGATGGTTGTTGATGTATGCTAAGATGCTGTTTAACATGGTAGTAAACTTTGAAGCAAAAGTACTAAACGAAATTCAGAGAAAGTGTGCCAATCTTGCGGTGTTTGATTTTGCAAAATAAGAAACCCTGTCGGCGGTATGCTGACAGGGTTATAAGGTTGTTTTCAATTTGTTCTGATTTAATTCAGAATTGAAGAACAGTTTGTTTTATTTAATCAATTCAAAACTGCGTTTGACAAAAGCCGTCAGTTCTTCGCCTTTCAATAATCCTTGTGAAATTTTGGCGAGGTCTAAGGCTTGTTTCACCAAGCTTTCCTGAACCGATTTGTCTTCGGTAGTCAAGATGGTCGTGGCCAAATCCGAGTTGGTGTTGACCACCAAATTGTACATTTCCGGGAAGTTGCCCATGCCAAACATACCGCCGCCGGTTTGACTCATTTCTTTCATACGACGCATGAATTCGGGCTGTGTGATGATGAAAGGCGCTGCGGTGCTGTCCATTGGTTCTAATTGCACAGAGTAATTGGTTTTCGGTACAATTTCTTCCAAAACCGTTTTTAGCTTGGTGGTTTCTTCTTCCGATAATTTTGAAATCTGGGTATCTTCTTTTTGAATCAATTTGTCGATGTGATCCGAATCGACACGAACAAAAGTCAGGTTCTCGTTATCGCTTTCCAGCTTTTGAATCAAGTGGGAAACAATAGGCGAATCTAACAATAATACTTCGTAGCCTTTTTCTTTGGCAATTTCAATATAGCCGTGTTGCGCGTCTTTGTTGGAAGCGTACAGCACGACCAATTTTCCGTTCTTGTCGGTTTGGTTGGCCGAAATGGCTTCTTTCAATTCGGCTAAAGTGTAGTATTTGCCGTCAACGCTCGGATATAAAACGAAGTCGCCTGCTTTTTCGTAAAACTTAGGTTCCGAAAGCATACCGTATTCTAAGACAATTTTAATGTCGTTCCACTTGCTTTCAAAATCTTGTCGGTTTTCATTAAACAGTGATTTCAGTTTATCGGCGACTTTACGGGTGATGTAATTGGAGATTTTCTTCACATTGCCATCGGCTTGCAAATAGGAACGCGATACATTCAGCGGAATATCAGGTGAATCAATGACTCCGCGTAACATCACTAAGAATTCCGGTACGATGCCTTCCACATTATCGGTTACAAATACTTGATTTTGGTACAACTGGATTTTGTCTTTTTGTACTTGTAGATTGGCATCCAATTTTGGGAAATATAAAATCCCGGTTAAATTAAATGGGTAATCTACATTCAGGTGAATGTTGAACAACGGCTCTTCGAACTGCATGGGGTACAATTCGCGGTAAAAATCTTTATAATCGTCTTCTTTTAAATCGCTCGGTTGCTTGGTCCAGGCCGGAGTTGGGTTGTTGATGATGTTGTCCACATCAACATATTCTGTTTTATAATCTTCAGGAGCATCTTCCGGTTTGGGTAAGGCTTCTTTTTTGGTTCCGAATTTAATTGGCACCGGCATGAATTTGTTGTATTTGGTCAACAATTCGCGGATTCTGTATTCTTCCAAGAATTCGAGAGAGTCCTCGGCAATGTGCAGGATGATTTCGGTACCACGGTCGGTTTTGTCGTGGGGTTCCAAGGTAAATTCCGGGCTGCCGTCACAACTCCAGTGTGCTGCCGGTTCGTCTTTGTAGCTTTTGGTGATGATTTCAACTTTTGAAGCTACCATAAAGGCAGAGTAAAACCCTAACCCAAAATGCCCGATTACTCCGGAATCTTTGGCGGAATCTTTGTATTTTTCCAAAAACTCCTCAGCTCCTGAAAAGGCGATTTGGTTGATGTATTTTTCAACCTCCTCGGCGGTCATTCCCAAACCCTGATCGATGATGTGTAACTTTTTGCCTTCTTTGTCAATCTTAACTTCAATGATAGGATTGCCGTATTCAACTTTGGCTTCGCCTATACTGGTTAAATGTTTTAGTTTTAAAGTAGCATCTGTGGCATTGGATACTAACTCGCGCAAGAAAATTTCGTGGTCGCTGTATAAAAACTTCTTGATGAGCGGAAAGATGTTTTCAACTGATACATTAATTTTTCCTGTTGTCATATGGTTATTTTTTTTTAAATTAAACGTTTGGATTTTATCTACTCAAAACTAATACCAATTGAAGTACTTATGACAAATTGGCGTAGTAATAATTCTATAATATTTATTGGTTATAATGTAAAGGGCTTTATAAAAATGAACGTATATTTGTCTGTATAAAACATAATTCTAACAAGCATGAAAAAAATTATTCTAATTAGTTTCTTATCGCTTTTGATTTTTTCCTGTAAATCAAAAAACTCTGCCACCAGTACCAAATTGGATACAAAATCAGAAGTAGCTATTAAAGGCAACTGGACGATTTCTTCGGTAAATTATCCGGGTGCTGACGTTATCAAAGTCACTTCGTTTGATTTGGCCGATTCGAAGTGTTTTATTGGTAGCAAATGGAAGTTTGTGTCCAATAACAACAAAGGAATCATGACTTTGGAAAGTCCGAAATGTACAGCCTATTCCACCCCCATTACTTGGTTTATCAACAAAGAAGGCCAGTTTGTGATGAAAATTTTGGATGAAGCCAAAGCCAAAACGGTAAAATCGGGTTATGTGTTGCGTGTAGCCAATCAAACCGAAACCTCTTTTCAGTTGATTGACCGTATCAACGTAGCCGGCAACATGACTGATGTAGTATATCAATTTGAAAAATTAAATTAAGCAAGATGAAAAAGATAAGTGCAATTTTAGTTGGGAGTTTAGTAATGCTATCCACGGTTTTTACCAGTTGTGAAGCGGTAAAAAACACAAATAATACCCAACGCGGTGCTGCAATTGGTGCTGTAGGTGGAGCCGTTTTAGGCGGTATCATCGGAAACAATGTCGGTAAAGGCGGAAACGGTGCTTTGGGTGCTGTGTTAGGCGGTGTTATTGGCGGTGTGGCCGGTGGAGTTATTGGGAACAAGATGGATAAACAGGCCCGCGAGATAGAAACCGCTTTACCGGGTGCTCAGGTAGAAAGAGTAGGGGAAGGAATCCGTTTGGTTTTGGGCGAAAATGCTGTGCGTTTTGATACCAATAAATCTACATTGACTGCCGCTGCTAAGACGAATTTAGACAAATTGGTACCTGTATTCAACCAATATCCGGATACAAATATTCAAATTTACGGATACACTGACAGTACCGGAACCGCAGAATACAATTTGAAATTATCAGAGCAAAGGGCTGCAGCGGTAAAGACCTATTTGGCAGGAAAAGGATTGTCGTCAACCCGATTTACCACTACCGGTTTGGGGATTGCAGATCCAATTGCTACCAATGATACTCCGGAGGGAAGAAGTCAAAACCGCCGCGTAGAATTTGCCATCACAGCCAACGAAAAAATGGTTCAGGATGCCAAAAAAGAAGCAGGAAAATAACTAATATACATTTGTAAAAAAGCGTTCACCCAAAGTGAACGCTTTTTTTATGCTCTCACAGATAATAATTTAACAAAACTTTTTGTTTAAACATTTTGAATAATAGTTAAACGATTTGTATCTTTACACTATTAAATTCAAAGTGTATGGCCACGACTAAAAATCCTAAGGTAAAGAAAAAACAGCAAGATGATTTGCAAATCATTTCGTTGTATATGAATGATGTGCTTGAAATGCATGAGGAACCTAAGAATGCTTTTGTTTTCTGCAAGAAACACGGTATAGAGGAAAGCGATTTTTATTCTTTTTTCGGTTCGCTCGATGCTTTGAAACAGGATATTTGGGTTAAATTTTTTGAAAATGCCGTGGCTGCCATCGAAAAAGAACCGGACTTTACCACTTATACCGATAAAAATAAATTGCTGACGTTGTACTTTACGTTGTTTGAAATATTGACGTTAAACAGAAGTTATGTGCTGTTTTCGTTTCAGGATAACAAAGAAGGCTTACGGAATTTGAAAAGTCTGAAGAAATTTCGAAACCACTTCAAAGATTACATCGCCAACCAAATAAAGACCAAACCTTCGGAGGTTTTTCAAAAAGTAGCCAAAATCACAGATACGGTTTATGCTGAAGGCGCTTGGATTCAGTTCTTGTTTTTATTGAAATTTTGGATCGATGATACGTCTAAAGGATTTGAAAAGACAGATGTATTGATCGAAAAATCAGTCAATACCGCCGTGGACCTGTTGGATACCCAGCCGTTGGAGAGTTTGTTTGACTTGGGGAAATTCCTTTGGAAAGAAAAAATGCAGTAAATGAAAACATTAGATAAAATTCCAACCGGAAAACTCGAACGCGCCGGCCAATTGGTTAAAACCGGAATCAAAGTCGGGGGCAACTACGTGGCTTATTATGGCGAAAAAATAGTCAATCCTTCTTTGAACCGAGACAAACTCAACGAAAACAATGCCGAGGATATTTATGACGGATTAAAAAACTTGAAAGGAAGTGCTTTGAAAGTAGCGCAAATGCTCAGCATGGACAAAAGCATCATGCCGCAAGCCTACGTTGACAAATTTTCCTTGTCGCAATTTTCGGTGCCGCCCTTGTCAGCGCCTCTGGTTCGCCGAACGTTTAAAAAATATTTGGGCCATTATCCCGAAACTATATTCGACACTTTCACCCCGGATGCTACTAATGCTGCCAGTATTGGTCAGGTTCACAAAGCCACCAAGAATGGGAAAAATTTTGCTGTGAAAATTCAATATCCGGGAGTGTCGGATAGCATCAGTTCTGATTTGGCGTTGGTCAAGCCTTTTGCCATCCGAATGTTTAACCTCAAAGGAAAAGATTCTGAAAAGTATTTTAAAGAAGTAGAAGATAAATTGTTGGAAGAGACCGATTATGTATTGGAACTCAAACAAAGTCTGGAAATTTCAAAGCATTGCCAAAAGATAGCCAACTTGCGCTTCCCGAAGTATTATCCGGAACTGTCTTCCGACAAAATCCTCACAATGGAATGGATAGACGGCGAGCATCTTTCCGAGTTCACCGCCCACAATCAGGATAGGGCGAAAGGCGATAAAATAGGACAGGCTTTGTGGGATTTTTATATGTATCAAATGCATCATTTAAAACAAGTGCACGCTGATCCGCATCCCGGGAATTTTTTAATCGATGCGGCAGGCAATTTAGTAGCCATAGATTTTGGTTGCATGAAGCAGGTGCCCGAAGCGTTTTACATCCCGTATTTTCAACTGGCACGGCCTGAAGTAATCAATAATCCCGAATTGTTTACCGCCAAATTATACGAATTGGAAATTTTGAGAACCGATGATTCAAAACAGGAATTGGCGTATTTTACCAAGGTTTTTCACGAGCTGCTGAGCCTCTTTACCCAGCCGTTTCACGGAGACACTTTTGATTTTTCAGATGAACAGTTCTTTGGACAAATTGCTCAAATGGGAGAACAATTTTCTAAAGATACCCAGCTTCGCAAGATGAATGGAAACCGTGGCTCCAAGCATTTCTTATACATCAACCGAACTTTCTTCGGACTTTATAATTTGTTGCACGATTTAAAAGCAAGAATTAATACCCAATCTTTTGAAAAATACATATAAGATAAATAGATTGTTTATTTATTGGTTAGGGTGAAAAGAGCTGAGCTCCATGTTTGAGTTTGGCTCTTTTCTTTTTCAGAATCTTCGTAAATTTGTCCATTATTTAAAAAAAATGCTGCAGGTACAACAAGTCTCTTTTTCCTATTCAGATGCCATAACAGTGTCCGATATTCATTTCTCACTCGAAAAAGGGCAGACACTGGCTTTAATCGGAGAAAGCGGTTGCGGAAAAAGTACTTTGCTAAAGCTCATCTATGGGTTGTACGATCTTAATGAAGGTCGAATTTTTTGGAACGAACAGGAAGTCTTGGGACCTAAGTTCCATTTGATACCCGGTATGTCTTACATGAAATATTTGGCGCAGGATTTTGATTTGATGCCCTACATCACGGTGGCGGAAAATGTGGGGAAGTATCTTTCCAATTTTTATCCCGAAAAAAAGCAAGCCCGTATAGCCGAGCTCCTCGAGGTGGTTGAAATGACGGAATGGGTCGATGTAAAAGCCAAAAATCTCAGCGGAGGTCAAATGCAGCGCGTCGCTATTGCGCGTGTTCTGGCACTGGAACCCGAAGTCTTGTTGTTGGACGAACCTTTCAGTCACATCGATAATTTCAGAAAAAATAGCCTGCGCCGTAAGTTGTTCCGCTACTTGAAAGAAAAAGAAATTACCACTCTCATTGCTACCCACGACAGTACTGATGTTTTGTCGTTTGCCGATGCCGTTTTGGTCTTACAACAAGGTAAAATCATAGAAAGCGGTTCGCCTGAAACCATTTACAGCCATCCGAAAAGCAAATATGTGGCGTCACTTTTTGGCGATGTAAACGAAATAGTCGTTGATGGGAAAGTTGAACTGATTTACCCCAATCAATTACAAGTCGTTCCTGAATCTGAGCTTAAGGTTGTGGTAACTGAAAGCTACTTCAGAGGAAGTCATTATTTGATAGAAGGAAGTCGTAACGATGAAACGTTTTATTTTGAACACATCACGGCCATTCCGGAAGGAACTTTCGTTTTTTTGCAAAAAATAAGCCCCGAAACAATTTGATTTCGGGGCTTTTCAGTTAGTTTTTTAAATACTTTTCGAGGAATTGATCTTGTTCCCAAAGCAGGTGTAAAATATTTTCTTTGGCGGCATACCCGTGGGATTCTTTAGGCAATAACACTAGGCGTACCGGTGCTCCTAATCCTTTCAAAGCTTGGAAATAGCGTTCCGATTGCAATGTAAACGTTCCGGGATTGTTATCGGCATCACCATGAACCAACAACAGCGGCGTTTTCATTTTTTCAGCATTCATAAAAGGCGACATTTCATTATACACCTTAGGTACATCCCAGTAATTGCGTTGTTCGCTTTGAAAACCGAATGGCGTCAGTGTTCTGTTGTAGGCACCGCTTCGGGCAATACCACAGGCAAAAAGATTGGAGTGTGTCAGTAAATTAGCGGTCATAAATGCACCGTAGGAATGCCCGCCGATAGCGACCTTCTTGCGGTTGATATAACCCAAACGATCCACGGCATCGATAGCCGCCGCCGCGTCATCAATCAATTGTGGCAGGAAAGTGTCGTTCGGTTCGGTAGTACCTTCTCCAATAATAGGAAACGAAGCATCGTCAAGCACAGCATAGCCTTTGGTTACCCAATAGACAAACGAACCATAATTTGGAAATGTAAATTCGTTGGGATTTTTATCGCTTTGCCCGGCTGAGTTTTTGTCTTTGAATTCTGCCGGATAAGCCCAAATCAGTAAAGGCAGTTTTTCGTTCTTTTTCACACGGTCATAATTGGCCGGAAGGTAAAGGGTTCCCGATAAATCGACACCGTCTTTTCGCTTGTAGGTAATCACTTCCTTGTACACATTTTTGATGCTTTCAAACGGATTCTTGAAGTTGGTAATTGGCGTCAATTTACCCGATTTCAGGTTTCGGAAATAGTAATTCGGATAGTCGGTTTTGGACTGCAATTGTACCAAGACATCGCCCTTTTTAAAATCTTCAATCGATAACAAATCTTCTTTTTTGTCCTTGTAGGTTGAGGTGTAAAGGCGTTTCGTTTTTAGGGTTTTCAAATTGAATTCATCAATAAAAGGGAATTGTCCGTTTTTGGTAAAACCATCACCCATCAAATACAGATTATCGTTTTCAATGGCTAATACGTAACGGTTGTATTCGTTGCGCTTGGTTTCAAAATTGCCCGGATCGGCATAAATATCCTGTGAGTTACGGTCGAAAATGATTTTAGGTTCTTGACTCGGGTTTGACGGATTGATTAGATACGTTTTCGTGTTTCGGGTGTCGTACCAATCATCGTAAGCTATCGCTACTGTGTCGTTCCCCCAAGTGATGCCGGCAAAACGTTGTTTGGTTTTTACAATCGATTTGGGGTCACCAGTAAAAGGCGCTTCCCAATTGAAGATTTCATCTCTGAAATCCACTTTGTTGGCTTGGTCCCCTTCGTCTAAGGCTACGACATAGGTTAGTGTTGAAGGCTTGTCGGCTCTCCAGTTCATGCTTCTTTTGCCTTTGCGTACCGAAGAAAAACCTTTTGGCATTACTTCGTTTAGCGGTACTTCATTCACAATTTTAATTTCTGTTCCGTTCGAATCATACACCACTGTTTTTTGCGGAAATCGACTCATAGGAACCACATACGAATACGGTCTTTGAATGGTAGTAACCATCAAATAATTCCCATCGGGCGAAAAACTTTCTCCGGCGTAAATGGCGGCCGGTTTAAACAATTCGGATTTTCCGTTTAGTGAAACTTTATACAATTCAGAAGTAACCAGGGTTTCATAATTAGTCTCGTCGGTTTTGTTTTTCAATAAATCAGCATAGGTTCTGTTTTGCGATTTGGAACCGTCGCTCACAGAGACGGTTGGGCCTTTGGGTAGTTCTTTTTTTAAATCAATAAGTGCCGGACGATTCTTAGGCAACATTTTGACCAATAAGGTTTCGTTGTCTTTCATCCAGTTGAATGGATTGCCTAAATTGGCGTTGAGGTTAGCTTCTGTAATTTTTTTGGCGGTAGCCGAAAGCACATCGAGTACCCAAAGTTCAACCCCGGTGTTGGTAGTGTGGGTGAAAGCGATTTTCTTTTCATTGGGAGACCAAGTAATGTTGGTTATCCTCGGATTTTCTGGCAAACCGCTGATTTGAGTTTCGGTTTTATCGGCAATTTTTCGAATCTTGAGATTGTTTACATAAGTCACCGAACTCGATATGTTGGTCACCGGATTGATGCGCAAGCCGCCCAAACGCATTTCCTCCTGATTCAGATCATCCAGTGATTTGTAGGTGTTGCGATAGGTGAAAAGCACGTATTGTTTTTTAGAATCCATGCTCACATTGGGCGTTCTTTCATAATCGGCCAATGCCAAAATTTCTGCTGACGGTTTTTGATACGTCAGGTTTTCCTGGGCAATGGCTGAAAATCCAAACCCGATGAATAAGAACAGTAGCTTGTAACGTAATTTCATAAGTTAAAAAATTGGTTTTGATTGTTTGTATAGGTAGGTCTAAGATAAAGTGGAATGGTTACAAAAAAGTAAATATTTTGTTAAACTTGATTACTTTGGTATGAGTATGAATTTTTATCAATTGTTAAAAACAGCAGTAAAACAATCATTGCCATTATAAGATTGTTAAATTTGCGCTATGTATTTTAGTAAAAAGTAACTTTTATGTTTCATTCAAAAATAAGCGGACTGGGATTTTATGTGCCCGATAATGTAGTAACCAACGATGATTTGGCCCAAATCATGGATACCAGTGACGAATGGATTCAGGAACGCACCGGAATCAAAGAAAGACGACACATCATCAGGGGTGAAGATACAACCACTTCTATGGGCGTGAAGGCCGCCAAAATTGCCATCGAACGTTCGGGAGTTGCTTATCAGGACATAGATTTCATCGTGTTTGCGACGATTTCCCCGGATTATTATTTTCCCGGTCCCGGAGTTTCTTTGCAAAAAGAATTGGGGTTGCCCACCATAGGAGCTTTAGATATCAGAAACCAATGTTCGGGTTTCATTTACGCTTTATCTATCGCTGACCAGTACATCAAAACCGGCATGTACAAAAATATTTTGGTGGTGGCCTCTGAGTTGCAATCGTTAGGATTGGATATGACCGACAGAGGCAGAGGAGTTTCCGTAATTTTTGGCGATGGAGCAGGAGCTGCCATGTTGAGCAGAGAAGAAGATGTGACCAAAGGAATTCTCTCCACCCATTTGCATTCCGAAGGTGAACACGCCAAAGAGCTGGCTGTTTTGGCTCCCGGAATGGGCGGTAGATGGGTGACGGATATTTTAGCGGATGATAATCCGGAGGACGAAAGTTATTTTCCGCACATGAACGGACAGTTTGTGTTTAAAAATGCGGTAGTTCGTTTTAGTGAGGTTATTAATGAAGGGTTACAGGCCAACAATTTGCAGGTATCCGATATCGATTTGTTGATTCCGCATCAGGCCAATTTGAGAATTTCCCAATTCATTCAACAAAAATTTAAGTTGACTGACGATCAAGTTTTTAATAACATTCAAAAATACGGCAATACTACTGCAGCTTCCATTCCGATTGCATTGACCGAAGCATGGGAACAGGGAAAAATAAAAGAAGGTGATACTATTGTTCTTGCGGCTTTCGGTAGTGGATTTACTTGGGGAAGCGCTATTATCAAATGGTAAAAACAGATTACTATAAATTGAAAAAGCCATGCAAATGCATGGCTTTTTCGTTCACTAATTAAACCAAATTAAATAGGATGTTTTACATCATTCCACCGCCTCCTTGGGTTTCGTTTTTGTCGCGTTGCTTTCTTTGAAGCGCTGCGTTTTTACCACCCCCAAAGCGATAGTTGAATCCTAAATAAATTGACTGACTTTCCCAGTAAAAGGCACCGTCTTGTTTGTACGGTAAATCGCCGTCGAAGCTGAAATTCATGGTGTTGAAAATGTCGCTGGCTCGAGCACTGATGGTGCCTTTTCCTTTCAGGATATTGTAGCTTGCACCCAGATCTGTCTTGTACATGCTTTTTCTTAAAAATTGTAAGCCCTGTTCTTGTCCGCGATACATACCGAAAAGTTGGAATCGCAGATTTTTAGAAGCTTTGAATGTGTTGTTGATTCTGGCGTTGAAAATAGAAACATCTTTTTCAATAAATGATGAAGAAACGGTACCTCTGATGGTTTTGAAATAAATATCGGTACCGATATTGGCACTCCACCATTTAGTGAAATCTAAATTTCCTGAAATTTCGGCTCCATAAGATTTGTTGTCTTTGAAATTGTCGTAAGACAAAATGTTTCGGTTAGGATCATTCGGGTCAATTTCAACTAAACGGGTGATTTCCTGAGTAATTACTCGATAAAACACTACGGTAGAGATAGAACCTATTTTTGTTTTTCGGGTATAGTTCAATTCAAATGAATTGGTAAACTGAGGTTTCAAATACGGATTTCCTATCGAAGAAACCGTTGGAGTGCTCCATTCTCTGATGGGGTTTACCTGACCGATGCTTGGACGGTCTACTCTTCTTGAGTAATTAAAGTTAAACGAGTTATTTTCGGATAATTTATATGACACATAACCACTCGGATAAAACGTGTTAATCTGATCGTTAAATTTTTCTTCATTTGAATTTAAAGCGTTGAATTTGGCATCAGCCTTATAATTTTCAAAACGTGTTCCAATTTGAAAGCCCCATTTTGTCCATTGGCGACCATAGGTCACATAAGCCGAATGTATTTGTCTTTCGTATTTAAAATCGGAGTTGTAAGCATAATTTCGGTTGAAAGTATTGTTGGTATTTTCGATGCGTGTCTCTAAACCAACTTCTAAACGGGCGTCATTAGGCAACGGATTGGTGTAATCTAAATTGATTTTAGTATTGTTATTAATATTGGTTATGTCGTTAGGGTCATCGCTCGAAGTGTTATTGGTAAAAGTCCTGAAAATGGTATTCTCGGTTCCTTTGTTGCGATTGAAGTTGTATTCTAATTCAATATTTTCGCCTTCTTTTTTGAATTTGTGTTTGTAATCTAAATTGTAGGTTCCGGAAGGATTGTAGTTTCTGCCATTGTTATTT
Source organism: Flavobacterium silvisoli (assembly GCF_004329815.1). Classification (GTDB taxonomy): domain Bacteria; phylum Bacteroidota; class Bacteroidia; order Flavobacteriales; family Flavobacteriaceae; genus Flavobacterium; species Flavobacterium silvisoli. The sequence continues at coordinate 116,719 of NZ_SJPE01000003.1, read as the reverse complement.
TGAATAATGTCATATATGGCAGGGTCGTCATAATTTACTTCAGTGGTGCTGTATCCTGATGAAAAGAATTGATTTTGCGTGGTGTAGGCTGAAAAAGTATTGCGGTCGTCAATATAGTAGTCAACACCAATTTTATACAAATGCGAGGTGTTCTTGTTTTGAAAATTAAAATCTACCGCTTTCTCGGCATTGGGTTGGTAGCTGTTCACAAAACCATGGTTTTTTTGCTTTCCGTGATTAAAACCGTAATTGCCGTAAACATTGAATTTACCCACTTTATAATTCATATCGAATGATGAATTTACCTTAGGTGTTTTTGCGAAAGTAACTCCGTTGTTGATGCTTCCGTTAAAACCTTGGCCGGCATTTTTGTGTAAAACAATATTGATAATGCCGCTCATTCCCTCCGGATTGTACTTTGCTGAAGGGTTGGTAATTAATTCGATTTGTTTGATAGATGCTGACGGAATTTGTTTCAGTAACTGAGATGGATCGATATTGGTAGGTTTGCCGTCTACCAAAATTCGGACGTTTTCGTTTCCTCTTAAACTAATGGCATTGGTTTGCGCATCAACACTTACCGAAGGAATGTTGTTCATGATTTCGCCTGCAGTGGCTCCAGCCGAGATCAAGTCTTTTCCAACATTAATTACTTTACGGTCAATTTTTTGTTCGTAAGTCGATTTTTCTTTAACAATTTCTACCCCTTCCAATTGTACAGCTTCTTCCTCCAATAAAATAGTATTCATGCTAACACTTTTGGAGTTGACATCCAACGTTACATCAACAGTTTGTTTTTTATAACCAATAAATTGAAATTCGACCGTATATTTTTCTAAAGCCAAATTTTTTATGGTAAAATTTCCATTGTCCTGTGTGATTCCGCCCGTTATAAATTTACCGGCTTGTTTAAGAGTAACATTTACATAAGGAATGGGCTGCTTGCTGTTTTTGTCGATGACTTTTCCCGAAATACTACCGATGTTGATAGTGGCAGGAACTGAAGTTTGAGCTTGTAAAAAACTGATACTGCTCAATAGAACTACGAGTAATGCTCTTAATCTCATTTTTATTTTTGATTGATGATTTTGTTTAACGTTGTAGTAGACACCGAACGGTAAGATATGTTACAAATATTAACATAAAAAAACTCCCAAGTTGGGGACTTGGGAGTTCAAATAGTAGGTTAAGGCTGGTAATTATCGCTTCATAGCGAAATGGGCTTTGAATTCTTTTTCTTCGTTGTCTTTGTTTTTATAGCTTACACTGAACCAATAATCGTCAGAAGGCATGAGTGCTCCGTTGTAGGTTCCGTCCCAACCGCTGTTGTTTGGTCTTAGGTACTTTAATACCTTTCCGTAGCGGTCATATATGGTAATCATAGCACTCTTTTGGTCTGCTAAATCGCGAATGTTCCAAGTGTCGTTATATCCATCTCCGTTAGGCGTGAAAAATTTAGGATAGTTTACCACTAAAGCTTGAATGGTAGTACTTCCGCAACCGTATTTGTCGCGTACAGTAATGGTATGTACTCCCGAAGTCACATGATCAAATACCGGACTGTCTTGGAAGGCTTCATTATCCAATTGATATTCAAAGTTATTTCCTTGTCCTACAGCAACCACAGTGATGCTTTGAGAATCAGCAAAATCTTCATTAACAGTATACGATACAATTGCCGGTTCAGAAGGAATTACAGTAACATCCACCGGAACAGAAGCACAGCCTGTTATTTTGTTGGTTGCCACCAAGGTATAAACGCCTGGTAGAACAGCTTGGTACGAGGTACCGGTTCCAACTGTTTGCCCGTTTTCATTTTTCCAAACAAAACTATAAGCACTTGCCGGCAAACCACTATACATGGTGTATGGATTCAAAAGAGTACCGGTTTTGCTGTCAATACAAATAACACCGTCAACCGGAGTAGGGGCCGGTAGTTTGTTAACTACAATTGCTACTGTTTTAATATCATAACAGCTTGTGGCTAAAGTATTGCTAACTCTGACATACACTAACGGTTTGGTAGTTGATGTAACAGCATTAACCTGATTGGCTGCATCTGTGATGCTTTCATAGTAGGCAATTGTGAATTCACTTCCTGTTTGAGTTCCCAATATGGTTGCTGATAAAGTCGTTAAGTCAAATGAAGTTATACCATCATTGGTTCCGTCTTCATCACAAACGGTTCGCATTGTTATAGGTGCAGGGTTGGCAAACGGTGTATCAATTATGGTAACCGTAAACGAACTTTCATCTGAACATGAAGGGCTGAAAGGAGAGGTACCGTAAATGTATATTGTTTGCGAGTTTGAAATGATTGTTCCGGCTGTCAACATGGTTCCTGTACCACCACTTCCGGTAAAATAATTACCTACAGTAAGCACCGGAAGTTTATAATTTTCACAGATGGTTGTATTCGGTAAATTGTCAACGTTGTAAATAGTAGCTGTAAAACTGGTCTCACTGCTACAATCCGGTGTGGTTGCAGTATGAGCAAATACATAAATTTTCTGTGTGCTGGTGATAGCATCTCCGGCATTCAGTAAAGTGCCTGAACCGTTAGGCCCGGTGTAATAATTTCCTAAAGGTAAAGCCGGTAACGTATATGAATTACAAGCTGTAACATTAGCAAAAGACGGAAGCACCGGTGTTTTGTTGATAGTTACGGTAAAACTGTGTTCATCAACACAAGAAAAAGAAGTTCGGATTAACGATTCTTTGAAAACATAAAGTGTTTGACTCGTAGTCAGCGTAGTTCCTGCCGGTATTTCTGTTCCGCCACCATCAGGTCCGCCTGATAATGTGTAGTATTTATTGTTCGGAGTTAATGCCGGTAAAGTGTAACTGTCACAAGCTGTCACATCTGCCGGAGCATCCGAAGAAGTTGAAAAGATATTGATTTGGAAACTGTTTTCTATGGAACACGGAGGTGTTGTATTGGAAACTGCATACACATAAATTTTTTGAGATGTAGTAATCACGGTTCCTGCCGGTAACATAGTTCCTGTACCACCCGGACCGGTATAATAGCTTCCCACATTCAAAGCTGATAGAACATATTGGTCACAGATATCAATATCTGAACGTGAGTCTATATTAGGTAGCGGATTAATTGTTACTGTAAAACTTGACTGGTTGAAACATGTGGCATTTAATCTTTCAAAAATGTAAATCTTTTGAGTTGAAACAATTACGTTGCCCGGATATAAGATTACCCCGGTTCCGTCAACACCAGTGCGGTAACTTCCGTGGTTTAAAGCAGGGAGCGTGTATGACTCACATACTGAAACGTCGCTCAACACATCAACTTCAGGTTGGGCTATGTTTAATGTGAAATGCATATTCTCTGTACAATTGTTTAATCCACTGGTCGTAGGAGCATAGATATAAACGGTTGTGCTTGAGTTGATAACCGTTCCCGCAGGAATGATGGTTCCGGTACCCATTGGACCTGTAAAATAGTTCCCTATTGGTAAGGCTGGTAATGTATATCCGTTACATTGGTTTACATCGCTTGGTTGAGGCATACCAATGATTACATCAAAACTATCCTCATCAGAACAAGTAGTACTTACATTAGAGGAAGCATATACGTAAATAGTTTGACTGGTTGTGATAACATCACCGGCATGTAATAAGGTGCCTGTACCGTTTTGTCCGGTATAATAGTTTCCGATAGATAAGGGAGGTAAGGTGTAGGATGTACATTCAAAAACATCCGGTCTTTCCCCCACTTCCACTAATGGAAGTATAGTGATGGTTAAATCTGTATCGATTTCACAAAACGGAGCGATTTCAGTTTTATAGTAATAGTAAATTACTTGTGAGGATGTAAAAACGGTCCCTGTTGGTATAACTGTTCCCATTCCTCCCGGTTGAGTATAATAACGACCATAAGGAGCACTGGTTAAAGTATAACTACCACATCGGGTTACACTTGAAGGTGATAAAGAGGACGGATCAATAATTTTAACTTTGAATGAAGTGCTGGAACCACAAGTACCCGGGCCATCAGGTTGGTTATATATGTAAATGGTTTGCGATTGTATGATTTCGGTACCGGCAAATAAAGGAATTCCGTTTCCGTTTGGAGCAGTAAAGTAATTTCCGTTTACCAATGGAGGTAAAGTATAGCTGCTACATACAACCACATCATCTAAATCATCCACAGGAGGTATAGGCGTAACCACTAAATTGAAATGAGTAAGACTATAACATTGTGGATCGCTCACGTTTTCAACTCTAACATAAATCGTTGTATTTGGATACACTCCGGTTAAAACGTTAGTAATCGGGTTAGTACCGTTGTTCGCATCCAGCTGTGAGGTATAGTAACTTATGATGTTAATCGAAGCAGGTTGTCCGTTCAGTATTTGGGCATTTTGTTGTGTCAAATTGAACACTGCCGTGTTTTGGGTTTGTGAACGTGCACATTTTACAAAATCTGCCGGTTGGTTAGCCACGGGTCCGGGCGATACCATTAGCTGAAAAGATTTAACAACATAACATCCCGTAGTGGGTAGCTTGATTCTAACATATACAGTTTGACCACTAGCACTGTTGTATACTAGTGGTAGCGGATTAATACCATTTTCAGCATCTGATTGTGAACTATGATAAGTAACAACGGCTGAAGCATCTAAACCTGCTTTAACAATTGGTGTATTTATATCCAGATTGTAATTGTAAGTTGCCGCTCCCGAATCACAACGGTAGATAGTCGTAGGATTGGCTGTAACAATCTCCGGGTAATATTCTACCACAACATGGTCAGTAATCGGTTGACAAAAATTAGACAAATTAGTATAAGTTACTGTGTAAGTTCCCGGTTGATTAATAACTAAGCTCGAATTGGTTTCTGACGGTAAAACATCTCCGTCTTTTTTCCAAACAAATGTATAGTCAGCCGTGCTTAAACCAGTTGTCAAGGTTTTGGTTGTGCCAAAACAAACGGCAGCATTGTTTGCAATCGTCAAATCTTGGCCTAATACATCCTGACCTATGTTGAAACTGTCAGAAGATATAAAAATGGCCGAATCCGATTGTGGATCCAATCGGTCAGCAATAACTAATTTGATGTGATAAGGTACGTTTGGTATCAATGGGGCGGCTGCGGTCAATAATTTGGTCTGACCGTTAAAATTAGTAGCCGATCCAGCTGCTGCGGACCCACCGTTGAAACTGCCAAAATATTGAGCATTTGTTGAAGGACATGAAGAGTTATATTGAGAATCTCTGATGGTAACCACTGAAATAGGTAAAGTTGTGCTGGGCACAACCGCCAAATTTGTGGTCACTCCGGTATTCATATTGGTCAACAAAAAAGCAAAAGCATCCGAGTAATGACATTGATAATTACCGTATTCCTCTGAGGCAAAGACAAAGTCAAAACTAAAATTAGGAGAAATAGGTGTAAAATCGAACTCTAAAACAGTTGCGTTTTTTGAAACCATCGGGATACCTGATGCCGCCAAGGTAGCTTCTAAACTACTGTCTCCAGGCCAGGCAACAGATCCGTCATTTAACAAAGATGTATTTGGGCCTGCTGCATTCAAAGCGTTTCCGGTACTCAACACCACACCGCTGTTCATTGGGAAGTTTGGATTTGAATTTTGGAAAAAGCCAATTCCATTTGATGAACCAAAGTTTGATCCGGTTGACCAGGTTATGTTCGTAGCCGATACACAAGGGGAGTTAATAAGTACATCGTTAACCAATTGTGGTACCGTATGACTGGTTGTACTCACCGATAATGGTTGCGAAAAACCAAATATCGTAAATAATAAAATGATTACTAGTAATATCTTTTTCATGACTCGGGGATTTTGACGTAGCAAATATTGAATATAAAATCGTTTAAATGCAAAAAAAATCGATAAAAAGCACAAAAAAAATCAAATAAAAAGTAAAATACTTACAAAAATAAATTTTCAATGAATGTTTTTATTAATGAGTTTAGCATATAAAATTTCTTTAGTAATGTTTATCTTTGCCCACCAAAAAGAAATACCATGAAGCTCTCAGAAATGCTCACACAACACATACAAATCGCTATTCAACAATTGTTTGAGGTAACAACGGATAAAGTTGAATTTCAAATGACCCGCAAGGATTTTGAAGGCGATATCACGATGGTAATTTTTCCGTTACTAAAAATCATCAAAGGAAATCCGATCGAAATCGGAACTAAAATCGGTGATTATTTAGTACAGAATGTTACTGAAGTGAGTCGCTTTAATGTGGTTTCAGGCTTTTTGAATATCGTGGTTTCCGACAGTTACTACCTTACTTTTTTCAATGATATTAAAGGTAACGAACAATTTGGTTACGTAACGGCTTCACCAAATGATAAAGCCGTTATGGTTGAATATTCTTCACCCAATACTAACAAACCGCTCCACCTCGGCCATGTCCGCAATAATTTATTGGGATATTCGGTAGCCGAAATCATCAAAGCATCCGGAAAGAAAGTATACAAAACCCAGATTATCAACGATAGAGGCATACATATTTGTAAATCGATGTTGGCCTGGCAAAAATTCGGTAACGGACAAACTCCCGAATCTACCGGTTTAAAAGGCGACAAATTGGTTGGGAATTTTTATGTTGAATTCGATAAAGCATACAAGACCGAAATCAATGCTTTAATGGCTGAAGGAAAAACCGAAGAGGAAGCCAAAAAGCAAGCGCCAATTATTTTGGAAGCCCAACAAATGTTACTGGATTGGGAAGCCGGAAAGCCCGAAGTCATCGAGCTTTGGAAAACCATGAATCAATGGGTTTACGATGGTTTTGCTCAAACGTATAAAAATTTGGGTGTTGATTTCGACAGCTATTATTACGAAAGTAACACGTATTTGTTAGGAAAAGAAGTGGTACAGTTCGGTCTCGAAAAAGGCATCTTTGAAAAAGATCCTGACGGTTCGGTTTGGATTGATTTGACCGAAGACGGTTTAGACCGAAAAATTGTGTTGCGTTCTGACGGAACCGCAGTTTATATGACTCAGGATATAGGCACTGCCATTCAAAGGGTAAAAGATTTTCCTGATGTTGGCGGAATGGTATACACCGTAGGGAACGAACAGGATTACCATTTTAAAGTTTTATTCCTGATTTTGAAAAAACTAGGTTTTGACTGGGCAGAAAGTTTATTTCACCTTTCTTACGGTATGGTGGAATTGCCTTCCGGAAAAATGAAATCAAGAGAGGGAACAGTAGTTGATGCCGATGATTTGATGGAAGAAATGACCACCACAGCCGGAAACATAGCTACTGAACTGGGAAAACTGGAGGGTTATTCGGATGCTGAAAAAGCCCGCTTGTTCAAAACCATTGGTCTGGGCGCACTGAAATACTACATTTTAAAAGTTGATCCCAAAAAACAAATCTTGTTTAATCCTGAAGAATCTGTTGATTTTGCAGGAAATACAGGTCCGTTTATTCAATATACTTATGCCCGAATTCAATCGATTTTGCGTAAAGCCGATTTCGATCTGAATTTTACAGTAGTTGATATTGCTCTGCATGAAAAAGAGAAAGAGTTGTTGAAACAAATCGAACTTTTCCCAGATGTGATTCAAAATGCCGCACACAATCACAGTCCGGCTCTTATTGCCAATTATACCTATGATTTGGTCAAAGAATACAATTCGTTCTACCAATCGGTTTCAATTTTGGGAGAAGAAGATGCCACCAAGAAAATATTCAGGGTTCAACTTTCCAAAAAAGTGGGAGAAACGATAAAGTCAGCTTTCGGGTTATTAGGAATTGAAGTTCCTGAACGCATGTAAAATGATGAAAAGAGTTGATACAAGGTTGGTTTTGCCAACCTTTTTTTTATGCTAAAAACTCAGCTTAACATTTATATTCGGAGTCAAATCAAGCGCATAGGTATTGACGCTTTCCACGGTATTATTGGCAGTGTTTACGCGGTAAAATCTATTGATGCTGTTTTGTGTGTTTAAAACATTCAAAACGGAAACATTGGTTTGTAAAGCCATCTTTTCTGCTAATTTCCATTCTTTGGAAGCAGAAAAATTCATCTGAAAAAAATCATCCAATTTGGCATTGTTAGGCGAGTTGTAACTAATAGAATTATTATTGTCAACTGTAGTCGAAGCCGGAGTTGTTATGGGTTTTCCGGTATGCCATTTACAGCCCAGTGCCAATTTTACACTGTTCCATTCGTAAATTCCCGCCCAGGAAATGCAGTGTTTCAATTCGAAGTTATTGTAAAATTCAGGTGGTGTAAGCGATTTGAAAAAGTATTTATTGTCGTTATAGCTGTAACTCAACCAGGAATAAAAACGCCCGAAATTCTTTTGAATCAAAAATTCAGAACCCAAAACTTCATAGGAACCGCTTGATTTTACAAACTCAAACTGATTTTGAAAACCCTGACTACTCGTGGTAATTCCGGTAATTTTTTTGTAGAAATTGTCCAAAGTAATCAACCAGTTGTGTTTGGTATAACTAAAACCCAACGATAACTGTTGGCTCTTTTGAATTGGGATAGTGTTGTCGTTTGCTTGTGTCCAACGGCGTTTTTCGATGCCTAAAAAATCCTGCTGTAAATCGATTACTTGTGAAAGCGTTTGGCTTTTTTGTTCACCCAAAATTTCAAGACGTAAATTAGGATTTAAAGCCTGATTGAATTGCAGACGCGGTTCAATCAACGTTTTTCTGAATTTAGCAAAATAATTGCCACGAACACCAACTTTCAGAAATGTTTTTTTGTTTTCGTTTTCAAAAATTCCTTCTGCAATTAAGGCATGGGTCAATAATACATTGATGCTTTTTCGGGAAAAAAACGGCGAGTTGATTTCATCACTGTTGGTAACCCCGGTTTCGTTAAACTGATACCCTTGATTTACAGTTATTTTTTTTGAAATGACATTTGAATTTTTGAATTGAAAACCCAAATCCAACACACTGTTTTCCTGCTTCAAAATCTGATTGTTTTCTATCGATTCATTTTTAGAAACCAAAGTGTATTTAGAACTGTATAATTCTAGTTCGGAACTGTTCCTCTTATTCCAGTTGGTTTTCCAATGCAGGCTACTACCCAAAGTTTCTTGTGCCAAATCACTGTTTTTGCTGGCATTGGCAGTAAATTGATTAATGAAAAGCGAGTTTCGTATGACTATGGCATCAGCGGTAAGTTCATGTTTTGAACCTATTCTTTGTTGGTATTGACCGGTAAAATCATAAAAATAAAAAGCTTCATCAGTTTTAAAATTTACCGTTTGATTATTGTCCAGATTGGTAACTACCGTATTCTGAAACACTTTGTCTCTGTAATTTTTATAAGTAGGCGAGGCAAAAAAGTCAGTGAGTGAACGCCTGCCCGAGAGTATGATATTGGCTTTTTCTGAGGTTTTAATTTTGGTATAAAATTCAGCACTAATCAAATTAGAACTGATGCTCGATCGGCTTTTGGAAATAGCTTTTGTATGTGATGTAATGTCAATCAAACTCGAAACGCTTTCTCCGTAAAAAGCTGAACTTCCGTTTTTGGTTACTGATATTGTTTGTGCCAAAGAAGGGTTAAAAGCCGAAATTAATCCGAAGAAATGGCCGGTTTGAAACATGCGGATGCCATTCCAAAGAAAAAGATTCTGATCGTGCGTACCACCTCGTACATTGATGTTGGAAACCGTTTCGTCAACCGATGAAATCCCCGGAATTTGTTGCATGGTTTGTAGCACATCGGGCTCAATCAAACCCGGTAAGATACCGAATTTTGTAGGCTTTATTTCGAGACTTCCGTCATTTTTTTTATAAATTCCTGTGGTTAGGTAGCGCATGGCTATGACTTCATTCAGCTGTTGCGCCACAGCGGTCAGTTTGATTTTAGGACAATCGGATACGTATAAATCTATCGGACTTAGTTGTTTTTTTTCAAAACTCAAATGGGTTATTTCAATCGTGTTTGGCGAAACCAATGGCAATTCAAAATAACCTTTTTCATTTGAAAGTGTTTGAGTGGAAGTTTCTGAAATAGTGATTTTCGCGTTTTCAACAGCCAGTCCGGTATTTTCATCAAATAAGTAGCCGCAAAGTGGTTTGTCTAAGTGCCTGTTATTAACGACAGAATAATAGTTGTCACTAATCTGTTTTATTTTAAAGCCGGTTTTAGATTGGATGTAACTTATCTTCTCAGTCAGAGAAACCGATTCTTTGGGCGGAATTATTTTATAGATGATGAGTTCTGAATCAATGTAATTGAATTTTACATTGTGTTGATCGCTTATCTGATCTAAAACAGTTTTTAAAGCCACAGCATTCTGACCTTCCTGAGCCTGAGCTGCAAACAAGGAGAGAAACAGTGACAGTACAAAAAACAGTCTGTTTGGGTTTAACATTAAAAATCTTCTAAAATAACTTTTGTAGTTTCAAATTTAGAGATTTTTAAATGATATGTGGAAGAAACTATCTGTAAAGCTGTTTTTAAATTGTCAGCGGGCAGTGTTCCTGAGAAAAGCTGTAAATTTTCGTTGGCGTTTAATACGATTTCACAGTTGTATTGCCTCTGTAACTCATTTAAAATGCGTTGCAGTTTTTCTTTTTTGAAAACAATTTGGTTGACAGTCCACTCTGGTTTTGTGTTTTGAACGGTCTGTTGTTCAAAAGTATCAGCATCAAATGTCACCGAAGTACCTTTTGTGATGATTACTTCGTGATTATTGTGTACTACTTTTACACGACCTTCATAACAGGTCACATCAAAGCGATTGTCGCGCGCTTTTACGTTGAATTGAGTTCCGAGTACGGTCACGGTTCCCAGTTGAGTGCTTACCTCAAATTTTTTGCCGTGAGCGACTTTAAAATAAGCTTCTCCTTTTAAGTGCAGGGTTCGGTTGTTGTCCCAATTCCATTTTTTGTATTCAATTTCAGAACCGCTGTTTAACACGATTTGAGAATGATCAGGTAGTGCAAAACTGGTTTTCTTTCCGTTTTCGGCAATTTCTGTTGAAGTTGAAGTCGTTTTTACAAAGAAAGTCAACCCTAATAGTACCACAAAAACGGCAGCAATTTTCATCCATTTAGATTGGTATAGCGGAATTACCTTAGGTTCTTTTTGAGCTTTAGAGAGGGTGTTTTGATACAACAAATCGCTGTCAAAATCAGGGGCTTTCAACTGACTTGAATAGTCCGCAATTTTGACGTAAGTAGCATAGTCGGGAGTGTTTTGAAACGCTTGTAATTCCGCTTCGGTCATTTCTCCTGCCAGCCATTTGGCTAATTCGTATTTTTCTTCCATTGTATTCATTATGTTTGGTTAAACAGTCCGTAAGTAAAAAACCCTACTTGAACTGTTCTATTTCGGTTCGTAATGTGATCAGTGCTCCGTGTATTCTTTTCTCAACCGCTTTGACACTGATGTCTAAAATAACGGCAATCTCATGATATTTTTTTCCTTCAATCCGATGCAAAAGAAAAGCTGTTCTCTGGGCCTCGGTCAGGCTGTCTATGGCTTTTTCGAGTTTTTGTTTAAATTGTTCTTCTTCAATCAGGAACTCTGGATTTAAATTGGTTCTGTCTTTTTGAGTTTGACTCTGCGCATATTTTAAAACTACTTTTTGATGGGCAATTTCATTCAGCGAGGCATTGTTGGCAATCGTATATATATAGGATTTGGCTTTTTCCAACGGAACATTTTTACAGTTCTCCCATAATTTTATGAAAGATTCCTGAGTGATGTCGTTGGCTTTTTCTTCATTGCCAAATTTGAAGTAGAGATAATTGCGCAGGGATTTTACGTTGGCTTTGAAAAAACGAGAAAAAACTAATTCTTCACAAATACCATTAGAATCGGTGTGCTCCATTTTAATTTATATCGATTGTTTGAAGGTTTAAATATAAAATTTTTTTCGAAAGTAGGGTTTTTTATTGCAACTTTGTTTAACCTTTGAATTGAAGTAACAATTATGAGAAATTATATTTGGTTTGTTTTTGCTCTGGTAGCTTTGTCTTTCGCCTCTTGTCAGGACGAAGAGGAAAGCGTTAAACAAAGTGCAGCCAATAGTTTTGGTAAATCTTCTGCAATATCATCTTTAATTTCGAGAGTTTCACAATTTGAAACTACTTGTGATAACGTACTTGATAATACCAGTAACTTCAGCGTGAAATTACCGGTTCATGTAACGGTTAACTCCCAATATTGTTATGTAAACAGCAGCGCTCTTTACCCAACGGTTCAAAGTTACAAAGACAATTATGCAGGAGACGATGTGGTTCATTTTCAGTTCCCTATAACGCTGGTTTATCCCGACCATCAGGAAGTTTTAGTAAACAGTGAAACCGAATACAATGCAATTTTGGCGGCCATGGGTGATGACAGTAATTACCACGAAATTGACTGTATCAATTTTCAGTATCCTTTTACCATCAATAAGTACAATACCAATAATCAGTTAGCAGGTTCAGTAACGGTAACCAGTGATGCACAACTCTATGATTTTATTCATGATTTGACTGCCACTGAAATAGTTGGAATTGTATACCCGTTATCACTCAAAAAAACAAACAGTTCTTCTGTGATTACGGTTACCTCCAATAGTCAACTTGAGGATGCTATAGACAATGCAGTATTTGAGTGCACAACCGGTCCTATGCCTCTGGAGGTAGAAGAAGTCTTGACAAGTGGAACTTGGCGTGTCTCTTATTGCTATTACACCCACGATGAAACGTATTATTACGCCAATTATAATTTTACTTTTAACAGTAATGAAACGGTTAAAGCTGTCAAAAACAGCACTGTGATTTACGGCGATTGGGATGTTCATGATGAGTATGGTTATCAAAGGTTGGATTTGCATTTTGACGGTTCTACTCTTGAAGACTTAGAATCCAACTGGAGAGTGCTCGAAGTAAGTAGTACTTTCGTCAGACTCAAAAGCGAAAGCAGCAGCAGCGGGCAATACTACTATTTGAGTTTTACTAAAAACTAGACTCTTTTAATCACGATTTTACCGGCATGAAAATTTTCAATAAGAAGTTTCTAAATCAACAGGGATTTAGAGATACAAGACTAGACATGACTACACTGGACAAAACCAGAATTAATTATTTTTTCAATCAGATACTGATATGGGTTTTGATTTTTATGGTTGCTTTTTTCGTCCTTCAATTTTTAAACAATTAACTCTCAATAAAAACGTAAAACAATGAAAAGACTATTTATTTATCCGGCTTTAGCTATGGTGTTTTTTATGAACACAGCTTCTATGTGCAGTTCAGACAGCAGTGCATCATCCACCGATCCGACTCCTGTCATCAATACTGCCAAACAAGGGACTTGGCGTGTAACCAGCTACATCGATTCGGGAACAGATGAAACCAATCATTTTACCGGTTATAACTTCACGTTTGACAACAACAATGTCTTAACAGCTTCCAACGGAACCAATACTTATACCGGTACTTGGTTGGTAACTACTGATGACAGCAATGACGACAGCCCTAGCAACGATTTGGATTTCAACATTGCCTTTGCATCACCGGCAGATTTTCTTGAATTGACCGATGATTGGCACATCACCACTTACACTGCAACTACTATTTCTCTAACCGATGTTAGTGGTGGTAATGGAGGAACTGATGTTTTGGTTTTCACCAAAAATTAATCGATTAGGAAAAAAATAAGAGCATCACTTTTTTTAAACCATTCGCTAAAAACGAGTGGTTTTTTTATTTGGTTTCCTGTAAAACTTCAAAATCAAATCCTTAAATTTGCCACTTCATTAAAAAACAAAGCTTGCTATTATGTTCAATAATTTAAGTGATAAACTAGATAAAGCATTACACATCCTTAAAGGACACGGGAAAATAACCGAGGTTAACGTAGCCGAAACACTCAAAGAAGTGCGTCGCGCCTTGCTTGATGCCGATGTTAACTTTAAAATTGCCAAAGATTTTACCACTAGAGTTAAAGACAAAGCCATAGGTCAAAATGTATTGACTACATTGCAACCGGGGCAGTTGATGGTGAAAATTGTAAAAGATGAACTGACCGAATTAATGGGAGGTGAAGCTACCGGAATCAATTTAACCGGTTCACCTGCTGTGATTTTGATGTCAGGGTTACAAGGTTCGGGTAAAACTACTTTCTCCGGAAAATTGGCCAATTACTTGAAAACCAAAAAAAGCAAAAAACCACTTTTGGTAGCTTGTGATATTTACCGTCCGGCAGCTATTAATCAGTTGCACGTAGTAGGCGATCAAATCGGAGTAGAAGTATACTCGGAACCCGAAAATAAAAATGCCGTTCAAATCGCGTTAAATGCCATCCAACACGCCAAATCAAACGGCTATAATGTGGTGATTGTCGATACCGCCGGTCGTTTGGCTATCGATGAAGAAATGATGAACGAAATTGCCAATGTGCATGCCGCCATCAAACCACAGGAAACCTTGTTTGTGGTTGACTCCATGACCGGACAGGATGCGGTGAATACGGCTAAAGCTTTTAATGACCGCTTAAATTTTGACGGAGTTATTTTAACCAAATTAGATGGTGATACCCGTGGTGGAGCTGCGATTTCCATCAAGTCGGTAGTTGATAAACCAATCAAATTCATCGGTACCGGTGAAAAAATGGAAGCGATTGATGTGTTCTATCCATCGCGTATGGCCGACCGTATTCTTGGTATGGGAGACGTAGTTTCATTAGTAGAAAGGGCTCAGGAACAATACGACGAAGAGGAAGCGCGCAAAATCCAAAAGAAAATTGCCAAAAATGAGTTTGGTTTTGATGATTTCCTGGCGCAAATTCAGCAAGTGAAAAAGATGGGTAACATGAAAGACCTTGTAGGTATGATACCCGGAGCCGGAAAAGCATTGAAAGATGTAGAAATTGAAGACGATGCGTTCAAACATATCGAAGCCATCATTCACTCGATGACTCCTAAAGAAAGAACAAAACCGGCCATTATAGATGCCAAAAGAAAAATCAGAATCGCTAAAGGTTCCGGAACCAAAATAGAGCAGGTTAACCAATTACTGAAACAATTTGACCAAATGAGCAAAATGATGAAAATGATGCAAGGTGGTGGAGGTAAGAACCTGATGCGCATGATGGGCGGCATGAAAGGCATGAGATAAAGTATGAAGGCGCGAGGAATCGCGTCTTTTTTATTGCTAAACAAAACAACACACAAATACAACTACAATGCAAATTCTAGACGGAAAAAAAGTGTCGGAAGACATTAAAAACGAAATCGCAGCCGAAGTTCAAAAGATGAAAGCCAACGGCGAAAAAGTACCTCATTTAGCCGCCATTATTGTCGGGAATGACGGTGCCAGTCTTACCTATGTAAGCAGCAAAGTTAAAGCTTGCGAACGCGTGGGTTTTGAATCTACACTGATAAAAATGCCCAGTACAACCTCCGAAACAGAGTTGCTCAAGAAAATCAAAGAACTCAATGAAGACGATGACATCGACGGCTTCATCGTGCAATTGCCGTTGCCCGAACAAATTGATACCCAGCACATACTGATGTCTATAGACCCCAGCAAAGATGTGGATGGTTTCCACCCGGAAAATTTCGGAAAAATGGCGCTAGATATGTCTACTTTTATTCCGGCTACACCGTTTGGAATTCTCGAATTATTAGAGCGTTACGGAGTTGAAACCCAAGGAAAACACACGGTAGTGATTGGAAGAAGCCATATCGTAGGCCGCCCAATGAGCATTCTGATGGGAAGAAAAGGGTTTCCAGGCAATTCAACCGTGACACTGACACACAGTTTTACCAAAAATATAGCACAAATTACCACCCAGGCCGATATTATCATAACCGCTTTAGGTGTTCCCAATTATCTGAAAGCCGAAATGATTAAAGACGATGCCGTGGTGATAGATGTTGGAATTACGCGCGTTGCCGATGAAGCTGACCCAAGAGGCTACCACATTACCGGTGATGTTGATTTTGAACACGTCTCTAAAAAAGCCTCTTTCATTACTCCGGTTCCCGGAGGAGTTGGTCCGATGACGATTGCTATGCTGCTCAAAAATACCCTGCTGGCACGCGAACAAAAACAGTTGAGAATTGAATAACGAAAAATCCTGAGTGAAAGCTCAGGATTTTTTAATTAACTATTTAATTCCTTTTTTGACATTTCGGGTATCGATGCGAAAAGGGACATATAGCGGACAAAAACTGACCAAACTTGTCAGTAAAAATACGCCGGCAAAAATCAAGAGTACCAAGCCAAGAACTCCTGAAATGATGTGGTTAAAATACAGAAAAGCCATTACGGCTGCCAACAGCACTCTGATGAACCGATCGAAAGAACCCATGTTTTTTCTCATGATATGTTTTATTTAGTGTTAGTATTTTCAAAGTTACACTATGGAAAGTGATAAAGATCTGATATATATCATGTTATCTGTTTTTTGCAAATAAAAAATCCCTTCTGATGATGAAGGGATTTGTATCATTTTAAATTACAATTTAGCCAACCAAAGCGAGGCATTCATGTGCAAAATAGCGTGAGAGGCTAATTCGGTCCAACCCGGATAAAGCGTGTCGCCCGTGGCACCGGTTCCATCATCGGCCGGTGAACTGTCGCCAATGACAAAGACCCTTCCGGTACCAAAAGTAGCCGAAGCACACATAATGTTGGAAGTCCCTTGGGTAGAAGTACCTCTCCAAATTAAGCCTTGTACCGTAGTATTAGCGGTCTTGTTTATCGACATGGTAGCGCCGTTAGAAAATTTCAGATTTGAAACTGTTCCCTGAGAACCATTCAAAATAGGATTAGTAGTTGCAATTAATCTGTTAGTCGAGGTTTCGGAAATATTATTTAATGTTATAGTAATTCCAAATGGATTGGTTTTAACGGTGTTGTTTGACATCAAATCATTCCAAATCGCCGGAGAATCCCAACCATCATTATTGCGATCAGAAACCGTATGGTCTGAGATCATGAACAAACCGCCGCCATTCTTCACAAAATTGAGAATAGCTGTTTTTTCTGCTGCTGTAAATCGAATGTTGGGTTCATCTATTACAAATACATCGTAGTTTTTTAAGTCCTGAGCCCCTGTACTTCCATAAGTAATGGGAGTTCCGGAAGGTAGTGTTTCAACAGTATGTCCCAGTTTGGCCAAAGCAACTCCCCAGGCTGACAAGCCGCCTTTCCAAAAACTTTCGGTTGTAGTGGCCGTGATGTTGGATTGTGCCGGCGTAGGAAAACGTTGGGGTGAAGTGTCAGCATCAATGACCCAGTCGGCATTTCCGGCCGTTTCGGCTTTGGTTGCGTCAAATAAAAATTTCTTCGGAGTCACAGCTAATGCTGTTGTGGTGGTAGCGGTTCTTGCGGTGGTTTTGTTTTCTTTTTCGAGGTCGTTGCTGCACGAAAAGGTGATGGCCACTAAACCGGCAAATAAGAAGTTGTTAATCAATTTCATATGATGTTCTGTTGGTTAATGAATTAAAAAACAACTAGTATGGTTTTTACCCTAACAGAAAAGTCTATTTTTTTCCGTTTTTGAATTTCACTTTCTCTACCGCCTGAATTTTGGTCTCCGGTTTCTTGTTTTTGGGTTTTACACCGGCAGCCGGTTTTTTGTTGAAGCCGGTTTTGGGAGCTGTTTTGTTTTTTTCGGAATTGTTTTTCTGAACAGCCTGTTGGTTCTGTTGGATGACCTCCATGGGTTTTTTCGGGTTTTCTTTTGTTCCCCGCAAATGAATCACTAGGCCATTTAAAAAATTACGCAATACCTGATCACCACAATCCATGTATTTCGGGTGGTCGGCGTTTCTGAAAAAAGCCCCCAATTCCGCTGCCGAAATTCGGAAATCTACCAATTGCATGATTTCTACAATTTGGTCGTCGCGCAATTGCAAAGCCACACGGAGTTTCTTAAATATATCGTTGTTATTCATAATTGGTGAAAATTTGAAAATCTATAATCCTGAAATCTGTAATTCGTAATTCGTAATTCGTAATTCGTAATTCGTAATTCGTAATTTAAAACAGCCAAAGATACGCCTTTTTAAAACTCTCACGCCACAATTCTTCGTCTTGCTGTCCGCCTTTGACAATTACTTTTTTATTTAGTTTTTTACACTCGCAGCGCTTGGTATTTACCCAATGCTCGACCAATGTTATATCGGAAAGCATCTCGGGGTTATTTTCACGGTCACCACACAGGAAATAGACTTTGGCTTTAAACGTTTCTGTTTTTGCCAACAGTACCAATAGTTCAGCTCGATTGAATCCAAAAGCAGGGAAGAAACATCCCACTTTGCCAAACACTTCGGGATATTTCAAAGCAGCATAAAAAGATACCGCTCCACCAAGGGAACTTCCCATGATACAGGTATTGTGAGCGTTGGTTTTAGTGCGGTAAGTTGCATCTATTTTAGGTTTCAGCATTTCAACAATAAAAGCCAAATACTCATCTGTTTTGTTCTTACCGTATTGTTGATTTGTATCGCTTTCAATCCCGATGACAATGACTTGAGCATTGATATCGTTCAGAGCCTCATCTATAGTCCATCCGGAAAGAGTTTCACGATTTTGACGAAACAAATTTTGTCCGTCGTGCATATAAATGACTGGGTATTTTTTAGTTGAAGCTGTGTAGTCTTTGGGTAGGTATACCCAAATTTTTGGATTATTTTCAGTTGAGGTGCTTCGAGCGTGAAGGTACTGACTTGTTTAGTGAACGTATTTTCCTGAGCGATTAATTTGCCGAATAAAAGAAAACTGAGAGTAAGGAGGAGTTTATTCAACATCAATTATTGCTCAGTGGTTTCAGATTTTTCTTTTCGCTTTTTTTTCGATTCCTTTTTTCCCACGGCTTTATCCTCTTTCATTTTTTCGTATTTTTCTCTTTGTGTCGGATTGAGGTAACTCTTAATGTTTTTTTCTGTTTTTTCCTGAATAGCAATAAGTTCTTTTTGTTTA
Source organism: Flavobacterium silvisoli (assembly GCF_004329815.1). Taxonomy (GTDB): domain Bacteria; phylum Bacteroidota; class Bacteroidia; order Flavobacteriales; family Flavobacteriaceae; genus Flavobacterium; species Flavobacterium silvisoli. Next base: position 97,798 of record NZ_SJPE01000003.1, on the reverse strand, counting down.
TCCTCATCAGAGTTTTCAATTTTCATCACAATTTCCATGTTTTTGAAACTGGATGAAATGTCATTTTTAATGGCAATGTATTGCAGTTCATCAAGATTTAACTCGCCTTTTAATCTTTCCATAGCGGCAGTGACCCGTTCTTCTCTGCTTTTTTCAATTTCGGCCGGTGTTGGCTTTGATTCTTTTTGAGGCATGTTTGACATGCTGTTGTATCGGTTTCCATAACCATAATTGTTGCCATACTGAGCAGTGGCTACAGCAGTTGAAAGGAGGACACAGAAAAATAAAAATTGCAAGGTCTTCATAAGTCTAAATGATTAACTCGGTAAAAATAAATCAAAAATGATTTCAAAATAATAATAGCTTGCAATTTCACAAAAAATTATATTTTAGCTAAAAATAATAGTTCGACAGATGGATACATACGAAGATAAATTAGCCTTGCTGACCGAAATGATTGCTTTTTCTGTAATTGACGGAAGATTACACGAGAGAGAATATATTTTTCTGTCAATGATTGCCCAAGAACTTCAGGTGAAAAGGGAAGATTTTAACGCCTTATTCCATCAGGAAAATTATCCAACAGTCATCAAATCCGAATTCGAACGCATACAGCAATTTTACCGTTTGGCCTTGTTGATGCACTGTGACGGAGTGTTGCACGAACGTGAACACAATAAAATACACGAAATCGGGATTAACATGGGGCTCAATCCTCACGCCATCAAACGCGTGCTCAAAGCCATGGAAAGCTCACCAACCAAAATGGTCTCGCCGGAGTTTTTATTAGAGGTGTTTCAGGAACAATTAAACTGATATTTAGTCAGTTAAAGAATTCTTAAATCCGTCATTTTTTCATTTTTTACCCGAGAATTGTGGTCAAAATGACTTCAAATGGGTCTTGGTATGGCTTTTGTTTATTTGGGGTTGTAATCAAAATGAAGTTTAACATTAAATTCTACAACCATGAACTTAGTTAAGAAAAATTACAGCAACTTTCCATCCATTATTGATGAGTTTTTGAAACCGGATTGGTTTGGCGGATTACAAAATTTCCAATCCAATATTCCAGCCGTAAATATTAAGGAAACCGATACCCATTACAGCCTCGAACTCGCGGCACCGGGTAAGTCGAAAGACGATTTTACGATTGAAATCGATCACAATGTATTGACCGTTTCTTCTGAAATGAAAAATGAAAGCGAGCAAAAAGACGATACCGGAAGATATACTCGCAGAGAGTTCAGCTACGCCTCTTTCCGTCGTGCTTTTACCTTGCCTGATACAGTAAATACAGAAGACATCAATGCTAATTATGAAAACGGAGTGTTGTTGGTTACATTGCCTAAAAAGCAGGAAGCCTTACCAAAACCAAAACGTTTAATTTCGATACAATAATCCTTGAAACATAAAATAAAAGCGCCTGAAAAGGCGCTTTTTTATTGACTTTTGTTGGGAAATTCTAATTAGGAGCGTGCCGATTTAAATCGGACGATTTCATTTTTCTTAGGCTCTAAAGTGCGAAGGAATTTGTAAATGGCGGCCAAATCTTCTTTGCTCATGCCGGCATACATCATCCAAGGCATCGGAGTTTGAAATTCACCCGGTGCTACCTGAGGTGCTTTGTAATCCGGATTGGTGTAAACTTTGAATCGCTGAATGAATTGTGCTTCCGTCCAATTTCCGATGCCGCTGCTGTGCGGCGTGAGGTTGGCCGAGGTGGTTACCGAACCATCCGGTAATTTGAATTCAAATCCTCCGGCAAAAGGTTCTCCCACAAATTTTCCTTTTTCCTGTTTGGTATGGCAATCAAAACAAGCGCCGGCGGTTACCAAATAATTTCCGTAGGCGACTGAATTTTTATCCTCCGGAATTTTACTGAATTGGGCTTCAGACGGAATGGTATTGATGATAAAATTCATCGGGAAATCGGGCGATGAAGGCGCTGTCTGATGTTCTATCGGAGCGAGGATTCTCAGGTAAGCGACTACTGCTTCGATATCGGTTTTGTCTAATTTTCCATAGCTGATGTGCGGCATTACCGGGAAAAGCGCTTTGCCGTCTTTATTCACTCCGGTCGTGATGGCTCTGAAAATTTCACCGTCAGTCCATTGATTTAGGGCAAAAGGAGTGATGTTAGGCGCAATAAATTTTCCGGGAAACCCCAAGTTTTGATCAAAAACTTCGCCGCCCATTCCCATGGTGCCGGCTTTGGGAGGCCCCGCAAACTTGCTCCAGTCTCTTGAAGAATGACAGTCCATGCAAACCATCACGTTATTGGCGAGGTATTTTCCTCTTTCAATTCGATCGGGTGTCATGGATACTTTCATTTGGGGAGCGTCCTTCACATTGGGCAACATGGTCTTGACGTAGGTTAAGATTCCGGCGATAAGCAGTAGTACACAGACTACAACGTACTTAACGATTGTTAGTGTTTTTTTCATGATTGATTGATGATTATTTAAATTGGTTTCCCAACAAAAGTCCCTACAAGACGTTTTAGGCATCCTTTTGTTACATTTTGTATGAAAAAATACAAAAAGTGGGACTTTTGCAGCCGCTCGACTGTAATGATCAATCGATTGATAAGAGGTAAAATCGCTTTTACTTGTGGCCGCTGTTTATTTTGATGTCAATGAGTGTAAGCACGTCTTGAATAAAAGTAGGCTCAGTGATGGCGATTCGGATACCTCTTCCTTCTGCATGGGCTTTTGCGGCTTGCAGTTCTTTTTTGATGGTTTCACTAATGGTGCTTGTCATGATTTGATGGGTAGCATTGGGCCCGAAAACCATCCCGATTTTAAAGAATTGATCTCGGGGCAAAAGATAAATCAGGATTCTTTTATTGTCTTTGATTCTGAAACTCCACCCATACAGGTCGCCTGAATAATGCCATGTTTGAGTGGCTTTAGGCGAAAGCTTTTGGGTATGCGCGACAAACGTTTGCCAATATTCATAGGTGCCTGCCAAAGCGTCCTTGAGTTGGTTTTGGTTTGGAATCTGATCTTTATGAGCAAAAATACTTTTCAAAATCGTTTTTTAGGTTGATGCCAATTTGTTTTGCAACGCCTGAATTTCATCCCGATATTTAGCCGCCTGCATAAAATCTAAGTCTTTGGCTGCTTTTTCCATGGCTTTTCGGGTATCGCGGATTTTCTTTTCGATTTCGGCTTTGGATAAATACTGGCTTTCCGGTTCAGCGGCTTTAGCCATTTTTTCTTCAAAATAAGACGTCGAAACCGAGTTGTGGCTCAAGGCGTTGTTGAGGCTTTTGTTGAGCGCTTTGGGTTCAATACCGTGAAGGAGATTGAATGCCATTTGTTTTTCACGGCGGTAATTGGTTTCGTCTATCGTTTTTTGCATACTGGCTGTAATCTTATCCGCATACATGATGGCTTTTCCGTTCACGTTACGCGCGGCGCGGCCCACCGTTTGTGTGAGGGAGCGATGGCTGCGCAAAAAACCTTCTTTATCGGCATCCAAAATGGCAACCAAGGACACTTCGGGCAAGTCCAAACCCTCGCGAAGCAGGTTGACTCCAATCAGCACGTCAAACAATCCTTTGCGCAAATCCTGCATGATTTCCACACGTTCCAAAGTATCCACATCGGAGTGAATGTAACGGCAACGGATGGAAACTTTGGCCAAATATTTGGTCAGTTCTTCCGCCATTCTTTTGGTTAATGTTGTTACCAATACCCGCTCATCGGCCTCACAGCGCAACTGAATTTCTTCGATTAAATCGTCAATTTGATTCAAGCTCGGACGTACTTCTATAATGGGATCCAACAAGCCTGTCGGACGAATTACTTGCTCTACATATACGCCTTCCGATTTTTGCAATTCGTAATCGGCCGGTGTTGCCGAAACATACACCACTTGGTTTTGCATGCTTTCGAATTCTTCAAATTTCAGCGGGCGGTTGTCCATAGCGGCCGGCAAGCGGAAACCATATTCCACCAAATTTTCCTTCCGACTGCGGTCACCGCCATACATGGCGTGTACTTGCGAAATGGTGACATGACTCTCGTCTACAATCATCAAATAATCATCCGGGAAATAATCCAACAAACAAAACGGACGCGTGCCCGGAAGGCGTCGGTCCAAATAGCGCGAATAATTTTCAATGCCGGAGCAGTAGCCCAATTCGCGTATCATTTCCAAATCAAAATTGGTGCGTTCTTCCAAGCGTTTGGCTTCGAGATGTTTGCCGATTTCTTTAAAATAACGGACTTGTTTTTCCAAATCCTGTTGAATTTCCCAAATCGCCGCCTGCAATACATCGGGAGAGGTTACAAACATGTTGGCCGGATAAATATTGAGTTTTTCATACCGTTCGATAACTTTAGACGATTTGGCGTCAAAGGCTTCAATTTCCTCAATTTCATCCCCAAAAAAATGCACACGAAACGGCTCGTCGGCATAGCTCGGAAAAATCTCTACCGTGTCGCCTTTGATGCGAAATGTACCCGGAAGAAAATCGGCCTCGGTTCGGGAATATAAACTTTGTACCAAACGGTACAGCAATTTGGTGCGCGAAATCATTTGGTCTTTTTCTATGGAAATGACGTTTTTCTGAAATTCTACTGGGTTTCCAATTCCGTACAAACACGAAACGGAAGCGACGACCAAAACATCCCGCCGTCCGGAGAGCAGGGCAGAAGTGGTACTTAAGCGGAGTTTTTCCAGCTCGTCATTAATGGATAAATCTTTTTCGATGAAAACCCCCGTTACCGGAATATAGGCCTCGGGCTGATAATAGTCGTAATAGGAAACAAAATACTGTACGGAATTGTTAGGGAAAAACTGCTTGAATTCCGAATACAATTGGGCGGCCAGCGTTTTGTTGTGTGCCAATACCAAGGTAGGTCTCTCGACTTCTTGTACCACATTGGCCATGGTAAATGTTTTTCCCGAGCCGGTAACCCCGAGCAGCGTTTGGTACTTTTCGCCATTGTTGATGCCCGCAACTAACTTTTCAATAGCTTGCGGCTGATCACCGGTAGGTTGGTATTCGGATACGACTTGGAATTTCATCTTGTGTAGTAAAGGGGCTAAGTTACGAAGTAAAAACGCAAAAAGCTACACCTTATTTAAATTGCAAGGCCAGCGTAATGATATGGGAACTCAGGCCGTTGTTTCGCGTGTAATAGCCATAGCGCAGTTCCAAACTGTGAATTCTTTTGACGTTGAAAATCCCTTTGTTGCTATCTGTCAGATGATAACCCAATCCAATCATGTTACTGGTAAATTTGGATAAATCGTAATCACTGGTATAATACGAATCGGTAAGTTCGTGTTGATAAATCGGTCGAAAGTACTTGGCAGCGTTTTGCGTATAAAAACGATACGGCAAGGACAACGAAGCAAAAGGCGTGAGCTTGATGCTGGGTTCAATGCTGAAGGTGTGGGCGCTGATGTCCCAGTTGTCGTAATAGTAGCGGTAAAACGTACGCAAAATAATCCGATCTGTCATGTAGTAATTGGCTCGGATGCCCACCGGAATTTTGAAGCGGTTGGAAGGCAGTTTTTCCGACCGAACGCTGGCATCTTCAAAATAAACCCGGTTAAATTTGGTAGCCAACAAACCGTCTTGATAGCCTAAATCAGCCAGTAAAGCCAACTGGAAATTTTTATTGATGACTTGTGATAATGTAAATCCTAAGTTATATGAATTTCTTGGTTTGGTATCCAAGTGTTTGGCTTCATCGTCAGAAGGGTTGTTCCTCAGTTCGATGGGCAAAATTACTTTCCAGGTGTCAAAAAAAGCCATGGCTTTAACCGAGAATTCGCGATTGTTGTCCTTTGAGGTTTTGGTAAAACCAATATTGGTTCCGATAGAGGTATAATCAAACTCAGCCGAAAAGGAAACTCCGGCATTCAGAGCGTATTTCTGCTCGGTGTTGGTAAACGTATAATTGGCCGCCGGATACACTCTAACATCCTGATAAGAAGCAGAGGAAACGGTGCTGGGATCAATTTTGTCTGAAGAGGCCGACGTGTAACTGTCGATGCCCAAGCTCAAATCAAAACCGTGAACATTGTTTTTTTGATTTTTCTTGGATAAAATGACTTCAATATTGGTGGCGATATCCGTGAGTTTTTCGGTGCCAACCCCGCCCGTTACGGCTGAATTGTTCCCGTCTTGCGAATAATAGCTCGAAATGAAGTTGATTTCCTCGAGTTTTAATTTTTGCTTTTTATAATTTCCAGAGACGGTATCGTTTTGTGCTTTTCCCTGTACGGAAAACAGAAATGCCAGTACTGCTACGGATATGACTCTCTTTTTCATCTGCTAAAAAATTAATTGCAACCGCAACCTCCACCGGTTTTTCCGCCATTGGCTCCTGAAGCCGCTTCTCGGTAGAGTTGGAAGGTGTTTTCAAATTTTTCCGTTTTTTTGGCGGTCAGTACCATTTCGGCATCATTGAGTTTTGCCTTTTGGTACTCTTTGACAGGTTCACACGAGAAACATGTGCCTAAAGCGATGAGGAATAGCAACTTTTTCATAGGTGTTGGGTTTGAGTAATCGTGATATTTTTTGAGAAATACGTTTTGTCGTAATCGTCAATAAGAATACAGCCGATGGTTTTTAACTGGTTGATGAAATCCATACCCACCTCGATGCCCATCACGGTGACCGGAGTTGCCAGAGCATCTGCAATTTCGGCATTATCGGCAATGATGGTTACACTTTTAATTCCGGATACCGGAAACCCCGTTTTAGGGTCGATGGTGTGCGAGTAGCGTCTGTTGTTAATCAGCACAAATTTTTCGTAATTGCCGGATGTCGCTACGGCTTTGTTGGTGATTTTAAAAGCGGAAAAAATGGATTTTCTTTGATTGGGATCGGCGACGCCTATGGTCCAGGGTTCTCCGTTTTCCTGATACCCCCAGGCCGATAAATCACCCGAAGCATTTACAATGCCGCTCATGGCATTGTTTTCCAGTAATTTTTTCTTAGCCATTTCGGCGGCATATCCTTTGCCAATTCCGCCAAAACCAATACGCATGCCTTTGTTTTTCAAAAAAACCGTTTGTTGGGTCTCGTCTAAAATGATGTTGCGGTAATCGATTAAGGCCACTGATTTTTTTGCGGTATCCGCATCGGGCAGTGAAGTCATATTCAAATCAAAATTCCAAAACCGTTTATCAAGGCTGCCATAACTCAAATCGAAAGCACCTTGTGTAATTTTAGAAATAAACTGGCTTCGTTTGATGAGTTGAAATACTTCGTCGCTAACTTCCACTGGTCGGATTCCGGCATTTTGATTGATGTGAAAGGTGGTACTGGTTTCCGAAAAGGTTGTCAGCAATGCTTCGATTCTTTGAATTTCGGCTATGGCAATTTCAAAAAGTTCCCCCGCAATCGTTTCTTTTTCTGCCAAAACAGAAAATTCAAACTGATTGCCCATTAAGCGAGTTTGTTTTTTGAAAAGCATATATTTATTTTAATTGGTCGATAAACTCGTTGATGGTAATTCCGGGCAGTTCCTCCCATTTGCGAATGATTTTTCCGTTTTCATCAAACAAAATAATGTACGGAAACAGGCCTTTCGGATTGTATTGATCCGCCAGTTTTTCGTTTTCGGACGTTTGTGTTTTGGAAAGCGCATTTTTTTTCTGTCGCGGAAAATCAGCATTGAACACAACCAAATGCGTGGTGGCAAAAGCTTTAAAATCTTCCGAATCAATAAAGTTTCTTTTGAATTTTACACATGGGGCGCACCAATCCGAGCCCGAGAAGAAGAAGAGTACTTTTTTATGTTCTTGTGCCGCTTTGGTCAAAGCGTTTTGCAGGGTCGCTGTTTCCTGAGCAAAGCTATACAGGTTGAGGCACAAAAAGAAAACCGTTAGCAGACGTTTCATATATTCTGAATGTTAAATCCAGAATAAAAGTAGTTGAATTTTAGTTTGATAGCGGTTAATAAAGATAAAGATTTGATTAATTTTTATATAAGTTGGTCGTGCGTTGCATTTGATTGTATTCTCACTTGGCAATTAATCCCAACATTCCATCAGCAGCAAATCGCCGTCGGTATGGGTAATGCTGACCAAGCCGTCTTGGGTAACATGATTGCTGCTTCCGGTGCGGTATCCTATGGTCAGATCTTCGTTATTCAGCGCATAAAAAAGATTCTGAGTCGTAATGCCGGTTACTTTTCCTATGGGGATTAACGACAGAATGGTGTCGGCGGGATACCATTTTTCAAAAACATTGGGCAACAAAAATACCTTAGAGTGGTCATCTAAAATAACCACTTTCAGCGCATGGCGATAGGCTACGATATTGGTCAGGTTGGTAATGGTATGATCGGCGCGTCTTCCGGTGGCCCAAATCACATTGGCGGCTTTGTGGCCTTTTTCGATTAAATAATCAAAAGCTTTCTCCAAATCGGTTTTGTCCTGATTGGGGGCGTATACAATTTCAATGGGGTACTGCTGCTCTTTATAATAGTCGGCATCAAATCCGCGATCAAAATCACCTAGGAGCACATCAACTTTGATGCCCAACGCCAACACGCGCTCGATGGCTGAATCTAAAACGATAACCAAAGGCGACCATTCTAATAATTGTCCGAGCAATTCGGCACTGCAGGCTTCTCCGTTCGCTATGATTAAAGCCGGTTCCTGATCGTCGCGAACAATGTGGTGTGATGACATTTTCAGATTGTAAAAAGTTAGAGGCACGAAGTTAGTAATAAAACCTGCTCCTCCGTGCCCCTTTCTTTTTTTATTGGATGGTATAATTCTTAATGTCGGTTTCCGACAGATTGAAATATCCTAAAGCATAATTGTCGGGATGGGTTTGATTGACGATATTGCCCCGAACGGTAGCCGGTGGGGTAGAAAACGGGCCGCCGCTGCCCATTGAAATCAAAATCAATTTTTTCATGTATTCGAAATACCGTTTCGAAATGCCGTAAATGGTTATGTTCAGTTGGTCTCCGGCCGCAATGTCTTCGTTCGTGTAGTACCCGAAAAACTCGTTGCCTTGGTAGAATTTATCTTCGCTTACATCATAAGTCGGCATAGCGTTGATGCTGGACTTGTATTTGAACATATAAAAATTGTCGGCATTGCCCGGATCATTGTAGAACGTTTTGATTTCGACATCGGTTCCGCTGAAACCGCCTTCGTTTTTCTGTTCTATAGTAGTTATAGGAGCAACGCTTTTCAGGGTTTCGGTAGCGGTGTACGTTTCTCCGTTTAAGACCACAGTCATCACATACGTTTTGTCGATTTCGGGTACAAAATTGTGACACAAATAAATGCCTGAATTAGGCACTTCTTCGATGAAGTTAAACGTCACGTTGTCGCTGTTGGTTACGGTTACCGTTGCGCCCGAAATACTCGGAATCACGGTGTCGTAGTAGCCTGTTGTGGTCGTTAATCGTATTTTTTGTTCGTTTCCGACAGTTCCTTTCTGCCATTGAATGGAACCATTGATGACTAATCGTGGGGCAGCGGTGTCTAGATCAACATGCACCACATCTTCACAACTGTTTAGGAAAACAATCGCGATTATTGCTGATATATAGGATAGAATTTTCATAGAATTAAAATTTAAAGTTATAACTAACACCCGGAACGACTCCGAATATAGACAAGCGAACCGCTTCATTGGCTCCGGTAGTTTCGTTTTGTCGGAATGAAATCGACGCCGCATTTTTACGCCCGTATACATTGTAAATACTGAAAACCCATTCGCTTTGCCAGCCTTTTTTCTTGTTGGGTTTTGGGGTGTAGGTTGCAGATAAATCCAAATGGTGGTAAACCGGTAAGCGGTCTCCGTTTCGCAAACCGTAACTTGGGATGGTTATTGTTTCGCCGTCGTCACCGTACTGGTATTGTCCGTTAGGATGGGTCACCGGCTGCCCCGATTGCAACACGAAGTTCGCTCCAAAACTCCATTTCGGGTTCCAGTTATAAGAACTGGTCACCGATAAATTGTGCAATTTGTCATACCCCGAATTGTACCAGGCTCCGTTGTTGATTCCGGTTTCTTGAGGGGTTCTGCCCGGAGTTCTCTGTTGGGATTTAGAGAGAGTATAAGCGATCCAGCCGTTGAGTTTTCCGGTATTTTTTCGCAATAAGATTTCCAAGCCGTAAGCTCTCATTTCGCCATTTAAAATCACTTGTTCCAAGGCTTCATTAGCAATCAAATCAGCTCCGTCTATGTAATCAATTCGGTTTTTTACTTTTTTATAAAAAGTTTCCACCTCAAGGGAGTACTTATCGTCTTTGAAATTTCGGAAATAGCCAAGCGCTACTTGGTCGGCAATTTGCGGTTTAATGTATTTGTCACTTGGCGTCCACACATCTAAAGGCGTTGGCGATGCGGTATTCGAAATCAATTGCAGGTATTGCGTCATACGGTTGTAACTGGCTTTAACCGATTGGTTGTCGTCTAACTGATAAGACGCTGCAAAGCGCGGCTCCAAATTGGCAAAACTTTTCATGATCTTGTTGTGGCCGTAATATTTCGTGTCAATCGGAGTGCCTTTCTCATAAAGTTGTAAATCCGAATTGAAAACCACTGCCTCATCATTGGCATACAGATTTACGGTTGAGCTTCCCAAACGGTAAAACTGACTGTAGCGCAAACCGTAAGAAACAGAAAGGGCTTTGGTGATTTTTTGTTCAGCATCTATATAAATGGACGGTTCAAAAGCATATTTCTTTTCCAATTGTTTGTAATTAATTCCCGAGCTGGTTTCTGACGGTTCGATTGTTCCCGGATTGAAATCGTAATAAATACCGCTTACACCATAGTTGAGTTTGATTTTATCGGTTACATAATGTCTGAAATCGTATTTGATGTTGTAGTTTTTGATGCCCGAATTCCATAAGAATCCTAAAAGATTCAGGTCCAAACCGTAATAGTAATCGCTGTAAATCAAAGATAAATTGGAGAATAATTTATCCGAAAACAAATGATTCCAACGCAGGTTTAACGTGGCATTGCCGTAAGTATTGATAAAACTGTCATTCAGGCTGAAAACGTCGCGTCCAAAATAACCCGAAAGGAACATGTTGTTGTTGGCGTTGAGTTTGTAATTCATTTTGGTATTCAAATCGTAGAAATAAGCCGAATTTTTATTGTTCGATAATTTCAGGAACAAATGGGCATAAGAAGCACGTCCGGCAAAAAGGAACGAACCTCGGTCTTTTACGATAGGGCCTTCGGCCAGCAAACGACTTGAGATGAGGCCGATACCTCCGTTCATGCTGAATTTGTTGCTGTTGCCGTCTTTTTGGTAAATGTCTAAAACCGATGAGACTCTCCCGCCAAAACGCGATGGGATACCGCCTTTGTACAGTTTTAAATCTTTGATGGCATCGGGATTGAAAACCGAAAAGAACCCGAAAACGTGAGAAGAATTAAAAATGGTCGCTTCGTCGAGCAAAATTAAATTTTGGTCCGCTCCACCGCCACGCACGTTGAACCCCGACTGTCCTTCGCCGGCATTGGTTACGCCCGGTAAAGTCAGTAACGATTTTAATACATCAACTTCGCCCAAAACCACCGGTATTTTTTTGATGGTTGCGATTGAGAGTTTGTTAACGCTCATTTCGGGTTTGCGGGTGTTAGTGGTTGTTTTTTCGGTGATGACCACTTCTTCTAACTGCTCTCCGGTTTCGGTTAAGGCATAGTTTTTTTTAAGGTCTTTGGTCAGTGAAATAGTTTCTTCTATCGTTTCATATCCCATGTAGCTAATTTGAATTTGATAGGTCCCTTTGGGAAGTGTAATAGAATAGAAACCGTATTCATTGGTTGTAATCCCAACTTTTTTTTCAGGGATAAAAATATTTACACCAATAAGGGTTTCATTTGTTTTGGCATCGGTGATGGTGCCACTGAGGGTGAATTTTTCTTTTAAAAATTCATTGTTACCTGTGCCTTGCGCATAGGAAAATGTTGTCGCTAAAAAAAGCAACAACAGTTTGATCTTGGTTTGCATTGAATTGATGATTTTATTTTGATTGCGCATTTGACGATGCAATTGGTTAAATGTTACCGTCTTTATGCTTTTTTTTTGATGCAGATGCAAAAGATTCCAAAAAGTTGCGGCCACCAGCATTGATTTGGGAGTTGTGATTTTTTATTTTTTCAAAAATACGGTAGATTATTGTTCTTTTAATCTGCAGCTGTTTAAAATCTGTTAAGCTTTGGTTAATTAAAAAGTTGGGATGTTTATAATTTGAATATTTTTACACCATCAATTTGTTAATGATGAAAAGTCCCGGATTTTTGATGCTGTTTTTATTCTTGTCCTTCAAAGGGTTTTCTCAGTTTGAGTTGCCCAAAAAAACGATTAAGATTGCTCCGGTTACCAACAGTTCGGGTACAATAGCTCCCACATCATCCAAGACCATTACTTATCCGAGTATTTTTGACAAAAAAGATAAATTAACCGAAAGTGTTTCACTCTTAAAAAAACAGCCCGAAGAAGAGAAAAGCGTCATGGATAACAAACCCCAGTTTGAAAATCCGGCCAAGGCATATACCGAAAAGATGAATGATATGATGAAGCAGGAAGGGGTTTCGAGAGAAATTGTCAACAGTGACATGTTTTTGGGTGAATACACGGTCACGACTTTTAATATAAGCATTGCTTGCCGCGATTACGGAGCTATTGATGGGGATAATGTGAGTATTTGGCTCAACGACCAAATAGTGGTACCGGCCATATATTTAGAGTCGGGAATGAAAAAGTATAAGCTTGAATTGAAAGAAGGCTTGAATACCATTAAAATTCAAGCGCTCAATACCGGAGAATTATTTCCTAATACCGGTCAGTTTGTTTTTTATGACGGACATGAAGTAGTGGTGACCAATCAAAAATGGGCACTCAATACCGGATATAACGCAATTGTTAAAATCAGGAAAGTAAAAGGAATTGAATTGCAATTGCAGCAGGAAGAAAAATAAAAAAGCGACCATTAGGTCGCTTTTTTATTGGGACAGACTTAAAAAATTAAGCCAGTTTTTTATCTAAGTTTGTTTTTAATGCTTGTAAAAAGTCTTCAGTTGTCAAATAATCAGCCTCTGTTAAACCTTCCGGTTTTACTAACATGGCTAAGTCTTTGGTCATTTTTCCGCTTTCAACCGTTTCGATACAAACCTGCTCTAAGGTATTACAGAACTTAATTAATTCCTGGTTGTTGTCTAATTTTCCTCGATGCTCTAAACCACGAGTCCAGGCAAAGATGGAAGCAATAGGATTAGTTGATGTTTTTCTTCCTTTTTGGTGTTCGCGGTAATGACGGGTTACGGTTCCGTGTGCGGCTTCGGCTTCTACAGTTTTTCCATCCGGAGTTACCAATACCGAAGTCATTAAGCCCAACGAACCGAATCCTTGAGCTACCGTGTCCGATTGTACATCACCATCGTAGTTTTTACAAGCCCAAACAAATCCGCCGTTCCATTTCATAGCCGAAGCGACCATGTCGTCAATCAAACGGTGTTCGTAAGTAATTCCGATAGCATCAAATTGCGCTTTGTAGTGTTGTTGGTATACTTCTTCGAAGATGTCTTTAAATCTTCCGTCGTAGGCTTTAAGAATCGTATTTTTAGTCGAAAGGTATAAAGGCCATTTTTTGGTCAATGCCATTTGGAACGAAGAGTGAGCAAATCCGTAGATGCTTTCGTCAGTGTTGTACATAGACATAGCAACACCATCTCCTTTAAAATCGTATACTTTCCATTCAGTGGTTTCACCGGCTTCATTAGTAAATGACATCGTTAAAGTTCCTTTTCCTTTGATTACTTTGTCTGTAGCTTTGTATTGGTCTCCAAAAGCATGACGGCCAATGACAATTGGCTTGGTCCAACCTTGTACATAACGCGGCACATTGCTCATGATGATAGGTTCACGGAAAACCGTTCCGCCTACGATGTTACGAATGGTTCCGTTAGGGGATTTCCACATTTCCGAAAGATTGAATTCTTTTACTCTTTCTTCGTCCGGAGTGATAGTGGCACATTTGATTCCCACGTTGTATTTTTTAATGGCTTCGGCTGAGTCAATTGTAATTTGGTCTTTGGTGGCTTCACGGCTCTCAATTCCTAAATCGTAATATTTGATGTCTAAATCTAAATAAGGAAGGATTAATTGTTCTTTAATAAAGCTCCAGATAATTCGTGTCATTTCATCGCCATCGATTTCTACCACCGGATTAGCTACTTTAATTTTTGTCATATTGTTGAGGTTTTATTCCGCTGCGTTGAGTCAAGTTGAATCGATTAATTGGTCTGAATACTATTCTGACTATAAAAAACAGCGGGTGTTGTTTTGATTTTTTTTTTGCGATGACAAATATAATTAATATGATAGAAATTTGGTTGTTGTACAAAGCGAAATCGAATGAATTGTGAATTTGATATTTAAAAATTAAAAAATTAGCTAAATGGTAATTTCATCCGTTCAATTTTGACTATTCTTTAATAATAGTTCCTAATTTTTAAGCAGATGTTTTTTTGCAGTGTTTTTTTTGATATTAATCAGCAAATAATTGGTTAATCTTGTATAGAATTATATATTTGCACGTTTCAAAAAATAACAGATTGGTTGTAAATTCAGTGCTTTAGCTTATAATGCTTTGAATTTCAAGGGTTTTGTTTTTAATGCGAACGCTAACACAAAACAAGAATTAATTAATTTTTAGTAATAATGCAGAATAAAGGACTAGTTAAATTTTTCGCAATTCTATTTGCATTGGTAAGCATCTACCAACTTTCATTCACATTTGTGGCCAATAAAGTAAAAAATGATGCGAAAGCTTTTGCCGGGGGAAATCCTGAAAAAGAAATCAAATATCTTGATTCCATCGGGAAAGAAAAAGTTTTCAATTTAGGATTCACGGAGTTTACGTACAATGAAGTAAAGGATAAGCAAATCAACAAAGGTCTTGACCTTGAAGGAGGAATTAACGTAATTCTTCAGATTTCGGTTAAAGACGTATTGGTACAATTATCAAACAATTCTAAAAATCCTGTATTCAATAAAGCATTAGTTGATGCGACTCAAAACAGACAAGGAAATCAATCATACTTAGATGCTTTCTTCGAAGCATTCGATAAAGCGTCAGCAGGATCAGTAAAATTAGCTTCTCCGGATATTTTCGCAAACCGAAACCTTCAGGGAGAAATTGATTTTAACATGTCTGATGCACAAGTTAAAAAAGTATTAGCTAAAAAAGTTGACGAATCAGTTGAATCGGCTTTTGGTGTATTGAGAAGCCGTATTGATAAATTTGGTGTAACCCAACCAAACATTGCCAAATTAGGACAAACCGGTAGAATATTAATCGAGTTACCAGGAGCTAAAGATGTTGACCGTATCAAGAAATTGGTATCAAGCAAAGCAGAATTAGAATTCTGGGAAACATACAAAGCAGAAGAAATGATGGGCTTCTTAGGTTCGGCCAACGAAGCTTTGAAAGCAACCGTAAAACCGGAAGAAAAAGCAGCAGCTGCTAAACCAACTGACTCTATCAGTAAATTATTGACAGATAAAGAAAAAGATTCAACGGCTACTAAAAAAGGAAACAATCCTTTGTTTGACAAATTCATCTCTCAAGGAGGTGGACCGGTTTTAGTTATTGCTTCTACCAAAGATACCGCAGCAATCAACGGATATTTGAAAAGACCTGAAATTCGTTCCTTATTACCGGCAGATAAGCGTTATGCAAAATTTGTTTGGGGAAAACCGGATGTAAAGGTTGATGAAAAAACGAAAAAAGAGACTGAAACAGTTGACTTATATGCGTTAAAAGGAAACAGAGACAATACAGCTCCACTAAGTGGCGGTGTGATTGTTGACGCCAGAGATACATTTGACCAAATGGGTAAACCGGCTGTGTCTATGCAAATGAATGGTCAGGGAGCTAAAGTTTGGGAAGAATTAACAGGAAGAGCTTATACTCAAAAAAGCTTTATCGCTATTGCACTAGATGACATGGTGTATTCTGCACCGGGTGTAACTTCAGGACCAATTGCGGGTGGAAGATCTGAAATTTCAGGAAACTTCAATGTTACTGAAACTAAAGATTTAGCCAACGTATTGAGAGCGGGTAAATTGCCTGCTGCTGCCGAAATTGTACAATCAGAAGTGGTAGGTCCGTCATTGGGTCAAAAAGCTATCGATGCCGGTACCACGTCATCATTAGTAGGATTGTTATTGGTGTGTTTGTGGATGGTGTTCTACTACGGAAGAGCCGGTTGGTATGCTAACGTGGCTTTGTTGGTAAACTTATTATTCTTATTCGGAATCCTAGCCAGTTTAGGTGCTGTTTTAACATTGCCGGGTATCGCGGGTATCGTATTGACTTTGGGTACGGCGGTAGATGCTAACATTATTATTTACGAAAGAGCCAAAGAGGAACTACGTGAAGGAAAATCATTGGCCGAAGCGGTAAAGGCTTCTTATGGATGGAAAGGTGCGATGCGTTCTATCATCGATGCAAACGTGACACACGTATTGACAGGAGCCATTTTATTCATCTTTGGTACAGGTCCAATTCAAGGATTTGCTACTACTTTGTTGATTGGTATCTTTACTTCATTGTTTACGTCAATCTTTATTGCAAGAATCTTTATTGATAGAGATATTGCTGCAAACAGAGACTTAACATTTACTACTAATTTGACTAAAAACTGGTTTACCGGCTTCCACTTTGATTTTATCGGGGTGAAAAAATGGTCTTATATTTTCTCCTCTACAGTTGTGGTACTTAGTTGTATTACTTTTTATTTCAACGGATTGGATGAAGGGGTTGATTTCGTGGGAGGTAGAACTTTCCAAGTGAAATTTGAAAAACCGGTAGAAGCTACGCAGGTGTCAGATGAATTGTCTGCTGCTTTTGGAACCGGTGTTGAGGCTAAAGTTTTTGGAGATGATGATCAGTTGAAAATTACAACCAAATACAAAATCAAAGAAGAAGGAGTAGAAGTTGATAAAGAAGTAAATGAGAAGTTGTACAACGGTCTGAAAAAATACTTCAGCCCGAATGTAACTTACGAAAAATTCATCAACACTTACGATGGAAAAAAAATCGGAGTATTGCAGGCTTCTAAGGTAGGAGCAGCCATTTCAGCCGATATTAAAACCAACTCTTTCTGGGCCGTTATCGGAGCTATGATAATCGTAGGTTTGTACCTAGTGATTTCATTCCGCAAATGGCAATATTCATTAGGAGCTATTGCAGCTGTATTTCATGATGTAATCTTTGTACTGGGAGTTTATTCAATAGGATACAAATACGCACCGTTCCACATGGAGATGGATCAGCACTTCATTGCGGCTATTCTGACGGTTATCGGTTACTCAATGAACGACACCGTAATCGTATTTGACCGTATCCGTGAGTTCTTGGCCGGTGACAGCAAAGGTCACTTTAAAGACGTGGTAAATGCCTCTATTAACACTACTTTGTCAAGAACATTGAATACTTCATTGACGATGATTATGGTATTGTTAATCATGTTTATCTTCGGTGGGGAATCTATCAGAGGATTTATCTTTGCCATGTTAATCGGTATTATAATCGGTACTTACTCTTCATTATTCATTGCAACGCCGGTATTAGTTGATACCATGGGTAAAGCAGATATTGAAGATATCGAAAAAAGACACGGTAACTAATTAATTAGTTCTATGCATAAAAAAAGGGTTGTCAATTTGACAACCCTTTTTTTATTTAATCTTGTTTTTATTTATCTTTTCTGATGATGTTTCTCAAAATGGCCTTTTCAGGATAATTGATAATTTCTAATGTGATTTCTTTATTCTTTTTTGTCTTGCCGTAAACAATGTATAATTTACCTCCGTCTATAGGTTTGTTACTTTTATCAAAATCAACATCTCCGTTTGTTAAGGTGTTTTTGATGTCTAAAGTGTCTACCCAATCTTCACTTAATCGTCGCGAAGCTTCAATGTCATAAAGGAATGGTTTATTTCGAATATCATTCAGTACTCTCGCATTCGGGAAGTAATTACATCGGGTGTCTTTTCCGCTAAGAACCATAGCCACAAAAAAAAGCCCAATTGTAAAACCTACCAGGTAATAGGCTAATCGATGGTAAAATTTCATATAGTAGATTAATTTTTGCCAAAAGTAATCAATGTTCGAGATTGAACGAGAATTTTAACGGAGTTTTAATTTAAAAAACAATCAGATTGATGTCGTTATCCGGAAGGTTAAACCAATCGCCTATGGCTTTGTTGGTCAAAATTCCATGATAAAGATACACTCCGTTTTTGAGTCCTTTGTTACAGCGAATAGCACTTTCTATACCGCCGTCTTCGGCAATTTGCAATAAGTAAGGTGTTATTATATTGCTGATGGAAAGTGAAGCGGTTTTTGAATAACGCGATGGAATATTGGGCACGCAATAATGAATCACGTTGTTTTTGATAAAAGTAGGCGATTCGTGAGTTGTGACTTCCGAGGTTTCAAAACAGCCGCCGGTATCAATGCTGACATCCACTATAACAGCGCCCTTTTTCATGTGTTCTACCATGGTTTCAGTCACAACCACCGGGCATCGGTCTTTACCACGCATGGCACCAATGGCAACATCACAACGGCGCAGAGCTTTAAGCAATGACTTGGGTTGTATGGTAGAGGTAAATATTCGTTGATTTAGATTGTTTTGTAATCGGCGTAATTTCGTAATCGAATTGTCAAATACCTTAACACTGGCTCCCAGTCCCATAGCAGTTTTAGCAGCAAATTCCCCAACGGTTCCGGCTCCCAAAATTACCACATCAGTAGGAGGAACACCCGTAATATTTCCCAGTAGTAATCCTTTTCCAAATTGGTTATTGATCATCAGTTCAGCAGCAATCAGTACCGATGCAGTTCCGGCAATTTCACTCAGTGACTTTACGGCCGGATAAGAACCGTCCTCATCTTTAATATATTCAAAGGCAAGAGCAGTTACTTTTTTCTTAATCAATGCTTCAAAATAGGCAGCTTTTCGCGTTTTTAACTGTATGGCCGAAATTACTATGGTATTGTTGCTGACCAACTCGATTTCTTCCATTGTTAAAGGTTCGACTTTTAGAATAATCGGGCAACTGAAAACTTTTTTAGTATCATTGGTTATGATTGCGCCGGCATCGCTAAACTCTTTATCGGTATAGCTCGAACTGAGTCCGGCACCCGATTCAATCATGACTTTATGGCCGTGTGAAGTAAGCGAATTCACTGCGTCAGGAGTCAAACAAATGCGTCGTTCCTGATAAGAGGTTTCTTTTGGAATTCCGATAAAAAGTTCGCTTTTGTTACGGTAAACTTCTAATTTTTCTTCCTGAGGTAACAGCTGTTGCTTGGTGAAAGGGGTGATGGCCATAACGCAATATTGAATTTCGCCACAAATTACAAAATTTTATCCAATTACGTCAATCTTAGATGTCTTTTGCCATCTGCGGTTTGCGTCAGATTAATGACTGAGTGCGCTTCCGGAATTAAGTTCGGAATTTTTTCGGCCCACTCTATAAAACACCAATTTCCCGAGTAGAGGTATTCATCAATGCCCATGTCTAAGGCTTCGGTTTCCGATTTTAAGCGATAAACGTCAAAGTGATACACCAACCGGTTGTCATTGGTCTTGTACTCATTTACCAATGAAAAAGTTGGACTGCTGGTAGCATCGTGAACTCCCAATTCTTTGGATAATGCTTTGATTAAAGTGGTTTTGCCGACCCCCATGTTGCCGTGAAACAAGATGACTTTATTGGGGTTTTCGGATATAATTTTGCGGGCTACGTCTTGAATTTCGTCAATCGAAAATAGGATTTCCATTGGGTTGTATTGTAATTATTTTGGATTAAAAACTAAAAATGGGACAATCATTTCCTCCAGGGATATACCTCCATGCTGGTAGGTATTTCTGTAATAACTCACGTAATGATTGTAATTGTTTACATAAGCCAGAAACAAATCGTTCTTGGCAAATATGTATGAGCTGCTCATATTGATGGCCGGGAGTCCAATTTTTTTCGGATCTTTTACCGCATAAACATCTTTTTCTTCATAAGTTAAGCTTCGACCGGTTTTGTAGCGAAGATTTAAACTGGTGTTCTTATCGCCAATTACTTTTGATGGATTTTTGACGTTTATGGTGCCATGGTCGGTTGTGATGATGAGTTTGAATCCTAATTTTTGTCCTTGTTGAATGATTTCCAACAACGGGGAATTTTTAAACCAACTCAGAGTCAACGAACGGTAAGCTTTGTCGTCTGAGGCCAATTCTTTCACTACTTCCATTTCTGTTTTGGCATGCGAAAGCATATCCACAAAATTGTAAACTACTGTGACCAGGTTATTGTCTTTCAGTCCTTTGAAGTTTTCAGCTAGCTTTTTGCCACTGGCTAAATTGGTAATCTTGAAATAATCCTGTTTGATGTTCAATCCGAGTCGCTTTAAATGAGCCGTTAAGAACTCAGCTTCATAAAGATTTTTTCCGCCATCTTCCACATCATTTTTCCAGTATTGGGGAAACTGTTTTTCCATTTCCAGAGGAGTCAAGCCTGAAAAAATAGAGTTTCGGGCATATTGAGTCGCGGTAGGCAAACTGGCGAAATAAGGAATTTCTTTTTCCAGTTTGTAATGATTGGCAACCGTTTTTTCCATAGCTTTCCACTGATCATAACGCAAATTATCGATTACAATAAATAAAACAGGACGATCCTTTTTTACCAATTCGGGAACCACCAATTCTCGGAACAAATTATGCGATAATATAGGTTTTGATTCGCTCTGTTCGTTCTTACCTCGGGTAGGTCCAGCAAACCAGTCTTCGTAATTGCGCTCAATGAATTTACCGAATTGAACATTGGCTTCTACTTTTTGACTTTCGAGGATTTCAGTCATGCTTTGATCGTTGATGTTCTCGAGTTCCAACTCCCAAAAAAGTAACTTTTTGTACAGCTCAACCCAATCTTCATAACTTTTAACCATAGCCATATCCATGGCAATTTTTCGGAATTCTTTCTGATAATCCAAAGTCGTTTTTTCAGAAACCAAACGGGAATGATCCAGATTTTTTTTCAAACTCAACAAAATCTGGTTCGGATTGACCGGTTTGATGAGATAATCGGCAATTTTTGAACCTATGGCTTCCTCCATGATGTATTCCTCTTCACTTTTGGTAATCATAATTATAGGAGTAGCCGATTTCTTTTCTTTCATTTCTGAAAGAGTCTCCAAACCGCTCATCCCCGGCATGTTTTCATCTAAAAAAACAATGTCAAAATTTCCGTCTTCATAAGCATCTATAGCATCTCGGCCATTGTTGAAAGTAGTGACTTTATAGTTTTTGTTTTCCAGAAATAAAATGTGTGGTTTGAGCAAATCAATCTCGTCATCAACCCAGAGTATTTTGATCTTATCCATAGTCCTTAATTATTTATCGCAAATTACTACATTATAAAACGGCGTAGTATTAAAATTATTATAAATGTTAAAAAAGTTTTTCAGGAAAAATGAGTGACGTCAACCGGCTAACTGATATTTATCATATGAAATTGGTACTTCAGAATTTACATTTGTAGAAAAAAATAGACCCATGAAACTCGAACAAATTTATACCGGATGTATAGCCGAAGCTGCCTATTATATTACTTCGGAAGGTGAAGCAGCCATTGTTGATCCGCTTCGTGAGACTCAACCTTATTTGGAAAGACTGGAAAGAGACGGAGTGAAATTGAAGTACATCTTTGAAACTCATTTTCATGCTGATTTTGTTTCGGGTCATGTTGATTTGGCGCATAAAACGGGAGCAACTATTGTTTATGGTCCAACGAGTATGAAAACGGGTTTTGAGATTCACTTGGGATACGACGGTGAAATTTTTGAGTTGGGCGGAATGAAAATAAAACTCATACACACTCCCGGGCATACCATGGAGAGTTCTTGTTTTCTGTTGATTGATGAAGATGATGAAGAGCGTGGAATTATTACTGGCGATACACTTTTTATAGGCGATGTGGGACGACCCGATTTGGCGCAGCACGTGATAGCCGATTTAACTCAGGATAAACTTGCCCGACATTTGTACCATTCACTCCGCGATAAAATTATGCCTTTGTCAGATGATTTGATGGTATATCCCAACCATGGAGCGGGCAGTGCTTGTGGTAAAATGATGAGTAAAGAAACTACCGATACTCTCGGAAATCAGAAGAAGACTAATTATGCGTTGAATCCTAAATTGTCGGAAGACGAATTTGTGGCGGCAGTTTTAAAAGGACTGACCACACCGCCACAGTATTTTCCAAAAAATGTCCTGATGAATATTCAGGGATATGAAAGTTTAGATGATATTATGCAACGCGGCCAAAGACCCTATGACGTAAAAACTTTTGAAGAGATAGCCAACCAAACAATGGCTCTAGTCCTGGATACCCGAAAAGCATCAGAGTTTGCCAAGGGATTCATCCCCAACAGTATCAATATAGGGTTGGAAAGCAATTTTGCCATGTGGGTAGGCGAATTGATTCCCGATTTAAACCAACAAATTTTAATTGTAGCCGAAAATGAGGAGAAGGTTCAGGAAACCATCATTCGGTTGTCAAGAGTGGGTTATGATCATGCTGTTGGCTATTTGGAAGGAGGTTTTGAAGCATGGGTAAAAGCGGGGAAAGAAACGGATATGGTCAACCGAATTACCGCTGATGATTTGGTAATTTTAGAAGAGATACACGAAACACCGATTTTCGATGTGAGAAAACAAAGTGAATTTGAATCAGAACACATCGTTGGAGCTATCAATATTCCGTTAAATCAAATCAGTGATTATTTGACTGAATTTCCTCGTGACCGGTATTTTGTCATTCATTGTGCCGGTGGCTACAGAAGCATGATTGCAGCTTCAATTTTGAAACAAAGAGGATTTGAAAATTTTGCTGACGTGATTGGTGGCTTCAATGAAATTAAATTGACCGATATGCCGCTGACAGCTTATGTATGCCCAACTACATTATTGTAGTATCAACATAATGTTAAAGAGTTTTCAAATCTGGAAATATTGTATACATTTGATAACCTAATTGATCATCAATTGAAATTTTTTGCCATCATCTTGTGCTGTTACTTTAATGTTTTGACGGTTTTGCCAACGGTCAAAGTGATAAAGATGACTATGCACGAAAAGTGTCATAATTCTTGTTGCGGAAAAGGGATGGATAAAACCATGCCCAACGGTTGTCAGAAAGATAAATGCGTGTTGAATATTAGTTTCACTAATGCTACTTATCTCGTTTTTAACACCGATTATCAACTACAGAATTCCTTGTTTTATCAATCTCCCAAAGAAAAATCACTCTATCATGATAGCCTGATTTCAAATTACAGAGTAGCTATTTGGCAACCACCCGAGTTTTGCAATCAAGTCTGAAATCATCAATCTGAATCACTAAATTTTAAAAAATAATACTTAAAAATATAAAAAAATGAAAAAATTAGTTTCAACAGTAGCTTTAGTAGCTTTTTTGTTTTCAATGAATGTTAATGCTCAGGAAAAACCTGCAGCTAAGAAAAAAGAAAAAGCAAAAACTGAAAAAACCTGCTCAGCAGAAGAGAAAAAATCTTGCAGTACTGAGAAAAAGGCAGGATGTTGCGCTGCTAAAAAAATGGAAGAAAAAAAATAAGTTTACCATACTGTTTTTTTTGTGAAGTGCCTGAGAAATCGGGCACTTTTTTTATTTGATTAATAGAAGATTAAACAGAATAGTATACATTTGGTAACTTTTTTACGTTATTGAGTCAAATAGTCATAAAAAAAACCATATGCAATTAAAAACCAAACTTACAATCAGTGCATTTACCGCTTTACTTGTGGTTAGTTGCAACAAAAAAGAAATACAATTTGAAGATCCGCTAATCACCAATCGTGATACTACCGTTAGTCCCACAGAAGATTTTTTCCATTACGCTAATGGGGGTTGGTTTAAAAAGCATCCTATACCGGATAGCGAAAGCAGTAACGGAATTTTCAGAATGATAGGAGATACCATCAATGCTCAAATTAAAGATATTTGTGAAAAATCGGCTAAAAATGAAGACGCTCCTAAAGGAAGTAACGAACAAAAAATAGGAGATTTCTATGCTTCGGGTATGGATACATTGGCCATTGAAAAAATGGGGTTAAAACCTTTGGCCATGCAATTTGCCAAGATTCAGGCTGTACAGGATGTTCCTTCCTTGATGAATACTATTGGATATCTTCATACCATTGGTGCCGGTCCCGCGTTCTCATTTTATGTGAGTCAGGATGATAAAATCAGTTCTAAACATGCTTTGTTTTTCAGTCAAGGCGGATTAGGATTAGGAAACAGAGATTACTACTTCAATACCGATGAGCAAACGGTAAAAATCAGAACAGAATATGCTAAGCATCTCGAAGTTATGATGCAATTGATGGGAGAAGATGCTGCTGCTGCAAAATCGGCTTCTGCAACAATCATGAAAATGGAGACTGATTTGGCCAAAATAAGCAGAAAACTGGAAGCACTTCGTGACCCGGTTAAAAATTATAACAAAATGCCATTGGCACAATTTAAAGCTTCTACTCCGGCCATAGCTTGGGAAAATGTATTACCTCAATTAGGAGTTGCCAAAGCAGATACCGTCATAGTTGGTCAGCCAGAGTTTTTTAAAGGATTGGATAAAATTGTAACTACCTATTCTATTGATGACTGGAAAACCTATTTAAAGTGGGATTTGGTAAACAGTTATGCTCCATATTTGAACAACGCCATTGAAAAACAAAATTTTGCTTTTTATTCTACCGTGATGAATGGAGTTAAAAAGCAAAAACCAAGATGGAAACGAATTGTTGAAGAAACTGATGGTGCTCTAGGAGAATTGGTTGGGCAGGTGTACGTAGCCGATTATTTGCCGAAAGGTTCCAAAGAAAAGTTATTGGAAATTGGAAATAACATCCGTGATGTTTATGCAGAACACATCAAAAAACTGGACTGGATGAGTGAAGCCACTAAGAAGAAAGCGCTCAACAAATTGAGTAAAATTGTAATGAAAGTAGGTTATCCGGACAAATGGAAAGATATGAGTAGTGTGGTAATCAATAGAGGTACGTATTGTGCCAATGTGATGGCGGCCAACAAATGGAGCTATGATTATATGGTGAAAAAATTCGGAAAACCGGTTGACCGAACGGAGTGGAGCATGTTCCCGCAAACGTATAATGCCTATTATAACCCAAGCAACAATGAAATTGTAGTACCGGCTTGTAATATATTGGTTCCGGGCTTTGAAGGCAGAATGCCTGATGATGCTATTCTATACGGAATTATTGGGGGTTCAACCTTCGGACATGAGATTACACATGGGTTTGATGATCAGGGGAGTCAGTACGATGAAAACGGGAACCTTAAAAATTGGTGGACTGCGGAAGATTTAGCTAAATTCAAACAAAAAACTAAGCTCATTGTTGAACAGTTCAACAAATTTGAGCCACTAAAAGGGAAATTTGTAAACGGTGATGCAACTCAGGGAGAAAACATTGCTGATTTAGGAGGAGTGGTAATGGGCTTTGAAGCGTTTAAAAAATCGCCTCAATACAAAAACAAAGAGAAAATTAGTGGTTTGACTCCGGAGCAAAGATACTTCCTTGCTTATGGCTATGCCTGGATGGTGCATGCCAAAGATGAGGCCCTAGCCCGACAAATTATGACCGATGTACATTCGCCGGCACAGTTCAGAGTTAACGGACCATTAATGAATATACCGGAGTTTTATAAAGCATTCAATATAAAACCCGGAAATAAAATGTATCAACCGGATAATTTGAGAGTAGTGATTTGGTAACAGCCCACTAAAGAATAAAAAATTCCCTGTCGTTATCGGCAGGGATTTTTTTGTTGTTATTTTTTTGCGGTTGCTTCTTCGTATCGTTCGGAAACTTTTTTCCAGTTGATGACTTTGAAGAAATTCTCAATGTATTTTCTGCGTTTGTAACGATAATCCAGATAATAAGCGTGTTCCCAAACGTCTAAGTTTAAAATAGGAGTTCCTGAAACGGTTTGTTTGGGCATTAAAGGGTTATCTTGATTTGGTGTACTGGTTACGGACAGTTTGCCGTTTTTATCAACAACCAGCCACGCCCAGCCAGAACCAAATTGTTTTTCTGCTACATCAGTAAATTGATTTTTAAAAGTGTCAAATGAGCCGAAATCTCTATCGATAATGGTCGCTAAAGTATCTTTGGGTTGCCCTCCAGATTTTGGCGACATTCCTTCCCAAAACAAAGTGTGGTTGTAATATCCGCCGGCATTGTTTCGCAAATCATTGCTGGTATTCATATCCACTTTTTTCAGGATATCTTCAATACTCAAGTCGGTTAAAGTGGGATCAGCGGCCACTAATTTATTCAGGTTATTGGTGTAAGTCAGGTAGTGTTTGGAATAATGAACTTCCATGGTCAAGATGTCAATGCTTGGCATCAGGGCGTTGTACTCATAAGGTAATTTGCCCAAAGGAAACTGACCTTCGTCTGCGGTTACATCATCGGGTTTACCTATGGTTATTTTTTCTTCTGCCGAGGGTAGCGGTACTTCTACCACTTCTTGCAGTTTTTTTCTTTTGCAGGAAGGCATTAAAAAAATAAAAGATACACATAAGATTAATGAAAAAAACTGCTTCATGTTATTTGGTGTTTTTTACAATATCGTTGATGGCTTCTATGTATAATTCTTTCGCTTCGTCTACGCTTAAATGACTGATTTGCATCCAGGCATTGGTTTTAAAAGCATTTCTCAAATCAAAATTGGAAATGTTGTTGTGTTCAATGGTACCGAAAGTTGCTTGTTTGTAATAGGCATATAACCGCAATTGCACATCTTGCGGTAACGATGACTGTGTCATTTTGGAAGCTATTTCTACAGCTTCCTGAAAACGAATTTCCAATTCTTTTTCAGACATAGTATAAGGGTTTATTTTGTGGCAACTATGGTTTTTCCACCAACAGCTTTGTCATTCAAATGTACATTTATTTTGGTTCCCAAAGGCAAATAGATGTCTACTCTTGAACCAAATTTGATGAAACCGGCATCTTCACCCTGAACAACTTGTTGTCCCTCTTCGGCGTAGTTTACAATTCTTCTGGCCAAAGCACCGGCAATTTGACGGTAGAGTATTTCACCAAATTCTTTAGTTTCGATGACTACAGTTGTTCTTTCGTTTTCAGTACTGGCTTTAGGATGCCAGGCTACCAAGTATTTACCGGGATGG
The DNA here is from genome assembly GCF_004329815.1 of Flavobacterium silvisoli. GTDB lineage: Bacteria > Bacteroidota > Bacteroidia > Flavobacteriales > Flavobacteriaceae > Flavobacterium > Flavobacterium silvisoli. Next base: position 70,534 of record NZ_SJPE01000003.1, on the reverse strand, counting down.
TATTTGCTGAATTTTATTTTTCCACTGGCCGCGTATCGCGTAACGTGAACATTTATAGGCGACATGAAGATGGAAACCTGTAAACGTTTGTCTTTGAAATATTCTTCTTCAAAAACTTCTTCAATTACTACCACTTTTCCGTCTACCGGAGCAATGATATGATGGTCATTGATTTCTACTGTTCGTTTCGGATTTCGGAAAAACTGTAAAATCATGATTAGGAAAAACAACGTAACAACCTGAATTCCTTTTTCCAACCAAAATATATCAGCAACGAATTTGTGTGATAAAAGAAAAATGATAACCGTTAATGAGGTTGCTATTGCAATAATTTTTCCGCCTTCTTTATGAAACATAATATAAAATTTGATAAAACAAATAGACAAATGGTGCCGCAAATATAATACTATCTAAGCGATCTAGAAAACCGCCGTGTCCGGGCATGATATTGCCACTGTCTTTGACCCCAGCATTTCGTTTGAATTTTGATTCGATTAAATCACCAAGAGTGCCGAAAGTACTAACGATAACTGCAATAATCATCCATTGGATAAGGGATTCGTCAAGATAAAACTGAGCCAGTAAAAAACCGGCTATTATTGAAAAAATGAGACCTCCTACAAATCCTTCAATGGTTTTTTTAGGTGATACTCTTTCAAAAAGTTTATTTTTTCCCATGCTTCTTCCCACCAAATAAGCGAATGTGTCATTGGTCCATATCAGAACCAGAATGCTGATGATAACTTCCGGATGGTACTCGTTAGCTATAAAAGGGATTTTGGTAAAAATAATAATTGGTATGATGAGATACCCAATCAAAAATACATATTTGGAATTTCGATCAAGCAGTTTGCTTTGTTTTTCAAAAAGAAACAGCAATGCCCGAAAGGATACTAATAGAGCCGCTATGAGCAATAGTATTTCGTTCGTTTTTACAGTATTATTTAAATTGAAAAGAATAAAAGCACCCGTGGCCAATACAAGAGGAACTATAGGCTTTAAGTGAATCAATTTGCAAAATTCGACCGTCGAAAAAATAAGTAACAATCCAAACAACAGTAAGAAACTATACTGTGAATATAACGTAGCACCAACTAAAAGGAGGACATACACGGCTCCCGAAAGGGCTCTGGTTAAAGTAGTACTCATGCTATAAATCTTCTAGCAGCAAAAGATATAAATTCTTGGCGGTGCTTCCGTATTGCAGAAAGTCCTCGTCCTTTGCTTTTTCGAAATATTTTATGGTCGTGATATTAGTTGGATAATCTTTGTCGTATTTCTTTTTGATGACACGAAGCCCATCGCTTTTGGTTTCCAGTATTTGACTGGTTGTGGCCAAAATTATGATGTTTATCGGGAGGTCATTGGGTTTGTTTTGTTTGATTTGATTAGATGAAAAAAGTACCGAACCTTCATCGGCAATCAGGTTTTCACAACTGGCAAAAAGAAATTTTGGGTTTTGCGGTTTATCGTAACTAAGCTTGTTTTCGTCAAGCATGCTGAATAATTTGGGTTCATAACAAAGGGCTTCACATTCGAACCAATCGTTTTCTTCCAAAATGTTTAAAAACTGATCTTTTACTTCGCTCAAGTTTTCACAGTATAAAAATTTACCGCCGTTTTTTTTGAAATTATAAGTAAACTTTTCATCTACAGGCAGTAGTGAAAAGCTGGAAGGAGTATTGTTGAATTCGCTTTGACTTTCTTCGTCAGAGGCATCGTTACCAGCGCCAAAAAATTTTCTGAAAAGACTCATGCTTGTGTGGGTATAATCTTGTTTAGAATTTGAAATCCCTCAAAGATAAAAAAATCTTAATTCAAAAACATGTTTTGAATTAAGATTTTAAAAAAATGTTAAATGTAGGTTTTGACTACACTATATCGGTCTCTTCGGCCGGAATATTGAAAGGTCTTTTGCCAAAAATGGTCTCTAAATCATCCTTGAAAATAACTTCTTTTTCAATTAATATATTGGCTAATTGCTCTAATTTATCTTTGTTGTCCTCCAAAATTTTAATCGCCCTTTGGTATTCAGTTTCGATTAAATTTGAAATTTCTTTGTCTATGGTTTGAGCCGTTTCTTCTGAATAAGGTTTAGAGAAATTGTATTCGCTCTGACCCGAAGAATCGTAATAGGTTATATTGCCCAGTTTGTCATTCAAACCGTAAATGGTCACCATGGCACGGGCCTGTTTGGTTACTTTTTCCAAATCGCTCAAAGCACCGGTTGAAATTTTGTTGAACATAACTTTTTCAGCGGCACGACCTCCCATGGCGGCACACATTTCATCTAGCATTTGCTCCGGACGTACAATTAAACGTTCTTCCGGTAAGTACCAGGCAGCACCTAAACTTTGTCCTCTGGGTACTATGGTTACTTTTACCAATGGTGCGGCGTGTTCCAACATCCAGCTTACGGTGGCATGGCCTGCCTCGTGCACGGCAATAGCACGCTTTTCATCGGTAGTTACAATTTTATTTTTCTTTTCTAAACCACCTACAATACGGTCAACAGCATCCAGAAAATCTTGTTTGTCTACGGCTGTTTTGTTGTTACGGGCAGCTATTAATGCAGCTTCATTACATACGTTTGCAATATCAGCTCCAGAGAATCCCGGAGTCTGTTTTGCTAAGAAATCAATGTCTAAATCGTCTACTTTTTTCAAAGGTTTGAGGTGCACTTCAAAAATTTCTTTACGCTCGCGGATATCCGGCAAATCAACATAAATCTGACGATCAAAACGCCCGGCACGCATCAATGCTTTGTCCAATACATCAGCTCTGTTGGTAGCGGCTAATACAATGACATGCGTATTGGTTCCGAAGCCATCCATTTCGGTCAATAACTGATTCAGGGTATTTTCGCGTTCGTCATTTGAACCCGAGAAGTTGTTTTTGCCACGGGCACGACCCACAGCATCAATTTCGTCTATGAATATGATTGATGGTGATTTATCCTTAGCCTGCTTGAATAAGTCTCTCACACGCGAAGCTCCGACACCTACGAACATTTCTACGAAATCAGAACCCGATAAAGAGAAAAACGGTACTTTGGCTTCTCCGGCCACCGCTTTGGCTAATAGAGTTTTTCCGGTTCCCGGAGGTCCAACTAACAAGGCTCCCTTAGGAATTTTTCCTCCTAATGAAGTGTATTTTTCAGGGTTTTTCAAAAACTCTACAATTTCTTGTACTTCTTCCTTGGCTCCTTCAAGTCCGGCAACATCTTTGAACGTAATTTTTACATCGGTTTTCTCGTCAAAGAGTTTGGCTCTTGATTTTCCAATGTTAAAGATTTGACCACCGGCTCCACCGGCTCCACCACCCGACATACGTCGCATAATCAATATCCACAAACCAATGATGACAATGATTGGCAATAGGCTGATTAAGAGTTCTGTCCAATTACTTTTTGGTTTGAAATCGTAGTCTTTCAGCTTGCCTTCAAGTTTGGCTTTCTCAATTTTGTTTTGAAACACTTCGTCGTTACCAATATCAAAGGAGTAGTGAGGTCCTTTGCTTGGATTACCCAGCATGTCTTTGGCAACTTTGACGTGTGCTTTGTCTTTAAGAGCGGCTTTAGTTAAATAAGCTTCTCCTTCGGTTTTGTTATAAACTACCACTTTTTCAATTTGCCCTTTTTCAAGGTATTCATTGAATTTTGAGGAAGTTATTTTGGCAGCATCCTGAAAATTAGAACCGCCAAAATAATTAAGGGCGAAGAATATGGCGATTAAGCCGATATATATCCACCACGGACTATATTTAAAATTATTAGATTTTTTTTCGTCAGCCATTTTTGTGTAAGCTATTAATAATTAGTTTGTATGGTAGTGATTTTGGCATCGCCCCAAAGGCCTTCAATGTTATAAAATTCGCGAATTTGTTTCTGAAAAACATGCACTACAATGTTCACATAATCCATTAAAACCCACTCGCCGTTGTCCGTTCCTTCAACATGCCAAGGTTTGTCTTTTAATTCTTTAGAAACTATTTTTTGAATGGAGTTAACGATTGCGTTAACTTGAGTGTTTGAGTTACCGTTACAGATGATAAAATAATCACAAACTGCTGTATCTATGTCCCTCAAATCGAGGATGTCAATGTCATTTCCTTTTACTTCTTCAATGCCTTTAATGATGCTCGCTAAAAGAACATCGGTCTGAACTGCTTTTTTCGCCATGTAGTATTTATGTATGTTGGACAAAGGTATTACTTTTGTCATTATTTTTACTTAACAAAAGTCTAAAATTTATTGTAAAAAACTTTCGTATGCTCCCTATAATCAAACTCGATGCCATAGATTCTACAAATGATTATTTAAAGCAATTGGCCAGAGAAAAAGAGGTTACTAATTTTACAATAGTCACGGCTCGTGAACAAACCAAAGGCAGAGGGCAAATGGGGGCTAAGTGGGTAAGTGAGCCTGGTAAAAACCTCACTATGAGCATCTTGTTTAAAGAGGTGAGGCTTGAGGGTGAGCATCTTTTTGATTTTAATGTGGCGGTAACCTTGGGGGTGATGAAAGTTTTATTTTCGCTGAATATTCCTGAATTAAAAATAAAGTGGCCTAACGACATTATGGCAGGCGGCAAGAAATTGGGCGGTATATTGATTGAAAACACCTTCAAGTCGGATGGGAGTTTTACCGCTGTAGTAGGCTTGGGTTTGAATTTGAATCAAACGGACTTTGAATGGTTACCTCAAGCAACTTCTCTGACACGCATAACAGGATTGGATTATAATCCGGAGGATATGGCTCTTTTATTTGGAAAAGGTATTCAGACTACTGTGGCTGACTTAGAACAAAATGCTCAGTTGCTTTGGGAAAACTACCGTAAAATGCTATTCAAACTCGATTACCCGTGTGCTTTTGAAGACTCCAAAGGAAATCGGTTTATGGGAATTATTAAAGGGGTAACCCATGAAGGTAGATTAGCTGTTATGCTGGAAGACGACTCCGTTGTTCGTTATGACATCAAAGAAATCAAAATGCTGTTCTAGAGCCCTATTTTTTTAAGGTTATTTTCTCATTGTATTTACCGGAAAATCGTTCCAAATTTCGGACATCAATATTGCCATCCGTGTCAATGACTTTTTCGTCAAGTAACAGCTGTACCAAGAATTTCCAATTTTTCTTTTGCAAAACTCTTGATTCTATAGTGATATTTTGGCTGGGGAAAATAATTTTCTTGAAATCATCCTTGGCACCGGTATCAGCTCCTACGTGTTGGTGTTGCAGAATTAGTACCTCTTCTTTTGAATTTAGTTTGAATAAATGGAATTCATTATTCATGGCTTTTTTATCAAATGAAAAAATAGGTTTGTCCTCCATCACAACCGTATTGTTTTTTAATTCAATTTTCTGAGCAGTAATTTTTTGAGTAACAGATACTATGAATAGTGCTAGGATGAAATTTATTGTCTTTTTCATGATGTTCTTTGATTGGATTAAGCGATTTATATAGTGTTATGTAATTTTAAATTCTAAAATTTGAATAACCGGTCCTTCCGTAACTTCTACCAAAACAGCTACATCATCAAGGTGATTTAAATTGTCAGGCGCTTTATAAGTGAACTCAAGTATATAAATCAGGTTTGAATGTGAGGATTTTTCAGGGATAATCCTGCATCGGGTTTCCATACCGAATGTCAGTGGATTTTGATCTCGGCTATTGAGTAAATCAGCAATTTTGATATCATTCACCACATGCTCAATTATACTGAAATTTAATGCGATGGTTGGTTTTATCATTTTCAATGGTTTTTAATTTTTTGAATTCTTCATTTTACAGTAGAAGGTATACCGACAAGGTTTCACTAAACTAATAATTATTTATGAGATATTGCTTTGCAACTGAAAAAATGATGATGTGCTTTTCAGAATATCAGTTGATATGTGTTTTGTGCTAACTCGTTTTATGTCAATAGATTTAATTCTGTTTTGCCTAAAAATAAATCGTATAAAATATGGTTTTGAGATTAAATTTTGAGTACCTTTATTAACCCTGAATTTTTTGTAATAACCTTTAATTTAAGTTAATATGAAAAATTATACATTTCTTTTCACAGCTATTACCATAGGTTTTTCTTTCAACTGTTTTGCACAACATAATGACGGCGTAGCGACTACTGCAAAATGGGGCAATACCGTGGTAATGTCAGACAAAATGTCTGATAAACAATTTAAGGTTGAATCTTATCACGTAGAAGAAAAGATTAATCAAACCTTTGGTGGCAGCACCAGTACTTATACCGTTCCGGATATGAGTTTGGTGAATACTAACGATTTGGGGCCTAACAATGTCAGGGTAATAAAACCCAAATACGTAAGAGAAAAAACGACAGTAGTTACCGGTAATTTTTCCAATGCTTCGGTTAAGACTGTTGGTGATTCTAAAGTTAGTCCTTCTAAAACGGAGCTTAACACAGCAAAACCCGGTAATTCTTCTGTTAAAATTAATATTTTAAATACCTATGAGAGGGTTATCAACAAAGGATATAAATCGGTTGAAATGCTCAAAAAAGTGGCAGACCGTAGTTTCTTTGATGATGATTTAGTCTCAGCCGCCGGTTGGTATTGTGATTTGTTTGAAATGACCACAGATTTAGAGCCGGTATATTACTATCGCTATGCCCAATCTTTAATGGCTATCAATGAAGTGGATAAAGCCAATGAAATGAAGAAACTGTTCGAGCTAAAAGATAACACCAAAAAATAATTCTACAGTTTTTATTGTACCAACAAAATTAACGGAATTCAAAAGCCGATAAAGCCATGTGTTTTATCGGCTTTCTAGTGGTATTTATGAGTTACCACTTTCCGAAAAGTTATTCTTTAAATCTGTTCGGAATTATCTATTAATGCTTCTTTTTTTTGTAGCTTCTGTATTTTTATCTCAGAAAATTTTGGATGAAGGTTAAAAAAGTTCGTCTTGGTATAGGACCTTGATTAATTTTGAAACAATGATCAACAGAGGCGGCTATTCTTACCCTCGAAAAATGAGGAAACTCCTCTGCAATTGTGTGGATGATGAATTTGCGCTCTTGTGGTTTCAGATTAGAAGTTAATTGGTCGCCATACATTATTCTGCAACGGGTGTCTACGTTATTCCAACTCATGATTTATGTGTTTTTGTTATTCTTTTAAAACTGACACTTCACCATCCCCTTACTAAAAGTCTCAAATTTGTAAGGGGAAGTGAAGCGGTAGGTATGTTTTTAATCTATATACTTGCTTTGAAAAACCTGCCCTGAATCAAACAACTACAATAATTTCGGGCAGGATTTTGCTTAACTAACCTAACTTCATTTATCAGAAACAGAAACGAATCTTTCAGACTATTTTTGTTTACAATATTAACTTACGATATGGGGCTTTGTACTTTTGTTTTAAACAGAATGCAGTATGGGGGTATCATTCTTTTTGTATCTCTTGCTAAAGAAAATTACAGTTCAAAGTTCGCGAATGAATATCAAAAAAAAATCCCCAACGATGGGGATTTTCAAGTATCTTTTTTCTTACTTTAAAATAGTTAGAAATCGTATTTTCGCTCTATAGCGTATCGGATTAAATCAGTTTTACCATGAACATTTATCTTTTTGATGATGTTCTTTCGGTGGGTGTCAACTGTGGTTTTACCGATGCACAATATATCGGCGATATCCTGAGAGGAATGCCCTTCGCCTATCAGACGTAGGATGTCTTTTTCTCGAGCACTCAGAATTACAACTTCTTTGGTAAGGTCATCTATGGTCAGAATGGCATCATCAAAATATTTTCCAACTTTATCTACCGTTCTGATGGCCTCTAAAACTTTTTGAAGAGAAGAATTTTTCATGATATACCCTGAGGCCCCGGCTTGTTTCATTTGTTCTACCGCTTCGGTTTGGTCAAACATGCTGAAAGCGATAATCTTAGTTTCCGGAAATTCTTCTTTAATGATTTTAGTAGCGCTGATGCCATCACGTTTGGGCATGCGAATGTCTGTGATAACGATGCTGGGTCTTTTGGATCTCACCAATTCAATCAGCGCATCACCGTCATTGGCTTCTCCCACAATCTGGATATCGGATTGGCTGTTCAGGAATAGTTTCATTCCGTCAATTAATGCCTGGTGGTCTTCCGCTATAGCTAATGTTATCATAAAGGTAGATCAATTAATATGGAGGTGCCTCGTCCTTCTGCACTGTCTATGGTAAAAGTACCACCCATCTGTTCAACTTTCTTTTCAATATTTGTAAGTCCCATTCCGTTATTTTTATTTATGTTTTTGGGATTGAATCCTTTGCCGTTATCTTCAACTATGATATTCAGGCTGTCTTTATGTTGTGTTAGTTGAATGATGATTTCAGTTGCTTTAGCGTGTTTTATGGCATTGGTAATGATTTCCTGTATCATCCTGAAAATCGTAACTTCAATCGCATTTTCCAACTTTTCATCCAGACCGAAAGGAATGACCTGTATGTTTAATTTTCCGGCTACCGAAGCTTTTTCAACCATGTTTAAAATGGCCGGCAATAGTCCTTCATTGGCTATTACTCCCGCGTTTTTGGCATGAGCCATCCCTCTTATTTTTTGATAGGCTTCTTCCAATAATTCATCGGTTTTGTCAAAAAGTTGATCGGATTCTTCATTGGCATTGGCTTTGAGTTTTAAATTCTGAAAATTATGTTTCAAGGTGGCCATTAAACTGCCCAAGTTGTCATGCAAATCGTTAGCAATTTTGATCCGCTCTTTTTCCTGACCTTCCAAAAGTTTGTCAATTTCTTTAAGCTCCTGATCTTTCAATACATTTTCTAATTTTTGAGATTCAATGAGTTTTTCCTGCTCGGCAATTTGTTTCTTTTTACTCAAGATTTTTATTCTGAAGTAACCAACAAAAAAGATTACTATTGAAATCACAAGAAACATAATGAGCAGAAAACGGTTATTCCTGTTTTTTACTCTCAGATTCAGGTTTTCAAGTTCTTTTTCCTTTGTTTCGTATTGAGCCTGAAGGTCATTTATGATTTTGTTTTGTCTCCTGAAATTATCTTCTTCACTCAGTTTCTGTGATAATAATCTTTCTTTGTAAGCATTTTCATAGTCATGCAGTTTTTCATAATTCATGGAAATGTATTGGTGTATCCTGCTCTTCATGTTTTGAACATATATGACTATAGGTATTTTGTCAGCTTCACGCAATAGTTGAATTGCCTTCTGATGCTGCTTTTTATAGTAATATACATTGGACAGGTATACCATGTTAAAACTAAGGTCGTCCAGATTATTATATTTTCGTGAAATGTCTATGGCTTTTTCATAATAATAAATGGCAGAATCTCTTTGGTTTAATCGTTCGTTATAAAGCATGGCTATACCCGAAGCTATTTTGGCAAACATTTTTTCATCCCTTACTTTTTTGTTTAATTGAAATGCTTTGAAGTAATAACGTTGACCAATTTTAGGTTCGCTATCCATTAAAAAATTTGCTATTTCATAGTACCCTCTTGTAATTAATTTGGGATCTTTAGTGTCAAGGGTGTATTTCAGGTACTCTTCGTAATATTTTTTAGATGTTTCATATTTTATTCGTTCAACACTCAAACCGTAAGCAATTTCCAATTTGGCTTCCATTAATCCCGGAATACTGTCAATGGCTTCGAAAATGTCTTTGCTTTTTAAAAAACAATGATAACTTTTATCGTTAATATTTTCGTTTCCATAGGCTTTCCCCATCAGATAGTATTTTCGGGCTATCTTGTCTCTGGAAACTTTTTTTTCATCAATTTTCCTAAGCAGCTCAAGAGCTTCAAAGTTATTCCCTTTTTCAATAAGCTTTTTTATTTCTTTAAAATCAGGTGATTGAGCGCTACAGATTGAACTTGTTATAAAGGATAAAATGAGTAACCGAATTTTAATTGAATTTATGATGGCCATATTGTTTTTATCAGATTAAAGAAGGGCTTAATGTTCGTGGTTTCCCTTTTTGTGAAGTGTTTTTCATGTATGGTGCAGGATAAATAACATAAGGTGATTTTATAGCCCCTAAATAGAGTTTTTCCATATCGTCAAAAAACGCCTGCCTGTCATCTGCATTTGCATCGGTACTATGGAAAAAAAGGAAAAGGCATTTCGGATTTTCAACAAAATTGAAATCTGTTACATTTGGTATCCCTTCCGGTTTTTCAATTTTAGTAAAGTCAATCGAAACTTGGTACCTGTCTTTTGTTATTCTGGACAATTCTTCTCCCTCATCTCCTTCATATGTAAATTCACATAAGATTACATTCATTAAAACATTGTTGTATTCGGATCTTTTGCTCAGGTTGTAGTTAGTTATTAAAAAATCTTCCCGTTTGGGGGGATTGGGTAAGGCGACATCCAGAGTAATAATATTGTTTCCCAAATCCAGATAGCCGACTGCGGTATAAGTCTGATCGTTCATGTTATTTTGGTTTATCGGTTAGTGATTCAAAATTGGGAAATTAAATTTAATAAAAAAATCCCTAACAATAGGTATTTTTAGAGCAGATTTGAAATTTAAATACTACAAATGTCTTGTGCTTTGAACTCTAACTCTTTAGCCTTTTTTTGAAGTTAAAAAAGGTTTTAATTTTCTGAAAAGGAATTCATTATTGTTTTCTGCAGAGAAATCCGCATTTACCACATTACACTGAGGCAACAAGGATTTACATTAAAATTTAGCAAAAATCAAAAATAATGTATCTTTGAACGCAAATGATTACCAAATGATTACTACGGAAACCAAAACGGCATTAGAACAGTATTTTCAGCAATTTCGCAAGAATATTATAGGGATTGACCAAGAGTTTGATTCTCCTTTCGGCAAGAAAAAAATAATATACACCGATTGGACTGCAAGCGGCAGATTATACCGCCCGATTGAGGAAAAACTGATGAATGAATTTGGTCCGTTTGTAGCCAACACCCATACCGAAACCACCGTTTCAGGAACCGCTATGACTATGGCTTATCACGAGGCTAAACAAATCATAAAAAAGCATGTAAAGGCCAATGAAAATGATATTCTGATCAATACCGGTACCGGAATGACCGGTGTTGTAAATAAATTTCAACGCATATTAGGACTTAAAATTCCGGAAAATTTAAAAGAATACACCGCTCTGCCCAAAGAACTCAAACCGGTAGTTTTCATCTCACACATGGAACATCATTCTAACCAAACTTCATGGTTGGAAACCATAGCCGATGTCATTGTAATACCGGCCAATGAAGAAGGGTTGTTTTGCTTAAACGAATTTAAAACACTATTAGACCAGTATAGAGATAGAAGTTTTAAAATCGCTTCCATCACTTCATGTTCCAATGTAACCGGTATTAAAACGCCTTATCACGAAGTAGCCAAAATAATGCACCAAAATAATGGAGTTTGCTTTGTTGATTTTGCCTGTTCCGGACCTTATGTTGATATCAACATGCATCCGGATGAAGAAAGTTATTTGGATGCTATTTTTTTCTCTCCACACAAGTTTTTGGGTGGTCCCGGCACATCAGGGGTTTTGATTTTTAATAAAAATTTATACAAAAATAATATTCCCGATTGTCCCGGTGGCGGAACTGTAAGTTGGACAAATCCTTGGGGAGAACACAAATACATCGATAACATTGAAGATCGGGAAGACGGCGGGACACCGGGTTTTTTACAGGTAATCAAAACAGCTTTGGCCATTCAACTCAAAGAGCAAATGGGAGTGGAGAATATCCTGAAGAGAGAACATGAGATTGTTGATTTTGTTTTTTCGGAATTAAATGCAATTCCTAATTTACATATTTTAGCCAACCAACACCAAGACCGTTTGGGGGTAATTTCGTTTTATATTGATGATTTGCATTATAATTTGGGAGTGAAACTATTAAATGATCGTTTCGGAATCCAAACCCGAGGCGGTTGCAGTTGTGCCGGTACTTACGGGCATTATCTGTTGCATGTAGATCAGGAAACATCGCACGATTTAGTTTGTCAGATAACCTCGGGTGATTTAATCAAAAAACCGGGTTGGATCAGAATGTCTATCCACCCAACTACTACCACTGAGGAAATACAATTTGTTTGCGAAAGCATAAAAGCATTGGCAGCACATCATACAGATTGGTCAAAAGACTATTTGTACAACTCAAAAACCAATGAGTTTATGCATAAAGAGGCTCAGAACAAAGAAAAAGAAATGGTAAAATCGTGGTTTAAAACCAACGAATAGATTTTATTGTTGCTTTTTGTGTTTCCAACGTTTGTGCGTCCACAAATAATATTCCGGAGCTTCGAGGATTTGTTTTTCCACACGTCTTAAAAATTCATCCGAGATTTCATAATTGGGAACCATCTTAGGGTCATTTGCCAAATGTTCAAAAGTGGCTTCGTAATACCCTCGTTTTACCTTGCGGGTTTTTAGGAAAATGACATTCATGTCAAATCTTTTGGCTAACATTTCAGCCCCGGTGTGTACCGGTGTTTCGATACCCATGAACTTAGCCCAATGATGTGTTTTGCTCAATTGAGGTGATTGGTCGCTGGCAAACCCATACACTCCGTAATGATTAATTCGGGCATTTTTTTCAATGGTTTTGATGGTTTCTTTATTGGTAATTAAAGTGGCTTTAAATTTGGAACGAATATCGCGCACCAACTTGTCAAAATATTTATTGCCGATTTTTTTATAAATGGCAAAACCTTCAAAAGCAATGTGACGGTTCATTGAAATTACCCACTCATACGAGGCGTAGTGGGCAAGCATAACAGCTATGCTCTTTTTTTGTTTTTCCAAATCGCGATAAAGTTCCAAATTGGTGAAAACAAATCGTTTTTCCATCTCTTTTTCAGATAGGGTCATGGTTTTAATCATCTCCAGAAACATATCACACAAATGGTGGTAAAACTTTTTTTCAATCAGATGACGCTCGGCCACAGACAGATGGGGAAGGGCTATTGCAATATTGTTCCGCACTACTTTTTTGCGGTATCCGATTACGTAGTAAACCAATACATAAATTCCGTCTGAAAGCAAATAAAGCAACCGAAACGGGAGTATTGAGATTAACCAAAGAATAGGATAAAGCAGAATAAAAACAAGAAATTGCATGCGTGTAATTTTATGCAAATATAAAGTTAAAAGTTATCTTAATTGACTGACCTTAACAATTCCTATGAGAAGTATTACTATTTTTACACTCGCGACTTTTGGGTCGAACTGCAAGTGATAAATAATTTTACCATGCTCAACATTTTTTTATTAGGCATAATTCTGGCCAATGTTCTCATCAGTATCAAAGGTTTTAACGATGAATATTTTTTTCGCAAATATGAATTTCACGTAGGCAGTATACGTGCCGGCGAACAAATCAGAATGATTACCTCCGCTTTTCTGCATGCTGATGTTTTTCACTTGGCTTTTAACATGATTGCACTTTATTCTTTTGCGCCTGTCGTATTTGAAAGTTTGGGGAATTTTACATTTCTGTTGATTTATGCCGGCAGTCTTATTTTTGGAAGTTTACTCACCATGGCTTTTCACGGAAACGAATACAGTTACAGAGCAGTTGGTGCCTCGGGAGCTGTAACCGGAATTGTTTATTCGGCTATTTTACTGTATCCGGACATGACCATTGGTATATTTGGTGTAATTCCCATGCCGGCTTATGTTTTCGGAATTGGCTATTTGCTGTATTCTATCTACGGAATGAAGGCGAAAAATGATAATATCGGGCATACCGCTCATTTTGGAGGAGCTATAGGCGGTTATGTTATTACGCTGCTCAAAGAACCTGCATTGCTTGAACACAGTACATTTATGGTCATCTTGTTAGCCATCCCCATTATTATTTTATTTATCATGGCCAAAATGGGAAAATTATAGTGGCACAACTTTTGAAAAGCAAAAAACATCATCATTAAATATATAAACTATGAAATCGAAGAATCATCAACCAAAAAGCAATTTTATTCAAGCGACTACTAAAGCAGCGCTGTTAATCGTCTTATTTTTTGCCATTACTGTACAGGCACAGGACCAAAAGGCTCAGATACCTCAAATTTCCGTTTCGGGCGAAGGAAAAGTAAAAATTGTTCCCGATCAGGCAATAGTTACAGTAGGTTTTCAAAATTCGGGCAAAGACGCCAAAGAGGTAAAAACCCTCAACGACGAAGTGGTAGATAAAGTGATTAAATTTTTGAAAAACAGCGGTATACCGGCCAGTGATTACAAAACCAATAATGTAAGTTTGTATAAAAGTTATGACTATGATAAAAAGAAGTATAACTTTCAGGCTAATCAAACACTGAGCATTACGTTAAAAGATTTGAAGAAATACGATGCCATTATGATGGGATTGAGTGATGCCGGAGTCAATACGATTCAGGGAGTAGAATTCAAATCGTCTAAAATGGAAGAATACGAGAAAGAAGCCCGAAAAAATGCAATACTAAATGCCAAACAAAAGGCCAATGATTACGTTTCGATATTAGGACAAAAAGTAGGCAAGGCATTGTTGATTACTGATAACTCGCAAGTTTATGTCCCTCAGCCTATGTACAAAGGTAATATGATGGCTATGGCTGCTGACGGAGGTCAAAACCGTGAAACCTTGGCGGTTGGCGAATTGGAGATTAATACAAACGTAAGCGTTACATTTGCATTAGAATAAATATTTTTTTAGAACATTAATGAAAAGCCTTTACATCTGTAAAGGTTTTTTTATTGTTTTTTTTTAAAAGTAGCTAAGGCGCTCTTTATCATTGGGTAAATAACAAAAAAATGTCCCGAAAGATGTTAGAACGAACCTCAAATGTCATTTTCAGGATACTAAAAAAAACTTAAAGTTTTTGTCAAATGGAGAGCATTTTGCCTATTTGTGATAAATTTGCTATGGTATTCTTTCCATTAAAAAAGAAAAAAACTGCTGTGAACCGAGTGGTAACTGTTCATGAATCATCATACAAATTTTAAGATTAAAAAGAAGATATTATGCTTAATGATCAAAAATCTTTAAGAGTAAAAACGCTGGAGGATTATGGTGTTTTAGATACCACACCCGAGCAGATGTTTGATGATATTACGGCTATTGCATCCTCTATATGCAACATGCCCATAGCTTTGATTAGTTTGCTTGATGATAAAAGACAATTTTTCAAGTCTCATTTAGGAATACCTATAAGCGAAACACCTATTGAATTCTCTTTTTGTGTTCATGCCATAGAAAAACCCGAAAATATTTTCATAGTTGAAGATGCCCGGTTGGATGAGCGATTTAAAAATAATCCTTTCGTTACCTCTGATCCTAATATCGTTTCATATTACGGTATGCCGCTTTCCTCCGGAAACGGAATTGCATTTGGTACTTTGTGCGTTATTGACAATAAAGTAAGCGTACTGACCGAAGAACAAAAAAAGGCATTGCAAAGTCTTTCACGACAAGTTGTTCATTTACTCGAACTCAGGAGAGCCAATAAATTATTAATATCTTATCAAGCCCAATTAGAGAATTACTCCAGCCGTATGGAAGACTTTGCTTATATGGCAGCTCACGATTTAAAAGCTCCGGTCAGAACAATCGGTTCTCTCCTAAAGCTGATTGAAGAAAATCACAAAGCAATATGGGACGAGCAGGATGAAATGTATTTCGATTTTCTTTATGAGAGTTTAGAAAAAATGAATACGCTGATTTTGGATTTATTGGATTTTGCCAAAGTCAATACAGCAGGACAAGAGAGTAAGGAAAAGATTGATTTAAACGAATTAATATCGGGTGTTTTTGAAATGTACACAACAGGAATATCCACAAATAAACCAATCCTCAATTGCCCTGTTTTTCCCGAAATAATTTCTTCAAAAATTATCTTAACAGTGCTTTTTCAGAATCTGATAGGTAACGCAATCAAATACCAGCCCAAAAATAACGTGCCTGAAATTGACATTACTTTTTCAGAAACGGAAACAGAATGGAATTTTACGGTTCAGGATAACGGTATTGGAATAAAAGAAGAGCACCTGACCACTATTTTCAAACCATTCAAAAGACTGCATTCACAGTCAGAATACGCCGGAAGTGGACTGGGTCTGGCGGCCTGTAAAAAGTTGATTGATAATCTCAACGGAAAAATTTGGGTTTCCTCAGTCCTTGGCAAAGGTACTAAAGTGAGTTTCTCAATTCCGAAATAAATCCTAACAGCCAGATTAATACTTCTTTTCAGAGCATTATCTAAGTGCTCAGTATTTCTTCTTATAAATCTAAATAACATAACGGTTTTTTGTGAAAAAATGGATGTTTAGGTAATCACCTGATTTGCTTCTCAATAGTAGAGAATCGACCATTTCACCATAGTGTTGATTGATGGATCCAATGGATTTTTAAAGAAAAATAAGTTAAAAATAAAAGGTTTTACTTTTTTATTGGAATTAGTTTTATAACTTTATAAGCACCTCTTTTTAAGAGAATTTAATTTGTTTACATACATATATAGGTCTTATTTTATAATATGGTTTCTATTTTTATTTCTCAAAGATTTTTATTTATGGTTCATTGTATTACCAAAAAAAACAAAGTGTTTTTTAAATAGACTCAATTATTCGTGTTTCATGCATGTTATAAAGTCTGAGTAAAGGAATTAACGTAGCATTAAAAATGTTGAGCATGGATAAAAATCAAAATAAAAAACTTGATAAAGCATCAAACGAGGTAGATTTCAGTACGCTTTTTCTCTACAACCCTATTCCAAATTGGGTATATGATGTCGAAAATTTCAAAATTCTCGATGTCAATCAATCTGCACTCCAATTATACGGCTACACCAAAGATGAGTTTTTATCCATGACTATTTTCGACCTTAGAGATAAAGATGAAATAGGCAAAATAGTCAAAACCCATGTAAACATAGAGCTACAGGAGGGGACTATTCATTTCGGTATTTCTACCCATAAAAAGAAAAATGGAGAGCAATTGTTAATGGACGTCTACGGTCATAAAGTCTCCTTTAAAGGGCATCAAGCCATTATGGTTTCTTCCATCAATGTAACCGAAAAAGAAGAAAAACTAACTGCGCTTAAAGATTCTGAGGCAAAGTTTAAAGCTGCGGCCTCTATAGCCAATTTAGGTTACTGGCGTTTGGAAACTGATGGTAATACGCTGAGTTGGTCTGATGAAGTATATAATATTTGGGGACGCAGTAAAGACAGTTTCATACTCACGTTTGAAACTTTTCTCCAAACCATTCATCCTGATGACAGAGCTGAATTTGAACAAGAACAGAACAGTTCTTTTTCGGGAGCAAAAACACACGACTTAATTCACCGAATTTTATTACCCAACGGAGAGATTAAATGGGTGCACGAACGAGGGAGATTGGTGTTAGATGCTGATGAAAATCCCATAGCTTTTGAAGGAACCGTACAAGATATAACCACTCAAAAAGAAGAAGAGCAAAGGCTGAAATTGTTGGAGAGTTTTATTACTAATACCAGTGATGCCGTGATGATAACCGAAGCTGAGCCTTTTGAGGAACCGGGACCGAGAATAGTCTATGTTAATGAAGCTTTTACCAAAATGACAGGATATTCACCTGATGAAGTAATCGGTAAATCTCCCCGACTGCTCCAAGGTCCCAAATCAGATAAACAAGCATTAGAACAACTGGGTATAGCACTCAGGAATTGGGAGGCATGTGAGGTAACTACCATTAATTACAAGAAAAATGGCGAGCCGTTTTGGATTAATTTTTCCGTTTCTCCCGTAGCTGATGACAAAGGATGGTTTACCCACTGGGTAGCCGTTGAACGCGATGTTACTTACGTCAAAAACGAACAAATTCAAAAAGAACTACTGGCAAAGATAAGCAATGTATTCAATGAAGGAATTGATCTGAAAACATCATTACACCAATTGTGTCAACTGATAGTTGAGTATGGTGATTTCAGTTTGTGTGAAATTTGGCTTCCTTCTATTCATCAAAAAACAATACGACTGTCCTCTAAGTGCCAAGCAAGTAAGATTGCTCAGGATTTTTATTCAACAGCCGGAGATATCAATGAAATACCCTTCGGAGAGGGACTTCCCGGGAAGGTATGGAAACTTGAAAAATCAATTGTTTGGGGTGATTTGGATTCAAATACGCAATTTCTGAGAAAAAAAGCTGCCGAAAAAGCAGGGATAAAATCGGTCCTGGGACTTCCCCTAAAACATAAGGATCAAATTGTGGGTGTTTTGGTAGTCGGAACTTCTGAAGATTTGGTTTCCATACAACAACATCATCCCATTTTGGCCAAATTTGAAACTTTTATTGGGTCTGAAATCAATCGTAAGCGCCTCGAGGGTGATCTTTCTCACTTGTTTGAAGCTTTGCCTGATTTGATTTGTTTAGCCGATTTTGAAGGTCGATTTCTCAAAATAAATCAAGCCGGATGCAAACTGTTGGGATATGACGAATCCGAATTAGTAGGTTTTCAGTTCAATGATTTCATACATCCTGCGGATAAACGCCAGTCAAATGACGAAATACTGAAGCTCAAAGAAGGTGAAACGGTATTTCGGTTTGAAAACCGCTATATCACTAAAACAGGCGATGTGATTTGGCTCAGTTGGCATTGTAATTCACAGGTCGATGAGGGAGTCATTTATGCTACTGCCAAAAATATTACCGACGAACGTAAACTGAAAGAATTGTTAAACGATGCGACCAAATTGTCTAATATTGGTGGTTGGGAAATCGATTTGATTAATGGTAAACTCATCTGGTCGGAAGAAGTCCACAAAATCCACGATACAAACCCTTATGATTTCAGTCCTGAATTACAATCCGGGATACAATTTTACAGAGAAGATTACAGAGATTATGTAAAAACAATAGTTGAATCTTCAATTGAAACCGGGGAACCTTTCGATTTTGAAGCAGTTTTAATTAGCGGTAAAGGAAACGAAAAATGGGTGAGGACTATTGGGCAATCAGAAATGCACAACGGAAAATGCATCAGGCTGTTCGGTAGTTTTCAGGATATTACCAGTATGAAAAAGACTGAACATCGTCTTCAATCCATTACCGACGATCTTCCGGGGGTGGCGTTTCAGTATTATTTGTATCCGAATGGGGAAGATCAAATGATAACGGTCTCTAAAGCTTCTGAAAAAATTTGGGAACTATCTCCTCAGGAATGCGAAGAGAACATTAGTTTAATTTGGGATCAAATTAAAAGGGGCGGGAATTACGAGGAGGTAGTTCAAAGCATTACACTATCAATCGAGAACCTTACCCAATGGCATTGCCAATGGAGGAATATTTTGCCCAGTGGTGAAGTAAGATGGCATGAAGGATTTGGAACGCCTTATCGTTTGCCCGATAATACCATTATATTCAATTCAATGGTTTTTGACATTACAGACAAAAGAAGGGTAACCAATTTGTACGAAGAAGTTTCCAAGATGGCGCGCATAGGCAGTTGGGAAATGGATTTATTAAAAGAACCGGGAACCGATGCCATGTATTGGTCTTCCATAGTCAGAGAAATTCTTGAAATTGATGAAGATTATGATCCTTCACTAAGCGGTGGTTTTGAGTTTTACAAAGACGAAAGCAAACAAATCATACAAAACGCAGTTGAGCGATTAATTCAGGAAGGAGTAGAATACGATGAAGAATTGCTGATTGTAACCAATTCAGGTAAAGAAAAATGGGTGCGATGTATTGGTAAAAGTGAACGCATTGACGTTGTTTGTACCAAGATATATGGCAGTTTGCAGGATATTAATTCCATGAAAGCCACTTCGCTTTTGATAAAAGAAATCTTAGGCAGTATTTCCGATGCTTTTTTTGCTGTTGATAAAAACTGGAATTTCACTTATTTCAACAAAGAAGCCGAGAAGCTTTTAGACAAAAAAAGTGAAGAGGTATTAGGAAAAAATATCTGGACCGAATTAAAAGCTGCCAAAGGAACGGAGTTGGAAACCATTTATCGCAGAGTAGCCAAATCGCGGGTTTCGGAAAGTTATGAATATTACTATCCGGGCAATAACTCTTGGTACGAAATAAATACATATCCCTCCAGTGGCGGGGTTTCCTCTTATTTTAAAAATATTGATGAGCGCAAGCAAGCCGCTGAAGATTTGCAAAATGCCTACGAAGAAAAAATCAAAATCATCGAGAGTATCGGCGACGCTTTCTTTACCATGACCAACGATTTTACGGTGACCTATTGGAACAGTACCGCCGAAAAACTCTTAGGAGTAAAAAGAGAAGCATTATTGGGCAAAAACCTCTGGACAGTGTTTCCTGAAGCAGTTGATTTGCCTTCCTATCACAATTATCACAAAGTTTTAGAGACCAAAGAACCCATAACATTTGAAGATTTTTACGGAATATGGCTCGAAGTAAATGCTTATCCGTCCAACGAAGGAGTTACGGTTTTTTTCAGAGATATCACGCTCAGAAAGGAAGCTGATTTCCGATTGCAGAAGGCTTACGAAGAAAAGAACAAAATTTTAGAGAGTATCGGAGATGCTTTCTTTGCGGTTGATGCTGATTGGATAGTGACTTATTGGAATAGGGAAGCCGAGAATATTTTGGGCAGAAAAAAGGAAGCTGTCGTTGGACAAAATCTCTGGGAAGTTTACGCAGATGCCGTTGATTCTGATTTTTACCGACAATACCACAAAGCCATCGATACCGGAGAGAATGTCACTTTCGAGGAATTTTATCCCACGTTAAACAAATGGTTTGAGGTAACGGCTTATCCTAATGTCGAAGGACTATCAGTTTATTTCAAAGATGTAACCCTCAGAAAGCAAACCGATTTCAGAATTCTGGAAGCTAATGAGCGATTTGAAAAAATTTCTGAAGCTACCAATGATGCCATTTGGGACTGGAACATTACTGGTGATTCTTTATACTGGGGTGAGGGTTTTAAAAAGCTGTTCGGGTATGATACCGATGCCATAAAACCAACACTTGATTTTTGGGCTACCTTGTTACATCCCGAAGATTCGACTTCGGTGCTCGATTCCATGAATCAGTCATTGGCAGACACAAGCACCAAAAAATGGGGAAGAGAATATCAGTTTAAAAAAGCGAACGGAGAATATGCTTATGTAATTGATAAAGGACTAATCATCAGAGATGATAAAGGTAAAGCTATACGCATGATAGGCGCCCTGACCGATATCACTTACCGAAAACGATATGAGTTGGAATTATTTGAATTGAATGTTTCATTGCAAAAACATGCTCAGGAACTGGAAATTGCCAACGAAGAGTTAGATCAATTTGCTTTCACAGCATCTCATGATTTACAGGAACCGTTAAGAATGATTACGAGTTTTATGGATTTACTCAAACGAAAATACGGTGATCAACTTGATGAAAAAGCACACCAATACATTCATTTTGCAACTGATGGTGCTAAACGAATGAAAAAAATAATCATTGATTTATTAGAATATTCCAGAGCCGGAAGATATGCCGAAGTTTCCGAACCAGTAGATTTAAACGAAGTGTTTCAGGAGTATTTAAGACTGAGACGCAAAGTAATTCAGGAAAAAAATGTGGAATTGTATTTTGGTAATTTACCGGTAATAACAATAGAAAAAACACCTTTGGTACAAACCATACATTCTCTTTTGGACAATGCTGTCAAGTATTCTAAATCAGAAGTGCCTCCTCAAATTCATTTTTTGGTACACGAAAAAGATAAAGAATGGATTTTTGAAGTAAAGGATAACGGAATCGGCATTGACGAGCGATTTTTTGAAAAAATATTTATTATCTTTCAGCGATTGCACAATAGAGATCATTATGACGGCACCGGAATTGGATTGGCGATAGTTAAAAAGCACGTTGAAATGTGGGGAGGAAGAGTTTGGGTTGCATCAAAACTAGGTAAAGGCAGTTCTTTTTACTTTACCGTAAATAAATAAAAATAGACTATGAAAGAAGTACATATATTATTGGTAGAAGATAACGAAGGCGACATCATCCTGACTCTCGACGCTTTCGAGGAAAGTAAAGTCAAGACCAAAATCAGCGTGGTAAAAAACGGACAAGACGCTCTTGACTTTCTTTATAAAAAAGAAGCATTCAGCCAAGCAGAACGTCCCGATTTAATTCTGATGGATATCAATATACCCATTTTCAATGGTCATGATGTGTTGAAAATAATCAAAGAAGATGAGACCTTGAAAACCATTCCGGTCATCATGTTGACTACTTCTTCCAACCAAAAAGACATCAACAAAGCCTACGAAAATCACACAAACAGCTATGTGACCAAACCTATAGAAATGGAAGATTTCTTAAAGGCTATTCTCAAAATAGAAGAATTCTGGTTGCAATTATCCAAGTTCGCAGATGAATAATTCAACATAACTGCTAAAAAGAAGAGACCGATCAGTGACTGAAAATACGGTTGCTATTTTTGTATTCAACAGTTGAGCCTACTTATAAATCAGGCTAATTTCTACGTATTTTATTTTTTATCATTCCTTTCCGCACGATGAGAAAGTTGTGGGATGGGCTTCCTTTTGCTATGTCTAAATTTATCTCAGTATTACTAACAGGTACAACAGTTTTATAAAATTTTATAAATCATTTTAGGAATTGTACAAAACCCCTTCTGGGTCAATGCCGGTACTTTGCACCATCAATTTAAATCTCCAAAAAATGAGAAAGAGTGTTTTACTGTTCAGTTTGATTGTATCATTTTCGGCAAAAGCTCAATTGGCTATCGGCAGTCAATTGCCCGTTTTATCTCTGAACGATATCAACGGCAAAACCATTGAATTGGTTCCCGATACCAATCAATACACGCTGATTGATTTTTGGGCTTCCTGGTGCGGACCCTGCAGAAAGAAAAACAAAGAATTAGTGCAACTGCAAAAAAAGTATGCTGAAAAAGGTTTGAGAATCATTGGTATTTCTTTAGATATCAATATTCAAAAATGGAGCAAAGCCATTGAAAAAGACGGAATTGATTACCAACAGTTGAATGACCCAAAAGGTTTTGACGCTCCTTCAGCAGTGTTGTTTGGCGTAGAACAACTCCCGGCTTCCTATCTTTTTGATACAACCGGAAAGCTCATAGCAATAAATCCGACCCCAGAGGAAATTAGTAACGTATTAAACTCAAAATAAAATGAAAACAAAAATTATGATCGCGATACTTTTAGTATTCGCCACGGCAACCCATGCTCAAATCACCAAAGCCGAAATCACGGCTACCGGTTTAACCTGTTCGATGTGCTCCAACGCCATAAACAAACAGTTGAAAGCCATGCCCGAAGTGGAAAGCGTGACCACCGATTTGAATACCAATACTTTTACGGTGCAACTGAAAAAGGATAATCAAATCACACCGTTAAGCTTGAAGCAACGGGTGGAAAAGGCAGGATTCTTTGTAGGTTCGATGATTATTACATTGAAATTAGACAATCCGAAATGGAATGACAAAATGAGCCTTACTCAAAAAGGGCACACCTATATTTTGGTGGATAACGCCACTAATCCGGTAAAAGATCAAATTGAAGCCAAAGTGATGGATAAAGGGTTCATTACTGCTAAAGAATACAAAAGGATGTCGAAATCATTATCCAAGTATCCCACTTACGCAGCCGGCGATGAAAAAACATTTCACTTAAAACAACTGTAAGATGAGAGCACTGGTTATCGCACTTTTGATTTTAGGGTCATGCCAAATGAGGGCTCAGGAATTGTTTGTAGTCACTGAGCCGGCCAGCAATGCCCCGGCGGGTTCTCTGGGCTTCAAGTTGGGAGAGTCTTTGATGAAAGAAAAATACAAAGCCGGTTACAATTATCACATGATGCCCGAAATTACTTGGGGTGTCAGCAAGAGTTTGATGCTTCGGGCCTCCGGATTCATCAGCAACCGAAACAGTACCAGCAGCGATTTAAAAACCGAAGGCGGATCGCTTTATGCCAAATACCGATTTGTTTCAACCGACGATTTACACAGTCACTTCCGCATGGCAGCCTTTGGACGTTATAGCTTCAATAATGCCGATATTCATCAGGAAGAAATTGAAACCATGGGACACAATTCGGGTTTTGAAGTTGGTATAGTGGCGACGCAATTGATTAAAAAGGTCGCTATCAGTACGTCTTTGAGTGTTGAAAAAGCACTCGATAATGAGCCGGATAATCCTTTTCCGAATTCGCAAAGTAATCGGGCATTCAATTACACGTTGTCTGTTGGTAAACTGATGTATCCTCGGTATTATTCTGATTTTAAACAAACCAATATCAATCTGATGCTCGAGTTGGTAGGACAAACCTTAAACGAAAATCAAAGGTCTTTTTTAGATGTGGTTCCTTCTGTTCAATTCATCATCAACAGTCAGGCGCGTATCGACCTGGCTTACAAACAGCAATTGTACAGTTCGATGTTGCGTTCTGCACCGAACGGAATCTACCTGAATTTACAGTATACGTTCTTTACGTTTAAAAAAAACAAGTAAAATGAGTAACTTTAATAAAAAATAAAAAAATGAAAGCACTAATTTTTTCCATTACGACCGCAGTTCTTGGTTTTTTGTCTCAAAATGAAAACAGTAATCCTAAAGAACTCAAAACAATCACTTATTCCCAAACTTCATCTTCATTGAATGATGTTATCGAAGGTTATTTGAAAATTAAAAATGCTTTAATAAAAAGTGATTCCCAACAGACGGCTCAATTGGCTGATGCATTTACAAAAACACTGAACTCTTTTACCTTGAATGAAAAAACAGCTGCTCAGAAGGCAACAGGAATTCAAATAGCAGAGCTGGCCAAAAAGCAAACAAAACTAATAGTTTCAAATGCTGGAAAGCTAGATAAACAACGAAAAGCTTTCAAAGAACTGAGCAAAAACATTCAAGAACTGATAACTACTCTAGGAACATCACAAAAACTGTACGTTGATTTTTGTCCGATGTACGAAGGCGGTTCCACCTGGATCAGTGAAAGCAAAGAGATAAAAAATCCGTACTATGGCGCACAAATGCTAACGTGTGGCAAAATAAAAGAAACTATCGAATAGCAACCTAAATGACATTATCATGAAAAAAATAGTTATTGCAACAGCTCTTATCGCTTTCTCTATGGTTTCCTGCAAACCAAAAGAAAACGACACCACCGCAACACAAGAACAACAAATAGAGAGCCCGAAAACTCAAAATGACAGCACAGCCGCTTTAAAATCTACGGCAGAAGAGAACAAGCATGAAGCTGAATTCGCCTGCCCCATGCATCCCGAGGTACACGGCAAAAAAGACGCTGAATGCCCCAAATGCGGTATGAAACTCACGGAACCGGTTTTGAAAAAATAAAGATAAACTTTCGCGGGTTGGCTATAAAAATCTGATAGCTGCACCAACCCTAATTTAGAACTATAGTTTTGGATAAACGAATAGTCTGAGAACTCGTGTTTAATAATAAAAAAAATGAAAAAAATAATAGTATTACTTTTGTTAAGCACAACAGTTATTTTGGGCAACACAAAAGCAGCAGTGAGGCTTAGTCCTTCTTGGTTTCAGGAGCAAACAGATACCTACACTTGTGTCATGCATCCTGAAGTGCAATCCAAATTACCAGGAAAATGCCCGAAATGCGGCATGACCTTAGTGAAGCAAAAAAAGACGAAGGTAAAGACAGCCCATTCCGGGCACAACACGCCGAAACCAGTAGCTGAGAAGCAAAAGGAAACCGAAAATGAAATGACCCAAAAGACGGAATCTGTCGCGGTTTCACAAGAAAGCGTTACGGTTCCGAAAACCATTTCCAAAACGGTCCGATACGATTTATACGTTCGGGATACCCTCGTAAATTTTACCGGAAAACCCAAAAGAGCCATCGCGGTCAATGGCCAAATTCCCATGCCAACCCTTACGTTTACCGAGGGCGATATCGCAGAAATTTATGTGCATAACGAATTAGACGAAGAAACATCCCTGCATTGGCACGGTTTGTTTTTGCCCAATAAAGAAGATGGGGTGCCCAATTTGACGCAAATGCCGATTCCGCCGCACTCGACTCATTTGTATACCTTTCCGATTATTCAAAACGGTACGCATTGGTACCACAGTCATACCGAATTGCAGGAACAAATTGGCATGTACGGTTCTTTTATTATGAATAAAAGACCTGAAGATCCAACTTTCAGAAAAGGCATCGATGATTTGCCTACCATTCCGATCATCTTGAGCGAATGGACGGATATGAAACCGGAAACGGTACACCGAATGTTGCACAACGCGACCGATTGGTTTGCCATCAAAAAAGGAACGACCCAAAGTTACGCCGAAGCCATCCGCAGCGGGCATTTTATGACCAAACTTACCAACGAATGGAAGCGCATGAATGCCATGGATGTCAGCGACGTTTACTACGACCGGTTTTTGATTAACGGTAAAACCCAAAACGAGTTTCCGCAATTTAAAGCCGGAGACAAAGTGCGTTTGCGCATTTCAAACGGCGGCGCCTCAACATACTTTTGGCTCACCTATTCCGGCGGAAAAATTACCGTCGTGGCCAATGACGGGAACGATGTGGAACCGGTAACAGTTGACAGATTGCTTATTGCCGTTTCGGAAACCTATGATGTCATTGTCACCATCCCCGAAGCCGGTAAAGCGTATGAATTTTTGGCAACCGCCGAAGACCGAACCAAATCCACTTCTCTCTTTTTGGGAAGCGGAACCCAACAGTTGGCCACTCCGCTGCCCAAGTTGAAATACTTTGAAGGCATGAAAATGATGAACGACATGATGAAAATGAACGGCGATTTGGACGATATGGGCATGCAGATGTCACTCAATCAAATGGACATGAACGTGGTCATGTATCCTGAAATCACCGGTCCTGAAATCCAAAAAGTAAAGACAAATAATACGGAATCCAATCCGAATCAATACGATGGTAATGCGCTTTCCGACATAGTGACGCTCAATTATGCCATGCTCAAAGCCCCACACAAAACCACGCTTCCCGAAGGCCCGGTAAAAGAATTGCGCTTCGAATTGTCGGGTAATATGAACCGCTATGTGTGGAGTTTGGACAATAAAGTAGTTTCGGAAACCGATAAAATATTGATTAAAAAAGGGGAAAATGTCAGGATAGTGCTTTACAACGGTTCCATGATGCGCCACCCGATGCACCTGCACGGTCATGATTTCAGAGTCATGAACGGTCAAGGTGATTACGCTCCGTTGAAAAATGTCATCGACATCATGCCGATGGAAACCGACACCTTGGAGTTTCATGCCAATGTAGAAGGCGATTGGTTTTTTCACTGTCATATTCTCTACCACATGATGAGCGGCATGGGACGCGTTTTTACGTATGAAAATCAAGCGGCTAATCCTTTAATCCCGAATCCGAAATTGGCACAACGTAAGCTATTTGCCGATGACCGGGAATTTCACATTATGGCCGAAAATGATTTTGCCACGAACGGGAACGACGGCGGTTTGATGATACAAAACACGCGTTGGAGTATTGGTACCGAATGGCGCTTGGGCTACAACGATATGCACGGTTACGAAACCGAAACCCACATCGGTCGTTATATTGGCAAGATGCAATGGCTGATGCCATTTGTAGGGTTCGATTGGCGCTATCGCAAAATGGAAGCCGGTGAAATGGAAGAAAACCTGTTTGGACAAACCAATACCAAAGACAAACGAGGTGTTTTCAGTTTGGGTGTGGAATATACCCTGCCCATGCTCGTCAAAGCCCAATTCGAAGCCTATCATGACGGCAATTTCAGAATCCAGTTCGAGCGCATGGACATCCCTTTGTCAAAACGATTGCGAATGAATCTGATGTGGAATACCGATAAGGAATACATGGCGGGATTTCGTTACATCATGACACGAAATTTGGGTATCACCGCTCATTACGACAGTGATATGGATTTTGGTATTGGCATAGGGATAAATTATTAAAACGATGCGGTTGCGTCGGATTTGCATAACTTTGTATGCAACGATTCGGTTAATTTTCTAAAGCAAGTACAATGAAACTATCGATAAAAAATATGGTGTGCCAACGTTGTATCATGGTGGTCAAACAGGAATTGGAAAAAAATAAACTAACTGCCGAAACCGTGCAATTGGGTGAAATTATTTTTAAGGAAGAGCCAAGCGAAGACCAACTGACAGCATTAAAACAAGGGTTGACTGCTCACGGTTTTGAGGTTCTTGATGACCGAAAAGCCATGATTATTGAAAAAGTCAAAAACATCATCGTGACCATTATTCACAGCACCGATGAGGTAAATTTGAAGCGAAATTTCTCAGACATTATCGCCCAACAAATCCCGGTGGATTACAACTATATTAGTTCGATTTTTTCAACCACCGAAGGCATAACGATTGAACAGTTCATCATTTTGCAACGGATAGAAAGGGTGAAGGAACTCTTGGTTTACAATGAGCTTTCTCTGAGTGAGATTGCCTATAAGCTGGGCTACAGTAATGTGCAGCATCTTTCGACACAGTTTAAGAAAATAACGGGTCTTACGCCGTCACACTTCAAGTCGGTCAAAGAAAACAAGCGAAAATCGCTCGACCAGTTATAAAATTTTACACATCTTATCAGGAATTCTATAACAATCCAAACGCAGTCTCGTTCTAATTTTGCTCCAACAAAAGGAATAAGACATGCAGGAAACTAAAAGACTTCAGATTAAAGGAATGGTTTGCAACCGATGCATTTCCATTTTATTTGACGAATTGTCCCTGATTGGGTTGGAAATTATCTCCATCAAGTTGGGCGAAGTATTTTTCAAAGGGCAATTGCCCCACAATACCGAGGAACAGCAAATACAAGCCATCCTTCAAAAATACGGCTTCGAATTGCTCAACGACAAAAAGGTATTGCTCGTGGAAAGCATCAAAAGCCTGGTTAAAAAAGGAATAACGCTGCAAGCAGCACGAAGAGACACCCTAAAGTTTTCGGAGTATTTGAGTAACGAATTACAAAAAGAATACAACTACCTCAGTGCTGTTTTTTCGGAGTATGAAGGAATGACACTCGAAAAATACATCATTACCCAACGCATTTTACACGTAAAAGAACAACTCATGACCACCGACAAGTCGCTCACCGAAATATCCGATGAAATGGGGTACAGCAGTGTCTCGCATTTGTCCCGACAATTAAAAGCGTATACCGGTTTTGATACCTACCATTACAAAAATCTCAGAAATGCGGTCAGCGCTTAAAGCAGGAGTTTTAATCATCAATCAAAAATCAATCACGGACTGAGGTCCAAACACATTTTACATCATGAAAACAACAAACGATACTATTCCCATCAAAGACAAAATGAATGTTTTCACCAAACACACTTTTCCGGTGACCGGGATGACGTGTGCGGCCTGTGCCGTTAGTGTGGAAAGTATCATCAAAGCCACCGAAGGCGTTAAAGATGCCGGCGTAAATTATGCCAATCAGTCGGCCTGGATTGAATATTCGGATGCGGTAACCATAGAAGAAATTCAAAACCGAACCCGCTCCATCGGTTATGACCTCATTGTAGATGCCGAAGATCCGTTTCAGGAACAACAAGACCAACAGCAAAAACACTACGAAGCTCTTAAAAAAAGAACGTTGTGGGCCATACTATTGTCGATACCCATTACCATTATCGGAATGTTCTTTATGGACATGCCTTATGGCAATTACATCATGATGGCACTGGCTACACCGGTCGTGTTTTATTTGGGGCGTAGCTTTTTTGGCCATGCTTACAAACAGGCCCAACACGGCAAAGCCAATATGGATACCTTAGTGGCTTTGAGTACCGGAATCGCTTATCTCTTCAGTGTATTCAACACGTTCTTTCCGGAATTTTGGCACCAAAGAGGATTGCATGCCCACGTGTATTTCGAAGCGGCTTCAGTCATTATCGCTTTTATTTCTATTGGAAAATTATTAGAAGAAAAAGCAAAATCCAACACCTCGTCTGCCATCAAAAAACTCATGGGTTTACAACCGAAAACAGTAACCGTCATCGAGAACGGCCAGGAAAAAATGACGCCCATAGCCGAGGTGGTTATTGGGAATGTAATCCTGGTAAAACCGGGTGATAAAATTCCTGTTGACGGTCAGGTGACTGCCGGCGTTTCTTTTGTAGATGAAAGCATGATTAGCGGCGAACCCATTCCGGTAGAAAAAAAGAAAGGAGAGAGCGTTTTTGCAGGAACCATCAACCAAAAAGGAAGCTTTGAATTCAGAGCAGAGAAAGTAGGCGGTGATACCATTTTGGCGCATATCATCAAAATGGTACAGGAAGCGCAAGGCAGCAAGCCGCCGGTTCAAAAATTAGTCGATACAATTGCCGGAATCTTTGTGCCGGTAGTCATTGGCATTGCCCTGCTGACTTTTGTCGTGTGGATGGTTTCAGGAGCTGAAAACGCATTGACTCATGCTTTGTTGACTTCGGTTTCGGTATTGGTTATTGCTTGCCCGTGTGCCCTCGGATTGGCCACGCCCACCGCTATCATGGTGGGAATTGGCAAAGGAGCCGAAAACAATATTCTGATCAAAGATGCCGAAAGTTTGGAGTTAGGGCACAAAGTGAATGCCGTAATATTAGACAAAACCGGTACCATTACCGAAGGCAAACCGGTAGTGACCGAAGCTTTCTGGAAAGAAGAAATCTACGATATCAAGTCACTCAAAGCCATTGTTTACGCTATGGAAACCCAATCCGAACATCCTTTGGCAGAGGCCGTTACTGAGATGTTGCAGCAGGAAAGCCTCCCATCGGTATCGTTGGATGTCTTTGAAAGTATTACCGGTAAAGGAGTGCGCGCACAAAAAGGGACAGAGCATTATTTTATTGGCAATAAAAGATTGTTGGACGATCATAAAATCAAAATCAATGAGGTGCTGGCGGCCTATGCAGAACAGTGGCAAAAAGAGGCCAAAACCATCATATTTTTCGCTGACGATACTGAAGCCCTTGCGGTAATGGCCATAGCCGATAAGGTCAAAGCCACTTCAAAAGAAGCCATCAAAACATTACAGGAAAGCGGTATAGCCGTGTATATGTTAACCGGTGACAATCAACAAACAGCTCAAGCAGTGGCCCGTGAAGTGGGTGTTGCTCATGTCAAAGCAGAAGTACTGCCGGCCGATAAAGCGGCTTTTGTCAAAGAACTGCAAGCCCAAGGAAAGATAGTGGCGATGGTGGGTGATGGTATCAACGACAGTCATGCTTTGGCCCAGGCCGATGTCAGCATTGCCATGGGAAAAGGCTCTGATATTGCGATGGATGTCGCCAAAATGACGTTGATTACTTCCGATTTGAATATGGTACCCAAAGCGTTGAAACTCTCAGGCAAAACCATCAATACCATCAAACAAAACCTTTTTTGGGCTTTTATCTACAACGTCATTGGCATTCCCGTAGCCGCCGGAGTCTTGTTTCCGTTCAACGGCTTTTTGTTAGACCCGATGATTGCCGGAGCTGCGATGGCTTTGAGCTCGGTTTCGGTAGTGGGGAACAGTTTACGCCTCAAATCGGCCAAACTTTAAAAAAGAATCATTAATCAAATTTTTATACTTATGAATGCACAAGAATTCAAAACCAACATCAAATGTACAGGCTGTCTTTCTAAAGCGACGCCTGTTTTAAACGAAAAATTAGGAGAAGGCAACTGGGAAGTCGATTTGATGACGCTGAAAAAAACGTTGACAGTCTCTAGTCCGGATAAAAGCAAGGAAGAGATTATCGAAATTGTAAAAGAATCCGGATTTACCGCAGAGCCAATTTCGTAACCCAAGTCCCGTTTGATATGACACCCCATAAATTGTATTTGTGGGGTTTTTTAATGCCCAAAAGCGGCTGTTTTCAAAGATGAATTAATCGGTAATGGTAAAGTTTTATGTTGTCCGTTTATGACATCTGCTTGTCATTTTTTCTCCATTGATTGACCGCAACTTTGTATCCTGAAAACGTATAAATAGAAAAAAATGAAAAGAATTAAAAAAGTAGGTGTTATTACGGTATCCTCGGTATTGGTACTGTTAGCTTTGGTGGTAACGCTGTTACAGCCGGTATTGAGTTTTGGCCAAAATCCTCCTTACGAAGGTCAAAAAATTACCCATTGGAAAACTCCGGCAGTTGACCCATCTAAAAAAACGGTTTTGATTATTGCCGATAACAAACAAACCGAATTGTTCGACATGCTGGCGCCTTTTTATGTGTTCAATGCCACCGAACAACTCAATGTGTACATTGTTGCCAAAAATGAAACCCCGATTCCGTTAAAGAAGGATTTGTTTGTATTGCCGCAACTGACTTTTGATCAAGTGGAAAAGATGAACCTTCAGGCCGCAGTAATCGTGATTCCGGCACTTTCTGCCAGAGATGAAAACCAGGATCCGGTCATCCTCAATTTCATTAAAAATCATATGACCCCAACGACCAAACTGATTTCCATTTGTGACGGCGCTACCACTGCCGCGGCAACCGGACTTTACGACGGAAGACCCATTACCGCACATGCCACAGATTACGCCTATGTCAAGAAAAATTTTGACAAACCCATTTGGACCCAAAACATAACCGTAACCCAAAGTGGTAATTTCTACAGCACAGCTGGAGTGGCTAATGCCGTAGACGGTAGTTTATTGATTGTGGAACAGCTTCTGGGTAAAGAAGTTCGTTTAAGAGTGGCCCGTCAGGTAAATTACCCACATGCGGATATTCGATTGAAGCACAATAGTGTTGCATTAACTTTTGGCAATAAAATGTCAATCATCAGAAGAGTGCTTTTTAACAAAAGAAAGAAATTGGGATTATTGCTGCACAACGGGTTAAACGAATTGCGCTTTGCCAGTATTGTTGATACCTACAGCAGAACGTTTCCCAAAACATTTAAAACCTTTACCCTGCAGGATTCGGTGGTGAAGACGCAATACGGTTTGACGTTCATTCACACCGGTGACAATAGGTTGAATCCAAAAATGGATGAAGTACACGTAGTAATGCCTGAGTCGCTTTCAAAAGAAGATGAGAAGTATTTTCAAGGGATTGAGCTTGTCCAACAAAATTCGGAAACGTACCCAATGGATCAATGTTTGCATCGAATTGCGAATCAGTATGGTGTTCATTATGCCCAAATTGTAAAAGTGACGCTCGATTATAATTAAAACCGGTACGAGTATTCAGTCATCAATCACAAAAAAAACCTCAGTTCTTAGTGGGCTGAGGTTTTTCTTTGTCTTTTAAAAGCAGTATCAGGCTTTATTTTTTAAAATACGTTGCAATTGTCGGGCCGATTTAAAACCGCATTGGGCTGCGATATATTCAATAGTGTATTCGGGATTGTTGACTAGGGTTCTGGCAAATTCTATTCTGAGTAAAGTGAGATACTCGATTATTGTGGTTCCTGTTTTTTCTTTAAAAACCCGGCTGAGGTTGCGCGGGCTCATGGCCACCATATCGGCCAATTCTTCGATGGTATTGGCTGCCGATAGGTTATTGATCATGTAATCTTGCACTTCGTGTATTTTGGGGTGGATATGATTGCGGTAATCGAGATAAATACTTTTTTGGGTATGGCTGTCGTTTCGTCGGTAGTAAACAACCAAGCCTCTGGCTACTTTGTGGGTAAAGAAAGCTCCTTTGAGTTCTTCTAGTATGGAAAGCGCCAAGTCGATACCCGAACTGATACCGGCGCTGGTGTAAACGTTATTACTTTTCTTAAACAGTACATCCGTCAGTACTTTGGCTTTCGGAAACCGAGCTTTTAGCGCATCAATTCGTCTCCAGTGTGTCGTACACTCGGTGTCTTGTAGCAATCCTGCTTCCCCTAAAGCAAAAGCGCCGTTGCAAACCGAGCATAGGAAAACCTTTTTGACAGACTGTTCTTTCAGCCAATTGAAAAAATCTTTTTCGGCTCTGAACGCAATCGAATCGACATAGTCAAAACTCATGCCGGGCACAAAAATATAGTCTCCTTCGTTTAAATTCGCTGTGCGGTAATCCGCGACTTTGTCAAATCCCAGCCCGGAATTACTAACCGGCTCATCGGTGTAAGTATAAAATTCGAGCTGCAAATCAAAGCCATAGAATTTAGCTTCGGTAAATACCTGAAGTGGTCCGGCCAGGTCCAGAATTTCAACTGTGGGCGGAATAATGAAGGCTATTTTTTTCATTTTGATGTTGCTGTTTTAAAATGGATTAAAGGGTAAAAGTAGTAATCAACTTTTCCCTTCAAAAGACGGTTTTACGTCAAAAACCGACAAAACGATACGATAGGAGGTAGGTTTTAAGATATACGGGAGTACATTATTTATTGACAGATTTACAGCTCAATAAAAGTAGGAAATAAACAAATATCAATTATTGGTTTGATTTTAAATTTCAAACTCTTCATTTTTACGGACTCCTTTAAATTTTATAGCTTTGAATATGAGGTATATCCCAACCAAAAAATCAAGAGACATGCAAAAAACATCATAGTTAGGAGGAAGTAAAGCAGTATCCTGCCAGAAACCATAGCTTATATCCCAAAGACCATGTAAAAAATAACCTAAAGCAATGAACATCAAATTACTCTTAGCCAAGCCGAAATAGCCAATAAAAAGAAAAATAATGGCCTGAACGGATGCAATCAAAAAAGCGGAAGTATCTGTCCAGGTGAAACCCACATACAGAAATCCAATAGCACACAGTATCAATGAATAGATGCTTTTTTTGTCGAATTGTTTTAAAAGTTCAAAAAGTAGTATTTGTGCCAAAGCCATGGCAACTCCGATTATAATTGCGGTCATATTTTTTGGTTTTAATTAATGATAATGCTTATGTAAGTTTCTGTTTTGTCAAAAAGCGAAATACCGATATATCCTCTTACTTCAAAGGTATTATTGCATAAATTCATCCTGCAGTTGTGGTTTTTTCCACTTTTAGGGTTATGAATCGTCCCGAAAACGTTGATTTTGACATCTTTTTTCGGAGACCTAAATACGCTCGAAATTTGTTCAGTCACTACGGTGTTATTCTGAATAATGGCCCCTGAAAGATACAGTAGCACGGTAACGGTTGTCGCTACAAGAAGTAGTTTCACGTTCATGATTATTAGTTTTTAAATAATGTAAAATGACATTTTTCCTTTTGTCGAGACAAAGTTAGGTTGGTATCTACACCACAAAAGTGACAACAAAACGTCATAAAAGGACAAGTAAATAAGTGTGCTGCTGATTTTTATTCGGAAAGAAATGGACTCAGAATTCACGCTTTTGTCTGCAATTGAATGACTAATTTGGAGGTTTTCAATATTCTTTGTTTTGTAGGGAGAGCAGGATACAACCGTCTTAAATATGAGGTATTTGAACAACTTAAAAATTAGTTTTTTTTTTACATCCGGACTGTAAAAATCATCACGTATTATTCAGGAAAAAGCTTTTTTGCCGGGATGTCAAAGCTTTTAACCTTTTGATGCTTACCAAATCAATTTGCTGAAATCAATGGCTTCTTTTGTTTAGGTGTTTTTTAGCTTTTGTTATAGTAATTTTTCAATTACACTGATTACTGTTTTTTGAATTCCAATTTCCTAAAAACACTACGTTTCTTCCAAATATAGCTACCCAGACTAAGCTGTAAGACCCGAACTTTGCATTTGATTTATTAGATATTAAATGGAACGAAAAGATTTTTTAAAAATTATGGCACTAGCACCTCTCAGCGCAGCAGCACTTAAACTTAGTTCGCTCAAACAATTGACAGACACTCTTCCTGCAACAGAAAAGATGCCGGTTCTTTTTTTAGGGCATGGAAATCCCATGAATGCCATTGAAAATAATATGTTTACCCAAGGTTTTAATACTGTTAGTAAAGAATTTATTAAACCGAAAGCGATACTATGTATTTCTGCTCACTGGGAAACCAAGGGGACATTTGTAACTGCTATGGAACATCCAAAAACAATACATGATTTTGGAGGATTTCCTAAAGCCTTGTTCGATGTTCAATATCCTGCTCCGGGAAGTCCTGAATTAGCTATCGAAACGAAATCTTTAGTGAAGTCAACCACGGTGGAACTTAACCATGATTGGGGACTGGACCATGGCAGTTGGAGTGTTATCAAGCATCTTTATCCGGAAGCTGATGTGCCCGTTATACAAATGAGTATTGATTATTCAAAGCCGGCTTCCTATCACTATGCTTTAGGGAAAGAGCTTTCAGCATTAAGAAATAAAGGAGTATTGATTGTAGGCAGTGGTAACTCGGTGCATAATTTACGACTTGCTTCTTGGGAAAATATGAAAACGTTAGGATACGCTTTTGATTGGGCGGTTACAGCGAATGAGAAAATGAAAAAAATGATATTGGAAGGTGACCATCAATCATTAATTGATTTTGATAAACAAGGGAAAGAATTTCAATTGGCAATTCCAACACCGGAACACTATATTCCGTTACTTTATGCCTTGGCACTTCAGGAGAAAGATGAACAAACCAGTATTTTCAATGACGCGCTGATTGCGGGCTCACTCAATATGATGTCGGTTAAAATTGATAAAATCTAACATGACCCACATGCAAAAAAGAGCCATTTGGTTAATTGGAATAGCACTATTTATCACAATCAGTTTAAGTTTTACCATGACAGATTCGAAAAATCAGCCAACACTTCATTATTTAGTAAGGCAGCCAAAAGTACAAACCGAGAAAACACCTTTAGTAATCTTATTGCATGGCGTTGGAAGTAATGAGGCAAATATGTTTTCATTAGCAGATAAATTTCCGGATAATTTCAAAGTGATTTCGGCAAGAGGACCATTAAAATTGGGTGAAGGTAGTTATGCTTGGTTTCAGGTACAATTTGGTTCAAATGGGCCGGTAATCAATGCAGAACAAGCTGAAAATGCCCGTAAAGAAATAATTAAATTTATAGAGGACATCAGTATTGTAGAAAAATTCGACCCTAAGCAAGTTTATTTAGTAGGCTTTAGCCAAGGCGGAATTATGAGCTACAGTGTTGCTTTAACTGCTCCGGAAAAAGTAAAAGGTATTGCCGTTATGAGTGGTCGTTTACTAAAGGAGGTTCGTCCGAAAGTGGTAGAGGAAAAACGTTTGCAACCATTGCGGATTTTTATCTCGCACGGTAAACAGGATCCGGTGTTGCAATATTCTTATGCAGAAGAGGCTGTGGCTTATTTAAACAGTAAAAAAATACATCCTGATTTTCACTCCTACAATGAAGTACACACTATTAATGCCAAAATGATTGAAGATCTTGCAAAGTGGTTAAAAAAATAGTGGTTTCAAATTAAAATTGGTTATTCTGGCGATTGATGTAAAAGTAGTTCTTACATTTACTAAGCAATGTTTTAAAACATATGAAGAAAAAACACTCAACAGAAGTAATACAATCCTTTTTTGAGATTAAAGAAACCAACAGACAATGGCATTTACCTATAGTAGCAGGACTTACTGTGGGGATTCCTTTGATTTTTGGATGGTATATAGACAATCTTCAGGCAGGAAAATTAATGTCATTGGCCGGATTATCTATTTTGTATATCCAATCGAGTGTGTTGGCAGAGCGCATGATTATTTTAATGACCTGCTGTTTTGGACTTATGGTATCTTATACCATCGGATTGTTTTTTTCGTTTAATCCTGTTATTGCACCGATGGCATTGGGATTTTTATCTTTTGGAGTGCATTATTCGTTACACAAACTCAATCTTACCAAGCCACCCGGAAATTTCTTTTTTTTAATGCTGGCTTCAGCTGCCATTTGTACACCATTTGAACTAGAAAATATACCCGAAAAAATTGGATATTTGGCTATCGGGACAATTTTAACTTGTGGTATTGGATTACTCTATAGTTTGATAACGCTTAAAAAAACGCATGAAAAAGAAAGTCTCCCACAACCAAAAACTGGTTATACCAATATTGTAGAGTCTTTGATTTTCGGATTGGTGATGATGCTTTCTTTGGCTGTTGCCTTTGCTTTGAAGATTGAAAAACCCTACTGGATTCCTATTTCCTGTCTAGCTGTAATGCAAGGAGCCAGCCGGAAACATATTTGGCAGAGAGGCACACAGCGCATTATCGGAACCTTGATAGGATTGGGCATTACTTGGTTAATTGCTTCGGCCAACCCAACGCCATTAAGTATGGTAATCAGCATTACAGTATTGCAAATAATTGTGGAGTTTTTAGTGGTACGAAATTATGGAATAGCGGTCATATTCATTACCATTCTTACCATTTTTTTGTCCGAATCAGGGGGAGAACTTTCACAGAATACCAATGAAGTTTTCATCGCCAGGCTAATTGATATCATCATTGGAAGCCTTATAGGAATTGTAGGAGGCTGGGTTTTGTTTAATGAAAAAATCCATTTCTACATCACCCTGCAACTTAGAAAATTAAAAATAATGATCAAATAATTAGAGTAAGGCCGTCTCTACTACAATGTTATGAGTCAATATTTTGTGCACCGGGCAAGCATTGGCTACACTTAGTAATCGGTCTTTTTGCTTATCATCAAGGTTGCCTTCGAATTGAAGTTTTCGGTTGAAAATGGTTTTACCTTCTTCTTCAATCAATTCGATTTCGATATGTACATTCGTGAGTTCCCATTCTTTATGAGCACAATACATTCGGACGGTAGCGCTGGTACAGGCAGCCAAAGCGGAGACCAACAATTCTTTGGGAGAAAAACCCTTGTCTTTGCCTCCTTTTCAATTGGTTCGTCTGCTACTACTATTTTTCCTGTTGGAGATTGAATTTCAATCAAATAGTTTTCATTGCCATTATTAGCTATAACTTTTGCCATGATTTTTACTTTTTATTTAAGTTGGGATACGGTACAAATTCAATTTCATCTCCTTTGATTTTATCAAATTCCTGAGCCATCCATTTTTGTTTTGCTTTTTCGATAAGCGTGATGTCAGAAGCGACAAAGTTCCAGTCGATAAAGCGTTCTTCAGCAAAAGGCTCGCCTCCGAAAATGTAGATGGTACTGTTGGCTTCGATGATAAATTCACACAAAGTGCTTTCTTTGGCTACCAGCAGTTGTTTGGGTTCATATCTGTTACCATCACTTTCGATACTGCCTTCTAAAATGTATAACCCGGCTTCACCATACAATTCATGGCCAATATTGACCGATTGCCTTGAGGAATTTTTAATTTCTATCATAAAGAGTTTGCTGTGCACAGGAACTGCCGATTTACGCCCGAAGGCGCTACCGGCTATCAACTTAAATTGTAACGGTCCTTCTTTCCATTCAGGAATTTGATTGGCATCAATATGGTAAAACTCAGGGTTCATTTGTTCGAGCTCTTTAGGCAATGCTACCCATATTTGAAGGCCATGCATTGTTTTATCCGAATGGCGAAGGTATTCGGGTGTTCTTTCGGAATGAACAATCCCTTTTCCTGCAGTCATCCAGTTGACAGCACCGGGTTTAATTTCTACTGCATTGCCCAATGTATCCCGATGCATAATGCTGCCTTCAAATAAAAAGGTAAGTGTTGACAGGCCAATGTGTGGATGTGGCAAGACATCGAAATTTTCCCTTTCGTTGAGTTTGACCGGACCCATGTGGTCAATATAAATAAATGGACCCACCATTCTCTTTTGCCGAAAAGGCAGTAAACGCCCCACCATAAATTTACCAATGCTGGCAGCTCTTTCTTCAATAATGAGATTAATGTTTGACATCCTCTTAATTATAAATAATTAACGTAATGATTTTTTTATTTCCGGTACAACTTTGGTCCCAAAAAGTTCTATAGATTTCATAACCAGTCTGTGGGGTACATTACCAACACTAGCTTGGGCCATGAACCGACTGTTTCCAAACAATTCATGTTCGTATAAAATCTTATCTACTACCTGTTGGACACTGCCGACCATCAAAGCGGATTTGGGTGAACGGGCATATTCGTATTGCTGGCGCGTGATGGGCATCCAGCCTCTGTCACGTCCCACGCGATCCATCATGGTTGCATAGTAGGGAAAAAATTCATCTGCCGCTTTTTGTGAATCTTCACCAATGTAAACGTGGTTGTTAATGCCAATTTGGAGCTGTGACATGTCTTTCCCCGCTTTTTTTGCAGTTTCTTTATAAAGATCAATAAACGGAACAAACTGTTCGGGCATGCCACCAATGATGGCTAGCATCAAAGGTAAATTGAGAGAAGCGGCTCTCACTGCCGAAGCCGGTGTTCCTCCCGCGGCAAGCCAAACCGGAATTTCCTCTTGGTAAGGTCTTGGATAAACTCCTAAATTTTCGAATGAAGGTCGGTGCGTTCCTTTCCAGGAAACAATTTCAGACTTATTAATTTTTAACAGCAGCTCCAGTTTTTCGGTAAATAGGGCGTCGTAGTCCTGTAGATTATAACCAAACAAAGGGAATGATTCTATGAAGGAACCACGACCGGCCATGATTTCGGCACGACCACCCGATAGAAGGTCGACAGTGGCAAATTCCTGAAAAACCCGCACAGGGTCATCAGAACTCAGAACAGTCACCGTACTTGTTAATTTTATATTTTTGGTTAATACGGCGGCGGCGGCCAGAATTGTCGCGGGCGAAGATACCGCATAGTCCGGGCGATGGTGTTCGCCTACACCAAACACATCAATACCCAACTGATCCGCCAATTGAATTTCTTCCAATAAATCTTTTATCCGTTGATGCGCATGCTTCCCGTTAGGAGGCTCGGGGTGCATATCAGCAAAGGTCATTAAACCAAATTCCATGCAATTTTTAGTTATGAATTACGAATACAATATACGTTTTTATTGTTTAATAAACTCGGCATCGGCTTTAATCATAACATCATTGCTGATGTCAAACGGATCGGTTGGTCCTACATTAAAGTCACTACGGTTTATGATTCCGGTGATTTGGAAACCGGCTTTGGTTTTTTTAGAGATTATATCTTCATGTGTTCCGCGGTACCACAAATCCAGAGTGACTAATTTAGTAACACCATGAGTTGTCAGATTACCTGTAATTTTGAATCTGTCCTTCATTCCTGTAGTATTGACAATCGATGTTGATTTAAAGGTCATGGTTGGATATTTGGCAACATCAAAAAAGTTTGGACTTCTTAAATCATCGTCCCTCATTTTTACTTCGGTATTTATTGAAGAAACATCGGTCGAAACTGAAAAAACAGCATCGCTGAAATCTGATTTTGAAGTTGTAATACTAATGTCAAATTTTTGGAAAAGACCAAAAATTGAGGAGAAACCTTGATGTGTAACGGTAAAAGTTAATTTGGAGTGCCACGGATCATTTTTCCAGTTGGTTGTTTGGGCACTTGCAAAAGCGACGAAAACAAATATGGTTAATAAAAATAGCGCCTTTTTCATTTTTAATAAAGATTAAAATTATTGTTGAATTTTTCGGATTTCGATATGGTATCTAATGGATTCCTTCTGAGTGAAGCCGTGGAGCAAGAACCTGAGAGCTCTGCTTTTATTGTGTTAATCCTCACTCGTGGGCTTAAATAAGTGTTATTGAGCTAAACCAATTTGTTTCATGAAGGCTTGGTTATCCCAGAATAAATACTCTTCGGTCATTTTTGCATCAGGTCCCCAATGTCCGATAGTTGCCATTGAAAGTTTGAAGTGTTTTCCGGTCGGCGGAATTGTTTTCCCGTTTCCTATGGGCATAGGTTTAGAAAATGTTCCTTCCATTTCACCAATGACACAGGTCCAGTCGCCGCTACCAAATTTTACAGGATGTAATTTAATTTTGGTGTCAGGTGCAAATTTAAACATTGGGGTAAGCTGGTCAATATGCTGCGGATATAAACCGGTTGTAATACTGCCATCAGGATATACTACTTTAATGTTGTTGGCATGGTTGTGTGTAAACTTGTCCCACTTTTGGTTGCTGTAAAAGTCAAAATCAAGCGTGTCAAATTTTGCGAGTCGCAATTCAGTAAGCGCTTTCTCGTCTTTAAATTTTTTGAGTTCACTTTGTAGTGAATCTACTTTGGCCTGCAGGTTTGAGTCGCTGACATTTTTATTACAACTCGCTGCAAAAGCAATCACGATAGCTGAGATTAAAAAAAGAGAAGCTTTTTTTGTTGAAATAATTATATTTTTCATTTTTTCAAATAATTGATTAGTAAATATGTTTTATTTTAACACAAATTTCTGTCTATTTAAAAAAGTGAGGGTTGTATTTTTAGGAAATAGTGTTGTAGTATCAGGAGATGAGTTTTTTCATTTCCTCTCGAAATTCAGATGGAGTTTTGCCGGATTTTTTCTTAAACACTTTTGAAAAATAGGCTTTTTCACTAAAACCCAACTCATAGCCAATCTCGGCAATAGTTTTGTCAGAATTAACTAAAAGATTTTTGGCTTCAATGAGTTTTCGGGTTTCAATGGTTTCTGTTACGGTTTGATGTAAAATGCGTTCGCAGATTAAATTCAGGTTCCGGGTGGACATGAATAATTTTCCGGCATAAAATTCAACACCTTCATGACGGTGAAAATTTTCCTCAAGTATTTTCAAGAAGTTTTTAAAGGTAATACTTTGCACTTTTTGTCGTTCTATTTCTCCCGTTTCTGTTTTTTTTATCTCACCTTCAATCATTAGTATCAGGGCATCAAGTAAATGACGAATAACCTCCAAATTGGGTATGGACTGTTGCATTTCATTAAACATTATTTCACAAAGAGTTACTATTCTGTCAAAACAAATTTCTTCCGGCATCATAATATTTGAGCGGTTGTGGTAGTAGGAATACAGTTGAAAAGTGGTTTGCGGAATAAATTCACTTTTGAAACGCAATACCCACCATTTACATTTGTCTTCTTTCAGTTTTGGTATCAAACGATGTGTTTTTCCCTGAGTAACGAAAGTTACAAAAGGAGCGTCGAGTTGTGTGTTTTCAAAATCAATGAAATGTTCAATGCTTCCTTCAATCCCAATGATAAGTTCTTCAAAATCGTGTCGGTGTGGCGTATCAGGTTCAGCAATAATTTTTTGTGCTTCGTCGGTAGTTAACTGAAATATGTGGAAAGGTTGAATCATTTTTATGGTGAAAAGTAATCTTAAAGATACTAATTAATTTTTTGATTATTTGATTGTAATTCAGTAGTTAACATTAATTTTATAGTCATTCATTTTTAGAAGAGGATATGGTTTTGTAATGAGTCATATTAGCCTTGTTTTTCCTGTTGCTTTAGCCAGACAGGATACCTCTTTTTTAAGAAAAGTGTAGCAGCTGCCGCCAAAACAAAAGGAAATGTCAGTACGATCAAGTTAAATTTCATCATTACTAACTGAACGGCTAAGGCTATTAAAACTGAAATCATCATCCATTTCAGGTTTTTAAATGATGTATCGGTAAAGACAATGGCACACAATACAGCGTTATAACCTAAAAGTCCGTTTTCAATATTTTCAATATCTCCTAACAAGTAGTAAGCAATACAACTACTGAATAGAGCGCCTAAAAAACCATATACAGCAGCAATAGGTTTATTGATAGCAATGCCTGTGAAAAACACAACCCCTGAAAAATAACTGGATTGGAAAATAATTTGTCCGAATGCCTTAAAAGGGAAAAAACAGGCGTCAGCAGGAGTGACCACCAAAGGAGTAGGAGTGTTCAGTAGTTGCGGAACGTAGACATTTATCCCAAAAAGAATGACCCAAGTAATCCATACAAAAGGAAAGGTAAAAGCCGCAATTTTTTTTGTGATAAAAGAATGTTGCAATAAGACAGCACCAATAGAACCAAGTATAAGGACAATCCAACTTATAAAATCAGGTTTTAAAAAGAGAAAAACAGCGGCACCAACAAGGGCAGGGCTAAACCCATACAGGCCTTTTTGGATTTCTTCTGTGCTGTATTTCAGTAAATAAGCAGTTGTGGTTCCAATAATAGCAGCCAGTATTGTGCCTATTGCCATGAGTATAGAACCATAACTAATTCCGATAAGAAACAATACTCCCGAAAAGGCATTTTCCTGAAGCATAATTTGCCCAACTCCTCTAAAAGTGGCTCTT
Organism: Flavobacterium silvisoli; assembly: GCF_004329815.1. Lineage (GTDB taxonomy): Bacteria > Bacteroidota > Bacteroidia > Flavobacteriales > Flavobacteriaceae > Flavobacterium > Flavobacterium silvisoli. The sequence goes on along the minus strand of NZ_SJPE01000003.1, from coordinate 26,523 downwards.
ACTAAAGTGTTAGTAGCGTTCAATAATTTCCGGTTTATTTTTTTAGTAACTTTTGGGCACTGTCAGATGCAATGATTAATCCGGCAGCCAACATAATAATATCTTTCAATACCAAACGTCCTGCTCCTGATAAATAGGGAAATCCATATTCCGGTGTAGGGAAATCTCCGCCTAGATTTGGAACGTAGGCTTCGGGAGTTGTTATTAAAAAAGTCAAGGTCACTATTGACATCCCAAAAGTCAAAAGTCCGCCAATCATTCCGATTTTATCAAACCATATTCCCATTAAGGTGCATATGCCTATCAACAGTATCACTACTCCCAAACCATATGCGAAAATGTACGTGCCGTTTGCCCGGTGCCATTCCACGTTCTTTTGGACAGTTTTCCCTTCGGGATTTTTATATTCACTGTATTCCGGTGCGGATTTATTATAGAAAAAAGACATTAAAGGACTGTTAGCCACAAAAGGAACAATGCCGTCTGCTTCGTATTGGAATGCTTTTAAACCGCCAATCCAAATCATTACTACAAATACGGAGATTCGGATTAAATTTATAAATTGAGGTTGACTGTTTGCCAGCAGTTCAGTTAGCCTTTTCATGGTTCTCGATAATTTGTGAATTGATAATCAGTTGAAAACAAAATTAGCTATTTGTTCTGTCTAAATGTAGAATGGTTGTCCTAAATTATACTTAAATGTACTGCTTATTGTTCATTTTTGATAACAATTCAAACTGTTTAAATTATTATCAAAAGTGAAATAAATTTTTCACTAATTTTATACATACTTCTGAACTGCATATACTTAAAGACTATGAAAATAAATCAAATAAAAATAGTCAATGATAGAATGGATAATTTCATTGATGCATTGCTTCCTGAATTGGAAGAAATCTATAAAGATATTCATCGAAATCCCGAATTGTCGATGCAGGAATTCAGAACATCTAAAATGGCTTCCGATTATTTGACAAAGTACCACTATGAGGTTACCACAGGTATTGGAGTCACCGGTGTGGTAGGTTTGATGAAGAATGGAGAAGGGCCTGTAGTAATGCTTCGTGCTGATATGGATGCGCTTCCTGTAGCCGAAGCCACGGGATTGCCTTATGCAAGTACTGTAGTTGCAAGAGATAACGAAGGAATTGAAGTAGGTGTGTCACACGTTTGTGGTCATGATACACACGTGGCTTGGTTAATGGGTGCAGCACGGTTATTTTCAGAACATAGAAATTTATGGAATGGGACTTTATTAATTGTATTTCAACCTGGAGAGGAAGTTGGTCGCGGTGCACAAGCCATGATTGATGATGGCATGATGGAGCGGTTTCCTAAACCTGATATTATTTTAGGACAGCATGTAATGGTTGGTATGGCAGGAACAGTAATGCACCGCAGTGGACCAATATTATCAGCAGGAAACAGCCTTAAAGTAAAAATGTTTGGTCGAGGTGCCCACGGTTCTCAACCGCAAACCTCTATAGATCCGGTTATCATGGCGGCATCAGCAACGATGCGTTTACAAACTATAGTGTCGCGTGAGATTGCTCCGATAGAAAATGCGGTACTCACCATTGGGGCTTTACAAGCCGGAACCAAAGAGAATATCATTCCGGATGATGCCACGATAAAACTAAATATCCGCACTTTTGACGAAGGAGTGCGCGATCATATTCTTTCGGCAGTTAAACGAATTTGTTGTGCTGAATGTGCCGCATCCAATGCGCCAAGAGAACCCGAATTTACTACCATTGACAGCTATCCGATTACAGAGAATGATGCGGTAGCTACCGCTAAAGTAGCGGCAGCTTTTGATGCCCAGTTCGGAGATAAATCTCTGGAAACGAAACCGGCTTCTGCCAGTGAAGATTTCAGTGTTTTCGGGAGAAATTGGAAGGTGCCTTATGTTTTTTGGTTTGTAGGCGGTACCGATCCTCAAACATATTTGGAGGCACAGAAAAATAATTTGATTAATACCATACCCAGCAATCATTCCCCTAAATTTGCACCAGTGATTCACCCCACCTTAAAAACGGGATTACAGGCTATGATGACAGCAGCTTTGGCCTGGTTAGAATAAGACACAACAATGGATAACTTACATTTTCTCTATTATGTTCTTGACTTGACAGGCGCTTTTGTTTTTGCGATTAGTGGAGCAGTAGCCGCAAAACAACGAGGGTTGGATTTGTTTGGCATTTGCGCTATTGCCTTTACGGTTGCCTGTGGTGGTGGAATTATTCGAGATCTTTGTATTGGGGCTATTCCTCCCGCGGGATTGATGAACTGGCAATATCTTGTCGCTGCTATCGCGGCAGCCGGAATGACTATTGGGTTATATCCGCTTGTGCAGCGGCTTAATCATCCTGTATTATTTTTTGATGCCTTGGGGTTGTCATTATTTGCAGTAACCGGTGCCCAAAAAAGTCTTGCGTTTGGTCATAACGCTGAGGTGGCTGTTCTCTTAGGAATTACTACCGCAGTTGGAGGCGGAGTGTTGCGGGATGTATTACTTAACAGGGTACCTGTCATATTGGAAAGAGAAATTTATGCCTCAGCGGCATTGATAGGCTCTTTAATTATCGTTTTAGGAAATTATTTAAAATGGTTGTCGGATGATTGGGTTTCCATCATTGCCTTAATCATATGCTTTGTTTTGCGCTTGTTGGCCTTGCGTTACCATTGGAATCTACCTGTTTATTCTGATGATGAAGCAGACTCAAAATTAAGGAATGACCACGATTAGTTGTTTTAACCTTTAGGAAACCGACTGTATTTTTTTTGAGTAAGCTTCACCATGGCATCAATGTGATTAGCTTCAAGTTCATTGGCCGCAATATATTTCCACAAGCCATCAATAATAAACAAAGTAATTTCAGCTTCTAATTCGGGTTCATCATACCCCAATTCTGTAAAAGCTTTTACCAGCAATTCCTGACTCGATTTCATGAATAAATGATGATGGGCAGTGGCCATAGCGTTAAGTGGTGTTATTTTGTATTGCAATCTCCAAAAGTCTTTATTTGATAAAACGAGTATTTTGGGTAACTCTAATAAATTTGAGATATAACTTTCAGGGGTTTGGTATTCTAAATGTTTGGCCACCAATTTGGTGGCTTCCCGATATCCTGACTTTACAATTTCTTCAATCAGATTGTCTTTGCTTTTGAAATATTTGAAAATAAGGGCTTCCGACACTTTGGCTTCCAGGGCAATAGATTTAGTAGTCGCGGCAGAAGTACCCGACTCAGTAAAGATTTTTACTGCGGCATCCATTATGTCCTGTTTTTTACTCACTCTTAATGATTTTATTCTATATTTTCTAAAATGACAGCATAGCCTTGACCGACTCCCACACACATAGTGGCCAGTGCATATTTTCCTTTTCTTTTCCGAAGTTCCAAAGCAGCCGTATAGGTGATTCTGGTGCCCGACATTCCTAAGGGATGTCCTAACGCAATAGCACCGCCGTTAGGATTTATTCTGGGATCATCGTCTTTTAAACCTAGTGCTCTTGTACAGGCTAAAGCCTGAGCCGCAAAAGCTTCATTGAATTCCATTACATCCATGTTATCAAGCGTAAGCCCTGCTTTTTGCAACGCCTTTTGAGTCGCTGTTACCGGACCAATGCCCATGATACGGGGTTCTACGCCGGTGACTGCCGAAGCTACTATGCGGGCCAATGGTTTCAAACCAAATTTTGCAACGGCTTCTCCGGAGGCTATATATACAACCGCCGCTCCGTCATTCAACCCGGAGGCATTCCCGGCTGTAACCGTTCCGGTTCCGTCTTTTTTAAAGACTAGTTTTAGATTCGAAAGAGCTTCCAACGTAGAGTTTTCCCGTATAAATTCATCTTTTGCAAAAACTTTAGGTTCTCCTTTTCTTTGTGGGATGGTTACAGGGATTATTTCTGCTGCTAACCTGCCATTTTTGGTGGCCGCGGCCGCTTTTAATTGGGAGGCCAGTGAAAACTTGTCCTGATCTTCTCTTGAAATGCCATACATATCTACCAAATTCTCAGCAGTCATACCCATGGAGTCGGTTCCGTATAGGGCTTCCATTTTTGGATTTATAAAACGCCATCCAAAAGATGAATCTTCCATTTTGGAATCGTTGCCGAATGCTTTAGATGGTTTTGAAATAACCAGTGGCCCTCGCGTCATGTGTTCTATACCGCCGGCAATAAAAATGTCGCCATCGCCAGCTTTGATAGCTCTGTTGGCATGAATAATGGCCGACATTCCGGAAGAGCATAGCCTGTTTACCGTTTCACCGGGAACGGTAACCGGAAGCCCGGCCAGTAACGCTGCCATTCGGGCTACATTTCGGTTGTCTTCTCCTGCCTGGTTATGGCACCCCAAGATAACATCATCAATGGCTTCTTTGGGTATGGCAGGATTTCTTCTTACGAGTTCTTCAATGACGTAAGCGGCAAGATCGTCTGCTCTGATTGCGCTCAAAGTACCCCCAAAACTTCCGATAGGGGTACGTATTCCATCAATAATATAGGCTTCTGTGTTCATGATTTTTTCTTTTATAATTTTTCATGCGGAAGACCCGCTTTGTTTCTCAAATAATTTATCAGTAACGAAGTTACTATGGTTATCGATAAACCTATCAAACAGCCGGCTGTTACAGAAACAAATCGGTATAGCGCCGGTAACCAATTGAGCTGTGATTGCTCGTGAATGGCCACAATAATAAATGCCACTATGGCGGTTCGGGCCACATTCATCAACTGAAATAGGTAACAAACCACTATTGCAAGGACAATTCCCAGCAGTATGATGTAAATATTGGGCTGGTATAGAACAAAACACAACAAACCGATAATGGAACCAATTAAATTAGATTTAAACCTTTCCACGGATAGGCGCTTGGCATCTTTTGCTTCAGGGGAAATGACAAGTACAATTGAAAGCAATGTCCAGTAGGCCTCATACTCATTGAAATACAGATAAAGTTGGTACCCAATCAAAAAGCCAATAAGGCATCTCAAAATATAGATAACCAAATCAGAACCAATGCTATACCGTATTATTTTGTTGTGCATGGCTTTGTTAATTACAAACGCTCTTCAAATTTTGCAGTGGTACTTTTGCGTATTTCTTCCAAAGTTGCACCGGGCATAATTTCTGTTAAAGTCAGTTTGCCATTAATGAATTCAAAAACTGCTTTATCGGTAATTACCATATCAACTGCTTTCAGGGCCGTTAACGGCAAATCACACAACGGAACTATTTTGGGATCTCCGTTTTTTTCATTGTGCATCATGGTAATAATGAGTTTTTTGGCTCCCGAAGCCAAATCCATTGCCCCGCCAACACCTAATAAAGGTTGTCCCGGAACTGCCCAGTTAGCCAAGTTGGCTGCTTCATCAACCTGCAGTCCGCCCATAATGGCTACGTCAACATGTTTTCCGCGAATCATCGCAAAAGATTCGGCAGAGTCAAAATAGGAGGACCCTTTGAGTGCCGTTACCGGTACTTTTCCGGCATTTACCGGATAATCCATAGCTCCGCCACCATCAGCAGGAGCCGGACCTACACCCAACATTCCGTTTTCGGTGTGTAAAATAATTCCATCATCATCTGAAATGAAATCGGCAACCAATGTGGGAATTCCAATTCCGAGATTCACAACATCACCGCTTTTAAGTTCTTTTAAAGCTCTTTTCGCCATATTATCTCGTGTTTCCGAAGCTTTTTTGCTTGAAGAAACAGCGGCGGAACTTCCCAAATCTTCTAATGTTAAGGTCGCCTGAACCAAATAGTCGACATAAGAACCCGGCGTATGAATGCTTTCAGGCGGAATAGCACCCACAGGAACGATTTCTTGAACTTCAGCAATAACCAAATCAGCAGCGGTAGCCATGGCTTTGTTGAAATTTTGTTCGGTCATTCGGTACTGCAAATTTCCGGCAGTATCGGCTTTCCAGGCACGAATAAAAGCAACATTTCCTCTGATTCCCGGGATGAATACCTGCTCCACGCCATTAAGTACTTTAGTTTCTCTTCCTTTTGCCAATGCTGTACCGGCTGAGGTTGGTGTGAAAAAACCGCCAATACCGGCACCTCCTGCGCGTATGGCTTCAGCCAAGGTTCCCTGCGGCAAGAGTTCATATGCTACAATACCCTCCTGAGCGGCCTTAACGGCTTCAGGATTGGAAGTAAAAAAGGAGCCAATCATTTTTTTAAGCTGACCGTTCCGAAGTAGTCTGCCGCCACCAATACCGGCCTCACCAACATTATTACCTATGAAAGTGAGGTTTTTGGTTTGGGTTTCCGCAAGGGCATGCATCAAATGAACAGGATTGCCGGTCATCCCAAAACCTCCCTGCAATAAAGTATCTCCATCCTTTACCATAGCTACAGCTTGCTGTAACGTTATTTGTGGTATCGTTTTCATTTTTGTGAATTATGTTATGTGAAATGAATAATATATTTTGAAAATTCTTCCGGATTTGCTTTGTTGGAAAGGTGTGCTGCTTCCATAACGACATGCTTGGCTGCCGGAATTTGTTGTTGAAGGAATTCACCGTCTTCAACAGTAGTTACTTCGTCCTTTGCGCCACTAATAATCAGCACCGGAACCTTAAGCATGTGAAGTTGCTCTCTGAAATCGGCATCTCTTACCATAGTACAACAGGCGGTATATCCCTGGAGTGACGTGTCTTCAAAATCACGAAGAATCTGAATTACTTTTTCAGGATGTTTTTCACGATAGTCAATAGTAAACCATCGCAAAGCCGTTCCGTCAATAATGCTTGATAAACCATTGTTTTTCACTTGTTCAATCCTTGAATTCCAACTATCTGCGGTGCCAATTTTTGCTGCGGTATTGCAAAGGATAATTTTACTAAAGCGTTCAGCATGATGAATGCCCAACCATTGCCCAATCAATCCGCCCATCGATATTCCGCAGAACAGCACTTTATCCAGTTTCAAATAGTCTAGTAATTCGATAACATCGTTTCCCAGTTCAGCTACGGAAACCGTTTCCTGATTGATGGTACTTTTGCCATGGCCACGGGTGTCGTATCGTAAAATATTAAAATACTGGCTTAGTAAAATCACATTTTCATCCCACATCGAGTAATTGGTACCCAATGAATTGGAAAGAACCAATGTTTCCTCGTGTCCGAAATCATCGTACTGATACTGGCATTCGAAGTGTTGTAATTTAACTTTTGGCATGCTGTTGTCATTAAATATTTGCGTGGGAACGGTGGTTTTCACCTGCCGGAATATTTTCGGCATCTTTAATAAGATTAAAATCGAAATCAATTTTGGCGAAAGCCTCATTTTTACCATAGGCAGCAGCTTGATCGGCTGGTATTCTTTTTACATGCGGTACCAGATCTTCCCGTGTGGCAAAGGCAAAATCATCATAAGTAAGTGGATCTCCTTCTATATTGATTTGCGTGGTGAGTTTACGGAATCCCGGAGCCGTTACAAAAAAGTGAATGTGTGCCGGTCTTGACCCGTGTCTGCCTAACAGCGCCATTAAGGTATCGGTAGAACCACCGGGAGGACAAGAGTAGCCCACCGGAACAAATGATTTGAATTCATATTTACCGTCTTTATCGGTGATGATGGCTCTTCTTAAATTGAATCGGGGTTGTGTGGAATCAAAATGCGAATAGAGTCCTTTCGTGTTGCAGTGCCAAACTTCTATTTTAGCGCCTTCCACCGGATTGCCGTTTTCGTCTTTTACGATTCCGCTCATGTATAGTCGTTCTGCATTCGGTTCGGGTTCTGTTTCTAATTCGGCATAGGATTTTGACACTGGCGATCCTTCGATGTAAAGCGGTCCTTCGATGGTGCGTGGTGTTTTAGCATGGATTCCCGCCTGCTCATCTTCCCAGTCCATTTTCACATCTATAAAATGTTCGATTCCGGTTCCGGCAAAAACCAATCCCCATTCACCATTTCGGCCTATTTCTCCCAAAAAGTCGCACGCATGCCACATCTCTTCGGAAGTAATATCTAAATCAGCCATCATATTAAATAAATCTTTGAGCATTCGGTTTACAATTTCTTTCACTCTTTCGTTGCCTTGTCCCGGTTTTTCTTTTGATTTAATGTAGTTTAAAACGGCATCTATGCGTGCCTGATCCATTCTTTTCATAATTTTAATTGTTTTTAAGTTGTTTTATAAATTATAATAGCGTTTGTCGTATCGCGTTGGGATGTTTGCAAATGCTCGTTACTTTGATGTTCATGTAAGGAAATAACGGCAGGGAGCTGATGATTTGGTGCAGTTCCTCCGGGCTGTCTACTTCAAGAACAGAGATGTTAGAGAATCGACCAGCTACACGCCATAAGTGTTTCCATTTACCGGAAGACTGCCATTTTTGGGAGCATTCTTTTTCCTTTGCCGTGATGTCGGCCAGTTTTTCTTCACTCCAGGTTTCGGGGATGTGCACATCCATTTCTACTACGTATACCATATTATTTTCTTTTATATTTTGCTACTTGATTCATGTCTAATTCAATGCCGAGTCCTAAACCGGTTGGCAGTTCTAGACTGAAATTATCATAAGCGATTGGTTTTTTAACAATATCATCGGTCAGTAAAAGCGGCCCGAAAAGTTCAGTGCCCCAATCAAGATTTGGGAGTGTGGCAAAAATATGTGCCGAAGCAGCGGTTCCGATGGTTCCTTCGAGCATGGTGCCGCCATAGAGAGCAATTCCGGCTCCCTGAGCAATTGCCGCTTGTCGCGCTATATTGGTCAATCCGCCTGATTTGGCAATTTTGAGCGCAAAAACACTGGCGGCATTCATTTTGGCCAATTTAAAGGCATCCTGAACGGTTGCCGCTGCTTCATCGGCCATGATGGGAACTTCAAAATAAGAGGTGAGTCGTGCCAGTCCTTCAAAATTATATTTGGCTAAGGGTTGTTCAATGAGATCTACACCATTATCCTGCAGTTTTTGGATGGCTCTTTTAGCAATTTGTTCGCTCCATGCCTGATTAACATCTACCGTTACTTTGATATCATTGCCCAAGGCTTTTTTGATGGCGGTGACATGTTGTATGTCTTCCTCGGGCTTTTTGGTGCCGATTTTGAGTTTGAAAACGTTGTGCTTTTTGGAACGGATTAATTTATTAGCTTCTTCAATGTCTTTATCGGTGTCACCGCTGGCCAGTGTCCAAAGTACAGGCAAAGAGTTTGAGATAGCACCACCAAAGAGTTGGTGTACCGATATGCCGAGCCTTTTGGCCTGGGCATCGAGTAGTGCGGTTTCTATTCCTGATTTGGCAAAATTATTCCCTGAGATATTTTTATCGAGTAGTTTCATCAGGAAATTGATTTTGGTAGAATCCTGGCCCAATAATAGCGGTGTAAAATAAGTATCGATGGCTAATTTAATCCCTTCGGGAAATTCATCGGCATACGAAATGCCCCCAATGGTTGTGGCTTCGCCAATACCTTCAATTCCGTCAGAGGCAAAAAGGCGGATGATAACCATAGATTGTTTTCGCATTACCGCCATTGAAAGATGATGCGGCCTGATGGTGGGTAGGTCTACAATAAAAGTCTCAATACCGGTGATTGTAATTTGCGACATGATTTCAGAAATTAGTGAGTACTCAATCAGTTAGTAAGCACTTGCTCACTGTTATGACAAAGTTATTTTGAAATCACGTTTTGGGAATAGGACTTTTACGCTATTACTATCACAAATGATGCAAATTACGATTTGATACCTATAGTTTTTCGGAACTCATTAGGTGTGAATCCTGTTTTCTTTTTAAATATTCGGGAGAAATAACTGGGGTCTTCAAAGCCAATGTCGTATCCAATTTCATTGATGCTTTTTTCAATATCGGACAAAAGGAATTTGGATTCATTGATAAAGAAATCGGTGATGACCTCTTTAGGGTGTTGTTGGGCAACGATGCTGCAAATACGGTTTAAATGGCCCGGCGTAATATTTAAATCGGCAGCGTACTGTTCGATGGTTTTTTTGTAGGTACGGCTTTCGCGAATGAGTTGGGAAAACCTCCGAAAATAAATGATGGAGGAATTGTCTTTGTTGAAGATTCTGAGTGGTGTGCTTTTAGGAATCCGGCTCAATTGTACAATGATTTTGCCTATGATGCTTTCCAGCATTAACAATTTTCCCAAATTTTCCTGTTGGTATTCTGTTACGCACTCTAGCATACTGTTAAAGACTGTTTCGGAAAAATCATCTTTTGTGACCGCGGTGAGTTGAAAAGTCTCTATGGCTATAACTGCTTCGGTTTCTCTTTTAATCATGTGTTCTAATACGGCATCGGAGAGGCTGATAATCCAACCTTTCATTTCCGTAAGATGTTCAAAACCGTGTTCTGTATTCTTGGGGATAGTTATGAAAGAAGGTGCTGCTACAGGGATTCTTTCGTCATTGTGAAGCAGCATTGTACTACCTTCGATAATGATAAAGATTTGAAACTGATTGTTGTGAATGTGAGGTTTTACATTGTTATTGTTTTCCTTTCCAATGACGCCAAAAGGGTGAACGTAAACCAGTCCATTCACAAAATCAATAGAACTTTTGCCATATAATCCTTCAAAAAAAGTGCGGTCAGTATTTTTCACAATTTTTATTTATTCGATAATACTATAAGTCAATGTTGTTTTGGCTGCAAAGCCCTCATCATTTCATTTGAAATGTCATCACTGTAGATTCCGTAGCCATTGATTAAAGTGCCTTTTAAGTTGTATTTTTCGGAAGAAATTGCGTAAAGGATTGCTTCGTCACCCGGATCATTGCCGGCTTCAAACCGATAATGCCTGTCAACAACAAAATCCTCCGGATTAATTTGTAAATTATTTTCAACACAAGCCAGACATGAACTTTTAAGATTAAAATCTGTAGTGTATCCCTCTTTCTTTAAAATTTCTAAAACTTCTGTTAAAGTGGTCATTGGCTCCATAATTCTTTGAATTACTATAAAGAAGTACCAAGTTACGGATTTTATTTATGTCTTTTTTAAAATATGAAACAATCTGATTTGCTGCCTTCTTGATGAAATCAATAGAGTTGTTTAGTTTGATTTAAAGATGAGCTGTGCTGGTTGTTGAAATTTTATATCCAGATACCCAACAATTTCATATTTTAAATTAAAATGATCAACACTCCCATTCACAAAGGTTTGATAAATATGTTGTATGACTTTTTGTTGGTAGGTAAAACTTCTGTTTTTTTAAATAGAAAATAACACATTGAAAAGCAAAAACCCTGCAAATCTTAAGATTTACAGGGTTTTGAGTTCTTTTGTTTTTTTTCTTGTGGGGAGAGCAGGATTCGAACCTGCGAAGACTTAGTCAGCGGATTTACAGTCCGCCCTCGTTGGCCGCTTGAGTATCTCCCCATCGCTTTGCGCGGTTGCAAATATAAAAACACTTTTGACGTTCGCAAACAAAAACCGGGTATTTTATTGAAGGTTTTTTTAATGATTTGGTTTTGAGTAAAATAAAAAAATCTCCCGAAGGAGATTCTTAAAAGTAATGCTCATTTGCATTTTATTTCGCAGCCAATAGTTCACTGATTTTTGCTTTCAATGCCTCACCGGACAAATCAACAGCCACAATTTTGCCGTCAGCACCTAATAAAAAAGTAGACGGAATCTGATTTACGCCGTATTGAAGCGCAATCGGATCATTCATTTCCTTTAGGTTGGAAACCTGTGTCCAAGTCAACTTATCTTTGGCAATGGCTTCTTTCCATTTTGCAGCATCGTTGTCTAATGAAACACTGATGATGTTTAATCCCTTAGCATGAAACTCGTTGTAAAGCGCAACTACAGAAGGGTTAGCCTGTCTGCAAGGAGCACACCAGGAAGCCCAAAAATCAATCAATGTTGCTTTCCCCAAACTTTCTTTTAAAGACACCATTTTACCTTCCGGATTAGGAGCTTTGAAGTTGGGAGCCATAGCACCAATACTTACATTGCTTTTGGCTTTTTCCTGTTTTTTGATGTTTTCTAAATTCTCTACGATTTTTTTACCTGGTTTGGTTTTCTTTAAAGTTTCATCCAAAGTATTGTATACAGCCTCAATGTCAGCAGGTTTAAATTTAGGATTGTTAAACATAGCCTGTACAATCAAAACGCTGATGAATGATTTCGGATGGCTTTTGGGGTAGTTAAAAGTAAAATCGGTAATCCCTTTTTGGAGGTCTTCGTATTGTTTTCGCAACGTATTGATGGTTGCAGTGTCTTTATTTTTGGTGGCTTCATTCATTTTAGCCATGTTTTTCATTTGAAAATCCATCACTTTTTGTTGCAAGCCTTTTTTGATTTTTCCCGATTCTTCATTGAATTTGTAAAACTCATCGTTGCTGTACGTACCGGCAATTTTAGATTTAAAAATGCTGTCTTTATCTACTTCAATGGTAATTTCCCCTTCTTCTAAAATAAAAGGTACTTTACCATTTACTTTTTGTATTTCGATTAAACTGATAGCCGGTTCATCTGCTTTTCCTTTGATTTCGAACTTTTCATCAACAATTTTAACGGTATCAACAGTAAGCAACCCCATTCCGTTCGGATTTTCTTTTTGTAAAAAAACCAAACCCGATTTCAACCCTTTTACTTTTCCGGTAATCAAATATTCACCATCGGCTACTTTACTACATGAAAATAGTGTCGTTGCTGCGGCTACTAAAACAAATATTTTTTTCATTATGTGTTTATTAAATTCTGTGCAAATGTATCTAATTTGGTAAGTGCACAAGGTGATATTATTCTTTTTTTATGATTTATTTTGCGTGGAAGGACAAACAAATTGTGTACAAGGTGCCGAGGTTTGCTTGATTCCGTTCATTCCTTTTTCGATATTGATAAAATTGTGAATGCCTCTTGATTTTAAGATGGAAGCCATGATGACAGAACGATATCCACCGGCACAATGCAAAAAGAAAGTACTCTCTTTCGGAATGCTTTGAAAGTTTTCATTTACGTTATCCAAAGGAAGATTTATCGCATGTTCTACATGTTCGGCTTCAAACTCTCCGGGCTTACGGGCATCAATCACCAAACTGTCAGGAGTGAGTTGTTGCGCAAAAGTTTCGGGGGAGATTGAAGGTACCGAATCGGTTTCAAAACCGGCTGCAGTCCAGGAATCTATACCTCCTTTCAGGTAACCCAAAACGTGATCAAATCCTACACGTGACAAGCGCGTGATGGTTTCTTCTTCACGTCCTTCCGGTATGACTAAAAGCAGTTTTTGATTAACATCTCTCAGCAATGAACCTACCCAAGGAGCAAAATTACCCTGAATGCCGATAAAGATTGAGTTAGGAATATGGGCTTTTACAAAATCATTTTCATGGCGCACATCCAGAACCACCACATCACCTTGATTGGCTATTGCTTCAAATTCATTGGCCGAAAGCGCTATTTTACTTTTTGTCATTACGGTATCCAGACTTTCGTATCCTTTGATGTTCAGTAATACATTCTGAGGGAAATAGGCTGGTGGAGTTCCTAGACCTTCCAGTAATTCTTTGATGAATTCGTCTTTGGTCATATCAGCTCTGAGCGCATAGTTGCTCTTTTTTTGGTTGCCCAAGGTATCCGTAGTTTCTTTACTCATGTTTTTACCGCAAGCACTGCCGGCACCATGACTCGGATAAACAATTAAATCGTCTGCAAGCGGCATGATTTTGTTGCGTAGCGAATCAAAGAGATAAGAAGCCAGTTTTTCCTGAGTCAATTCTTCTGTCAGGGCTTGTGCTAAATCAGGACGGCCAACATCGCCTATGAAAAGCGTATCTCCGGTAATGATTCCGTGTTGCTTGCCGTTTTCATCAATGAGTAAGTAACAGGTGCTTTCCAGAGTGTGACCTGGAGTGTGTAACGCTTTTATGGTATAATTACCTACTTTAAACTCTTGATGGTCTTCGGCTATGATGGCTTCAAACTCAGGGTTGGCAGTTGGACCGTATACAATTTTTCCACCGCTTTTTTTCGCCAAATCCAAATGTCCTGAGACGAAATCAGCATGAAAATGGGTTTCGAAAATGTATTTTATTTTGGCATTATCTTTTTGTGCTTTATCTAAGTAAGGCTGCACTTCGCGCAACGGGTCAAAGATGGCTGCCTCGCCGTTGCTTTCTAAATAATAGGCCGCTTGGGCAATGCATCCGGTGTATATTTGTTCGATTTTCATAAGAAAAAGATTTGTACAAAATTAAAGAATAGTGGTTTAAAACGGCGTGCATTTAGAAATACTTTATGAAAAAACTTCTTTATACAAAATCAAAACGGACATGGCTAAAACAAAGAATCCGAATATTTTGCGCAGCAGTTTTTCATTGATGTGCTGTTGAATTCTCAGGCCAATGATTATTCCCACTATGGATATCGACGTGAATGTCAGTAAAAAAGTCCAGTCAATAGTGCTGTTTTGCACATCGCCCAGGAAACCAATCAGTGAATTAATGGTAATAATCAACAATGATGTGCCGATTGCCTTTTTTATGGGTAACTTGGCTAATTGTACTAAAGCCGGTATAATCAAAAAACCACCGCCGGCTCCAATCATACCAATTAAAATCCCGACAAAAAATAATTGAATGACAACCATGTACGGGTTTTTGTTTTTTTCCTCTTTTTCATTCACCACTTTTGCCGGTTTGAGCATAGAATAGGCTGCCAAAAACATGACTACAGCAAAAATCAGCATCAGAAATGTGGCTTTGTTGAGCTGAGAGGAACCAAAATAGAAAATAACATCGGGTAGGAGGTGTATGATGAATTTTCGGGTGAGGTAAACACCTATTACAGATGGTATGGCAAATTGCAGGGCTGTTTTTGGAGCGACCAATCCTTTTTTAAAATTGCTGATGGTTCCGAAAGCAGAAGTTGTACCCACAATGAAAAGAGAATAAGCCGTGGCAATCAGAGGGTTTAAATGCAGTACATACACCAAAATCGGAACGGTTAATATAGAGCCGCCTCCACCCGTAATACCCAATACTAATCCTATGCATAAAGCTCCGATATATCCTAAAAGTTCCGGCATTATTGTATAATTAAAGGCGTAAAAGTATGATAATTTGAGATGAAAAAACGGAGCAAAGTATAACGTTATTCACCTTTAGTCACGTGTTTGGTTATTTCTAAAATCTTACTGCTGTCAATTGGTTTTGAAAAATAACCCATTATTTCTGGAAATGTTTTGGCCTTTTCTTTATCTTCATAAGCAATCGAAGAACTAACTATATAAATAGCCGTCTGATCTGTTTTTCCGGAGAGCGACTTTTCGATTTGCGTCATAAAATCCCAACCATCCATGATGGGCATTTCAATATCGAGCAGAATAATTTCGGGCATTTTTTTGTTTTTTTCCAAATCAGCCTTAAAACTGTCCAAGGCTTCTTTACCATTTTTAAAGGAAACAACATCATATTCGGTTTCCGACATGGCAATAATCTTATTGATCAGTAATTGATAAATAGGATCGTCATCAATTATGCAGATTACTTTGTTTTTCATTTGAAATAAATGGTAAATGTAGTTCCTTTATTGAGTTCACTTTCGGTTTCAATTTTTCCGCCCATGGCTTCCACTTGGCTTTTGGTGATGAATAAACCGATTCCTTTTGAGTCGGGATTATTGTTAAACGTTTTGTACATACCGAATAATTTATCGCCGTTTTTGGCCATGTCAATACCAATACCATTATCTTTTATTTTCATGGTTTTTGAATCGGAATCATAGGAAATGAATATTTCCGGCTTTCTGTCAGGATGACTGTACCGCACGGCATTGGAAATGAAATTTAAAAGAATACTCTCCAGATAGGCGGTATTGTATTTCACCTCTATTGTAGGGTCTACTTCATTGTAAATGGTAGCTTTCTTTTTGGCAATTTGTTCGGTTAGAACAGTCTTGGCTTTTTCAATATATTCATGAAGATTTAAACGTTCAATAGTCAGATTAATATTGGTTCTGATGCTTACAACCTCGTTGAGGTTGCTCATGGTTTCGTTTAAAGAAGCCGATACTTTTTTGAGCAAACCAATCATTTCATCGCGTTCATCTTTGGTTTCGGCAGTTTCCAAAAAGCTCGAAATGGTTTCAATATTACTGGTGTGTGAACGCAGGTTGTGCGATACGATATAGGAAAAATTGAGCAGTCGTTTGTTTTGTTCTGATACAATTTCAAAAGATTGTTTCAGCTCTTCCTCGGCTCTCTTTTTTTCGGTAATATCCTCTATAATGGCAATATTGTTGGTAGGTGTTTCATTTTTTTTCCACAGTTTCGAAACAATCAGATTCACCCAAACCGTTCTTCCCGATTTGTGGATGTATCTCTTTTCTTTGTCAAATTCATTAATGACTCCTTTTTTGAGTAAGTCCATATTGGCAATATCATCTTCCACATCATCCGGATGGGTCAGGGATTGGAAATTCATTTGAATTAGTTCACTCTCAGTATATCCCAAAATTCGACAATATTCATCGTTTACTGTAATGAAATTCCCATTTTGTGCATCTACACGGGCTATGCCTACCGGGGCCTGTTCAAAAATAGTTTTGAATTCGGCTTCATTGTACAATATTTTTTTGGCTTGTTCGTATATCTGCAATTGCAGTTTGGCCGGTTTTTTCATGATAGAGGCAACCCAAAGTCCCGACATTAAAGCCAGTAATAACCCTAAAATGGTAGAAGTAGTAACCTGATGTAGTATTCCGTTTTTCTCACGGGCAATGAGATACAGTTTCCAATCACCGTCAGGTATGGTTATGGTTTGATAGTATTTTTTAGAGAAATCTTCTTTTTCCGGAAGATAAAATTCTTCTTTATGAGTATCGGGGTTTACTTTTGAAAACTGAAAGTAATATTTACTGTTGTTGATAGATTCTATACCCGAAAGCTTGAACAAGGTTTCCAGTTTAATAATCACGGCAGAAAACCCCCAGAATTTATTGTTCTTAAAAACAGGTAATCGACCCACAACTCCAATGCCGCCCTGCTTGAGTTTGAGAGGGCCGGCAAAGTATATCAGTTTTGTTTTTATCGATTTTCTGGCTTCTTTTTGAACACTCGGGGTGTTTAAGATGTCATAGTTAATGGCACTTTCATTTCCGTTCAAAGGATACACATATTTGATAATACCACCGGGAACCAATTGAACGGCATCTATACTGGCGTTGGAATTGACCAACTGTGGCGCTATAATATCAAAATTTTCCGGAATTCCCTTGTCATTGATTGTCATGGCCAGCGTAAGCGTAGCTGTATAACTGTTTTTTAAAACCTGTTGAATGTTTTGATGCACAACATTAATGATGTTTGACATTTCATGTTGCTGATTTTCTTTAATCACTCTGTAGCGCAATCCTATCACCACGCTCAAGAGTATTAATAATAATAAAGAGGCAAGTGCACCCGTAGTGTTGGGCCTTGTTAAAAACCATTTTGAAAATTTAGTCCAAGTTTTCTTGAAACTCATAGAGTTATTACTTCGGGTTAGGAGGATGTACGGGTTCATAAAGGTAATAAAAAAAAACAGTTTCATCCTAGTAATATTCTATTAACAATTTACTTTCATCGCTTCGGGTAATCATCTTCATTTTATTTTAATCTGTTTTTTTGAAAATTTGAACTTCAAATAGTAAAGTCTGATTTGATTGGACTTGTCTAACAATTTAATTTTTAATGAACTAACCGAATAAATAATTTTTTGTAATATTTTACTTGTTACAACTGTGTTTTTTTTCTTTCTTCGTTTCATTTTTTTTCTAATTTTGGCCTCCAAATGAGAATAGTAGCGTTTTTAGGATATTTGTGTTTTTTGTTCTGCGGTGGCGGCCATACTTTTTATGCCAATACCCAGTCTCAAACTGCCCATCTTGGAATTACTGCTGCCGTATCTGAAAGTCATCAGACAAAATTCAATGCTGCTGACCAATTTACCCTTGTAATCGATGATTCTGATTTCGACCTTGAAGAAGAACATTCGGGGGGTGATGAGGTAAAACAAAGTACTGACAACGATTTTGTTACCATTGCCGGTAGTTTGTTCAAGAATTGGTCTGCCTTGTATTCTTATTTTACTCATTTAAATTACTACAATAAAAGCCTTGCCACTTCAAAGGCTTACATTCGGATTTCAGCTCCGATTTACATCAAAAACAGAACTCTGAGAATTTGATTGCCGCCTACGGGCAGTCGCATCAGGTACGTTCAGTAGTGCCTGTGTGGGTGTGGACTAATCTTTCTGCTTTGGCATGATTCTCAAGATTAGGCCTTGACTGCCTGTATTTACATCCGTAAAATTTCTGAATCCAACGCGTAAAATCGCTCCAATTCCATTAAAACCATGAAAAGAAATGTAATTTTCACTGGCCTAGTTGCCATGTTGTGTTTGGTAAGTTGCACAACCAAAAAAGAAGAAAAAGAAGAAATTACCAAATTTACCGTAACCAATGCCGCTGTTATCGACACTTCGTTTACCAAAGACTATGTGTCACAAATCCGATCTGTTCGCAATATTGAGATTCGCGCTCAGGAAAAGGGTTTTCTGCAAAACATCTATGTTGATGAAGGACAATACGTAACGGCCGGACAGGTATTGTTCCGCATCATGCCTCAGTTGTATGAAGCCGAATTGCAAAGGGCCGAAGCCGAAGCCAAGGCTGCCGGAATCGAATTGCAAAATGCCAAAATGCTTGCCGACAAAAATGTAGTGTCCAAAAGCGAACAAGCTATGGCTCAAGCTAAGTTTGAACAAGCCAAAGCCGAAGTTGCTATGGCTAAACTGCACTTGTCTTTTACCGAAATCCGCGCCCCTTTTTCGGGAACTATTGACCGAATTCCTAAAAAATTGGGAAGCTTAATTGACGAAGGTGAATTGTTGACCTCGTTGTCAGACAACACTAAAATGTTCGCCTACTTCAATGTTTCAGAACCCGAGTACATCAATTATCAAAATAACGCCAAGCTCCACAACAACGACAATGTTGGTTTGGTATTAGCCAATGGCGACCTTTTGAAGTACAAGGGTAAAGTTGAAGTTATTGAAGGAGAATTTGATAATGAAACCGGAAACATCGCCTTCCGCGCCAGTTTCCCTAACCCAGATAAATTGCTGAGAAATGGTGAAACCGGAAAAGTTCAAATGACAATTCCGGTAAAAAATGCCATCATCATTCCTCAAAAGGCTACCTATGAAATACAGGATCAAAAATACGTGTTCATCGTAGCAAAAGACGGTACCGTAAAATCAAGAAA
The DNA here is from genome assembly GCF_004329815.1 of Flavobacterium silvisoli. Lineage (GTDB taxonomy): Bacteria > Bacteroidota > Bacteroidia > Flavobacteriales > Flavobacteriaceae > Flavobacterium > Flavobacterium silvisoli. Next base: position 7,280 of record NZ_SJPE01000003.1, on the reverse strand, counting down.
CATTAAGGTAGCATACGAGCTTCCGGATATTTATATACTCGATTCGGGCTTGAGTGCCGATGAACGCTTCCTGGTAGAAGGTATTCAGAAAGTGAAAGACGACCAGAAGGTTGAAACCAAATTTGAAGACCCGAAAAAAGTGCTTCAATCACTAAAATTAAAAGCAGACTAGTTGTACATAAAAGCGAACACTTATGTTTAAAAAATTTATTCGCAGACCAGTTCTGTCTATCGTGATCTCATTGATCATCATTTTTTTAGGAATTTTATCTTTGGTAAAACTTCCTGTTACCCAATTCCCTTCTATCTCACCACCCAAGGTGAATATTACAGCGGAATATCCGGGAGCCAACAATGAGTTGCTCATCAAGTCGGTAATCATTCCGATGGAAAGAGCCCTGAACGGAATTCCCGGAATGAAATACATGGATTCTGATGCCGGAAATGACGGTGAATGTACCATTCAGATTGTTTTCGATTTAGGGACTGATCCTAACGTAGCCGCCATCAACGTGCAAAACCACATTTCATCGGCCATCAATAAATTACCTCCTTTGGTAGTGCGTGAAGGAGTGAAAATTACTCGTGAAGAACCGAACATGCTTTTGTATGTCAATGTATATAGTGATGACCCTAAAGCCAATCAAAAGTTTCTGTTCAACTTTGCCGATATCAACCTGCTTTCAGAAATTAAAAGGGTAAAAGGAGTTGGGGATGCCGATATCATCGGTACACGTGAATATGCCATGCGTATCTGGTTAAAACCCGACAGGATGACGGCTTATAACATTTCGGCTGATGAAGTGATGGAAGCACTCAGTGCCCAGAGTTTAGAGGCTTCTCCCGGAAAAACGGGAGAGAGTTCCGGTAAACGCTCACAGTCGTTTGAATATATCTTAAAATACCCAGGCCGTTACAGCAATGAAAAAGATTATGGCAATATCATCCTGAAAGCCAAAACGGATGGTGAGTTTGTACGCCTGAAAGATGTAGCCGATATAGAGTTCGGTTCTACTATGTATGATATTTACTCAACGTTGAACGGGAAACCTTCAGCCGCTATCAGCATCAAACAGTCATACGGTTCCAATGCGAGTGAGGTAATTGAAAATGTGAAAAGCTTAATGGCTGATTTGCAGAAAACAACTTTCCCCAAAGGAATGCATTATGAAGTCAGCTACGACGCTTCTCGATTCTTGGATGCTTCTATCGAAAAAGTAATCCATACGTTGTTCGAAGCTTTTATATTGGTAGCTATAGTGGTATTCTTGTTTTTGGGTGACTGGCGTTCTACTCTGATTCCAACCATAGCCGTTCCGGTATCGCTCATCGGAACCTTTGCAGTAATGTCGGCATTTGGAATTACCCTAAACCTGATTTCGCTTTTTGCTTTGGTAATGGCTATCGGTATTGTAGTGGATGATGCGATTGTCGTCATCGAGGCCGTCCACGCCAAAATGGAGGAAAAAGGACTCTCTCCACTCAAAGCTACAGAAGAAGCCATGCACGAAATCAGTGGTGCGATTATAGCCATCACATTGGTAATGGCCTCGGTGTTCATTCCGGTGGCTTTCATGTCGGGACCGGTTGGTGTTTTCTACCGTCAGTTCTCTATTACCATGGTTTCTTCCATCATCTTATCGGGAGTTGTGGCTCTGACCCTAACACCGGCTTTGTGTGCCTTGATTCTTAAAAACCATCACGGACACGAGAGAAAACCAACTCCTGTAAACCGATTTTTGGATAAATTCAACAACATGTTTACCATTGGTGCAGGCAAATACCACAAATTGTTGACCAAAGTTATCACCCGAAAAGCAATTACCCTGCCTTTTCTTTTGGTTTTCTGCGTCGGAATTTTTCTGCTGAGCAATAAGTTGCCTTCCGGATTCATTCCTAGTGAAGACCAGGGGATGATATATGCCATCATTCAAACTCCACCCGGTTCTACCTTGGAGCGTACGAACCAAATTGCTTTGGAGTTGCAAAAAGCGTCTGAAGACATTGACGGAGTGGCTTCGGTTTCCTCTCTGGCGGGTTATGAGGTACTTACCGAAGGAACAGGTTCCAACTCGGGAACGTGTTTAATTAATTTGAAAAACTGGAGCCAACGTAAAGAATCGGCTGCCGAAATCATAGAGCAGTTAGAGAAAAAAGCCAAAGAAATTCCGGGTGCCAACATCGAGTTTTTCCAACCGCCGGCCATCCCGGGTTATGGAGCAGCAGGAGGTTTCGAGCTCCGTTTGATGGATAAAGCCGGAAGCGGTGATTATCACAAAATGGAGCAGGTGAGCAATGATTTTGTAAAAGAATTGAAAAAACGCCCGGAACTGGGGTCTGCCTTTACGTTCTATTCGGCAAGTTTCCCGCAATACATGCTTAAAATTGACAACGAGTTAGCCGAGCAAAAAGGGGTTACCATAGAAAAAGCTATGGATAATCTTTCTACTTTGGTGGGTTCTAACTACGAAACGAGTTTCATCCGATTTGACCGTCCGTATAAAGTTATTGTACAGGCCGGTCCGCAATACCGCGCTTTGCCTACTGATTTGCTCAAATTGTATGTCAAAAATGATAAAGACCAAATGGTTCCTTATTCTGATTTCATGCATTTGGAAAAAGTATACGGCTTATCGGAAATTACCCGACACAATCTGTATAACTCTTCTGAGGTGAGCGGAACACCGGCTCCGGGCTACAGTAGTGGTGATGCCATTAAAGCAGTTCAGGAAGTGGCCGAAAAAACCTTGCCGAGAGGCTTCGGAATCGACTGGGCTGGGATTTCCAAAGATGAGGTGTCTCGCGGAAACGAAGCTCTCTATATCTTCTTGGTGTGTCTCGGGTTTGTATACTTAATTCTGTCGGCCCAATACGAAAGTTTCATACTGCCTTTGCCTATCATTCTTTCGTTACCAACCGGAATCTTCGGTGCTTTTTTAAGCCTTTATATGTTAGGATTGGAAAATAACATCTACGCTCAGGTGGCCATGGTAATGCTCATCGGACTCCTCGGTAAGAATGCCGTGTTGATTGTTGAGTTTGCCGTTCAGAAAAAAGCCGAAGAGGGGATCTCTACCAAAGATGCTGCCTTGCAGGGAGCTGCTCTCAGATTCCGCCCTATTTTGATGACTTCGTTTGCCTTTATTGCCGGTTTGATTCCGTTGGCATTGGCTACCGGACCGGGAGCTATCGGAAACCGTACCATTGGTACCGCAGCCGCAGGAGGAATGTTAATCGGAACTATTTTCGGATTGATGGTAATTCCTGGATTGTATTACATCTTTGGAAGATTAGCCGAAAAATCGAAATTGGCTCGCTATGAAAATGAATATCCTTTAACAGAACAAACCGAACCTTACAAACACGATGGAAAATTTGAAGATTAAAAATAGTATTGCAACCGCAGCCTTATTACTCCTTTTAGGAAGCTGTAAAACACCCGATATAGCACCTACAAAAGCTACGGCTTCTGTGCCCGATAAGTATGGTAACGCCACTGCGGTTACGGATACGACCAATACAGCTACACTGCCGTGGAAAAAGTATTTCAAAGATCCTAATTTGGTGGAGTTAATCGATACCGCCATAAAAAATAATCAGGAGTTGATGATTACGCTGCAGGAAATTGAAATCGCCAAAAACGATATTCGTGTGCGCAAAGGAGCCTTATTGCCTACGGTAGGAGTAAAAGCCGGAGCCGGAGTGGAGAAGGTGGGTCGTTATACCAGTCAAGGTGCCGGAGATGCAACCACCGATATCGAACCGGGGAAAGAAATGCCCGATCCGTTAACTGATTTCTCCCTCGCAGCGTATGCCAACTGGGAAGTAGATGTGTGGAAAAAACTGCACAACGCCAAGAAATCAGCCATCAGCCGTTACCTGTCTACTATTGAAGGGAAAAACTTCGTGTTGACCAATCTGGTAGCAGAAGTGGCGGACTCCTATTACGAATTATTGGCCTTAGACAGCCAATTAGCCATCATCAGACAAAGCATTCAATTGCAAACCAATGCTCTGGAAGTGGTGAAAGTACAGAAAGAAGCAGCGCGTGCCACCGAGTTGGCCGTTCAAAAGTTCCAGGCCGAAGTGTTGGCATCACAAAGCATGGAGTTTGAAACATTGCAAAAAATAAAGGAAACCGAAAACAAAATCAATTTCCTGTTGGGGCGTTATCCGCAGGAAATTAAAAGAGACAACAGCGATTTTTTAAGTTTGTTGCCTTCCGAAGTCAAATCGGGTATTCCTTCGCAATTGTTGGCTAACCGTCCGGATGTGAAGCAGGCTGAATTGGAATTGGCAGCCGCTAAACTGGATGTAAAAGTGGCGCGTGCTGAATTCTATCCTTCATTAGGTATATCGGCCTCTTACGGGTTACAGGCTTTTAAAACGTCGTATTTGTTGAAGTTCCCCGAATCGGTATTGTATTCGTTGGCTGGTGATATTGCAGCTCCTTTGATTAACCGCAATGCCATTAAAGCCGAATTTGCCAGTGCCAATGCCCGCCAGCTTCAGGCTTTATACAACTATGACCGTACTATTTTAAATGCCTATTTAGAAGTGTCCAATCAACTCTCTAACATCAGTAATTTGGATAAAAGTTATGAGTTGAAGTCTAAACAAGTGGCTGCTTTGAACCGTTCTATCGAAGTGGCTAACGATTTATTCCGTTCTGCCCGTGCTGATTATTTCGAGGTGTTGATGACACAACGCGATGCGCTCGAATCCAAACTGGAGTTAATCGAAACCAAAAAAGCACAGCTCAATGCAGCTGTACACGTTTACCGCGACTTGGGTGGCGGATGGAAATAATTTAATGTTGGGTTAAATTATGATTAGTTGAGAAAAGCCGTTCAGTTATTGGACGGCTTTTTTTGTGCTTTAAATTAAGGTGTTTTACTCTTCTGCCTTCAATTGCTTCATAGCTTCCAGAGGTTCTATAACGCTGTACTCTTTCCAGAAGGCAGGGTCGTAGCGTTTCAGTGGGGTGTAGTTGAAATCATTTTCTTTGAACTGCTCAACCACTGCATTGCTGGTTTCTTCTCGGTTCAGGTTCAGCAATTCGGTTTTCTTTACCATATTGCCTTCTATTTTTAAATTAAAAGACACCACATCTTTCTCGGCATCGGTTAACTCTATAAATTTAAGCGGACGGTTTAGATAGATGTACTGCCCGGTTTCCATAGAGGCATACTGCAGGTAATATCCGGTTCCTACGGGATTCTTTTTATAAATGATGGTGCCCTTGCTCACGTTTTCGGAACTTTTGACGCCCAACAGGAACTTCATGTTAAAACTGTTCAATGTTTTGCCTTCGGCTAATGTATAATCGCAGCGCACTACAGCATAATCGGTAGCTGAAATGTAGAGCTTTCCGGTGTATTTAGCCTTGCTCTTGTCAGGAGTGAAGCGAATGATGTATACATAGTCTTCATCGCTTTTATAAGTCTTGCCTTCGTAAGTGTATGTGTAATATTCGAGTTGGCTTAAAAAATCAAACTTCTCACTTTGCATGAAGTTATTACGATACAAGGTCGTCATCATATCGGTTCTCGCTTTGGAGAGAGTGGTTTCCGGTTTTGCTTTGCTGTTTTTGTCGTGTATTCCTTCTTTGAGCGAAATCGTATCTCTCGAACCAAAAAGTCCGCTTTTCAAACGGTAAAACTTGTTGGGGTCTAAATGTTTCAGGAAGGTTTTTTCTACCATTTCATTCATGTCTTCTAACGAAACGGCCTGTTCACTATTGCGAAGCGAGGCAGCCTTTACCGCTTCAAGTTTGGAAATAAAGAGGGGTTTGTCATTTTTCGTGGTTAGGGTAGTGTAGTAATGACAAAGCAGGTCTTTGAAGCCAAAAGGCGGTTGTTTGATGAGTTTATCTCCGAAAATCTTCAAATCGGCATTGGTGGTTTTGAGTTGCTCTTTGCTGAAACCGGTTGATTTGTCAACGGTAATGTCAACTTTTTTCGGCACAAAACCGCTGCTGTTTCGGGTGAAGAGTTGGTCTTTAAAGGCCAGCCCGTTTCCTTTGTAATGTACTTTTAAATTCTTTCGCACGGCAGCCATGATACTGTCAGCATTGGGGCGTTCGTTTTTGATGGTCAACGTCTCCAGTTCTACTATAGCCGGAACCAGCTTTACCTTGTATTCGTTGGCTTTGAGTTCGCCTAACGTAATCTCTGCCGGCACATAACCCAAATACGAAACCACCACTTGGGTCGCATCGGCATTGAATTTTTCCGAAAGCGTACAATAGCCCTCGGCATTAGAAATCAGATGGGTAGTGTTGTTTACCTTTATATTGGCAAACGGAATGCTTTCGGCCGTGTTAGCATCGGTAATTTGCAGCGAAATGCTTTGAGCCGTGCTGAGGTGTAATCCGAAAAGGAAAAAAGAAAAGGAGAAGAGGAATGTTTTCATAAAAACAGGCTTTACAATAGGATGGATTTTGGCTAAATAATAACTGCTCTGCGGAATGTAATGATTTTAAAAATGGCAATCGAAAATCAAGCATCCCCGCCAAGGTAAAAATATCTAATCTTTCGAATAAATGAAGCACGATGTCGGTTAAATTTTACTTGGGCCCACTTCCAAAACGGATGATTTCCTCCAGAACAGTCATATTCAGATCTTTCAGTGACTTGAAATGGATGCAATATCCACTCACGTTGGCTTTTCCCAATTGTCGGGCAAACGTTTGAGCCAGATAGGCTTTGTCTTTAATGCCCATAATGTAAAGAGAGATTCCGCCGGTATTGGCACTCATCCCGATTTGGTAAAAGGCTTTCGTTTTACCGCCGGTATAATGCAGGTTGAGTAGCCCATAGCCAATATTGGGATTGGATATTATTTTGCCTTCGTTGTTTTTGCCATCCAAAAACCATAGCTGTGCGTCCGGCATTATTTTCAGGATAAGCTCATGCAAAATATGCATCTCACTGCGTTTGGGCTCGGGTTGACTGTTGAGGTAGTTTTCTATTTGTTGTGTTGTCTTGTCCTAAAATAGCTATACACTAAAAAAGTGTATATGGAAAACCCTGCACAAGAGATTTATGCTTCACGGGAGCACAAACAGAGCCGTTATGACAAACGCTTGATTTTAAAAATTGTCAAAGAAGTTGAACAAGGATTGCCTAGAAAAGAAGCTACCCGGATTTATGGATTAGGAAAAGCATCGTTAGATGGTTGGATGAGGGATTATGGTTCACCCGAATATCAAGAAAAAATCAAACGCAGGAGTTATACAAACCTTCAAAAACGTACTATTGTTACAGCTATAGAACAAG
>NZ_SJPE01000029.1 GCF_004329815.1 Flavobacterium silvisoli | reverse complement strand
CGTATGAAAACGCAGTAGCTGAAAGAATTAACGGAATTTTGAAGTATGAGTTCGGGCTAAAAAACACTATTAGAAATATTGAAATCGCTCAAAAAATGATAGCCGAAGCTGTAAACATATACAACAACAAACGTTTACATTGGAGTTTAGATTTAAAAACACCGCAAATAGTACACAAACAATATGATAAACAACCCTATAAATCCTATGCTAAAAAAGCAGCTTAAACTTATCAATTAATTCTGTAAATTTGATTCAATTAATAACCTAAAACGGTCAACGTATTTTAGGACATGACATCAACTTCATTTTTAGCAAATCAGAGTATTTAAAAACGATATTTTCTCTTTAAATTTGACATTGAAATTAATTTAAGAAAATATTAGCCATTTAAGAGAAATAATCGTTTATATTTGTCTTATAAAATAAAAGTTATGCTTATAAGATTTGTTGTTAGCAATTTTCTTTCATTTAATGAAGAAAAAGAATTTAATATGTTGGCGGGTTCATTTAAAACCCATAAACATCACGTATATAATTTAGGCAAAATTGATGTGCTTAAGGCCGCTGCCATTTACGGAGCCAATGGTGCGGGAAAATCAAATTTGATTAAAGCGGTTGAGTTCTTACAAGAATCAGTTACTAATGGATACTTATTAAGATCCGTAAATAGTAAAAAATTTAAGCTTGATAAGTTAAATGAGACTAAGCCCATTTCCTTCGAAATAGAGTTTTCAATTGAGAAGAAAATCTATGCATATGGAGTTAGTTTTAACAATATTACAGTTGTTGAAGAATGGCTCTATGAATCCGGAATTAATGTTGAAGATAAAATGATATTTGAGCGTAAGACCCTTAAATCAGGAAAATCTTCAATTAAAATTGCAGATAAGTACAAGAGAACTCAAAGACAAAAGCTATTGATTGAGTTAATGGAAAGCAACTTATTAAAATCCGGAGAATTATTATTAGGCAAATCCGATGAATTAAATATTAAAGAAATAACAGCTTCGAGATTTGTTATTGAGAAGCAAATTATAGTAATACATCCTGGTAGTAAATTTCAAAACTTAGTTCCTGCATTGACATCATCTAATCGATTTAATAACTTTGCAAACGGAATGCTAGAGACTTTTGACACGGGCGTAGCTGAGTTAGATATCGAAAACATTGATATTGATAAATATTTTGGAGATGAGGATGAGTCCACAAAAAAAGAGGTAATCCAAGACATAGAGAATGGGCATAATGTCCTTTTAAATACAGAAACTGGAGGAGTTTTAATAACTAAGGAAAAAGGGAAATACATTGTAAAAAAAGTAATTTCAAAACACCTCAATAATGAAGGCAAAAAAGTATCATTTGACTTAACAGAAGAATCAGACGGTACTCAAAGATTATTAGACTTTATTCCAGCCTTTGATGGAATTTTAAACACTGAAGTTTGCTTTATTATAGATGAAATCGACCAAAGTTTACATCCTGCTTTACTTAAAAGTTTAGTTCAAAAAATTATGAGTAATAAAAATACAATTGGACAATTAGTTTTTACGACTCATGAATCAAACCTTCTTGATTTGGATATCTTTAGACAAGATGAAATATGGTTTTCTGAAAAAAGCAAGAATAGTGGAAGTACTCAATTATATTCATTGAGTGAATTTAAACCACGCTACGATTTAGATATTAGAAAAGGTTATTTGAAGGGGAGATTTGGAGCAATTCCATTTCTTGCTCATTTAGAAGACTTAAAATGGGAACAAAATGATGCGTAAGAAAAGAGGCTATACAAGAGATGTTCCTGTAGAACTAGTAAGAGACTATAAGTTATTTGCAATTGCATGCGAAGGAAGTAAAAGAGAACCAGATTATTTTAAGATTCTTCGATATCTTTCCAAAAAAATTGCGGTTGATGTTATTGAAGACATTGTTAGTGAAGAAGAAGCTCTTTCGATAAACCCAAACAAATCTGCTCCGAAATGGGTTCTTGATAGAGCGGTTAGATATATCGAAAAAGAAGGTTTAAATAATGATGATGACCTATGGATTGTAATGGATGTTGACAGATGGTCAGAAGAACAATTGAGAGAGGTTGCATCTTATTGCGAACAATTTCCAAATTGGAATATTGTGATTAGCAATCCTTGCTTTGAAGTTTGGCTATATTTTCATAAAAAATCAGATATTAAAATTTCGAATTCTGTTAGTTGTGGTGAATTCAAAACTGAAATATCAACATTTGAAAAAGGAGGTTACGATCCATTAAAGTTTTTACCTAATTTCGTTGAGGCAATAGAAAACGCAAAAGCTGCAGATAGCGACAAAAACCATTTTATTCCTAAACCCAAAGAAACAAAGGTTTATAAATTAGGTGAAGCAATCTTAGAAGTAATCGGTAAGAATGATTTTGATAAATTTATAAATACTGTTATTCCTCAGTTAGCGAACGAAAAAAAAGCTAATTTAAAAAAGAAGTTAACTAAAAAATAGCACTGCCTATAACAAAGAACTGTGCTTGCAACCAAATAAAAAATGATATTTTTTAAATAAATTTAGGCATAGGGCTTCTGTACTCTTTATTGTATTCGACTCCTGATTTTGCGATGGCAAAAGCCTGTCTTAACAGCTTATTACAAACAGCTATTAATGCCAGTTTTTTACTCTTCCCTTTTGCTGTAATTCTTTCATAAATCTCTCTACAGGCTTTATTGCATTTACAGGCTGTAAAGCTGCACATAAAGAGAAGATTTCTAAGTTTAGCATTTCCTATCTTACTTATTCTGGTTCTGCCCTTTATA
>NZ_SJPE01000028.1 GCF_004329815.1 Flavobacterium silvisoli | reverse complement strand
ACCATTACYRTAAGTCCGGCTGCTTTGCCTACCATGACAGCTCCGGCTGATACAACTGTAGCGTGTGGAGCACTTCCGGCACCTTCTACCATTGCGTTCTCTAACGGATTAAATGGTGGTTGTTTAATTAGTGGTACTTCCAATCCGTCTACCTTCTCAGCAACACCTGGTGCTTGCGGAGGAACGGTAACTGAAACTTGGACGGCTACCGATTCTTGCGGAAGAGCTTTGGCTCCGGTGTCAAGAACCATTACCATAAGTCCGGCTGCTTTRCCTACCATGACAGCTCCGGCTGATACAACTGTAGCGTGTGGAGCACTTCCGGCACCTTCTACCATTGCGTTCTCTAACGGATTAAATGGTGGTTGTTTAATTAGTGGYACTTCCAATCCGTCTACCTTCTCAGCAACACCTGGTGCTTGCGGAGGAACGGTAACCGAAACTTGGACGGCTACCGATTCTTGCGGAAGAGCTTTGGCTCCGGTGTCAAGAACCATTACCATAAGTCCGGCTGCTTTGCCTACCATGACAGCTCCGGCTGATACAACTGTGGCGTGTGGAGCACTTCCGGCACCTTCTACCATTGCGTTCTCTAACGGATTAAATGGTGGTTGTTTAATCAGCGGTACTTCTAATCCGTCTACCTTCTCAGCAACACCTAATGCTTGCGGAGGAACGGTAACTGAAACTTGGACGGCTACCGATTCTTGCGGCAGAGCTTTGGCTCCTGTTTCTAGAACTATTACAATAAGTCCGGCTGCTTTGCCTACCATGACAGCTCCGGCTGATACAACTGTAGCGTGTGGAGCACTTCCGGCACCTTCTACCATTTCTTTCTCTAACGGATTAAACGGTGGTTGTTTAATCAGCGGTACTTCTAATCCGTCTACCTTCTCAGCAACACCTGGTGCTTGCGGTGGAACAGTAACCGAAACTTGGACGGCTACTGATTCTTGCGGAAGAGCTTTGACTCCGGTGTCAAGAACCATTACTGTAAGTCCGGCTGCTTTGCCTACTATGACAGCATTAGAACCAATAACAGTAAGTTGTGGAAAAGTTCCGGAATCGAGCACAATTCCGTTTTCAAATGGATTAAGCGGAGCTTGTTTATTAAACGGAATTTCTAACCCCTCAACGTTCACCACAATTGTTGAAGGATATTGTAACGGAAAAGTAATTGAAACTTGGACCGCTACTGATTCTTGCGGAAGAGCATTAGCATCTGTTTCCAGAACGATAACAGTAGATGACAATATAGCTCCTACATTTACAACACCAGATGACATTACGATAAATACAGATGCAAACTGTCAGGTGAATCTTGATCCTTCAGCCACCGGAAATGTTAAAAATCCGAGTGACAATTGTGATCCAAACCCATCTGTTACTTATGTTGATAGTGACTGTTTCGGAAACTTTACAGAAGGATCAATTAATGCCGGAAACGGAAATTACTTCAATTTTGAAGTTTCAGGTTTTAATAACCTTACAGCAAAAGATATTGAGAAAGTAGCCTTAGCATTTGAAACCAACCAAGGAAAAGGAAGAGTGCAATTTACTTTGGTTTCACCAAGCGGTCAGGGTATTGTTCTTGTTGGACCATACTGTAACGGAGGAAATTGTGATACAGCAAACGGCACTGAATTGTACTTACCGGTATTCTATCCAAATGCTTCAGGTTATCCGCAATGGAATAATACTAATGCCATAACAAACGGTACAGCCGTTAATCTTACTCCTAACGGGAATCTTTCCGGGTCAAATACTATCACTGGTCTAACATCTTACGTTTCAAGTTTTGAGAATTTAACTGGACCAATGAACGGAACATGGTTTGTATATGGTCAAAAAGTTGGTAATGAACTTGGTACTATTCGATTCAAAAGTGTTTGTTTGACACCTGCCAACTTATGCCCTAATAACAAAGTAATAACCCGAACTTGGACTGTTACTGACGTTTGTGGTAATTCGACAAAAGGAGATCAAATTATAAAAATTCAGGATGTTACTGCTCCTAGTTGGAGTACTGCTGAAGGATCGTTAGACAGGACATTGGAGTGTAGCGATACTGCAGGTATAGCCGCTGCTCAGGCATTGGCTCCTGTTGCTGTTGATAATTGTTCCGGAGCTGTAACTTACACTAAAACTTCAGGGGCATTTGTGGCCTCTCAAGGATGTACAAACGCCGGAACTTATAGCAATACATGGATTGCTAAAGATGCTTGCAACAATACATCGAATATATTTACTCAAACTATCACGATTAAAGATACTACAGCGCCTACGTGGGTTACTGCAAATGGAGCTTTAAACGTAATTGTTGAATGTAGCGATAATTTAGCTTTGAATAATGCGCAAGCTTTATTTCCGGTAGCTTCTGACTTATGTGATGCAGACGTAACTAACATTGTTAAAAAAGGAGGCAATTTTGTTCCTAATACTGGATGTGCAAACACCGGAACATATACGAACACATGGACCGTAATGGATGCTTGTGGAAATAATTCTGCCGAATTTACCCAAGTAATTACAGTCGTTGACACTACAAAACCTCAAATTACAACTCCTGCTTCAGATTTAGTCGTACAATGCAACGGCAGCGGAAATACAGGTGCACTACAACAATGGTTAGACAATCATGGTGGAGCTGTAGCTACAGATAGTTGTTCTGAAGTTACTTGGTCAAACAACTTCACTTCTATTGCAAATGATTGCTCTGCAGCAGTCACTGTAATATTCAAAGCTACTGACGGTTGTAATAACTTTGAAACAACATCCGCAACCTTCACAATTGAAGATACTATTGCCCCTACTTGGGATACTCTTGTGGGTTCATTAGACAAAACTTTAGAATGCAATGATGTTGATGGTCTTGCAGCTGCTAATGCATTATCACCCCTAGCAAGTGATAATTGTATTCAACAGCAATTTATAAATATTGTAAAAAGTTCAGGAGAATTTACACCATCACCTACATGTTCAACTATTGGTACTTACACCAATACTTGGACTGCAAAAGATACTTGTAATAATACTTCTGTAAGTTTTATTCAAACAATTACAATAATTGATACTACGAAGCCTACCTTCACAGCTCCGGCGGATATCACCATCTACACCACGGATGCTTGTACTTACGATGCTTCGGTTGAGTTTACAGGCGATGTAACTGATGAAGCTGATAACTGTTCTACAGGATTGAATGCTACATTCTCTGATGCGGAGCCTGTAGCAGGTCAATGTGCTGGAGCTTACACTATTGTTCGTACCTGGTCTCTTACCGACTGTGCCGGTAATACTACTACACATACTCAAAACATCACGGTATCGGATAACATCAAGCCTACCTTCACTGCTCCGGCGGATATCACTATCTACACCACGGATGCTTGTACTTACGATGCTTCGGTTGAGTTTACAGGTGATGTAACTGATGAAGCTGATAACTGTTCTACAGGATTGAATGCTACATTCTCTGATGCGGAGCCTGTAGCAGGTCAATGTGCTGGAGCTTACACTATTGTTCGTACCTGGTCTCTTACCGACTGTGCCGGTAATTCCACTACACATACTCAAAACATCACGGTATCGGATAACATCAAGCCTACMTTCACAGCTCCGGCGGATATCACTATCTACACCACGGATGCTTGTACTTACGATGCTTCGGTTGAGTTTACAGGCGATGTAACTGATGAAGCTGATAACTGTTCTACCGGATTGAATGCTACATTCTCTGATGCGGAGCCTGTAGCAGGTCAATGTGCTGGAGCTTACACTATTGTTCGTACCTGGTCTCTTACCGACTGTGCCGGTAATACTACTACACATACTCAAAACATCACGGTATCGGATAACATCAAGCCTACCTTCACAGCTCCGGCGGATATCACTATCTACACCACGGATGCTTGTACTTACGATGCTTCGGTTGAGTTTACAGGCGATGTAACTGATGAAGCCGATAACTGTTCTACAGGATTGAATGCTACATTCTCTGATGCGGAGCCTGTAGCAGGTCAATGTGCAGGAGCTTACACTATTGTTCGTACCTGGTCTCTTACCGACTGTGCCGGTAATACCACTACACATACTCAAAACATCACGGTATCGGATAACATCAAGCCTACCTTCACAGCTCCGGCGGATATCACCATCTACACCACAGATGCTTGTACTTACGATGCTTCGGTTGAG
>NZ_SJPE01000027.1 GCF_004329815.1 Flavobacterium silvisoli | reverse complement strand
AAGTGAGGTTTTTGGAAAATGTGAAATGATTCGATTTTTAGTCCCATCCACAAGTAAAACTGAATTTTATTATATTACTGCAATTGTAGATGAAAAAAATGATTTTGTTCGAATGTCTAAAATGATAGAGTGTATTGAAACATTTAAAGAGATTTCAAAGAAATAACCGTCGCACAACAGCGGTTTAGCGCAATAGCTGTTCCTTAGTGAACTTGACGTTTTTCTTTACGAAAAACTTTTATCTTTAACAGAAATAAATCGTTCCGCCAGCCGCTACAGCGCCAAGCCGCGGAACGTTAGCGGTAATTGCCCGCCAAAATAACTTCAAAAAAACTGAAAAATTATGCTTACCGAAATCAGTCCTAAATTACCTATGCGAGATTTAAATCTGACAAAAGAATTTTATGTAAAAAAATTAAACTTCGATGAATTGGCAGACTACGGAAATTACTTGATTGTTAGAAAAGATAATGTAGAATTACACTTTTTTGAATTTAAAGAACTCAATCCGAGTGATAATTATGGACAAGTTTACATAAGAACTAATGAAATAGACAATTTTTACAAATCTTTATTAAAAGAAAACGTAGAAATCCATCCAAACGGACCTTTAGAAAACAAGCCATGGAATCAACGAGAATTTGCTTTACTTGACCCAGACAACAATCTATTGACTTTTGGACAAAGTATATAACTCATGCAACTACCGCTAACAGCGGTTTCGCGCAATAGCTCGTTAGCATTGCGCCGGAATCCTATCGGATTCCTGAAACCTTGCCTTCCGCTTACTATTTTTTCTTAACTTGCCGCTACTGACGCGAAGCCGCGAAACGTTACCAGCAATAATTCGACAACTTCATGAAAAATATAATCTTTTCCATATTCATAATTCTATTGTTTTCGTGCAATAAAAAAGAAATTTCATCAGAAACAGAAAAACAAATTTTTGAAAGTGTGCTCGTTCCCATATTAGATTCTATTCAATTTAGTGTTTTGCCACCACCTTACAATGATAGCATCAAAAAGATTTACGAAAATGATAAAATGCTGATAGTCATAAAAGATTCAACAGAAATTTTATCAGCAGAGGAACAAATAGGTTTTTTAAAACACTATAAAAATACTTCAATGGACATTGATTCCTCTACCGTTACAAAAATTAATCACAATCTCATAAGAATTAAAAATCTAAATTCTCATAAACTGTCATTCAAACTGACTGACAGAAAATATATTTTCAAATTTTATTCAGAGTTGAAAGAGAATAAATTAAATGATAATGAGAAATTTTTTTGTGGTGAATTAGGATTATCAAATATAAAATTAGATAACTCTAAAGAAAAAGGGGTATTTTCAATTTCTTATAATTGTTGTGAAAAAAACAAATGTGGTAACGGTTGGATTGTTTACTTAAAAAACACTAATGGTAAATGGAAAATAGACAAAATAATTCCAACATGGATTAGTTAAATATTACTGCTGGTAACAGCGGTTTTACGCTATTGCGAGTTTTGTGGTAAATTCACGTTCAGTTTCCGTAATAATATCTATCTTAGCCGATAGCACGCGGTTTCGCACTTCGCAACAGACGTAAAGCCGCGAAACGTTACCAGCAATTTTCCGACACATCATAAAATTTCTACATATGAAGTTTAATCTAAAAATCTTTCTTATCGATAAAAATAACTTTTTACTAAAAAAGAAATCTAACAAGGAAATTATTGAATTCATCAGAGATAATCATAAACGAGGTTTGCATGCACAAGAAACTGATTTGAATGTTGCCAAACCAACTTTGAACAATTTCACCCAAAATAAATTTGAATTTTTCACTTACTGTTACAACCAGCCAAAAGACCAAAATTATTGGAAATTATTTCTTCCCAGTGAATTAGCCGAGAATCAAAACTTTGAAATAATTGAATTCTCCTATGTCTTGTTTATAATTTATAAATCAAATATATACTGTACTGTTGGTGGAAGCGGATTCAATGTCATTCAAACCTTTATGGATAATAATTTTGGAATTGATTTATATCAACACTTTGCAAAACCAGAAGAAGATATCATTTTAAAAGTTGGTACAAGAGGAGTTGCCAGTAACATAGCACAAAAGGACAATACATTTTCATATGATCAAAGGATTAGTGAATCATTAGAATATTCAGAAATTCCAAAAAAAATAAAAGTGATTGTTAGAAAAGAATTAAAGAAAGGTATATTCAAAAAATATGATTTAGATAATTCAAAATCGATAATGGAAATTGGTTCTTACTTTTCTTTAAGAAAGAAAATTGACTTTGAAGAACTGAAAAGCTTAATTAAAGATATTCATAAAATTCGCTCTGATAAAACAAATTATACGCAACTCACACTTTTTTCAAGAATTGATGAGCAACAGTTACTACAAGATTTAGATAATGGTTTAAAAGAAAAAATAGCTGATGATGTTATATTACACAACAATCCTCAAGAACTACACAAACTTCGAGAGGGAATCATTGAAGTTATTAACCCCAAAAAACTTGATAAGTTTTTTGAATGTAATGAGTTCAAAGTAAGATTTAAAAAGACATGGAGTAAAAATGACAGAATAGTAAAAGACAAAGAAGATTTGTATTTTGAATGTACTGAACATATATTTAAGAGCGTAGAAAATATTTTGAACAGAAGCGAGATAATCGCTAAACTATTCGATTTAAATATAATAGGAATTGTAGGCAATAAAGAATCAACATTCGGAAATTTTTATTCACACATCGTTTGCGAAAGAATTCATCTTGGAAAAAAATATTTTAGAGTTGATGGAAATTGGTATTACCTTGATAACAAATTTCTTGAACGGGTCAATAAAGATGCAATTTCAACCTACTCACAAAATGAATTATCCGAAGATTTATTAAACAGTTGGCAAGCTGGATGGAATGAAGACACTTACAATAACAGCCACACAAAACAGAATTACTTTGTTTTAGATAAGTTATTACTCAAGGATAATATTGAACTTTGTGATATTTTAATATATCAAAATAAGACATTGTATTTTGTGCATGTAAAAAATGGATTCACAACACAAATGCGTAATCTATACATACAAGTTGTACTGTCGGCAAAAAGACTAAACAACGATTTATTCAATAACGTTGGCAGTAGTTATTTTATAAAAACGCTAGAGAAATATAATAAAAAGCATAACACAAACATCGATGCGCAAGACCTATATGAAAAGATACTTAATGACGAAATAGCAATCGAATTTGTTATGGCTTATAATAACTATTCATATCCTGGAAAAAAACCTATTGATAAAATTGAATTAAGTGACTCTAATATTGCTAAATATTCTCTTGTCCAGACAGTACGAGAAATGCGCGGTTTTAGAAGATTTGGAATAAAAGTTATCGATATTTCTAAAATATAAAAACTGCTGGTAACAGCGGTTTCGCGCAATAGCTGGTAAGCATTGCGCCGGAATCCTAACGGATTCCTGAAACCTTGTCTTCCGCTTAATATTTTTTCTTAAATTGCCGCTACTGACGCGAAGCCGCGGAACGTTAGCAGTAATGCAGCGTCGACTCTCGTCCTAAAATAGGTTGACTAAAAATTAAACACTTTTAGTATCCTATGAAAACACCAAAAAAGACAACATGTCGAAAAAATGAGTATCAAAAAGTTAGCTTTGATCTCAAACTTTCTATCATTGCCGAAATTAATAACGGACAAATATCTGCCAATTATGCTTCTAAAAAGTACGGTATATCCAGAGCAACGCTTGCCTATTGGACAAAGAAATTGTCTAACTTTGAAGGAAAATCCAAAGCCATGAGCAAAAACGACGAGATTAAAAAATTACGTGATCGTATCGAAGAACTGGAGTTCGTCAAAGACTTCCAACAAGATATTATTGCTGATTTCGAACATATTACCGGTGAACATCTTTCAAAAAAGTATTTGCCCGAAGCATTAGCAAAAGAGATAGAGAAAAAGCGACTAAACCTTTCAAAAGAAAGTGGCTCTATCAATGCTTCGGAATAAGTAAACAAGCTTATTACCAAAGAATTAAATTCGATTTTATCAAAGAACAACAACACAAAATTGTTCTCGATTTAGTGCGCAAAATCAGAATTAAAATGCCTAAAACAGGTACAAGAAAACTACTGGAACACATCCAAAATGAACTCATTACAAACAATATCAAAATGGGAAGAGATGCGCTTTTCGATTTACTTAGAAGCTATGGGTTATTAGTCAAGAAAACAAAACGTTTTCACATTACAACCGATTCTAAGCACTTCTTTTTTAAATCACCTAACCTACTCAAAGATTTAACTTTATCTCACGCAGAACAAGTCTTTGTAAGCGATATAACCTATATCAAAGTTGATGGTGGTCACGCTTATTTAGCACTGGTGACAGATGCTTACTCAAAGAAAATAATGGGTTGGAAATTAGATGATAACATGAGAGTTTCTTTAGTCAAAGAAGCTTTAGAAATGGCCTATAAAAACTGTATTTATAACCATAAAAATATCATTCATCACTCGGACAGAGGAATTCAGTATTGCTGCCCGGATTTCTCAGAATCTGCTCAAAACAAAGGGTTTATACTCAGCACAACCCAACAATACGATCCGTATGAAAACGCAGTAGCTGAAAGAATTAACGGAATTTTGAAGTATGAGTTCGGGCTAAAAAACACTATTAGAAATATTGAAATCGCTCAAAAAATGATAGCCGAAGCTGTAAACATATACAACAACAAACGTTTACATTGGAGTTTAGATTTAAAAACACCGCAAATAGTACACAAACAATATGATAAACAACCCTATAAATCCTATGCTAAAAAAGCAGCTTA
>NZ_SJPE01000026.1 GCF_004329815.1 Flavobacterium silvisoli | reverse complement strand
GCATTGATAGAGCCACTTTCTTTTGAAAGGTTTAGTCGCTTTTTCTCTATCTCTTTTGCTAATGCTTCGGGCAAATACTTTTTTGAAAGATGTTCACCGGTAATATGTTCGAAATCAGCAATAATGTCTTGTTGGAAGTCTTTGACGAACTCCAGTTCTTCGATACGTTCACGTAATTTTTTAATCTCGTCGTTTTTGCTCATGGCTTTGGATTTTCCTTCAAAGTTAGACAATTTCTTTGTCCAATAGGCAAGCGTTGCTCTGGATATACCGTACTTTTTAGAAGCATAATTGGCAGAGATTTGTCCGTTATTAATTTCGGCAATGATAGAAAGTTTGAGATCAAAGCTAACTTTTTGATACTCATTTTTTCGGCAGGGTTGTTTTTTTGGTGTTTCCATAGGTTACTAAAAGTGTTTAATTTTTAGTCAACCTATTTTAGGACGAGAGGTTTTTTCGGGTTGCATACAACGTTTCGCGGCTTTACGTCTGTTGCGAAGTACGAAACCGCGTACTATCGGCTAAGATAAATATTATTACGAAAACAGAACGTGAATTTACCACAAAACTCGCGATAGCGTAAAACCGCTGTTGTGCGTTCGGTTTTTTAATTGGTTAATTTATGGTGCTTTAGGGCAAAATCCCATCACCTTATTGCCCAATTTAAAGACTTTACGAAAAGGTTTCATCACTCCAGTGGCAAGCTCAACTACCAAAATGGGGGAACGCGTCACTTTGGTGGGGAAACGCATCTCTCGGGTGGGGAAACGCTTCTCTCGGTCGGGGAATCGCATCTCTAGGGTGGGGAATCGCATCTCTAGGGCGGGGAATCGCGTCTCTCGGGTGGGGAATCGCGTCTCTCGGGTGGGGAAACGTATCTCTAGGGCGTTCGGAGGTATTTTTATAGTTAGAAACGAAATTACTTGATTTTTAATACCTCGACTCCCTTTCAGGAGATTCTATGATTTTTCATTAAAATTCCTAGCCTTAACCGAGAATCCTAAAAATCTGTTTGCGATTAAAATCTAAAGTGTGATTATTTTTTCGGATTAACCCTAAACTGACGCACAACGTTTCGCGGCTTTACGTCTGTTGCGAGGTAAGAAGCAGCGTACTATCGGCTAAGATAAATATTATTATGAAAACAAAGCGTGAATTTACCACAAAACTCGCAATAGCGTAAAACCGCTGTTATATGATGCCCTAATTTTTCTTTTTTGTTTGCGCCTTTATTTCCATTCCTTTTAGATTTATACTTCGGCTTTCTATTTATGCAATTCGGACTGCCATAAATACAAATAGGATAGGTATAAATATAAGTCGGACTGCAATAAATATAAATCAGATAGTTATAAATATAAATCTGGTTACTATTAATACAAATTGGATTGATATAAATATAAGTCGGACTGTAATAAATATAAATCAGACTGCAATATATATAAATAGGGTAGGTAGTTTTATGTTTTGGCTTAACGTATTTACGTTTTCGGTTTTTCTATTTCTTGGTAAATTCTATTCCTTTTACTCGCATTACTTGAAAACTTATTGCCTTAAAATCAGTTTTTTCTTTTGAGTAATTTCTGTTAAGCGGTTCGTTTGGAAAAGGGTATCATATAACGTTTCGCCGCTTTGCGTCTGTTGCGAGCTTCGGAACGGCGTATTTTCTGCTAAGATAAGATTTCTTATGAAAAATGAACGTGAACTTACCACAAAACTCGCAATAGCGCAAAACGGCTGTTAGCAGAGGTTTTTAATTAAGAGTATGAATTAGCCTTTTAATTAATTCCCATGATATTATTATAAAAACTAAGCCAACAATTACATATAATCGCCATGAAAACATTCTATTATATCCATAACTATAATTATCAGCGCTGTTATCGTAATCTCGTTCTCTAACTTTCCAATAATTTCTATAGAACCAATATATCAAAGCAAGAAGAAATAATTCTATACCGATTAAAACAAATATATTTTCGTCTTGAATAAATTTCGCTTGTTCCAATTCTTTTGCGGTTTGGGTTTAAAATCTCTGCTAACGTTTCGCAGCTTGGCGATGTGGCGGAGTAAGGAAGCCTAAATTTTCTATTAAACACTGATTTTGCAAGTACAAAACTAACTTTAAATTAAGCCCAAAACCCGCCATATTGCCAAACTGCTGTTACCTGCTGCCCTTATTCTTGTTTGATTAGTTTCACATTTGTTGTTTTCAATTTTTGGTTTAACCAATTTCTGATTTTTTCTGTATCTACATTTTTCTTTTTATTGTCAATTTGATAAAGAACAACTGTTAGAACTTTTGCACTATCAGTATTTTGATTTATTGAATGTCTTCCAAACGATACATTTTTAAGTTCTGGAAATAATATTTTTAATTCTTTCTGAATATCAGAATTATCAAATTTATATTCTCCAAGTTCATTTTGAAGATTATTTATTAAAACATCTTTTTCAGATAAATTTGTATTTTGATTATTTAATTCATTTAAAATTTCACTTTTTAAATCTTTTGCATCTTGTTTTATTTCTAATTTTGTATTGCTAATATCGTATTGAACTAACCTTTGATTTAACACTTTTATTTCTTCAGCATTAAATTTTTTGGTCAAAAATGCGACTTCAATTTTTTTAGGATTTGAATTAAATTTTGTGTTCTTATAAATAATTGTGTAACCTTTATTTGTAAACTCGTTTGAGATAAATTGTTCTACTTTTTGAGCGTATTTTTTTTCATTGAGTAGATTATATGCTAAATAAAAACTTGGAATTATCATAATCAAAATTAAAGAAGTGATGCCATATCTAATTTGTTTTTCAAATTTAGGATTCAAACTTCTGACAGGTTCATATTTTAGATATTTAATTATCAAAAAAGTAGAAATACATATAAAAAAGCAATTAATCGTGTATAAATAAAATGCACCAAAAAAATATGAAAAATTTCCTATCGCTAAACCATAACCTGCTGTACAAAGAGGAGGCATTAAAGCCGTGGCGATAGCCACGCCTGGAATTGGATTTCCTTTTTCTACTCTTGTTAGAGCAATAACACCTACTAAGCCACCAAAAAAAGCGATAAGAACGTCATAAATATTTGGAGAAGTTCTTGCTAATAGTTCTGATTGAGTTTCTTTAAATGGACTTATGTAAAAATAGATTGAAGCAACTACTAAACTTACAATTGTTGCTATTAATAAATTTTTCCCCGACTTTTTTAGTAGTTCAAAATCATAAATTGCCAAGGCAAAACCTGCTCCAACGATAGGACTCATTAATGGAGAAATAAGCATTGCACCAATTATTACTGCTGTTGAATTTACATTTAAACCAACCGATGCAATTACAATAGCACAAGCTAAAATCCATAAATTAGAACCACGAAAAGAGATATTAGATTTTATATTTTCTAAAACTTTTTTTTGTTCTTCTTCGCCATTATGAAGACTAATAAAATCAAAAATTTTATTGTTCATCGTCTATATATGTTTTGTTTAAAATTCCATTTAGAACAAAAAAGCCTAAAAGCCCTGCAATTAATGAGGAAATTAAAATTATTAATTTTGAGTTATTTATTATTGTTTCGTTGTCAAATGCAAGCAAGGTTACAAAAATTGACATTGTAAATCCTATTCCTGCCAAAAGTCCTACACCAAAAATTGATTTCCAATTTAAATCTGATGGCAGTTTGCAAAGTCCAAAAGTGACTGCTAAAAGTGTGAATAGAAAAATACCAAAAGGTTTGCCAATAATTAGTCCAAGTGCAATTCCTAAACTGTTATTTTCTGCAAATGTTTGAGTTATATCTCCACTAAAAACTATTGCTGTGTTTGCTAACGCGAAAATTGGTAAAATTATAAAAGCAACTGGTTTGTGTAGAAAATGTTGCAAAATATAGGATGTTGATTTTTCGTCTCCATTACCAAATGGAATAGCAAAAGCCAACTACTCCGCCTATTAGGTAGGGAATTAAATTTCTTATCTTTAGTTTTCCAATGATAAATAATAAAAACCAAATTCCTAATGCAATAAAAAGATTTGTCCAAAGTAAGGTTTTGGTATAAAAAATGGCAATAATTATTATTGCTCCTAAGTCATCAATAACTGCTAATGCTGTCAAAAATATTTTCAGAGAAGTAGGTACTCGATTACCTAACAGAGATAAAATTCCCAATGCAAAAGCAATATCTGTCGCCATTGGAATACCTGCACCTGATTGCGTTGTAGTTCCATAATTAAATAGTAAAAATATTCCTGCTGGTACAAACATTCCGCCCAAAGCTCCAAAAATAGGCAATAATGCGTCTTTGATATTTGAAAGTTCGCCTTGATAAATTTCTCTTTCTAGCTCCAAACCAATGAGCAAAAAGAAAATAGTCATTAGTCCGTCATTTATCCAATGTTCAAAACTATGTCCTGCAAATTGACTTTGGAAAAAGTCGTGATAACTTGTTCCAAAATTTGAGTTAGCGAGTGTCAATGATAAAATTGTGCAAGCAATTAAAACAAGACCGCCTGCCTTTTCGCTGTTGAAAAAATCTGTAAATATTTTAGTTGCTTTCATTTATTTTGTCTCTCGGTTGATTGTTTATGCGTTCTGTTGTCATGTCCTAAAATACGTTGACCGTTTTAGGTTATTAATTGAATCAAATTTACAGAATTAATTGATAAGTTTAAGCTGCTTTTTTAGCATAGGATTTATAGGGTTGTTTATCATATTGTTTGTGTACTATTTGCGGTGTTTTTAAATCTAAACTCCAATGTAAACGTTTGTTGTTGTATATGTTTACAGCTTCGGCTATCATTTTTTGAGCGATTTCAATATTTCTAATAGTGTTTTTTAGCCCGAACTCATACTTCAAAATTCCGTTAATTCTTTCAGCTACTGCGTTTTCATACG
>NZ_SJPE01000025.1 GCF_004329815.1 Flavobacterium silvisoli | reverse complement strand
CATAAAACAAAAAACCCTTACTATTTCTAGTAAGGGTTTCCAAAAAAAGGCGGCGACATACTCTCCCACATTACTGCAGTACCATCTGCGCAGTCGGACTTAACTTCTCTGTTCGAGATGGGAAGAGGTGAGCCCCGACGCAATAACCACCTTAAGCTTTTGGTTGTCGGTTGTTGGTTCTTGGTTGTTGGTGTTTCCATCAACTACTAACCATCAACTATCAACCGCGGCATAGCCGCTAATATCTTAACATACTGAGATAAAGAAAAAAACAAAGTTTAACAAAGAGCGCTGCTCCCTTTTCAGGGAGCAAGCCACGTACATAAGCTTACGGGTTATTAGTACTACTCGGCTATGACATTACTGCCTTTACACCTATAGCCTATCAACGTTGTCATCTTCAACGACCCTTAAAAGAAATCTCATCTTGTGGTGGGTTTCGCGCTTATATGCTTTCAGCGCTTATCCCTTCCAAACGTAGCTACTCTGCGGTGCTCCTGGCGGAACAACAGATACACCAGAGGTTTGTCCAATTCGGTCCTCTCGTACTAGAATCAGATCCACTCAAATTTCTAACGCCCACAGTAGATAGAGACCGAACTGTCTCACGACGTTCTGAACCCAGCTCGCGTGCCACTTTAATGGGCGAACAGCCCAACCCTTGGGACCTTCTCCAGCCCCAGGATGTGACGAGCCGACATCGAGGTGCCAAACCCCCCCGTCGATATGAGCTCTTGGGGGAGATCAGCCTGTTATCCCCGGCGTACCTTTTATCCTTTGAGCGATGGCCCTTCCATGCGGAACCACCGGATCACTATGCTCTACTTTCGTACCTGATCGACCTGTATGTCTCTCAGTCAAGCTCCCTTATGCCATTGCACTCTACGCACGGTTACCAAGCGTGCTGAGGGAACCTTTAGAAGCCTCCGTTACTCTTTTGGAGGCGACCACCCCAGTCAAACTACCCACCAAGCAATGTCCCCCACATTCGCGGGGTTAGACCTCAGATAAGCAAAGGGTGGTATTTCAACAATGACTCCACAACGCCTGGCGACGCCACTTCACAGTCTCCCACCTATCCTACACATCACTTATCCAAGACCAATACTAAGCTATAGTAAAGGTGCACAGGGTCTTTTCGTCCCACTGCGGGTAATCGGCATCTTCACCGATACTACAATTTCACCGAGCTCATGGCTGAGACAGTGTCCAGATCGTTACACCATTCGTGCAGGTCGGAACTTACCCGACAAGGAATTTCGCTACCTTAGGACCGTTATAGTTACGGCCGCCGTTTACTGGGGCTTCAATTCAATGCTTCTCCGAAGATAACATCTCCTCTTAACCTTCCAGCACCGGGCAGGTGTCAGGCCCTATACCTCATCTTACGATTTTGCAGAGCCCTGTGTTTTTGATAAACAGTCGCCTGGACCTTTTCACTGCGGCCCCGATTGCTCGGGGCGACCTTTCTCCCGAAGTTACAGGTCTATTTTGCCTAATTCCTTAGCCATGAATCTCTCGAGCACCTTAGGATTCTCTCCTCGACTACCTGTGTCGGTTTACGGTACGGGTTGTATTAATCTAAGTTTAGAGGTTTTTCTTGGAAGCCCTTAGGTACACTATCTCTTTGCCCGAAGGCTCCGAGTACTATCGCATTTCCCCAAAAGCCGTGGATTTGCCTGCGGCTCTTATAGGTAGGTGCTTTAACCAACTATTCCGTCAGTTGGCGGTACTTTCATCACTCCGTCACCCCATCACAACTAATACAAGTACGGGAATATTAACCCGTTGGCCATCGACTGTCCCTTTCGGGTTCGCCTTAGGACCCGACTAACCCTCAGCTGATTAGCATAGCTGAGGAAACCTTAGTCTTTCGGTGTGCGGGTTTCTCGCCCGCATTATCGTTACTTATGCCTACATTTTCTTTTCTAACCAGTCCAGCATACCTTACGATACACCTTCAACCCTGTTAGAATGCTCCCCTACCACTTACAGTAAACTGTAAATCCATAGCTTCGGTAGTATACTTATGCCCGATTATTATCCATGCTCGTCCGCTCGACTAGTGAGCTGTTACGCACTCTTTAAATGAATGGCTGCTTCCAAGCCAACATCCTAGCTGTCTGGGCAGACAAACCTCGTTTTTTCAACTTAGCATACATTTGGGGACCTTAGCTGATGGTCTGGGTTCTTTCCCTCTCGGACATGGACCTTAGCACCCATGCCCTCACTGCTGGTAAACATTATATAGCATTCGGAGTTTGTCAGGAATTGGTAGGCGGTGAAGCCCCCGCATCCAATCAGTAGCTCTACCTCTATATAACTTATAACCAGCGCTGCACCTAAATGCATTTCGGGGAGTACGAGCTATTTCCGAGTTTGATTGGCCTTTCACCCCTACCCACAGGTCATCCGAAGACTTTTCAACGTCAACCGGTTCGGACCTCCACTATGTGTTACCACAGCTTCATCCTGCCCATGGGTAGATCACACGGTTTCGCGTCTAACACTACTGACTAAAGCGCCCTATTCAGACTCGCTTTCGCTACGGATCCACTACTTAATAGCTTAACCTCGCCAGCAACGTTAACTCGTAGGCTCATTATGCAAAAGGCACGCCGTCACCCAACTTGTGGGCTCCGACCGCTTGTAAGCGTATGGTTTCAGGATCTATTTCACTCCGTTATTCACGGTTCTTTTCACCTTTCCCTCACGGTACTGGTTCACTATCGGTCTCTCAGGAGTATTTAGCCTTAGCGGATGGTCCCGCCAAATTCAGACAGGGTTTCACGTGCCCCGCCCTACTCAGGATACCACTATCCTTATCTTCTCTTACCTGTACGGGACTATCACCCTGTATCGTCTACCTTTCCAGGTAGTTCCAGTTCAATCCGCAAGAAATATCGTGGTCCTACAACCCCAAAATTGCCGTAACAACTTTGGTTTGGGCTAATCCGCGTTCGCTCGCCACTACTTACGGAATCACTTTTGTTTTCTTCTCCTCCGCCTACTTAGATGTTTCAGTTCAGCGGGTTTGCTCACCTATCGGTGTACTATGTCTTCAACATAGTGGGTTGCCCCATTCGGATATCTACGGATCAATTCGTGTGTGCCAATCCCCGTAGCTTTTCGCAGCTTATCACGTCCTTCTTCGCCTCTGAGAGCCTAGGCATCCCCCATACGCCCTTATTTTGCTTATTGTACTTTTGCCTCTATACATTAATGTATAGAAAGCGTGTTCTTTCTACTTTGTTATTATTTTTTTATCTCAATATGTCAATGAACTTTAATCAGTATTAAGATTTAAGTATTAAGTATTAAGATTTTGTCTTGATACTTGATACTATCGTCTTGATACTATCTGTGGAGAATATCGGAGTCGAACCGATGACCTCCTGCGTGCAAGGCAGGCGCTCTAGCCAGCTGAGCTAATCCCCCAATCTAATTATGAATTGTGAATTATGAATTATGAATTGGTTAATCCATAACCTCTCAACCCTAGAATTTCCTTCTAAGCTTAAAAAAGTAGTCCCGGGCAGACTCGAACTGCCGACCCCTACATTATCAGTGTAGTACTCTAACCAGCTGAGCTACGAGACTCTGTTTTCTTTGCTTATTTTATTATTTGAATTAACAGCGAGAGTAAAAAATCCGATTTCTTTGATTCCTATCCTTCTTATTGTCTCTAGAAAGGAGGTGTTCCAGCCGCACCTTCCGGTACGGCTACCTTGTTACGACTTAGCCCCAGTTACCAGTTTTACCCTAGGCAGCTCCTTAACGGTCACCGACTTCAGGTACCCCCAGCTTCCATGGCTTGACGGGCGGTGTGTACAAGGCCCGGGAACGTATTCACCGGATCATGGCTGATATCCGATTACTAGCGATTCCAGCTTCACGGAGTCGAGTTGCAGACTCCGATCCGAACTGAGACCGGTTTTATAGATTCGCTCCTGCTCGCGCAGTGGCTGCTCTCTGTACCGGCCATTGTAGCACGTGTGTAGCCCAAGGCGTAAGGGCCGTGATGATTTGACGTCATCCCCACCTTCCTCACAGTTTACACTGGCAGTCTTGTTAGAGTTCCCGACTTGACTCGCTGGCAACTAACAACAGGGGTTGCGCTCGTTATAGGACTTAACCTGACACCTCACGGCACGAGCTGACGACAACCATGCAGCACCTTGTAAATTGTCCGAAGAAAAGTCTGTTTCCAAACCTGTCAATCTACATTTAAGCCTTGGTAAGGTTCCTCGCGTATCATCGAATTAAACCACATGCTCCACCGCTTGTGCGGGCCCCCGTCAATTCCTTTGAGTTTCATTCTTGCGAACGTACTCCCCAGGTGGGATACTTATCACTTTCGCTTAGCCACTGAAATTGCTCCCAACAGCTAGTATCCATCGTTTACGGCGTGGACTACCAGGGTATCTAATCCTGTTCGCTCCCCACGCTTTCGTCCATCAGCGTCAATCCACTGGTAGTAACCTGCCTTCGCAATTGGTATTCCATGTAATATCTAAGCATTTCACCGCTACACTACATATTCTAGTTACTTCCCAGTAATTCAAGTCTATCAGTATCAATGGCCGTTCCACAGTTGAGCTGCGGGCTTTCACCACTGACTTAATAAACCGCCTACGGACCCTTTAAACCCAATGATTCCGGATAACGCTTGGATCCTCCGTATTACCGCGGCTGCTGGCACGGAGTTAGCCGATCCTTATTCTTACGGTACCGTCAAGCTCCTACACGTAGGAGTGTTTCTTCCCGTACAAAAGCAGTTTACACACCATAGATGCTTCTTCCTGCACGCGGCATGGCTGGATCAGGCTTGCGCCCATTGTCCAATATTCCTCACTGCTGCCTCCCGTAGGAGTCTGGTCCGTGTCTCAGTACCAGTGTGGGGGATCTCCCTCTCAGGACCCCTACCTATCGTAGCCATGGTAAGCCGTTACCTTACCATCTAGCTAATAGGACGCATGCCCATCTTTTACCGTTGGAACTTTAATAATCAAATGATGCCATTCGAATATACCATGGGGCATTAATCCAAATTTCTCTGGGCTATTCCCCTGTAAAAGGTAGGTTGCATACGCGTTACGCACCCGTGCGCCGGTCTCAAAGTTACAAGTAACTTCTACCCCTCGACTTGCATGTGTTAGGCCTGCCGCTAGCGTTCATCCTGAGCCAGGATCAAACTCTTCATCGTATATTTTTTACTGCACTAAAGCAGCTTTTTTTATAGACAAAGGCTAGGCTTGTTCAAATCTTTCGATTCTCTTACTCTCTTTTTTATTTGTCTTAAAATCTCTTCTAAGACGGCTGTCAATTCAATATGTCTATGAACGT
>NZ_SJPE01000024.1 GCF_004329815.1 Flavobacterium silvisoli | reverse complement strand
GGAGCAGTGAAGGTAGGCTTGATGTTATCCGATACCGTGATGTTTTGAGTATGTGTAGTGGTATTACCGGCACAGTCGGTAAGAGACCAGGTACGAACAATAGTGTAAGCTCCAGCACATTGACCTGCTACAGGCTCCGCATCAGAGAATGTAGCATTCAATCCGGTAGAACAGTTATCAGCTTCATCAGTTACATCGCCTGTAAACTCAACCGAAGCATCGTAAGTACAAGCATCCGTGGTGTAGATAGTGATATCCGCCGGAGCAGTGAAGGTAGGCTTGATGTTATCCGATACCGTGATGTTTTGAGTATGTGTAGTGGAATTACCGGCACAGTCGGTAAGAGACCAGGTACGAACAATAGTGTAAGCTCCAGCACATTGACCTGCTACAGGCTCCGCATCAGAGAATGTAGCATTCAATCCGGTAGAACAGTTATCAGCTTCATCAGTTACATCGCCTGTAAACTCAACCGAAGCATCGTAAGTACAAGCATCCGTGGTGTAGATAATGATATCCGCCGGAGCTGTGAAGGTAGGCTTGATGTTATCCGATACCGTGATGTTTTGAGTATGTGTAGTGGTATTACCGGCACAGTCGGTAAGAGACCAGGTACGAACAATAGTGTAAGCTCCAGCACATTGACCTGCCACAGGCTCCGCATCAGAGAATGTAGCATTCAATCCGGTAGAACAGTTATCAGCTTCATCAGTTACATCGCCTGTAAACTCAACCGAAGCATCGTAAGTACAAGCATCCGTGGTGTAGATAGTGATATCCGCCGGAGCTGTGAATGTAGGCTTGATGTTGTCTAATACTGTAATGATTTGATGTTGAGGGATAGCTTGATTACCGCATGAATCGCTTAAACTCCAAGTACGAGTAATAATTTTTGTGCCCTGACAATCGTTGTTTGTTATAATATCATTAAATGTTGCTTCTAAATTAGTAGAACAGTTATCGGCTTCATCGGTTACATCACCGGTCAACTGCACAGAAGCATCATAAGTGCAGGAATCAGTAGTGTAGATGGTTGTATCAGCCGGAGCCGTGAATGTGGGTTTGATATTATCGTTGATGGTAATGGTTCTCGAAACAGGAGTTAAGACTCTTCCACAAGCATCGGTAGCAGTCCAAGTTTCTGTTATAGTTTCGTTACAAAAACCATTATTGGAAGTTGAAAAAGTAGAAAGATTTGATGTTCCATTAAGCAGACAATTACTGCTTAATCCATTACTGAAAGAAATGGTACTAGGTGAAGGTAAAGCACCACATGTCATTACAATATCAGCCGGAGCTGTCATGGTAGGCAAAGCAGCCGGACTTACAGTAATGGTTCTTGACACCGGAGCCAAAGCTCTGCCACAAGAATCGGTAGCCGTCCAAGTTTCGGTTACCGTTCCACCGCAAGCACCAGGTGTTGCTGAGAAGGTAGACGGATTGGAAGTACCGCTGATTAAACAACCACCATTTAATCCGTTAGAGAAAGAAATGGTAGAAGGCGCCGGAAGTGCTCCACACGCTACAGTTGTATCAGCCGGAGCTGTCATGGTAGGCAAAGCAGCCGGACTTACAGTAATGGTTCTTGACACCGGAGCCAAAGCTCTTCCGCAAGAATCGGTAGCCGTCCAAGTTTCAGTTACCGTTCCTCCGCAAGCACCAGGTGTTGCTGAGAAGGTAGACGGATTGGAAGTACCGCTGATTAAACAACCACCGTTTAATCCGTTAGAGAAAGAAATGGTAGAAGGCGCCGGAAGTGCTCCACACGCTACAGTTGTATTGGCAGGAGCTGTCATGGTAGGTAAAGCTGCCGGGCTTACGGTAATGTTTCTGGTTTTGGTAATGGTTCTTCCATAGGCATCAGTGTATGTCCATGTTTCAACTACGGTGCCACCACAAGCACCTGCTGGTGTCTGAGAGCTTAATGTAGAAGTAACAGACCCACTGATTAGACAAGAGCCCGAACCACTGTTGGTATAGCTTAACGAACTGGTAGTTGCAGCCCCGCAGGCTACGGTTATATCAGAAGTTGAATTAAATACAGGAACAGCAGGTGTAGTTGCTGTAATGGTTCTTGATTTGGTTATTGTACATCCGTTTGCATCTTTGATTACCACGGTGTAGTCACCAGGTACTAAACCGGTGAGGTCTTGATTGGTTGATTGACCGGCAGGTATTGCACCTCCGTTGGAAGCAGTCCAAGTGTAGGTAAACGGAGCCGTTCCTCCTGTTGGAGTTAAGTCAATAGCTCCGGTAGCAGAACCACATTGAGATGGTGTTAGAGCAAATTCTCCATTCACACCGCCATTAACGGTTATGGATGGTAATTTTCCACATTTTGGAGAAATATCATTTACATTTATGGGACAAGTTCCGCTCGGAGTAGTCCATGCTTCCCAAAGGTTTGTAATTTTGATGACATCACCACAGTTATAAGTGATGGTTCCGAAGTCTAATGAGGTTATACTATTAGGAGCAACAGGACCTCCACAGCCGGTACGCGTTACAGAAGAAATTAACGCACCCGTTGTACCACTATAAATCTCCAAAGTACCCCAAAAGGCAAACGCTCCTCTGGTTGAACCTGTTTTATTGTTGATAGATAGGGTTAGTGTTCTTGTTAACGGAGTCGCCGTAGCACAAGAGTTACATAAATCTCCACCGGTTAATTTTGCCGCTACTACCTCAAGGTCATTTGATGTACACGAGGTATTTGCGGGTGGAACCGATTGCGCAAATGCTATTGAAACATTTAGCAAGCTAAACATCAAAAACGCAAACAGTTTTTTTGAAATAGTAATTTTTGATTCCATACAATTAATTTTAGTAGAATAATTTATTGAAAATTTGAATTTTGGGCTTGAAGTAATTCAGCAGGCATTTATATAATAAGGTGATTTTGGGTTGTACTATATTCTTGGCTAAATTACGGCAATGGCTCTCCAGTATTGATTTTTCTCTATCAACAGCCCGAAAACTCGTTAAAATGACATTTTTGATTGAACTCTTGTTTTTTGTCGACTTTTCGTTCTTTTTATCTTATTTTTTTGTTAAATAGCTTGCTGTTTTTCGAATGCTTTGCAAAATAAAAAACCACTCATGATGAGTGGTTTTTTATTAAATAGTAAGAAAATAATACTTATAACGCAGTAATAATAAACTGACTTCTTCTGTTGAGTTGGTGTTCGGCTTCGGTACACGGAACGCCATCAGCACATTTGTTGACGAGTTGTGATTCACCGTATCCTTTGGCGGTCAATCTGTCGGCTTTGATCCCGTTTTTGATTAACCAATCTTTGGTTGATTTGGCTCTTCTGTCGGATAGTTTTTCGTTGTAAGCAAAAGAGGCTCGGGAGTCGGTATGGGAACGAATATCAATTTTCATGGTTGGATATTGCTCCAGAACGTCTAAGATTTTAGCTAAATCGATAGCTGCATCGGGACGGATGTTCCATTTATCCAAATCAAAATAGATTAAGTTGATACCGAATACATCGGCTAAATCACCTCCAATGGGGATTGGTTTGGCGGTTTTTTCCAGTTCGATATTCAGCTCGGTTTTACCGGATTCTTTCCCGATGATTACCGGAGATTCTTTGGTGTTGTATCCTTCCAGAGAAGCTCTGACGTAGTATTTCTCTCCACACTCCACTTCGGTGAATTCGTATTTACCCTGGGCATCGGACACGGTTTCTTTTAATTTTTTGAAGTTGCTGTCCATCAGCACCAGTGCTGCTCCGGTTAAAATAACTTTGGTRTCCTGATCGGTCACCACCCCTGTCAACACTTGTTCACACCAGATGGGACGGGTTTCGGTGAATTTGTAGATATCATCGTTTCCTTGTCCACCGTCGCGATTGGAACTTAAGTATCCTTTTTTAGTTTTGGAGTTGATAATTAAAGCAAAATCATCTTTAGTACTGTTGGCTTCTTCTCCCACGTTGAGCACCTGCTTGAAGTTAAGCGATCCGTCTTTCGGGATTTTAGTAATGAAAATATCCAAACCGCCAAGACCGGGCTGTCCGTCCGAGGCAAAGTAAAGCTCGTTGTCTTCGTTTAGGAAAGGGTAGGTTTCACGCCCTTCAGTATTGATGGCATCCCCCAGATTTTCCGGAGTTCCGAAAGAACCGTCGTCGTTAATTTTCACGCGGTACAAATCAGACAGGCCACGAGTTCCGGGCATATCGGAGGCGAAGTATAATGTTTTTTCATCAAAAGACAGGGCAGGGTGGGCCGTTTGATAACTATCGCTGTTAAAGGGCAAGGCAGTAATATTGGTCCATTTTCCGTCTTGGTCTAAAGTGGCTTTGTAGATTTTAAGCAAAGTTACTTTACCGGCATCAAAGCCTCTTCCGTCAAGGTAGTTGTTCCGGGTGAAGTATACGGTTTTACCGTCTTTGGTAAAGGCCGGAGTATCTTCGTGAAACTTGGTGTTGATTTGTTTTCCGAATTTATCCACAGCCGACAGAGAGCCGTCTTCGCYCATATTGGCCGAGTAGAGGTTGGTAAAATACTGTCCGGTCCAGGTATGGATTCTTTTGGAGAAGTTTCCGGTATCACGAGCCGAGGTAAAGATAACTTTGGTTCCCATAAAGGCAGGTCCGTAATCAGAGTATTTGGAGTTTATCCCGGCATTTTCGATTTTGTAACGACCGGAGTTTTTACGAATCTCAGCCATGTAATCGCGATGCTTGGAAAGTATCTTGGCTCGGGCATCGTTACTTTTTTTTTGCATGAACAAAGCCAGCATGGCATCGGCTTTGTCATTTTCTTTCACGGCTCTGAGGGTTTGGGCATGTCGGTAATAAAACTCAGGCTCTTGCTCGGGATTGATGCTGTAGAGTTCGCTGTAGAACTTGTTGGCTTTCTCGAGCTCGGCGTTAAAGTAATAGGCATTACCGATTTTCAGGAGCATATCGGGCGACTTGTATCCTTTTTCATAAATGCGTTCATAAGTTTTGATGGCATCTACGTAAGCTAACTTGTCGTACTCTTTGTTTCCTTTAACTTCTTTTTTATTAGCAGCAGGGGAAGTCTGCGCATAACTGTTCACACAAGTGATAGCTATCAGTACTAAATATATAAACTTATTTTTCATAATGTAAATCGTTGTGTTATTAGAAGAATCGCGGCGATACCATTTTGTTTACTTTGTTGAAGAGTTCAAAACGCAAGAATACCTCGTGTGATCCTGAGTTGTAGTGTTTCAGACGAGTGGTTTCCATATCGTAACTGTAACCGATGAAAAGGCCATCAGTGATTTGGAATCCTGCCAGGGCACTGGCCGCGGCATCCCAACGGTAAGCGCCACCGAGCATAAGTTTGTCAAAGAAAAGGAAGTTTCCGGATACATCGACTTGTAAGGGAGACCCGGTTACTATTTTGGTTAGAAAAGCCGGTTTGAATTTAATGGAAGGAGAGATTTCAAATACATACCCTCCAATGGCATAAAAGTTCATTCTTTCCTGGAATACGGCATAGTCGTTGTCGCTGTATTTTTTATCCTGCAGGAAGTTAGGCACTGATAGTCCCAAATACATTTTGTCAGAGTGCAGGTAAACCCCGGCTCCTAAGTTAGGAGAGAATTCACTATTTACTTGTTGCAAATAGTCATCAGCAGGGTCCTGAGGATTTAGCTTATCTCTGTCCAGGTTGAATATATTTCCGGAAGCCTTTATTCCGAAATTTAATTTGAAGGTTTCCGACATCTGCACGGTATAAGATACATCGGCCGATATGGTATTATCATTAGTAGGTCCTATTTTATCATTTACAACAGATAAACCCACTCCGAGATTACTGTTGTTAATCGGAGTATTTAGAGAGAAGGCGTTGGTAGTAGGTGCGCCTTGTAGTCCTACCCATTGGGTACGATGCAAACCAAAAATACTCATAACTCCTCTGGATCCGGCATAAGCGGGATTGATGTTGATGGTGTTATACATGTATTGGGTATACTGGGCATCTTGCTGGGCAAGTGCCGAGTAACACGTTAACATCAAAGCGAATATTAAAATTTTTGTTCTCATAATTTCTTTTTTAAATCCTGAGGACTTGGGCAAAATCCTCAGGAATTTGATTTATCTATCTAGTAAGGTATAAATATTTAGATTCGGTTATCGTATTTCCGTTACCGTCAGAATATTGTAAGATATAGAAGTAGGTACCGGTTGGTAATTCGTCAGATTTACTAATGGTAGATCTTCCTTCGGAAACCCCTGTAAATTTACGGGTGTTGTTGTCGTAGTTTTTAGTTTCGTATACCAAAACTCCCCAACGGTTGTATATTTCCACACTGTTTGGTTGGTGACACGGTTGGTCGATAAACTCGATGTTGAAATATTCGTTGATACCATCTCCGTTTGGAGTGAAGGCATTGTGAACTTTTACATCGTCACAACCTGCTACGATACCACATAGTTTAACAGGCATGATTACAGTTATACTTTGCGGACAAGGGCTACCGTTGTCATAAGTATATATAAACTTGTGATTCCCTTCAGCAACATTAAATGCGTTAAATAAGGAACCATTCAATACACCAACATTATCAACATTAGTCCATGTTCCATTGGTAGGGATAGTGTTTGATAAATAACTGTTTAAGTCCCAAAGAGTGGTTTTATCATTACAGATTTCATCAGGTGAAGTTATTTCATCTCCCACTTGAACCTCGATAGTCACATCGACTGTTTGAGTCACCACAGTTACGTTTCCGCAAGCATCAGAAGCAGTCCATGTTCTGGTTATTGTATAGGT
>NZ_SJPE01000023.1 GCF_004329815.1 Flavobacterium silvisoli | reverse complement strand
TATTATTTTTAAGTAGCCGCATAGTTTCGGGGTAAATTAATTTGGGACCAGTAAATATATCAATGTATGCACAGTTTCTCAAATTACTCCAGTGATCTCCCTTGTCACTCCTAGATTCAAGTTTTGACTGAAAATGTTTTAGGTGTTCATAAATAACGGGATAATCATTAACTACGTCGATACGTTTGGTACCTTTTTCCTTCACACCATTATGCGCATTAATTAAATACAAATTTGAAAAATGAATATCATATTTTTTAATATCTCTGCCTCTTAAAATCGGTCGAATAATTTCATCATTTTTAGACGAAGCAGCTATAAGTTTATCCCTAGTTTCTTGATTAATAATAAAAGCTTCATTATATCCCGTTAATATTCCTCTATAGATATTAACATCCCATTCTTTCAATGGTTTTCCAATCTTTTCAATTTTCTCCTTTACAGCATATAATCGCTGGATTGAGTCAGCAAATTATTGCATAGGGAAAGTATATGCTTACTTATTTCAGAAACTGTACATTTAAAACTTATTAATCATTTAATTTATTCAACATGAACTATGGCTACATCCGCGTAAGTACTGACAGGCAAACTACGCAAAATCAGAAATTTGAAATTAAGAATTACGCAAAAGAAAAAGATATTGTGATTGATGAATGGATTGAAGAAACTATAAGTGCGACCAAAAAACTTGAGCAAAGGAAGTTTGGATTGTTGCTAAAGAAAATGAAGAAAGGTGATGTCTTGATTGTTTCGGAATTATCACGTATGGGTAGAAATTTGATGCAAATTATGAAGATATTGCATGATTGTATGGAAAAGGATATACAAGTTTTTACTATTAAAGAGCGTTATGAATTAGGAAATAATATTAATTCGAAAGTTTTGGCTTTTGCCTTTGGATTATCAGCGGAAATAGAGCGCAATCTTATCTCACAACGCACTAAAGAGGCATTAGCACGGAAAAAAGCTGAAGGAGTTATTTTGGGCAGACCTCTTGGAAGTAAGTCTTCGACCTTGAAACTTACCGGTAAAGAAGAAGAAATTAAAAAATTACTAAAAAAGAAAATTTCCTATAGCGGAATAGGAAGGATACTTGGTGCCCATCGCTTGACTGTTTCAACTTTTGTTAAGGAAAATCATTTGGTACCGTAATTAATTTGACTTATTACAGTTTGAACTGTTTATTAAAGAAACGCTAAAAAGTGCACTTTTGTTTGGTAAATTGATAATATGTAGTACATTTGCAACAACAGTACACACCACGCGATAGGTCTTTTTCACCGAAGATACAGCGTCCCAGGGTGTGTCTTTTGCTTTATAAAGGTTTATATTCTTACAATTTAACCCTGCTTTTGCTACATTTTTTGTAGCTTAGCAGGGTTTATTTTTTAATTATGTTTGAGAAAAAAGCTACTACTATTGCTGAACAGATTGCCCAATTGCAAAAGAGGGGACTGACGATACAAAAAACAGAATTGGCGGCTCATTACCTGTCGCATGTGAGTTATTATCGGTTAGGAGAGTATTGGTACTCGATGCAATATGATAAGGAGCAGCATCTTTTTAAAGAAAACAGCAAGTTTGAAGATGTTGTGGCTTTGTATTGTTTTGATGGTGAATTGAGAATATTGCTGTTTGATGTTATTGAAAAGATAGAAATTAGTTTGAGAACCAAGCTCATTTATCATCTTTCTCACGAGTTTGACCCTTGGTGGTTTCAGAATTTTGATTTGTTTTATGACAGTAAAGAACTTGTAAAAACTTTGGCAAATCTTGAAGAAGAATTAAGCAGAACGAAGGACTTAACAATAAAGAATCATTATAAAAAGCATGCTGATGATTTGCGGTTTCCACCGGCGTGGAAATCATTGGAACAAACCAGTTTTGGAGCACTGTCTAAACTGTATGGTAATCTTAAACATACGGTAAAATCAAAAGATATCATTGCTATCGAATTTGGTGCTGTGAATCATACTTATTTGCCGAGCTGGTTGCAGTGTATTGCCCAAATAAGGAATTATTGCGCCCATCATTCGCGATTGTGGAATAGAAATTTACCCGGTAGTCCTAAATTACTTGGCGCACCACCTAACCCTTGGGTAGCTGATGTGCCGAAGCAACATGAGTTTCAAAAGCTTTATGTGCATTTGTGTTTAATGAAATATTTACTCAATATTATACAGCCGGAGAATACTTTTACAGAAAGACTGCATGGTTTAATTGAAAAGTATCCCAATGTGGATCCTAATGCATTAGGGATGAAACCTGATTGGTTTAATGAACCTTTGTGGAGTTCGTAACTAGTTTAATTCTTTTGTTTTAGTATAAATTTTCATAAAGTATAGGTTTAGCTACTTCATGGTAAATATTTTTGAAATGAAAAGATTGTAAGTGTTGCTATTTTTTTTTAACTTGCTGACAATAAAACTAATATTATTATGAAATATGTATTTACTCTTATTGTAGTTTTTTGTGTTTCTATAACTAGTTCAGCACAAAACAAGCCTTCTAAATCTAGTAGTTCAAAACAATACCGCAGTGCTGAAAGCGGACGATATGTTTCAAAATCAACTGCAACAAAAAATCCTTCGACCACTTATAGTACAAGTAGAAAGTCGAGAAAGTGATTTTTCTCTTACGATAAGCTCCAAAATTCAAAAACGATCTCGGTTTTGGAGTTTACTATTACTATTATTATTTTAATGTTTCAACACCTGCCTGACAGTTAGAGTATTATGGATTTTTTTCTGATGCCTATCGAAAAGTTTTGATTAAGAAATAGTTTTGAAATTTGAAAAATTGCTATGCCTGTTAATCACTGTTATATGCAGTATTTTATCTTACAACTAAATCTGAAATTATAGACATTTGTATTCTGTTTAAGACATTGTAATCTGAATAATTTAGTGTTGTATTTATTATAAAATATGAAAGATGTGAATAGTATTCAGATAATATTTTTAAGTCACTTGGATTTTCTCTACTTAATTTCAGTCTAAATCTTATTGTGCTGTCAATATCTTGGGAATAACTTTCATAAATTGCTTCATAAGTTCTGTGCGCATATTTTGAATACTGTCTGTAAACATCTCTGTTCAATTCTGAAAGCTCAATACTTTTCTCTTTTTTTATCCATTCTCTATACTCACTATTTGATATAACTTCATTTTCATACCAATTTTTGAGATATTTTTCTTTTTGAGATTTGTTTAAGAGTTCTAGAATATGCATATTTTCCATCGTATCTCTAAAAACTCTACTTGCAATTCTTATATTTCCATCAACCATATTTTGGTGACAATCATAAAGTGAAGTTGTAATATCATTTAAAATTAGCCAATTTGCTTTTTTTAAATCATTCACATCTGTTTTGAAAGTGTTATTTAAGAAAGCTGATTGTCGGATAACCTCTTTTAAAAACTCTTCACATTCAATGTCAAAAAGCTTTATTTCTTCAATAGTAAAACCTGTAGTAAATGCTTTTAAACCGTTTTCTTTATTCCAAATTTCGCTTTTCATTTTGTTGGTGTTTTATCCGATTCTGCGATAATATTACCGCTAACGTTTCGTGGCTATCAGTCTGTTGTGACGTCAACGAACTGCGTACTGTCAGCTAGGATAAAATATTTTCGTGAAGAAATAACCACAACTCAAGAAAAACCAGCTATAGCGGATAACCACTGTTAGTAGCAGATTATACTTTTTTAGTAAACTTTGTCTCTTTAATTATAAATTCACTTACTTTTTTGTTTTCCCAATCGATTTCCATTAATGCTCCGCCTGGACATATTATTCCTTGAGCACTTGTCCCGAAAATTATTCCAGACATTTCCTCAATACAATTTATAAATTCTCTGATATGTTTTGAAGTACACCATCTTTTTCCATTTACTTGAAAAATA
The DNA here is from genome assembly GCF_004329815.1 of Flavobacterium silvisoli. Classification (GTDB taxonomy): domain Bacteria; phylum Bacteroidota; class Bacteroidia; order Flavobacteriales; family Flavobacteriaceae; genus Flavobacterium; species Flavobacterium silvisoli. The sequence goes on along the minus strand of NZ_SJPE01000023.1, from coordinate 5,192 downwards.
AAGTCCAAAATTTCTCCTGTTGTGTTCAACTGATCAATTCCAATCCAATACTCTTCTGTTTCTCCAGTATAGAATATAACTGCTTGTTGTTCCTTTTCATAAATTACTCGCTCCTCTCTATTAAATTCAAAATCATTTTTAGAAAATCGTGTATGTTTGTAGTGTATATTTCTTAGTAGCCTTAATGATTCTTCAAGAATTTCGCGGTCATCTCTTATTTCTTTTTTAGGTTTACTAGATACAGTTAATATTTTTTTTAATTCTGTGTCTAAATCTGGCCACATTTTTTCAAATACCCTTACTAAAACTTCTTTTTCAATTTTAATGTCACCTAAATAATTATTAATATCTTCAAGAAGTTTTAAAACATCTTGTTTATCGTATTTTGTATTCTGAAATGAAGATAAAGGACCAACAACATCTGTGTCTTTAATGTCGAATAAAAAAGTGCAAACTCTCCCAGTTTCAATGTTTTTAGCTAATGCTCCAGCTTCAAACATAATCCAAGGTGCTGTTCTATTTTCTTCTGTTAAAATGATTATTCCAAATTCGCACTTATTTAAAGATTTTGATAACTCTGAATCCCATCTTTTTCCTTTTGATATATCGTTTGAAGAATAGAAAGGCTTTAATGACTGAATGACTGATGGCAACCATGATTTTAAAGTTTCAGCAATTTTTTTGCTTTGTTCTCCTGACCAACTTAAGAATATTTCCATGTGATTTACGATTTTTTTTAATTTGCTGCTAACAATTCGATAGTCGTTATATTATACTAATTATCAACCTCACAGTTGGTTGTATAACCGCTATCAAATTATAGATTGATATCTTCAAATATATAAAGATATCTTTTATAATACATTTATTCCGTGTTTTATTTCTTACGAATTCTCCAGATGTCATTGTAAAAGATACCTTTTCTATATTCTTTTAATTTGATACCAAGGTAAGCTCCAATTATGATAGCTGGAATTGCAATTACTATTTTATACCATCCTATAGATTTGATTTTTAAAAACTCAATTTAATGGGTAATGTTTTAAAATTGTATGCAATTTAGGAGTAATCGTTATGCTAAAAAGGAGTTTTTAGACTTGAAATAAGGGGATTAGTAAGGCAATAGGGTAGAAGAGTATTGATGAGCAGAAGTAATTAAATAGTTAGCTAATACCACACGAAAGGATTGACTGCGTCGAATTGCATTTCGTGCGGCAGCGGGGGAGTTTTTTATGAGAATATAGTTTAGTAATTAAGAGAAACCAGCAATAGCGTTAACCACTGTTACCAGAAGTTTTTTAATCATATGGCTTAAATATTTTTAATTTTTACTTGGATATTAAAAAAATGTTATATTTGAAGGGTGTTAGAAGTTAAATTTTAATACTTTTTTACAACTTTAATCAATTGTAATTAATACCTTTGTTGAATAATTTTGAGTTTTTTAAAAGAAAAATCTACATTTAATCTAGAAGCTGCCAAAGTGCTTATAGATGATTATGATAATTATGCGCCTAGTGTGCATTGTTCGTATTACGGAGCTTTTCAATTTATTAGTTCAACATTGAATAAACTTGGTGAAACATATGAAAAAGTTTCAAATGATATTGCAGCGTCGAAAGGTACTTCTCAACCACTGGCATCTCATGAATACCCCATAAAACTTATTTCAGACAAACTTTCTCAAAAAGCTGATGTATTTTATGCAAACACAGTTAAAAATAAAATCAAAGAATTAAAGACATTTAGGCGAATTTCAGATTATGATAATGTACAGATTACATACGAAGAAGGAAAAAAGGCTCTAGCTCTTAGTAATGAAATTATAAGCTTAATTAAAATAAAATTCCCATGAAAGAATCTATATTATATCTAAAGGAAAAATTGACTTCATTATTTGAAGAACATTCTTATTTGGAAATTAGATATGAGTTTAAGAATATTATTAATAGTCATATTATTGAAGTAAAACCGATTCATTGTTTTAATTCTGACCGTCAATACATTCTTAAACAAATTGAAATTGAAGAAGCCTTTGAAAATAAATTTTTTGGGGAGGAAGTTGTATTCATAACTGAAGGCTCTTTGGTAAAAATTGGAAATCCGATTTTAAGTCTTGGTGTTACCTCAATCAATGTTGATTTGTCAACATTCATTCAGCAGAAAGTAATTGTCTCTGCTCCAAAGGTTTGTTTTGAACAGAGTTGTTACATTATTTCGAGTGAAAGTAATTTTGAGGTTGTTAATGAAGCATCACCTCCTGCATATTCAAAAATTTCAAATAATCAATCCAAAGACTCTATTGTATCGGAGTCTTTTTTATTTTAAACATTATCATGGTAAAAGCAGAATTAACAAAAGCCTTTAATTTTAAAAATTTTAAAGTTTCTAAATTTTCATATGATGAACCAGAAACTGAAAATACTGATTTTGATATGGAGTTTCAGCCCAAGGGGCGATACAATGAAAAAACAGGCTTGTTTGAATTATATTTGACCTTTATTGCCTTAGATAAAATTAGCGGTAATAAAATAATAAAAGTAAAATCTGTTGCAGAATTCATTTTTGATAAACCTTATTTGTTCATCGAATTACCGGAATACTTTTTTACAAACTCTATAGCAATAATGTTTCCGTATGTAAGAGCTTTTATAAGTACCTTAACTCTCCAAGCAAACGCTAATGTATTAATGTTAGGTTTAATTAAGTTTGGGAACGTTGCAGAACCATTAAAAGAAAATACAGAGGTTATTTCAGAATAAATTTAATTTAGTAACAACGCTCAAGTTTCGGGTTAAGTTTCGCCGCTAACTGACGATAGCGAAGCCAGCGAACTGCGTACTGTCTGCTAAAATAAAATTTTTACGTGAAAAAAGGAGTACAACTCAAGAAAAACCAGCTATAGCTGATAACCGCTGTTATGAGACGTAGCTTACTTAATTTTTGGTAATATCTCAGAGATTGCTTCAATTAATTCTGAAATTATAAATGCTCGAACTTTCCCTTCAATTCCTGTTTTAATTTTTTCTTCTAATTTGGCGGATAGAGTTTCTAAGAAAGACGTGTCTAAATTTAAATAATCTCTTATATTACTTGCACTATAGCGACTCTGAACTTGTAAAGTAAATTCTTGGATAACTTCATTTGTTGTTAATAATAAAGCATTTACTAATTCGTCAGGATTAAGCAATACAAACAATTCTGGATTAGCTATGTAATCTGAGAAAACACTACCGATTGAGGTTGCGTTATTATCTTTAACCGCTTCTAAAAGAGCACTAACTTTCTCCTTTTCTTTTTCTTTTGCAATTGTTTCGTGAGCTTTTTTGACAGCTTCCCAAATTGTGGATTCATCAGAACTATGTTTAAAGTGCAACATCGTTCTGTAAAGATGATTATTTATTGCTTTTGATTGACTACTTTTTTCAACGCCTTTTAGTAACAATTCTTGAATTTTTTCGATTGGAAGTTCAATAAGCCCACGTTTTGAAAAATAGACTAAATAATTTGCTATGGATATGTAGTCGTAAATTGGATATTTCCCTTCTTCTGCAAATTCTATTAGTTTAGTTATGTTTTGTGAAAATTGAATGTCAGATAAGGACCTAAACCCTGCACTTATAATTTCACGAAATACTTTAATCTCATCAGAAATCACAACTGGATATCTCGCAGTAAGCTCTTCATTCAATAACGTTTTATCTAAATATCCTGTTAGTATAAAAACATATATAGATTTGAAAAAATGAAAATCCGAAAAATTATTAACGACATATTTATTATAGAATTTTTCAGTTTCACTTTCTTCTTCTTTTCGCTCTTCTGGACTTAAAGAAAAGTCAATAGTATTGGCTCTACCAAAAAAACTGTATGTAGTATCTATCTCGTCAAGACCTTTGAACGATTTATAATCATTAGAAGTGAAATTACCATTTTTGAATTCTATAGTCATTATTAGAGAAAATAATATAACCTCTTTCCAATATTCTGGAAACTTTTTTGCTTCTGGATATAATTTACTTAAGACACTAAGGTAGAAAGATATATTTCTTAAATTCTCTTCTTTAAAAGTGGTTAATAGTTCAAGGATATATTCTTTTTTATTATCGACAGCTTGGTAAAAATCCTCCTGATCTGTTTTGTACTTCGCCAATAAAAGAGGTAAAGTTTTGTCTAAATTGTTTTTATAATTTAATATTCGCCCAATTACTTTTTCCTTAATGTTATTGTAAATTTCATTTCCTTTAATTTTAGTTTCATCGGACAGAATTAAAACCTTAAGATTTTTATGTTCAACGTAGTTGTTGATGAAGCCTAAAACTTCTTCTTTTGGAATTGAACATCTTTCTAAATCGTCGAAACAGACGACAAAATTGGTCAATTTGCTTGCATCTATTTCAATGTCTTTCAAAATGTCATTTAAATTAATGCTACCAAATTTTTGTGCAGCAGCAGTTAAAATAGTTTTAAAAACACCACTTTTACTAGAATCTAAAATATTAAGTGAAGGCACAAGCTTGATTAGAAATTGATACCTGAAATCATCTATTTTATTTAAACCGTTTAAAGTAAGATAAATTGTTTTGAATTGCTGTTTTGTGGCAATCTCTGTCAAGTTATTTTTAAAAAAATAAGTTTTTCCGCTTCCCCAACTGCCATTTATTAGAATTGCGTATTGAGTTTTCGGAGTTTTCAAATAGTCTTCAAAAATTTCTTCTATATATTTGCTTTGCATGGATGTTGATTTTAAATAATAGTTGTGGTAGGCTATGTCTCATAACGTTTCGCCGCTATCCGACTGTAGCGAATCCCGCGGACTGCGTACTGTCTGCTAAGATAAAGTTTTTGCGTAAAAAAGGATTTAAAACTCTCGAAAAACCAGCAATGGCTACTAACCGCCTTAAGTTTACAATTTCTAAATTTATACATTAATCAGAAAGAACAAAAGAGAGGAGTAAGGTTTTCGATAACCGCAGGAACTTCAGATTCCGTTAACAGTGATAATCCCCTCTCTTTTCTACTTTTATTTCGTACAGTTCTGTGAGAGTTGGATCTCGTTTTTAAGGTGATGAAACACAAGTAGATTGTCCTTTCCAAAATTATTTTCTTATGGATAAAGATAAAAAAACATTTGGTATTGACATCAGTAAAGCCACATTTGATGTTATGGATTGTTCGGGTAATTATTATCA
>NZ_SJPE01000022.1 GCF_004329815.1 Flavobacterium silvisoli | reverse complement strand
GGTAGGYAAAGCAGCCGGACTTATGGTAATGGTTCTTGACACCGGAGCCAAAGCTCTTCCGCAAGAATCGGTAGCCGTCCAAGTTTCAGTTACCGTTCCTCCGCAAGCACCAGGTGTTGCTGAGAAGGTAGACGGATTGGAAGTACCACTAATTAAACAACCACCATTTAATCCGTTAGAGAACGCAATGGTAGAAGGTGCCGGAAGTGCTCCACACGCTACAGTTGTATCAGCCGGAGCTGTCATGGTAGGCAAAGCAGCCGGACTTACAGTAATGGTTCTTGACACCGGAGCCAAAGCTCTGCCACAAGAATCGGTAGCCGTCCAAGTTTCGGTTACCGTTCCACCGCAAGCACCAGGTGTTGCTGAGAAGGTAGACGGATTAGAAGTACCGCTGATTAAACAACCACCGTTTAATCCGTTAGAGAAAGAAATGGTAGAAGGTGCCGGAAGAGCTCCACACGCTACAGTTGTATCAGCCGGAGCTGTCATGGTAGGCAAAGCAGCCGGACTTATTGTAATAGTTCTAGAAACAGGAGCCAAAGCTCTGCCGCAAGAATCGGTAGCCGTCCAAGTTTCTGTTACCGTTCCTCCGCAAGCATTAGGTGTTGCTGAGAAGGTAGACAGATTAGAAGTACCGCTGATTAAACAACCACCGTTTAATCCGTTAGAAAAAGCAATGGTAGAAGGTGCCGGAAGTGCCCCACAAACTACTGTTGTATCGGCAGGAGCTGTCATGGTAGGCAAAGCAGCCGGACTTACGGTAATGGTTCTTGACACCGGAGCCAAAGCTCTACCGCAAGAATCAGTAGCGGTCCAAGTTTCAGTTAATGTTCCACCGCAAGCACCAGGTGTAGCGGAGAAAGTAGATGGATTGGAAGTACCGCTGATTAAACAACCACCGTTTAATCCGTTAGAAAAAGCAATGGTAGAAGGTGCCGGAAGTGCCCCACAAGCTACTGTTGTATTGGCAGGAGCTGTCATGATAGGTAAAGCTGCAGGACTTACGGTAATGGTTCTTGACACCGGAGCCAAAGCTCTGCCGCAAGAATCGGTAGCGGTCCAAGTTTCAGTTACTGTTCCACCGCAAGCACCAGGTGTAGCGGAGAAAGTAGATGGATTGGAAGTACCACTGATTAAACAACCACCATTTAATCCGTTAGAGAAAGCAATGGTAGAAGGTGCCGGAAGTGCCCCACAAGCTACTGTTGTATTGGCAGGAGCTGTCATGATAGGTAAAGCTGCAGGACTTACAGTAATGGTTCTTGACACTGGAGCCAAAGCTCTGCCGCAAGAATCAGTAGCCGTCCAAGTTTCGGTTACCGTTCCTCCACAAGCATCAGGTGTTGCTGAGAAGGTAGACAGATTAGAAGTACCGCTGATTAAACAACCACCGTTTAATCCGTTAGAAAAAGCAATGGTAGAAGGTGCCGGAAGTGCCCCACAAGCTACTGTTGTATCGGCAGGAGCTGTCATGGTAGGCAAAGCAGCCGGACTTACGGTAATGGTTCTTGACACCGGAGCCAAAGCTCTACCGCAAGAATCAGTAGCGGTCCAAGTTTCGGTTACTGTTCCACCGCAAGCACCAGGTGTAGCGGAGAAAGTAGATGGATTGGAAGTACCGCTGATTAAACAACCACCGTTTAATCCGTTAGAAAAAGCAATGGTAGAAGGTGCCGGAAGTGCCCCACAAGCTACTGTTGTATTGGCAGGAGCTGTCATGATAGGTAAAGCTGCAGGACTTACGGTAATGGTTCTTGACACCGGAGCCAAAGCTCTGCCGCAAGAATCGGTAGCGGTCCAAGTTTCAGTTACTGTTCCACCGCAAGCACCAGGTGTAGCGGTGAAAGTAGACGGATTAGAAGTACCGCTGATTAAACAACCACCGTTTAATCCGTTAGAGAACGAAATGGTAGAAGGCGCCGGAAGAGCTCCACATGCTACAGTTGTATCAGCCGGAGCTGTCATGGTAGGCAAAGCAGCCGGGCTTATAGTAATGGTCCTTGACACCGGAGCCAAAGCTCTACCGCAAGAATCGGTAGCCGTCCAAGTTTCGGTTACCGTTCCACCGCAAGCACCAGGTGTAGCGGTGAAAGTAGACGGATTAGAAGTACCGCTGATTAAACAACCACCGTTTAATCCGTTAGAGAAAGCAATGGTAGAAGGTGCCGGAAGTGCCCCACAAGCTACTGTTGTATTGGCAGGAGCTGTCATGATAGGTAAAGCTGCCGGGCTTACGGTAATGTTTCTGGTTTTGGTAATGGTTCTTCCATAGGCATCAGTGTATGTCCATGTTTCAACTAAGGTGCCACCACAAACACCTGCTGGTGTCTGAGAGCTTAATGTAGAAGTAACAGACCCACTGATTAGACAAGAGCCCGAACCACTGTTGGTATAGCTTAATGAACTGGTAGTTGCAGCACCACAGGCTACTGTTATATCAGAAGTTGAATTAAATACAGGAACAGCAGGGGTAGTTGCTGTAATGGTTCTTGATTTGGTTATTGTACATCCGTTTGCATCTTTGATTATCACGGTGTAGTCACCAGGTACTAAACCGGTGAGGTCTTGATTGGTTGATTGACCGGCAGGTATTGCACCTCCGTTGGAAGCAGTCCAAGTGTAAGTAAACGGAGCCGTTCCTCCTGTTGGAGTTAAGTCAATAGCTCCGGTAGCAGAACCACATTGAGATGGTGTTAGAGCAAATTCGCCATTCACACCGCCATTAACGGTTATGGATGGTAATTTTCCACATTTTGGAGAAATATCATTTGGGTTTATGGGACATGTCCCACCTGGAGTAGTCCACGCCTCCCATAGATTGGTGATCTTGATTACATCACCACAATTATAGGTGATTGGTCCAAAATCAAGAGAAGTAATTGCTCCTCCGGGAAGTGGTCCTCCACAGCCTGTTCGAGTAACAGACGAAATTAACGCACCCGTTGTACCACTGTAAATCTCCAGAGTACCCCAAAAGGCAAACGCTCCTCTGGTTGAACCAGTAGTGTTGTTGATTGACAGGGTTAGTGTTCTCGTTAAAGGAGTTGCTGTAGCACAAGAGTTACATAAATCTCCACCAGTTAGCTTAGCAGCAACGACTTCAAGGTCTTTTGAGGTACATGAAGTACTTGCTGGTGGAAAAGACTGTCCATACGTCATTGATATACTTAGTAAACTAAATATCAAAAACGCAAGCAGTTTTTGTGTAATAGTAGATTTTGATTTCATACGATTAGGTTTAGTAAAAAATAATTTTTTGAAAACTAGCATTATGGGCTTAGAGTTATTTTGTTGTAGGCGCTGTGGTAGAATAGATGTTCGGGTTATAATTTGTTAACAAAAGTACCGCTGGGGAACTTTATTTATCTATTTTCTCTGTAAACGACTTGAAAACTCGACCAAATGACATTTTTCTTTTAATCCATCGCTTTGGGATAGCGAATTCTGCGTGTTTTTTGTTTAATTTTTGACATATTATTTGGGGTTTAAGGGTTATAATTTTAATAAAATGACAGTTTTAACAGTTCGAAAGTAATGTATGTTTTTTAAACAACCAAAAAAAACATCGACAAAATGTATAATTTTATAGATAAAAAGCATTAATTAACATTTTTATAAGGTTTTTTACTACATTAAATTATCAACAATATCTTGTTTATAACATTTTTTAATTTTTAACATTTAATTAGAAAATAAAGCTATTAAAACTATTGACAGTTAATGTGGTTTTTATCATGAAATGAGTTAATATAGATGCCATTCATTCATTTCTTAAAAATGATTTGAGGTTGTTTCTTTTATTATACATATAATTGGCTTAAATTTATGTTCTAAAAAAGTTCAATTATGAAACAGCTCATTCTTATTCGCCATGCTAAATCAAGTTGGGAAGCACCACTTCGCGATTATGACCGGCCTCTGACGGCAAAGGGTATACAAGATGCTCATTTGGTTTCAACCAGAGTTATCAATGATATCCCGAAAACATTTTTAGTATGGAGTAGTGCTGCTAAACGCGCTTCGGAAACCGCTCTTATTTTCGCGCAAAACCTTTCGTTTCCTGTTGAAAGTATAGTGTTTAAAGAAGAACTGTATACTTTTGACGAAAGAAAACTGGAACAAATTATCAAATCCTGCCCTGATGAATATGATCATTTAATCGTTTTTGGACACAATGAGGCTGTTACAAATTTTGTCAATAAATTTGGAACTGTTTTTATTGATAATGTTACTACTTCGGGCTTTGTAAATATTATATTTGAAAATCAAAGTTGGAGTCACATTGAAAACGGAGTCACTAAAAAAGTCGTTTTCCCAAGAGATTTAAAATAAGTATGAGTACAGAACATAATTTTCGCTATATAGATCGAGAAAAAAGCTGGTTGGCATTCAATGCCAGAGTGTTACAGGAAGCCGCTGATGAAGCGGTTCCTTTGTTAGAAAGACTTCGCTTTATAGGTATTTTTTCAAATAATTTAGACGAGTTTTTCCGGGTGCGATTTGCGGCTATACGCCGGTTGAGTTTATCCGGGGCTACCGGTGAAAAAATTTTGGGGGGTATTACAGCGCAGCAATTGGTTAAAGATATAACCGAAATCGTCATTAAACAACAAGCCGAAAGTTTAAGAGTACTGAAAATAATAGAAAACGAACTTGTCAAGCAGAACATCATCATTGTTGATGAAACCGAAGTTTCAGCAGAGCATGAAAATTTTGTCAGAGAGTTTTTTATCCAAAAGATAAGTCCGGAACTGGTTACCATTATCCTTAACGATTTGGCTGAATTTCCACTTTTAAAAGATACTTCGGGTTATTTGGCTGTGAAGTTGGTTATGAAAACAGAAGCGAAACCCAAAATGTTAGGCTTGGTCAAAAAAGTAAAACCCGAGGTGCGTTATGCTGTTATCGAAATCCCCAAAAATACTAACCGAATTGTAGAACTTCCTAACAAAGACGGCAAACAATATTTGATGCTTTTGGATGATGTGATACGATACAACCTGAGCAGTATCTTCAATATTTTTGATTACGAAAGCATCTCTGCTCATATGATAAAAATTACCCGTGATGCTCAGCTCGATATTGACAGTGACATGAGTAAAAGTATGCTCGAGAAGATTGCCACTTCAGTAAAAGACAGAAGAATAGGTGAGCCCGTTCGTTTTGTGTACGACCAAAATATTGATAAAGACACCTTGAAATTTTTCCTGAATAAAATGGGGATTGATGCCTCAGATAGTATAATTCCGGGGGGTAGATACCACAACCGCCGCGATTATATGAGTTTCCCAAATTTAGGAAGATTTGACTTGCTGTACCCGCCAAGAATACCACTTCCGGTTGAAGGACTTTCTTTGGATGGCAGTATTTTAAACCGCATTGCCAAAAAAGATTATCTGGTAAACGCACCGTTTCAGTCGTTTTCGTATTTGATTAAATTCCTCAGAGAAGCAGCCTTGGATCCGAAAGTAACCTCAATAAAAATTACGTTGTACCGTTTGGCCAAAAATTCGCAAATTGTAAGTTCACTTATCAATGCGGCTAAAAACGGCAAGAAAGTTATTGTGCAAATAGAGCTTCAGGCCCGTTTTGACGAAGCCAGTAATATATCCTATGCCGAGCAAATGCAGCAAGAAGGGATCGAGCTCATTTTTGGAATCAAAGGCCTAAAAGTACATAGTAAAATATGTGTCATAGACAGGATTGAAGACGGAAAATTAAAGCGTTACGGATTTATTTCTACCGGAAACTTTAACGAAACTACAGCTAAGATTTACACCGATTTAACCCTGTTCACCAGTCACCAACAAATTTTGAAAGACGTCAATAAAATCTTTGATTTCTTTGATGTTAATTACCGAATACACCGTTACAAGCACCTGATTGTTTCCCCGCATTACACTCGTTCTAAGTTTTACAAACTGATTGACCGCGAGATCAATAATGCCAAAGTAGGCCGACCGGCGTATATTAATTTAAAAATGAACAGCCTTTCAGATTATCCTATTATTGATAAATTGTACGAAGCCAGCAATGCCGGAGTAAAAATCAAATTGCAGGTGCGCGGTATCTGTTCCTTGATTCCGGGAGTTAAAGGAATGAGTGAAAATATTGAAGCCGTGAGTATTGTTGATTACTTTTTAGAGCACACGCGTTCTTACATTTTCTGTAATAATGATGATCCCGAGGTTTATATTTCTTCGGCTGATTTCATGACGCGAAATTTAGACGGAAGGGTAGAAGTTACATGTCCTATTTATGATCCTGAAATCAAAAAGCAAATTATAGACACCTTTAATGTTGGTTGGAAAGGAAACGTCAAAGCCCGATTCCATTCTGAAAAATTCGAGAATAAATACCGAACCCGTAAAGAAGGGGAGCCTATTTTCAGAGCACAGCACGAAACTTATAATTACTACCGCGATCGTTTGGAAGTAATTCAAGACAAATTATAAACGCATCAGTATTGAACCAAGAATATGATTTCAATTAAAAAATATGCAGCTATCGATATCGGTTCCAATGCTATGCGATTGCTCATTGCTAACGTCGTAGAACAACCCGGAAAAGATACTCAGTTCAATAAAAGTGCCTTGATTCGAGTACCCATTCGACTCGGGCAGGACGCTTTTACCGTAGGTGAAATTTCGGAAGAAAACATTGACCGGATGGTTGATGCCATGAAAGCTTTTCAACTTTTGATGAAAGTATATAAAGTAGAAAAGTATAAAGCCTGTGCCACTTCGGCCATGCGCGAAGCCTACAACGGAAAAGAAGTAACCGGCATCATCAGGGAAAAGTCAGAAATTGACATTGAAATTATAGATGGTAAAACCGAGGCGGCCATTATTGCTTCTTCAGATTTACACAATTTCCTGAAAACCGATCAAACTTATTTATATGTTGATGTAGGTGGGGGTAGTACCGAGTTTTCGTTATTTTCCGAAGGCAAAATGGTGGCTTCCAAATCGTTTAAAAATGGTACAGTCCGTTTGCTTAATAATATGGTAACCGATATTGTGTGGCAGGAAATTGAAAAATGGATTAAAACTGTAACCGAAGATTATGAAAATATTACCATGATTGGCTCAGGTGGTAATATTAATAAGCTTTTCAAAATGTCAGGAAAACTGCAGGATAAACCTTTGTCATTTTTATACTTAAACTCTCAATATCAATATTTAAATTCGCTTTCCTACGAACAACGAATAGCCGAGTTGGGGTTGAATACTGACCGTGCTGATGTAATCATACCGGCTACCCGAATTTACCTTAATGCCATGAAGTGGAGCGGAGCCCGACATTTGTATGTTCCGAAAATAGGACTCTCAGACGGAATAGTTAAAGCCATGTATTACGAAAAGATTTAAAAAAAGTCCCGATTCATCGGGACTTTTTTTAAATATCTAAATCAAACATCTTTTTCAAAAGAGCCAGATTTGGATTGATTTCGACCAAACGGTTGTATTTTTCTTCATTGGTAAAAGCTTTTTTGACAACTAAAGTTTCATTTACTTTTACCTGAATCTGAATGTCGTGGTTGTGGAGTTTACCTCTCAAATATCCCAAAAGTTCGGGTCTTTCTTTTTCAAAATCGATTTTTGAACTTTCATTGGGCAACTCATGTATGATGGTGGTTCCGTCTAATGTTGGGTCGTTGATGGTTAGTAGCGAGGCAATAATCCGAAATCCTTTGTCTTCCATGCGTTGGGCATATTTCAGCCATTGCTCTAACATTTCGGTTTCGGTAAACGGTTCGTTGGGTAAATGAACGTCCTCTTTAACGGTAGTTTTAAATGTTTCGGCTATTTCTTTTTTGGCTTTAATACTGGCCAAAGAAAAAGCGGAAATTTTTGTGGTATGTAAGTTATTGGTTGTTGGTTGTTGGTTGTTGGTTGTTGGTTGGTTGGCGGTTGGTAATTTTGGTACAACCTTTTCCTCCGGTGCCTCAGTTAATGTTGCAGTTGGTGTGGTGTTTTCTGTTTTCTCAATATTTTGCACGTCGCTCTTTGCGCTTCGTACTTCCTGAATTGAAAAACTATTGTTGCGGTAATAGGTAGCCGGAATTATGAAATCAGCTTTTTTTTTTCTCCATCAAAAGTGATAGAGGCAATTTGCATTAAGGCTAATTCAACCAAAAGGCGTTGATTTTGACTGCTTTTGAATTTCAAATCACAATCATTAGCGATATCTATTCCTTTGAGCAGGAAATCCTGAGTTACTTTTTGGGCTTGTTGACCGTAAAGCTGCTGTGCTGCTTCTCCCATTTCTAACAACGAAAGCGTAGCGGGATTTTTGGCCACTAACAAATCGCGGAAATGCGATGCTAATCCGGCAATAAAATGATGACCGTCAAATCCTTTAGACAATATATCATTATAGGCCAATAGAATTTCGGGAATTTTATTTTCCAAAATCAAATCAGTCATGCTGATGTAAGTTTCGTAATCTAGTACGTTCAGATTCTCAGTTACGGCCTGACGGGTTAAATTGGTTCCGCAATAGGAAACTACGCGGTCAAATATGGAAAGCGCATCACGCATGGCACCATCAGCTTTTTGGGCAATAATGTGTAACGCATCGTCCTCAAATACTACTCCCTGACTTTTAGCTACTTCTGCCAAATGTTCTTTGGCATCTTTAATGGTGATTCTTTTAAAGTCAAAAATTTGACAACGCGATAATATGGTGGGAATGATTTTGTGTTTTTCGGTCGTGGCCAAAATAAATATCGCATGCTTTGGAGGTTCTTCTAAGGTTTTCAAAAAAGCATTGAAAGCAGCGGAAGACAGCATGTGCACCTCGTCGATAATATACACTTTATATTGTCCGGTTTGTGGCGGAATGCGCACTTGGTCAATCAAATTCCTGATGTCGTCAACCGAGTTGTTAGAAGCAGCATCCAATTCAAAAACATTGAAAGCAAAATCTTCAAACGGATCATCATAACCGGGTTGATTAATTTTACGGGCCAAAATTCGGGCGCAAGTAGTTTTACCCACACCACGCGGACCGGTAAACAACAGGGCAGAAGCCAAATGATTGTTCTCAATGGCATTGAGCAAAGTGTTGGTAATAGCCTGTTGTCCCACTACGTCTTTAAACGTTTGCGGTCGGTATTTTCGGGCTGATACTACAAATTGTTCCATAGAAAAAAAGTGTTCACAAATATAGATTATTAATTACGAATTGCAAATTACAAATAACGAATTATGAGTTATGGATTCACCTTTCATCATTTACAATCCCAAATTCTTTTGTCATCGTAGAGCAGTCTTAGAATCAATTCCTAAATCCCAAATTTTAATTTCATAATTCGTAATTCCTAATCCGTAATTCCTACCTTTGCCGCGCAGACCGCCTTATCGCTTCAACTTGTTGAAGAGGAAAGTCCGGACACCACAGAGTAGCATAGCGGGTAACGCCCGCCCGTCGAAAGGCGAGGACAAGTGCAACAGAAAGCAGGTACAGGTAATGCTGTAGTGAAACCAGGTAAACTCTATGCGGTGAAATTCCAAGTATATCGGCATTTAAGGGCTACTCGTCCGTTGTCGAAGGGTAGGAAGCTTGAACCAATGAGCAATTGTTGGTCTAGATAAATGATAAGGCCCCACCACAACAGTGGAGACAGAATCCGGCTTACAGGTCTGCTTTTTTTATGCTTCTTTTTGATTAATTCCTAACTTTGTTACAAACCACAGTTTTTCACTGGTCAAATTAATCCTTCTGTAGTTATGAATGAACATATTGTTAAAGTTCTTGAAGCCAAATTTATTACTCACGATGTCAAACGTTTTGTGGTTGAAAAACCCAACGGTTTTGACTTTATTCCGGGACAGGCTACCGAGGTTTCCATCAACCTGCCCGAATGGAAAACCCAACGGCGACCGTTTACATTTACCAATTTAAGAGAATCGAATTATTTGGAATTCATGATTAAACTGTACAATGATCATGAAGGGGTTACTAACAAATTGGGCAAAACTAATGCCGGTGCTGAAATTATTTTGCACGACGTTTTTGGGGCTATTCAATATAAGGGTCCGGGTGTATTTATTGCAGCCGGTTCGGGAATAACGCCTTTTATTTCTATTTTTCGAGAGTTGTATAAACACAATCTCATCAAAGGAAACCGATTGATTTATGCCAATAAAACTTCGGAAGACATCATCATGGGAGCGGAATTACAAAAAATGCTCAAGAATAATTTTGTCAATGTACTAACCAGAGAAAATACTATCGGATTCATAGGAAAGCGGATCGATCGAAATTTTCTGATTGAAAATATTGTTGATTTCAGCCAGCGTTTTTACGTTTGCGGTCCCGATGATTTTGTAAAAGACATCACCAAGTATTTGGTTGATTTAGGTGCCGATTTTGATTCGTTGGTTTTTGAGAAATAACTAACTTTCGTTTTCATCCTCAAAATCATCATCTTCATCATCATTCCTTTCAAATTCGAAGAAAGAAAACACAGAACCTCCGTAATTTTTTTGGAAGGAATAATGTGCCATGTGGTCTAACTTGGTATACTTTGAATGCTCTACCACAAGCATGCCTTCTTCATCTAACAATTCGTTTTCAAAAATGAGTTCAACGATTTTTTCGAATTCATTTTGCGTCATACCGTAAGGCGGATCGGCAAAAATAATGTCATAATTCCCGGTGTGTTTTTCCAAAAACTTGAACACATCACTTTTGAGTGCCGTAATATCAAAATCAAACTCCTTGGCGGTTTTTTTGATGAAGTTTACACAGCCCATGTCGCCGTCAACACACAATATGGGCGAACAGCCCCGCGAGGCAAATTCGTAACTGATGCTTCCGGTACCAGCAAAAAGCTCCAGTACTTTCAGCTCTGAAAAATTGAAATGATTGTTCAGTACATTAAATAAGGCTTCCTTGCTCATATCGGTAGTAGGACGCACCGGAAGATTTTTGGGAGGCATTATTCTTCGGCCTTTGTATTTGCCCGAAATGATTCTCATGAGTGTAACAGTATAAAGTGCTCGCGATTTTCGGTTTCCGAAAAATGATTCGACATAAAACTTACGTCAAATAAAGAAACATTACGAACGTATTTGTAAGCGATGGTGTAAAGCGCATCTCCTTTGGTAATTTTGCCCAACAATTCTAGTTTAAAGTGCTCCGGATTGAGGTGCAATTGTTCGGCGGTAAACAATATATAATACAGGAAATCTTCGGGAGTTTTATAATCGAATGAATTGTAAAGCTGCAGTTGTTGATTCTGAATGATGACAATTTCAAAATGAGTATCGCTCACATGAACGAACATTTTGCGCTCGTCATTATTTTTGGATATTTCCAGAAGTTTGTTTACCAGTATGGTATTGGCATGCTTGTAGTCAAAAGTCCCAAAGCGATCAATGAAATAGTTGTTCATATTTACATACGGAATGTAAACGTTATTCATTTCGTAATTGGGCAATTCGTCAAAAGCAAAAAAATCGGTTTCAAAAACTTTGGTATTGAATTGCAGGTAGCTGCCCAAATAATCTTCGTCAAACAAAGCGGTCGGGACAAATGTCGATAAATTGTTGTTGTGAATAATCACAATATCGTCATAACTAGCTCTGAGTTCGGGATGTTTTTGAAAAGCTTCGGCAAATAAATCTTCTATCTGGGCCGTGACGTGCACTTTGCCTAAATCAATTGTACGCATCACCAATGGTTTGTTCATCAGTGTGTCAAAAGTAGCAAATGACAAACCGTTCAGTGAAACCTGAATAGCGAGTTTTTGGTAGGTTTTATCAACAACACTGCTGTTTTGCCACATGAGTTACCTGGTTTATAGGAATGGCAAACTTACAAATTTATAGCGAACTGACGAACTTTGGATAACTTCTACTTTTTGCCTGCCAATTTATGGATGCAATCGCCTATATTTGAAATCCAATTTTTCAGTTAATTACCAAATGACTTCTTCTCAGTTTTACAGTGTTTTACGCAAGCAGTTTCCGTTTCAGCCTACTGTAAAACAAGATGTTTTTTTTCAGCAGATTGCTGTTTTTTTGACCAATACCAATAAGGAGGAGCTTTTTGTTTTAAAAGGTTACGCCGGTACAGGAAAGACCACTGTGATTTCTACTATAGTAAATAATCTTTCGGTCATCAACAAAAGATATGTCTTGTTAGCTCCAACCGGACGGGCTGCCAAGGTCATCGCTAATTATTCTAACAAAGAAGCATTTACCATTCACAAAAAAATTTATTATCCGAAAAAAGCAAAAAGTGGCGGCGTTTCTTTTACCATGAAAGAAAATAAACACAAGAACACCATTTTTATCGTTGATGAATCTTCTATGATTTCGGACGTGAATACCGAATCGAAGTTGTATGAAAACGGTTCGTTGCTCGATGATTTGATGTCCTATGTATATAATGGTGAGAATTGTAAGTTGATTTTACTGGGTGATACTGCACAGCTGCCGCCGGTACAGTTGGATGTGAGCCCTGCTTTGAATACCGATTCTTTGTCTATGCATTACAACAAAGAAGTCTTTTCGATTGAGTTGGATGAAGTCATGCGTCAGGAGGAACGATCGGGAATTTTGTATAATGCTACCGAGTTGAGAGCCATTTTAAAAAGTTCTTTTGCCGATACTTTTCAATTCCATTTAAGAGGATTCAAAGACATTGTTCGTTTAACGGATGGCTACGACATACAGGATGCTATTCAAAGTGCTTACAGCAATTACAGTATAGAGGACACTTGTTTTATAGTGCGTTCCAACAAAAGAGCCAATCAGTACAATCAGCAAATCAGGAGTAAGATTTTAGACAAAGACAGTGACCTTTCGGTAGGCGATTATCTGATGGTTGTGAAGAATAATTATTTTTGGTTAAAAGAAACCGATGAAGCTGGATTCATTGCCAATGGTGATATCATAGAAGTATTGGAAATTTTTGGGTTTAAGGAATTGTATAGTTTTAAGTTTGCCAAAGTAAAAGTAAGAATGGTCGATTACCCAAACCAGAAACCTTTTGAAACGGTACTGCTGCTTAATACATTAACCAGTGAATCCCCTTCGCTTACTTATGAAGAAAGCAATACCTTGTATCAGGAAGTGATGAAAGATTATGAAGGCGAAGCACAATACCGCAAGTTTCTCAAAGTAAAGAGCAATGAGTATTTTAATGCATTGCAGGTAAAATTTTCCTATGCCATAACTTGTCACAAATCGCAGGGCGGACAATGGAGCACAGTATTTATTGAGCAACCGTATCTGCCTAACGGCATTGATGTTGATTATGTCCGTTGGTTGTACACTGCCGTAACCCGTGCCAAAGACAAACTCTACCTCATTGGTTTTAAGAATGAGAGCTTTGAAGAATAATCACTAATTATGAATAATAAAAGATAGAGAAAACTCAGTAACTTAGCCATTCACATTTAAGTTGAAGAACAAGATTAAATAAATCAGCTGTTTTATAAAATGAAAATCATCGCCGTCATTCCCGCTCGTTATGCCTCGACCCGTTTTCCTGCTAAGCTTATGCAAGACTTAGGAGGCAAAACCGTCATTACCCGAACTTATGAATCAGCTGTAAATATCGGTTTGTTTGATGATGTTTTTGTAGTTACCGATTCGATTTTAATTTATGATGAAATCCTCAATAACGGAGGCAAAGCCATCATGAGTATAAAAGAACACGAGAGTGGAAGCGACCGCATAGCCGAAGCTGTCGAGAATTTGGAGGTTGACATCGTTGTCAATGTTCAGGGCGATGAACCGTTCATTAATAAGGAACCTTTGGAAAAAGTTATAGAGGTTTTCAGAAGTGATTTTGAAAGAAAAGTTGATTTAGCTTCCTTAATGGTAGAAATTAAAAACCAAGACGATATCAACAATCCTAATAATGTGAAAGTCGTAACTGACCAAAGCGGTTTTGCCTTATATTTTTCCCGTTCGGTGATTCCTTATCCACGCGATACTAATGCCGGAGTGCGCTATATGAAACACATTGGTATTTATGCTTTCCGCAAAGAGGCCCTGATGGCATTTTATCGTTTACCTATGAAATCGCTCGAAGCTTCTGAAAAACTGGAGCAATTGCGGTATCTCGAATTTGGCAAACGCATCAGAATGGTCGAGACCACTCATGTCAGCATTGGTATTGATACCCCCGAAGATTTAGAAAAAGCCCGTCATTTTTTAAATTCCTGAGACTTGATCATTATTTCTAAAATTCTTCACTTTCGTGATCAAAATAGCCTTTGTTTTTGATTTTGTTGGTAAAGAAACTCAGAAACAAAACCACAAACGATAAGAAGAACAAAGCCTGAAAACTAACCAGTATTTTGGCATAAGTGGTAACCGGTACAAAATCGCCAAAGCCAATAGAGGAAGACGTCACCATGCTGAAATAGATGGGGTCGTACCAGTTTTCAAACGGGCGGTTCATATTGTTGCCGCAAGTATACAATACCCCGAAAGAGAATACGATTTCGATATAATTAAAGAATAACAACAACATCGAACGTTTGTAGGAACGTGGTCGCGAAAGCATGTCTGAGGCAAAAATCAAAGTGGGAATGTATAAAATGGTTTCAAACAATACATATACCATAAGGGCAATCAATATCTTGTTAGTTTGCCAATCGTTCACCAGAATTAATAATGGAAATGCCACTTTTAGCAACACGTAAATATCCATTGATAAATCACGGTATTCATAACCAATTTTATGTGCCAGTTGTTTGATATATAAACCGGGAAACAACAACTGGGATATGGAAAGCAGCAAACGGACAATTTTTTCTATACCGTTATCATCCTGATGGTCATTGTTCCAAATCGCACGTATGTTTGCGATACGTTTTTGAATGGGAGTGATGTTAAACTTTGTTCGGTCTCTCGAAGTAATTTTACCCAGCAAAAGTTTCTTTAAAAATTGTTTCATCAGGCCAGTTTTTTAATGGTAAACAATTCGTTGTGTTCTTCTACTTTAGGATACATTCGCAGCGAATAATTGCCGTTGAATTTATTTTTATAATTCAAGTTTCGTTCTTTGTGCTCCTTGTTAATTACCATGGTGTTGAACAAGATAAATCCGTGAGGGTTGAGCAATGAGTTGATTCGGTTGATGAAAAAGTCTTCAAACAAAAAGTTAGGCATTTTTGTATCCTCAAATATATCAATGATGATTAAATCGTAAGTCAGTTTGGTTTTTAGCACAAATTCAAACGCATCGTCAATCACCAGTTCCAAGTTAGGGATGGTATCGAGTTTAAAATACTCTTTGGCAATATCAATAATCTGTTCATCAATTTCAACTCCGGTTATTTTGCCGGTAAATTTGATTTCGTCTACCAGTGTTTTGATTACACTACCACCGGCAACACCCAATACCAATATGCTTTCAAAATTTCGAATGCGATCAAATCCTATATATTTCAGTCCTTTTCTCAAAATGCGCTGCAGGCTGCCATAAGAATAATTGGTGTGTTTACTATCCAGTACCAACTGCCCATTGTTCCAGGTGACTTCCAGAGACTTGCTTATCTTTGAATTTCTCTTATACACATTTACCGGAAGAAAATAGCTGAATAGTTTTTGCAACATCGAAAATAATTTTCTCAAAAGTAGGGGATAAATGTTAAATTTACACAAAATAAAACAAGTGAAAAGACGATTGTACCAATTTATTTTTTTCCGGATATTGGGTTGGAAAATTATCGGAACAATAGAAGAGGAAGTCAAAAAATGTGTGCTAATGGTTATGCCTCACACGTCTAATTTTGATTTTTTTCTGGGCTTGTTTTCCCGAGGAATTATTGGTTTGGAGATGAACTTTGTGGGAAAAAAAGAACTTTTTATCTTTCCGTTTGGGTATTATTTCAAAAGCATAGGAGGAGCACCTTTAGACAGAAGCGGCGGTAAAAATTTGGTAGACTCTATAGTAGACGTCTTTAATTCCCGTGAGGTTTTCAGAATGGCTATAGCTCCTGAAGGCACACGCAAGAAAGTGACCCAACTCAAAACAGGATTTTATTACATAGCTCTTAAAGCCGGTGTTCCCATCATTCCGGTGGCATTTGATTATGCCAAAAAAGAAGTCAGAATTGGTAACCCATTCTATGTTTCCGGTAATTATGAAGCGGATATGGAGCTTATTTTACCTCACTTTAAAGAAGCTCAAGGCAAGTTTCCCGAGAGACAGTTTCAAGTTTAAAACCACATCAATGAATTATTCAGCATTCCACGAAAAATATAAAGAAAGCAGTCTTTTTGGCAGATACATAACTTTGAAACATATCGAACCATTACTCACAAAGTTTCAGGTTCAAATTGTCGGGCATTCTGTTTTAGGAAAACCTATTTACCAATATAAAACAGGAACTGGACCCATTAAAATTTTAATGTGGTCTCAAATGCACGGCAATGAAAGTACGACTACCAAAGCGTTATTTGATTTCATCAATCTGCTTAATGCTGATGGGGAGTTAGGAAAAAAAATGCGATCCGAATTTACTTTTTGTCTGCTCCCAATGCTCAATCCCGATGGTGCTTCAGCCTACACTCGTGAAAATGCCAATACCGTAGACTTGAACCGGGATGCTCAAAACCAATCTCAACCCGAGAGCAGAGTGCTCCGTCAGGTTTTTGAGGCTTTTCAACCTCACTATTGCTACAACCTTCACGACCAACGCACTATTTTTGGAGTAGCCGATACCGGAAATCCGGCGACCGTTTCCTTTTTGGCACCCGCCTACAACGAAGCTAGGGATATTAATGAGGTTCGCACTAAAGCTATTAAGGTCATAGTAGCCATGAATAAAGTTTTGCAGCAATTGATTCCAAATCAGGTAGGACGTTTTGACGATTCGTTTAACATCAATTGTGTCGGCGATACGTTTCAGTATCTTAATGTACCTACAATTTTATTTGAAGCCGGTCATTTTCAGCATGATTATCAAAGAGAAACAACTCGTAAATATATTTTTATTGCTCTGCTTGCCGGAATTCAATTCTTGAGTAATACTGACATAGTTGGCAACGAAATTCAATATTATTTAGAAATTCCGCAAAATAAAGTCGTTTTTTATGACTTTGTTTATAAAAATGTCAAAATAAATTATGATGGTATTGAAAAAATTATCAATTTTGCAGCACAATTCAAAGAGGTTCTTACTAAAGATGCAGTAACATTTGAAGCAAGAATTGCACAAATAGAGCAGTTGGAAAATTATTTTGGTCATGTGGTTATTGATGCCAAGGGAGCAAGATACCGGGATGATGCAGATGGTTTTCCGAAGATTGATCAAAAAGCTGATTTTTATTTGGGCGAAAGCATGAAAATTGTTAATGGCTCAATAAGTAATCACAATATGGTATAAGTCTTTGAATTACAGAGTAAATTATAGTAAATAAAATCTTTTTTATGAGTAAATTTCGCTTAGATGAAGTAGACCACCAAATCTTGGATATGTTGATTGACAACACCAGAATCCCATTTACAGATATTGCCAAAAAATTATTGATTTCGGCAGGAACCGTTCACGTCAGAGTGAAGAAAATGGAAGATTCGGGTATTATTACAGGTTCTTCATTGTCTTTGGATTATGAAAAATTAGGGTATTCTTTCATTGCTTATGTAGGTGTGTTTTTGAATAACACCTCACAGACTAAATTTGTTTTAGAGAGAATCAATGAAATTCCGTATGTAACTGTTGCTCATGTTACCACCGGTAAGTTTAATATCTTTTGTAAAATAAGAGCGAAAGACACTAAACATGCCAAAGATGTAATCTTCATGATTGACGATATTGAAGGAGTATACCGAACTGAAACCATGATTTCTTTGGAGGAAAGTATCAACGATAAAAAACGTTTGATGCATACCATTTTCCAGGAATTAGACTAGTTTGACTGAAAATAATAAACAGACCTCAAGTAGTAATGCTTGAGGTTTTTTTATGTCTTGTTGATTCGGTTTTTTGCATAACGCCGGGAGCCTCTTGTAAATTGATAATGCTATTTCTGTTACTGTTTTGCCAAAAAATCCACATCTTTGTACTATCAAATAATCATCTATGAAACCATCACAATTACAACCCGGTGAATATGCACACTATTATGCCGATTACATCAGCCAAGTCTCTGAAGAATATTCGTTAACCGAAGAACTCGAAATTTCGGTTCATCGTTTGATTAAATTTGTGCAAAATATACCTCTGGACAAATTTGATTACCGTTATGCCGAAGGCAAATGGACAATAAAAGACATCCTTCAACACCTTATTGATGCCGAAAGAATATTTGCTTATCGTGCATTGCGATTTGGACGTAATGATCTGACTCCCTTGGCGAGTTTTGATGAAAATGATTATGTAAACGTTGCCAATGCCAATAATAGAAGTATACAGGATTTGTTGACCGAATTGCTGGTCGTACGTCAGGCAACTTTGGCATTATTCAAATCGTTTACCGAAGTGGAGTTAATGCGTATAGGAACTGCCTCAAACAACCCAATGTCGGTTAGGGCTTTGGGCTTTGTCATCATCGGACATCAAAATCACCATCAGCGTGTTTTTCAGGAGCGGTATTTATAATAAAAAAGCCCCGAATTATCGGGGCTTTTTTATTTGAGTATTATTCTTCGTCGTCTTCGTCTTCCAAGTTGTTGTCTGAATCATCAAAATCATCATCGTCATCGTCATCATCGTCCTCAGAATCGCCGCCGTCTTTCAGTAAATCAACTTCTTCATCGTCTTCATCTGCGGTAATAGCATCCTCATCATCGTCCAAACCTTTGATAGGTTCGATAGGCTCAATTACCGAATCAATATCGTCCTCTTCGTCGAATTTTTCCATACGGCTAGCTAATTTGGTACTAACTTTTACCAGATATATGGTGTCTTCAGTTCGTACTTCTACTGCTTCAACCAATTCGTTTTGAGCATTTCTGAAACGAATGATATCAGAGTCATCATAGCCTTCAGGAAATTTCTCTACCAATAGGTTTAGTATGTCTCCGGTTAGTTTAGCATAATCTACAATAATTCTTCTCATAAAAAATCTTTTATAAATCTAATAAGTAAGCAAAAATTAGTGGCGCCACAATGGTAGCATCCGATTCGATAATAAATTTGGGGGTAGTAATGTCAAGTTTTCCCCAAGTGATTTTCTCGTTAGGGACAGCTCCTGAATAAGAACCGTAACTTGTTGTTGAATCTGAAATTTGACAAAAATAACTCCAAAACGGTACGTCGTGCATTTCCATATCCTGGTATAACATCGGTACTACGCAAATTGGGAAATCACCTGCAATTCCGCCGCCAATTTGGAAGAATCCAACTCCTTTTCCTGAGCTGTTTTTAGTATACCAATCGGCTAACCACATCATGTATTCGATACCACTTTTCATAGTTGTCGGTTTGAATTGACCTTTGATGCAATACGAAGCGAAAATATTACCCATAGTACTGTCTTCCCAACCCGGAACTACTATTGGAAGGTTTTTTTCTGCAGCAGCTACCATCCATGAATCTTTCGGGTCAATTTCGTAGTACTGTTTTAATACTCCTGAATTGATCATTTGATACATGAATTCATGCGGGAAATAGCGCTCTCCTTTAGAGTCAGCATTATTCCAAATGTCGAATAAGTGTGACTGCAGTCTTCTGAAAGCTTCTTCTTCGGGGATACAAGTGTCGGTTACTCTGTTGAAATGGTTTTCTAATAAATCCCATTCTTCCTGTGGAGATAAATCTCTGTAATTCGGAACTCTTTTGTAAGAATTGTGAGCCACCAAGTTCATGATGTCTTCTTCAAGGTTGGCACCAGTACAAGAAATTATGTGCACTTTGTCCTGACGGATCATTTCGGCTAATGATTTTCCTAATTCGGCAGTACTCATGGCACCGGCCAATGTTATCATCATTTTACCGTTATCAAGCAAGTGTTCTTCATATCCTTTGGCTGCATCAACAAGGGCAGCGGCGTTAAAGTGAAGGTAGTTTTTTTCTATAAACTGACTGATGGGTCCTTTCATTTTGTAATAAAGTTGTTAGTAGTTTGCGGTTCAAAGAAAAACTTTTTTTCTAAAACCACAAACTGTTTTTATAATTTAATTATGTTAAAAGTACTGGTTTTTTTGCAGATTATTATTTTCCGTATCCCAATATTTTCAGGACGTCTTCAGAGCTTTGTTGTTCTGAAAATACCTCGGTGGCCAGGATTCCGTTTTCATCCCGATCAATCAGAATGTGTTTGGGTTGCGGAATCAAACAGTGGTGCAATCCGCCAAATCCTCCGATGGTTTCCTGATAAGCTCCGGTATTAAAGAAACCAATGTACAAAGGCTTTTCTTTGTTGTATTTAGGCAAATATACAGCATTCATATGTTGTTCTGAATTGTAATAGTCGTCGCTGTCACAAGTCATACCACCCAAAAGCACTCTTTCATAAGTGTCATTCCAGCGGTTTACAGCCATCATTACGAAGCGTTTGTTGATGGCCCAAGTATCGGGTAGAGTAGTAATAAATGAAGAGTCAATCATGTTCCAGTTTTCTCTGTCATTTTGTTTTTTCTGATAAAGAACCTGATAAATAGCACCTCCTGATTCTCCTACGGTGAACGAACCGAATTCGGTAAAAATATGAGGAACATCTACTTCGGCTTCGTCACAGGCAATTTTAATCTGATTCAAAATTTCTTCTACCATATATTGGTAGTCGTATTCAAAGGCCAGTGAGTTTTTAATAGGGAAACCACCACCGATATTGAGGGAGTCCAACGTTGGGCATTCGCGTTTTAAGTTAATGTACACTTTCATACATTTCAACAATTCGTTCCAGTAGTAGGCAGTATCTCGGATTCCGGTGTTGATGAAAAAGTGAAGCATTTTCAGTTCCACTTGTTTATTTTCTTGAATTTGCTTTCTGTAAAATGGCACAATGTCTTTGTAGCCAATTCCTAAACGAGAAGTATAGAACTCGAACTTTGGTTCTTCCTCTGCGGCAATACGGATTCCGATTTTGAATTTACCTTTAATTTGTTCCTGTAACAAATCTAATTCTTCGTAATTGTCAATAACCGGAATGGTTTTGTTGTGACCATTGTTAATCAAACGAGCAATATTGGAAACATATTCATCTCGTTTGAACCCATTACAAACTACGTAAGTATTTTTGTTTATTTTACCTTCTTCCATCAATTTCTCTACGATATTGATGTCATAAGCTGAAGAAGTTTCAATATGGATATTATTTTTAAAAGCCTCATTCATGATGAATTTGAAATGAGAACTTTTGGTGCAGTAGCAGTAGTAGTACTTTCCTTCGTAACCATTTTTTTCCATGGCTTTTCTGAACCAGCCTTTTGCTTTGTTGATGTTGTTGGAAATAGCCGGTAAATAAGTGAATTTCAAAGGGGTGCCGTATTGTTCAACCAATTTCATCAAATCGATGTTGTGGAACTGAAGGTTGTCTTTGTTTAGTGTAAATTCTTCTTGAGGAAAATAGAATGTTTGATTGATTAAGTCGAAATATTTAGTGTTCATTTAGATTAAGAATTACAGATTAATTTATTTTTAAAACCAAAATAAACTGTCATTCAAACTCTAATGTTAGCATAAATAATCGGAAGTTTTTCCTGAAATAAAAAAGTGATGGGGGAACACAAAGCCGAAACATCATTCTTCAGTCTGAAAAATGAATTGGGAACAGCAAAGGAAACGGAATTATTTTCTTTGCCGAAAGCATTATGGTTAGTAGTGTTAGCACTCTTTTTCATTAGGGCAAATGTAAAAAATAAAATTTTCGAAATGCAAGTATTGCAGATAAAAAAATATCAAGTTTTATAATCAGTAAATGATTTTATAATCAATTCATTATCAGCAGTTTGATTGATTTTTATTTTACCGATACCGTCCAACAAAGCAAATTGGATTTTTCCGTATTCATTTTTTTTGTCATGAATCAGTAAATCCAATATAGGAGATAGGTCATTTTCTTCGAAAGGAACCGGGTCAAAAACCGCTTTTATGGTATTTTTGATTTCTGAATATTCGGTTTCCGAGAGCAGTCTTTTTTGCCACGAAATGTAACTCTCCAGAATCATACCCACCGCAATGGCCTCTCCGTGTAATAATGTTTTTTTGTCTTCATTATCAATAAAATAACTCTCAATAGCATGTCCCAGTGTGTGACCGAAATTCAATGCTTTGCGGATGCCGTTTTCCGTGGGATCCTGCATTACAATTTCATTTTTTATTTCAATAGAACGATGAATCAGAGCGTCGAAATCTGCAAAATCAAGTTGCGTCAGGTCTTTGAATTGTGACCAGTACATTTGGTCTGCAATGAGCCCGTGTTTTAACATTTCTGCCAGACCCGAACGCATTTCGTTTTGTGGAAGCGTACTCAAATATTCAGAATCGATTAAAACCATTTTGGGATTTTTGATTACCCCGATTTGATTTTTCAGATTTCCCAAATCCACACCGTTTTTTCCTCCTATGGAAGCATCAACCATGGCCAGTAGGGTAGTGGGTATATTAATGAAGTCGATACCTCTTTTAAACGTTGATGCGGCAAATCCGCCCAAATCAGTGATTACACCACCTCCTAAGTTTACTAAAACTGTTTTTCTGTCGCCACCCAATTCAGTTAAAATGGTCCAAATTTCCACACATGTACTGATGTTTTTTTCGCTTTCACCTGCTTCAATTTCTATGATTTCAATGGTTTTATCGGTGGCTAAAAAAGATAAAAACCGCATCAGACAATGTTCGTTTGTATTGGAATCGACCAAAACAAAAATGTTAGAATACTGATTTTCCTCAATCAAAATATTGAGTTTTTCATATCCCATTTCATTAAATAATATCGAATAATCGTAGGCTTGAATTGCTTGCATATAATGAGTTAAATAGCATCAGGCAAAATAAGGTATTTTTTTTGTCACACTCTAGTACGGATTAAATTAATTTCAATACTTTTGTTTATCCTTTACTGTAAAATATTAAACAAAATGTAAAATGATAACCCTTCAAAAAAAATCATTAGACGCAAGCGAGATTGACAGAATCATCGAAATGGCATGGGAGGATCGCACTCCTTTTGATGCGATAACTTTTCAGTTTGGGTTGTCTGAAGCTGATGTCAAAGCTTTGATGAAGAAAGAACTGAAATTCAGCAGTTACAAACTATGGCGCAAAAGGGTGGAAAATTGTAAAACCAAACATGTCGCAAAACGCTCTGAAGAAATACACCGTTTTAAATGCAACAGACAACGAACAATTTCTAATAATAAAATTTCAAAACGATAACTGTATGAAAAAAGAAAGGCCTGATAACGTGGTATATACTGATGAGCAAGGTTACCATGCCGGTTTGTTGTCTTATGCCACTAATGTTGGCGCCCCAGTCATCAGCACAGAGGATGTAGTTTCCTGGAAGAACAGAGGAATCAATGCTGTTAACAAACAATTTGAACAAAAGTTCAATGAGCTAAGAGAGCACTATGAACAGTTGATGCGTGAGTTTCAGAACAACGATTTGGTTTACAATGCAAAATTTTCGTTTGAACCCATTGTAGGCGAAATTTATCATTTATACCGAAATCATGACGGAATCAACTTTTTGTCTCTGATTGAACCCAATCAATGGAAGAAAGAATACTTGGGAACATTTCAACTGAACAGCGATAAAAAATGGATTGAATTGCCATACAACAATCAATAAAATATATAAAATATGCAAAAACATATTGATTACGATGATATAATGGCCATGGAAAAGCAAAAACGAGTGCATTTTGTAAACAGCCTTGGCGGATTTAAAAGTGTTTGCTTGGTTGGGACTCAAAACAGCGCCTCACAAACCAATCTTGCTATTATTGATTCTTTGGTGCACATAGGCAGCAATCCTCCTTTATTCGGAATGGTTTTTCGACCGGGTGTAGTAGAACGTCATACACTCGAAAATATTTTAGAAACAGAATTTTATACTCTCAATCATATCAACCAAACCATATTCAAACAAGCCCATCAAACGTCGGCTCGTTACGACAGAGCTGTATCAGAGTTTGATATTTCAGGGTTACAACCTGAGTATAAAAATGATTTTTGGGCTCCTTTTGTTAAAGAAAGTCATGTGCAACTGGCCATGCAATTGTGTGATAAAGTCGAATTAAAAATCAATAATACCATACTGATAATAGGAGAGGTAAAGGCTGTATACCTGCCATCAGCATGCGTTCAAGAAGATGGTTTTGTAGATATTGAAAAGGCAGCGTCAATTACATGCTCCGGTTTAGATAGCTACCACAAAACGGTTCAGTTAGACCGATTGAGTTATGCCAAACCCAATAAAGAATTAACGTCATTAGTGATTACTTGAAAAGAAAAGCTATAAATATTGTTTGGTTCAAACGTGATTTGCGTTTTACAGATCATGAGACACTTTATGCTGCAAACCAATCAGATTTACCTGTTTTATTGCTTTATTTCTTTGAGCCTACAGTCATGAATTATCCCGATGCCGACATACGTCATTGGCGGTTTGTGTACGAGTCATTGCAGTATATGCAATCAAGATTGAACGAAGTTTCAGCAAAGTTGTACTTTTTTCATAATGAAGTGGCTACTGTTTTCAAGGAACTCACAAAGATGTATGACATTAACACTGTGTTTTCGCATCAGGAAATTGGCAATAAACTCACTTTCGACCGCGATATTGCCATGCAATCATTTTTTGATACTCATCAAATCGAATGGAAACAATTCCAAATGCATGGAGTTATTCGCAAACTGAAATCCAGAAAAGATTGGGATAAACGCTGGGAAGAAATAATGCGGGCTACTCCTAAAATAGTTGAGTTGCAGGATTTGAAAATAGAAGTTTTAGAACCATCTCTATATGATTTATTAAAAGGAAATAAACTCCCTAAAACCATCACCACCCGCAATGAAAACTTCCAACAAGGTGGTGAATATTGGGCTTGGCGCTATTTGGACAGTTTCGTAAAAGAACGTCACGTCAATTACAGCAAACATATTTCCAAACCGGCTTTAAGCCGAACAGGCTGTAGTCGATTGTCGCCTTATCTGACCTATGGCAACATCAGTATGCGCATGGTGTATCAGTATACGAATCAGCATCACGAAACTTCTCCTAATAAAAGAGCTTTGCGAAACTTCATTTCCCGCCTGCATTGGCATTGTCATTTTATCCAAAAATTTGAAGACGAATGCCGCATGGAATTTGAAAATGTAAATCGGGCCTACGACGCTTTGCTAAAACCTAAAAATGAATTTTACATCAAAGCCTGGCAGGAAGGCAAAACCGGAATCCCGATTATAGATGCCTGCATGCGATGCGTGGTGGCGACCGGTTATCTCAATTTCAGAATGCGCGCCATGGTGGTCTCGTTTTTTACCTTTAATTTATGGCAGGATTGGCGTGAGTTGCATTTTTTGGCGCGTCAGTTTTTAGATTACGAACCCGGAATTCACTATCCGCAATTGCAAATGCAATCGGGTACAACCGGCATCAACACCATCCGAATTTACAACCCGATAAAAAACTCGGAAGACCATGACAGCGATGGCGTTTTTATCAAAAAATGGTGCCCTGAGTTAACCGAAATTCCCAATCATTTGCTACACGAACCGTGGAAATTGAGTGTGATTGAGCAGCAATTGTACCGGTGTGAAATGGGTAAAGATTATCCGTTTCCTATAGTAGACATTGAACAAACCCGAAAGAAAGCCAGTGATATTGTCTGGAGTTTCCGGAAAACCGATGATGTAAAAGCAGAAGGAAAACGAATTTTACATAAACACGTAAGTAATCCCAATAAGCCTAAAGATGCGAGGAGTAAAAAAGCAAAATCTTCCCAGTAAAACATGTATTGTTTGTCAAAGACCATTTTCATGGAGAAAGAAATGGGAAAAGATTTGGGACGAAGTCAAATATTGCAGTAATCAATGCAGAAAGCACAAATAAAATGAAAAAAACATTGCGATTAATCCTCGGTGACCAGCTCAACAGTCAACATTCGTGGTTTCAAACGGCAGATGACACAGTTACTTATGTGATGATGGAAATTCGTTCCGAGACAGATTATACTTCGCATCATATTCAAAAAGTCGTCGGCATTTTTGCAGCTATGCGTGCATTTGCGACCGAATTACAATCGAAAAACCACAGAGTTATTTACCTTAATTTGAGTGATGATGACAATCTGCAATCCTTTGATAAGAACATTACTCATCTCGTTTCCCAACATCGGTTTACCCATTTTGAATACCAGTTTCCCGATGAATATAGGGTAGATATTATTTTAAAACAGCTTTGCGAGTCACTTTCCATTACCAGTAATTCGGTTGATACAGAGCATTTTTTCACCACTCGAAATGAATTGGGCGATTTTTTTAAAGGAAAGAAAACTTTTTTGATGGAAAGTTTTTATCGTGCCATGCGCAAAAAACACCATGTGTTGATGGAAGACGACCAACCGTTAACCGGCCAGTGGAATTACGACAGCGATAATCGTAAAAAGCTGCCGAAAGAACATAAGCCCGTTGCTCCTTTGGTATTTGATAACGATGTTTCAGCAGTTTATGATGAAATTTCCAAAACCAATATCAAAACCATAGGTTATATTAATCCTCAAAACTTCGTATGGCCCGTCAACAGAGCGCAGTCACTGGCTTTGTTAGATTTTTTTGCTATCAAATGTTTGCCTTTTTTCGGAAGTTACCAGGATGCGATGTCGCCGAATGAATGGTCGTTGTACCATTCTCGAATTTCATTTTCGATGAACCTTAAACTCCTTTCGCCAAAAGAAGTGATTTACAGAGTTACAACCGAATGGAAATCCCGAGTTCACGAAATAGAATTTCATCAAGTAGAAGGCTTTGTGCGGCAAATCATTGGCTGGCGCGAATACATGCGGGGAATTTACTGGAACAAAATGCCCGAATATGCCAAACTGAATTTTTTTGACCATCAGGAAAAATTACCCGAATGGTTTTGGACCGGAAAAACCAAAATGAACTGTTTAAAAGATGCCATTCATCAATCGTTGCATTACGGTTATGCGCATCACATACAGCGTTTGATGGTTACCGGAAATTTTGCCCTACTGGCCGGGGTTCATCCGGATGAAGTTGATGCATGGTACCTTGGCATTTATATGGATGCTTTTGAATGGGTAGAAATCACCAATACGCGCGGCATGAGTCAGTTTGCCGACGGAGGAATTTTAGGTACAAAACCCTATGTGAGTTCGGCAACCTACATAGATAAAATGAGTCATTACTGCGGCAGTTGTTTTTACAAAAAAGGACTGAAAACAGGAGAAAAAGCCTGTCCGTTTAATAGTTTGTATTGGGATTTTTACGACAGAAATGAAGCTAAGTTGAGCTCTAATCCGCGCATTGGAATGATGTACAACATTTGGCGCAAAATGAAAACTGAAGACAAAATATCCCTATTGAATCAAGCCGATTATTATTTGAAAAACATCAATGAGTTATGAAAACAGCTGTAGTATGGTTTAAAACCGATTTGCGATTGCACGATAATGAAACTTTGATGAAAGCCTTGGCACAAAGCGACCAAATCGTTCCGATTTATTGTTTTGATGCATTGCATTTTGAGACTACTGAATTCGGATTTAAAAAAACGGGAAGTTTCAGAGCACAGTTTTTACTAGAAGCGATTGAAGATTTAGATAAAAATTTGAGGGAATTGGGCTCCGGATTGTTGGTGGTTAAAGGCAAACCCGAGATCGAAATACCTAAAGTTGTACAGCAATTTAAAGCGGTCAAAGTATTTGCTAAAAGAGAAGTGTCTTATGAAGAAAAACAAGTTGAGATTAAAGTGCAGGCTGAATTGTTTAAATTGAAATGTGAATTACAAACTTTCAGTACGAGCACTTTATACCATGCCGAAGATTTGCCTTTTTCGATAAAAAATATACCGGATGTCTTTACTAATTTCAGAAAAAAAACAGAAAAAGATGCTACTGTGAGAGCGACTTTTGACAAACCCAATGCTGTTATTTCTCCCGAAATTCCTCCGCTGAATTTACCTTCTTTGGCTGATTTGGGTTTGACATTTGAAGCTATAGATAACAGAGCTGTGCTTCAATTTAAGGGTGGAGAAACCGAAGGGTTGAAGCGGTTACAGCATTATTTTTTTGAAACCCAATGTCTTTCGCAATACAAAGAAACTCGTAACGGATTAATTGGAGCGGATTATTCTTCTAAGTTTTCGGCTTGGCTGGCTTTGGGCTGTATTTCGCCGCGCTACATTTACCGGGAATTGAAAAAATATGAGCAGCAATTTGGTGCCAATGAATCGACTTACTGGTTGATTTTTGAGTTATTGTGGCGTGATTTTTTCCGGTTTATGTTCAAAAAACACCAGAATAAAATGTTTCAGCCTTGGGGTATTACCGAAGCTAAAGCTGGTCCAAAAACAGTTAGTCACAAACTACTTGAAAATTGGATTAACGGAAGAACTAATGTCGATTTTGTAGACGCTAATATGCTCGAATTAAAATTTACCGGCTTCATGAGCAATCGCGGTCGTCAGAATGTAGCCAGTTATTTTTGTCATGATTTAAAACTGGACTGGCGTTTTGGCGCGGCTTATTTTGAGCAGCAATTGATTGATTACGACGAATGCAGCAATTGGGGTAATTGGGCTTACATAGCCGGAGTAGGGAATGATCCGAGAGAAAATCGTTATTTCGATATTGGAAAACAAGCTGCCGTTTACGATAAAAACAAGGCTTACAGAAAGTTATGGCTAGGTAAATAGTTTTTTGATTTTATACCAAAAGTCCGCTTATTTTTCATTTATCTATTAACAATTATAGGTGAGTATTGAAACGCAAAATAGTTTTTTAATACATCAAACTCTGCCTATATTTGCTACGTTACAATTTGCTAAATTAAATGGAAAAAATTTTTAATAATACAGAGGTTGCTTTTGCTCTTAAAAGCGATACGGAACTTGACAGAGCCTACTTTTTATTCAAGATGATTGATAGCGAACCGCTGGTGCGTATAGGAACTGCCGTGACCAACTTTGCTTTGAAAGCACATTTACCGGTAGAAGGTTTAATTCGCGCCACAGTTTTTGATCATTTTTGTGGCGGAGTCAACGAAGATGATTGCCTTTCGGTAGTTGATAAAATGTATACCAAAGGCGTATCATCCGTTTTGGATTATTCGGTTGAAGGAAAGGAGGAAGAAGAACAATTTGATGCTGCCCTGGAGATGACCTTGAAGACTATTGAGTTTGCCAAAGAGCGTGCTGCTATCCCGTTTGCCGTGTTCAAACCAACCGGTTTCGGGCGTTTTTATTTATACGAAAAGGTAGGGGAAAAACAGCCGTTAACTGTTGAAGAACAAAAAGAATGGGACAAGGTTATTGAACGTTTTGATATAGTTTGTAAAGCGGCTCATGACAAAAACGTGGCCTTGTTGATTGATGGGGAAGAGAGTTGGATGCAGGATGCTGCCGATGATTTGGTCACTAACATGATGCGTAAATACAACAAAGAAAAGTGCATCGTATTCAATACACTACAACTGTACCGTTGGGATCGATTGGATTATTTGAAAAAACTGCATGAATTGGCCAAAGTTGAAGGGTTTTACATAGGGATGAAATTGGTACGCGGTGCTTACATGGAAAAAGAAAACAAGCGTGCAGAAGAGAAAGGTTACCCTACTCCAATTTGTGCCAGTAAAGAAGCTACTGACGAAAATTATGATAAAACAGTACAATACATGATGGATAACTTAGACTCGATGTCTATTTTTGCCGGAACGCACAATGAACTGAGTTCGTATAAATTGATTGAATTGATGGAGGCAAAAGGAGTATTAAAAAATGACAACCGCATATGGTTCGGTCAGTTGTACGGAATGAGTGATAATATCAGTTATAATCTGGCTGCTCACGGATACAATGTTGCGAAATATTTGCCTTTTGGTCCCGTAAGAGATGTGATGCCTTATTTAATCAGAAGGGCAGAAGAGAACACTTCAGTAGCAGGTCAGACCAGTAGGGAACTCAATTTATTGAAAACTGAAAGAGACAGAAGAAAAATAGGAAAATAATTCAAGAAGACCTCAATTTATTGAGGTTTTTTGATTTTATTTTTTTTAAAAATTTAGGGTACCGTGTTTAAAATCAATACCTTTGGTCTTGTTTTTTTTTAAAATAAACCCAAAATCCGGTACCTGCTTAAAAGACTTAAAATGAAGATTGTTACTTTACTACACAAAAGATTATTATTTTTAATTGTCCTGATTTCCTTTCAGGGTTTTTCCCAATGTTTTGAAATCGAATCCATTTTGGTTGATGCCTGTTCAGCCACCTCTCCTTCCAATGATGAAGGATTTAACGAAATGGTGCGGTTTAAGGTAGGACCAAATCCCCTTAATACAAGTACGTTGTCGGTAAACTGGCCTGCTAATGCCTGGACTGGTTTAATACAAAATGCGACAACAGCTTCCAAAGTTTTGGACATTAATAACGCTATTATTGCTGCCGGAAATTGCGGCCAGCTTTTGGAGCCTGTAGGTGGTGTTTTACCGGCTAATGCGGTAGTATTGTTAGTCACCAGTCAAAATTTTACGGTTAATTATAACTCGTTCAGTTCTCTTAATACCATTATGTATATTATTTTCCAAAATAATAATACAACTACGGGTGGGCATTTCGGGAATTACAATGCGACTCCGGGTACAAGGACCTTATCAATGACTTTTGGAGCCGGTTGTTCGGATTCCGTTACCTATGAAAGAAGTAATTTAGTCAATATTTATGGTCTTAACGGAGGTACAAATGCAGAACAAGACGGGGCCAGTGTTAACTTTACCCCTTCGGGTGTTCCCACATACGTAAATAATGGATGTAATGCACCGGTTCCGCCATTTACGGTAAGTGCCAGCGCCAGTCCTACCGGTTGTGTTGCACCGGGCTCTGTCGTGAATTTAACGGGTGTCGCTCAGGGATATCAGACATTGGCATGGACAACAACTAACGGAACTGTTGCCAATCCTAGTAGTCTTAATACAACATACACTGTACCTCTTAGTGCTACAGGAAATATCAGTTTTACTCTGAGCGCAACAAATACTTGTGGTGTAACTATAACATCTACAGTCACAATAGCAGTGGGAGGGGTAACTCCGCCTAGTGTTACACCGATAACGTATTGTCAAAATGCAACGGCATCACCGTTAACAGCTACTGCAAGCGCAGGAGGAACGTTGAATTGGTACGGAACCAATGCCACAGGAGGAACTGCATCAGCCACGGCTCCAACACCACTAACAACCGGTGCGCCCGGTTCTGTGGTTCACTATTATGTGAGTCAGACCGTCGGAGGATGTGAAAGCACCAGAGCTGATTTGGCTGTTACCATAGGAAATAATCCTACTGCAACACCGTCAGTATTTTGTGATTCAGCTAATTCAGGACCAAATTCAGTTGCGTTTGATTTTAATAATATAGGTCCCACTCCCAGTTATTCATACAGCTATACTATAGACGGAGGTACTCCGGTTACCGGAACCATTCCGTCCATTAATGGCTCTCATTTTGTGGTGACCGGAGTTTCACCGGGACAGGTAGTGGTATTCACCGTTTCATGGGATGGTATATGTCAGGCTCCGGTAACAGCTTCAACTACGGTACCTACTTTTAATCAGGTTGGTCCTTATTGTTCCGGACAAACTATTCCACCACTGCCAACCACTTCTTTAAACGGAAAAGTGGGAACTTGGTCTCCGGCATTAAATAACACAACGACGACAACCTATACATTTATGCCAAACTCCGGTCAGTGTGCTTCAAAAACAACAATGACTATTGTTATTGATCCTGCTAATACAACCAGTACACCTTCCGCTACACCAACATTGTGTATCAATACACCCTTGACGGCTATCACTCATACCACAACCGGAGCTACGGGAATTGGTGCTCCAACGGGCTTACCGACAGGAGTTGTAGCATCATGGTCATCAAACACCATTACCATTAGTGGTACTCCTTCAGTTTCAGGAGTATTTAACTACTCCATTCCATTAACAGGTGGTGGATGCGGTAGTATCAATGCAACCGGTACCATCACTGTTACTGCTAACAATACGGTAAGTGCTCCTTCTTCTACGCCAAATATGTGTATCAATACGCCTTTAACCGCTATAACTCACACTACGACCGGAGCCACCGGAATTGGTGCTCCAACTGGTTTACCTACAGGAGTTAATGCCGTTTGGTCTTCGAATACTGTTACTATTAGTGGTACGCCAACAGTTTCAGGAACTTTTAATTACAGCATACCGTTGACAGGAGGATGTGGTAATGTTAATGCTACGGGAACTATTATTGTTTCACCTACAGTTACACCAACATTCAGTGCTGTGGCACCTATTTGTTCAGGAGGAACTTTGGCACCATTACCAACAACGTCAAATAACGGGATTACCGGAACTTGGTCACCGACTTTAAACAATACAGCCACAACGACTTATATCTTTACTCCAAATAGCGGTCAGTGTGCAACTACAGCAACTTTGACGATTACGGTCAATGGAGCTTCTTTGGTTCCCGCTTTTACAGCAGTCGCTCCGATATGTTCGGGTGGAACATTATCACCACTGCCGACAACATCTAATAATGGAATCACAGGTACTTGGTCACCAGTACTTAATAATACTACTACCACTACATATACATTTACTCCTAATACAGGTCAGTGCGCTACTACAGCCACGCTGCAGATTGTTGTTAATCCGAATGTAGTTCCAACATTTACACCGGTAAGTCCGGTATGTGCCGGAACGGTTTTAACTGCTTTACCAACTACTTCCAATAACGGAATTACCGGAACTTGGTCTCCGGCACTAAACAACACTACGACGACAACATACACTTTTACTCCTGTAGCCAACCAGTGTGCATCAAGTCAAACATTGACCATTAGTATTTTGCCAAAAGTTACTCCAACATTTACAGCTGTTAATCCGGTTTGTTTCGGAGGGGTTATTGCTCCCTTGCCTACTACTTCTAACAATGGTATTACCGGAACTTGGTCGCCGGCAATAGACAATACCGCTACAACTACTTATACCTTTTTACCCAATGCTGGAGAATGTGCCAATACAACTACTTTACAAATACAAGTAGTTCCTCAAATTGTTCCGACGGTTTCGGTTGTCGTTTCCTGTAATGAAAACTCGGTTACCGTTACCAATCCGTTAGGTTCAGATTACCAGTACTCTTTCGATGGAGGTCCTTTTCAGGCAAGTCCTTTTTATTTCAATGTTCCTTCAGGGAATCACACTATAATAGCGCAACAGACTGTTGCAAATTGTAATTCTAATCCGTTAAATTTTACGGTTAACGCAGTGGTTAATGATGTTGTAGTTAATAATCCTGCACCATTACAATTATGTGATCCGAATAATGATGGGATAGCGGTTTTTGACTTAACCCAAACAATAAATTCCATTACTGGCGGAAATCCATACGTTGTGAGTTTTCACGAAACAATAACAGATGCTACTGTTGACGGTACCGCTATTCCGAATCCAAACGCATATCCGACTATTCTTCCTTGGGGACAGACCATTTTTGTAAGAGTTGAATCGACCACTACGGATTGTTTTGCTATCGTTCAATTACAACTAATAGTCAACCCAACACCAGAGGCAGTAACGCCAACGGATTACCATTTGTGTGATTACACAGGTGCTGTTGGTTATGAGCCGTTTGATTTAACGACAAAAATCCCTGAGATTTTGGGCAGTATCAACCCGGCAGTTACTTCTGTAACGTTCTATACTTCACAGAGTAATGCTGAAAATGCTACTGGGGCTATAGGCAATGTTACCAATTACGTTAACACAGTTGCCAACACCCAGACGTTGTATGTTCGGGTAGAGACTATCGCTACGGGTTGTTACGATATTGTAAC
>NZ_SJPE01000021.1 GCF_004329815.1 Flavobacterium silvisoli | reverse complement strand
CTGAGTTTAATAACCGATGCTTATTCAAGAAAAATAATGGGATATAGTTTTCGTCAGGACCTGGCAGCAGAAGGCTGTATTGAAGCTTTAAAAATGGCATTGAATAACAGACGGTATGGTCAATCGATTATTCATCATTCCGATAGAGGCTCTCAATATTGTTCTCATAACTACGTTGATTTATTAATGAAAAATAATATTGCTATAAGTATGACTGAGAACGGAGATCCCTATGAAAATGCATTGGCAGAGAGAGTTAACGGCATCATTAAAACAGAGTTCAACCTTTACAGTAGCTCATTAGGCTTTGATCAAACAAAACATAGAATAAGTAAAAGCATTGAGTCTTATAATGAACTAAGGCCACATGCCAGTTGTGATTATTTAACCCCTAACCAAGCACATTTACAATCAGAAATATTAAACAAGAGATGGAAAAACTATAATAGAAGTTTTAATCATGAAAAAGCAATTGTATAGCAACTTTAGGATTAAAAAGTATATTTGTATAGCCATAATAGGATTTATTTAATAACCTGTATAGTTATTTTAGGACGGGTCAGGACGGGTCATCCTATATAGCAAAGGCATAGCTAAAGCATACCAAAGGCATAGCTAAAGCATCAAATGTGACAAAAAATGGTATTATACAAATTAGGATAACCGAAATGTTTTTAATGAAACAGAGAAAAGTCCGGTATCCATTATCTATCGGCCTGTCATTTGAAATCTAGACTTACTTTCCGATACAGAAATTAGCAAAAATGTTGCCCAGCAATTCGTCATTGGTCACCTCACCGGTAATTTCGCCGAAATAGTACAAGGCCTGTTTGATGTCGATAGCCATCAAATCAGACGAAAGGTTACTGTCAAGTCCAAAGCGCACTTTTTGAATTTCTTCCAACGCTTTCAACAATGAATCATAATGACGGGTGTTGGTTACAATAGTTTCGTTGTTGCGCAGGGCTCCGGTATTAACAAACGACAGCAATTGGTTTTTCAAATCGTCTATGCCCTGTTTGTCTTTGGCCGAAAGGAGTAAGATATTGGGGATGTTGGTTTTGAGATGAACAACCTGATCATTGGTTAGCTTATCGGCTTTGTTACCAATAACCACCAATGCTTTCAGAGGAAACTGATTTTTTATTTTTTCGAGTTCTATCCACACTTCCTTCAGACTTTCGTCATCGAGCGCCAATTGCGAGCTGTCCATCATGTAAATAATGACTTGTGCCTGCTCTATTTTTTCGAAGGTTTTTTTGATGCCTATGCTTTCTACCACATCTTCGGTTTCGCGAATACCCGCCGTGTCTATAAAACGAAAACCAATGCCGTTAATGACCAACTCGTCTTCAATGGTATCACGGGTGGTTCCGGCTATATCAGAAACTATGGCGCGTTCTTCGTTGAGCAAAGCGTTGAGCAGGGTAGATTTCCCTACGTTGGGTTCGCCCACTATGGCCACCGGTATGCCGTTCTTGATGACATTACCCACAGCAAAGGAATCAATCAGTCGTTTCAGTACAAACTCAATGCGGGTGAGCAATTCTCTGAACTGGCTGCGATCGGCAAATTCTACATCTTCTTCGGCAAAGTCTAATTCGAGTTCAATTAGCGAGGCAAAGTTCAACAGTTCTTCCCTGAGTTTGGCAATTTCATTGCTGAACCCCCCGCGCATTTGCTGCATGGCAATTTGATGACTAGCCTCGTTATCCGAAGCAATTAAGTCGGCCACAGCTTCGGCTTGTGATAAATCGAGTTTGCCATTCAGGAAAGCTCTCAGAGTAAATTCACCCGCTTGCGCCATTCTGCAGCCTTTACGCAGTAACAGTTGTATGATTTGCTGTTGGATAAAGGTTGACCCGTGACACGAAATTTCAATGACATCTTCACCGGTGTACGAATGCGGGTTTTTGAAAATAGACAGCAACACTTGGTCGTATACCTTACCGTCTTCTACAATGTGCCCCAGGTGGATGGTATGCGTTTTTTGGCGGCTCAGGGCTTTACCCGAAACCGATTGAAATACACTTTCTGCTATGGCAATAGCATTTGAACCCGAAATTCGGATAACGGCAATAGCACCGGCCCCCGATGGAGAGGCTAAAGCCACTATAGTTTCCTGTGAAATCATTGTTTACGCATTTGTCGGCAAAGATACTAAATCTATACAAGCGATTTTGTTATTCTTCTTCGGGCAATTGCAGAGCTTTACGCAATAGGATTTCAAACGTGGCTTCATGCGGGAATGGCAGATTGGCGTTGACAAAATTTCCGTTCGGATCAATCAGGATAAACCTTGGGATGGTTACTAAATTGTAGGCTTTGCTGAAAGTATCAGCAGTATTGATGTGCCATTGTATAACCGATTTGGATTTGCTCTTGGCAGCGATATACCATTTTTGAATGTTTTCATCGGTGCTGAGTGCTACAAAACAGATGTTCTCTTTTTTGTACTTTAGTGCAAATTTTTCAAAGTAAGGCGATTGTTGCTTGCACGGCCCACACCAGGTAGCCCATACATCAATGAGTACAAATTTGCCTTTCAGGTCCGTCAGCGTTACCGGTTTTCCCTCTAGGCTTGTAGCTTCAAAAAGCGGTGCTTCTTTGCCTTTGCCCAAGCTTTCGGCCAAACGGTTGATATGGTTGATTTTGCGCTGATAGTTCTTGCTGCTGAACTGATTGATATAAGTAGCCACAAACTGATTGCGATCGGCACTGTTGGACGATTCTTCGATGCTTTTATTCATTTGCCAGTACAACATTTTGTCTTTAAAAGAGCCTTGTTTCATTTTTGAAATAGCCAAAATCGACTTGGTGTTTTCGTCTATATCCTCATGATTATTGGCAATGAGTTGGCTTTTTACATAATCAAAGTATTCGGAGCTGCTCAGCAAACTTTCATCGGTTAGCGACAGTTTACTTTTGATTTCCTTGATGGCCGTTCCTTCCGGGGTTTTTTCGTTAGGATACAAAGCGGCTCTTTTTTTCAAAAATTCATTCCACATATTCAGATAGCGCGTGGTAATGAGCTTTTGGTTGCGCTCGGTGTAGTCGTTTTTCGGAATGTAATTGTCAATAGTTCTGAACTTGTTGGAAGCCGTCATTTCCTCTTTCCAGTCTTTGTATAGGGTTTCGGTGATGATTTGCGGTTTGTCAATATTGATGTTTTCCTGCATGTAATACGAAATCATGCTCCAACTCATTTTGGCATTGGTATCCATCTGATTTTCTGCCAAACGGGTTCCCTTTAAATTGAAATCGGATTTCGGACCATAAATTTTACCATCGAGGTAAATACTGTCTTTAGCCCCGAAGAATACGTTGCCGTTGTACTTTTGATCGACAATAAAACTGTAGTGGTCGGTGATGATTTTTTTGTCAAACACATAATGAAAAGCATTGTTTTTAACCGGGATGATGGCTATTGTATCCTGAACGGTATTGTCAACGATGTAAATGGTATGAATTGGTTCTTCGCTGTCAATCTTGCCGCAAAAAACAGTTTTGTCATAATCAGGCATTTGATTGGGACGCAACAGCCAATAAGTGAAGCCCCCAAAAACAACAACAACCGAAATCAAACTCAACGTTCGGTTCATTTTCCCGAAAAAGGCAGCTTTAAATTCTTTGTGACGGTACCAGTTGAATCCTATGTACAGTAAAATAATGCTGAGGGTGACACCCACATAATCGGTAAAAGTAAACCAATGTCCCAAGTCGCTGCCTTTAGGATGGGCGGCTATTTTGGATAAAATATCATACGGATACCACAACGGTACCAAGTCAAACGGAGCCAGAAAGGCCGTAAGTAATAATCCAAAAAATCCTATGATGATTGACCAGATGAAACTGGAAATCAACACAGAGATTACAAATTGCAGTGCGGTGATTAATAACGAAGCCACAAAAAGACGAGCTATGATGTGTATGATGCCCGATAAAGGGAATTCCATAATAGCCACCTTAGGTACGGTGATGATGAAACTGAGCACCCAGGCACCCAGCATCGAAACTATTATAAAAGCGAGTATCGAAATGAAATTAGCAATCAGTACCGTACAGAACTTAGAAAAGTAAATCGAAAATTTATAGATTGGCTGAGTTTCCATCAATTGCCAACCACCGTTTTTATGGTCCAACTGTGTAATCCGACTTACGGTGATGATGATTAACAACGGAAAAAAGAAATCGGCAAACGGCAAGAGACTGTTTTCGATGAACTTGAGGTAGAAATTAAATGGGAGTTCCGGTTTTATTTCATCGTTGTTGGTAACGATTGAAACGATACAGAACAGCAAAGGCGATATGAGGCCGATTATAGCACTGGTCCAGTAAAAACCGGTGCCTCTTTTTTTGATGTGTTCGGCTTTGAGGGCGGTGATAAAGGAACTGAATTTATTTTTCATAGGTGTTTTTTTCATCGGTTATTGTCATGAACCATTCTTCTAATCCGTCTAAAATCTTGATTTCATACAAGGAGGCGTTTTGAGCAATCAGGTTTTTGATAAAATCGGGGATTTGATCTTTGTTGCCAATCTCCAAAGTGATTTGATTTTGGGCAATAACCGTAACGTTTTCATAAGCTGTACTAAGCTTTTCCTGCCATTGCCGTGCATCGTCTACTGTAACCTGAATTTTGCATAAACCTGCCGCCTTAGACAGTTCCTGCATGGTTCCTTCGAAGCGCAGTTTTCCTTTGCTGATAATGCCTACATGAGTACACATCTTTTCAATTTCGCTTAGTAAATGGCTCGAAACAAAAATAGTGACACCTTTTTCCTGATTGAGTTTGATGAGCAGTTTGCGGATATCAATAATACCATTCGGATCCAGCCCGTTGACCGGTTCGTCGAGCAACAGCAATTCGGGTTCGCTCAATAAGGCCATGGCAATGGCGAGGCGTTGTTTCATTCCCAATGAATACTGTTTGGCTTTGCGTTTCCCGTCTCGGGTTAAATCAACCAATGCCAGTGTTTCGTGAATTTTGTCTTCGGGTATGTTGCGCAGTTTCGCAATATATCGCAGGTTGTCAATACCGCTCAAATGCAGGTACAGTGCAGGCGATTCTACCAGAGAACCAATCTTTGAAAACACCAAAGGGAGCTGTTCTTGTAATGGTTCGTTGAACAGTTTGATGGCGTTTCCCTGTTCCGGGATGATTCCGGTAAGCAGGCGCATGGTGGTGGATTTTCCGGCGCCGTTAGGACCCAAAAAACCATAAATGGAACCTTTGGGCACATTGATGGAAATATTTTCTAAAACCTTTTTATACTTTGAGTACTGAAAGTTGAGCGCATCGGTTTGGATGATATAATCGGTCATGTTTTTGGTTTAGTTTAGCTAATGTAAGGAAAATAATAAAGTAACCGGCCCTGAAACAAAAAAGTACCAATCAATGGGATGACTTTAAATTTTGGTTAAGTAAAGCCAATTAGCTGATAAATATCATT
The DNA here is from genome assembly GCF_004329815.1 of Flavobacterium silvisoli. Taxonomy (GTDB): domain Bacteria; phylum Bacteroidota; class Bacteroidia; order Flavobacteriales; family Flavobacteriaceae; genus Flavobacterium; species Flavobacterium silvisoli. The sequence continues at coordinate 35,647 of NZ_SJPE01000021.1, read as the reverse complement.
GGAAATGAGTATCTTTAACTGTAATTTTGAAACAAATAAATCGTAGTTTATGAAAAAGATACTCGTTCCGTTAGACTTCACCGAAACCTCGGATAACGCTTTTATATATGCATTGGAGTTGGCCAAATTGTTCAAAGCCGAATTGGTTTTACTGCATACATTTGATTTGCCGATAGTCGACAGCCAGTCGATGCCGATTAATTATGCTACCATTTACGATGCTATTGAGCTGACCAACTTTGAGCATTTCAGAGATAAGATGCCGACGTTGAGAGCCATGGCCGAAGCCCGAAATGCGGAGCATGTTGTGATGAACCATATTTTGATGGATGGCGATTTGGCGTTCAATATTAAAAAAGTTGTGAAACAGGAGCATGCCGATTTTGTAGTCATGGGTACCAAAGGTGCCTCCGGCTGGATTGATTCGTTTATTGGAACCAATACGGCAGCCGTTATATCGGACGTTTCGGTGCCGGTTTTGAGTGTGCCGCTTGAAGCCAAATACACCAAAATAGAAACTATAGCATTCACCACGCGCTTCAGACCGAAAGATATAGAAGCTTTGCAAAAAGTGTTGGCCCTAGCCAAAAAACTGCACGCCAAAGTAAAATGCCTCTACGTAAAAACACCATCGTCTGACGTAACCGAAGAGACCATTAAACGTTGGGAATCCCATTTTGAAGATGAAGAAAATTTACAGTTTTATATCATCCCGAATGAACACGTGAAAACATCTATTGAAGACTTCTTGGTGAATCAGGAAGCTGATATGCTGGCCATGCTCACTTACAAAAGAAACTTCTTTGTAGAGTTGTTCACCAATACCACTACTCAGAAATTGGCGCAAAGTATTAAAACACCCATCTTGGCTTTACACGAATAAAAAGAAAACCGCAATCTCTTTCGAAATTGCGGTTTCTCGGTTATAAAGGTTAGTTTAGATTAGTTGTTGAGCATTACCGGCATTACTAACATGGTAACGGTTTCACCTTCATCTAAGCCGTCAATAGGCGTTAGAATTCCGGCGCGGTTAGGCATTGACATTTCCAACATGATTTCATCCGATTGTAAATTGGTCAACATCTCCGATAAAAATCTTGAGTTGAATCCGATTTGCATGTCGTCGCCTTGGTAATCACAAGTCAAACGCTCTTCGGCTTTGTTCGAGTAATCAATATCTTCGGCAGAAATGTTCAGTTCGGCACCGGCAATTTTTAAACGGATTTGGTGTGTGGTTTTGTTAGAGAAAATCGCAACACGACGCACAGAGTTCAATAAGAGAACGCGGTTAATCATCAATTTATTCGGATTTTCTTTCGGGATAACTGCTTCGTAATTAGGATATTTTCCGTCAATCAAACGACAAGTCAGTACATAACTGTCAAATGAGAACGTAGCGTTTGAATCATTATATTCAATAGTCACGTCTGATTCAGAGGTTCCTAAAATACCCTTTAAAATGTTCAGCGGTTTTTTAGGCATAATGAAATCAGCTACCTGCGATGCTTTAACATCAGTACGGGCGTATTTCACCAGTTTGTGTGCATCAGTAGCCACGAAAATCAAACCTTCCGGAGAGAACTGGAAAAAAACTCCGCTCATTACCGGACGCAAATCGTCGTTTCCTGCGGCGAATATAGTTTTGCTGATGGCTGTGGCCAATACTTCTGAAGGAACTACGGTTGAAGACGGATCATCTAAACTTACTGATTTGGGAAACTCTTCTCCGGGAGCATAAGCAATAGCGTATTTACCCGAATTGGAACTGATTTCAATAGTGTTGTTTTCCTCAACGGTAAAGGTTAACGGTTGCTCAGGGAATGTTTTTAAAATATCCAACAACAATTTTGCCGGAACCGCCACACTGCCTTGGCTGGTTGAATCGATTTCTAAAGTAGCCGACATGGTAGTCTCTAAATCAGAAGCCGAAACAGTTAGGGTTTTATTGTTTAATTCGAATAGGAAGTTATCTAAAATAGGCAATGTATTACTGCTGTTGATAACACTACCCAAAACTTGTAGTTGTTTTAATAAGTATGAACTCGATACTATAAACTTCATTTTTATTTATTTTTTACAAATATATCTTAAACTAACAGATTTCAAAAAGTTTTTTATCAACATTAGCGGCTGTATTTTCGCTTGCGTAAAAAGGTGAAGGCCACACCAAATATCAGAAGGATAACGATTGGTATTGCTACGGTTATCACTTGCGATGTGGTGTAATTTGAATAGACTTTTTCTTTATCCAGAATTGGTAAGTCGACTTCTTTACTGCGAATGTTAATAAGTCCGTTGTCATCCAACAAATAATTGACACAGTTCATGACAAATTCTTTGTTGGCGTACAGGTTGTTTGTCCATTTGTCGTATCCCAGTTCCAATGGTTGAAAATTTTTATCCAGTTGATTTTTAATGACATCCCCATCCGAAATGACAATCATTTTATTGTCTTTGCCTACACTTTTCCATGTAGAATCTTTAAAAGGCAGTATGCGGTTTTCATATACCGAATGGAATTTGCCCTCTAACAAAACAGCCACAGGAAAATTGCCGGTTCCGGTAAATTCCTTCTGTTCCGGTCGTTCCGATACCATTCTCAGATTCACTTCCGAAGGCGTTCCGATGAGTTTAGAGTAAGGGGAAGAGTGCAGTAAAACGGTTTTTTTGATGTCGTTTTTTAAAGGTTCAATCGGACTGCAAAATTCAAATTTAATGCCGTCCAAATTACTTACAATAGGATGTTTGGTTCCTTGCGAAGGATAAATTAAGGGCGAAAAAAACCACGGATACTGAGTATACTGGGTAGCACTTCCTTGTTCTCCCGTTGCCAATGCTATTGGAGTAGCCATAATGTCTTTAATCAAATCGGGGCGCAAACGAATACCGTATTTGAAAAACATATCGTTTAGTCCTAAATCTCTCGGAAAGGCCAGGTTAGCCCCGTTTTGGTTGTACAAACTATCCATTTCCATATTAACCTGATCTACGAGCCAAAGAGTTTTTCCGCCGTTTACAATAAATTGATCTAAAACTTCTTTCTCTTCATCGGTAAACGCTTCAGTGGGTTTGGCAATTACGGCCAAGTCATATTTTTTGAGGTATTTTAAACTTTCTGTTGGGTTTTTAGCCACCGAATCGAGTGTAAAGGTTCCGATGTAGTAATTGTCGCGAACCGATTTTACAAAGTCAGCAATCAGTATGTCGTGCAATTCGCCATTTCCTTTAATCACGGCTACTTTCTTTTGTTTGTCTTTGGCTACAGTGTTGATAGCGTTTGCAAAAGCGTATTCTAAGTGCTGAACAGAGCTTACCACTTTTTCGGCAGTTGAAGCTCCCATCATGTTTTTAAGCAAAGGGACTTTCACCGAACGATTGCCGCAAGTAGCTACCGCCCATGGGAAAACCATTTCCTGAGTTTGTTGTCCTTTGTCGTTTACAGTAACATTGACGGGAGTCATGCCACGTTCCATGAATGACTGCATGGTTTTGTCCTTTTTGTCTTCGTCTTCCAGCGGATTGACAAACTGAAAAATAATATTCGGGTTTTCGGCTTTGAATTCTTCTAAGAGTTGTTGGGTTTCCGTTTGCAGTTTTTTGAATTCTCCCGGAAATTCTCCTTCCAGAAAAACATCAATGTACAGCGGCTCTTTGACTTCGCTTACAATTTCTAAAGATGTTTTGGATAGCGTATATCTTTTATCGGCAGTAAGGTCAAACCGTTTGAAAACAAAATGACCTGCCAAGTTCAGTACCACCACCAAGGCTATTGTGGTTGCTATTTTTTTGAAGTTGTTTTTTGGAGCGCTCATTACGATTTCAAAGATTTTAATTTAAACACGGTAAATGATAAAAACAGAAAAGCCACACTGATAAAATACAGCACATCGCGCGTATCTATCACGCCTCGGGCCATGCTTTTGAAGTGATAATCCATACCAATGCGGGCGACGGCATCTTCAAATCCTTTTAGGAAAACAGAAGCACCTTCGAAACCATAGTAAAACAAAAAACACAAAAACACCGAAAGCAGGAACGCTACAATCTGGTTTTCGGAAAGGGTAGAGGTAAAGATACCGATGGCAGTATAAGCGGCAATCAGAAACAGTAAACCAAAATAGGAACCCATAGTGCTGCCCATATCAATGTTTCTTAATTCAAAAAAGGGAAAACTTATGAAAATAAGCAGATTTAAAAGAATCAAGATGTTAATTATTAATAATATGAATTCAAAAGCCTTCGATTTTTTAGAAATTGAAACTCTAAAATTTACTAGAATCATATTTATCCATGAAATAATTGATTCAGTTATTATTTTAACTATTTTTTTTCTAATGATAATTATGTATAATGCAAGAATCAAAAATCTTACAACTACACTGAACGTTGATATATCGTTATTTGTCATGCCTAAATTTGATACCACAACAACATAAATAAGAGTTGGTATTATAGCCATAACAATCAATACCAAGGCGGCTAAAAACTTCCCGTTTACAATTTGCCAAACCGATAAGGGTTTGGTCAGCAAAAGTTCAATGGTGCCCTGTTTCTTTTCATCTGAAAAACTCCGCATGGTTACTGCCGGAATCAGGAAAATTAATATCCAAGGAGCCAGAGTGAAGAACGGACTTAAATCGGCAAACCCACTTTGTAATATGTTGTATTCACCATCAAAAACCCAAAGGAACAGCCCGTTGAGCAATAAAAAGATGGCAATCACCAAATACCCTATGGGCGAACCGAAAAAGGATTTTATTTCTCGTAATGCAATTGATTTCATTGTATTTTTTCTTTTTTACTCAATATTAACTTAAGGCAAACTAACCACTTTATCTACACTCCAGGCTTCGGGTTTGCCGTTGAACAGTTTTTTGGTGAATGTCCAAACCTCGTCAAATAAGGCCGAAGTTCTATAGTTTTCCAAATCCTGTTCGGTTTCCCAAAAACTGTAGGTAAAGAAAATGCACGGATTGTTTTTGTCCTGATACAGTTCTAAAAAACGATTGCCTTCGGCACCGCGAATCTTTTCTTTCATCACATCAAAATTTTCTAAAAATTTCGGGATGTGCTTTTCATGAAAGCTCATTTTTACTATTCTGATAAACATTTTTTTAATTTTTAAAATCAATAGTTACACCGTCACGGTAATTCAGTCCCAATAAAGATGAAGCCGAACCTACATTGTCGGGGTTGCTTCTGAAGATGGCGATTTCCAAAAAGCCCGCTTCGTTGAAAATTGCTAGTTTTTCACCTTCGTAATATTTCAGCGGGTATTTTTCCGATATCTTAATATCAGAGTATTTGGGCAATATGGTTTTGATGGTTTGATTTTTAAATCGGATTTCATACGGTCGGCCTTTCCCCATTTCCAGAAATAATTTTTTAGAGATGTTGGTTACCACATTGCCGTAATGATCGATGTAAATCACATATCCTTTGATTTGATTATCCTGAACTACTGCCTGTAACTCGGTTACTTCTTTGATGGTTTTAATTTCTTTCCCAATGACGTTCAGCAAACCACCTTTGGCCAAATGACAGGCTACCTTAACAAACACATCCAAATCGGTAGCATCGCTTGGTAAACGGTCGTGAATGTTGATGGTGACTAACTTTTGAGGTACGATTTTTTGAATCAGCATGCTTAGGATTCCGTTATCGGCGCAAAGAAAGTATTGGTCGTTCCATTGCATGGCGATGTGTTGGTTTTCGATATTCAATTCGATGTCCACACCAATTAAATGAACGGTTCCCTTAGGGAAACTACTGTAGGCAGCACCAATGATGTAAGCGGCTTCGGCCACATTAAACGGGTCTATGTCATGAGAAATATCAATAATCGTAGCTTCGCGAAATTCTGATAGCAATTTACCTTTCAAAGCACCCACGAAGTGGTCTTTCAGTCCGTAATCGGTCGTTAAGGTGATTATTGACATAGATTGTTTATAACTTGATTGAAATTAGGATTACAAAATTGTAAAACCTATTCTTTTATTTGATTAAATTTGGATACAAAGCTAATTTATTTTAGCATTGATTGAATAGATTTTTTACCAACTTAACATTATCTATGAATAGATTTTTTTTTGCATTGACCTTTTTTTTCTTTTTTATTTCAAATACATTTTCTCAAACCTTAGTATACAAATCCAATGGAAGAGTTTACAACATCGGGAGAGAAAAATTAACTCCGAAAGAAGTTCGTGAAATTTTATCCGTCGATAAGAAAAATTTAGATTTATACAATTCGGGAAGAAGTAAGAAGACCATAGGGAATGTATTGATGGTAAGCGGCTTGGGATTAATGTCTGTAGATTTGATTAACGGAGCTATGAATACTTCAGAGACCAACTCACATCCGTATCCTAGTGCTCTAACTTTTGTTGGTGCTGCTTTTATTGTTGCATCAATTCCGATAAAAATCGGTTTTTCTAAAAAAGTAAAAACAGCTGTTGACGGTTTCAATAAACTGTCCCCAAACGGAAATACTGCTGATATTTCAAACAATAAAGAGTTGGAATTTATTGCTAATACACACGGATTAGGATTTCGACTGACACTGAATTAATAATTTTAATACTACTGCTTTTGAACGAACGTATCATTGAATTACACGACATCGCACCCAAAGAATTTTGGGGCGCTCAAGATGCCCATCTTGAAACTATTAAACGGTATTATCCAAAACTCAAAATTGTCGCTCGTGGTACAACGCTGAAGGCTTTTGGCGAAAAAGAAGAACTCGATGAGTTTGAAAATCGCTTTAACCGACTGATGTTGCATTTTACACGCTACAACAATATTGATGACAACGTCATTGACCGCGTGATACAAAGCAATTCACATGAAGAGCAACGCATGCCGGATCATGATAAAATTTTGGTGCACGGATTGGGAGGGAAGCTGATTAAAGCGATGACTCCAAACCAACAAAAGTTGGTAGAATTTGTTCAAAAAAACGATATGGTGTTTGCCGTTGGCCCGGCCGGAACCGGAAAGACGTACACCGGAGTTGCTTTGGCAGTAAAAGCTTTGAAAGAGAAACAGGTCAAACGAATCATCTTAACGCGTCCGGCAGTAGAAGCAGGGGAGAACCTCGGTTTTTTACCCGGTGATATGAAGGAAAAATTAGATCCCTATATGCAACCTTTGTACGATGCTTTACGTGATATGATTCCCCCGCAAACCTTGGAAGATTACATTTTGAAAGGAATCATTCAAATTGCGCCTCTGGCGTTTATGCGTGGTAGGACATTAGACAACGCTTTTGTGATTTTGGATGAAGCACAGAATACGACTCATTCGCAAATGAAAATGTTTCTGACTCGTATGGGCAAAAATGCCAAGTTCATCATTACGGGCGACCCGGGACAGGTGGATTTGCCGCGCAGAACCATTTCGGGATTAAAGGAAGCTTTATTGGTATTGAAAGACATCGAAGGCATCGGAATCATTTATCTGGATGATAAAGACATCGTGCGTCACCGCTTAGTGAAAAAAGTGATAGATGCTTACAAGAGTATTGAAAATCACGATTAATCAAAATTAAAACCCTGTCAGTTATCAAACCGGCAGGGTTTCTTTTTATATTTTAATTTTTGAATTTTAGTAGTTGACTCTGATGGGTTGTACATAAAGCGTGCGTACTTTTTCGCCGTCCTTGTAGCCCGGAGCCCATTTGGTTTTTAGAGATTTCAATACTTTAATAGCCGCTTTTTCCAGTTCTTTGTCAGTACTGCGGAGTATTTTTATGTCGGTCATGCTGCCGTCTTTTTCTATTACAAATGACATGATGACTGTCATTGTTGCAACATCGCTATCGGTTTCCGGTTTGTCAATATGTTCGCCAATGTAACGGTGAAACGCTTTGATGCCGCCCGGAAACTCAGGAAGCCTGTCCAATTCGTTCGTGGTGTTTACAATATTTTCTTTTTTTTCACCATCTTCCGTCCCTGCTGATTTTGTTCCCGGTTCAGCTGAGGTAACCATACCGATTCCGCTTGCATTACTGCCATTGGGATTTGAGTTTTCAGGGGAGTTGTTTTTAATTTCCTTATTGGACTTCACATCATCCGGGTTGTCATTTGACTTAACGATGATTGGATTTTTCAATTCCTTATTTTCGATTTTTTTAGCCGGTTTATCTTTCAAGGGAATTGCTATATCCTTTTTCGGGCTGTCGTTTTTGGGAGGATGGATTTCACTTAATCGTATTAGCAGTGCATCATCAATAATGGGTTCGGTTACCGATTTTTCACCGAAAGAAGTCAGGAACAAGCCTAAGCCGATAACCGTTAAGAAAAAGAATGCGCCGCCAAGCAAAGCTAAAAGAGAAGTCTTGGAATTTTCCTGCCGCAATTGGTAGGCACCATAAGCTTTGTTTTTGCCTTCAAAAACCAGATCAATCCAGTTTTTGTCATAGATACTAACGTTTGACATAATAAAATTGTTTTAGAGTTAGGTATCTGTGTTACATAAGCGAGAGGATTTACTTATATAACGGTGCTGAAATAAAAAAAGTATGTAGTTTGTTAATAATTTTGAATAAAAATTAATAATATCCTTAAAATGATGGAATATAAAAGAAATTTTAAGAGATGTGAATGCGGGATTATTTGGTGTTCTCTATGATTTCGGCCAATAATTTCTTGGCTCTGAGCAATTTGATTTTAACATTACTCAGTGGTTCGCCGAGATGCTCAGCAATTTCCTGATAACTCATTTCCTGAAAATAACGCAGCTGGATGACCTCCTGATAGTGCGGTTTTAATTCTTTGATGAATTGCAATAAACGCGACAGGTTTTGCTCTGTAATCAATTCGTCTTCGGCAGATGGCGAGCTGTCGGCTATATTATAGGCCTGTTGGTCTTCTTCATCGGTGATTTCTACAAATAAAGTAGATTTCTTTTTGCGAAGCAAATCAATATGAACATTTTTAGCAATGGCAATCAACCAAGTGTTAAATTGAAATTCAGGATTGTAGGTGGCAATTTTATCAAAAGCCTTAGAAAATGTTTCTATGGTAATGTCTTCCGAATCAGTTTCGTTTTCTGTTCGTTTGAGCATGAAGCCGTATACTTCGTTCCAATAATGGTCGAGCAAAAAAGTGAACGCTACCTGATCACCTTTCTTGGCTTTTTCTATGTATTTGTTTATTTCCAATGCACCGGTTTTGAGAAAGTATTCGTGATGAATACATTCAGTTGTGTGAAAATCAGAACGATTTCAATGATAGGAAACCAATACATTACGTCTTTTTCTTTTAGTTTTCCGGCAGCAAATCCCATGGTTAGCCAGGCAAAAAGATACCGGAATCCGGTTATGCTGACTACGGCTATCCACTGAAATTGAAAAGCCAGCAAGATGATGGGTAGTATGATAAACAACAATTGGGAAGCATAAAACAAGCCCAATTGATTTCGGTCAAAAAGTTTGTAGTGTTTGGCGGTTGATACGTGACGACGTTTTTGAGTAAACCAATCTTTGAACGTTTTTTTAGGTTCCGAATAAGTGAAACTTTCGGGCAAATAACAAATGGTTGTATTGTCACCGGTTGCTGCCTGATTGATGAATAAATCGTCATCTCCTGAGCGTATTTTCATGTGATCCATAAAACCTCTTACTTTGAAAAACTCATCGCGGCGATAGGCCATATTGCGCCCTACACCCATATACGGTTTTCCTATTTTGGCCCAGGAAAAATACTGTGTAGCGGTAAGTAATGTTTCAAAGCGAATGATTTTGTTCAGAAACGAATTGGTAATTTTATCATAAGCTCCATATCCTAAAACAATGGTTTTACTCATGGTGAATTGGGAACTCATACTCGAAATCCAGTCTTTGGAAACCGGATGACAGTCGGCATCGGTAAACAATAAATAATCATATTTAGCTGCTTTGATACCCAGTGTCAGAGCAAATTTTTTATTGCCCCAAAACGCTTCGTTGTTTTCAACTTTGACCAATTTTACATTGGGATATTGCTTTTCGAATTCTTCAAAAATTTCCAAAGTATTGTCGCTTGAAGCATCGTCTATCAAAACAATTTCAAAAGTAGCATAATCCTGTTCGGCCAATAGCGGCACAAACTTCTTCACGTTTTCTTCCTCGTTTTTAGCACAAACAATTACCGAAACGGGAATTCTTTTCGGGGTATTAACCTGAGGTTTAGCAAATGAAAATTTGCCAAAAATTACGATATAATACAAAAACTGAACAACAACAACGGCGATGAATAAACAGAAAACAGATAGTAACATAATGCTTTTTCGTCTTTTAAAAAGGTCTGCAAATGTACAAAATGAATTATGAATACTGAATGAAGTAAGGCTAATTTTTGAGTTGCCTAAGGGCGGTTCTTTTTCATTTCACGTGCTACAGACAAAGCTTGAGCATCATTGGTTTTTTCTAATTCCGAAATGATATTTTTATAGTTTTTATCGTCGCGGTTTTGCGATAATTTTTTTTGGGCTTCAATCGAAGTAATGTTGATTTCAAAGGCGATGATTCCCCGGGCTTCCCGCATGGTTTTTTCGGATAAATTTTCTACACGAACCGGATTTACTGACTTCGCTTCATACTTATCGACTAATTTTTTGAGCGAATGTACTGCTTCTTCACGGTTCAGGATTTTGACTTTTCCATACACATGAACTGCCAGATAATTCCAGGTAGGCACATTTTCATGGTCGTACCAAGAGGAAGAAACATAAGCATGTGCTCCCGAAAAAATGGCCAGCACATCATCGTTAGTTTTAAAACTTTCGCCCTGCGGATTGAGTTTGGAAAGGTGTCCCGTCAAGATTGGTCTTTCTTCTGCATCAGTATCCAAAAACATCGGAATGTGTGTAGCCCAGAGCTTTCCATCAGTTTGATTGACCAAAATCCCAAAACCGTTTTGGTGAATGAAATTCTGAATCTCCTGCTGATTTTCATTTTTATAAAGTTCCGGGATGTACATCTGAATTGTGAATTATGATGATTGTGAAAGTTTACTCAAACTACCTTACTTATATCACATTGACTTCGGCTTCGATGGCAATGCCAAATTCTTTTAAAACCGTTGCCTGAATGTCTTTAGAAACAGCTAAAATTTCCTGACCGGTCGCGTTGCCGTAATTCACCAAAACCAGAGCCTGATTTTTATGAATTCCCGCATCACCAAAACGCTTTCCTTTGAATCCTGCCTGTTCAATCAGCCAACCTGCCGGTACTTTTACTTCGGTCTCCGAAATCACGTAATGAGGGATTTCGGGATGTAACGCCTGTGCTTTTTCAAAATCAGTTTTAGAAATAATCGGATTTTTAAAGAAACTACCGCTGTTACCTAGTTCTTTCGGATCGGGCAATTTACTTTTTCTAATGGCAATTACGGCATTACTTACGTCTTTCAATGTTGGCGTAATTACGTTTTGTTTTGCTAATTCTTTGGTGATATCACCATAAGAAATGTTGATTTTATGGTTGCGTTTCGTTAGCTTAAAAACTACCGAAGTGATGATGTATTGTCCTTTGGCTTCCTGCTTAAATATACTCTCACGGTAACCGAAACGGCATTCATCTTTAGTAAAAGTTTTCATTTGCTGAGTAGCGATGTGCATGGCTTCACAAGAAACAAAAGTGTCTTTGATTTCAGTGCCATACGCTCCTATATTTTGAACCGGTGTAGTTCCTACATTGCCCGGAATCAGTGACATGTTTTCTAATCCTCCGAAATTTTGATCAATGGTCCAAAGTACAAATTCGTGCCAATTTTCACCAGCCATGCCTTCTACCCAAACAAAATCATCGTCTTCTTTTATAATTTTTTTACCTTTCAAATCGATATGAATGACCAACGCATCGATGTCTTTGGTCAGCAACATGTTACTGCCACCGCCGAGAATGAACTTGGTTTCGTTTTCGTTTTCCTGTAAAACGGTTTTCAATTCGGTTGGGGTATGAACGGCAACAAATTGGCGGGCTTTGGCCTCAATGCCGAAAGTATTGTACTTTTTTAACGAATAATGGTGTTGGATTGTCATAATGGTAAAATTGAGCGTTACAAAAGTAAGCCAAAGATTTAAACGAATTTCTTAAAATAGTTTTTATGCCAAATGTGTAACATGAAAATAGGCATGATGTATGGCATCAGCTTTGAATTTCCTTGTCGCAATTCGGCTACTAATTTTGTTCCGTCCAGATTTTCCAAAAATGGCAGCTCAAAAATCGGGCTTTTGGCAAAAAGATCCAATTCTTCTTTAAAGGCAGGGAATTCGGTTAAGTAAGTATACCAGGGAGCACTCAAACCTATCTTTCTGAAATAAAGAATTTCATCGGGAAGTTTGTTTCGCATGGTGTCTTTCAAAATGAATTTCCCCTTTTTTCCGGTAAAAAACCATTTGTCGTCCAATGTTCCCAAACCTGCGATTAATCGGAAATCTAAAAATGGCTCGCGACATTCGATAGAGGTTCCCATAGTACAACGGTCGTTTCTGTCGAGTAACGAGCACATGTAAGTGTGTTGGTCAAAATATAAAGCCTGTCGCTGCGGATTGTTAGGGTACAATTCTTTGGCTTCCGCTAAAATTTTGTAACGGTAAACGTTGTCGGGCATTTCTTTTTTTCCGTAAAAACGCTGAATATCTTCCGGATATACGTTTGAACCATTAAAAATTACCAAATCATCTACATTATCAATTTTGGAATAGCGAACCAATTTGTCAAATCTTGGTTTTTTGTTGAAACGTTCCATTAAACTCAATCCCGAGACTACTTTCAACAGCGATGGATTTTTTAATGCTTTGTAGCGCACGTAGCCTCCCATCAACTCATCGGCACCTTCTCCCGAGAGCAGTACTTTTACTTTGGGTTTGGCAATTTTGGAAACGGCCAAAAGATGCGGTTCGTTAAGGTGCATCAGAGGTTCGTCTTGATAGTATGTAGATTCTGCTAAGTTTAAAAACAAAGCGTCATTGTCGAGTTTTGTTTGATGGAAGTTATACTTGTAGCTTTCGGTTATTTTTTTGGCCAAAAAAGACTCATTGTGTTCTTCTTCCGCAAAACCAATGTTGAACGTGTTGATGTTTTCAAACTTCTGATGGTACAATGACGACAAAATAGAACAGGAATCAAGACCGCCACTCAACAGCACACCAACCGGAACGTCACTGACCATACGGAGTTTTACCGAATCGAAGAAAGTTTCTTCAAACCAATTTTTAGGGTTGTGTATGGTAGGGTGATTTTGTATTTCTGATTTCAGGTTCCACCATTTGGTGTAAGTTGTATAGCCGTTGTTTTCAAGTGTCATGTAATGTCCCGGCAACACTTTTTTTACTCTGTTGTACAGCGTATTTTCGCCACCGACAAATCGGTTGAAAAAGTATTCATCCATGCCGCTTTCCGAAATTTCTAAAGGTACTCCGGCCGTAAACAATGCTTTTTGTTCGGAAGCAAAATAAATAGAGTTTTGGTAAAATGCATAATACAGGGGCTTTACGCCCATACGGTCACGCGCCAAAATCAATTTTTTTTCTAAAGTATCCCAAATGGCAAAAGCGAACATGCCGTGCAATCGTTTCAAAAAAGCCATTCCGTACAGCTCAAAAAGATGCAGCAAAACCTCGGTGTCAGAACTGGTTTTGAGGGTTATTCCCTTGCTTTTTAGCTCGGGGTAGAACGATTTGTAGTTGTAAATCTCACCGTTGAAAACCATAGCATACCGCTTGTTTTCTGAGATGAAAGGTTGGTGTCCGGCCGCGCTGGTATCAATGATGGAAAGCCGTCGATGTCCTAAGCCAATATTGTCTTGAATAAAATAACCGGCGTCATCCGGGCCGCGGTGCTCCAAGGCATCGCGCATTTTTATGAGTTGATGTTCGTCAACTTTGGTATGATTAAATTTCAGTATACCGTTAATCCCACACATACTTACTTAGTACTTTTCATTATTAAATGGTGGTAGGCATCGGCTATAGTTTTCATATTGATAGCATAATTAGCATGTTCTTCTATAAATTTTCGATTTCGCTCTACAACTGCTTTGCGCCACAGGTTTCTTTCAAAGGCATATTGAATTTCTTCTGCCAGAATTTTAAATTTCCCGTTGGGAATCAGAATGCCGTTTTCGTGATTTCTGATCCAGCTTTGGTTTCCGGGCAAATCGGTTACAAGAGGGAAGCATCCGCTGGCCATGGCTTCAAATAGAGAGGCAGAAACTCCTTCGGTAGCCGGCATGCTGATATAAAAATTGGATTCCTGTAGCAGTTGAGCTACTTCTTCATTGGGGGTTTTTCCTTTAAAAAGAACTTCGTTTTCAATGTTTAAATCAATGGCTAGTTTTTCAAGGGTTTTGCGCATACTTCCGTCGCCAATTATGGTCAGTCGAAACGGAATATTTTTCTTTTTCAGTATACCAAAAGCTTTCAGGATTTTTGCGTGTTTGTACTCGGGTTCCAATGCCCGGGTCACTATTGCGTCAATCAAAGGCTTGTCTTGGTTGTCTTTGAACTGAAAATGAGACAAATTGATTCCTTTGGGCAACACCAAAACTTTACTCATGTCAACATTGCTTTGTTCCATATGATTAGCCATCACTTCTCCCCAGGCATGAATTAAATCGGCTTTCCTGAAAGCGTAATCCTGAAGCATTTTTTTAAAAATAAACAAAGGTGAATTGTGAGGCCAAAGATCGGTGATTCCTTGTTGGGCTATGGCTATTGGTCTAATTCCGGTTAAGGCAGCCAGGAAACCGTAACTGGTGGTTCGCTCGGCAATGACCATATCGGGCTGAAAAGTTTTGGCAATTTTCCGAATGGTAAAAAAGGCCATCAGCAGTTCCATTAAACGGCTTATCCGGCTGAATCCTACACTGCTTTTTTGGAGTTCCCAAGTGACAATTTCAAAGTCACCAAATTCCTTGAGTCCATTCATCCATGTAATGGCATCAGCGCGGTAGGTTTCCCCCAGAAACAGTATTCTTTTTTTGGTCATTGGTTTACTCTTCGGTTTCGAGCGCTCGGTTTAAAAAGTCGTTCAGCGGTTTTAGAGCAATTAATTTTTGAGCCACTATTTTGCTGAAATTTTTGTCGGTAAACAGAGTGTCGTCAATTTTTTCAGAGGCGGTAAAACTTTTCAGTTTTAAAAACTCAATAGCGGGATGATTGGGTTCAAAATCTTTAGGCGCTTTTTTCAGTGTAGTATTTTCGTCGCGTGTTAAGGCGTGGAATTCTTTTTTAAAGTTCTTATCGTTGACAATGGCATCCAAATCTTCGTAGAAAAATGCAATTTCTTTGCGGATTTTTTTCAATTCTTCCGGTTCCGGACACCATACGCCACCGGCTATAAAAGAATTGCCTTTTTCGAAATGCACATAATATCCCGGACTGTTTTTGCGAAATTTGTTTTGGGCCAACCAAACTCCCATATTGGTTTTATAAGGCGATTTGTCTTTAGAAAAACGAATATCCCGATTAATTCGGAAGGTGCAGTTTTTAACCTCCAACGGTTCTAAAGATTGATCCAATGGTTTCATTTCCGCCAACAGTGAAGCGATAAACAGGTGGTAATCTTTCTTATAATTTTCATACCTTTTTTTGTTGGCATGCATCCAATTGGTATTATTGTTTGCAACCAAGTCGTCTAAAAACTGAAGCGCTTCTCGGGTAATCATCTTATAATTGTTTTTTTAAATCTTCTTCTGAAATAAAGCCAACATTTCGCCAAACTTCTTTACCGTTTTCATAAATGATGATGGTTGGAAGTCCTTCTAATTTCATTTGATCTACCAACGTTTTGTTTTCATCGGCATCAAGCTGTACAATTTTTATTTGGTCTTTCAGTTCCGATTGGAATTTTAAGATATAAGGTTTCATTTTTTGACAAGGCGCACACCATTTGGCATTGAAATCAACCATAACACGTTTGCTCGATTTGATCAGTTCGCCATATTCCTGATCGCACATTCCGATAATTTTACCGCTAGGTTTACTTTCGTTAGCCGTATTCCATTTCATGTACCCCCCGTCTAAATTGTAGATTTCGGTAAAACCCAATTCGGCCAATTTATCGGCTGCCTGTGCACTTCTGCCTCCAACTTTGCAATACACGAAAATGGGTTTTGTTTTGTCATATTTCGCAACTCTGGTAGCAAAATCGGTATCAAACCAGTTAATGTTGGTTGCTTTTTCAATATGTCCGCTGTTGTATTCTTCGGGCGTTCTAACGTCTACCAGTTGTGGTTTTTCGTTGCCTTTCAGTTTTTCGGAAAACGTTTTTACATCAACCGTTTGTATAGTTTTGGGCTGTTGTCCCTGGCAACTTGTGAATAAGAAGGCAACAAACAGGAACGCGAATATTTTTGATTTCATAATTAAAATTTTGACGCTAAAGTACAAATTTGCAGCTTATTTGAGTGTAAATATTTTATAACTCTGATGCGTAGTTTTTACGATGTTTTCTGTTCGTTCCGGATGGGTGTCGGAAATGAACAACTGTCCAAACTCTTCCTGATTTACCATTTCAATAATTTTGCTGACTCTGAACTCATCAAGTTTGTCAAAAATGTCATCAAACAGTAAAATGGGTTTTTCTCCGCTTTGCTTTTTAACAAAATCAAATTGTGCCAGTTTCAAGGCAATCAGAAATGATTTTTGCTGCCCTTGCGATCCAAATTTTTTAATAGGGTGGTGGTCAATTTCGAATGACAAATCATCTTTGTGAACGCCTACCGATGTATATTGTAAAGCCCTGTCCTTATTAATGTTTTCTTCTAAAAGCGTCAATGTATCTTTTTCAAACAAATCACTTTGGTATACCAATTGCACCGTTTCGGCCGAATTGGTTATTTCCTGATGGTAACGGTTGAAAATTGGAATAAAATCGTTTAAAAATTCTTTTCTTTTTTCAAAAATGGCTTGTCCTAACTGGCTTAATTGTTCGTTGTAAATACTTAATGTCTCCTTTTCAAAAACATGGTTTAAGGCAAAATATTTTAGCAAGGCATTGCGTTGGCTGATTATTTTTTGATACTGAATAAGATGCTGCAAATAGGTGCTGTTCAGCTGAGAAATAACACTGTCGATAAATTTTCTTCGGGTGTCGCTGCCTTCCACAATCAAATCCCGATCGGCTGGAGAAATGATTACTAACGGAATGAACCCGATGTGATCCGAAAATTTTTCATAGAGCTTTCCGTTGCGCTTCAGTATTTTCTTTTGGCCTTTTTTCAGGCTGCACAGAATTTGTTCGGAGCGGTTGTTTTTTTCGAATTCGCCGTCAACCACAAAAAACTCTTCGCCGTGTTTAATGTTTTGCAGTGCCAGCGGATTGAAGTAACTTTTTCCGTTAGCCAAATGATAAACCGCATCCAGTATGTTGGTTTTACCCATACCGTTTTTGCCCACGAAGCAATTGATTTTGGAGTCAAATTCGAAGGTGGCTTCCGAAAAATTTTTGTAATTGAGTACTGAAATTCGCTTTAAAAACAATTTGGTTTTGTTTGAAATTAATGGTTGAACACTTTATTTATGAGGAGAAATGTTCGTTTTTTTATAGACAATCCTCATGCATTAAGTAAAGAGGTGCAAATTATTCAAAAATATCGACAAAAATAGCTTTCATTTATCAATAAAAATTTTATTTTTGCCCACACTAAATTAAAAATAGATGGCAACTTTTAACAAAAGAGGATATAAAGCACCAAAAGAAAAAGAAGAAAAAGGCGTAAATACATTTGTTGATGATATTGAACAAATTAATGTAGACGAAAAAAACAGTGCTACAGCAAAAGCATTCGATACCTTAGATCAAACTGCATCAAAAGCAGAAGATTTTGTTGCCAAAAACCAAAAGTATATTTTGGGTTTCCTTGGCGCTGTAGCGGTGGTTACAGTTGGTTATTTGATGTATCAAAAATTCATTGCAGAGCCTAAACAACAAGAAGCTGCTGATGAACTATTCGTTGCTCAACAAAACTTCCAAAAAGCCGTTGAAGGCGGAGCTAAAGCAGATTCGCTTTATAATTTAGTATTAAAAGGATCAGAAGGAAAATTTGGTGTAGCTAAAATTGCAGAAGAATATTCAGGAACCGATGCCGGAAATTTAGCTAATTACTACGCCGGTATTGCTTACTTAAACACCAAAAAATACGCTGAAGCCATTACAAGTTTGGAGAAATTTTCTTCGGATGATATCATGTTAAGTACTTTGGCTAAAGGAGCTATCGGTGATGCTTATGCTCAACAAAACAAACAAAAAGAAGCTTTAGAGTGGTACATCAAAGCGGCTGATGCCAGCAAAAATGATTTTACCCGACCAAGATTTTTACTAAAGGCCGGTAAAACGGCTTTGGCAATGGGCAATAAAGCGGATGCTGTTAAATATTTCACAGACATTAAAGACAACTACGAAGCCTCTCCAGAAGCACAAGGTGTGGATGCTTTGATAGGATTAGCTCAATAAGATTACGAATTACGAATTAGGAATTACGATTGATTTTAATTCATAATTCATAATTTAACATTCATAATTATTTATGGCTACTGCAAATAAAAATTTATCCAATTACGATAAAAATACAATCCCAAACGCGAAGGACTTTCGGTTTGGGATTGTTGTTTCAGAATGGAACGATCACATCACGAACGGGCTTTATGCCGGAGCCGAAGCGGCTTTGTTAGACTGTGGTGCTTTGCCCGAAAACCTGATTCGCTGGAATGTGCCCGGAAGTTTTGAATTGGTATACGGAGCCCAAAGAATGATTGTTACTCAAGAAGTAGACGTGGTTATTACCATTGGTTGTGTCATCAAAGGCGAAACCATGCATTTTGAATTTGTATGCGAAGGCGTAACCCAAGGCATTAAAGATTTGAACGTGCAAACCGATGTGCCGGTTATTTTCTGCCTGTTGACCGATAACTACGAACAACAATCGATTGACCGAAGCGGAGGAGTTCACGGTAACAAAGGGACTGAAGCCGCCATTGCTGCTATTAAAATGGCAGAGTTGAGAAGAAAGACTATGTAGTAAATCGTCTGTTTACAGCATAAATTGAAGCCTATTCTTATGTGAATAGGTTTTTTATTTTTAGCCAATGATTAACAGTAAATCCGATTACTTTTTGCTTAAATTTGCTTACTCTGGTTTTACCACAGATTAAAAAATACTGAACACAGAATACTAGTAAATGTCAAGCATAATTCAATTACTTCCCGACCACGTTGCCAACCAGATAGCCGCCGGTGAAGTGGTGCAAAGACCGGCTTCGGTTGTAAAAGAATTGTTGGAAAATGCCGTTGATGCCAACGCAACCGACATCAAATTAATCATCAAAGATGCCGGTAAATCCCTGATTCAGGTTATCGATAACGGAAAAGGAATGAGCGTTACCGACTCGCGTTTGTGTTTTGAGCGACATGCTACTTCCAAAATCCGTCAGGCCGAAGATTTGTTTTCATTGCATACCAAAGGGTTTAGAGGCGAAGCCTTGGCATCCATAGCGGCTATTGCTCATGTAGAGATGAAAACCAAGCAGGAACAGGAAGAGCTTGGAGTTCATATCATTATTGAAGGCTCAAAATTTGTTTCGCAGGAACCGGCGGTTTTACCCAAAGGAACTTCATTTGCCATAAAAAATTTATTTTTCAATATCCCGGCACGACGCAATTTCTTAAAATCGGAAACGGTGGAGCAACGCCATATTGTTGACGAGTTTCAGCGTGTGGCCATGGCACACCCGAATATTCATTTTACGATGTACCACAACGGTAGTGAAATGTTCAACCTGCCTATATCAAATTTCAGACAACGCATAGTCAATATTTTTGCCGGTAAAACCAATGAAAAACTGGTTCCGGTAAAAGAAGAAACCGAGATTGTCAACCTGCATGGCTTTATCGGGAAACCCGAATTTGCCAAGAAAAGCAGAGGTGAACAATTCTTTTTTGTTAATAATCGCTTCATTAAAAGCGGTTACTTGCATCATGCTGTAATGGCTGCTTATGAAGGTTTGCTGAAAGACGGCGCCCAACCGAGTTATTTTTTATACCTAGAAGTACCGCCGCATACCATTGATATCAATATTCATCCTACCAAAACTGAAATCAAGTTTGATGATGAACACGCTTTATATGCCATTTTGCGTTCGGCCATCAAGCACAGCTTAGGACAGTTTAACGTGGCTCCGGTACTCGATTTTGATCGTGATCCTAACCTGGATACACCATATCAATATCAAAACAAGGAAGCTGAATATCCGACCATTCAGTTTGATAGTACATTCAATCCGTTTGCCGATGACTCGAACGATAGGGAACTGGCGAAGCAAAAACCAGCTAAGGCTTTCGCTGCTCCATCAGGATATCGAAAGGAAACTCAGCCCAGTTGGGAAAGTTTGTATGTGGGTTTAAAACAAGCAGGGCAGGAGGTTACAGAAATGACTTTTGAAAACGATGCGGTATCTTCCTCTTTATTTGAAGAAAATGAAATAGAACAGGAAGTTAAGCGAACTTACCAAATTCATAAAAAATATATCGTCAGTCCTATCAAATCAGGGATGGTGATTATTAATCAAAAACGGGCTCACGAGCGCATTTTGTACGAAGAATTTTTGACCAATATGACAGTACACCAAGCCTCAAGCCAACAAATGCTTTTCCCGCTACAATTGTATTTTTCGGCTGTTGAGATAGATTTGATTAGAGAATTGCAACACTCGTTAGAAAACACCGGTTTTCTTTTTGAATCCATTACTGAAGACAGTATTGTTATTTCGGGTTTACCTGTCAATGTGACCGAAAGTGAGGTTTCTATCGTTTTGGAAGAGTTATTGAGTGATTTACAAGACGGCATTCCGGACAGCAGTTTTTGCCAGAATGACACCATCGCCAAATCGATGGCGCGCAGTTTGGCCGTAAAAACCGGAACGTATTTGACCGAAAGAGAACAGGAAAACTTGGTGCACAACCTCTTTGCCTGCAAGGAACCGAATGTGTCGCCTTTTCAAAAACCAACTTTCATTACGATGAGTGTGGAAGATTTAGATAAAAAATTCAGCTTATGATGCGCATGACCGAAACTGTTAAGCAGTTACTGATTATCAATATTATATTTTATATAGGCTCAAATATAGTGGGCGATGTGGCTTATCAATTGTTTTCACTGTATTATCCGAGCCACCCGAATTTCAGGATTTGGCAACCTTTGACCAGCATGTTCATGCATGCCGCTATGCCCAATTTTATGCATATTTTGTTCAATATGTTTGCATTGGTTTCGTTCGGCTCAGCATTGGAACATTTTTGGGGTCCCAGAAAATTTCTTTTCTTTTACATTTCCTGCGGATTAGGTGCGGCTTTATTACACACCGGTTTCAATTACCTGCAATACCATCACGCCTTGGAAGCCTTGCAAAATGCCCATATTCCTGATGATGTTATTGCTACCATTTTGAAAGAAGGGAAATACAACGAGAAGATTGTAGAAATGGTGCCGTTATCAACCTTGGAACAATTTTATTTTTCATTTAATGTACCGTCACTTGGTGCTTCGGGCGCTATTTACGGATTGCTGACGGCCTTTGCCTTTATGTTTCCCATGGCCGAATTGGGGATTATGTTCATTCCTATTCCAATCAAGGCCAAATATTTTGTGCCGGGATTGATTGCGGTGGATTTATTTTTAGGATTTCAAGGCAGTTCGCTTTTCGGGAGCGGAGGAACCGGAATTGCTCACTTTGCCCATGTGGGTGGAGCGATAACAGGTTTTCTGATGATGTGGTACTGGAAACGCAATCAGTTTAACAAAAACCGTTGGAGTTAGAATCAGTTGTACAGCAAGTTTTTCAATTTTCCATAAAATTATGAGTATACTAGAAGATTTAAAATGGCAGTATAAAATAGGAGGCATTTCCAATAAGATGATTTATTGGAATGTTGGCATCTTTCTGTTGTCATTAATTTTCTATCAGTTTAAAACCGGGCAGTTTGTTTTTCCAAATTGGCTGCAGCTTGTTTCAGAACCAACAGTTGTTTTGCATTATCCCTGGACGTTACTGACTTATGCTTTTCTGCACGGTGGTTTTTGGCATTTATTCTTTAATATGATGGTGCTGAATTTTGCCAGCCGTTTATTCCTGACATTCTTTACGCAAAAGCAATATTTGGGATTATACTTTCTTAGCGCTGTTTTCTCGGGTTTGTGCTTTGTAGTGAGTTTTTATTTTTTGAATAAAGTTTCGGTAATGGTAGGTGCTTCAGGAGCCATCATGGCACTTTTAGTCGGAGCAACAACCTATCAGCCCCTGATGAATGTACGATTGCTTTTGCTCGGAAACGTAAAACTTTGGCATATCACAGCAGTTCTTCTTTTGTTGGATTTACTGCAAATACAATTAGATAATACCGGAGGACATATTGCTCATTTGAGCGGAGCTCTTTTTGGTTATATTTACATCAGGTTGCTGCAAAACGGAACCGATTTGAGTAGGATTGTAAATTCAGTTTTAGATTTCTTTGCTTCTTTGTTTACCAAAAAGCAGTCTACTCCGTTTAAAAAAGTTCATGTTAATCCTAAAAGACCTGCCGTAAAAAGAGAAAGTAAAATTGTTACCAAAGATAAAACGCAGCAGCAACTTGACGAGATTTTGGATAAAATAAGTCAATCGGGTTATGACAGTCTGACCAGCGAAGAAAAAGAATTTTTGTTCAAAGCCGGCAAATAAAAAATACAAATGAAGAAACTCTCGTGGTTCAATAAAGTTGTTTTTGCGTGTAATATCGTTGTAACGGTATTGACGTTTGTGGCTTATATTCTGCCTTTTTTAGCCCCGAAAATGTTTCCGTTGCTCTCAGTTTTGACTCTTATTTTGCCGTTGTTTTTAATTCTTAACGGTTTGTTTTTCATTTATTGGTTGTTGCAATTAAAAAGACAAGTCATGCTCTCGGGGTTGATTTTATTGCTCGGGATTACGTTCATCAATAAGTTCTACAAGTTTTCCTCCAATGATATCGAAAAAGAAGAAAAAGATTTTACCGTGATGAGCTATAACGTTCGTCTGTTTAATCTTTTTGATTGGATAAAAGGCAGAAATGTAGGCGAGACCATATTGACGTTCATTAACGAGCAAAATCCGGATATTTTGTGCATACAGGAATATTCAGAAAATGCTAAAGTAGATTTGCGCGTGTATAAGTACAAAGCCATTTTTATGGAAGGCAATCACATCAAAACCGGTCAGGCCATTTTTTCAAAATTCCCTATTTTCAATCAGGGTGATTTTAAAATTCCGGAAGCCGGCAACAACATTATTTTTGCCGATATTAAAAAAGGAAAAGATACCATCAGAGTGTACAACATTCATTTACAGTCAATCAAAATTTCTCCTGATGTTAATGAAATTGAGGAGCATGTTGAGGCCATCAATCAGAGTAAATCACAACAGGTTTTCACCCGCATTCGCGATGCTTTCAAGAAACAGGAACAACAAGCCGAGATTTTAGTCAACCACAAGAAAGAATGTCATTATCCGCTCATCATTTGCGGCGACATGAATAACAGTCCGTTTTCATACATCTATCGAAACATCAAAGGCAACATGCACGATTGTTTTGAGGAAGCCGGTAAAGGATTTGGTCAAACGTATCGCTTCAAATACTATCCGGCCCGTATCGATTATATTTTTGCCGATAAGAAGATGAAAGTAAAAAGCTTCAGCAGTTTTTCACAATTCGAAAATTCAGATCATTTTCCAATCATGACACGTCTTTCGTTTATTGAATAAGTTTATTCGAAATAGCATCAACAGACTGCCCTTGGCATTGATTTATCTGCGGCTGCTTATTGGTTTCTTGTTACTTTTTTTAAGTTACTGCGAAGTAGATAACTACCGGATAATAGCAACCGTTCTTTTTTCGGTTGGACTTTTAAGCGATGTCTTTGACGGCATAATTGCCCGGCAATTGAATGTCTCTACTCCCAAATTAAGGCGATTGGATTCTACTGTAGATCAAGTGTTCTTTATTGCGTTTGCTATAGCTACTTTTATACAATGTCCCGCTTTTTTCGAAAATAATCGGTTACAATTGAGTATACTTTTCGGGTTTGAAGTGATGGCTTATCTCTTGTGTTTTTTGAAATTCAGAAAGGAAATTGCAACACATTCTATAGGTGCCAAAATATGGACCCTATTTCTTTTTGCCACTTTGTTGGAAATAATTTGGCAATGCCAATCGGATGTTTTATTTGCTTTTTGTTTTTGGATCGGATTAGCAACCCGTTTGGAAATTATGGTTATTATCCTGATGATTAAAAACTGGACAAACGATGTTCCTTCTGCCTATCATGCTTGGCAACTCAGACAAGGCAGGGCGATTAGAAGAAATAAAATTTTTAATGGATAGTAAACAAACCTACAGTTGTTGTTTTTTTAAATAATCCAATGCCTGACGGCCTTCATTAAACAGCAGGTCCAGTATGCTTAAATTATTTATATAACCATATTTTTCGCCAAAGACCTGAGTATAGGGTTCAAAGCTTGAAGTGTCTTTTTTGCCATTAATCAAACCTCGGTAGTCTGATTTGTCTGTCACTTCGTGAAAATATTCCGTTGTTTCATCGTAGTCAAACTCAAAGCCCAAACATCTTGACACCACTGACATGGTTTCTAAATTCAAATCCATCAGAAAGGTGTGCTTTTTTTCAAAAATAGGGCGAATATCATCTTCAAAATACTCAAAGAAAGGTGAGGACCTGTAAGCCGCATCCAACGATTTAAAATGTTGTTTTTGCCAATCAAAAGCTGTTTCAATTTTGACATCTTTAATTTTTTGGTGCGCTATTTTGGTATGTTTGATGGGTATGTTGAGCAATTGAACGCCATTCGGACTGTAAATATACATCCGGTTTCGATTGGTTTGTTTTTGAAAATTATCTTCCATTTCAAAAGTTACCACATCAGCTTTGCTCATGGCCACAAAATGGCTAATCGAAGGGAAATAGCTGGGATGGATGATGATATTGTTGCTCATAATTCAATAGTTTGTTTAATGTAAAAAGCCATAAAGCCTGTTAGGACAATATGACTTTTAGAGGTTCAAAAGGATTTTTCAGACTTAATTTTTATCTGCTTTTTTCTTTTTCCAGAAATAATCTCCGATAAAATATAAAATCAATAATCCAAGAAAATATTTGAAATATGATTGTGGTTGCCCGTCTCCACTAACCGTAGTGAATAAGCGTTCCCATCTAATTTTGCTTCCCAATCCGGCACCATTACTATCCCAACTCATCCAAATGAACACCGGTTTTCCAACAATATGGTCTTCGGGTACATAACCCCAGTAACGGCTGTCTTCTGAGTTATGACGGTTGTCTCCCATCATCCAATAGTAGTTTTGTTTGAACGTGTATGAAGTTGCTTTTTTGCCATTTACATAAATGTCATTACCTACGACTTTCAAAGTATTTCCTTCGTAAACTGAAATAATTCTTTTGTAAAACGGAAGCGTTTGAAGATTCAATGCTACTGTTTTTCCGGCTTCAGGAATATAAATAGGCCCGAAGTTATCCGAGTTCCATTTCGGATTGTGAGTAAAAATATTAGGCTCTCCTTCTTTATTTACAATCTTTACAACCGATTTGATTCCGGGTACTTTTCGCAGTGTTTTTGCGCCATCTTCTGTAAGCGCTCTTAGATAAAGAGTGTCTCGGGTTTCATTTTTAAAACCGGCTCCATCTGTAGAACCCACTTGTTTCAGCAGATATTCAAAATCCATAGGTGTATTCATGTCGTATGTAACGAAGTATGAATACTGTGTTTTGGCTCTTTCCGGTAAAATTAACTCCTTACCATTGATGTAAACCGTACCATCCTTAATTTGTAACGAATCACCAGGCGTACCCTGACATCGTTTTACGTAGTTTGACTTTTTATCTATAGGTTTAACGACACTTCTTCCCGAAGTATCAAAAAATTTGTAGACGGTATCTGCCGGCCAGTTGAAAACTACTATATCATTTTTTTCAATTTTTTGAAATCCAGGAAAACGGAAATAAGGCAATTGCGGCCAACTTAAATAAGACTTTGTTTTTATGATTGGCAATGTATCGTGTACCATAGGAGCTGCAACAGTAGTCATTGGGGTGCGGGCACCATAATGAAATTTGCTCACAAACAAAAAGTCGCCTATCAATAAAGATTTTTCCAAAGATGAAGTAGGAATCGTATAAGGTTGCATTACATAGGTATGTACCAAAGTAGCCACGACAACTGCAAAGAGAAGCGAGCTGACGGTGTCACCTGTTTTAGTGGTGGCAATCAAACTTCGGTCGGAGATGTGCTGAACATCCTGAGTATAGTTGATGTAATAAATATACAAACCAAAGGTGAAAATACCTAACCAGGTATCAGCTGTCGAATTTCTCCCGAAGCTACGTAAAGTTTCTACCCAAACCACCGGAAACATAATCAGGTTGATGATTGGAATAAATAACAAAACCGTCCACCAGGTTGGGCGATTGATGATTTTCATCAAAGTGATGGCATTGTATATCGGAACAAAGGCTTCCCATCTTTTTCTTCCTGCTTTTTCGTATAATTTCCATGTACCCAAGCCATGAATAATCTGAACGGCTAGGAAAAATATAAACCAGTGAAATAGTGTCATTTTCTGAATGTATTTGTTTATTATTTTTTGTAATTGGTATGGCTCTGATTGAATTTGTTACTTCAAATCTAAGACATCTTTCATCGAAAACACTCCTTTTTTGCCAATAATCCATTCGGCAGCTACTACAGCACCCATGGCAAATCCTTCGCGGTTGTGTGCCACGTGTTTGATTTCGATGAAGTCAACATCAGAGCTGTATTGTACACTGTGTGTGCCGGGTACGTTTTCGATGCGTTTGGCTTCGATGTGAATTTGGTTGTCGGCTGCTTTTCCTTCTGTCCAAGATTGGTATTCTGAATGAGCAATAATGCCTTTTGCCAGTGAGATAGCGGTTCCACTAGGTGAATCGAGCTTTTGGGTGTGGTGAATTTCTTCCATGGAAACTTTGTAAACCGCACTGAACTTAGCCATCATTTTGGCCAAAAAATCATTCAGTTCAAAAAACAGATTTACACCTAAACTGAAGTTAGATCCATACAGAAATGCTCCTTTTTTTTCCTGACACAACGCTGTCATCTCGTCGTAGTTTTCCAACCAACCGGTAGTTCCCGAAACAACAGGGACACCTTGGTTTAAACAGGCTGAAATATTGATTACCGCAGCTGTTGGTATGCTGAAATCTATAGCTACATCGGCCTTTTCCAATCCGTCAAAAGTATCAGAACTGCTTTTTTTCAGTACAATTTCGTGTCCTCTTTCCAAAGCAATCCTTTCGATTACTTTTCCCATTTTGCCATATCCCAGCAGTGCTATTTTCATTTAGAATTTGTAGTTTAAAGTTAGGCCCACATTGGTTTTGTAATTGATATCGTTTTGGTAAATATCCGGCTGAAAAGAAAGTTTATCACTAACATTGAATTGCAACAAATGTGCATCAACATTAGCATCGACTATGTTCAATATGTAAAAACCAACCGTAACCAAGAGTGATAAATCCCGGTTTCGTTGGTAAAAACGTTGCGCTTGTATCAATCGGTTGTCATCAAGGTATCCGAACTCGTCTTTTTCTCCCGCCAAACGTTGTTTGTAAGCGTCTCGGTATTTGTGGTATTTTTTGTTGTTGGAAATGTAAAAATACAAACTGGTTCCGATAGCCCCGTAAACTATGGGTATTTTCCAGTATTTTTTATTGTAAGCCTGTCCTAATCCAGGTAAAACGGCTGAATAAAAAGCTGCTTTTGAGGGCGCTAACGGATTAATTTCTTCTCTCTTTATGGTGTCTTTGGCAATAATAGCATCAGCAATTTCCTGAGAAAAGGCAGAGTAATTTCCAACAAGAAAAAACAGAACTGTTATGTAAATTACACGACGCACTAACCCTTTATTAATTTGATAATACGGTTGAAATCTTCTTCGGAATGAAACGGAATAGTAATTTTTCCTTTGCCGTTACCGGCTACTTTCACGTCTATTTTAGAACCGAAAAACGTTGCAAAAGCTTTCTTTTGCTCTTCGGCTACGGTAAATGTAGCTCCTTTTTTGGCTTTTGGTGCCGCAGGTTTCAAGCCTTCCTGATAGTTCTTGACTAATGCTTCTGTTTCTCGCACCGAAAGGTTTTGGCTTACGATTTTTTGATAAATATCGGTTTGAACGTCTAAATCTTCAATGTTGATGATAGCACGACCGTGTCCCATGCTGATGAATCCGTCTCGGATTCCGGTTTGAATAATCGGATCCAGCTTTAACAAGCGCAAATAGTTGGCAATAGTAGAACGCTTTTTACCTACGCGCTCACTCATTTGTTCTTGTGTCAATTGGATTTCATCAATCAAACGTTGGTAGGAAAGCGCAATCTCAATTGGGTCTAAGTCATGACGCTGAATGTTTTCGACCAAAGCCATTACCAGAGACTCATTGTCGTTAGCAATACGAATGTAAGCTGGTACGGTGGTCAGACCTACCAGTTTGGAAGCACGCAAACGGCGTTCTCCAGAAATTAACTGGTATTTATTAAAATCTAATTTACGAACGGTAATCGGTTGTATAAGTCCTAATTCTTTGATGGAAGAAGCCAATTCCTGTAATTGTTCTTCATTAAAATTGGTACGAGGCTGAAACGGATTGATTTCTATCGATTCAATATCCAATTCAATGATGTTACCAACAACCTTGTCGGCATTTTTGTCGTCTACGGATTTAATATCGTTTTCCGGATCCTTCAGCAAAGCCGATAATCCTCTTCCTAATGCTTGTTTCTTTATAGCTTTTGCCATAGGGTATTAACTGTTTTTTTTGATAATTTCCTGTGCCAGACTCAAATAGTTCGTGGCTCCTCTGCTGGTGGCGTCAAAGTTAATGATACTTTCTCCAAAACTTGGCGCTTCACTCAATTTTACATTGCGTTGTATGATGGTTTTGAACACCATATCGTTAAAATGCTTCTGCACTTCTTCTACCACTTGGTTTGACAAACGCAAACGCGAATCATACATCGTTAATAATAATCCTTCGATATCGAGGTTAGGATTGTGTATTTTTTGTACGCTTTTGATGGTGTTGAGTAATTTCCCCAATCCTTCCAAAGCAAAGTATTCGCACTGAATCGGAATTACCACACTGTCAGCGGCTGTTAAGGCATTCAATGTCAGTAAGCCTAATGACGGAGCACAGTCAATCAAAATATAATCGTACTCGTCTTTGACACTTTCCAAAGCTTGCTTGAGCATGTACTCGCGGTTTTCTTTATCTACCAATTCTATTTCGATAGCCACCAAGTCGATGTGCGCCGGTACTACCCATACATTTGGGGAAGAAGAAGCTATAGTGGCTTCAGCCGGAGTGTTGCTGTGCTCTAAAACCTGATAGGTTCCTATTTCGATGCTTTCTACATCCAGACCCAAACCTGAACTGGCGTTGGCTTGAGGATCAGCATCAATTAAAAGTACTTTTTTTTCTAAAACACCCAGTGATGCTGCAAGATTTACCGAAGTGGTAGTCTTACCAACACCGCCTTTTTGATTAGCAATAGCAATGATTTTACCCATTTGTTTTTCGTAGATTTTGAGCGGTAAAAATACAATTAATTATGGGTATGTCAAGCGATTTTTGTTAACATTCTGGTAAAGTTTTCCATGTCGAGTTTTGAGCTGCAGTGATGGCTCTCAGTTAATAATTTAGCCAAATGAAACCTGTTTGTGATGGTTTAAATTGAGCCTATTTATTGCCTTTATTTTTTATCATGGCTTCGAGCATATCCCACATTTCCTGTGGAATTTTTTCCAGTATATTGAATTGTCCGGCACCCTGAAGCCATTCGCCACCATCAATTGTAATTACTTCTCCATTGATGTAGGCAGAAAAATCAGAAACCAGATAGGCCGCAAGATTAGCCAACTCCTGATGGTCGCCCACGCGTCTGAGCGGTACTTTTTTGGACATGTCAAACTTTTCAGCCAAGTCACCCGGTAAAAGCCTGTCCCATGCCCCTTTGGTAGGAAAAGGTCCGGGAGCAATGGCATTCATCCTGATTCCATATTTGGCCCATTCCACAGCTAAGCTTCGGGTCATGGCTAAAACTCCTGCTTTGGCAGTGGCGCTTGGGACAACGTAACCGGAGCCCGTCCAGGCATAAGTCGTCACAATATTCAGGACATTACAATTGGTCTGTTTTTGGGCTATCCAGTGTTTTCCGAAAGCCAGTGTACAGTTTTTGGAACCTTTCAGTACAATATCAATTATGGTGTCAAAAGCATTGGCGGATAGCCTTTCGGTGGGAGATATAAAATTTCCGGCTGCATTGTTAAGAAGGACATCAACTTTTCCGTAGGTTTTTAAAACTTCGGAAAGCATGGTTTCTACTTGTTCATAATGTCGGACATCACATGGCAGGGGTAAACATTTTCCGCCGGTTTCTTGTTCCAATTCGGATGCGGTGGTTTTTAGCTTTTCCAAATCGCGTGAAGTGATGGCTACTTTTGCGCCCAATTCCATAAAATACTTGGTCATGGCTTTGCCTAAGCCGCTTCCTCCACCGGTTACTACAATTACTTTATCGGCCAGCGCATTGTCGCGTAGCATTTTTGCTGAAAAATTCATAGTCTTTGTGTTTTAACTTCGTTCTGTTTGAACAAAGGTCTTGAGTGTAAATATATGAAACTAAATGCACCCAAAAAAATAAACCGGACTACAGCAAGGCCATAATCCGGTTTCCACAATTAATTGATTCTAAACCAACTGAATGTTCTATTTTTTGATGAATTTTTTAGTGATTTGCCCCAATGAGCTGTTTATTTTCAGAAAATAAATGCCTGAACTTAATTGGCTGACATCCATAGAGTAAATGTAACCTGAGTCTTCCGAAACAGTATTTTGTTTCACCACTTTTCCCTCAATATTCATTACTTTATAATTCACTTCTCCTTGGGTCAATCCCTTGGTGTCAACATTCAATTCGTTTTCAGTCAAAGTAGGATAAACGGCTATTTTAGAATCGAATTCGTTGTCATCTACCTGTAAAGCATCAAAATTGGTTACCACATTGTCAACAATTAATCGGCTTCCGAAAGTAGGAGTGGAGCCTTCTCGGGCCATTGTAAATGAAATAATTATTGAAGCCGGAGTTGCCGATGAAGTGTAACTGATAGGCTGGTATACATATTGAAAGTCATTGGTGGCCTCCGTTATATTGATGGTTGCATGTCCTATTTCATTGCCGTTGCTGTCTGAAACCGAAATTCTGGCTTGTGCTTCATCGTCGCCGGCCGGTAAAAATTTGTAATAAAACCCAATCATCGAAATGTTGTCGGTTGCTTCAACCGGGATGCCGGGGTTCCAGCCCGGACTGTCTTGTTCAGGATCGCTGAATATGGTGGCCGTTCCCGGAATGACAACATTTTGAGTGAGATTGAAAGCATTTGAAATTTCCATAGCGTAATTACCGCTTTGAGGTTCAAATGAAGCATAAACCATTGACGGGATACACCAAGTATACTGAATATCATCACCCAAGCTTTCTCCGGTTTCCGGATCAAAACCAACTTGTTGCACAAAATTCATTCCCCAGTTAGCAGGAAGAAAATTGGATTTAATATCTTCAAAGTTGCCATTGACAACTTGTGAAAAACTCACGCTGCTTATCATGAGAGCCAGCGTTGTACATAAAAGATAATTTTTTTTCATAGCAATTTTTTTTTGATTGATTTTTGAAACGTGTTTTAGTTTTATTTCTGAAACCAAAAGTAAGAACAAGTTTCAAATTTGGTTTGTTTTTCAGGTAAACATGAGGTGTACATGTTTGTTATTTTCTTGTATTTCAGTGTTTTGTTTTAAACTGAAAGAATAAAGTCTGTCAGGTTTTCTTCGGTGTTCAATTGTAATTTTTTACGCAATCGATGACGGGCTGTCTTGACACTGTCGGGAGAAATGTTTAAGATAGAGGCCATTTCTTTGATTGATAAATTCAGCTTGATGAGTGCGCAAATTTTCAAATCATTATTGCTGATGTCTGGGTATTTTTGTTTTAACCTCGTGTAGAAATTCTTGTTGACGCTTTCAAAATAATTGTCAAAATCCTTCCAATTGTTGTCCTGAATGGTGTATTTGCTGACTAGTTTTTTGAGTTCGGTTTCTGCATTAGGTTCCTTTTTATTGAGAATGGTTTTTATTTCATCCAGCAATTCATTTTTTTCTAACATTTGTATGGTAATGGCACTCAACTGACTTTCCTTGTGTTCCAAGTCGTTTTGAAACTGTTGCTCTTTTAATAGTTTTTGTTCTTCCATTAATACGACCAACTCTTCTTTGGCAGCAAGCAGTTGTTTGTCTCGTTTGTTGATTCTTTTCAAAAAGAAAAACAAGAAGGAGAAGACCGTAATTAAAATAGCTAAAACGCTTATCAATAAATAGTTGGTCAGTTTTGTGACTTCCTTTTCGGCTGAAATAAGTTTTAGTTTTCGGTTTTTTTCAGACACTTCAAACTGTACTTCCAGACTTTTTTCAATTTGTTGTTTTTCGGCCGAATAAAAACTGTCCTTCAGCATGATGATTTCGCTTTGTAACTGGCTTACTTCTTTAAAATTATTTTGATTTTTTTTGATGTCAATCAACGTTTCAATGCTTTTGATTTCAAATAGCTTGTCACTCAGTCCGATAGCTATGATTCGCGCATTATTGCAGTAATTCTCGGCTAGGGTAAAGTTTTGTTCAAAGTCCAAATGCCATTTTCCCAAGGCAATCAGAGCCATGATTTGTGCCTGTTTGTTTTCGGTTTTTTCAGCCAAGTCCAAAGCCTTTTTGAAATAGGTAAAGCTGATTGCTTTTTGTTTTTTCTTCTTAAAAAGCTCTCCTAATTTGCAGTATGAAGTGGGTAAGTAGGCAATGTTTTTGGCTTTTTCAAATTCAGTTAAAGCCAGTCTGTAGTACTTTTGCGCTTCTTCATCTTTGTTTTGTAATTCATAAATGCTGCCCAGGCTGTTATAGGCAAGTCCCAAAGTACCCGAGGAGTCATCCTTGTTTTCCAATTCAACAATAACTTCTTTACTCAGTCGCAGCGCATCATCGTATTTTTTTTGTCTGCTGTAAATAGTACTGATGAGTTGAAGACATTTATACCTGCCAATGGTGGCTTTTTCCTTATCGGTCTTTTCCAAATTGTGGTATTCGTTTAGCGATTTGGTGGCAAACTGCAGTCCTTTTTCCAAACTGGAACCATAAGAACATATTCCTAAATAAAAGTACGATTCCGCAATGTCTTTGCTGTTTTTCTCTTTTCGGGCTTTTTCATTGGCTTCCCAAAAATATTGATAGGCTTTGTTCTCGTTGTCTTTGATGAGTTCGTTCCAGCCTTTCTGAATCAGTTTGTTGTCAGAAGACTGGGCATTGATTTTACCCACAGTTAAAAGCAGTAGTACTAAAATGGTTCGGAATGCATTCATGTGTCAAAAGTACTTTATTTTTAGAGTGGTGGTTGATAAAATCAGGTTGACAACACGTAAACAATCTGTTGTTACCGTAGTTTTTCGAGTCTTTTAGTGGCTTCAATTAATGTGGAGTCATCCTTGGCAAAACAAAATCGTATCAGCTTCAAATCTTTCCCGTCCGGATAGAAAGCAGAAATCGGTATAGTGGCTACTCCATAATCTATAAGCAGTCTTTTGCTGAAATCCAAATCGCTTTCTTCTGAAATTCCGGCATAAGAAGCCACTTGGAAATAGGTGCCTTCACAAGGTAATAACTCCAAAGGACAATTCTTCATCAAGGCTCTGAAAAAATCTCTTTTTTGCTGATAAAATTTTCCAAGCGCACTGAGGTCCACCACATCCAAATACTCCGAAAGGGTCGCCTGCGCAACACTGTTTACACTAAATACCAAAAACTGATGCACTTTTTTGATTTCCCGCATCAATGGTTCCGGTGCGATAACATAACCAATTTTCCAGCCTGTAATGTGAAACGATTTTCCAAAAGAGGAAACACTGATGCTGCGCTCCCAAAATTTCGGACGTTGATGAATTGAAAGGTGTGCCTTTTCAAACGTGATGTATTCATACACTTCATCACTCAATATAATAAGGTGCGGATTCGCCTCAGCCAATGCTTCCAGTCGGTCAAAATCTGCAGCAGTCCATGTTTTGCCGGTAGGATTGTGAGGATTGTTAATAATCAGCATTCGGGTGTTGTGGTTTACCGCGGCATTTATCGCCTCCCAATTTGGCGTGAAGTCATCATGCAACGAAACGTGAACCGGCTTGGCGTTACACAATAGGATGGGGGTTTCGTAACAATCATAACTCGGATCCAAAATCACCACTTCTTTCCCCGCTGCTACCAATGCCTGAACCGCGGCAAAAATACCTTCTGTTGCGCCGGCCGTAACCAATACTTCTGCTT
Organism: Flavobacterium silvisoli; assembly: GCF_004329815.1. Taxonomy (GTDB): domain Bacteria; phylum Bacteroidota; class Bacteroidia; order Flavobacteriales; family Flavobacteriaceae; genus Flavobacterium; species Flavobacterium silvisoli. Next base: position 1,170 of record NZ_SJPE01000021.1, on the reverse strand, counting down.
TAGGGTCTACAATCCGGTTATACGATTGTCGGGTCAGTATTGCTATTTTCTCCAGCAACGGACTAAACCCAGCCATAGGCGCATACTGGTGTACGTTTTCTTTTGCCTGTTTAGACAAAATTTCAGTCAATCGTTCATCTACTGTAAAATTAGGAAAACCTTGTGACAGGTTGATGGCTCCGTATTCGTTTGCCAGTTGCGACATCACCGTAAATATACTCGTGCCTACATGCGCAAGTTTAGACATATATAATAGTATAAATATAAAGGTTAAAAATACAGTTTAAATTTTAAATTCAAAATCAGGAGCGGTACCGCTACCTTTATTATGGAGCAATCCTCCCGCTGTCCGTTATATCTTTTTTCTTGATCAAGAAAAAAGGATGCCACTCCCATCGGGGCTATCAGGACGATTGGTTCTGCTCAGTACTATATATATAGTAAAAGAATTTTCCCCGAAACTTTGTCGAAAGCCACCAAACCAACATTCTTAAAAGTTACGCAAAACAGATTTTTCCCGATAAAACGGCTGTTGCACCACAATTGCAGGCAAAAAGTAATAGAATTGAAATCGTTCCACAAAGTGGTTTCGTTTCGTTTATTCAATAAATACCAATAAAATTCAGCTACAAAAACCGATGAATCAGATAATTAAAAAAAAAGGCTAAAAAATGGCATAAAAGATTTGGATTGGGAGAAAAAAGATTTCTATATTTGCACCCCGCAAGAGGGAATAAGTTCTTAGAAAAACCTGGTAAAAGAGTAGAAAAAAATAAATTTAAAAATTATTTTCATTTTTACTTGCAGGTTAAAAAAAGATGCTTACTTTTGCACCCGCTAACCGAAAGAGAGGCGAATAAGTAAAGAATAGACGTTCATAGACATATTGAATTGACAGCCGTCTTAGAAGAGATTTTAAGACAAATAAAAAAGAGAGTAAGAGAATCGAAAGATTTGAACAAGCCTAGCCTTTGTCTATAAAAAAAGCTGCTTTAGTGCAGTAAAAAATATACGATGAAGAGTTTGATCCTGGCTCAGGATGAACGCTAGCGGCAGGCCTAACACATGCAAGTCGAGGGGTAGAAGTTACTTGTAACTTTGAGACCGGCGCACGGGTGCGTAACGCGTATGCAACCTACCTTTTACAGGGGAATAGCCCAGAGAAATTTG
>NZ_SJPE01000020.1 GCF_004329815.1 Flavobacterium silvisoli | reverse complement strand
GCATAACACGTAATTATCTTGAACACGTGATTCAGAAAAACATACATGGTAATCATCCGGGAGATGTTTTTCGTTGACTGGTTCTGGAAAATTTACATACTCTGAATTCCAGTCAGATGGGATTGTGATTGTAAAATCATTATTTGGCGAGGTCAGCTTTTTTTTGTCAAAGACAATGTGATAGGATTTATATTCTTCAAAACTTACTTGGCTAAAACAAAGATTGAAAAGTAGTAGATTGATAAATAAGAATATTTTTTTCATTTTATAGCAACTTTTTCTAACTGTCGTACAACGTTTCGCGGCTTTACGTCTGTTGAGAGGTACGAAACCGCGTACTATCGGCTAAGATAAATATTATTACGGAAACTAAACGTGAACTTACCACAAAACTCGCAATAGCGGAAAACCGCTGTTAGCGGATGGCGTTATTAATCAGTAAATCTTGGATTAAAACAAATGCCATAATTGCGTTAACAATTATTCCAATCCACTTCTTTATTGAATTTGGTTCTTTGATACCTGCAATTGCAAATGAAAAACCCAATACTCCTATAATTCCGCCAACGATTGTGAACAAATCTGCTAATCCTTCGCAAACTGCCGGTGAAGGGAAAATAGTTATTAGTAAAAACATTAAAACGAAACAGCTTAAAATTGCTATCGAAAAGTAAAATGATATTTTCGTAAATGAAATATTTTTCATCAAAACTAAATTGTTTTAAGTGTCAAATTAAAAGGGTTTTGCCAACGCTTTCCGCTAACGTTCCGCGGCTTTACGTCTGTTGCGAGGCGCGAAGCAGCGTACTATCGGCTAAGATAAATATTATTACGGAAACTGAACGTGAATTTACCGCAAAACTCGCAATAGCGTAAAACCGCTGTTATACACAGTAATTATCAAAGTAATTATCAAAGTAATTAAACTCCGCAATCCAATTCGGCGCAAACTTTTGGAATTCGGCCAAACTGAAATCCGGCAAGCAGAGAATTTTCGATAAAGACCAAACGATTCCAAATAAAAAACTCGATAAAAATCGAGTAAGAGAAGCATTTTTTTCGGTAAACTTTAAATGCAAAGTTTCAAAGCAAATTTCGGCAAAAATTATTGTGTATAACGTTTCGCGGCTTTACGTCTGTTGCGAGGTAGGAAGCAGCGTACTATCGGCTAAGATAAATATTATTACGAAAACAAAGCGTGAATTTACCACAAAACTCGCAATAGCGGAAAACCGCTGTTAACAGCAGCATTTTGTAGTAGTTTTAAAAATTCTTATTCGGCAACTTCGGACGGACGTTTTCCGGCGCTCAGACTCAGTTTCCATTGTCACAGTCTTTTCCAAACACAAAACACCGATTGTGGAATTTTTAAAACTGCGTGCGTTTCTTTGCGTTAACTTTTGTTTTTATGTTGCTGTTAACGGATTGCGGCTTTACGTCTGTTGCGAAGTACGAAACCGCGTACTATCGGCTAAGATAGATATTATTATGAAAACTGAACGTGAATTTACCACAAAACTCGCAATAGCGTAAAACCGCTGTTATACACAGCAATTATAAAAGTAATCAAACTCCGCAATTCAATTCGGCGCAAACTTTTGGAATTCGGCCAAACCGAAATCCGGCAATCAGAGAATATTCCACAAAGCCCAAACAATTCCAAATAAAAAACTCGATAAAAAATCGAGTAGGGGAAGCATTTTTTTCGGCAAACTTTAAACGCAAAGTTTCAAAGCAAATTTCGGCAAATATTGTTGTGTATAACGTTTCGCGGCTTCGCGACAGTTGTGAAGCCAGCGAACTGATTATTTTCTGTTAAAGATAAATGTTTTTCGTGAACTCGTAAAAATGAAAACCAACAATTGCGCGAAACCGCTGTTATGTGACGGCTTAAATATTTAACGAATCAATTAACTTATTTAATTTGTCAACCATTTTCTGCAACTCGTTTTTATATTGTTGTTCTCCTTCTTTACTCAAAATTCCCAGAGGATAATAATTATTCCATCTATTTTTAAAAAGATTTAATCTTCTTACCAATTCTAAATTGTGAGTGTAATTTTGGTTTAAATTTTTGATACTTAAGTATAAGTCTTCAAAATCATATTTTATTAGATTTAAGTCATATGAAATAAAACTTGTTTCATTCCAAGTTTCTCGATGATTGTAATAAGTTAGTAAATGAGCTATATGTCTAGTGAATAATCTTCCATATCGTTCATCTTCAGAATTTAGAAAAAAGCCTCTATAGTCAGAATTATAAACTAAAACAATATTCGAATTCAATCGAGCATTGAAATCATCCAAGTTTAAACTCGTAATTTCTATTTGTTTGCTATGTATATTTTTATCTTCTTGATTTAAGATGTTTTTTTCAAAAAAAATATTCTTGCTTATTTCCATAATTTCTATTTAAATGTGGTTTTAAAAGCTGTCACATAACGGATTGCGGCTTTACGTCTGTTGCGAGGTAAGAAGCAGCGTACTATCGGCTAAGATAAATATTATTACGGAAACTAAACGTGAATTTACCACAAAACTCGCAATAGCGGAAAACCGCTGTTAACAGCAGCATTCTGTAGTAGTTTTAAAAATTCATATTCTGTAAAACTCGGACGGACGTTTTCCGGCATTCAGGCTCAGTTTCCATTATCACAGTCTTTTCCAAACACAAAACACCGATTGTGGAATTTTTAAAACTGCGTGCGTTTCTTTGCGTTAACTTTTGTTTTTATGTTGCTGTTAACGTTTCGCGGCTTTGCGCTGTAGCGGAGCGCGTGATTGATTGTTTTCGGCTAAGATAAGACTTTCCAGCGGAAAGTCGACAAGCGGCTTAAGCAACCCAGCTATTGCGCGAAACCGCTGTTATGAGCAGGTTAAATATTGCCTATGTTTTGTATTTTTTGTCAACGACAGCTTGAATTGAATCAAATTTTCTGTCGTTTATATTATGAACTTCAAGATATTGATGCATAGTGTCACGGTATAAAACATAGAATTTTTCTATTTCTTTTGTGGAAATTGCAATTGAATCGCTATATCTCGAATTATTTTCGGGAATATCATCTGACATGTCGCTAATAAGTATCGGAAATTGCCTTTCCATATTCTGTATTTTTTTAAGATACTGAATGCTAACATCAAAAATTTTTTCATTCTTGTTTTTCGCGGATTCTGTTTCTAAATTTTTTAAACTTTCTAAAAGCCTTTTGTTTATTTCTTTCTGTAAGTTTTGAAGCTTTTTTAAATTTTCAGCGTCAACCTTTTTTCCATTTCTAACTTCATCAATCATCTGAGTTAAACACACATCTCTCTTATCTCCAACACTTATTACATTAGAAACTGAATTTAAAACGATATAACAATTTTCATCAGCAATGTTTTTTTGCTTGGTTGTATTGCAAGAAATGAATTGCATGATTGCTAAAAATAAAAATACGTTTTGTTTCATCTATTTTTGCTCAATTTATAGTTGGGTTTTTAACTTGCTCATAACGGTTTGCCGCTTTGCGAAGGCGGGGATTTTCAGCACTAAACTTCATTAGATGCACAAAGCTTGAATTTAGCACTTCACTGTCATAGAAGCACGAAACCCCCGCTTTTGCAAAACGGCTGTTAGCTGCTGTTTTTGTTCATGAGTTCATATATTTCTATGGTATTGTCTACATACTTTCTAACTCCACCTGAAACGGTTTTGTACATATCTTCAATTTGTTCTTCTGTTAAATTACCAAGTCGAACATTGTAATGTTGAACTTTCCCACTTTTTAAAGGTGTGGCTAATTTGTAAAAATGTCCTTTAATTAAAGACTCATCAATTTGTTCTCGTCTTATACTATCTATAATTCTAGCTTCTGCTTCATTATCAACTATTATCCCGTAATAATTTAGCTGGTCTTGCAATAAATATGCATCAATAAGAGGTTGACCGTAAAATAACGATTTTTCAAAATCTGCAGTCAGTCTTCCAAATGAAATTGCTCCTTTGGTAGGGGCACCTCTTTGAATAGCTGCTTCTTGGAAAATTTCCAGTACACTTGATAGGATTAACAAATCTGATAATGAATCATCTTTTGTTACAAACAATACCGAATCTGAAAAAGTAATTGACTTCACTCTTTCTTCTCTTTCAAACATTTCATTTTTTTCTTTCAGTGGGCTAACAATTACCCTTTGTAATATATCTTTCATAAAAGACATTTGATGTAGCATTCGTCCAACTTCTTCGTGACTTTTTCTTGCTACCATGTCCTTAAAACCCATTACATCCATGAAACCAATATATCTGTTACAGTCAACTTTCCATTCTTGATTTTCTGTTTTCATGTTTCTGTTATTGTTTTAATAATTAAATGGACATAAAAACTAAAAGTTTTCCATATCGCCTCCAAGATCTTGGTATATGTCATGTAAGTCGTATGAAATTTGTACAAACATTTCTGGAATAACCCATTCTTCACATTCTCTTATTGATTTTTTGTCTTTTATTTCTCCGAGTCCTTGTTCTAAACCATCTGTCATATCATTGAAAGCTTTTGAAGCTTTTAAAAGTATTTCCTGCAATTCATTTATTGAAGGTTCAAATGTCAAATGGTGAGCAAACTTATTTCGCATTTTATTAATCAGTATCAAGACTTCTTTTTGTCGCTCATCAATATGATTTAACCCATATACTAATTCAATTAGTTTATAATGGTTCAGTCCTTCAGCAAAATCTATAAGCTTTGGTTGGCTCAACTCTATTATTTTAACCAGCAGAAACTCAATTACCAAATGTCCAGTCATAAAACTTGACAAAAGGTAGTCTCCAGATACAGTTGTTTCATACAATTCAGAAAAGGTTTTTATATTTTGTTTCGGTTTCATAAAGTTGAGTGTTAAAATAGCAGCTAACGTTTCGCGGCTTCGCGTCTGTTGCGATGCCAGCGAACTGCGTACTGTCTGCTAAGATAAAATATTTTCGTGAAGAAAGAAGTACAATTCAAGAAAAACCAGCAATAGCGCGAAACCGCTGTTAGCGGTAGTTAGTTCCTTTTCAATTTCACTATATATATAATTAAAAGGATAAGTAATAGTGTTGCAAAAGAAATCATGACACCAGCTTGCAAAGGAATTTCACAAAATAATTTCACTACAATCGGAAGATATATAACAGGGATTGTCATGAAGCTTCCAAGAATTGAAGCAAATTGCAAATGATCATTTTCCAACTCTTCGTCTGAATTATAATATAATTGATAATAAACAAAAATACTATTAATAAACCAAATTGGAAATGAAACTGAAATACTTAATAAGGTTAATTTAATTGTATCCGTATTAATAAATAGGTCTTTGCCAAACATGAACACAAATAAAATTCCAGGACAAATAACAGAAACAATAAAAGATGGAATAAAAATAAATGTTATTAGCTTTATTTTATTAAGATCAATATTTGTCATAACTTCTAAATTTAAATTATTCAATGTCCTTGAGTCTGGGAACTAATTACCGCTAACGGATTGCGGCTTTACGTCTGTTGCGAAGTACGAAACCGCGTACTATCGGCTAAGATAAATATTATTACGGAAACTAAACGTGAACTTACCACAAAACTCGCAATAGCGTAAAACCGCTGTTACCAGCAGTTGTTATTATTCTGGATGAAATACTTCCATATTTATTTCTTGACCGTCCTTCAAGTTTTTTCCAACTATATCTTCTGAACCATAAAAATATGGAACACTGAGTAATAATAAATATTTTTCATCGCGATCTATTTTAATTTTCACCGAACCTGAAGAATCAGTTACATATTCAGCTATTTTCGGAAATCGTTTGGCAGGGAATCCAATCGATTCTATTCTGACCTCAATAGTATCAAATACATTTGTTCTAGGTAGTTTAGTTTTTCTGTCTATTGAATTTATTTTTATTGTAATCTGATTTTCTAAATCATTTTTTCTATTACAACTGAAAATAACTAAAGTAATTATATAAACTAGTACTAATATTTTTGGTTTTAGGATTCTTGATCGCATAGTAGTCTATTCTACCTGTTTTACAATTGCTGGTAACGTTTCGCGGCTTTGCGCAGTGACGGCAAGTTAAGAAAAAATTTTTGCGTGAAGAAGCGTTTGGAGAAACCGTTAGGTTTCCGGCGGAGCGGTTAGGAGTCATTGCGCAAAACCGCTGTTACAAGCTGGCTTTTAGTTTCAAAACTGTTTTCACGCAACTTATTAAACCAATTGATGCTTTTCCAGTTTCCATTTGGAAATCATGTTGCTCTCCGTACATGTCAACAATCCTGAATTTTGATAATTCTGGTTTGTTTATTTGCCCTTTAAAATCTCCGTAAATTACATCGTCAACTTCTTCAAAATCTACAAAGCAAACCTTTTCATTTTCCTTTTCAATTATGCGGCGAGTAGTTATAATTGTCTTTGCTTTCGCGCTACTAACTTCAAAAATTGGCAATTCATTTTCTTCAAGTTCAAATTCATTTGCGCTATTTTCTGAGTAAACTTTTGAATAAACCCAACTTTCCGGATTCATTGCTGAACGATTAATTGCTGCAATAGTTATTTCTTTTATCGAATTGTCAGTTTTCATTTTTTTTGCAGAGTGTTTGTGAAGCTTGCTTGTAACGGATTGCGGCTTTACGTCTGTTGCGAGGAGCGAAACCGCGTACTATCGGCTAAGATAAATATTATTACGAAAACAAAACGTGAACTTACCACAAAACTCGCAATAGCGTAAAACCGCTGTTGTGCGTTCGGTTTTTTAATTGGTTAATTTATGGTGCTTTAGGGCAAAATTCCATCACCTTATTGCCCAATTTAAAGACTTTACGAAAAGGTTTCATCACTCCAGTGGCAAGCTCAACTACCAAAATGGGGGAACGCGTCACTTTGGTGGGGAAACGCTTCTCTCGGGTGGGGAAACGCTTCTCTCGGTCGGGGAAACGCTTCTCTCGGGTGGGGAATCGCATCTCTAGGGCGGGGAATCGCGTCTCTCGGGTGGGGAAACGTATCTCTAGGGCGTTCGGACGTATCTTTATAGTTAGAAACGAAATTACTTGGTTTTTAATACCTCGACTCCCTTTCAGAAGATTCTATGATTTTTCATTAAAATTCCTAGCCTTAACCGAGAATCCTAAAAATCTGTTTGCGATTAAAATCTAAAGTGTGATTATTTTTTCGGATTAACCCTAAACTGACGCACAACGTTTCGCGGCTTTACGCCTGTTGCGAGGTAGGAAGCAGCGTACTATCGGCTAAGATAAATATTATTACGAAAACAGAACGTGAATTTACCACAAAACTCGCAATAGCGGAAAACCGCTGTTATGCCCAGTTTTATTTCGATAACATCTTGAATTTTAATTAGTTTTCTTTGGTTGATTAAGTGAGCAATATTTTAGTTAGTTTTTCTATTTCAAAGTTATATTCTTCGAATCAGTTTCTTTGTCGTGTAAACATTCACATTTATCAAGAGTATAGTTCCAACTTCCACCTTTATCCAAGCACGAATCAATTTTAATAAATCTTGTCAATTTATTGTAAGTGAAATAAGTTAAGACAACTAACAAAACTATTAATCCGGAAACTTTTATTCTTTTAGCTTTCATTCATTTTTGCACTTTTTGAAAAATTGGGCATAACGTTTCGCCGCTATCCGACTGTAGCGAATCCAGCGAACTGCGTACTGTCTGCTAAGGTAAAACTTTTTACGTGAAAATAGAAGTACAACTCAAGAAAAACCAGCTATAGCGGATAACGGCTGTTAGCAGACGTGGCTTTTTTTATTAATAAATAACCTTATTCCATTTTGGTAATCCTCCCATGATTTCAAAGTAATTTTTCAGTAATTTACTTTCAATTATCTTTGGACAATCACAGTATTTGCTGTCATGAGTTGCGAACCAATAAATATCCAAAGCTTCGATATTTTCTTTTCGCATTTGGTTTGGCCATGATTTTTTTCTTGGTACTTTTCCAAATTGATGTCCGTTAACCAATCTGTCTTTTATTCCGCCGAGCCCAGCTTTTCGGACAAACATTTTTCCGTCTTTTTGAAGTTTACCGGAACAACCAATATAGACTAGCTCTATTTTTCCATTTTTTAGAGCATACACATAATACACTCCGCTTTTGTCTGTCGGTGCGTTACAAACTTGCTTTAAATCATCATCTGGTTCTAAAAAAAAGTGATTGTTGATTTTGTATTTTTCTAATTCTTCTATGAACATTTTAAAAAATTGAATAAGTTCTCATAAAACCGTTTTTCTGCCATGTCTGCTAACGTTTCGCGGCTTTGCGCCAGTAGCGGCAAGTTAAGAAAAAATTGTATGCGGAAGACAAGGTTTCAGGAATCCGTTAGGATTCCGGCGCAATGCTTACTAGCTATTGCGCGAAACCGCTGTTGGCAGAAGGCTTTACTTTTCACCAAGCCACACTTGACTTCCATATTCTTCAATTCTTAATTCCCAATTATATTCGTCTATTCTGCTTGTTGTTTTTGCAAAGCTTGATTTTTCGATAGTTTTTTTCACTTCGGTTTCATTAAAAATATTCTCGTAATATTCTATTTTTTCATTTATTGCGCAAACTACTTGGGAATTGTAAACATCAGGTTCAAATAACCAAATTTTTAAATAATACGGTTTTCCAAGTTCTTTTAATTGCACATTCCAACGTTCATAAATTTCAAAAAATGATTCGATAATTTTCTTTCGAATTTTTCCTTTTGGATTTGGATAATTATGAATAGACATTGCGACTGGATTCCAAGGAAAAACTCGAAACTTTACATAATCTTTATTAGTTTTTAGAAAATAGTTTAAATCAATTTCAAGACTGTTAATTTTCCAATTCTCAATTTGCCTTAATCGTCTTCTATTTCCTCTGATTTTCTTCATAATTAGATTTCGAGATATAGTTGCGTTTCTCAAGCTTTCTGCCAACGTTCCGCGGATTTACGTCTGTTGCGAGGTGCGAAACCGCGTACTATCGGCTAAGATAAATATTATTATGAAAACTAAACGTGAATTTACCACAAAACTCGCAATAGCGTAAAACCGCTGTTATACACAGCAATTATAAAAGTAATCAAACTCCGCAATTCAATTCGGCACAAACTTCAGAATTCGGCCAAACCGAAATCCGGCAAGCAGAGAATTTTCCATAAAGCCCAAACGATTCCAAATAAAAAACTCGACAAAAATCGAGTAGGGAAAGCATTTTTTTCGGCAAACTTTCGAAGCAAATTTCGGCAAATATTGTTGTGTATAACGTTTCGCGGCTACCCGCAGTAGCGGCGCCAGCGGACAGATTATTTTCGGTTAAAGATAAAGTTTTTTCGTGAAGAAAAAACGTCAATTTGACTAAGCAACCAGCTATTGCGGGTAACCGCTGTTACCAGTAGTGGTTTTGTCTATTCCCTTTAGTCTTTTCTCAATATCAAAATACATTGCTATAAATCCAATAAGTAAAATTGTCAATATCAGAAAGTAACCGTCATATTTTTGATAGTCAAATATTAAATTTAATATCAATGTCGTTGAGTATAATGCAATCATGTAATTTGAAGCATATTTATTTGCAACTTTCCAATGCTCGGTACTTTTCTTGGCGTTTCCAAATTGATAACCGAATAAATAATTTGGTTCTTTTGGCGTAAAAAACTTTAGAATGATTGCGAAAACCAATAATACCGAGAGAATTAATATCATATTTTTTTATTTTAATGTTCTTTTACCGCGATTTGTTTTACCATTACTGGTAACGGTTTCGGGCTTGGCGAAGGTGGCGATTTTCACCACAAATATTGATGCGGAGAACCAAACTTTGATTAACCACAAATGTGTCTGCGGAGCACTGAACCGCCACTTTTGCCAAACCCGTGTTAGCGGTTCGGGCTTTTTTATTCGTCAAGGTTGTCGTCATACTCTGGTTTAAATAGTTGAACTTCTGTCTGATTTATTACAACATCAATGTCCTGAATTATTTGCTCGTCAATTATAGGAGTCGTGCCAATTAAAGTTTTTAGAGTGTTGTTAAGCCAGTCCGAATTCCATATTTGTATTGTTGGGTCATTAACTTTTTTGCAAAGGTCTTCTTCGTAAACTCTTTGTCTATCAATTTTGATTGTCAACCGTTGAAGCCAGATTTTTATATGTCCAGTGTTTGGTATTTTCGCAAACTTGGTCATAGTTGATTGTAAAATTTTGTCTCTTTTTGTCGGGTCGTTTAGTAGTGATAGAAGTTTACTTAAAATTGCAGATGCAATAGGATACGTTCTTGGGTTTTTATACATTATGTCCACAAGAATGCTAACCAAAACTTGGATGTTGTTTAGTTCTGTTAAGCCTTTAATTCTGTTGTAGAATTTCCCTAACGCTTTACTTAAACTACCTGAATTGGGGAATTTGTCTGAAAGATTATGAATTAAAAGCAAATGCTCTTGAATGCTTTTACTGCCATTTTTCTCTGCTATCCAATAGATTTTGTCGGGCTTGATAGAATCACGAATTACATTATTTGAAACCAATGTTTTTTGTGCATTGAGTCTCATTCCAAGTTCTATTAATATTTCTGTCAAGATTTTGGTAATTATTTCTGCGTCTTGTGGGTTGTTTGAAAATATACGGTAGTCGTCCCTGTAACGAATGATATGATAGTCTTGAATGTTTGCTTGTTGAATTCTAATTGATAGTTCGGTGTCTGCATAACCCAAAACCATTTCTGCAATAAAGTCCATTAAAACACTTCCTTGAGGTATGCCATTTGTTTGTCCAAATGCCATATCACGAAGATGTTTGTCAATAATATTACCTAAATTTCCATTCGGGTCTCTATTTGCTTTTGCTACTGGTTTTGTATGAATAGCCCAAGGAACCGAGTGAGTATAAATTGAACCGTAACAGTCAGTAATGTCCGTATGTAAAACATACTCATATTCAAGTGCAAGTTCGATTGATTGTTGTTCAATCGTCTGCCACCATTGAGTTACAGTCGTTGCTTTATCTGATTGCGTTCCGTCCGATTGCAAAGGAATGCTATAACATTTAATTTTCGGATTTGCTGCAAATTGTCCAAACCTTGCAATAATTAAATTCCAGTTAGGTTCTTCGGTTAGGTTGTGAACAAGCGAAACATATAACGCTGGGTGAATTAATTGAAATGGTCGCCAAGCAAATTTGCCGTCTTTGTTATTTAGAAAGATATAATTTACATTTTCAAAGTCACAAGGATAAGTCGCCTTTTGTTGCCCCGCTGGGTTCGTAAAGCTATTGTAAAAGTCAGATAATCTATGTCCGTTTAGTTGTGCAGAAACTTGCTGAATTACGTTTTGGAAAACAAAATATTGAGGCAAGTCAAAGTTGAAATAGCTTTCAGCTTTTAAAAGATATTGTCTTGCTTCTGTATGATTAAGTTCTAAAATTCGTTTCATTAATTGTCAATGTTTATTGTCTGTTGTGTCGTCTTTTAGCCTGACCGCTAACTAGTAAATATCTACAAGTTTAGGTAACTTTTTTGTGTATTACAAAAAACTAGTCCAGTTTTTTCTTATTGTTTTCGTCAATTAGGATGTCCAGTGGACTTTTTATTTTGTTTACACTGTTACTTGTTAGGTGGGTGTAAATGGTTGTCGTTCTTATATCTGAATGACCGAGAAATTGTTGAATATATCTGATATCTGTTCCGTTTTCTAATAAGTGGGTTGCAAAACTGTGGCGCAGGGTGTGTACCGTTGCTTTTTTATTTAACCCGCTTTTTTTTAATGCTTCCCGCATCACTTCCTGTACACTTCTGGAGCTGTAGGGCTCACCGGCAAATTGTCCCTCAAAAACATAGTGCTTCCCATTATAAAGTTCACGGTATATCAATAACGACTGCACAATAGAGTAGGGCAGCATCACCATTCTGTCTTTCTTACCTTTGGCATTTTTGATGTGTATTTTGTACTCATCAAAATGAATATCATTCCATTGTAAATTAACTATTTCACTTAATCTCAGTCCGGCACCGTAGCCTATCAGCAATAATAGTTTGTGTTTTGGGTTGTCAACGACTCTGAAAATTCGTAAACACTCTTCCATAGTTAGTACCACCGGTAATTTCTTTTCTTTTTTGGGTCGGGGGAGTTTAAATTCATATTCGTTCTTGCCCAAAACCTGCTGGTAGTAAAAATGTAAACCGTTTACCATACTGTGTCCTGAGCTGGCCGAAAGACCTCTTTCCATCAAAGAACCCAAAAACCGTATGATTTCTTTGGGCGTGATTTCTTCTGGATTTCGATACTCAAAATGGCGCAAAAACTGAATGAAACTTTGAGTATATCCACGCATGGTTGAGCTGCTGTAGTTCAACGCCAGTAAACTATCCACCATATCGAGCACATACTGACGACCCAGTGCTGAAACCTGATTCAATAGTAACTGCTTTGTGTTGACCAAATCAAGTTGTTTTTTATTGGGCAAATGTTGTTTTTGTAAATAACCTTTCGGCAATTCGTTTAAAATGCCTACTTCCAAGGCCTCCATCTGCAATTGTATGCTGTCATACACCAACGGAGCCGCCGGTAACAAATAGCAGTTCTTTTCTTTACTATACCGAGCCATGGCAAACCGCTTAATCTTTTCATGCACAGCTGCCAAACGGGGTACATACACCTCCATCCATGAAACGGCTTCAGGATGTGGAGCAATTCTAAGATTGGCTCCTCTAAAAGAGGTGTCTTTCGATGTATAATCTTCTCCAAAAAACGGAAAAATCTGCAATACTTCCTCTACCGCAGTTTTTACAGTAGGATTGCGCAAGGCCATGTAACAACGGTAATTATCGTTCCAGTAAACTCCTTTGATTTTTAACAGGGCCCGGCTCGTTTCCTGATCGTACCTCATTTTAAAAACCCAGTACTTGCCAATGTTCTCTAATACTTTCAATCGCAAATTTTTTTCAAATGCCTTTCCGGGCACTTTATGTTCAGGATTGTTTACCGCCGGCAAACCTAACTGACTTTCGCTTGCTGCTATGGGTGAATGGTCACGACTACTGTCGGTCACCGATGCAATTGAATTTAAATCTGAAGTATTGTCAATAATGTAATCACTAAAAACTGATTTAAACCGTCTGTAAGACTCTATGTCGTAATCAAGATACCAACAGGTATTTGTTTTGCTGTATTTTGCACCAATGCTCTTCAGGAGTGCTGCTTTTTTAAAATCATAATCAAAAAAAACACCAATCCTGAACCCTTCACGATGCCATATCTTTTTGATGCTTACCGACATAAAAGGTGTAAAGTAAAATATAAAAGTAGAGATTTTTACTTACAAAAGCAAAAGAAAGAATGAACTTTTTATGAACAATCATAAAGAAAATATGCACAAATCAATATTAGAAAACGAGAGCAACTGGGTATAGAGATATTTTTTAATAATAGTGAATGTAGTGAAATTCTAAATCGATGCTTTTCCGATAAGAATACTGAGTCTTGAGGTCTGTCTTGTCCTGTATAGCATAGGTATGAATAAAGCATATCAAAAGCATATCAAAAGCATCAGTGGTGACAGAAACAGTCATTACATAAAAACTGAGTATCATGGCTCGGTCTTACACAATACAAACATAAGCAGGCTGGCAAAGCAAACTACATAGGCTTCTGCGGGACTTCTTGTGTGGCAATCCCTGATACCTTATTCTCTCCATTGACAGTTACTTTGAGTTCTTTTTTAAAATATTTTTTTTCGTAATCAATACTGTAACGAAACACGTACTCATCAGTATTCTTGTTATGAGTAATATCAATCAGGTTGAGACCTTTGAATCTTCCGTAGCGTTGGTTTATCTTTTGGCAAGTGCTCGATATTTTCTCTTTAGTGGCATTCTGTCGTACTTTTTCTGTAGCCTCATTGCTGCTAAAAGGCTTAAAACGAGAAGTATTACACGCCTCAAGTACCCGTTTGCCCAGTTCATAAGCCCGGTCACTCTTCACCTTATCTACATCTTCGGCTTTAACCATTTCGATAGACCGGTCTGTCGTTCCGTTTTTACTTTTGCACGAAACCAATAATGCAATACCCAGTAACAGTATAATTTTTTTCATAAATCCATTTATTTAAAGTAACCTTAGTATCTACCTCTGATGCTTCAAATTTACAAGCCGTGTGCGGTTTACAGTTACACAATTTTAATCAATGTTTACAACATCACTACATTCAAACAAATCATTTTAGGGTATGGATTTTCAGCATCTAATTTGTATTTTTGACTCCATACACACCAAAATAAAGCTCCTATGAAAATCGTAATATCACCGGCCAAATCCTTAGACTTTGAATCGCCTCTTCCAACAAGTCTTTACTCGGAAGCCGCTTTTTTAAAACAATCAGAGACCATTCAAAAGATACTAAAAAAGAAAAAGCCTAAGCAGTTGTCAGCATTGATGGATATTTCTGAAAAATTGGCTGAATTAAACTGGCAGCGCAATCAGGATTGGCAAACACCTTTCACCCCCGATAATGCACGCCCGGCAGTCTACGCTTTTAATGGCGATGTATACATAGGATTGGAGGCCTACACGCTACCGGCTGAAAAGATAGCTGTATTGCAAGACAAACTCCGAATACTTTCGGGCTTATATGGTGTTTTAAAACCACTCGATTTGATTCAACCTTACCGATTAGAAATGGGGACTAAATTAGCCATCGGAAAAAGCAAAAACCTATACGAATTCTGGAAATCTAACATCACAAAAGCTTTAAACGCTCAGTTAGAAAAGGAAGAATTGTTTGTTAATTTGGCCAGTAATGAATATTTTGATGCCATTGATACTAAAAAACTGAAAGTTCCTGTAATCACTCCCGAGTTCAAAGATTATAAAGACGGGAAACTCAAAATGATTAGTTTTTTTGCCAAGAAAGCCAGAGGGATGATGGTACGCTACATTATAGATACCAATGCCGAAACGCTGGATGACCTGAAAGGATTCAATTATGAAGGGTATGTCTTTGATGGCAATTTAAGCCAAGGAAATAAACTGGTTTTCACCCGATAATTAATGCAAAGCAGAATTTAGTCTGGTTATTTGACCACAAAAGAATACCACTAGTCATATAATTTTTTCTAAAAGCAAACAGAACTGATTATAATGATTTCATGTTGATGCAGTCGAAGTACAATCCAAAATACAATTATCTTAAAGAAGGTCTTCGACAGGATCAGACAGACCATACCGTTCTTAATTGTATCGTTACTAAAATGTATTTATATTAAAAAAAAACAATCAGCAAAACATGTGTCACTATGAGTTTGTAGAAGCACCCAATTGCGAATATCCATAACATATCAAGTCTCTATTAAGACAAATACAACTGATTTCAATAATGTCATTCTGAGCTTGTCGAAGAGCAATAAAAATGCCCCCAATAAGTGTCTAACTTTTTGGGGGCAGTCTATTTTTGGTAGCTTTTTTTATTTCATATAAAAGTACTCTTCATATTCCATACTGGTTTCGCGGGTAACTTTGCGCTGGTCTCTTGCCAATTCTCTCATAGCTTCAACCCCTTTTTTGGCGCACCGCTTTACTTTGCTCAAGCGTCTGGAAAAATCTAAAAGTTTATTGGCATCTTCCGGACTGAGTTTAGTTTTTAATTCATCAACAAAAGAAGAGAATTCTTTTACTACTTCCCGATTTTCGTTGTAATCCGTTTTGAGTTCATCTAACAATTCATCGATTTCTTTGCTGATTTCTTTGCAGTGGTCTTCACTTTTCTTGTGAAGTTCCTCGATGATTTTCTTCTCTCTATTACCAAAAAGTCCCATGATAATTTGATTTAAAGGTTAGTGGTTCCGACAGCTTTCAACCAAATTTAAGAAATTGTTTTTAGAAAAGATATAAATTGTTAATAACTTGTAAATTAGAGGTTTAATGCATAGCTTCGCTCAGGTCTACTTTGTTTTTATTCTTTTTAATCAATAGGATAAAAGGGATACAAATAAGAAAAAGAACACCCAGATACAAAAATACATCCATGTAAGAAAGCACAGTGCTTTGTTTGGTTACCCCAAAATCTAACACTTTATAGGCTTTTTGCAAAGCTACATCGGGGCTGAATCCTTTGGCCATAAATCCTCTTTGGAGCGCATGTAATCGGTCTTGTACGTTTACTTTGGTCATATCCAGATGGGCAATCAGGTTTACACGGTGTTCTTGTCCGAAGCGAGCCAAGAAAGTAGTAATGATCGCAATTCCGAACGAACCTCCTAACTGACGCATCATTCCGGTAAATGCTGCACCCTCTCCGATACTTTTTCCTTTCAGTGCCGAAAGCGAAAGCGTAGTAATAGGTACAAAAAGTAATCCTAACCCAAGACCTCGAACAATCAAGGGCCAAAACATATGTTCTTCACCGGTATCAGGAGTCATGATATTGTGCATCCAATAAGTAAAAATAAAGAATGCCAGAAAACCCAATGCCACTAGATAAGTTTGAGGAACTCCGCGCTGAATCAGTTGACCAATCATGGGCATCATTATAGCCACGGTAATTGAACTCGGAACCAAGAGTAATCCGGCATCAGTTGCGGTCCATCCCAAAATGGATTGGGTGTAAATTGGAATGATAAAAGTGGAACCATACAACCCAAATCCCATGATAAAACTCATGATGACACCAACCCGCAGGTTACTGTCTTTAAGAACTTTTAGATTTACAATAGGAAAGGCATAAGTCAATTGACGCCAAATGAAGAAGAATAAACCTAAACCGCTGATAACCGTGAGGGTTTTAATAGTAGTGTCATTAAACCAGTCGTCTTGTTGTCCGTGCTCTAAAATGTACTGCAGCGAGCCAATAAAGGCAGAGAGTAGTACAATCCCAATCCAGTCAACTTGGTTGGCTTTTAGTTTTTCGCCATACTTTGGACTTCTCACAAAGGTTAGGGTCAACAAAGCCGCAATGATTCCGATGGGTACATTGATGTAAAAAATATAAGGCCACGAAAAATGGTCTACTAAGTAACCTCCTAAAGGCGGACCCAATGTTGGCCCCACAATAACACCCATACCATAAATGGCCTGAGCCATGCCTCGTTTTTCAACAGGATAACTTTCGGTGATAATGGTTTGCGCAGTTACCAGTAAGGCACCACCACCCAAACCCTGTATGAATCTAAACGCGACTAACTCCCAAATGTTATCGGCATTACCACACATGAAAGAGGCTACGGTAAAAATAATGATTGATGCGGCAAAATAATTCCTGCGTCCAAATTGTTGCGATAACCAACTCGTCATCGGAATTACAATCACATTGGCAATTGCATAAGCGGTAATCACCCAAGCCACATCAGTAAGCGAGGCACCTAAACTACCACGCATATTGTTTAAGGCCACGTTTACAATAGTGGTATCAACAATTTCGAGCAAGGCACAAAGCACCGCTGTGATGGTAATGATTATCCTGCGAAAGCCATATTCTACTAAGTCGTCCTGGACTACTGCTGCTTTTGCCATTTTAATAAATGATTAGTCTTTAATTTGTAATTAGTTCAAAATCACGTCTACATCTACGTTCATTCCTGAACGGAGTAATTGTAATTTTTCTTTGTCGTTATTAGCTGTAAAATTGATTCTTACCGGCAATCGTTGTACCGTTTTCACAAAGTTTCCACTGGCATTGTCTGGGGGCAAAAGGGAGAATTTAGATCCGGTAGCCGGAGAGAATGAGCTGATTTCACCTTCAAAATCGGTTCCCGGAAAGGCATCAATTTTCAGTTTTACTTTTTGTCCCTGACGCATTTTATTCAACTGTGTTTCTTTGAAATTGGCTACAACCCACATTTCGTTGTTGTTTACGATGTAAAACAATGATTGTCCCGGTTGAACCAATTGACCCGGTTGAAGGTCAACGGTCGAAATTTGTCCGTCGATAGAGGCGGTAACTACAGTATAGCTTAGGTTCAGGTTAGCAGCTTCAAGAGCAGCTTGTGCTTTTTTTACGTTTGCTTCAGCTACTAAAACCTGTTTGCTGCTCACATTCGATTTAGAAGTCGCTACCGATTTTTGATAAGAAGATGCTTTTTGTTGCTCCTGCAGTATTTTAACCTGGTTTTCGGCTTCCTGCTTGGCGGCTTCGGCTTGTTCAAATTGTTGTTTGGTAATGGAGTGATTTTTATACAAATTGCTGTAACGCTCATAGTCGGCTGCCGCTCTTCTGAGTCTGATTTTGGCAGTTTCAATGTTTCCGAAGGCCGATTGTACATTGGCATCAGATACCGAAACGCCTGCTTGTGCCGAACCAATATCGGCTTTAGCAACTTCTAAATTACTTTGAGCAGCCAGTAAAGCAGCTTTAGCTTCTTCAACTTTTACAAGATAATCACTGTTGTCAATAACAAAAAGAGTATCGCCTTTTTTAACCACATCGTTATCTTTTACCAAAACCTTAGTGATGTAACCGCCAACTCTCGGGATTATCGGATTCATTTTTTTTGCTAATTGCGCATCATCCGTAGTCTCGTGTGACAAAGAATGGATGTACTTGTAACCGCCATAAGTAAGGCCTATCACAAGGAAGGCGATGAAGATTAATGTGAATTTTTTATTCGTTTTTTTATTTTCCATGGTTTTTGAAAATTTTAGTTTTGAGTGATGTTTAATGATGAGGTTAGTTTCCCGTTGGCAAATTGCAACTCATAATACTTCTGAGCTACATCGGCTTTAGAAAGAGCCTGATTGATTTTAGCTTGTAATTGTTCAAAATCGGCTTCCAGTAAATCATTCGTAGTCGAAAGATTATTATCGTATTTATCTTTTACAATGCGGTAGTTTTCGGAGGCCTGTTCTACGGCTTTGTCATATACCAAACTTTGTTTCAACGATAAATTGTAGTTTTCATTGGCCTGAAACGTTTCTTCTTTAATTTGTTCGCTCATCATGCTTACGGCCAATTGCGATTCTTTTGCTCTGCTTTGAGCCAGTTTAACTTGTTTGCTGTTTTTAAAGATGTTCGATAAATCATAAGAAACGCCCACACCCACATTCATGGCATTAGTAACGGTAAGCACATTGTTTAAATCAAAGGCAATGTAACCTCCGGTTAAAAATAATGAAGGGTAATAGTTCCCTTTGGCTATTTTAACGGCGCTTTCTGCCGCAGATTTTTTCAGTTCCAATGATTTTAAATCATTTCTTTCACCGGTAGCAGCAAGGTCACGACTGCTTTGCATGTCTCTTTTTACCGCTTCAATATCAATATCAATTTGGGTATTCTCCGGAAGCTTTAATAACGTATTCAATTTGTAATTGGCAATAGCTGTGTTTTTTCTGGCATTATCTAAAGACAACTGTATATTAGATTCCTGCAGCTGGGCTTTGAGCAAATCATTGCGGGCAATCAAACCATTTTCTTCCATGGCTTTGAAATCTTTAACTCTTTGTTGGGCTGTTTTCAGATTGTCTTCAATAAGCGTTGTCATTTGCTGTGCTTTGTATAGATTGGCAAATAACTCAACTACTTCCAATCCTATTTGCTCTTTAGAGTGCTTTTCGGAGAAGGATTCGGCCTTATACATGCTTTCTGACTCCTTGATACTATTCTTTAGCTTAAAACCGTTGAAAAGCGGCATGGCAACATTTACTTGTCCCAACATCAATTGGTCTACTTTCAAGGGAGCTGCCGGTCCGGACGAAGAAGAATTGTTGGAAGACAAATTAGAGTCGACATGAGCGCTCGATAAACGGAGGTATTGCCCCGATGCTTTTACACTCGGATATTGGTTGTTTTTCACATTGTCGAGTTCTAATTTTGAACTTTCTACTTTGGTTTTGGCTAAATTAGCCGCATCACTGTTGGTTACTGCTATTTCTATGGCTTCTTTAAGAGTAAGCAACTTTTTCTCTTGTGCATGGGTTTTAAAAACCAGCAAAAGAAAAAAGGCAAGAAGCAGTGTTTGGTTATTTTTCATATACTAAAAGGGCTTTAATGGTTTTTTGAATGTGTGCAGTCAAATCGTTCAGAACGTAATTCTCAAAATCTTCTTCAGTTTTTAAACCCAAAATTTCTTTGTAGTACACTTTGTTCATTTGAAAATGGATAAAACTCCCGATAATGATCGTAGGCAGTAAAGTCACGTTAATATCTGACTGAAACATACCTTGTTCCTGACCTTCTTTGATAATACCCTCAAGAAATTTGAGGTTTTGATTTTTAACTTCTGTAAAAGCTTCCAGATTGATTTCTCTTTTCTTATTTGAAAGTTCGAAATGCAGTATCTGATACATGCAACGGTTCTTGTTCACGCGTTCTATATAATACACTATAAGCTTTTCAATTTTCTCGATAGGAGAGATGTTTTCCTGGTACAGATTTTCGAGGTGCATACGCATACCCGATATGCGATACAATACTAAGGACTCCAATAACTTTTCTTTAGAACCAAAATAATACGATATCATGGCGATATTGATGTTGGCCTTTTTAGCTATATCTCTAACCGAAGTACCGTCGAAACCTTCTTCGGCAAACAACTGTTCCGCCACCTGAAGAATTTCAATTTGTTTTTCATTAAATTCAGTCATACTTCTTTTGAATTAAATCGGGGACAAAATTAAACATTTGTTTAAATTAAACGTTTGTTTAAATTAATTTTAACATTTATTTAATGCAGAAAAGAACCATAGATAAAACCTATATTGAATATTTAAAAATATAATTATCAATAGTATAAGATTAATTATGTAAAGTTGTTTTTCGATTTGTTTTTTTAAACGAAATAGATTTTGCCTAGGCTTGATTTCGTAAAATGCAGTTAGAAATGATTATAAAATGTGATTTTTTTTGGAGCTAAAAACAGATTTGAAAAGTGATTTCAGTTCAATTCTCATAGTGAAAATTGTTTGAATTCTGAATAAGGTAATGTAAAAACATAACGTAAAAATCGAGTATGCTTTTAGCGAACGGGAACTTATGTGTTAAGCCAGTTTTTCAGGATGGTTTTTCCGTGAGACGTAAGTACGCTTTCGGGATGAAATTGTACGCCTTTTACATCAAATACGCGATGTCTGATAGACATTATTTCACCATTAGTATCTGTTGAGGTGATTTCCATAATTTCTGGAAAATCAATTTTGTTGACTACCCATGAATGATAACGACCTATTTCAAATTCATTGGGAATTTTGTCAAAAAGTGGCTCGTCAACAACTGTTTGGATGGCATGGGTTGCTACACCGTGGTAGACTTTATTCAGGTTGTTCAGACTCCCTCCAAAAACTTCGGCTATGGCTTGTTGTCCTAAACAAATCCCTAATATGCTTTTGCTGGAAGCGTACGTGGCAATAATCTCTTTTAACAAACCGGCTTCATCAGGAATGCCCGGCCCTGGTGAGAGTAAAATTTTATCAAAAATTTCCAACTCCTGCAGTTCTAGTTCGTCGTTGCGAAAAACCGTTACCTCTGCATCCAAATCTTCGAGATAATGAACCAGATTATAAGTAAAACTGTCGTAATTGTCGATAACGGCTATTTTTTTACGCATCCTTTTTGTGTCTTTGGGTAAGGTTGGTTTTGTGCAAAGGTAAGTAGTTTTTCCCAGCCTTATGATTGGTTTTATTTTGTGAGATTTGTCTAATTTGTTTTTATTTTATAATATTATAAACCAGTATTTTAATTTTGTTTAAATAAATAATCAAATTATATTAATTGTTTCGTTTTTAAAAATAAAAAAACCTCGAAAATTTCTTTCCGAGGTTGCTATTTCACAGCTGTTTTTCTCTGTGATTAGTATTGTAAGTTAACGGTTAAATCAAAATCATCGTTAATGGTTTTGTCTCCAAGATTGTCAAAGAAACTACCTGAACCGTATTTGATTCCGTATTTAGTTCTGTTGATTTTTAACGTTGAAGTTGCAGTATTACCTTTGGTAACCAAATCAAAAGTAACCGGGTTTGTGATTCCTTTGATGGTTAAATCAGCAGTTACAGTATATACACCTTTTGATTTAGTGGCAATTTTAGTGAATTTTAATGTAGAAGTTGGGAATTTTTCAGTTCCGAAGAAATCTTCTGACTTTAAGTGACCGTCTAATTTATCTTTCCATTCGCCTGATAAATCTGTAGCAGTTAACGAAGTCATGTCAACTGTAAAATTTCCACCGGCTACTTTTCCGTTTTTGAAGATTAACATTCCTTCTTTAAAGTTTACGGTACCACTGTGTTCACCGGTTACTTTTTTACCAACCCAGTTGATGGTGCTTTTTTCCGCATTGATTTTTTTAGCTTGAGCTGTAGCTACAGTTGTTCCTAGAGCTACGAATAGGGCGATGGCAATTGTTCTTAAGTTTTTCATTTTTAATTGTTTTTAGTTATTGATTATAAATTGATAAATAATTCTTCATTTGATTTGCGCACTTTTGCGTAGTTCTGAGTAGCATCTTCTTCATGACGGTACCCGATAGTTGCCACCAAAGAGGTGTTCAGTCCTAAATCATTGAGACCTAAAATTTCATTGAATTTATCCGGTTCAAAGCCTTCCATAGGAGTTACGTCAATATTTAACTCTGCAGCGGCATTCAATAAATTGCTTAGTGCTATATAAGTTTGTTTTGAAGTCCACACATTTCTGTTTTCCAAAGGTAACGATGAAATTTTTGATTTCATGAAGTCGCTATAACCTTTTAAAGTATCGGCAGGTAATCCGCGTGTAGAAGCTACATTCTCAATGTATTCATCTATCTGTGTGTCGCCAAAATCAGTGATGTTGGCAAAAACTAATAAATGCGAAGCCTCAACAATTTGAGATTGACCCCATGCAACAGGTTGCAATTTTGCTCTGATTTCAGGGTTTTCAATGATTAGTACTTTGTAGGGTTGAAGCCCATAGGAAGATGCACTCAGACGAATAGCTTCTTTCAAAGTTTCCAAATCGCGATCCGATACCTTTTTGGTTGGATCGAATTTTTTGGTGGCGTAGCGCCAGTTAGCGTTTTTTATAAAGTTGCTCATAGTATGATTTAATTAAATTGTTCGGTATTTTTCTAATAAATGGTTTAGCTGCGCTAATTCTTCCTGATTCAAATTTTTGGCAAAAAACATCTCGTGCTCGTCAACTTTTGGGTCAAGTTCGGTTAGTACATCCAGCCCTTTTTGAGTAATCAGTACTTCAATTTTTCTTCGGTTATCCGGGCAAACTTCTCGGGTCACCAAGTCTTTCAATAGCAGTTTGTCAATCAATCGGGTAGTGTTACTGTTTTTGGCCAACATTCGCTCTTGTATGATGCACATATTAGCCGGTTTACCTTTTTGTCCGCGGAGGATGCGCAAAACATTGTATTGTTCACTCGATAAATCATAAGGTTTCATGATTTCGTTGAACTTGTCACTTATCACGTTTTGAGTATACATGATATTCAGGATAACTCTTTTTGAGTCTTCCAAAGCTACGGTCGATTTTATGATGTCTTCAATTTTCATAATTACCACTACAATATTTGTTGGTACAAATGTATAATATTTTATATTTGTATATACAAATGTTATGTTATTTTTTTGTTAATGTTTAAAATGACAACTCAGATTATGGTCGCATTCGAGTAGTTCAAATCGGTAAAACCATTATATTTGTTACTTAAATACAGTACTATGAATTTATCACAACAAGACTGGGCCAACCAACTAGCTGCTGATACGAATGCCGTGATTCTTGATGTCAGAACCCAAGACGAATGTCAGGAAGGCATTATCCCTAATTCAATCAACATCGATATTTACAAGGGACAGGGGTTCATTTATGAAGTTGATGCTCTGGATAAAACGAAGAACTATTATGTGTATTGTCGTGCCGGTAGCCGAAGCGCCCAGGCTTGTAATATCATGAGTCAAATGGGTTTTGAACACACCTATAATTTAGAAGGAGGATTCATGAATTGGCAAGGAGAAGTTACATTTCCCAATGAATAAATAATAATCAACCCATCAAACCATGAACATACCTCAAACCAATAAAAAGCGCATCGTTATTATAGGTGGAGGTTTTGCCGGTATTGCATTGGCTAAAAAACTCAGAAACAAAAATGTTCAGGTGGTGCTGATAGACAAACACAATTACCACACTTTTCAACCGCTGTTATACCAAGTGGCTACGGGTGGACTGGAGGCGGGTTCTATTGCATATCCCATCCGTAAGGTTATTCAGGGGTATAAAGATTTTTATTTTCGATTGACCAGCGTAAAAGAAATTGATACTGTAAATCAAAAAATAATCTCTGAAATAGGTGATTTGTATTATGATTATTTAGTCATAGCCACCGGATCTAAAACCAATTACTTCGGAAATAAAGAAATCGAGCGCAATTCTATGTCAATGAAAACTATTCCGCAATCATTGAACATTCGCAGTTTGATTTTGGAGAATTTTGAGCAGGCGGTTTTGACCAAAGATGTAACCGAAAGCAATGCCTTAATCAATTTTGTGTTAGTAGGAGCAGGGCCTACAGGGGTTGAGTTGGCCGGAGCCTTGGCAGAAATGAAAAAGGCAATCCTGCAAAAAGATTATCCCGATCTCGATATTTCCAAAATGCAAATTAATTTGGTACAGAGTGACGACAGGGTTTTGAGCACCATGAGTGAGAAATCCTCGCAAGCTGCTGAAAAATTTTTACTCGAACTAGGCGTCAAGATTTGGAAAAACGTTAGGGTAACCAACTATGACGGAAGAACTATAACTACAGATTCTAATTTAACCTTTGAAACGGCTACGGTTATTTGGACAGCCGGGGTGCAGGGAGCTGTTGTTTTTGGTTTGCCTGCAAGTAGTTTGGTCGATAGGGTAGCTCGGATTCGGGTAAATCAGTTCAATCAGGTGAAGGGTTTCGAAAACGTATTTGCCATTGGAGATATCGCCTCTATGGAAACTGATAAATTCCCGAACGGCCACCCCATGATGGCACAACCCGCTATGCAACAAGGACGATTATTAGGAGATAATTTGATTCAATTGATGAGCGGTAAAAAAATGAAACCGTTTGAATACAACGATAAAGGTTCGATGGCAACCATAGGAAGAAACTTGGCGGTGGTCGACTTACCTCATTACCATTTTAACGGTGTATTTGCTTGGTTTGTTTGGATGTTTGTACATCTTATTTCACTTATAGGCTTCAAAAACAAAGCGGTAGTTTTCCTCAATTGGGCTTACAATTATGTTCGGTTTGACCGCGAAGGGCGTTTAATTATTCGACCTTATAAAAAGAAAAGTTTTATAACGTTTACCAGTGATGAAGTGTAATTCATGAAAAAGTCTCTTCTATTCCTATTGCTGTTTTGTTTGGCTTCCTGTAAATCAACATATCTCGATTCCAAGAAATCAGCCCATTTATTAGACATTGCTCAGGAGAAAGACGATAATGTCTTTGTCAATCTCAAAAATTACAGCAATGATTTTGTATACGATATGAAGTATGCAACTACCGATAATTTTCTCAACAAACAGGTTTATCCGTGTGCCGAATGTTTTCTGAAAGTGAAAACCGTTAAATCGCTTTTAGAGGCAAATAAAGCTTTTTTAAACAAAGGATACCGCATCAAATTATACGATTGTTACCGCCCGCGGGATATTCAAAAAAAAATGTGGAAAATTGTTCCCAATGCCAATTACGTTGCCAATCCCAAGAAAGGTTCTATACACAACAAAGGAGGGGCTGTTGATATTTCTTTAGTTGATTCGTTAGGAACAGAACTGAATATGGGAACCAAGTTTGATTTTTTCGGTATTGAGGCCGGTCATAATTATCAAAATCTTTCTGAAGAGGTTTTGGCCAATCGAAAGTTTTTGAAAGAAACTATGCTGCAGCACAACTTCAAGTCTTTCGACTCCGAGTGGTGGCATTACAACTTAATCAACAGTTCAGCTGACGAGGTATCTAATTTAAAATGGAGGTGTGAAAACTAGTTTTCGATACATTTCAAATAATCAATAAAGTATTTTTCGGGCTCAGTAGTTGAATGATTCAGTTCCGAAATTAATTTGGTTTTAAACGGATAATCGATGGTTTCTCCCGAGTATTTGATGCGCATAAAAGTTACCGGAGAAGTTTTTAAATCTTCAAAATTTTCTTTTGCAAACAAAAAAGTACCACTCATGATGCGGTTATTGTTGTTTTTATCATCCCGAAGCAAAGTACCACAAGTGTCATTCCCGGTATGTAAGAGCGTTACAATTTTGCCATTGTTGAGTTGAAGGTGAATTTTACTTCCGGCATCCAAACAGTTGGCCTTTATAAACTCATTACTCTTTTGCAAAAACTGAACTTCAACAGTCAAAACACCATTGGTATTTGATAGCGAAAAGTATATGCTGTTAGACTTTCCGGCAAAACTTCTTTCAAAAATTAATTGCTGTTTGGTTGATTTATAAGTTCCTAAACTGTCATTGACGTTAGCGTCAATTTCACATGGTTTTTGTGCTAAAACAAGTGAACTGAACAACAAGAAAAAGATTGCTACAAGATTTTTCATAGGAGATTATATTTTGCTGCAAAGTAAAACTATTTTGTTATTAGTTGCATCTGTTGTGAAAAAACAATACAGATTTCCTCCGTCTTTGATTTTCCATTTTTTTCGAATGATTTCTACCGAATCAGGGAAGTTTCGAGTGGTAATGTTGGCTTTTTTGTTTTCCAGAAATTCTTTCATTTCTGCTTTGTTATAACCAATGTTTTGTTCTATTCTAAAAACCCTTCCCGGAAATTCAATCAGTTTGTCAGATGTATACAAATGGGAGTGTTGGTGGAGTTTTTCAACATCAAATTGAGTTGCGATTTCGTCAAATCCTCCCGATTTCATTATGGCAGCGTTGGGCTCATATAAATACTGTTTAGGCAGGCCGTAGACAACAGGTTTCTCATTGGCGTTCAATTCAAATGCAAACGATTGTGTCTGATCCTTTGCCAGGTTAACGGCGACCATTTTGACCGGCTGAGTATGGTTTTTTTTTAGAATCCAAAGCAATTCTTTGACTTCATTGTCAACAGCAACGATATGAATTTCACGTACATATTTCAGTTCAGATAAACCGGCAGTAATATCCAGAATAGGAGCTGTTTTAATCATTATGTTCGAAGTCGTTTCAAAATAAAAATCGAGCAGTTCAGGAACATTCGGCAGACAATCTTTGAGCATGAATACTTTACCTTTCGCTTCATTTCTTCGGGAAGGATCAATGTAAATCCAATCCGGTTTTTGGGTTACTTCCTGTAAGACCAGAGTACTGTCATTAGCAATGCATTGGATGTTGCTTATTCTTAAAACATCAAAATTGTATTTTACTATAGCCGAAAGCTCGGGGTTGATTTCACAGTGAATGACTTGAGATACCTTTTGGGCAAAATAAAAATCGTCTACTCCAAATCCTCCTGTCAGATCCATTAACAAGTCTCCTGATACCAATGCTGCTTTGTAGGCGGCTGTTTTTTCAGACGAAGTTTGTTCCACCGAAATTTTTGACGGATATAAGATGTTTTCGGTGTTGAACCAAGTGGGTAATTTTGTTTTTGCTTTTTGTCGGGCTCCAATTTGATTCAGAATAGCTGTCCAATCTGTACCTGAGAATTTGTTTTTTTGCAAAGCCAATGCGGTGACATCCGCATCAGTATGTTGTAAGATAAAATTCTGAACTTCTTTTGACAGTAAGGTTTGCATTGTGGTCTTTTTGGTGGCAACAAGTATAAAAAAAACCTGCCAGTTGTGGCAGGTTTTTTAACAAAAATATAAAATAAGTATTATGGCTGTGCGAAAGATACTCTTGGTCCACCCGAAGAGAAGATGGCATTTATTCGGGCTTTTTGGCCTAAACTAAACATATACATCCCACGATCATCGGTATAGTCCATGTAGTTCATGGTCATTTCAACCGGAGTACCGGTGCACGTGCTGTAGTGTGGGTAAGTTGGTACTCCGTAATTAGGAGCATTGTGTGATGGTGTATCGGCTACCAAGTCGTTTCCGCAAGTAGCATCTCCCCAAATGTGTCTTAGATTAAGCCAGTGTCCTACTTCGTGAGTAGCGGTTCTTCCTAAATTGTACGGATAGCTTGAACTTGAATTGCTGGTTACTCCGAAGTATAAAGGATCAATCACCACTCCGTCAGTAGCAGAAGAGCCACCGGGGAATTGTGCATAACCCAAAATTCCGCCACCAATAGTTCCTACCCAAAGATTTAATTTAGTAGTAGGGCTGGTTGGATCTAAACCGCCTTGTTTGGTTTTTTTAATGGCATCACGGGTTCCCCAAGAAGATTTAGTGGTTGATTTTCGAATGACTTGATCTAATACAAATGAAATTCCCACATTGGCTTTAACTCCCGAGAAAAGCGCAGGAACCTGATTATAATCAGTATTCAATGCATTGAAATCTTTGTTCAATACATCAATTTGTGATTGGATTTGTGTTAGAGATATGTTTTCTGCAGCAGTTCGGTACAGCACATTGACTACCACCGGAATTTCAATCTTTCCGTTTACTAATCGGTCTTTATGCAACAAAGCATTTTCTGTAAAAGCCTCTATCTGGGCCATTTTGGCTGCTAATCCCGGGTCTTCTCTTAATTGTCTTTCCAATACTTCTTGCGAAGCACAAGCTCTTTTTAGGGTTTTTGTTTCCGAATTAACGGTAGTGTCTTCTTTTTGACAGGAAAACAGAATCAATAAAGTTGCTAATGATAGACTTATTTTTTTCATTTTTATTTGTTTTTAAAGTTAAATAGCTGCAACAATGTTATGAAATATTGAATCAACTTGATAATAATGTAACTTAACTTTTAAACAAATCCATGAACTTTTTTCCAATAGAAGAGAAATTAATATTTTAAAGAGGTAAAAACTTATAAATCATTAGTTTTTAAAGATGTAATTCAGAATATTGGCTCCCATTTTTAGTGCTTTTTCTCTTACTTCTTTGGGGTCGTTGTGAACTTCTGGGTCTTCCCAACCATCGCCTAAATCGCATTCATAAGTATACAATAATACCAAGCGGTTGTCTATAAAAATTCCGAAAGCCTGTGGACGTTTTCCGTCATGTTCGTGAATTTTAGGCAATCCGTTGGCAAATACATTGGGTTTTTGGAAGATTGGATGATTACCGGGAATTTCAACCAAATCGTTATTCGGAAAGATACGCTTGATTTCCCGCCGAATATATTGATCCATGCCGTAATTGTCATCGGCGTGTAAAAAACCGCCAGACAGTAAATAATTTCTCAGGTTATTTATTTCAGCATCACTGAAAACCACATTTCCGTGTCCGGTCATGTGCACGAACGGATATGAAAAAATTTCAGGACTTCCGGGTTCTACTGTGGCCGGTTTTGATTTTATGTTGGTATTGATGGTTTGGTTGGCGTATTTTATCAGATTGGGTAACGAAGTGGGATTAGCGTACCAATCACCGCCTCCGTTGTATTTTAACAAAGCAATTTCCTGAGAATAGGAGAGCGTGGAAAGCAATAAACACAGAAAAAATACTCTTTTCATAATCAAATGGTTAAGCTTCATTTTTAAAAACAACGCTGTGACAGGCAACTATGGCGGCCGTTTCGGTTCGGAGTCGAGTGTTGCCCAAAGATACCGGAATAAAATTATTTTCAAGGGCCAGTTGGATTTCTTTAACAGAAAAATCCCCTTCCGGACCTACTAAAATAGTGACATCCTCTTGAGTTTTCAGTTCGTTTTTTAGTGCTTTTTTATCGGTATCTTCGCAATGAGCGATGAATTTCTGACCCGGATGTTCTTTTTTTAGGAACTCTTTGAAGGATAAAGGTTCGTTTAATTTGGGCATATAAAAGTGCAGTGATTGTTTCATAGCCGATTCAATAATCTTTTGAAATCGGTCAGTTTTAATCACTTTGCGTTCCGAGTGTTCACAAATTATGGGAGTAATTTCCTGTATGCCGATTTCGGTTGCTTTTTCCAAAAACCATTCGTAACGCTCGTTCATTTTAGTTGGAGCCACCGCCAAATGCAATTTAAACTGTGACGCTTCCTGCTTTTCAAAAGCTACTATTCTCACGGTGCATTTACTGTCAGACGCTATAGTTATCTCGGTAGTAAATAAATATCCTAATCCATTGGTTACCTGAAGAATATCGCCTTCTTTTTTACGAAGTACTTTGATAATGTGTTTGCTTTCTTCTTTGTCAAAAACAAAAGTAGTGTCGGATTGCTTTATAGAAGAATTGTAGAATAACTGCATACTTAAAACTCGATTCGTGCTTTGGAAACCACTCCGGCATTGGTGAATTGATCATGTAAAAATTTATGGTATCCCACAATACCAATCATAGCGGCATTATCGGTAGTGTATTCAAATTTAGGAATAAAGGTTTTCCAACCGTATTTATTCTCGGTTTCTTTAAGAGTTTGTCTGATACCCGAATTAGCCGATACTCCTCCGCCTATGGCAATTTGTCTGATGCCTGTTTCGGCAACGGCGAGTTTTATTTTTTCCATTAAAATTTCGATAATGGTATGCTGTACTGAAGCGCATATATCCGCTTTGTTTTCTTCAATGAAATTCGGATTGGCCGCTACGTTTTTTTGTACAAAATAAAGGATTTGTGTTTTCAGTCCGGAGAAACTGAAATCGAGCCCTTCAACTTTGGGTTTGGTGAACGGATATTTTTTCGGGTTTCCTTCTTTGGCAAACTGATCAATCAATGGACCTCCCGGGTAAGGAAGCCCCAGTATTTTAGCTGTTTTGTCAAAAGCTTCGCCTACTGCATCATCAGTCGTTTCGCCTATAATTTCCATATCGAAAAAGTCATTGACTTTCACAATTTGAGTATGTCCGCCCGAAATGGTCAGTGCTAAGAATGGGAAGGTTGGTTTGTCGTATCCTTCTTCATCAATAAAATGAGCCAAAATATGTGCATGCATGTGATTCACAGCAATCAGCGGGATTCGCAATGCCATCGATAAGGATTTGGCAAAAGAAGTCCCTACCAACAGAGATCCCATCAGTCCGGGCCCTTGGGTGAAGGCTATAGCTGAGAGCTGTTCTTTGGTGATGTTGGCTTTTTTTAAGGCTACATCAATCACCGGTACTATGTTTTGTTGGTGCGCACGCGAAGCCAACTCGGGTACTACACCGCCATATTCTTCATGAATGCTTTGACGAGCCACCACATTCGAAAGTACTTTCTCTCCACGCAAAACAGCAGCGGCAGTATCGTCACATGAACTTTCAATGGCAAGAATAAAAACTTCTTTGGGATGCATAAAAGGCACGAATTTTGAGTTATATTTGACACTCCATCAGGAAATTCAAATGTAAACATTTTTGCAAAGGTAATTTTCTTTCCGAAGTCATTGTAATAATTGGAAAAAAATAAGACAAATACGGGTTTTAAAAAGTTCAGAAAGGTTGTGCTTCGTACCTTGGCTGTCTTACTCTTGCTCTTATTGCTTACTTGTACAGGGCTTTCCTTGCCGGTTGTGCAAACCAAAATCGCTCATTATGCCACCGATCGCCTCAATAAAGATTTCGGAACGAATATCAATGTAGATGAAGTTGCAATTACTGTTTTTGGTGGTGTTAAGCTCAAGAGAGTATTGGTGCTAGACCACCATAACGATACCCTGATTTACTCTCAACGCATTAAAACTAGCATACTCGATTTAGGGAAATTAATGAATGGTAAACTACTTTTCGGGGATTTGCGTTTTGACAACCTGTACCTTCAAATTAAAACGTATAAAAAAGAAAAGGACACCAGTTTAGACTTATTTATAGAGGCTTTTGATGACGGAAAGAAAGGAAGCGGTAAGTTTTTGATGACTTCAAAAAATATTTACCTGACCAAAAGCCGTTTCACCATGATTGACGAAAATCGCCCTAATCCGGTAGATGCTGATTTTACGAAACTTGATGCTCATTTACAGAATTTTAAAATCAAAGGTCCTAATGTGACTTCCAAAATTGAGTCGATGACGTTTCACGATCACAGAGGTGTTACAGTTGATAATTTGGTGGCCGATTTTACCTATACCAAGAAAAATATCAGGTTGGAAAAATTAACGATGAAAACGGCCGAGTCTTATTTACAAGGACAGGTTGTCTTAAAATACAACAAAGACAATCACGACTTCAGCGATTTTAACAACAGAGTTAAATTTGAAGTAGCTCTTGACAGTGCCACGTTGTCTACCAATGATGTTCGTCATTTTTATAATGAATTAGACAAAAACCAAACCTTTTATCTGCGGTCAAAAATCAACGGGACGCTGAATAATTTTTATGCTACTAAACTGTATTTGCGAGACCAAAAGAATTCTATCATCAAAGGAGATGTCAATTTCAGAAACTTGTTTCCAAGAGCTCCGGCTCCATTTTACATGAAAGGTGATTTTGATAAAATATCCTCTAATTATTCCGATCTGACCAAGCTTTTGCCTAACATATTAGGAAAAAAACTGCCTTCGTCTTTGGCCAAACTGGGTCAGTTTAATTATGCAGGAAAGGCGGAGGTAACCCAAACGTATATCAATACCAATTTTGTCATGAATACAGCATTGGGAATAGTCGAATCCGATTTACACATGTCTAATCTGGATGCCATTGACAATGCAAAATACAATGGAACTGTGATTTTAGACGGTTTTGATGTAGGGGCATTAATTGGCGATAAAACGATTGGAAAAGTATCGTTGAATCTCGATGTTGAAGGCAAAGGTTTTACGCGAAAATACCTTAATACTTCTTTTGTAGGCGATGTGTATCATTTGAAATACAACGGTTATGATTATACTAAAATTATAGTTGACGGTAGTTTTAAAGAACCTATTTTTAAAGGAAAGTTCTTTGTTAACGATCCTAATCTGTTCATGGATTTCAACGGTACAGTTGATTTGTCTAAAAAAGAAAATGTATATGATTTCCATTCCAAAATTGATTATGCCAATTTAGTCAGACTGAATTTTATAAAAGACTCTATAGCCGTTTTTAAAGGAGATATAGTTGTAAAGGCCAACGGTAATTCGTTCGACAACCTCAAGGGTGATTTATTGCTGACCAATGCCTCTTACCAGAATAAAAAAGATCAATATTTTCTCGACACTCTAACAGTAACTTCTACTTTTGATGCCGATGGTGAGCGAGCCATCACTATTAATTCACCCGATGCTATTGAAGGTTCGGTAGTAGGAAAATACAAGTTCAACCAACTTCAAAAAATAGTTGAAAATTCACTGGGAAGTTTTTATGCTAATTACAAGCAGAACAAAGTGCTTCCTAATCAGTACCTGAAATTCAACTTTGCCCTGCACAGTAAAATTATTGAGATTTTCAATCCCGACATTTCTTTGGCACCCAATACTAACCTGAAAGGCAGTATTGGTTCAGAGACCAAAAATTTCAATCTGAGTTTTGATTCGCCCAGCGTTACGGCTTACAACAATACTTTTGACAAAGTTCTGATTCAAATTGACAATAAAAATCCTCTTTATAATGCTTACATTCAAATGGATTCAATAAAGACAAAGCATTATAAAATCAGGGACTTCAGTATGATTAACTCTTTTGCCAATGATACTCTGCAGTTCAGAACCGAGTTCAAAGGCGGAAAACAAGGCAATGATTTTTACAACCTGAATTTTTACCACACCATCAACAATGATAACCAAAACGTGATTGGGTTCAACAAATCGGAGTTGCAATTCAAAGATTATTTGTGGTTTTTGAATGAAGACGAAAACCCGGAAAATAGCAAGATTGTTTTCGATAAAAAACTCAGCAATTTTTCGTTCAAAAATCTGATGGTTTCGCATGATGATCAGAAAATCAATTTCATCGGAAAGTGGAACGGCAAAACCAATAAGGATTTAGAACTTACCTTTGATAATGTCAACCTCAATAAAGTAACACCCGATGTAGAAAAATTTCGTTTTGACGGAAATCTGGACGGTAAGATTAATTTTAAGCAAGTCAATTCTGTTTTCCAACCAACTTCCAAACTGATTATCGACAGCCTGCAGGTCAACGGTATTCCATTGGGCAAAATGAATTTGGATATTAAAGGCGATGAAACGCTGAGTAAATTTTATCTGAATTCTACCCTTGAAAATCAAAATGTAGAGGCTTTCAGTGCTAACGGTGATATCGAAATAATAGATAATAAAACCATGCTCGATGTTGATTTGAGTTTTGATAAATTCAATTTGGGGATTTTAGGCAAAATAGGAGGGGATGTTATCACCAATATTCGCGGATTCGCTTCGGGGAATGCCCGCATAGACGGAGATATTAATAATTTAGACTACAACGGAAGATTATTTGTGAGCGATGCCGGTCTGACCATACCGTACCTCAATACCGATTATGCTTTCGAAAACAATTCGATAGTTGATGTTACCGAAAATAAATTCATCATTCGTGAAACCAACATAACGGATACAAAATTCAATACCAAAGGAAGTATTAACGGTTTTATCAAACACAAACAGTTCGGGGATTGGCAATTGGATTTGGCCGTGAACTCAGACAGGCTATTAGCTCTGAATACTGTGGATCACGAAGATGCAGCTTATTACGGAAAAGCCTTTATGAACGGTTCGGCAACTGTAAAAGGTCCGACCGGAGGACTAATGATCAAAGTAGATGCAGAATCGGCTAAAGGCACCGATATTAAGATTCCAATCAATGATGCTGAGGCTGTTGAGGAAAACAGTTACATCCACATTCTGACCCCACAGGAAAAGAAGAAGAAGGACAAAGAGAGCATCATTCAGAACAAGAATTACAACGGACTCGAACTCGAATTTAATTTTGAAATAACCGATAATGCTAATATAGAAGTTATTCTCAACAGAGAATCAGGTCATGGTATGAAAGGTAAAGGGTTCGGGACTTTGTTGTTCAGGATAAATACTCTGGGCAAATTTGAAATGTGGGGTGACTTCCTGGCTATTTCGGGAACCTATAATTTCAAATACGGCGGTTTGATTGATAAAAAGTTTGATGTTAAAAAGGGTGGTTCTATCATTTGGTCGGGCGACCCAATGGCGGCTACTCTGAATCTGGAAGCTATTTATAAAACATCCGCTAATCCGGCGGTTTTGATAGATAATCCTTCTTTTAATAAAAAGATAGATGTTGAAGTATCAATAGAAGTAAGAGGTAATTTGGCCAGTCCGGAACCTGATTTCAATATTAATTTCCCAACGGTGGGAAGTACCCTGAAATCTGAAATTCAATACAAATTGAACGATAAAGATACCCGACAAAAACAAGCCTTGTATTTACTGGCTTTTGGGGGCTTTTT
The DNA here is from genome assembly GCF_004329815.1 of Flavobacterium silvisoli. Taxonomy (GTDB): domain Bacteria; phylum Bacteroidota; class Bacteroidia; order Flavobacteriales; family Flavobacteriaceae; genus Flavobacterium; species Flavobacterium silvisoli. Next base: position 10,280 of record NZ_SJPE01000020.1, on the reverse strand, counting down.
GAGTCCGGAAGGCATTAATCAATCGCAAACTTCTAACATCGCTTTTGAAAAAGTAAGTAGTGTTTTCAATGATATTTTTTCAGATGAAAATGGCAAACTCAATTTAGGTATCGACTATGTGACGGCCGACAAAACACCGGGGTTGGAGACTGACGGCCGCTTTGGGGTTTCGGTTTCTTCTAAAATAAATGACCGTATTACTGTCAACGGAAAAGTTGGAGTTCCTGTAGGAGGTCTCAATGAGTCAACTGTGGTGGGCGATGTTGAAGTCCAATATAGGGTTAATCAGGATGGCACATTGAATTTAAGAGTTTTTAATAAAGAAAACGACATTACTTATATAGGTCAGGGGATTGGCTATACTCAAGGACTTGGACTGTCTTATGAAGTTGATTTTGATACTTTCAGAGAATTGGTAAACCGTTTGTTCAAGAATGCTAAACTAAACAAGATTATTTCTAAAACAGAAGAAATTCACGACTCCAGCCCGTTACCTGATCATATCCGCATCAAGGATAAAAATGAGGAGAAGCGCAGAACCGAACACAATCAGAACCGTGATGCCGTTCCGACAGAGGATTAGTGGTAACAACTACTATTTATTGGTTATAAATTAAAAACTTATCAACGAAAACGTTTGAATTTGCCTGATTTGGTCAATATTATCAAAGCAAGGACAGAATAATACCTCTTGTTTGTTAATTTTACCGTTTAATACTTAAAATATGTCGAAAAACATAAAAAAGATTGGTGTTTTGACTTCGGGAGGTGACGCCCCCGGAATGAATGCCGCTATCCGTGCCGTAGTCAGAACCTGTGCCTATCATAATATTGAATGTATCGGTATTTACAGAGGCTACCAAGGAATGATTGAAGGTGATTTTAAGGAGATGGGTCCTCGTAGTGTAAATAACATAGTGAACAAGGGAGGTACCATTTTAAAGTCGGCTCGTTCAAAAGAATTCATGACCAAAGAAGGCCGTGAGAAGGCTTATCAAAATTTGGTGAGTGCCGGAGTAAATGCTTTGGTGGTGATTGGTGGAGACGGTTCGTTTACCGGAGCTGAGATTTTCAATGAAGAATACGGTTTCTCGGTAATGGGAATCCCCGGAACTATTGACAACGATATTTACGGAACCAGTCATACGTTGGGCTTTGATACTGCCTTGAATACAGTGGTAGAGTGTATTGATAAAATCAGAGATACTGCCAGTTCACACAACCGTTTGTTCTTCGTGGAAGTTATGGGAAGAGATGCCGGGCACATTGCCCTGAATGCCGGAATTGGAGCCGGGGCAGAGGAAATTCTGATTCCCGAAGAAGACTTAGGCTTGGAGCGTCTTTTAGAATCCCTGCAAAGAAGTAAAGCTTCAGGAAAATCATCGAGCATAGTAGTGGTAGCCGAAGGAGAGAAAATGGGAAAAAACGTTTTCCAACTTAAAGATTACATCGAAGAGCATCTTCCGGAATACGATATTCGCGTTTCGGTATTGGGTCATATGCAACGCGGCGGAGCACCTTCATGCTTTGATCGGGTATTGGCTTCCCGATTGGGAGTGAAAGCAGTCGAGTCATTGATTGAAGGCAAAACTAACTTCATGGTGGGGTTGATTGCTGATAAAATAGTGCTGACTCCTTTAGAACAAGCCATCAAAGGAAACTCTGACATCGACCGTGAGTTGCTGAGAGTTTCAGAAATCATGTCAACATAAAAACGTAACGTACAGTTCCCTAATCAGGTCTTTTTTGGCTTTGTCAGGTGATTTCGTGCGCTATTAATGAATTAACAATAAAGAGAAAATGTCAAAAGTAAAATTAGGAATAAACGGTTTCGGTAGAATCGGAAGAATTGTTTTCAGAGAAACCATGAACCGTGAGAATGTAGAAGTAGTCGCTATCAATGATTTATTAGATGTAGCCCATTTGGCTTACTTATTAAAATACGATTCGGTACACGGTCGTTTTAACGGCAAGGTCGAAGTAAAAGACGGTAAGTTATATGTAAATGACCGATACATTCGAGTAACGGCCGAAAGAGACCCCAAACTCATCCAATGGGATGATAAAGACATCGACGTTGATGTAGTAGCGGAATGTACCGGTTTCTTTACCACGATGGAAACCGCCAGCGCGCATCTTGCCGGAGGCGCCAAAAAAGTGGTCATCTCGGCACCGTCTGCCGATGCGCCTATGTTTGTTATGGGTGTCAACCACACCGAAGCTAAGGCGACGGATTTGGTTGTTTCCAATGCGTCGTGTACGACCAACTGTTTAGCACCTTTGGCCAAAGTAATCCACGATCATTTCGGTATCGTAGAAGGTTTGATGACTACGGTTCACGCCACGACTTCCACCCAAATGACGGCGGACGGTCCTTCGCGCAAAGACTGGCGTGGCGGACGTGCTGCCAGTGTTAACATCATTCCGTCTTCAACCGGTGCCGCCAAAGCCGTGGCTAAAGTCATTCCGTCTTTGAACGGAAAATTAACCGGAATGTCATTCCGCGTGCCGCCCGTCGATGTATCTGTGGTAGATTTAACCGTAAAGTTGGCCAAAGAAACCACCTATGACGAAATCATGGCCGTATTGAAAAAGGCTTCGGAAAATGAAATGAAAGGCATACTCGGTTATACCGAAGACGATGTGGTGTCTCAGGATTTTGTAGGCGATTCGAGAACATCTATCGTCGATGCCAAAGCCGGAATCGGACTGAATCCGACGTTCTTTAAATTGGTTTCCTGGTACGATAACGAATACGGCTATTCGAGCAAATTGATTGATTTATCGGTACACATTACCGGGTTAAAATAACTGAAGAGATAATAGCTGATAGACGGATAGCGCATAGATCGGTATTAATGAAAACTAATGCTGGTTTGTCTCTTATCTATCCGTCTCTTCTCTCTTCGTCTAAAAAATACAACACGACACTATGAAATTACTCGTTGACAGCGGTTCTACCAAGGCCGATTGGATTGCCATTGATGCGACCGGTAAAATACTTTTTACTACGCAAACCTTGGGCTTGAACCCTGAAGTATTGGATAAAGAAACGATTATCGCGCGACTGAATGAACGGTTTGACATTTCGCACAACAAAGACAAAGCCACGCATTTGTTTTTTTATGGCGCCGGTTGTGGGACCGACCGCATGAAAAATTTTCTGACTCAGGTGTTTCAGGAATATTTTACCCATGCAGCCGTTTCGGTGTATGAAGATACGTATGCCGCGGTTTATGCCACCACCCCAAAAGACGAGCCGGCCATCGTCTGCATTTTAGGAACCGGTAGCAATTGCAGTTATTACGATGGACACAAGTTGCACCAAAAAGTGCAGTCGCTGGGCTATATCGCCATGGACGACTGTTCGGGGAACCGTTTCGGACGTCATTTGATTCGCGCCTATTACTTCGGGAAAATGCCGGCAGAACTTGCCAAAGAGTTTGCCCAAGCATACAACCTTGACCCCGATGCCATCAAACACAATTTGTACAAAGAACCCAACCCAAATGCCTATCTGGCCACGTTTGCCCAGTTCATTATCCGACATAAGGATACCGATTTCTGTAAAGCGTTTATCGATGCCGAAATGCGGGAATTTGTTGAAAATTACATTATGCAGTTCGACAACTATAAGGAAGTTCCGGTGCATTTTGTGGGTTCCATTGCTTTTTATCTCAAGGATGAATTGGAGTCGGTACTACAGCAATACGGTATCAAAATGGGGAATGTGCTCCGCCGCCCGATAGACGGCTTGATTGCCTATCATGTTTTGAACCCATAGGAGGAACAGGGCGGTTGAAGGGATAGTATTGTGCCCACGCCAACCCAACAATTTGAGGATTGCTTTTTTGAGGTAATTCGCTGTATGGCAGTTCGCCTTCCCCTTTTTAAGCTTTGCTCTTTTTTATTTTATATTTGTAAAAAACACGACATGGAAATCGCGATTATCGCCCACGACGGGAAGAAAGCTGACATGGTTCAGTTTATCAATAAAAACAAACACATCCTCGAAAAGGAAAACATCAAACTCATCGCCACCGGAACTACGGGAGGCAAAGTGGAGGCTGTTGGCATTAAAGTAAAAAAGATGTTGTCGGGTCCGATGGGGGGGGACGCTCAAATAGCGGCCCGTGTAGCCGAAGGCAAAACCAAAATGGTATTGTTTTTCAAAGACCCCAATTCGAGCCATCCGCACGAACCCGATATCAACATGCTCATCCGCATTTGCGATGTGCACAACGTGCCTTTGGCGACCAATGAAGCTACCGCGCAGTTGTTGCTCTTGGGATTGGATGAATTGAACTGATTTTGTGCAATCAAACTACTCAAAGACCGCAACCGCTCTGACCGGCGAACCGGTTCCTCCTCTTATTTTTAGCGGGAAGGCTATAAACCGAAAATAACCCCGACCTACCAAAAGGTGCAGGTTGATGAGGTTTTCGTAATGGGTATATCCCATTTCTCCACCGATGTGATGTACTTCTTTATTGCCTTGTTTTGGAATGCCGGGCGACAGGGTTTCTACGCCAAAAGCCGCAATGCCCTGATGGCCCAGCCAACGGGCGGCTTCTACTGTGATCCCCGGGCCGTTGGGCCAAGCGCTTGTACCGTAATGCCTGCGGTAATGGTCGGTGTAGAGCAAAACGGTATCTCCCTTTTGAATAGTCAGTTTGTCTTTACTAAGGGCTTGTTCGATATCGGCTGTCGTGATGAATTCCTGTAGGCCCCTGTGCGAAACATCGAGGCAAAGGCCTCTGGTGTAAAACATCGATAGCGGCATGGTATCGATGGTTTGCTCGCAGTAAGCTGCAGCCATGTGGCTCAGCGAATCCACGTGGGTCCCCGAATGCTCGCTCAACTCCAACCGGTACACTGCCGGGGTAGCGGTCTTCGGATTTTCGATCCCCTCCCAGGCTTCATGGGTAACGTGGACCTCCATTTTTACGTCGGGCAGTCCTTTGAAAACCGGCATGCCCGCGTATATCTCCTGGCTCAAATCGATAATTTCCGGCATGATTCAGCGTATTTTTAAGAAGATGTTTTTCATAATTTCGGTTACCATTTCAATGTCTTTTGAAGTGGTTCTCCAGTTGACAAAAGCGGCCCGGATTCCTTTTTTACCCTGATAAACCGTAGGGGTCATGAATACCTGGCCGGTATCGTTTACAGCTTGCAAAAAAGCGGTAACATTAGCCTGTCCTTCCGTCCCCGACAGGGTAAAACAAACGGTATTGAGCCGCACCGGTGCCAATAATTCAAACGAGTCGTCTGCCTTTATGAAGGCTCCGAATTGTTGGGCGTGACGGATGTTGTTTTCCACCATGTCGCGATAGCCTTCTTTGCCATAAGCCATCAGCGTAAACCAAGCCGGCAGGGCTTTCAGGCGTCTGGAGTTTTCGGGCAGGAAATTCAGGTAGGTAAAATTTTCCAACGGATCTCCCAAATAAGGGGCATTCGAGTTTTGAAAGGTTTCCACCTGCAGGTTTCGGTGTTTCTCCTGAATCAAAAATACGGCGCTTTCGTATGGCACATTGAGCCATTTGTGGCAGTCTACCGTAATGCTGTCGGCTTTATCCCATCCGTTTATGAGGTGTTTGTATGTGGGCGAACAAGCAGCAAATCCACCAAAAGCGGCATCAATGTGCCACCAGAAATTATGTTTTGCTTTTAATTGGGCGATGGCTTCAAAATCATCAAAATCGACTGTATTGACCGTGCCGCCACTCGAAATGAGCAAAAACGGTTCGCCTTGCAAGAGGTTGATTTGGGTGTTTAAATCGTTGAGGTCGATGGCCTCTCGGTTGCCCTCGGCTACGTTAACTTTTACAATGTTGCTGCTGCCAATGCCCAGGAGTGCCAGCGATTTTAAGGCCGACGAGTGGGGGGTAGCCGTCAGTACTTTTATGGGGGTTGTGACCCCGTCTTTGGCGAAGTCCAGCCCTTTTTGTGCTCCGATCCATTGTCGGGCTACGGCCAAAGCGGTGAAATTCGACATCGTGGCTCCGGTCACAAAGCCGCCCAAATAGTTTTGGGGCAGCTCAAACAATTCCAGTAGGAGTTGCATGGTTTCCATTTCGATTTGAGCCGAGTTGTCTCCGTTCCCCTTTACCGATTGGGTGTTTTGATCGTAGAGGGTTGCCAGCCAGTCACCCGCTATCGCAGCCGGTGTAGTGCCTCCGGTAACAAAACCCCAATAGCGCGGCCCTGATGAGGCCACGATGAGCGGTTCCAGTCGTTGGTTGAAAGCTTGCAAGGCTCCCTCGGCTCCCAATCCGTGGTGTGGTAAGTGTTGATACTCGGATATTCGGGCGTTGGTGGAGGTCGGTCGGGTGTCGAGTGTCCTGAGATAGTCGAGCCCCTGTTCTTTTACGCTGTCGAGCAATTGCTGCAGTGCGGCAGCGTCTTTGTCTAATTGATGATTCATTTTTGATTGATTTTAAGGGTATAAAAATACGAATATGCCTTTATAAAGGACTATTTTGGGTGTTGATTTGTGCTGCAAATTAGCCTTGCCTTTTGGTATTGGTGTTGTACTATTGGGGCTAAAAGTTATATAATTTATGAACGTTTCTTTTGTTGCTCTGACAGAAAGCCGCTTAGTAATAACTCAAGTCCCCATTTTAAATGATCCATTGATTGTTCATTGGTTAATTTGCAAACGTCTTTCGTAACTATGAGGGATTCTATTCCCATAAAGAGGCTCATGATGCTGGTTATTTTTTCGATATCGTTTGCAGGCATGTCGGGATAGACTCCTTCCATAACTTTTTTTATGGTTTCTACTCTTCGGCCACCTCTGCTTTGTATGGTTTCAGCAGGATTATTCAGTACGATACCCAGGTATTTTCGGAAGGCCAGCTCATTGGTAAGCGATAACTGGTTGTAATAGTTTTGTACTTCGAGCAACTGCGACCTTAGATCGTTCCCTTTCAAATCGCGATACAGGAGCTCTGAATTTTTGGTCTGCATGTCCAGCACCGCTTCCGCGGATAGCGTGGCTACGTTTGAGTAGTACCGGTAAACCGTGGCTCGTGATACTCCTGCCGTTTCAGCAACTTCTTCTAAGGTAAACTCAACTTGTTTTTCTATTAATTCACGTGTGGCTGCCAGTACTTTATCTCTGGTTTGTCGTTTTTGGTTCTTTCTGCCCGAACTGATGTATTCTTTTTTCATAAGACAAATATCTTATAAAATTTTGTAGTTTCAAAATACATTGTATCTTTGTGAGATAATAATCTCATAAATAAATCAAAAAATGAATCAAAAAACGAATCAGAAAATCACACGTTGGGTATTAGGTCATAAAGTAACCCCACTGGATGCTAGTGGGGATTATGACATTATGATTGGCGAAACTCCGGCTAAAGTCCAAGGGCCGCCGCCTCATTTGCACCACAGTTATCATGAATCTTTTTACCTGTTAGAAGGTGAGATGGAGTTTTTGGTGGCCGGTGAGCTTGTACAGGCGAAAGCCGGCGATTTTGTGAATCTGCCACCCAATACGCTTCACAGTTTTAACAATACTACTGAGAAAGCGTGTAAATGGATTAACATTCACAGTCCGAAAGGATTCTCCGCTTTTTTTGAAACCTTGGGCGTGCCTGAAAATGAATCGGATGCTCAAGAAAAATCAGTGAGTCCGGAAATCATACAGCAGGTTATCGCCACGGCTGCCGATTATGATATGTTCATCGCAACGAAGTAATCTCATACCGGGGTATGATTTTAAAAAGCATCTTGTACAAGATGCTTTTTTTATTTCTGTTTTTTGGAAGAGTACTATCGGCTTGTATCAAATGCGGAGCGAATTTCCTGTAACGGTATCCATCCTGTTTCTCCAAGTTTACAGCAAATTTCGAAGCATTAACTTTTAATTACTTTATGAGAGAAATTATAGTCGTTTGCATTGACTTTTAACACGTAGACCCCATGGATTAGATCGCTTAAATCAATTTGATGGTGGCCGTCGGCTTGTTGGTCGGGTTGCCATTGTCGGATGAGTCTTCCGTTTACATCGTACAATGCAAAGGCCAGGTTTTCACTCGATGGCAGTTTTATATTCAAGAGGTCACGGGTAGGGTTGGGGTAGAGGTGTACCTGACTTTGGTTGAGGCTTGGCACGTCCAAAGCACTTTCACCATACTTGGCGATAAGGTAGTTGCTGTTGAAGTTCGCGTCTTGAACACTGCCCACCACATATACGCTTTCGTTGGCCGGATTCCATTTGACAACATCGCCAAAATCTCCCGCCGTGGCATAATTGCCGAATGTAATGTGGGAATACCACAAGAATTGCCCGTTAGCGCTATACTTCAGCGTTGTCATGTCAATCCCGTCGCCGTAAGGGGTGTTATCTCGTGAAGAACCCGTAATGTAGATATTCCCGTTGTGGTCTACCGCCAAATCACTTTGACGGTTTTGAGCCCCCAGATTGTTTCTGTTGAAATTGGTCGCCCATAGTTGCGCGCCATTGTCGGCACTCAAGGCTATAAGGTTGATGCCGTCTGCATTTGACGTTGCAAACACCACATTGCCGTTGGGCAATACTTTGATGGGTTGTTTAGTCGTATACCCGGTGCTTGAACTTACCGATGCCGTGGACCACAAAACCGTTCCGGTGGGGGATAGTTTTTCGATGACCACCTGAAGCGCGTTGATGGACAGTCGTTTGAGTTGGCTCGAGGTATAACAGTTGCCCGCCGCATCTACGGTCAGGTTGATGCCAAAGTCTTCCGCATTTCCGGTTCCGTTGAGTCTGCGTTCCCATTGCAAATTGCCGCTGGCATCCCATTTTAGGGCCACGCTGTCGTAATTCGAATAAATATTACCTGAGTAGGCATAGCCTCGGCTTCGGCCGATGGCCCAAATTTCGCCATTGTCGTTTACCGCGATGTCTTTCAGCATGTCATCGGAGCTGTATTGGCTGTTGTACACTTTTCGAAAAATGACGCTTCCGTTGTTGGCCGCCACTTTGTACAGGATGCCGTCAGCGTCTTGGGTCGTCCAAAGGTTTTCATCGTACATTGATCCCAATAGGTACAATGCCCCGTTTTTGTATTCCAACACCCTGCGTTGGGCTTCTTCGGTTCGGTTCTCCACCGAGTCGGTTAGGTACTGACTCCAAATCACGTCTCCCGCCGGGCTGTATTTTCGAATGGCAATGCGGTTGCGATTGCTGTCGGTGTATCTTGTTTTTTCGTTGTACATGAAGTACACGTTACCGTTCTCGTCGCCGGTCACGGCGTTGGCAAACAACTGCCAATCAGCACTTACTGCATACAGGAATCGTCTCCAGACTTCCTGCCCTTGATTGTTTGTTTTGGTGATGACCAACGCGTCCAATTGCCCGTTGTAGTTTACGATTCGGGCGAAGGCGTAGGTTTCCCCCTCGGGGTTTACCCAAATGTCTGTCGCCTGATCGCTGTTGGTAATGTCAATGTTGTGCGTCCAATCGGGTGTCCTTGAAGTTTGCGCCGTGATTGTTTTGGAGGTCAGCAGTAGTGCTGTCGCTAAAAGAATAACTTTTTTCATGATTGATTGATGATTAATAATTTATAAAAAATGGATTAAAAATACTTGTATGTGTAATGCCTTCCTAAAGGAATGTAACGAACCTGAATTTTCGAGGATTGAATTTGTTTCGAGGTATGCATAGTCTCTTTTTTTACAATTTTTCGAGTCTAAACAGTTGAAAAATGCAATACCCTACCGAAAAAAAATCTATTAGTTCCGTTTAGGAATATCAGAACCGAATTTTTTCTTCGGCTTAATCTATGTATTTGTTTTAAAAATGGAGTTGAAGATGTGTTGCAATTGTTTTATTATGAACTAGTTATTAGAATTTACAGTATTTATTATTACAGATTGAGGAATTTTTCTTTTCTGTATTATAAAATGACCGTTTCTGTCACCATTGATGCTTTATCTATGCCTTTGGTATGCTTTATCCATGCCTTTGCTATACAGGTGACCCGTCCTTGACCCGTCCTAAAATAACTATACAGGTTATTAAATAAATCCTATTATAGCTATACAAATATACTTTTTAATCCTAAAGTTGCTATACAATTGCTTTTTCATGATTAAAACTTCTATTATAGTTTTTCCATCTCTTGTTTAATATTTCTGATTGTAAATGTGCTTGGTTAGGGGTTAAATAATCACAACTGGCATGTGGCCTTAGTTCATTATAAGACTTAATGCTTTTACTTATTCTATGTTTTGTTTGATCAAAGCCTAATGAGCTACTGTAAAGGTTGAACTCTGTTTTAATGATG